>NZ_JADPKT010000053.1 GCF_023074075.1 Bradyrhizobium sp. 138 | reverse complement strand
CCACCGCCCGGGCTTGCGGTGGACGCGGCAGCGTCGGCATGAGAGGCGCGGGCAGGGCGGGTAGTCCCTGTGAGCCCGAGGCTTCGTGCAGACGAGCGGCGCTGTCAGGTTCGTCTCGCCTGTAAGTTTCTGGCTTCGTCGACAGGGCTGGAAATACTGCGGGCGACATGGCGGGCCGTGCGTACGGCAAAACCGTGTGGTCCTGGCCGTCGTTGCCACGGTCAAGCTGTCGCGAAGGTGCGAGCGAGCCCAACCGGGCAGACTGCATCATCCAATTCGCGGGGCGAGGGAGGCCAGAAGGAAAGTTCGGCTCCCGGGAGAGCACGGCATAAGCCGTCCAACCATCGCGCAGGGAAGGCCGAGTGATCGGCACCACCTGTATGCTGCTGTGCGGTTCTTCCTGCGTGCGCATTTTCGCGCAGCGGACCGCGGGTGCGAGGTCCAGCACCCGGCCTTCCCTGCGCCCTCTTGGATCAAGAGGGTGGAGTGACCAAGCAAAGCTCGGGTGAATCAAGCCGCGAGAGCGAGAAGGCATGTCTGCGTGTCACAAGCTCAAATATCGTAGGGTGGGCAAAGGCGCTCTTGCGCCGTGCCCACGATCTCTCTCGTCTCGGCCGCAAAAGATACGTGGGCACGCTTCCGCCGTCGCTCTTCGAGCTATGGCGGACAAGTCGCTTTGCCCACCCTACGGCACTGCACGTCGGAATGCGCATTTGAACTCCGTCATTGCGAGCGCAGCGAATTGTCCGCCGAAGCCTTGGCGAAGGCGGAAGCAATCCAGAATCTCTCCGCGGAAAGATTCTGGATTGCTTCGTCGCAAGGGCTCCTCGCAATGACGTGGAGAGAGTATGCGCGCCACCCACCGCTCTCGTGCCCCGGACGCCGCGCAGCGGCCCGGCGATGCGAAGCATCGTCCGGTTCAGCGGTGCGCTGCAGAGCCGGGGCCCATCTCGCCGCGTGCCGCGCCACCCTGGGTCCCGGCTCTACGCAGCGTCACTGCGTGCCGCAGCGCGTCCGGGACGCGAGAGCGAGGTTGTCGCCCTTGCTCCGTCACGACCTGCAATGACGCGAACGGATCATACGTGCTGGCCGCCGTTGATGTGAATCTCGGCACCGTTGACGTAAGAGCTGGTTTCCGTGCACAGCACGTAGATGATCTTGGCGACCTCGTCGGGCGTGCCGAGGCGGTGCATCGGGATCTGCTGCTCGACGATCTTCTCGGTGCCCGGCGACAGGATCGAGGTGTCGATCTCGCCCGGCGCGATCGCGTTGACGCGCACGCCGACGCGGCCGAAATCGGAGGCCATCTCGCGCGTCAGGGACGCCAGCGCGGCCTTCGACGTCGCGTAGGCGGCGCCCGCGAACGGATGCACCCGCGAGCCGGCGATCGAGGTGACGTTCACGACCGAGCCCTTGGCCGCCTTCAATTCCTCGATCAGCCCGCGCGCCATCATGATCGGCGCGAAGAAATTGACATGGAAGACATGCGTCCAGGTGTCGAGATCGGTGTCGACCGAGCCGAGCCGGGAGCCGCCGGGGCCCTTCGGCGAGATCGCGGCGTTGTTGACCAGCGCATGCAGCGTGCCGCCTTCCAGCCGGCTGCGGATCTCGTTGATCGCGCGCGCGGTGTCCTGGGGATTGCCGAGGTCGACCTGGATGTGGTCCTCGGGTCCCGCGTCCCACGGGCAGTCCTCGGGGAACGGGTGCCGCGAGCAGGTGATGACGCGCCAGCCCGCCGAGGAGAAGCGGATCACGGTGGCGTGGCCGATGCCGCGGCTGGCTCCGGTCAGGAGCAGCGTACGGCGCGGCGCATTGGACGAATGCGGCATGGACATCTTTCAGGTCGGCCCAAATCTCACGGATACATCCGCGTCTTGGACCATGGTTGGCCGGCCGCGTCACGGCGAAATTCGATGCGGTCGTGCAGACGGAATGGGCGGTCGTGCCAGAACTCGATCCGCGAGGGCGTGATGCGCCAGCCGCTCCACCCCGGCGGCCGCGGCACTTCGCCGATGACGTATCTGGCCGCGACTTTCGCAATCGCCTGTTCGAAGGCGAAGCGGCTCTCCAGCTCCTGCGACTGCTTGCTCGCCCAGGCGCCGATCTGCGCCTGCTTGGGGCGGGTGGCGAAATAGGCGTCGGCCTCGGCGTCGGTCACCGGCGTCACGTTGCCGCGGATGCGGACCTGACGGCGCAGCGACTTCCAGTGGAAAAGTAACGCTGCCTTAGGATTTGCGGCGAGTTCGCGGCCCTTCTGGCTCGCGATGTGGCTGTAGAAGACAAAACCCTCGGTATCGAAGCCCTTCATCAGCACCATGCGCACATCAGGCAGCCCGTCGGGATCGACGGTTGCGAGCGCCATGGCGTTCGGATCATTCGGCTCGCTCTTGATTGCCTCGTTCAGCCAGGCCTCGAACAACGCAAATGGCTCGTCGGCGGCGGTGAAATCACCGGATGTTAAGGGTGTCTGGTGTTTCATCGAGGTCGTGTCGGTCATGTCTGGAGTCCGAGTTGCGTCCCGCGGCCCAAAACGCGTTGTTGTCCGCTCCCGCCCTATATAGGGCATGGGGACGCGTTGGCCTATCGGCGATCCGGCCGTCCGGCTTTGTCATGACGATCATCCTCATCGGGCTCGGGACCGGGGGATGCAGCTTTTCCCGCAACGACCAGAGTGCCTACGCCAAGGCCGACGACAACGACCTCACCGGTTCGATCGCGCGTCCGGCAAAGGAGGCCCCGCCGACCGAGACCGATCTCGCCTTCGCCCGCAACGCTGCCTCCGACGTCCTCAGCAAGGGCGACAAGGATTCCAGCCAGCATTGGGAGAATCCGGAGACCGGGGCGCGCGGTTCGGTGACGCCGATCGCGCAGTCCTATGCCGCCGAGGACGGCCGCAAATGCCGCGATTTCCTGGCGAGCTACGTCAACGGGGCGACCGAAAGCTGGCTCCAGGGCGCCGGCTGCCAAAGCACCCGTGGCCGTTGGGAGATTCATACGCTAAAGCCGTGGCGGAGCTAGGATTCGGCCGGCAAGCCTAGTTGCAAAAATGCCACGCTCTCCCCACATGGATCGCAGATGGGGCGGGGAGCCCTTTGAACAATTCGATTTCTTGAAGGAGACGTGACGGATGCGCGACCCCTATGAGGTCTTGGGGGTGCCGCGGAGCGCCAGCGCTGCCGCGATCAAAAGCGCCTATCGCAAGCTTGCCAAGAAGCACCATCCCGACAGCAACAAGGACGACCCGAAAGCCGCCGAGCGCTTCTCCGAGATCAACTCGGCGAACGAGATCATCGGCGACGAGGACAAGCGCAAGCTGTTCGACCGCGGCGAGATCGACGCCGAGGGCAAGCCGCGCTTCCAGGGTTTTCCGGGCGGCGGCGGGCCGCGCGGCCGCGCCGGCCCCGGCGGGTTCGAAAGCTATACGTTCCGCTCCGGTGGTGGCCCTGGCCAGGGTGGCGGCGCGTTCGAGGATATCCTCAACAGCATGTTCGGCGGCGGGATGCGTGGCGCGCGGCCTGGGGCCGGCGGCGGCGCCCAGTTCGAATTCGACACCGGCGGGATCGGGCTCGATCTCGACGTGAATGTTGCCATGTCCGTCTCGCTGGAAGAGTCGGTCAAGGGTGGCGAGAAGCGCGTCCGGCTGCCGACGGGCAAGGAGCTCAACGTCAAGATTCCGGCTGGGGTCACCGAGGGCCAGCAGATCCGGCTTCGGGGGCAGGGCGAGTCCGCGCAGGGCCATCCGCCCGGCGATCTCCTCATCACCATCAGCATCGCGCCGCACGCCTACTTCAAGGTCGAGGGCGCCGACCTGCGTATCGACCTGCCGGTCACGCTCTACGAGGCGGTGCTCGGGGCTAAGGTCCGCGTGCCCACCCTCGGCAATGCCGTGGAGCTTTCGGTGCCGAAGAACACCTCCAGTGGCCGGACCTTCCGCCTCAAGGGCAAGGGCCTGCCGAAAGCTGGCGGAACCGGGGATCTCTTCGTCACCATCAGGATTATGCTACCGGACGGGAACGACGCCGAGCTTGAAGCATTGATGGAGAAGTGGCGGGACCAACACCCCTACAATCCACGTAGCGGACTCGGCTAGGGCGCTATCCGAGGCCAGTTCGACGATCGGAGCGTTCTCTTCCCGAAAGGATGATGCTCAACATACGCCTGAAGCGCGGCTCGCGCTTCGACGCTGACGTTGGAGACGTGTCGGCTGTCCGGCGGGGCAGCCGATAAAAAGGTGCGGCCTCGAGAGGGGGACCAGCGCGGTACCAAAAACCCCAATCGAGGCCGCCCGCGTCGATCGGCGGATCGAACGCTGCTCATTTTCGCGTGATCATCCGGTGCGATAATGAGACGCGCCGATGTCTTGATTCCAAATTTTCGATGACGGAATCTGGGCACCACGCTCGAGCGGCTGTCTAGGTGCCGTTTTTCTCGGCCTGATCGTAGACGGCCTGCGCCACCTTGGTCAGCCGGTCGCGATCACCGCCGCCGCTGACGACATAGCCGACGCCGCGCTCGGCCCAGAACAGCGCGCCGTCCTTGTCCGTTTTGGCGTAACGCATTTGCGTCGCACCATTCTCGGTCTTGGCGGTGTAGATCGTGTAGCGCTCGCCAGAGGCCCCCTCATACATCAGGAACGAGGCCGGGCCGTTCGGCCCCGGCAAAAGCCGGCCGCCGACGAGCTTCAACCCGCTGGCCTCCAGGTTCGGCGCGAACACGGTCCAGCCGCAGCGCCGGGTCAGCCAGGCCTGGAGATGGTCGCGCTCGTTTCCGCCAACCTCGACGGGGTGGCGGACCTCGACGACATAGAGGCGGTGGGCGTCGAGCGCGTCTGCGGTAAAGCTCTGGAAGGTCGAGGGTGCGCTTGCGGCGCCATGCGCGACCCAACCGGCCGTGCCGCCGGCGACGAAAGCAACCAGCACAGCGGCCGCGGCGCCATAGAGCCACTGCCGCGGGCGGCGTTCCAGCCGCTCGAGCTCCAGCCGCGCCGGCACCGGCTCCTGGGCGACGGTGTCGTAACGGGCGTGCAGCATCTCCGCCATGGCCCGCCAGGACTGCACGCGCTCGGCCTCGTCAGGATGGGCGGCAAGAAAGGCCTCGACGTCGGCCCGGCGCTCGGCCGGCAGCTCGCCGTCGACATAGGCGTGCAGTTCGTCCTCGGTCACTGGGATCTTGCGCTCGTTCATATCGATCGTCTCTGGCTCTGTGGCCCTAAATCTCGTTCCAAGCTCGACTTCGCTCGCGGCATCGGCACGCTGCGGGTGGACGACACGCGATGCATCAACCCTGCCATCATTTCACCCGCCTGAGCGTCGTGCGCTCGCCGTCCAGCGAGGCCTTGACGTGGGCGCGGGCGCGGGCCAGGCGCGACATCACGGTGCCGATCGGCACGCCCTGGATGTCGGCGACCTCGCGGTAGCTCATGCCCTCCAGCATGACCAGCAGCAGCACCGAACGTTGCTCCTCGACGAGCGTCGCCAGCGCCCGCTCGATGTCGCGGCCTTCGGCTTCGGTGCCGCTGGCATCCGGGTTGTTCTCCGTCAGCTGCATGAACTGCGGCCGCCTTGCCAGCGAGCGCCGCCGGTTCTTGTTGAGGTTGGTCAGGATCGTGTAGAGCCAGCTCCTGACGTCACCGCCGAGAAACAATCGCTCCGAACGCAGTGCCCGCACCAGCGTGTCCTGCACCAGATCATCGGCCGCGTCCGCATCGCGCGTGAGCGCGCGGGCGTAGCGGCGCAACGCCGGGATCATGGCCTCCACACTCTGGCGAAACGCACTCATTGCGGTCTTGACGTCCTGGTATCAGGCGCGGGCGCCTATAGCGATGATAACACCCGAATGGAACGGCTATTCCGGCGCTCGAAACAACGTTAACGCGGCGTATTAGGGCTGTACCGCAGGGGAGGGCTGGTGTACCTCCAGACCTCACCAAGAGTTCGACGGGACGTTCAAATGGCGCAGAATTCAGGTCTGATGCAAGGAAAGCGCGGGGTCATTCTCGGCCTTGCCAACAACCGCTCGATCGCCTGGGGCATCGCCAAGGCATGCCACGCCGCCGGAGCCGAGCTCGCCTTCACCTATCAGGGCGATGCGCTGAAGAAGCGCGTCGAACCGCTCGCCGCCGAGATCGGCGGTCTCGTGCTCGGCCATTGCGACGTCACCGATGCCGCGACCATCGATGCTGCGTTCGCGGTGTTGAAGGAGAAGTGGGGCAAGATCGACTTCCTGGTGCATGCGATCGCCTATGGCGAGCAGCTCGAAGGCCGCTACGTCGACACCACGCCGGAGAATTTTTCCAAGTCGATGCTGATCTCCTGCTATTCGTTCACGGCGGTGGCGCAACGCGCCGAGAAGCTGATGACGGATGGTGGCTCGCTCATCACGCTCAGCTATTACGGCGCCGAGAAATGGATGCCGCATTACAACGTGATGGGCGTGGCGAAGGCGGCGCTGGAGGCGAGCGTGCGCTATCTCGCCGCCGATCTCGGCGAGAAGAACATCCGCGTCAACGCGATCTCGGCAGGTCCGATCAAGACGCTAGCCGCGTCCGGCATCGGCGACTTCCGCTATATCCTGAAGTGGAACGAGAACAATGCGCCGTTGCGGCGCAACGTGTCCACCGAAGACGTCGGCGGCAGCGCGCTGTATTTCCTCTCAGATCTCTCGCGCGGCGTCACCGGCGAGGTGCATCACGTCGATTCCGGCTATCACGTGCTCGGCATGAAGCGGCCCGATGCGCCGGATATCTCCTTCGGCGGCAAGGACTAGCTTTCAGCCGCGATGTCCGTGCCCACGATCTACTTCCTTCGCCACGGCGAGACCGAGTGGAATGCACTCGGGAGGCTTCAGGGCACCAGGGACGTCCCGCTGAACGCGCGCGGCCGCGGCCAGGCCGTGCAGGCGGCTGACGTTCTGGCCGATCTGTTCAGGCGCGACGGCAAGGACAGAGCGGCGCTGCCCTACGTGTCGAGCCCGCTCGGGCGTGCGCGCCAGACCATGGAACTCGTCCGCGGCAAGCTCGAACTGCCGCCTGCCGACTATTCGCTCGACGATCGCCTGCGCGAGATCGGCTACGGCACCTGGGAGGGGCTGACGCTGGCTGAAAGCGAGGCCACCGATCCCGACGTCTATGCGAGGCGCCTCGCCGACAAATGGACGGTGGCGCCCGTTGGCGGCGAGACCTATGCGGCGGTGCAGCTGCGCATGCTCGATTGGTACGAGTCGCTCCTGGTCGACACCGTCGCAGTTGCCCATGGCGGCGCGTGCCGGGCCCTGATGGTGGCTTTGGGCATCGAGACACCCGCCGGCGCCGCCGAGCTCTCTATCCAGCAAGGCGCCGTCTACGTGTTCCGCGAGGGCCGGCTGGAGAAGTTTAGTTAGGTTTGACCCCCAGCTCCTCGCGCGTTACCACACACTGGAACCGAGCCTGCGAGCAGCGATGTCCTTCAACACCTTCGGCCACATGTTCCGCGTCACCACCTTCGGCGAGAGCCATGGGGTGGCAATCGGCTGCGTGGTCGATGGCTGTCCGCCCATGATTCCGCTCACCGAGGCCGATATCCAGGGCGATCTCGATCGCCGCCGGCCGGGCCAATCGCGCTTCACCACGCAGCGCCAGGAGCCGGACCAGGTCAAGATCCTCTCCGGCGTGATGGCGCATCCGGAGACCGGCGTGCAGGTGACGACGGGCACGCCGATCGGGCTCCTGATCGAGAACACCGACCAGCGCTCCAAGGACTATTCCGAGATCAAGGACAAGTTTCGCCCCGGTCACGCCGACTTCACCTATGAGGCCAAATACGGCCTGCGCGACTATCGCGGCGGCGGCCGCTCCTCGGCGCGCGAGACCGCGACGCGTGTTGCCGCTGGCGCGATCGCGCGAAAGGTGCTGCCCGACGTCAGGGTGCGCGGCGCGCTGGTGCAGATGGGGCCGCACAAGATCGACCGCGGCAAATGGGACTGGGACGAGATCGCCAGGAATCCATTCTTCTGCCCGGACAAGGACAAGGCCGCGTTCTTCGAGACCTATCTCGACGGCATCCGCAAGAGCGGCTCCTCGATCGGTGCGGTGATCGAAATCGTCGCCGAAGGCGTGCCGGCCGGCCTTGGCGCGCCGATCTACGCCAAGCTCGATTCTGATCTGGCAGGTGCGATGATGACCATCAATGCGGTGAAAGGCGTCGAGATCGGCGCCGGTTTTGGCGCGGCCGAGCTCACCGGTGAGGAGAACGCCGACGAGATGCGCACCGGCAATGACGGCACGCGCTTCCTGTCCAACCATGCCGGCGGCGTGCTGGGCGGCATCTCCACGGGGCAGCCGGTGGTGGTGCGTTTCGCCGTGAAGCCGACCTCGTCGATCCTGCAGCCCCGTCTCACCGTCGATCGCCAGGGCGCGGACACCGAAATCTTCACGAAGGGGCGCCACGACCCCTGCGTCGGCATCCGCGCCGTCCCCGTCGGCGAGGCCATGATGGCCTGCGTGCTGGCCGACCACTTCCTGCGCGACCGCGGGCAGGTGGGACGTTGATGTCTCGGTACTAGCTCACCGCGCAGCTTGACGATCCCACAACTTCGTCCGCAAATGCGGACATGAGCAGCTCCGAGCTTCAGCGCGTCTCCAATTGGCTGATCGACGGCGCCTGGTCGTCGGTAGAGCCGGTCGAGATGATCGCGGATTTCTGCGAACGCCTGGTCGCGGCCGGCCTGCCGGTGTTCCGGTTCGGCATCTTCATCCGCACGCTCCACCCGGAAATATTCGGCCGCAACTTCATCTGGCGGCAGGGCGAAGGGGTCGAAATCGGCGCGGTCGAGTTCGATGTTCTGGACTCGCCGGAGTTTGCCCAGAGCCCGCTTCGGATCGTGTTCGAGCAGGGGCTGGAGGTGAGGGGGCGCGTCGACGATCCCGGCAGCCAGCGGTTTCCAATCGTCAACGACATGCGCGCCGAAGGCGTGACCGACTATGTTGCGGTGCCGCTGCCGTTTCTCGACGGCTCGGTCAACGCGACGAGCTGGATGACGCGGCAGCCCGGCGGCTTCAGCGACGACGACATCGCGGCGATCCGGGCCATCATAGCGCCGCTCGCGCGCGTCAGCGAGATCATCAGCCTGCGCCGCACGGCGGAGATGCTGCTCGACACCTATGTCGGCAATCGCGCCGGTGCCCGCATCCTCGGCGGCCAGATCCGCCGCGGCCACAACGACACCATGCAGGCTGCGATCTGGCTGTCGGATCTGCGCGGCTTCACCGCGCTGTCGGACCGGTTGCCGGCCGAGACGGTGGTCCAGATCCTCAATCACTATTTCGACTGTCAGGTCACCGCGATCCGGGATCATGGCGGCGAGGTGCTGAAATTCATGGGCGACGGGCTGCTCGCGGTGTTTCCGATCGACGAATATGTCGGCGATGCCGCGCATGTCTGCGCGGGTGTGCTGGAAGCGGCGCGCGAATCCCGCGCCAGCGTCGAGGCGCTCGCGTTTCCAGTCGGAGAGGCCGTCGAGCGCTTCCGCTTCGGCGTCGCGCTGCATGTCGGCAACATCCTCTACGGCAATATCGGCGGCGGCAACCGGCTGGACTTCACCTGCATCGGCCCCGCCGTCAATCTCGCGGCCCGGCTCGAGAAGATCACGGGCCGGCTGGGGCGGACCGTCGTCGCCTCGGAGGGTTTTGCCAATGTCTGCCGCCACGATTGGCACGAGCTCGGAGAATTTCCGATCGCGGGATTTTCCAAGGCGCAGCGTGTGTATGGGCTGGCGGAAGAGAGCACGCGGCGGGCGGCTGAAATTTACTCCTCCGGCTCCGTCGTGAACAGCAGCGGATAGCCCTTGGCGCGGCCGGCGTCGGTGGCGCGCGTGGCCTTGGTCTCGGCGACGTCCTTGGTGAACACGGCGACGACGCAGGCGCCCAGCTTGTGCGCTGTGATCATCACCTTGTAGGCCTCATCCTCGCTCATGCGGAACTCGGCCTTGAGGATCATGGTGACGAATTCGCGCGGCGTGTAGTCGTCGTTGATCAGGATGACCTTGTGCAGCTTCGGCCGCTCGACCTTGGTCTTCGTCCGCGTCTTCGGCTTGGTGACAGTGTCGTTCATTCCGCCTCCTGGACACGGCGGGCTGGGGTTGCTGCCGCGGCGCTCAGCTCGCGGCCTTCGCACCATATTGCAGGACCTGCACCTTCTCCAAGGTGATCAGCCCGCTCGACATCATGCCATCCAGGATGGGCAGGAATGCGTTGATGTTGTCCTCGCTGTCGACGATCTCGATCAAGAGCGGCAGGTCTTCCGACAGCCGCAGGATCTTCGAGGTATGCAGCCGGCTCGACTTGCCGAACCCCATCGGCCCGCGCAGCACGGTAGCGCCGGCGAGGTGCCGCTCGCGCGCCGTCATCACGATCGCTTCATAGAGCGGCTTGCCGTCGAAATGGTCGCTCTCGCCGATGAAGATCCGGAGCGAAACTGCCTGAGCGGGAATTTGCATGGTCAGCTCCTTGTCAAGCGGTTGTAGCGGCTCGCCATCATATGGCCGATCCACACCGACACCAGCCAGCAGATCACGGAAGCGGCGATGTAGGCGAGCGCCGTGTATTTCATGCCTCCGTGGAACAGGCGGAAGGTCTCGAGGCTGAAGGTCGAAAAGGTGGTGTAGCCGCCGCAGAACCCGGTCATGACGAATTGCCGGTGCTCGGGCCGCGCCAGCATGCGGCCGTCGGGGCCGGTCAGCGTCGCGTAGAAGCCGATGATCAGCGAGCCCGTCGCGTTGATGAACAGCGTCGCGAAGGGAAAGCCCGGCCCGGTATCGAGCGCGAGCCCGACGAGATAACGCGTCAGGCCACCGACGATGCTGCCCGCGGCAACCCAGGCATAGAGCATCGCAGTGCGCCAGCGCTCGGCGGAAGAGGGGGACTTCATCTACCTCTAGCCTCCCAGGCTGTCCGCAAGGAGGAAGCCGCAACTGACGGCGGCAAGGCACAGTCCGACCGAGAGCACGATATTGCCGAGCGCATGCATCGGCTCGCCGCTGCGCGCCAGCGTCAGCGTTTGCAGGCTGAACGAGGACACCGTGGTGTAGCAGCCGAGAAAACCGGTCACTGCGAACAGCCATGGATTGGGCGCAGCGAAGGCCGAGCCGGGATGGGTCGCCAGCGCGCCGAAAATGCCGATCAGGAAGGCGCCGGTGACGTTGATGGTCATGGTGCCCCACGGAAATGTTTCGCCCAGCCGCCGCGCGATCACGCCGGAGACGAAATAGCGGGCGCAGCCGCCCAGGGCGCTACCGATCACGATCGCCATTGCTCCGCTCAGCACGATGAACAGCCTCCCGTCATCCTTTATCCTCCGCCGCCAGACCATCGCCGACGGCGAGCAATCCCAGAAGCGAAACCAGCGCGAAGCCAAGCCCCGCAAGGAACGTTCCGGCCGGACCATAGGCGTCCCACAGCGCCCCCGCGATCACGCTCGCGGCCAGCAGGGCGAGGCCGGTGAACAGATTGAAATAGCCGAACGCGGTGCCGCGCAGGTTCGGCGGCGCGGCGTCAGCGACGAGGGCCGAGAGCAGGCCCTGTGTCAGTCCCATATGCAGCCCCCACAGCACGACTCCGAGCCCGAGGCCTGCCAGATTCGGCAGTAGAGCGAGCGCCAGATCGGCACCAGCGAGGAAGACGAGCCCGAGCGCGAGCAGGCCGGTCCGGTTGATCCGGTCGGAGAGCACGCCGGCCGGATAGGCCGACAGGGCGTAGGCGATGTTCATCAGCACCAGCACTGCCGGCACCCACATCGCATTGAGCCCGATGTTCTGTGCGCGCAGGATCAGAAAGGCCTCGCTGAAGCGCGCGAGCGTGAAGACGATGCCGACGGCCACCACGCGCCAATAGATCGCTCCGAGTTGCCGCATTGCGGCGAGGTTGAGCGGATTCTTTGCAGGCTCACGGCTCGGGTCCGGCTCCGGTTCGCTCACCGCGAACGCGATCAAGCCGAAGGACAGGAAGGCCGGCAGCACCGCCATCCAGAACACCGCGGTGAAATTGTCTGCCGTCCACCACATCAGGCCTATCGCCGCGAGCGGCCCCATGAAGGCGCCGATCGTGTCGAGTGATTGGCGCAGGCCAAAGCTCGCCCCGCGCAGGCCGACCGGGGCGATATCGGCGATCAGCGCATCGCGCGGCGCGCCGCGAATGCCCTTGCCGACGCGATCGATGAAGCGCGCAGCCACCAGCCATCCGACGCTGGGCGCGAGCGGGAACAGCGGCTTTGTCAGCGCGGCAAGTCCATAGCCGAGTGCGGCGAGCAGCTTGCGACGGCCGAGCCAGTCGGACAATGCGCCGGAAAAGATCTTGGTGATCGAGGCGGTTGCCTCCGCAATGCCCTCGATGAAGCCGACGGTCAGCGTCGAAGCGCCAAGCACGGTGACGAGATAGAGCGGCAGCAGCGCATGGATCATCTCGGAGGAGATATCCATCAGCATCGAGACGAAGCCGAGCACCCACACTCCCCTGGGCAGCCCCGCACGCTCGGCATTCGGTGTCGTCGTCGTCACGACTTCGCCTTCTCCTGGCCTTTGCACCAGACAACAAAAAACCCGCCATTGGCGGGTTTGTCCATGCTCCCGCCGAAGGCAGAGGCTCAAACATTGCCCCACCTCAAGCAGGAGTCATCAGCCCACTGCGGTCATCGACCGCCGGGCGGTTATCGGGGGACTCCATCCCCATCTGTGCGGCCAACCTAGCATGGAAATTGTGCCGGACAAGTAGGCGGGGAGTTCTGTCCCGCGGCTTGTCGTTCCAGCTTCGCCCGTGAGCCCGATGATGCGAGCGACCGGGCGTGTCCGGCGGCGCGAGCGTGGCAACACGGCGGCAGCTTTGCGCAAAGCGCGCACATTGCAGCCCGCAGCTTCCCGGCCCGCCGCTTCTTAACTTGAATGTGAAGCGCAAGCGATCTTCGCCCTTTGCGGCTCGGCGATTGCATGTCACCATCACGTCATACGACGGGAGGCCGCGATGCGCTTGCTGTTCTCGATCGGGGCTGTGTTGGTTGCCGGCATGTTTGCCGGAGGGGACGTCGCGGGCGTCGCGGCACCAGGGCCGAAATTCGAACCGCCCAAACATCAGCCGCAGCGGCTCGCGGGCGACAGAGACGCGCAGACGGTCGACGTCGAGCTGATCCTCGCGGTCGACGTGTCCTACTCCATGGACATGGACGAACTCGCGATCCAGCGCGAGGGCTATGCGCAGGCGATCCAGTCGAAGGAGTTCCTCCAGGCTCTGAAGCTCGGTCCGAACGGCCGGATCGCCGTGACCTATTTCGAATGGGCCGCCTCGAGCGACCAGAAGATCATCATTCCCTGGCGGCTGGTCGACGGCCCCGAGACGGCGGATGCGGTCGCCGCCGAGATCATGAAGACGCCGATCCGGCGCGCCTCGCGCACCTCGATCTCCGGCGCGATCACTTTCGCGATGCCGCTGTTTGACGAGGATCCCTATCGGGGCCTGCGCCGCGTGATCGACATTTCCGGCGACGGCCCCAACAACAATGGCGGCCCGGTCACGGTGGCGCGAGACGCCGCGCTGGAGAAGGGCGTCGTCATCAACGGCCTGCCGATCATGGTCAAGGAGCCGTCCTATTCGACCATGGACATCGACAATCTCGATTTCTACTACGAGGACTGCGTCATCGGCGGTCCCGGCTCCTTCGTCATCACGATCAAGGACCGCGACAAGTTCAAGGAAGCGATCCGCACCAAGCTGCTGATGGAGGTTGCCGGCCGCACGCCGGAGCGCCCCACGATGCGCGTCGCGGACAAGGAGCCGCGCGTCAATTGCCTGATCGGCGAGAAAATCTGGTCGGACCGCTGGGGCCGCTGATAGCGCACTCCCTGGGGACCTTTCGCCTCATCTCGCCCGGCGGTCGAATTTAACCGCTCGTTAACCGGTGCATGGCCCTAATCAGTCGGTTTCCGTCCGTTTCCAGCCGGCATCCTGACGTAAGCTGGGGCGAACGAAAGCGGGTTTGTCGGACCTGTCTCCGAGCACTGCAATGGCCATCGTCACATCGAGCACCAACCAGATATCGCCCGCCAATGAGCGCCTGTATCACCAGAGCGCTCTGGTCGGCGACTGGAAGGGCAATTGGGTGGGCAACAACCAGCCCGTCGGGTTCAAGGTCGTGAACATCCGCGGTGCCCGGGCGCAGGTCGAGTACACCCATAACGGGCACACCGAGCGCGGCTTTGCCGAGGTCCAGGGCACGCTCATCACCTTCGGTGGGGTCACGGTCGGCACCAAGGACGGCAAGAACATGGTGATGCTGTTCTCGTTCGGCGGCGCCGGCAAGCAGACCGCAAACCTCGAGAAGCAAGCCCCGCCGGCTTCCGACAGCCGCCTCATGGGCAGCTGGGGCGGCTATTCTCCCGACAACGGCAAGAGCGCGAGCTTCAAGGTGCTTTCCGTCAACGGCAAGGAAGCGCAGGTCAGCGTCACCACCGACGGCGTCACGCGCCAGGGCACCGGCTACGTCTACAAGAACGTCATCATGTTCGGTCAGGCGCAGATCGCGACCGACGACGGTCAGAACGGCAAGGTCATCTACCAGGTCGGCACGAAATCGTTCATGGTGCCGGTGACGAAATATCCGCCGGCCGATACGTCATCCTCCGTGGACAGGACCGCCTGAACGCCGCCTCACCATTTCGGCGGCCGCTTCTCCACAAACGCCCGCAACCCCTCCTGCGCCTCATCCGACGTCGCGACGTTGCAGAAATCGTCCACGGCGCTGGCGATGCTGCGTCGATAGTCGAGATCGATCTGGCGCATGAAGGCCGCGCGGCCCATCCGCAGCACCGCGGCCGATTTGGCGGAGAATTGCGCCGCAAGCTTCAGCACCTCCGCCTCGAGTTCGGCATCGCCGACGACGCGGTTAATGACACCAAGTTCGCATGCTTCCATGGCGCTGAAGACCCGGCCGGTGAACAGCAGCTCGAAGGCACGATGGCGTCCGACGATGCGCGGCAGATGTGCGTAGTGGATCGCCGGGATGACGCCGACGTCGATCTCGGGATAGCCGAACGTCGCGCTCTCGGCCGCCAGCACCACGTCGCAGGACACCGCCATGGTCATGCCGCCGCCGCGCGCCGCGCCACCGACCGCGGCGATCGACGGCTTTCCCAACCCATACTGAGCATCGTAGAGGTCGATATAGAGCGCCTGGAGGAATTCGCGGATCTCGGCGCCGGATCTGCCGAGCAGGATGTCGAGATCGAGGCCCGCTGAAAAGCGTTTTGCAAATGCACTCGCCAGCACGACCACGCGCGCGCCGTCATCGTCCGCCGCGCGGCGGAACGCTGCGACAACGCTGCGGATCATCTCGAGGCTCAGCGCATTGACGGGCGGGCGGCGCAGCGTGATGCGCGCGATGTTGTCGACACGTTCGTAGACGACCGGACCGTCAGATGTCACCGAGCTCTCCATGCCTTCATTGAGACAGCACCTTCAACTGCCGGTCGATCTTGCGCAAGACTTCACAGGCGGAGGCAAGGCGCCATCGCCGATCAGCCGCCAGACATCGTCAGTGCGTTCTGCCAGATGCGGGATCGTGAGCGGCAGGCGAGCCGCCTCCTGGAGCGCGCCCTTTTCGTTGATCAGATAGCGCTCGTTGAGCGCGAACAGCATCTGCGCGATGCAGGCGAGCGATCTGTAGAGACATCCGGCGACGTGGGTTCGATCACCCCGCGCAATGGCGAGCTCGGCGTTCTCGATGCCAAAAAGGATTTCCCACTGGAAGCGCTGGATCAGGGCTTCGCGCATTGGGCGAGGATAGGGCAGGGCGATCGATTTCAGCCGCGCGATCACGCCCTGCGGATCGTGCAGAGGCTGACAATACGCGATCTCGCCCATCCAGATCGCCGAACAGAAGCCGTGCGGATGACCGGGCTGGTAGTCCATGGTGACCACGCCGGCGCCGCAGGATTCCATGACGGCCTCGACCGCGTCTGCGTTACGGTAGAGCAGGTCGACCTTGCGGCCCTCGACCGACAGCCAGGCGCCGCCGACGATCCATGGTCCCCATTCGCCGACCGGCGTCACGGCCGTGGCCGCGGGGTCGTCAGCGACATCCTTTGCGGCGGCCAACAACCGTTCGGTATCCAGCAGAATCGCCGTCCTGAAATAGAGGCCGATATCGTAGTCCGACGCAGCATGCGCGCTGCCCCGCCCGCGTGAGCCGCCGAGCACGACGGCCTGAACGCCTGGGACTTCGGCAAGAGCGGATGTCAGGCGGGTGAGCAACGGATCGTGCGGCATCAGGTGCTGTTCCCCCGGGGAGACCTGCGGTCGTAACGCCGGTCACTCCGCTGGCATTGATGATGTTCGAGGACTATAATTTGCAAAATTCTGGACGGTACTCTGAATGTTCAACCTTGCACGTTCATGTGCTCTTGCAGCTCTCGCAGTGCTCTGTCTCGGCGGAGGGGCGGTTCATGCACAGGTCGCGCCGCTGCGATATTGGATCCCCGGCGGGCCTTTCGGCCTCGGCGGCGGCGCCGGCCAAAGCTCCGATGCCTACGGCAGCTTTCCGAGCTTCAACGCCGGCGATGGCGCTTGGCGTACCAGCTATGCGAACGGTTTCTTCGTCGGCAGTGAGCGCGGCAATTTGGGTTTGAGCGGCTTCAATCAGGCCGGTTCCGCCGGCAATTTCAGCGCGCTTTCCTACGATAGCACGCAGTTCGGCTACAACACCAAGACGGCTGGCGGCATGCCCGTCACGTTCTTTGCTGGCTTCGACACGCTGAAATTCGGCAACGGCATCGGCAGCTCGCTGGCGCCGCTCACCTCCAGCGCCGCGCCTGGTTTCGGCGGGTTCGCGGGTGTCGAATTCAAGCCGACCTCCAATCTCAGCCTGTCGTTCGGGGCCGGCTTCATCCAGCAGCAATCGGGCCGCATGGACAGCGACATCAACTCGTCGATGCTGCCCGGCGAGTCGCCGGCCTTGGGCGGCCTTCGGCGTTAGGCGATCACCACGGGAATCACGACAAGCCCGCCACCAGCGGGCGTTGCAGATGCCTGGCCATCAAGTCGGCCGCCTCCGCGTAGCGTCGCGTCTCCAGAACGTCGAGCAGCCGCAAATGCTCGCGCACGTGGCGCCGCATGCCGTCACGGTCGGCGAAGCTGCGATAGGCGAACAGGCGTCTGATCGAGTTCACACGCCTGAGCGCTTCGAGAAAGAAGGGATTGCCGGCGCCGCGGATGATCTCTTCATGGAATTCGCAGCCGGAGTGAAAGATCTCGCCGATCGTCATCTTTTCGAGCTCGCCTTCGAAGACGCGTTGTTGGTGCTCGCGCAGGCGTACGATCACCTCCTGCGGCAGCGTAAAGCCCGGCTGCGCGATTGCCGCCGGCTCGATCACCGCGCGAAACGCCTTGGCCTGCGTTTGAGCTTCGGGACTCGAGACCGTCTCCGCAAAGCGCCAGCCATAGCCCGGCAGGCGCGCGATCCAGCCCTCGGCAGCGATCCGGTCCAGCAGCCGCTGTAGCTCGGCCCGGGTGACGTCATAGCGGCGCATCAGCTCCGCCTCGGTGACGTCGGCCGGCAGCCGGCTCGCGAGCACGTCGCCTGCGACGGTCGCATAAACCTGCTCGTTGCGCCTGACCGCCGCGAGCGCCGGCTGGGCAGCGCTGCTGGTGGGATTCTTTGCCAGCACAAAGCCGCGATGCGGCTCGCCGCGCGCCAGCCCCGCTGCTTCCAGCGCCTTCAGGCCGAGCCGGATCGGCGCACGTGAAAGGTCCAGCGCATCCGCAAGCCTTTGTTCGATCAGGCGGTCTCCGGTTTTCATGCCTTCGCGCCGGGCGAGCGCCATGATCAGCCCGGCAAGGTGTTCGGCACGTTCGGAACCGTTCTTGTCGCTGCGCTGTCGGGAACTGTCGGATGCGCTCATTGCACTGCACGCAAATTTTTGGGGCTTGACAGATTGTCCCACCGATTGTTCTTTTATGCAATAATATACAATTAACCAGGAGAGAGCTCGATGGCGCACGCGCCCGATGTTCACATTTGCGAGGCTGCCCCCCGCGATGGTCTCCAGAACCTGGACCTCTTCGTTCCGACGGAAGCCAAATGCGCGCTGATCGACACGATCGCAGCTGCCGGCGTGCGCGAGATCGATGCCGGATCGTTCGTGCCGCCAAAGGTCGTGCCGCAATTCGCCGACGTCGACGCGGTCATGGCGCATGCGCTCACGCACAAGTCGGCAACCATCGGCGCGCTGGTGCCGAACGTGAAGGGGGCCGAGCGCGCCATCGCCGCTGGCGTCAACGCCGTCTATTTCGTTATCTCGGCGAGCGAGACGCACAACCAAGCCAATGTGCGCCGCTCGGTCGACGAGCAGATCGAAAGATTTCGCGCGGTCCGGGCCGCGATCGATGCCCGGCCCGTCGGCCAGCGGCCGCAATTGATGGGCGCGATCTCCACCTCCTTCGGCTGCTCGATGGAAGGGGATGTCAGCGAAGCGGCCGTGTGCCGGGTGGCGCGCGCTTTTGCCGAGGCTCGCGCCGACGAGATCGGCCTTGCCGACACCGTCGGTTACGCCACCCCAAAGCTGATCGGGCAGATCGTCACGGCCGTGCGGCGTGAGGTCGGGTCGCAAATGACGCTGCGGCTGCATCTGCACGACACGCTCGGCGCGGGCCTTGCCAATGCCGTAGCCGGCCTCGAAGCGGACATCCGCCGTTTCGACGCCGCGGTGTCGGGCCTCGGGGGCTGTCCCTTTGCTCCCGGTGCGCGCGGCAACATCGTCACCGAGGATCTCGTGTTCATGCTGGAGCGCATGGGACTCTCCACCGGCATCGACCTCGACCGCCTGATGCAAACGCGCGAGATTCTCGCCCGCCATATCCCGGCAAAACATTTGACGGGACATCTGCACGAGGCCGGCATTCCCAAGGTTTTGCGGAGGGCGGCATGACGGCGGCAGAGCGCGGGGCGGCCTCGGAGCTTCGTCCGCTCGCCGGCATTCGTGTCGTCGAGTTCAGCCAGATGGTGATGGGGCCGAGCTGCGGCTTGATCCTCGCCGATCTCGGCGCCGACGTGATCAAGGTCGAGCCGCCCAAGGGCGACCGTACCAGGTATTTCAAGGGGCCGGCCGCCGGCTTCTTCGCCACCTACAGCCGCAACAAGCGCAGCATCGCGCTGGATACGTCGACCGGGGAAGGCCAGAGCGTCGCACGCAGGCTGATCCAGAGCAGCGACGTCCTGATCGAGAACTTCCGGCCGGGTCTGCTGAAGCGGATCGGTCTCGACTACGAGAGCGTCGCCGCCTTCGCACCGCGCCTGATCTATTGCTCGCTCAAGGGCTATCTGCCTGGGCCTTACGAGAACCGCCTCGCGCTTGACGAGGTGGTGCAGATGATGGGTGGCCTCGCTTACATGACCGGCTTGCCCGACCGGCCGATGCGTGCCGGGGCCTCGGTCAACGACGTCATGGGCGGTATGTTCGGCGTGATCGCGATCCAGGCTGCGCTCGCCGAGCGGCAGCGGACCGGCAGGGGTCGCTACATCCAGAGCGCGCTGTACGAGAACAACGTGTTCCTGATGGCGCAGGCCATGATGTGCGAGGTGGTCAGCGGCCAGCCGTCGATCCCGTATTCGATCAAGGACAGCCCGTGGCCGGTCTACGATCTCTTCGATACAAAAGACGGCTCGAAGCTGTTCGTCACCATCGTCGGCGAAGAGCAATGGGACGCGTTCTGTCGTGCCTTCGATCGGCAAGCCTGGCTCGCCGATCCGCGCTTTGCGACCAGCAACGACCGCGTCGATCATCGCACCTGGTTGATCCCCGAGATCGCGAAGATCTTCAAGCAATGGGACAAGGCCGATCTGGCCGCCCGTCTCGAGCAGCTCGATTTGCCCTACGCGCCGGTGAACAAGCCCGGCGATCTCTTCGATGATCCGCATCTCAACCGCTCGGGCGGTCTGACCGAGATTCGCCTACCGGGCGGCGGCGAGGCCAAGACGCCGCTGCTGCCGATTTCCATGGATGGAAGGCGCCTGCCCAACCGCTACGATCCACCCGAGATCGGCGAGCACAGCGGCGAGATCCTGAGCGAGATCGGCATGTCTGCGAACGAGATCGAAGCGCTGCGACAAGCGGGCACGATCAAGGTCGCGCCGTCCTGACCGACAGGCACCACCAAACAAGAACCGAGGGAGGAGGATCACATGAGCATGACCAGGCGCCAGACGCTGATCGCGGGCTCCGCATGGGCCGGCGCATCGCTGCTGCCGGGGCAGCTGCGCGCCGAGGCCAAGCAGGTCTCGCTCGCCTTCGGTCCAGTATCGCCGGTCTACGCCATTGGTATGATCGCGGAGCTGAAGGGCTACTTCAAGGACGAAGGGCTGGATTCCAAGCTGGTCACCGGCAACGCCGGCACGTTCGGCCGCCAGACCCTGGCGGCAGGGCAGGCGCTGTTCGCCCATGGCGACGCCAGCCATCCGCTCCAGCTTGGCGCGCGCGGCAAGCCCTGCAAGATCCTGCTCGCGACCGAGATGGTGTGCTCCTATGCAAGCATCATAGTCCGGCAGGACCTCTACGACAGCGGCATCAATTCGGTCGAGAAGCTTGCGGAGTACAAGCGCGCGGACGGCGCCAAGCCGATCGTTGCCGCAACCGCGATCGGGTCCGGCACCTGGGTGTTCGGCACTTATGTGTTCGAAGCGCGCGGGCTCGGCGGCAAGGTGAACTGGGTCGCGGGCGGCGGGACCAACACGATGTTCCCCTCGCTCCAGACCAAGCAGTTCGACGCCATCATGGCGCCGCCGAGCTGGATCGTCGAGGTCGAGAAGAAGGGCTTTGGCAGGACGATCTACGACACCTCAAAACCCGGCGTCTTCGAGAAGGATTTCGGCGGGTCACTGCCCGTGCTCGTGATCTACACGCTCCAGGACACGGTGGAGCAGGACAAGGCGATGGTGCAAGCCTATGTCAACGCGATCTATCGCGCGATGGCCTTCGTGAAGGCGACGCCGCTCGCGGAGGTGCAGGCGCTGGTCACGCCGAAATATTTCTCGGGCATTGATCCCGATGCGGTCAGTGCCGAACTTGGCTTCGACAGGTCGACCTGGGCCTATGACGGTGTCATCGACAAGGCTGCGTTCGAACGCGGCGCCAAGCCCTGGTACCGCAAGGGAACGGACATTCCCGAGACCAGATACGAGGATGTCGTCGACATGAGCTTCCTCCAGGCGGCCAGGGCGAAATACAAATGATCGTCGCGCCAGGCCATGGCCTTGCGCTTGCGCGCGGTGAGGATCAAGCAGCGCCAGCGCGCATACGCATTGCCGTGCAGGGTCTTGCCAAGCGCTTCAACGCGTCCGGCCGCGAGGTCGTGGCGGTGGATGACGTCTCCTTCGAGGTCAAGCAGGGCGAGTTCGTTGCGCTGCTCGGTCCATCCGGCTGCGGCAAGAGCACCATTCTCAACATGGTCGCGGGCCTGTTGCCGCGCTCTGGCGGACGCATCCTGATCGACGAGGACACGGTCGAGACCGGCGAGGTCAACCCCAGGGTCGGTTATGTCTTCCAGCGCGATACGCTGTTTCCCTGGCGAACCGTGGAGCAGAACATCGGCTATGGGCTGGAGATCGCGGGACTGCCGAAGACCGAGCGCGCAGGGCGCGTCGCTTCGGCGGTCGAGAAGGCTGGGCTCTCGGGCTTTGCGCAGAGCTTTCCGCGCATGCTGTCCGGCGGCATGCGCCAGCGCGTCGCCTTGATGCGAACGCTGATCCTCGAGCCCGAGATCCTGCTGATGGACGAGCCGTTCGGCGCGCTCGACACCCACACCAAGCTGGAGATGCACAAGACGCTGCTGGAGATCTGGGAACGCGAGCGGCAGACCGTGCTGTTCGTGACGCACGATCTCGGCGAGGCGCTGACGCTCGCGAGCCGCATCATCCTGCTCTCGGCGCGGCCCGGGCGCCTCAAGGAAGACTTCGACGTCGCCATCCCGCGTCCGCGTGACCCCGTGGCCGTGCGCGAGACCGCCGAATTCGGCCGCCTCTATTCGCACATCTGGCATTCCCTCGGCGAAGAGTTCCGCCGCACCAGGGCCGACTGACCATGTCCCACAGCCGCACCGCCATCCTGTTCTGGCAACTGGCCATTCTCGCAGCAGTTCTCGTCGTCTGGCAGTGGGGCTTCGAATGGAGCAAGGCGCTGCTGCCGAAGGCCTATGTGCCGAAGATCCTCGATCCCTATTTCGTCGCCAAGCCATCGCTGATCTGGCAGAGTTTTTTGCGGCTTGGTTGCTTCGCTGACGCCGGCGGCTTTGCCGCCTGTATCAAGGGAAATGACAACAATCTGTGGCTCGCCACGCTCGTCACCTTGAAGAATACCTGGTGGGGCTTTCTGTTCGGCTCAGCGAGTGGGATTGCGGCTGGCCTGATTCTCGGCCGTTCGGATTTCCTTGCCCGCGTGTTCGGACCCTACATCGTGGCGCTCAACTCGATACCGCGCATTGCGCTCGTGCCGCTGGTGATCCTGATCTTTGGCCTCGGAGACCTCTCCAAGATCGCGACCGCCTGGCTCGTCGTGTTCTTCGTGGTGTTCTTCAACACCTTCGAGGGCACGCGTGCGGTCGACCGCGACCAGATCGCCGCAGCCCGGCTGCTCGGTGCCAGCGAGTTCACCGTGCTGCGGACCGTCGTGATCCCGTCCGCGCTCGCCTGGGTGTTCGCTTCGCTCCTGCCGGCCGTGTCCTTTGCGCTGATCGGCGTCATCGTCGGCGAGTTCATCGGTGCCGAGCGTGGGCTCGGCAAGCTCATCATCGAGGCCGAGGCGCGGGCCAATGCCAGCGAGATGATGGTCGCCATCTTCGTCATGATGTTCGTCGGCATCCTGCTCGCGATAGCGGTGCGCTCGCTGCAGTCCTACCTGCTGCGATGGCAGCCGCAATTCGAGGCGTCGGCCTAGCAGACTGGAATGAATCGAGGATGATCGGCCGGTGCAGCGTCAGCGGCTGAACCGCGCCACCAGCTCCACATGCGGCGTGTGGCGGAACTGATCGACCGGCACTACCGCCTCCAATCGATAGCCGCCGTCGATCAGCAGTCGGGCGTCACGGGAAAATGTCGCAACGTTGCAGGACACCGCGACCACGACGGGCACCTTGCTTGCGGCGAGCTTCAGTGCCTGCGCCTGCGCGCCCTGGCGCGGCGGGTCGAACACCACGGCGTCGAAATCGCGCAGCTCCGGCGGCACCAGGGGGCGGCGAAACAGGTCGCGCGGCTCGGCCTTGATCGGCTTCAGGCCCGGCGTGCGCGCGGCTTTCACGAGAGCCGCGATCGCACCGGCGTCGTTGTCATAGGCGGTGACGCGGGCCTTTTCGGCGAGCCGCAGCGCGAACGGGCCGACACCGCAGAAAAGGTCGAGAACGTGCTTGGCCTTGCCGATGCGTTCGGTGACGAGCGCGGCCAGCGTGTCTTCGCCCGCCACCGTCGCCTGCAGGAACGAGCCCGGCGGCAGCGTCACCTCCGCGCGGCCCATCTTCACCGTTGGCGGCAAGCGCTGCAGCACCAGCTCGCCATGCCGCGTCAGCCGCGCCAGGCGGTGCTGCTCGGCGACGCGCGACAGCGTCGTGACGAGTGCCGTTGGCAGCGGGCCGGAGCCGCGCACATCGACGTCGAGGCCGTTGGTGGTGGCAGTGACCTGGATGTCGAGCGGCTTGGTCACCGGCATCTTCGACGTCATCGGCTCGGCGAGCGCCCAGGCGGCATCGAGCGCGCCGTCGAGCGCGGGATCGAGGATCGGACAGCGATGGATCGGGATGACGTCGTGAGAGCTCGTCGCGGAGAAGCCGACCTTGAGGATGTCATGCGTGCCGAAGCGGCCGTGCAGGGTGATGCGCCTCCGCCCGGCGCCGTGGGCGTCGACCAGCGGCGCCACTTCGCAGTCGATGCCGGCCTGCGCCAGCGTCTCCACCACGATGCCGCGCTTCCAGTCATGATACGGCTCTGCCGCCCAGTGCTGGATCGTGCAGCCGCCGCAGACGCCGAAATGCGGGCAGAACGGCTCGATGCGTTCCGGGCTTGCGACATCGACCGCGAGCAGCTTGCGGCGATCGGGATGGTGGCCCACGACATGGTCGACCTCGACTGTCTCGCCGGCAAGCGTGTAGGGCACGTAGACCGCATCACCCCTCGTGAGCGAGACGCCGTCACCGCGATGGCCGACGTGATCGATGGTAAGGCGCTCAACCACGTCGCGCACCCAGGAAGAATTCGATATTGCCGTCGCCGCCCGCAATCGAAGAGGGAAATATTTCGATGTCGGTGCAGCCGAGCGAAGCGGCAAAGGCGGCGATGTCGTCGCAGATCTCCCGGTGCACGGCCGCGTCGCGGACGATACCCTTCTTGTTGTGCTTCCTGTCCGCCTCGAACTGCGGCTTGATCAGCGCCAGCAGGCTCATCGGCGCAGCCGCGAGGGAAAGCGCGACCGGCAGCACCGTCTTGAGCGAGATGAAGCTGACGTCGATGACGACGACATCGGGCCGCGCCGGCAGCCGCTTGCCGTCATAGGACCGGATGTCGGTCTCCTCCATCGACACGATCTTGGGATGATCGCGCAGCGAGGGATGCAACTGGCTGGTGCCGACATCGATTGCGAACACCAGGCTCGCGCCGTTCGCCAGCAGCACCTCGGTGAAGCCGCCCGTGGAAGCGCCGACGTCGAGGCAGACATGATCCTCGATCTCGATCGGGTAGCGCTCCAGCGCGCCGGCAAGCTTGACGCCGCCGCGGGAGACGTAGGGGTGCGCGGGCTCGGCCTGGATCACGGCGTCCTCGGCGATCGTCTCCGACGGTTTTGAAACCTGCTTGTCGTCGGCCGTGACGAGGCCGGCCTCGATCGCCGCGCGCGCCCGCGCCCGGCTCTCGAACAGGCCGCGCTCGACCAGCACTACATCTGCGCGCTTGCGGGCAGGGGACATCGGTTCTCCGAAAGACGACTGAAGCGCTTATGTAGCGATCAATCGCGCGGCCGCCATCCGGACGCAAGTCTCGAACGCGGCGAGATCGTGCCAGACATCGATCGGCATCGTGGCGGGCGTCACCAGCGGGCAGCCGTGCAGTTCCAGCGCGTGGATCATCATGAGGTTGTCGGTAAGGCCGAAATCCTCGACCGTCAGCCCCTGTGCGTCGACCAGCCGTCCGTCCTCGGAGACGACGTCCATGAAACGGCCGACGCGATCGGCATAGGCGGCGCCGTCGTTGGAATAGGCGAGGCAGAATTTGCGCCGGCCGGCCATGTAGCCGAGCTCGTAGACGGTGCCGGGATCTGCACCGGCGCCCCGGAATGGGGTGAGGTTCGCGATGATGGCGTCGGCCTCCTCCATCATTGCCTCGTTGCCGCAAAAGATCTGGCGTGAGGCATCGGGCGCGGCGAGGTCGATCGCGTTGTCGAGAGGATAGAGGCCGGTGAGCCCGTGAGTGGTGCAGATATCGACCTTGCGACGGCCGATCTCAACCGCATCCGGCAGGAACACGTCGGGGCCTGCCAGATAGATTTTCATGGGAGCAAAGCCGAAGAAATTTGGATCGAGGTGCAAGCCACAGTGCGTGCTCTGCACCCTCTCCCGCTTGCGGGGGAGGGTTGGGGAGGGGGTGTCTCCGCGGAGGACACTCCCCAAGAGGAGAAACCCTCACCCGACGCTTCGCGTCGACCTCTCCCGCAAGCGGGAGAGGTGAGCCAGCTCAAGCCAGCTTGACGGTTTCGGCCTTGACGTCCTTGCCGAGCGCCTCGAACACCTTGGCGACGATGCCCTTGGCGTCGAGACCGGCGCGGCCGTACATCGCGGCCGGCGTGTCGTGGTCTTGGAACACGTCGGGCAGCACCATCGAGCGGAACTTGACCATGCCGGTGTCGAGCACGCCCTGATCGGTCAGGTACTGCGCGACATGCGAGCCGAAGCCGCCGACCGAGCCTTCCTCGATCGTGATCAGGATCTCGTGGTCGCGGGCAAGCTTGAGCACCAGCTCGGTGTCGAGTGGCTTCATGAAGCGCGCGTCCGCAATCGTGGTCGACAGGCCATGGGCGGCGAGCTCATCGGCCGCCTTTTCGCATTCGGCGAGGCGCGTACCGAAGGAGAGCAGGGCGATCTTGCTGCCCTGGCGGATCATGCGGCCCTTGCCGATCTCGAGCGGAATGCCGACCTCGGGCATCTCGATGCCGCGACCCTCGCCGCGCGGATAGCGCAGCGAGCTCGGACGGTCGTCGATCGCGACCTGGGTCGCCACCATGTGCACGAGCTCGGCCTCATCGGCTGCCGCCATGATCACCATGTTCGGCAGACAGCCGAGATAGGCGTTGTCGAACGAGCCGGCATGCGTCGCGCCGTCGGCGCCGACGAGGCCGGCGCGGTCGATGGCGAAGCGGACGGGCAGGTTCTGGATCGCGACGTCGTGCACGATCTGGTCGTAGCCGCGCTGCAGGAAGGTCGAGTAGATCGCGCAGAACGGCTTGTAGCCTTCGGTCGCCAGACCGGCGGCAAAGGTCACCGCGTGCTGCTCGGCGATGCCGACGTCGAAGGTGCGGTCGGGGAAGGCCTTGTTGAAGATGTCGACGCCGGTGCCGGACGGCATCGCCGCGGTGATGGCGACGATCTTGTCGTCCTTCTCGGCTTCCTTGACGAGGCTCTGGCCGAACACGTTCTGGTAGGCCGGCGCGTTCGGTTTTGCTTTCGCCTGGGTACCGGTCGCGACGTCGAACTTGACGACGGCGTGGTACTTGTCGGCGGACGCTTCCGCCGGGCCGTAGCCCTTGCCCTTCTGCGTCACGACATGGACCAGGATCGGGCCGGTCTCCATGTCGCGGACGTTCTTCAGCACGGGCAGCAGATGGTCGAGATTGTGGCCGTCGATCGGGCCGACATAGTAGAAGCCGAGCTCCTCGAACAGCGTGCCGCCGTCCATCATGAAGCCGCGGGAATATTCCTCGACGCGGTTGGCGCGGTTGGCGATGATCTTGGGCAGACGCTTGTTGATCTGCTTGGCCGCATCGCGCAGCGTGCGATAGGTCTTGCCGGAGTAGAGGCGCGACAGATAGGCGCTCATGGCGCCGACCGGCGGTGCGATCGACATGTCATTGTCGTTGAGGATGACGATCAGGCGCGAGTTCATCGCACCCGCGTTGTTCATGGCCTCATAGGCCATGCCGGCCGACATCGCGCCGTCACCGATCACGGCGATGACGTTGTTCTTGCCGCCGGAGAGATCGCGCGCCACCGCCATGCCGAGACCGGCCGAGATCGAGGTCGAGGAATGCGCCGCGCCGAACGGATCGTAATCGCTCTCGCTGCGCTTGGTGAAGCCGGACAGGCCGCCACCGGTGCGCAGTGTGCGGATGCGGTCGCGCCGGCCGGTGAGAATCTTGTGCGGATAGGCCTGATGGCCGACATCCCAGATCAGCCGGTCGCGCGGCGTGTCGAAGACGTAATGGATCGCGGTGGTGAGTTCGACCACGCCGAGACCCGCGCCGAAGTGACCGCCGGTGACCGAGACGGCATCGATGGTCTCCTGCCGCAGCTCGTCGGCAACCTGGCGAACCTGCTCGACCTTGAGCTTGCGCAGGTCGTCCGGCGTCCGGATGGTGTCGAGAAGCGGCGTTTTACTGTATGCGTTCACGGCGATTTCCAATTTGTCAGCGCCGGAAGGTCGTTCCGGTGCGCGATGGGTTTGCTCAATATCGGCGCAGCGCGAATCCTCAAACCGTCGGAGCCACCTGCATGGGGCAAGGCCCCGTCTTCAAGCTTAGGTAAGCTTAAGTGCGCTCCGGTTCAGTCTCTGTGATCCCTGTCACTTAGATCGGCTTCGTCCGTCCCAGCCAATTTCATCAGCAGTTTGAAGCACTTGTCGTCGGTAATCGGTGCCCACGCAAGGCTTGCAAAAAGCCACACTCCGCGCAGCTTTACACCAAAGCTTGGGCCAAAGCCAACCCGCCGGACCGATTAGGGGTATGCAGATGCAACCGGCGGGCCAGAGTGGTTAACCGTGGCCCGGGACGGGCGGTTCCGGCCTTGCTCGGGTCCTTGGCAGGCTTTTTTGCTGGAGGACGTCCTTTTTCGTCGCTCCACGGGCCGATTCTGGAGCGGATACCATCGCTCCCATCTGCACGGAACCGCGATGCTTCGCGGGACAGCGCCGTGCGATTACGAAAACGCCGCGGTCGCCGGCTTCCCGCGAGGATGTTTCGCGGGACCCTCCGCCGTCAGCAGACTGAGCTGGAAAGTCTCGCCTTCACTACTGGACGTCGAGCGGCGCAGTGCCGGTGGCCTGGCCACTGGCATCGGTGGTGATCTTGTCGACGCGGGCCTCGGCTTGGCGCAGCAATTCCTCGCAGCGGCGCTTCAGCGCCTCGCCGCGCTCGTAGATCGTCACGGATTCTTCGAGCGGCACCTTGCCGTCTTCGAGCCGCTTCACGATCGTCTCGAGTTCCTCGATCGCGCGCTCGAAGGTGAGCCTGGAGACGTCGACTAGGGTGTTTTCGGCCATATCCGTTTCCGATTGCCCGATTCGCTTTCCTTGCAGTGAAGGCGGGTTTTGCGGGCTTAATGTGGCGGGCGTCGTCAGGCGCCCATCAGGGCGCCGACATGCGCCGTAACAGATTCTTTCAGTCCTTGCAGGTCATAGCCGCCCTCGAGCACCGAAACAACGCGTCCGCCTGCGGTCTTGTCGGCGAGATCCATCAGCTTGCGCGTCACCCAGGCATAATCCTCCGCGCGCAAATTCAGCGAGGCCAGCGGATCACGATAATGCGCGTCGAAGCCGGCGGAGATGACCACGAGCTCGGGGCTGAATTTTTCGAGTTGCGGCAGGATCAAATTCTCGAACGCGGAGCGAAATTCCGGCCCGCCGTCTTCGGAGGCAAGCGGCGCGTTGACGATGGTGTCGTGGTCGCCGCGTTCGCCTTTCGCGCCGGTCCCCGGAAACAGCGGCATCTGGTGTGTCGAGCAGTACATCACGGTCGGGTCCGACCAGAAGATGTCCTGCGTGCCGTTGCCGTGATGCACGTCGAAATCGACGATGGCCGCGCGCTTGATGCCGTATTTGCGCTGCGCATGGCGCGCGGCGATGGCGACGTTGTCGAAGAAGCAGAAGCCCATCGGCTTGCCGATCTCGGCGTGATGTCCGGGCGGGCGCACCGCGACGAAGGCGTTGCGATGCTCGCCCGCCATCACCGCTTCGGTCGCCGCCACCGCGCCGCCGACGCCGCGCATCACCGCTTCCCACGTGCCAGGGGACATCGAGGTGTCGCCGTCGATATAGACCTGTCCGCTGGTCGGCGCGATGTGACGCAGCTCGGTGACGTAATGCTCGTTATGGCAGAGCGTGACGAGATCGAGATCGCCTTCCGGCGCCTGATCGCGCACCAGAAACTGGAAGCGCTCATGCGACAGCGCTTCCTCCACCGCACGAAGACGATCCGGCCGCTCAGGATGTCCCGGCGGCGTGACATGGTCGAGGCAGGCCTTGTGGGAAAGGAGAAGCGTGCTCATCAGGTCGGCCTCACAGGAAACGGGCGTTTGGCGTCGTTGGCGCATCCGGCGCCAAAACGCAATGCAAAACGCAATCTAGGCGTTTGAACGGCAATGGCAAAGGTTTGTCCCGCGCCGGCCCGTTTGATCCGGATCAATTCACCCGCAGGATGCGGGTCAGCGGTAGCGGACCGACCGGCCCATGCGCGCGGAAGAACGCGAACAGCGCATCCGCGTCGTAGCCGCCATATTGTGGCGCCGTGCCCTGCTTGGCGACGGTAAAACCGTCGCCGCCGACGGCGAGGTAATCGTTGAGGGTGACGCGGTAGCCGCTGGCCTGTTCGATCGGCCTGCCGTTGAGCGTCATCCTCTCGGCGATCACGCGCTCGCCGAATGGCTTCGCCGCATCCCAGGCATAGCTGAATCCGTTCGAGACCTGGAGGATCCGCGGCCGCTTCGGGTCGAGCCATTGCTGCTCGAGCATGTCCTTGAGCTGACTGCCCATCAGCGTCATGGTGACGAGGCGGTTGCGGAACGGCTGGCTGGCGAAAACATCGCCGAACGTTATCGCGCCGTTCTCCTTTGGGACGATGTCGATGCGGATGCCGCCGGGATTGGTGAGCGCGATGACAGCGCTGCCATCCTTCGCGTCGCGGGTTGCGAGCAATTGCGCGTCGGCGATCACATCGCCAAGCGCGCTTTCTCCAGCCTCGTTCGGCACGCGCGACAGCGTCTGCGTCACCGAACCGGCCGGCCGGTTGGCGATCGGGGCAGAGAGCTTGTCGTAGGCGTCGATCAATGCGGTCTGCTCTGGGTCCTTGGCCAGCGAAGCGTTGGCGACGATGATATTCTCGCCCCTGGCGCTGACGATATCGCGCGTTGCCGGGTCGAGCTTCAGGTCGATCGCCGTGACCAGCGTGCCGTATTTGTCGCCGCTGGTGACGAGCCGCCCGTCGATGTCGCAGATATAGGCGCGGTGGGTATGGCCGCTGACGACGATGTCGACGGCGCGGTCGAATTTCCTGACGATGTCGACGATCGGCCCCGTGATAGCCGGGCATTCATTGTAGTCGCCGGCGGGCTCGCCGCCCTGGTGGATCAGCACCACGATCGCCTCGACGCCACGCGCCTTCAACTGCGGCACGAGCGCATTCACCGTCTCGGCCTCATCGCGGAATTCGAGCCCGGCGATGCCCGACGGCGAGACGATGCCCGCGGTCTCCTTCAAGGTCAGCCCGATGAAGGCGACGGGGATGCCGTCGAATTCCCTGATCTCGTAGGGCGGCAGCACGCTGTTGCCCGTCGCGGTCTCGATGGTGGACGCCGCGAGATAACGGAATTTGGCGCCTGTGAAGGGATGCGGTCCCTGGCAGCCGTCGAGGGGATGGCAGCCGCCGTTCTGCATCCTGAGCAGCTCGGTCTTGCCCTCGTCGAATTCGTGGTTGCCGACGGAGGTGATCGCAAGCCCCATCATCGACAGCGATTCGATCGAGGGCTCGTCGTGAAACATCGCCGACAAAAATGGGCTCGCGCCGATCAAATCGCCTGCGGCGACGAAGATCGTGTTCTTGTGGCCTTCGCGCAGCTGCTTGACCAGCGTCGCCATGTATTCCGCGCCGCCGGCCGCCACCATCACTTTTTTGCTTTTGTCCTCGGGATCTCCGATGCGGATACCACCCGGCGGCGGGCGCAGATTGCCGTGGAAATCGTTGATCGCCAGGATGCGCAGCTCGACCGGCGCGGCGGTTTGGGCCGAGGCGGGGAGGGTGGTGGTGAGGGCAAGCGCGGCAAGGATGGATCGGTATCGCATGGAACCAAGTCTAATCGCTCCACGCAAAGATTTCACGAAGCATTGTCGTGAATGGGCCGGACTTCGCCCCGACTTCAGCATCGTAGGGAGGGCAAAGCGACTTGTCCGCCGTAGCTCGAAGAGCGAAGGAGGAAGCGTGCTCACCATCTGACCGTGATCGAAGAAAAGTCGTAGGCACGGCGCAAGTGCGCCTTTGCCCACCCTACAATACCGGACTCGCGAAGATGGCCCTCACTGTCTCACCCCTACCGCTTCTTTCTGTTCGCGAACGCATTGAATGCCGCCACCGCTTCCTCTGACTTCAGCCGCTCGCCGAACAGGTGACCTTCCTGGTCGATGCGGCGGGTGAGCTCTTCGGTCGGCGCGCGCAGCAACTTGCGCGAGATCGCGACGGCTTCGGCCGGCAGCCTGCAGATATCGCGCGCCACCTTGCGCGCCTCGACCTCGGTATGTCCCGGCGACACCACGGTGTTGACGAAGCCGGCGGCATGCGCCTCCGCGGCGGAAAAAGTCCGCCCCATCACCAGCATCGCGAAGGCGCGCTGGTAGCCCATCGTATTCGGCATCAAGAGGCTGGCCGCGCCGACCGGCACCAGGCCGAGATGGATATAGGGCGCGGAAAAGGTCGCAGCGTTCGAGGCGAGCACATAGTCGCAGTGGAACAGCATCACGGTGCCCATACCGATCGAGGCGCCGTCGACGGCCGCAATGATCGGCTTGACGTTGAGAGCGAGCGAATAGAGAAACTTGGTGCCCTCCGACAGCGTCTCGGGACGCGAGGTGTCGGCGTGCATGAAATCGTCGATGTCGTCGCCGGCGGTGAACACGCCGGAGCCACCGGTGACGATCATGCAGCGGATATCGGGGTTGTTCTGCGCGGTGTCGATCGCGCGGCTCATCTCCCGGTACATGTCTTGGGTGATCGCGTTCTTCTTGCCCGGACGGCGCAGGGTGATCACGCGTGTTCCGCGCTCTTCGGTGATCACGATATTGCCATTCGGCATGAGAGCCCCCTGCGCTGGCTGCGACGCTCGCCGCTTCGCGAGGCTCGCCAAACGTCAGCCTACATCATCCCGCAGGCATGCCAATGCGCTGGCTCAACCTTTTCGGCGCCAATTTCCACATGCCGGCGCATGGCAGCCGTCACCGCAACAAATGGCTACAATGTTTCATTTGAAAAACCGGTGGTTGTGGTGCACGATCTCGCGCGGTTCCATTTGCTCGATTGCTCGATTGATGATTGCCGCAACCCGCGTCGACGAATCCTCGCTGCACTACCGCGGCTGGCGCGTCGTGCTGGCCTGCTTCCTGATGGCGTTCTTCATGTTCGGCTTCGGCCTGTACGGCCAGGGCGTCTATCTTGCCGAGCTGCAGCGCGCCCATGGCTGGCCGGGCACGCTGGTCTCCGCTGCCAGCACGTTCTCGTTCCTCCTGACCTCCGTGCTCGTCATCTTTACCGACGATCTGCTCGCCCGCATCGGGTTGCGCTCGCTGATCCTGTGCGGCCTGGTGGCGCTCGGCGCCTCGACGGTGCTGCTGGCGCTGATGCAGACGCCCTGGCAGCTCTATCTCGCCTATGGCCTGATGTCGCTCGGCTGGACCGGCATGGGCACCGTGGTGATCGCGACCGTGCTGAACTCCTGGTTCGAGCGCCGCCGCGGGCTCGCGCTCAGTCTCGCGTTCAACGGCGCGACCTGCGGCGGCATCATCCTCGTTCCGCTGCTGCTGTCGCTGTCCGGCAGCATCGGCTTTCGGTCGGCCATGCTGGCGGCCACGATGGCGATGATGGTGCTGGTGCTGCCGGTGGTCGTGATCTTCATCGGCTGGCCGGCCGGGATGTCGCTGGCATCGGACGGACGTTCCTCCGGCGGAGGCGCGGCCGCGCCAAGCCATTCCCGCAAGACGCTGCTCGCCAACGCTGCGTTCTGGACCATGGTGTTGCCGATCGCGATCGCGCTGCTGGCGCAGATGGGATTCATCATCCACCAGGTGACGTTTCTGGAGCCGCTGATCGGCCGCTCCGCCGCAGGGCTCGCGGTCACCGTCATGGCGGCGATGGCGGTGGTCGGCCGCCTGTCGCTCGGCCTGTTCGTCGACCGGCTCGATCCGCGGCTCGCCTGCGCGGCGTCGATGACGAGCCAGGCGGCCGCGCTGTTCGTTCTGCTGCAGAGCACGAACCCGACGATGCTGCTGGTGTGCTGCGCCGTCTACGGCTTCTCGATCGGCAACATGATCACGTTCCCGCCCTTGATCATCCAGCGCGAGATCGGCGCCAGCGCCTTCGCCGCCGCCATGGGATTGGGCACGTCGATCAGCGGCATCGTCAGCGCCTTCGGCCCAGGCATCGTCGGGCTAGTACGGAGCTTTACAGGCAACTACACGACGGCGTTTGCGATGTGCGTGGTGCTGGATGTTGTCGCGGCGGGCATCGTGCTGTGGCGGCCGGGGAAAACGGCAAAGCTCGCAGCCTCGTAGTCCGTAGGGTGGATTAGCGAAGCGTAATCCACCTCTTCTGTTCACCAGCAGGCGGAAACGGTGGGTTACGCCTACGGCTAACCCCACCCTAGGCATCGACGCCCCGCGGCAAACAACTACCCCAACAACACCGCATCCGCCGCCGCGACCGACTCGGCGCTTTCCGTCACCGTGCGCTCGAGTGCGGGCGCCTGCACCGTGATGTTCTCGGCGAAGAAGCGCGCGAGCGAGACGTAGCGCGCGGCGTCCGTGTTGCCGTCGGCCTTGGCGGCAAGCGCTTCGGAGGCGAGCAGGCAGCCACCGAGCGTGGCGCCGAACTGCTGCAGATAAGGCGACGCGCCTGCAAGCGCCTCGTTCGGTGCGGACGCGACGCGCTCGAGGAGCCATTTGCTGGTGCGCGTCAGCGCCCCGAGTGCCTCGCGCAGCTTCGTACCCGTGGTGCCGAAAGCGGGATCGTTGGAGGCCTCGACTTGGCTGACCGTTGCGGCGAGCTCGTCGAGCAGCGCCCACACCGAAGCGCCGCCATTGGCCGCGAGCTTGCGCGTGACGAGGTCGATCGCCTGGATACCGTTGGTGCCCTCGTAGATCGCGGTGATGCGGGCATCGCGGTAGTGCTGCGCCGCGCCGGTTTCCTCGATGAACCCCATGCCGCCGTGGATCTGCACGCCGAGATAGGCGACCTCGTTGCCGATATCGGTGGAATAGGCCTTGGCCATCGGCGTCAGCAGCGCGGCGCGCGCGGCGGCATCAGCCCGCACCTTGGGATCCCTGGCGCGCGTCGAGACGTCGATCGCGACCGCGGTCGCATAGCAGATGGTCCGCGCGGCCGCGGTCTGCGCCCGCATCCGCATCAGCATGCGCTTGACGTCGGGATGGACGAAGATCGCATCCGAGCCGTCGCTCTTGCTATCGACCGCGCGGCCCTGCTTGCGCTCCTGCGCATAGGACAAGGCCTGCTGATAGGCGCGGTCGGCAACGCCGACGCCCTCGAGGCCAACGCCGAGGCGGGCCTGGTTCATCATCGTGAACATGCAGCGCATGCCCTGGTTCTCTTCGCCGATCAAAAAGCCGATCGCGCCGCCATGATCGCCCATCGTCATGGTGCAGGTCGGGGAAGCATGCATGCCGAGTTTGTGCTCGACGCCGCTCGCGAAGATATCGTTGCGCTGCCCCAGCGAGCCGTCAGCGTTGACCATGAATTTCGGCACCAGAAACAGTGAGATCCCCTTGGTGCCGGCGGGCGCATCGGGCAGACGCGCCAGCACGAAATGCACGATGTTGTCGGTCATGTCGTGCTCGCCATAGGTGATGAAGATCTTCGTCCCCTTGATGCGATAAGTGCCGTCGGCCTGCTTCTCGGCGCGGGTGCGCAGCGCGCCGACGTCGGAGCCGGCCTGCGGCTCGGTGAGTTGCATCGTGCCGGTCCATGCGCCGGAGACGAGTTTCTCGAGATAGATTGTCTTCAGCTCGTCGCTGCCATGCGCCTCCAGCGCCTCGATCGCCGAGGCCGTCAGCAGCGGGCAGAGGCCGAAGGCGACGTTGGCCGCGCTCCAAATCTCGGTGCAGGCGGCGTTGATCGCGAGCGGCAGGCCCTGGCCGCCGAAATCCTCGGGGCCGGACACCGCATTCCAGCCGCCCTCCGTCCAGCGCTTATAGGCGTCCGGCCAGCCCGGCGCGGTCGTGACCTTGCCGGCATCGAGCTTGATGCCATGCTCGTCACCAACCTTGTTGAGCGGGGCCAGCACGTCGGATGCGAACTTACCGGCTTCCTCCAGCACGGCCGCGGCAATGTCCGCGTCGAAGTCGCCGTAATGACCGGCCTCCACGGCAGCCTTGAGGCCGGCGCCATGGTTGAGCGACAGCAGCATGTCAGAGATCGGCGCGCGGTAGGTCATGGCTCACTCCCGTGGACAGGTCTTTGCGCCGTATTCCCACGAAACGAAGGCGGTCTCAATGGGCCGGGAGAAGGGGGATGGCGCCGGCGCGGAGCGATCCGGCTATATCAGAGTGAGGTGGGGGCCGGTGGACCCGTGTGGTATTTTGCCCCTCCAGGCGGTTGAAATGCCGCGCCGCTGCCTATAGACCGGCTACGACCGGAGGGAATCCGCGGCGGCCCGTTCTTTCGCCATTCCGTCCGTCGCCTGTTGGGGCGTAGCCAAGCGGTAAGGCAGCGGATTTTGATTCCGCCATTCGGAGGTTCGATCCCTCCCGCCCCAGCCAGCAAGCTGCTGAGTTCGTTAGTTAAGCAGCTCCATTCCCGCCAGATTTTTTTTGGCGCGTTTGGAAATAGAGCTTCTAATGCGCAGTCCAGAATCGAACTAAACGTGTCGCTTTTGCTATTCCCTCCAATACGGTCAAGACAGTGATACCGCAACTGAAAGACAAGGGCAGCGTCACGCGCGGATGGATCGGCGCTGAAGTTCAATCGGTCACGCCTGATATTGCCGAAAGCCTTGCCGTGCACGATTCCCGCGGCGCCATCGTCGTCGGCGTCGAGGAGAACGGTCCGGCCGCCAAGGCCGGCCTGAAGAGCGGAGACGTGATCTCCTCGGCGGGAGCCGAGCCGATCAAGCGCGCCAGCGAACTGACCAGAAAGATCTACGCAATGGCGCCCGGCTCCGCGATAGAACTCACTGTGCTGCGACAGGGCCGCGAGAGCCGCTTGAGTGTGACCGCGGGCCGGCGTCCCGACCAGTCCAGCGCGCCAATCGCCAACCCAAGATAGTGCGATCCAAGATAATGCTATCCAAGATAATGCAAGATGTGGGGCTCTGCACGGAGCAGATTACGCGCGGGCCGCTGCCCGGCGAGACCGATCAGCGGGCCACCCTATGTCAGTACCATGTAGGCCGTCGTGATCAATGCCGCAGCGGCGATCAATGCCGTAAATAGCATTCCATAGCTTCGCGCTTGCGCGCGTAATGGCGTATCCCTAACAGGTGCGGTCGCAGGCTCAGTCGGGCCTTCACGTACCATCATTGTGCTCCAAAGAGGCGTAACAGTCCATGCTTCACAGCATATGACGTATCAGAAGTGCGATCGTTCCGGCCGTCTCAAACGCCTCTGAGCATGCCGGGATCGGTCGCAGCCTAGCAACGAGCGCTTCATCCCTCGTCTTCTCGAGAACATTTCCGACCATGACGTTTGTTCCTGTGTTACAGTTTGCCGCCGAGCAAAGGGGATGAGGCATGCCGATAAGGCGCTTGTTGGAGGACAGCAGGCTGGATCAGGACGAAATTGAGATTCTGACTCGGGCCTTCAATCACGCGCTGCATTCGCTGAGCCTGATTGACCGCCGCGACGACCCGCTTGCCGAAATGGTCGCAAGAAAAGTGATTGAGATCGGCGCTGGCGTTCGCGACCCGGTTGAGATTTCCAGGATCGCTATCAAACAGCTTGGAATATCTCCTGCGTGACTCGCATGGCGTTCTCTTTTCCGTAGATGATAGGATGGTGGTGCAGAGGGGCGGTTGCCAAGGCAGTGGCGCCCGAAACCGATATGAAGGAGAAGTGAAAACAACGTGCGTTGAATCGCGCGTTGCCGCCGCGTGAGACCAGAGGCCTGATTAGTCAGTCAACCTGTTCGGAATCGAGCATGACAACGGACCTAAGAAGTTCCGATGGCTCCCAGCATCTGTCTTTCAGCGTTCAGCGAGAGCCGCTTCGATTCCATCCGGCTCGATACCGAGCTCACTGAACCCCGAGCTGCCGGGTGAGGCGACGTTGTCGAGTCGCATCAGTTCGATCTGATTTCGCGTAACGGGAGGCTGGGGCAATCGCTCAGCGAAAGAGGCCACGGTCTGCCAAATGGCAAATGGCACCGGAAGCAGCATACGTCGCACGCCGAGACGATTGCTGACTGTCTCCAGCAGGCCTCTGTATGAGTAAACGCGGGGACCTGCGAGTTCGTAAACGGCCGCCGGTTGCGGCGCTTCGAGTACGCGTGCGATCGCTTCTCCTACGTCTTCGACATAAGCCGGCTGCAGCATCGTTTGCCCGCCACCGAACATCGGAAAGACAGGAAACTTGCGAAGCAATCCGGCCAGAGGGATTAGAAACGCGTCGTCCGGGCCGAACATGACCGCAGGGCGAATGATGGTCGCGGCCGGCAATTCCGTGCGCACGGCATTTTCGCCCTGTCCTCGGCTGCGGATGTATCGCGACGACGAAGTGGCGTCAGCGCCGATACCCGAGATGTGCACCAGACGCGCGACACCTGACTCGCGCGAACACTTCGCAAGCTGGGCGGCTGCATCGACATGAACTGCATGGAACGTCTGAGTGGAGCGCTCGAGATAGAGACTTACGGCGTTCACGACCCCGAAGACGCCTGCAACGGTGGCGCTGATTGATGCATCATCCCCGATATCTGCCCGGACCAACTCCAGTCCTGATGGCATGTCGCGAAAAACCACCTTGCCGCTCATGGGATGTCGTGACGCGGCCCGCACCGAAAAACCGTGGTTCAGGAGATGCACAACCACGCGCCGGCCCAGGAAGCCGGTGCCCCCGAAGACTGCGATCGTCTGTGTCATTGCGACCGCCTATTGCCCGCGCTTCGGTTGCTGTGACGCCCATCAGGCGGGCGATCGGCCCTTCTCTCCATGGTGCTGCCTTGTACTCTCAAGATCTTTGTTGCTCTCAAGATCTTTGTGCCGTAGTTCGCGATTGATCACTTCGGGTGATCCCTCCGCCGGATCTTGCTGTGAACTTGATGGCTCAGCCTTCATGCTGGTCATCTTGACCTCTCACGATTCGGGCGCTGGCTTTGATTGATCTCAACTGTTTCGGTTAGCGACTGAACGCAGAACGACTAAGTCCTTCCGCGACGCAAAAGATCCGCAACCTCCTGATCGGACGTCTGGCGGAAATCGCGATAGTGTATTCCGACCGCAAAGAAGGGATCGGGGCTCATCAGGCAAATGACCTCGTCCGCCTCTGCACCTAGCTCGTCGAGTGACTCGCGCGGTGCGACCGGCACGGCAAGTACGAGATAGCTCGGTTTTGCCTTCGCGAGCGCTCTAAGCACGGCTTTCACAGTGCCGCCGGTGGCGATCCCGTCATCGATCACGACGACCGTGCGCCCGGCGATGTCGAGCGGTGGTTTGCCATCGCGGTAGAGGCGACGGCGGCGCTCGATTTCGGCAAGCTGGCGGGAGGTCTCCGCTTTGAGATAGGCGGCGTCGGGCCGGACCTCGCGGACGATCTCTTCATTCATCACCACTTGCGGATTGGCGCCGTCGACGACCGCGCCGAGTCCGAGTTCCTCGTGTCCGGGCGCACCGATCTTGCGCACGAGCGCAACGTCCAGCGGGGCATTCAGCCGCTGCGCAACCTCGAACGCGACGGGCACTCCGCCGCGCGGTAGGCCGAGCACGATCGGGTTCGCATCCCTGAACTTCATGAGCGCCGACGCCAGCCGGCGTCCGGCGTCCTGCCGGTCGGCGAAGACAGATTCGGCATCGGCGACTGCTTTCGATAAAGGTGACGACAGAAACTTGCGGAACCACTGCTTCGCATGCTGCATGGCCTGCTCCAGCGCGCCAGGTTCTTCGAACAAATGGCTTGCCCCCGGCACGATCACGAGGTCCTTCTCGCTACGAAGCTCGGCGAAAGCGGAGCGGTTGAGCGGGATGACCGGCAGATCGGCCCCGCCAACGATCAGCAGGGTCGGTGCACTGACCGCGTGAAGCGCATCGCCGGCGAGATCCGGGCGACCGCCGCGCGAAACCACCGCAGCGACGTTCTGCCGTTCGGCCGCCGCTACCAGCGCGGCCGCAGCACCGGTGCTCGCGCCGAAATAGCCGATCGGCAACGTTGCAAGCTGCGGCACGTCCCGCGCCCAATCCGCGGCGTCCGCAAGCCGCGATGCCAAAAGCGGGATATCGAACACGTTGCCGCGGTTCCGCTCCTCCTCCGGGTGGAGAAGATCCAGCAACAGGGTGGCAAAGCCGGCTTCGCGCAGACCCGCTGCCACCTGGTTATTGCGCGGGCTCAGACGACCGCTACCGCTGCCATGCGCAAAAATTACGATGCCGGTCGCGCCATGAGGCACGCCCAAAATGCCCGCGAGATTGTGCGGCCGGATCAAGACTTCGCTGAACTGCTCTCGTCCACTCGACATGAGTTAGAACCCAAAAGGATAGGTCTCCACTGCGGCGGTTCCGGGTTGAGCGCCAAGCGGCATCACCGCCTTGGTCTCCTCGAACCAGACGAACGCATCGAACTGATCAGGCAACACCGCCTCGAAATAGTGGCTGAGGAGTTCCGTCTCCGGTCGGTAGATGACGCCGATTGCCCGCTCAAGCCTAGGTCCGGTCAATCTGTCGCGCAGCTCGGCTCGCCCGGACGACCGCCAATCGGTCAGGGACCGCGCCAGACCTGTGCGGCGGAACAGGTATTCATAACTCTCCTCGCGCGCCGGCCGCACCGACTTGATCTTCATCTCGCCGCCCCAGTCGGAGGCCGCCGCCACTGTGCCGCGATCCGTGCCGAAGCCTATCAAGACGGCTTCATCGCCATAGGCGCCGCGGGCGAGTTCACCGATGTTGAATTCGCCGGCCCAGCCCATCGACGTTGCCGCCGCGCTACCGATGTGGGAATTGTGGGCCCAAACCACCGCTTTTGCTTGCGGCCCGCGTTGCTGCATCACGTACTGCAGCGTGTCGAACATGTGCCGGTCGCGCAGGTTCCACGACTCTTTCGATCCGCGAAACATGATTCGATAGTACTGCTCAGCTGCGCGCACGAGCCGGGCATTCTGCACGGCATCGAAGAAGGCTTCGCCGTCCGTTTCCAGATAAGAGAGGCGACGCGCCAGAAGCTCACGCAACTGCGTCACAACCTCGTCCTCGCAGGTATCGTGCCCGGATAGAACGGCGTGTCCGTAGCCGGCGGGATCGGTCTGCCACGGGGTCAGGCAGGAATAGCGCACGCGCGCCGCGCTCGCGCGCTCCGGGTCGATGCGTTCGAGATACGCGATCACCCCGGCGATGGACCTGCTGAGACTATAGACATCGAGCCCGCGGAACTCGACCCTCTGATCCGCGCTGCATGCATCGTTGTGGATGCGCAGATAGTCGATGAATTGCTTCACTTCGGCATTGCGCCACATCCAGGTCGGAAAGCGTTCGAATGGCCGCTCTCGGGGCGGTTCCGACGGCAATTGCCGCACCAGATGATCTAGCATTGCTGCGTCCGGCCAATCGGCCTCGACCGCAACAATGTTGAATCCGTGGTGCTCGATCATCTGGCGGGTGATGGCGGCGCGTGCCCGGTAGAATTCTGACGTGCCGTGTGTGGCTTCGCCGAGCATCACGAGTTTCGCCTGGCCGAACCGATTGAAATAGGACGTAAAATCTTCCTGTTCGGGCGCCGGGAGATGTTCGCCGGCCTCGTGCAGCAGATCAATCAGCTCGCGATTGGTCCTCTCGCGAACCTGCTCGGCCGATGGTGAGAGAGCCATGCCAGGTTACCTTACTGGTTGCTCATTCCACGCTTGTCCAGCGTCCGCGGCGCCGCCGCTTGGAGAGGGGACCGTCCTGAGCGCACGTGCCGAAAACGCCGATCAGCCAAGCCGCACGGAAGCAACTCAGGCGCCGGTCTGACGTTCCTCGTATGTGTGGAGCGGCGCAAGTTGCATTGCCGCGAGCCCGTTCTGCATGATGCAAAGCTTATGAGCGTAGGAGGCTGCACATGGTATTCAAGTTGACGAGCCCGGCATTCGGCGAGGGCCAGCCGATTCCGGTCAAATACACCTGCGACGGCCAGAACGTGTCTCCGCCGCTTGAATGGTCGGATCCGCCGTCGGGCACCAAGAGCTTTGCCCTTATCGTCGAGGACCCCGACGCGCCCTCCGGCACGTTTCGGCATTGGGGTCTCTACAACATCGCTTGCGACCGAGCGCTGCTGCCGGAAGACATTGGTCACGGGCCAAAGACGGAGCCACTTGGCAAAGGCGTGAACGATTTCGGCGAGCTGGACTATGGCGGGCCTGCTCCGCCCAAGGGCCACGGTCCGCATCACTATCATTTCAAGCTCGCGGCTTTGGATATCGAGGAGTTATCGCGTTCGCCCAGCATGCCGGTAGCCGACATTTGGAAGGCGGCAAGGAGCAACGGAACATGGAACGGACCAGATCGGCCCGGTACTACAAAAGACCCCGCCATCCATTCCGGAATGACGGGGCTCGAGCTTTCACTTCTTAAAGGATTTCTCCTTTTTGAGAGTTACTTGCTCTGTCACGACAACTCGCGGCCAGCGTAGTCGTTCCCCAGAAAGTTTTGTCCGCGGGTCGGAGGGTGCCAGATACATTGGATGCTTCGAATTGACCGCTTTCAACAAATTGAAACCGGCGTCCCTAGACCCCATATATTCCATGGTGAGCAGATCATCCGTTCGGCGAGAGATTGGGTCAACAGACCCAAATGGTGATGCTTTTCCGTCCATCATCGGGCCGAACCACCGTGCCATCGCAGCGTGGGTCGCCGACCGCCGTTACACCCAGCCAGGATCGCACAGGTTCCGCCGCCGTACCAAGCGGATTGACATATGAAGACACTACCTGAACGCAAACACGTGGCCGCACGGCCGCGTCCACATTGGGAGAGCAACGTGAGGCCGCGAAGATCGCAGGTCCGAAAGGCAGCAGGGGTTTCCAGCCAGCAGCGCGTTCCACAAAACGCACAAAGGAACTATGAACGCTATTTGGCGCTGGCTCGCGCCGAAGCCGTGGCAGGCGACCGGATTGCCGCAGAGAACTATCTCCAGCACGCCGAGCACTATTTCCGGTCGATGCACCAGAATTCGCATTAAGTGGTGCGGGTTCGCTCTGGAGAAGAGCTATCGATTTACGATCTGTCCGACAAGTATGTCGGGCTGGCGGAGTCGAGCTCAGCAGAGGGTTTTTCTGCGCTCGGGTTCGGGTTTCCTGATCATCCGCCGCAGGCCAGTCAGCCTAGTCCTCGTCCGGCTCGCTCACGACCAGCGATTCGTCGGCACCGTCCTGTTCGTCTTCTTCGTCTTCGCCCTCATCGTCTTCATCAGGATCTCGGGGCGGCGGCATCGTATTGCCCATGATCGCTGCGAGATTCCAGCCGATCAATCCAGTGGAGCATTCCTTCGGGTTTTGCTGCTGCTTCCGCATGAGAAAGCGCCGCATCCTTGGCGGGGCGCTGCGTGAGGAATCCTCCCTCCAATTGCCTAACGTCCACCCTCCAACACTTCGGACACCTCGTAGAGATGCGGATCAATCTCCTCGGTCAGTTCGTCGAACCGACCCCACTGGCGGCGAAATTCCGGAGATTGATGGGCCGATCGCAGCAGATCTCGATTTTGCCATTGCACGTAGTTGACGATTCGGCGTCCGTCGAGGCTGCGGTGCAGGCTAATGGAAATGAAGCCAGGTTGAAGCGCCATGAAGCGCGCGCGCTCGGTCATAACAGACAGTGCCTCTGCCTGTTTATCCGGCTCGGACTCTATCATCGTGATCTGCGTGACGGGTTGTTTGCCGGCTTGAATGTGCGCCATGGATGGTCTCCATCGATTGTAACCGAACAGCGATGGGGTAAATCGGCGCCGCAGCCTCACGTTCCCCTACCGGGATGCATGTCTATAGTGCGCGCCGCCCGCATCGTGACTCCTGGATGCACTCGCTGATGCACCTGCCATGCTTGGATCAAGCTCCTGTTTGAGCGAAAGGTACTGAAGCATATCGGACAGCGCCAGAATGCCGACCAGGCGTCCCTGGTCGACGACGAGCAGCCGGCTGTGCCGGCTGCCCTGCATCTTCGCGCGCGCTTCCAATGGCCTTCGTCGACCGAGGCCGGGTCAGATCATTCCGTGACTGCGCCGTCGGAAACGGACGGTTCTTTCCTCTTGCTGCCACAGATCATCCTCAAAATGCCTGTCACTGTAATTATCGTGTCTCACTGGAGGGGTGCAGTCCGGGTGCGCCGACAGACTGGGAGCACGTGCAAAACAGATGATTCACGACGTCAGCTCAAGCTCCGACTTGAGTGCGACCAGGAAGCGAGCGGCTTCGCCGCCGGTCACGATGCGATGGTCGAAGGTGAGCGATAACGGCAGCACGCGCCTCACCGCAGGCTGGCCCCGATGCGCGACTGCCCACGGAGAAATCCGCCCCGCTCCTATGATTGCCACCTGCGGTGGCACGATGATCAGGTTGGCAAATCGGCCTCCGATCATCCCGAAATTCGATAGCGTAATGGTCGCGCCGCGTAGTTCTTCCGGGGGTATCGAGCGCGCGATGGCGTCAGCCCGCAGGCGGTCGAGGCCGGCCCGCAAGTCCGATACGCTGCGCTCTGCGACATTGCGCAACACGGGAACGATGAGGCCGCCCTCGGTATCGACGGCGATGCCGAGATCGACGCGTGCGATGAGACGACGTTCTCCCGTGCTGGAATGATACCAGGCATTGAGCGCGGGCTCGGCTTTGCATGCGGCAGTGATGGCCCGCACCAGCCGGATGGTCACGTCCTCTCCCGTCGGCCAATCGTCGATGTCAGCTTCGTCGGTTACGGTGGCGGGGGCGATTTCGGCATGGGATGCCGTCATGCGTTGCGCCATCGCCCGCCGCATGCCGCGCAGCGGCTCGGCGGGTCCTGTTTGCGACATGCTCCTGGCAACCCGCTCGACATCGGCGCGCGTGATGAAGCCGGCGGGGCCCGTGCCCGCGACGAGCTCAAGAGTGACGCCGAGCTTTTGCGCCAGCGCCCGCACCGCCGGAAACACGTGTGGCTGCTGTGCAGCTGGTTGTGCGGAAGGGATTGCTGCAGCGGACGCGGTCTCGTCGCCGCCAAGCTCGCCGACAATTGTGCCAGTGTCCCGCTCGGTGCCTTCGGCAAATTCGACGAGCGGCGCGCCGACCTTGACGATATCGCCCTTGGCGCCAAACACGCGCGCGATGCGTCCGCTCGACGGCGACGGTATCTCAACGACGGCCTTGTCGGTCTCGACGGAAACGAGGGGCTGATCGGTGACGACGTGATCGCCCTCGCCGACATACCAGCTGACGATCTCCGCCTCTTCGAGGCCTTCTCCAAGATCCGGTAGCGTGAACTGGCGCATGGCCAAAGTCCGTTGACATCTAGCTGAACTGGCAGACCCTGCGGGCGGCGGTCATGATGCGTCCGAGCGAAGGCATGTAGTACTGCTCCAGGCGCGCCATCGGAACGACGGTGTCGTAGCCGGTGACGCGGGTCACAGGCGCAAGCAGCGAGGATAGGCGGCGCTCGGCAATTGTCGCAGCGATCTCGGCGCCAAATCCGCCGGTGCGTGCTGCCTCGTGCACGATAACGCAACGGCCGGTCTTGGCGACCGAACCGAGCACGGTGTCTTCGTCGTAGGGCTTGAGCGTGGCGAGATCGATGACCTCCGCTGCGATGCCTTCGGCCGACAATGCCTCCGCCGCAGCCATGGTTTCCTTCAGCATGGCTCCCCAGCTGATCAGCGTGAGGTCGCGACCTTCCCTCAAGACAAAAGCGGTATCCAGCGGCAAGGCCTCGCCATTGTCCTCCACCTCGCCTTTGGCCGCGCGGTACAGGCGCGTCGGCTCCAGAAACACCACGGGATCCGGATCACGGACGGCGGCGAGCAGAAGTCCGTAGGCGCGTTCCGGCGACGACGGCATGACGACGCGCAGGCCGGGAATATGGGCGAGCATCGCCTCGGTGCTTTCGGAGTGATGCTCGGGGGCGCGGATACCCGCCCCGTGTGGTGTGCGCAGAACCATCGGACAGGTGAGCCGTCCCTGGGTCCGGTTGCGCAATCGGGACGCGTGGTTCACCAGTTGATCCAGGCAGGGATAGATGAACCCCATGAACTGGATCTCGCCGACCGGTTTCATTCCCTGCGCAGCCATGCCGACGCAAAGGCCGCTGATCAGAAGCTCCGCAAGCGGCGTATCGAGGACCCGCTCCGGTCCAAAACGCTTCTGCAGTCCCGCGGTCGCACGGAAGACACCTCCGTTGACGCCAACGTCCTCGCCAAGCACGACCACGTCGGGATCATCCTCCATCGCGCGAGCGAGCGCCAGGTTGATGGCTTCCACCAACGTTGCCTCAGGCATCGTGCCCTCCCGCGACTTCGCGGCGTTGCGCGGCATAGACCTCGGGCAGTTCGGCATAGAGGTGATCGAACATGGTTTCGGGCAGGCGCGGCACTGTTGCCAGATAGCGTTCGGCCGCCACCTCGACGCGCTCATGGCATTCGGCGGCAAGCTGCTCCTCGTCCGCCTTGCTCCACATTTTCTGGGCGACAAGATAGGCCCTCAGCCGCGCGATCGGCTCTTTCTTCCAATGCGCCTGGACCTCCTCAGCCGGACGATAGCGCGCCGCGTCGTCGGAGGTCGTGTGGTCGCCGAGCCGATAGGTAACCGCCTCGATGAAACGGGGGCCTTTGCCGTCACGGGCAGCGCGAATGGCCTCTTCGGCAGCGGCGCGCATCGCCACCACGTCGCTGCCATCGACCTGCTCGCCGGTGAATCCTGCGGCGATAGCTTTCTGCGCCAACGTTTCGCAACCGGTCTGCAGCCGCAACGGCACCGATATGGCCCATTGATTGTTGGTGACGACGAACACGACGGGCAATTTGTGCACGCCGGCAAAGTTCATCGCTTCATAGACGTCGCCTTTCGAGGTGGCGCCATCGCCGAACAGGCACACGGCGACCCGCGGTTCCTTTCGCAGCTTCAACGCATAGGCGACACCGGCGGCATGCGGCGCCTGGGATCCGACGGGAACGCAGAACGGGAAGTCGTGGGGCGGTCCTGAAAACCGGTTGCCGCGTTCGTCGCCACCCCAGAACAGCAGGATCTCCTCCAGCTTGACGCCGCGCCAGAGCAGCGCGCCATTGTCGCGGTAGGACGGCAACAGCACGTCTTCTTCCCGCATCGCACTCGCTATCCCGACCGATACGGCCTCCTGGCCGAGCGAAACGGCATAAGTCCCGAGGCGGCCAGTGCGCTGCAACGCAACAGCCTTTTTGTCAAAGAGGCGCAGCAGCACCATGGCCCGGTAGAGCGCGATGAGCAGGTTGGCATCAGAGGCGGAGGCGGGGAGCGGCCGGGTTATCGAGCCGTCTGGCGAGACGTAATTGCGATGGCGCACCTCAAAGCGCGCGATCACGGGGAGATCTTGGTTTACCCTTCGGCTGGCCACGCTCTCGCTCCCGGAGCGATTGTGCCTTCTATAACTTATTCAGTTGGTGGTTGTGCCGAGACAACGCAAGACCGAGACAACGCAAGACTATGGCGGGTCCGACTTGATGCGCGCCTGGTTGTTGCTGCACTGCGGGTTTGCGGCGATCGATCCACACGGTCGTGGAAACGACGCAGCGACGGCGGTATAAGAGAGCATGGCAAATGGTCAGGTTGTCCTGGTAACAACTGAACCCCTAGGTGGCGGCCCACCGGTTCGCTCGGTCTTTTTCGTGGCCGAAGGAGATCCGATCAAGGCCGCGGCGATCATTGCGGCCATGATGGCCCCGAATGAAAGGGTTGAAGCGTACGGACTGCTTCCGGAAGCTGCCGTCAAAGCACTCGGCTTGAAACCCGGCGACTTCACGCACGGGTGACCGGCGATGCGAAAACAGCTCTTGAGCGCGGCGGCGCAGCTCCCTCCCAGATCTTGCCGGGACTGATCCCCCGTGAAGAACTGTTTTTCATTTGGAAACGGCTGCCAAGCTATTGAAATTGCTAGAGCGTGATTTGGTCGTTTTTTCCAAATGCGCCTTGAGGTTGTTGGGTAATCAAACTGATTTTGATTCCGCCATTCGGTGGTTCGATCCCTCCCGCTCCAGCCAGTGCTTAAGCTGCTGAGTTCGTTATGTAAGTAACTCTATTCCTGCGAAGTTCTTGGGCGCGCTTGGAAATGGAGCTTCTAATGCTCGGTCCAAAATCGAGCTAAACGACGTTGTGCATGACATCGACCATTTGGCTCATTCCCTGTGGTTTCATCCCAAGAAATACCGCGGAAGCTACTTGGGCAGGTCGCTTACGCCCTCACCGTAGAGTAGGGTGTTACGACGAGCAATCGGACGACCAGCCGAAATGATGCACTTGTGCGCAATCGGCGTCGTCCTGCAGTTCGCCCAGCGGACAGCCCCGACTCGACGATCTTCTACCCGGCCTGCGATTTAGCTCGAGGTGACGCTTAGCGCGCAGTGCCTCTGCGCGACTTCTCAATTTTTGGGTCAGTCTTGAATTTCGATACTGGGCTGCCAATGCGGCGGCACAAGTACCTCTCCGAGCCGGTCCTTCTTCAAGCTGCGATGGCGCTGTTCTTGGCCATGCAAGAGACTTCGATAATTCTCGCGCTCGGCCGCCAAGACATCCTCGTCGCTAGCTGAGACGAACGTCATTGCGAGTTGTCGAGCTACGAATGGCGCAGCCATGCTGGTACCCTGCATCACCGATCGCGTTCCGCTGCGCACCCCGGCGGCCACGGTCCCCGGCAGGACCTTGGAGCGGTCAGACATCGACGAGCATGTAACTCTGGCCTCAGGCCATCCGGATTTCTGTATGCCGGCGCAGCTATAGGCGGCAGGTGCGGAGTTCTCCAACGAAAAGCTCGACCCGGACGCGAGCCTGTAGCCGGCCACGGCGATTGCCTCCTTGGAAGTTGCGAGACCGTTTAAGCTGCCGAATCGTCGAACGAGCGCGCTATAGGTATCGACTTCAAGGGGAGCTCCCAAAACGCCATAGAGAGCGTTGTCACCATCATCGAAATAGCTTTGGCGGGCTCCCGACCTCAAGCTGGCGGGGTCCGTGTCTCTCTGGATCCAGCATCTGATTGATTCTTTGGCCAGCTTTGGAGCCTTGCGCTCGCGTTTGATCGCGATCGTCCAGAGTCCGGACTGAACGGCAGGGGAATCCGGGCACTCGGGCTCCGAAGGCGCAGTCGCTATCAGCACGCGCCAGCGAAGCCCCCGACGATGCTCATCGACACTCATCTGTCCGATGGCGCGGCCGTCCTCATCCACCAGTGATATGACCTTGGCTAGACCGGCGCGCAGGAAGGCGATCCGTCCACGCTTCACTCCCATTGGGTCAAGCAATTCGACCTTATAGCCGGTTGGATTGAAGTTCTCGGGAAACCATATCTCGACATAGTTCGGTGTGCGGTCATTGGGCTGGAGGCGCCACGGTAGCCTCACTTCACCTCTGGTGAACTCCGAGTCGGCAATGCTCGCGTGCAGGCGATCCAGAAAGCTGTTGCCGGCCGGGAGCACGAGAGCGGTTGGACCGACGGTCTCACGGCGCTTCTTCACCAGTTCGCTAATCGCCTCCTCGATGTCGAATCGGCCGTCATGGGGACCGCCGAAATACCCGTAGCTGAAGTTAACCACGAGGCGCGCTCGGTCGATCGCATATCCCTCGGCAATCATTTCCGCACGGTTGAAGATGTAGTGCAATGCGGACAAGAGATACATGTCCTTGCCGATACCTGACGTGTCCATCGTCAGCAGGTTGGGCAGTTGGACGGCTATAATACGGATTTCTTCAGCTGGTGCCGCATCGCGCTCAGGCCGGTAACCTGTGGCCAGATCCATGACATGCGCACCATGAGTCGTATGCCGCCGAAGCATGCTCGCAAGGCTCTCGGTGTCTTCCACCGAGCCCGCTGCATCGTAGAGTTCATCCTCGTCGTCGCCATGGCTGGCAATGTATCCCTCGATCTGCGCACGCGTATACTCGCGGCCGAACAGCACGCTTGTTTGTTGCCGATCGGGCAAGGCTGACTGCAGCCAGCAGAACTCGACGCGAGTATGCTTTCCGCTCGCATCGCGAAAGTTTCGGTGAGCGAACGGTATCCCGTCATCGATCACTGCGATGACGGTAATTCGCTTTTGCTGTCCGATCCGGGCACGCAGCTGCGCGTCGGGGCGCCATGCCGGTGCCGTCGGCTCGCCGGGAAGCTCGGGTTTCATCGCCCTATCTGTCACCGGCAAGCCGGCACGGAAACGTGTCCCGGCGATATTCTCGGAGGCAAGATACCGCCGAATTCTTCCTTGCCGCAGTCCCGCGAACAGGCGCTTGCGAAGCGCCTCCGGATGCTCGTCACTCTTTGCCTGCCTGGCAGGCTTGCTTACGACAAAGGGAAGGAACATGAGGCCCAGCGACTTGCCGCCTTCGCCTCTCTTGCCCGGCTTCCAGAGTGTGGGGAGCCAGACGCGGTTGGAACTCCTGCCGGCTCTCCGGGGAAACTTGGATTCGGCACCGCCCGGATAATCCTGGAGCGCGGCAATTGCGGTGAGGTATCGGCGTGATGCCAATCGCGCACTCGACGGTGCGTAAGCCCTGCCGCTTCCAAAATTCCAGACATCGTAGGGACCCAGGCCGTCTGGTAAGCGGTAGATCAAGGCCCGTCGCCTGTGTCTCCGCCCGGTCATCGCACGAACTCCGTGCCGGCTTGTCGCCATAACCACTCGAAGGACTGGCTTGGATTGGGCTTGAAACTTCCCCTGCGAGCAACGCCGAACGCCTTGTTGGCGCCGCGCGCGAACTGGCTTCCCGAGAAGTCACGCTCTCCCTGTGCCGAGTACGCGTAAGACGCCACGCGGACGTTCATTCCGCATTTTCCGAGGATGATCTGACCGACCGCTCGTCCGAGGATAGCGCCGGCCCAGGTGTCGATCGGGAAATGCATGCCGGCGACGGTCCTGTTGACGGCGATGCGCTCGGCCAGCTTGCGCAGCAGGGCCTGCCGGCGTTCGAAATCGGCGAAATGGCGCTTGTGGAGCTCGACGAAGCTACAGAGCACTTCGGCGACCGCATAGGCCTCGGTTGCGTGTGCGCTCGGAAAGCTGCCATGAGCCGGTATCGGAATCATGGGCATCACCGTTGCGTCGATATGCGCAGGGCGGCGACAGGCCAGTTGGTGTTTCGCGACCATGGTTACATGGGACGCGAGCACCTGCGTCATTGCGATCAGCTCTGAAGTGAAACGATGGTTTGTTTGCAAGCCGACAATCATTGCGAAATAGGGCGTGGGAAAGCTGAGCTGCGTCATCACCTCGGGCGTGCGATCGGGCCGCTGATCAAGGTATTTGCGCATGACGTCCAGCTGCTGCTTGAACGTGTCCATCGAGGGCCGGTTGAAGATGACGAAGTCGCGCCGGCCGTAGCGGAGGACTATGCTTTCTGACCGATCGTTGATCTGCCAGTCAAATTGCCTGAGGAAGTCTGTGACGTAGATGGAGGATCTGACCCAATCGGCCCACAGACGCATATTTTCCGCCGCGGAGAACGTGAGCTCACGAGCTGTCGGGCTTGGCAGCCGGTTCGCTACATGCGTGACCGACTGCTCGGTGATTTGCAAACCATGCACCAGCGAGGGGTCGTAAATCGGGTCGGCGCCTGATCCGAGAAATGGACCAAGGCCGCTGAAGTTCAGTCCGCCGAACCCTCCGAAACCTCCAAACCCTCCAAACCCTCCGAATCCCCCAAACCCGCCAAATCCTCCAAACCCACCGAATCCCCCAAGTTGCGACATTTATGCCCCCTCGTGCTGAAATGGTCTTATGGAATCCCCGCTGCTTGCAAAGCCGCTGCGACCCGGCGTCCGCTCGCGTGATCGCCGGCCGGGTGACCGCGCAAATAGTCGGCGACGTTGAAATCGGGGTGGCGGCGCACGATCTCGGTGGCGATGGTCCGAGCCTCCGCCCCGCGATCGAGATAGTGCAGAGCTGCAATCTTGGTTCGGAGGGTCGAAATGTGCCTGTCGTGTCGTTGCAAGGATCTATTGGCAAATGACAGCGACTCTTCGTAGCGGCACGCCACGAGAAGGGCGCTTGCGGTAAGCGACTCGTAAAAATACTGAAACGGATCGATTGGAGAGAGGCGCCGCGCCCTTTCGGTCGCGCTGACAGCCGCATCCGCCTCGTCCTGGAAAGCGTGCAGTGCGCCGCTCAGCAACCAGGCAAGTGGTTCATTCGGATTGAAGCGCAAGGCGGCCGAATAGCGCTCCCGCGCTGTATCCAGGCGGCGCAACAGGTTGTTCTGAGCAAATCCGTCGATGGTCAGCGCAAAGGCGTTCTCCGGATCGATATCAAGGGAGCGCGCCGTGCACCCTACGGCGCACTCAGTGTCTCTTTTCGGGTCCGTGCTCCAGCCGTTGAAGACGCTGAGCACGTGCCACTTGCCAAACCACGCATACGTTTCGGCGGAGTGCGGAGCTCGGCGGAGCGCTTCTTCGATGAGTTCGCGCGACTTGGCAAAGTCCCGAAGAGAAGGGCGGTGCATGAGATCGACGCCTGCAAGGAGAAGCCGATGATCATCGATCTCCCTCAGGTGCCGGCCAGCGACATGCGCGATCGTATCGTCCGCGATTGCTCGACCGACGGCAACCACGATCTCGGAAATGCCTTCGGCCGACCTTTTCAGGAATGTCTCGTGCGGCCCTACAAATTGCCGGGTCCAGAGAATGCGTCCGGAGACAACGTCCAGCAGGTCGGCGTCTAGCACGATCTCGTCGGAAGCGACCCGCAAGGTGCCTGCAACGCAATAGTCGACGGCCAACCGAGTGCGGATTTCGGAGATGTCAACCGTGTGATGATCAAGCGCGCGGCTGGACAGGTGCGAGATCACAGCTATCAAGTTGGAGCGCGACAGTGAGCGGCACGCCTCTTCGGCGAGCCAGTCACCGAGCACGCCATGCCCCGCAGATCCGGTGATGGTTCGGAATGGCAGCACGGCCACCGAGGGCAGCATGGGTGCCGGCGGCGGCTGCGATGCGAGGCTGTAGAGCGAATAGATCTGCTCCTGGTTGAGACGCAAAGCGCGAAGCCACCGGCCAAAGCCGTCCTCGCGAATAACCAGTCCTTCGAGCAATTCGCCGCCCCCCGGCCTGCCGATAAAAGAGACCCGGGAAAGATCGAGAGTAATGTCGGAGTTCGTACTCGTCAGGACTTCGGAGAACGCATCTCCCATGATCTGCCTGATATCTGTAAGCGCCCGCCGCAGACTCTGGCGGCCGGTGTCGTAGCAGGCCGTGCCCCATAGTGTGTCCTGAAGAAAGGACCGCGTGCGACGTCCAAAGGGAGCGGTCGCAAGCAGAGCAAACAACCCCTTGTGCTTCGCTCCGGTTATCTCGAAGCGGCCACGCGTAGCGGAGCGCACGACGCACGCTCCGAACAGGCCGATTTCGATGCGCTTGGTGTCCACCTGCCCCACCCCGCCAAATGGATCGTTCGGCAACCTAACATTGAGCTTGTAGGCTTCCAAGCAGTTTCACGCTTTTTTCACGAGGCAAGGCACGCTACCCGGGCTAGCCTTGGCGTGATGAGAATTCCTTCGAAACGTCCGCGACGCGAGAGCACCAGAGGTAGCGGGTCTCGTCGCCTTCGAAAGGAGCCTCCTCAGGACCTCATCGACTTCTACAGGCGATGGTCCGACTTTCGCGAAATCGCCGCTGCGATCGCCCGGCGCGCGGACCTCTCTCCGCTTCAGCGCGACACCGTGAAATGGCTGGTAATGCTCGCCGACCGCATCGGCGAGCAGGACATCGGTCCGCGCGATCGCGACCCGACGTCGCGATGATCGGCAGAGTGGCGTCTTTGTTCGCGGAACAGGATCGCCAATGACATGACGTGCGATCGCCGCGACGGCAAATTTTCTCACATTTATTTCACGCATCTCCAACCGAACTCCGTGATTAGTTCGCGCTCGGTGTAACGAGCTGACGTAGAGGCCCGTGACTGCGTGCATTCCTCCCGCAAACTGCCGTCCCGGAAGCGGGACGGCCTTCTTCCGGAGGATAGCTCGCGAGTGATTTGATTGTCGCGGCCGCGCAACGAACGCGACGCAATAGCTGTCTATGCATTTTCATTAAACGATGGAGAGTCCCATGACCGACATAGCGCTCTACTGGAACAACGTCGCGCTCGAGGCAAACCGCAACGATCATACCGGTGGCATGGCGGCACGAAATCAGCGCGGACCGACGTTGAGTTCGCGTGCGCTGGCGATGGTTCACATCGCCATGCATGATGCTTATTTCGGGCTGGTCCCGCCAGGATCGGATCTGAATCCGAAAAGCTACGAGCCTATCCTGCCGGCAAATCGGATCACGCTGCCTGCGGGCGTCGGAATCGAAGACATCGTGGCCTCGGTCTCACGCGCCGCGTTTGTCGTTTTGAGCGATCTGTATCCGTCGCAGATCGATCGGTTCGAGGTTGGTTTGCGCGGAGCGATGCCTGCACTCGGTAAGGATGCAATGCTTGCCGATACGTTCGGCGCGCGCGTTGGCCGTAATGTGCTCGATGATCGCACCATGGACGGCTCTGACGTGTCCAAGTCGGCGGTCTTTTCCCAACTGAATGGGCACCACAGGGCAGACCCGTTCAACGACGAGCAGGGTCTGCTCGGCCAAGCCTATGGCGGGACACGGCACTTCGTGTTGGCTGATCATGCGCCTTTGGCCGAGCCTCCCGGTTGTCGCGACAAAGTTCTCGACGAGAACGATGCCCAATATCTGAAACACTACCGAGAGGCCAAAGAGAAAGGCCGCCGCGCGGGCAGCAGCCGAACTGCCGACGAGACCGCCATCGGGCTGTACTGGGCCTATGATGGCGCAGCGCAGATCGGCACGCCGCCGCGCCTCTATAATCAGATCGTCGTCGCGATTCTCGACGATCGCAACAGGACGAAGCCCGCTACCGAACGTTTGATAGAGAACCTTCGCGTCTTGGCGCTGGTGAATATCGCGATGGCGGAGGCCGGGATCGACGCTTGGTATCACAAGTACTGTTACAATTTGTGGCGGCCCGTGATCGGCATTCGCGAGCGCGGGCAAGGCCTTGGACCGGGACCAAACTCGAGCAGGTCGATCGATGTCGATGCGGATCCGTTCTGGGAGCCCGTCGGCGCCCCCAGCACAAATACGGCCAAGAGAAACTTCACGCCACACTTCCCCGCTTATCCATCAGGACATGCCTCGTTCGGCGGCGCCGTGTTCGAAACATTGCGATTGTACTTCGGGGTGCCAAGAGGTCAGGCCGATAAGGTCGGATTCAGCCTCGTGTCCGACGAGCTCAACGGGCTGAGCCACGATTCCGATGGAACGCGCCGGACGCGGCATTTGCGGCGATATGATCGGCTGCTCGACGCCATGTACGAGAATGCCGTCAGTCGCGTTTACCTTGGCGTTCACTGGCGGTTTGACGGCACGACCGCCAATGACGCCGACGGATTATTGACGCAGACGGACAATATCGGCGGCGTGCCGCTCGGCCGCACCATCGCGCAGAGCGTGTTCGATGTCTTGGAAAAGGAAGAAGGTCCGGATCTGGCCGATTTCTCGGTCGAGATGCAGAATCATCTCAGCTTTTCTGATCCGAAGTCGCCGAGCATCCCGAAGGAGGACAAGGGATTCGAGAATCTCACGGTCATCTTGAAGGGCGACATTCTGACGATTTCAGATGGACCTAACACCATCTATGCGCAGAAGGCTCGCCGGAAGCGGCACGCGACTGAATTCAAGATTCTGTCGAGCCTGCCGGCCGGTGTGGTGGATCCCAAATTTTTCCCAGCAGAAGGGAGCGCCGTGGTGTCCAAACTCGGAGCCAGGCTGCGGCTCTATGCGGCCGGAACGGACCCGAGGCCGGGTGCCTGGATCTTTGAGGCGGCTCAAACGTAACGGCATTGCAGCGCGCCGTCCGGGTCTCTGGGCGGCGCGCTGGCAATCTCTCCATCCGCAGGAATTCAAGGGGGGACTTTTTCATGATCGTTATTCTTGTTGCTTTGGCCGCGCTCATCGCCGTCAACCTGGTGCGTGGCGATCTCGGCGGGCTCGTCGGTTTGGTTGGGCTGGGCCGTTCCGGGACGTGGGTCGCCACGCTTGTGCTGCTGGCGGCGCTTCTGAGCCTCGCCGGATACGCGCTGAAGAAGCGCTGGGATGGCATCTTCATAGACGAACGCAATAAGATCAGCCTGTCGCGCATGCAGCTCGTGCTATGGACATTGCTTCTGGTCAGTGCCCTGTTCACCGCGGGCCTCTCGAACGTAAGCCTGGGCGCAACCAATCCGCTCGAAATAGTGGTGCCGGCGAGCGTGTGGGCGCTTCTTGGGATCGGCAGCTTCACGTTCGTAGCCTCGCCCGCGATCCTAATGCAGAAGGAGAAAGCAGGCGCACCCGAGCGCCTCGCGTCGATCAGCGAGAATCTAAAGACCGCGGACGGCCTCAAGTCCGCGGTCGAATCCCGCGGCCAAGTCGTCACGAAAGGCTCACCGGAGGACGCGCGGTGGCTGGACGTCATACGTGGCGATACCAACGATGCCGATTACGTTGATGCGGGCAAGGTGCAGCAGCTTGCGTTTACATTGCTGCTACTGATTGTCTACGGGACGGCTATTTTCAATCTGCTCAAGCCGATCGCGGCGATAACGGCATTTCCGCCCGTCGATGGCGGCTTTGTTTCGCTGCTTGGGCTCAGTCATGCGGCCTATCTCGCCTACAAGGCGGTGCCTAAGTAGCGCAATCGGCTCTGATGACTCAGGAATTCGAACCGGCAATCAACAATGTTCTCGCCAAGCCGATCGAGTCTGGTCCGCACCGAGGGCTCCATGGAGGTCCGCGCTGCAGGTATGTTGCCTGAAGTCGTGATCCGCCCAGCCAGATTTTCCGCATGGTCTGAGATCACTCTCGAAACCGGTCTCGCTGGGAACCGTTGCACAGCCCTGCATATGCTGACCGTGATTTGGCTTGTGCCCCTCGGCCATCCTCAAAGCCTCTCAAACCCAGCCGCCATCGACGATGTAGTGCTGCGCGGTGCAGGCGGAGGCCTCGTCTGACGCGAGGAACACGGTGAACTTCGCGACTTCGTCCGGCACGAGCCTGCGCTTCAGGCACTGTCGCTGCTGCAACTCGGTCTCGCCGGCCGGCGTCATCCATTTCTCGAGCTGCCGCTCGGTCATGATCCAGCCCGGCGCGATCGCGTTGACGCGGATGTTGTAGGGGCCGTAGTCGCGTGCCAGCGAGCGCGTCAGCCCGATCACGCCTGACTTGCTGGCGGTGTAGGCGGCCATGCCGCCTTGTCCTGCGATCCACGACACCGAGCCGAAATTGATGATGGCGCCGGCTTTGGCTGCCTGCATGTCCGGCAGCACGGCCTGCGATGCAAAGAACTGGTGCTTCAAATTCACCGCGATGCGGTCGTCCCAGTATTCCGGCGTCATCTCCTCGGTGCTGTGCCGCTCGTCATGCGCGGCGTTGTTGATCAGGATGTTGATCGGGCCATGAGCCTTGCGTGCCTCGACGACGCCGGCGCGGAGCGCGGGGATGTCAGTGAGATCGACGTGCTGGAAATGCGCGGCCATGCCCTGATCGGACAGCTCACGCGCCAAGCGCTGTCCTTCGTCGATCTTGATGTCGAAGAAAACCACCTTGGATTTCTGCTGCGCGAAACGCCGCACGATCGCAGCGCCAATTCCCGCTGCACCCCCGGTGACGAGCACGACCTTGCCGGCGAGGTCGGAATAGATGGCAGCCATGGGTACCTCTGTTTGTTGCGGCCGGCGCGGCGGGCCGCGACCGACTCTTTTTCCAAACCTTAGCCACTCCGTTGGTGAGGTGCATAGATCAGAATTTGTGTTGCGTACCTCAAAAATTGAGGGCAGGATTGCGTCAAAGAATAAAAGCCGGTCGGGAGGATGTGATGAGATTGCTCGGGAGACTGGGACTCGCCGCTGTCGCATGCCTGCTTTGGGCCCATTCTGCGTCAGCCGACACCACGGTGAAATGGCTGCACATCGAGGTCAATCCGGCCCAGGTGAAGATCTGGGATGAGGTCGCCCGCGCCTATGAGGCATCGCATCCGGGCGTCAAAATCGAGATGCAGTTCCTGGAGAATGAAGCCTACAAGGCCAAGCTGCCGACCATCCTGCAATCCAAGGATCGTCCGAACATCATCTACAGCTGGGCCGGCGGGGTCCTGAAGACCCAGATCGAGGCCGGCGTCCTGGAGGACATCACCGATTCCGTGAAGAGCGGCGGCTACAGCGACACGATCGCACCGGCAGCGCTCGCCGCCTTCACCCAGAACGGCCGCGTCTTCGGACTTCCGATCGCGCTCTCGCAGGTCGGCTTCCTCTACAATAAGGATTTGATGGCCAAGGGTAATGTCGATGCAAGCAAGATCAAGACATGGGACGATCTGCTCGGCGCGGTGAAAACGCTCAAGGCCGCGGGTGTTACGCCGATTGTGGTTGGCGGTGCCGACAAATGGCCGCTGCATTTCTACTGGACGCATCTCGCAGTGCGCGTCGGCGGCAAGCCGGCCTTCGATGCAGCACTGAAGGGTGAGAAAGGTGGCTTCGCCGGCGAGACCTTCCAGAAATCCGGCGAGCTGTTCAAGCAGCTCATCGATCTGCAGCCGTTCCAGAACGGCTTCCTCGGCTTCAAGAACCCGCAGGCCGTCGGCTATTTCGGTGACGGCAAGGCCGCGATGATCCTGGCCATCTCGTCCTTCTATCACACCCAGCGCGCGCTTGCCGCCGACAAGGTGGGTCTCGGCGACGACAAGCTTGGCTGGTTCGATTTTCCGGTCGTACCCGGCGGCAAGGGTGAGCCGTCAGACACGCTCGGCGGCATCACCGGCTGGCTGATCACCAAGGGGGCGCCCAAGGAAGCCACCGACTTCCTCAAGTTCTTTATCTCCAAGGACGTGCAGGCGCGGCTCGCCGCCGGCAATTTCATCGTTCCCGTCGTCAAGGGCGGCGAGGCCGGCCTCAACAGCGCCTTCATGAAGCAGATCGCGGCCAACCTGGCGAAGTCGAACTATCATCAGAACTTCTATGACCAGAGCCTCGGCCCCTCGGTCGGCCGCGTCGTCAATGACGTCACGGCTGAGATCGCCGGCGGCAGCATGAGCCCGCAGGACGCTGCGAAAGCCATCGAAGCGGCGTACAAGCAAGGTAACTGACCGTGGCGCGACGGATCGCGATGTCGTCGCCGATCGGCGTTGCCGGCGAGGCGGCTGCTCAGGTCGCGGTTCGTGGCCCAAGCTGGGATGGCCGTTTCACGGTCTTGATCCTGTTTCTGCCGCCGGCGCTGCTGCTGTTCACGCTGTTCGTGGTGCTGCCGATCGGTGAGGCCGCCTGGTACTCAGGCTTCAACTGGAATGGGTTCGGCAGGCCGACGAACTGGATCGGCCTCGACAATTACCGTTTCGTGCTGGAGACGCGGGCCTTCTGGCTAGCGCTCCGTAACAACGGGCTGATCATCGCCGTTTCGCTCGCCGTCCAGCTGCCGCTCGCGCTCACGCTGGCGCTCATGCTCGCGGAACGCTTTCGGGGGGCTGTGGCGCTCCGCATGCTGTTCTTCATGCCCTATATCCTCGCCGAGATCGCGACCGGGCTGATCTTCAGCTTCGTCTATGACGGCGACTACGGGCTCGTCGCCTCGATCTGGCGCACCTTCGGCGCCGAGCCGCCGCATCTGCTGGCCTCGACCGACACGGCGATGCTGGCGGTGCTGATCGTGGTGGTCTGGAAGTATTTCGGCTTCCACATGATGCTGTTCATCGCGGCGTTGCAAGGCCTCGACAAGAGCCTGATCGAGGCCGCCCGAATCGACGGCGCGACGCGGACGCAGGCACTGCGCCACGTCGTGATCCCCTTGCTCTATCCGACCATCCGCCTGTCCGTGTTCTTCGCCATCATCGGTTCCCTGCAATTGTTCGACCTCGTCATGCCGCTGACGCGGGGAGGGCCGGCCGACTCCTCGAATACGATGGTGAGCTTTCTCTACAACAACGGCATCTCGCGTATGCGGGTTGGCTATGGCAGCGCCATCGGCGTCATCCTGTTCGCGATCTGCGTGACCTTTGCCTTCACCTACAAGCGATGGTTCATGCGCGATGAGTAGTGCCGGGGCCAGAAGCGCAATCGATCCCGCTGCGCTGTTCAAGGCGCTGTTCCTCGGCTTGATCGCGGTCTTCGTCCTGGTGCCGCTGCTCGCGACCCTGCTCGGCGGCTTCAAGTCGCTCGGCGAACTACGTGTCAATCCGTTCGGCTTGCCGAGGCACTGGGAGTGGCAGAACTACGCCGACATCCTGTTCTCGGCGCGCTACTGGCAGCTCTTGCGCAATTCGCTGGTCATATCGACGCTGGCGGTGACGCTGACCCTGATCACGGCTTCGATGGCCGCGTTCACCTTCGCCCATGTCAAGTTCTACGGGAGCTCGATGCTGCTCAGCTATCTGACGCTGGGCCTGCTGTTTCCCGCTGCGACCGCCGTGCTGCCGCTGTTCATCAAGGTGCGGGATCTCGGCATGCTCGATACTTATTTCGGCGTGGCGCTGCCGCAGGTGGCGTTCAGCCTCGCCATGAGCGTGCTGCTGTTGCGCCGCTTCTTCAAGGACATTCCATATGAGCTGCTGGAGGCCGCGCTGGTCGACGGTTGCAGCTACATCAAGTTCTTCCGCTATGTGACGTTGCCGCTATCGCGTCCGATCCTGGCGACCGTCGGCACCATCACCTTCGTCAACAGCTGGAACGCCTATCTGTTGCCGCTGGTGATGCTGAACACCGACGCCCTGTATCCTTGGCCGCTCGGAATCATGGTCTACCAGGGCGAATACTCGTCCGAATGGCACCTGATCCTGGCCTTCATCACGCTCACCATCCTGCCCACGATCATTCTGTTCCTGCTGGCGCAGAAGCACATCGTGGCCGGCCTCACTGCAGGCGCGGTCAAGGGATGAGCCATATTCCCGGGAGATCACAATGAGAAAAGTCGGCGTCGGAATCATCGGCTGCGGTGTGATCAGCACCGCCTACCTCAAAGCGGCCCAGCGTTTTCCGGTCATGGAGGTCAGGGCGCTCGCCGACATGCGCAGCGAGGTCGCGGAGCGCCAGGGGGCAGCGTTTGGCTTGCCGGGAATGCGGGTCGACCAATTGTTGAAGCGCGACGATGTCGAGATCGTCGTCAATCTCACGGTGCCGCTGGCCCACACCGATGTCAGTCTCGCGGTGCTGAATGCCGGAAAGCACGTCCATTCCGAGAAGCCGCTCGGCATCGATGTCGCGGAAGCGCGCAAGGTCATCGAGCTCGCCGCACAGAAGAACCTGCGTGTCGGCTGCGCGCCCGACACGTTCCTTGGCGGCGGCCACCAGACCGCACGCAAGCTGATCGACGACGGCGCGATCGGCGCGCCTGTCGCGGGCAGCGCGTTCTTCGGCTGCCCCGGCCATGAGCGCTGGCATCCGGCGCCGGGCTTCTATTATTTGCGCGGCGGTGGGTCGATGCTCGACATGGGGCCGTACTACATCACCGATCTCGTGCAGCTGCTCGGCCCGGTCGCGAGCGTGATGGGCTCGACCGCGCGCCCGAAGTCCGAGCGCGTGGTTACCAGCCAGCCGATGAACGGCACGCTGATCCCGGTCGAGGTTTCGACTCATGTCGCGGGCAACCTTGAATTCGAAAGCGGTGCGGTCGTCTCGATCACGATGAGCTTCGACGTGCCGAAGCATCGGCATGCGCCGATCGAGATCTATGGCGACAGCGGCAGCATGCTGGTGCCGGACCCGAACCGCTTCGGCGGTGAGGTGCAGGTTGCCAAGACTGGCGGCGAATGGGAGACGATGCCGCTGACGCACGGTCACGTCGAGGGCGAGTTCCGCTCCATCGGCGTCGCCGACATGGCCTCCGCGATCCTGAACAACCGTCCGCACCGCGCCAGCGGCGCGCTTGCCTTCCACGTGCTGGAGGTGATGGAGGCGTTCCACACCTCCGCCGACGAAGGCCGCCGCGTCAAGATCGAGAGCCGCGTCGAGCGGCCGGCGATGCTGCCGGCCGGACGCGAAACCGGACAGATCGATTGAGGGAATGACCATGCGCAAGGCAATGATTGTGTGGGGTGGCTGGCCGGGACACGATCCCGATCTCTGCGCCTCGATGTTTCGAGGCTGGCTGAAGGCGGAAGGTTTTGAGGTTCGGATCGAGACGACGACGGCGGCATTCGCCGATCCGGCGATCCACGATCTGTCGCTGATCATCCCGATCTACACGATGTCGAAGATCGAGAAGGCGGAAGCGCTCAACCTCTGCGCGGCGGTGCGCGGCGGCGTCGGGCTTGCCGGCCATCATGGCGGCATGTGCGATGCCTTCCGCGAGTCGGTCGATTACCAATTCCTGTGCGGCGGCCAGTGGGTCGCCCATCCCGGCAACATCATCGACTACAAGGTCGACTTGACGAAACCGGATGATCCCATCATGACGGGTCTGAAGAGCTTCGAGCATCGGTCCGAGCAATATTACATGCATGTCGATCCCGCCAACGAGGTATTGGCAACGACGACTTTCACCGGCGAGCACGCGCCTTGGATCGAGGGCGTGGTGATGCCCGTGGTGTGGAAGAAGCGCTATGGCGCGGGGAGGGTGTTCTACTCCTCGCTGGGCCACCGCGCCTACGAGCTTGACGTGCCGGAGATCCGGACTTTGATGACCCGCGGCATGCTGTGGGCCGCGCGCGAATGACGGTTGGCGCGACCCAGCCGGTGATTCGAGCCACGCTCGAGGATGTCGCGCGCGCCGCGGGCGTTTCGCTCGCCACGGTCGATCGCGTCGTCAACCGGCGAGAGGGCGTCCACGCCAAGACCGTCGCGCGTGTCGAGGCCGCGGTGGCAAAGCTCGGCTATCGCGCCGATGTTGCCGCGGCCCGGCTCGCCCGCGGGCAGACGTTCCGCTTTGCCTTCGTGCTGCCGACCGGCAGCAACAGCTTCATGACCAGCCTGACCGAGCAGGTGGCTCGCACCGCCGACTGGCTCGCCGGCCAGCGCGGCTTCATCGATATCCACCATGTCGACGTGTTCGACCCCGATGTTCTTGCCGGTGCGCTGGAGAACCTCTCGCCCGCCTATCAAGGCGTCGCCGTCATCGCGCTCGATCATCCCAGGGTTCGCGCCGCGATCGACGACCTTGTCGCGCGCGGGATTGCCGTGGTAACCCTGGTGTCAGACGCACCCAGCTCGTCCCGCGTGCACTATGTCGGGATCGACAACCCGGCCGCAGGCCGCACCGCGGCGACGCTGATGGGGCGCTTCCTTGCGGGGCGCGAGGGCACCGTCGCCGTGATTGCGGGATCATTGTCGCTGCGTGATCACACCGAACGGCAGTTCGGCTTCCACCAGATCCTGACCAGCGAGTATTCGAACCTGTCCGCACTCCCGGTCATCGAGGGGCGCGACGACAGCGACCGCACGCGAAAACTCACGGCCGCGCTGCTCGCGCGTCATGCCGACCTCCGCGGCATATATTGCTGCGGCGCCGGAAACCGCGGCATCGCCGATGCGCTCGAGGCCTCGGGCCGCGCGCGCGAGGTGGTCTGGATCACCCATGAGCTCACCGAGTACACGAGGCGATTCCTGGTTCGCGGCACGCTCGACGCCGTCATCAACCAGGATGCCGGCCATGAGGCGCGGTCGGCGGCGCGAATCCTGCTCGCGCATTGTGCGGGCGAGCCGATCAGCCCCGACCAGGAGCGCATCCGCATCGATATTTTTCTGCGGGACAACCTGCCGTAATGGACAGCCAGCCTTCCTTGCCAGGATTGCGGCCGCGCGCTGATCAGATCACGGATCAAGCGTGGCGGCGGCCCATGGCCGCCGCAACCGCATCGGGACGCCGCCACGAGGCGGCGGGTCGTCGTCGTCATCGAGCTCGCGCAGCGCGGCGAGGATGTCTGCGAGCCGAACCGGGTGATCCATGCCCGGAATCTCGCGTAGCGCCGGATGGGATTCGACGGCGTACATGTCCGAGGCCCACGACGATAAAATGATCCGCTTCTCCGCTGTCGAGAGCTTGCCGTCGTCAAGGACGGCGTTCGGCGATGCATAATGCGCGGCGGGATGAAACAGTGGGCCGAGACCGCCCGTGGTGGCATTGGTCATCTCTGGTCTCCCTCTACACTCCTTTCGAAGGGATGGTTTGATCGGGCGGACGGCGAGGGGATCGCCATCCGCCGCGGTGGTCGCAGGCACGTCGACCGCGTCCGGCGCGATCAGGCGGCCTTCTTCTCGATCTGCGGTGACGCAGCGCCCGCGATCTGGATCCGGCGCGGCTTCATGGCTTCCGGAATCTCGCGCAGAAGGTCGATGACCAGGAGACCGTCCTGGAAAGCCGCCTGCTTCACCTGGACGTAGTCTGCGAGATTGAACACGCGGCGGAACGGGCGCGCCGCGATACCCTGATAGAGATATTCGCGGGTGGCGCTGTCGGGCTTGCGGCCCTCGATGGTGAGCGCATTCTGTTCGGCGGTCACGGTGATGTCGTTGACGCCGAAGCCCGCCACGGCCAGTGTGATCCGGTATTGGTCTTCGCCGGAGCGCTCGATGTTGTAGGGCGGATAATTGTCCTCGCCCGCCTGGCGCAGCGTGCTGTCGACGAGGTCGGCCAGATGATCGAAGCCGATGGTGGAGCGCCACAGCGGCGCGAAGTCAAAGGTGGTCCTCATACCAAGTCCTCCAAAGAGCAAGATGGATACGAAGGAGCGCAAGACTGGGAATCGGAAGCGGGTCCGAAGACCCCGGCCCGGCGCCCGCGCCGGACCCGATCGGGCATCCGGCACACCGCTCTCGCGGCGAAAAACGACTTAAAGCGGCGCAAAGACCTTGCAAGAGGGGACGCGAAAATTTTTTTGAGCGGCCCCCGGCGCGGTCGAGGGAGCAGCGAAACAGTGTCTTGACAGGATGATGCGCCTGAATATTTTTTTTGCGCCGGAAGATGTTTCTTCCCGCACCGCAAAATCGAAAAGGACCGTGAAAGACCGTCAGGAGTGACGACGATGCTCGATCAGGATTTCGCCCGCTTCCGCGCGCACCGTAATAATTTGTCTCGTTATCGACGCTTGCTGAAGACCAGGCTGTCGGACATTGAGCGCCAGTTTATCGAACGACGCCTCGCCGAGGAGCAGGCCGCGCTCGAGGCTTTCGCCGCCGATGCCTTCGCCGTCGCATTCAGCCTTCCGAACATGCCATCGGTGTCCACTGCTGCGGGAGCGGAACGATGAGCGACGTCCACAACCTCCTGATCCGCGGCAGCGAGAAGGTGATCGGGCACTATCGCATGTTGCTGGCCAGTGCCAGAAGCGAGAGTGAACGCGAGCTCTACCGCGCCCGGATCGCGCGCGAGCAGCGCCTGCTTGATACGCTCCAACATGGCTTGGTGGATCGATCGGCGGCGTGAGGAACTAGCCCTCGTACTGGTCCGGTCCCATCGCCCACAGCGACTGGTCGTGGCCATACGCATAGTTGCGGTTGTTGAGCGCGGGATTGCGGTTGACCATCGGCCGCATGAACATCGGATGGGTGGCGCTGCGCACCTCGTGCTCGACCGTGAACAGCGGCTTGCCGCTGTCGAGGTCGACGATGTCGCAGAAGCGGTACTGGTATTGATTGTCCTCGCGCGAGACTAGCTTGCGCGCCAGGAGCTTTCGGTACGGGCCGGAGAAATCGGTGATGTACATCTGCACGTGATGCCCGTCATAGTCGCCCTGCGACCGATCGGTCTCGCGGAACAGCAGATGCTGGTTGCGGCCCGTCTTCACGGCGGCGACCGTGCCGTCGCCATTCCACAACTCCGATGGCATGCCCATGATCTCGGGGTAGAAGGCGCAGATGCCGCCTGCCGATCCCATGGGCACGTCGAACGCGACATAGGGAATGCCGAGCGCGATGCGCCCGAAGCGTGCGGCGTCGGGTTCGTAGCAGCGCAGGCGGTTGCCCCACGGACAGATCGCCTCGACATGGTCGTTGCGCTCTGCAAAGGCGAACGCCGTGCCCTCGAGCTTCTTCGCGACCGACGCAAGCCGCGCCAGCAGCGCCTCGCGGCCCGCGATGACCAGCCCGACATGGCCGCGCAACACCTGCGCCCTGCCGCTCGGCAGGTGAAACTGGCTCCGTCCGGCGTTGATCCACATGTTGGTGTCGGACACCATCAGATAGGGATCGCGGGTCAGTCCGAGCCCTGCGACATAGAACAGGGTAGCGAGGCGCTGATCCGGAACCTGAATGTTGACGTGCTCGAAATGGATGGCATTGCCGAGATCTTCTGCGGATCGGTCGAATTGTTGCGGCATGGATGGGGGCTCCGGCTGGGGATAGTCAGGTGCATACTAGAATAGAATTTCCGCCGGCCGAAACGGGGCGCCGATCAAATATCGAGAGCAGCGCACAATGCCGGTTGCCACCTTGCCGTGGCAACCGTTCCCTGTAATCTCTGCAAAACATCAGGGAAGGGATCGATGCGGGGAGTTCTGGAGGGCGTGCGTGTCCTCGATTTCGGGCGCTACATTGCGGGCCCCTATTGCGCGACCCTGCTGGCCGAGTTCGGCGCCGAGGTCATCCGCGTCGAAAAGCGCGACGGCAGCGAGGATCGCTTCGTGGCGCCGGTCGGGGAGGGCGGCGAAGGCGCGCTGTTCCTCCAGGTCAACCGCAACAAGAAATGCATCACGCTCGATCCGATGAAGGTGGAGGGGCAGGAGGTGATGCGTCGCCTGGTTGCGACCGCGGACGTCGTCGTCGCCAATCTACCGCCGCAGACCCTGCGCGCGATGAAGCTCGACTACGAGTCCTTGAAGGCGATCAAGCCCGACATCATCCTGACGACGGCGACCGCGTTCGGCGGGCCGGGGCCGTGGTCCGATCGCGTCGGTTTCGACGGTGTCGGGCAGGTCATGTCGGGGTCGGTGTACATGACGGGCACCGGGGATCCGCCGTACCGCGCCGCGGTGAACTGGGTCGACTTCGGCACCGCGCTGCATTGCGCGTTCGGCACGCTCGCCGCTCTGATCGAGCGCGGCAAATCCGGGCGTGGGCAAATCGTCGAGGGCGCGCTGCTCGCGACCGCGCTGTCCTTCACCAATGCCACGCTGATCGAGCAGGCGGTGATCAACGTCAATCGCGTTCCGACGGGCAATCTCGGCCAGACCGCTGCGCCCGCAGACATCTACCGCACCCGGGACGGCTGGGTGCTGTGCCAGGTCACCGGACATCCCCTGTTCAAGCGCTGGGCGCGGCTGATGGGCGAGGAGGAGGTGTGGCTGAACGATCCGCGCTTTGCCGACGATATCAGCCGCGGCAACAACGGCCCCGTCATCAGCGAGCGGATGGCGCGCTGGTGCGCCGAGCGTACCACGCGGGAGGCCGTCGATGCGCTGGGCGAGGCCATGATTCCGACCGGGCCCGTGCTCTCGCCGCAACAGGCGCTGGACCACCCGCACATCCGCGCGGCGGGCTTCATGCAGGACGTCGACTATCCGGGTCTGCCGAAGCCCGCACCGGTGTCGCGTGCCGCGGTCCGGCTGTCGGAAACGCCGGGTGAAATCGAAACCCGCCCCCCAACGCTCGGCGAGCACACCGATCTCGTCCTCGGCGAGCTCGGCTATGATGCGGCCGCGATCGCGGCGCTTCGGCAGGGCGGCGTCATCTAGAGCAATTGCTTCAACGCCTGCGCGTCGGCTGGCGCCGCGCTCTTCTGGTCATTGTCGAAATAGACATAGACGTCGCAGCCCTGCCGCTTCCAGGACTTGATGCGCTTGGCCCATTGCGCCAGCGTGGCCTTGGTATAGTGCCCGTGATAGCGCCCGCTTGGCCCGTGTCCGCGCACATAGACGAAATCCGCGGTGCGCTTCCAGGGCGAAGGCGCGTCGTGATGATCGGACAGGCAGAGCGAGATGTTCTCGTCCGCCAGCATGCGCAGGATGCGCGGCTGATACCAGCTCGGATGACGGAATTCGAAACTGTAACGCCGTTTCCGCGACAGCAGCTTGAAGAAGGCGGCGAGGCGGTCGGCATTCGCCTCGAATTGCGGCGGCAGCTGGAACAGGATCGGGCCGGCCTTGCCGCCGAGCCGTGAGACGCGGTCCTCCAGCAGCTCGAGACTGTTGACGGAGCGCTCCGACAGGCGCTTCCAGTGCGTGATGAATTTGGACGCCTTCCAGGCGAAGACGAAATCGCGGCCGGTCTGCTCGCGCCAGCCTTTCACCGCTTCTGGCGTCGGGGTGCGGTAGAATACGCCGTTCAGCTCCGTGGTGTCGAACTGTCCGGCGTAATAGCGCAGCTGCTGCTTCAGCGTCACGCCCTCGGGAAAGAACGGGCCGCGCCAGGAATCGTAGTGCCAGCCGGAGGTGCCGATCAGAACGCGCGCCATGGTTCACGTGCCATCCGTCGCCATTTGCCGGGAAGGAACGTCCGGGCCGCCGATACGTTGCTCGTGAACTTTATCAACGCAGGACCGGAACCGATGTACGCGCTGTTCGAAGGCAACAAGCAGATCGGCGATCCCTTTCCCACCGAGAAAGAGGTGTGGGAGGCCGCCTTGATCGAAGGGCTGGTGACCGACGTACCCGTGGCCGACGAGGAGGGCGGCGGTCGGCTGCTGCCCGGGGGATATCACGTCGCGCGGGTCGATGAGACGTTCGCGCCGCGGCCGGACTGGAAGCTGCCGCGCGAGATCTCGTGAGCAGCTCTAGTTCGACGCCAGCGCCGCCTTGGCCACTTCGGCCATCCAGCTCGATGCCACCGGCAGGATCGCGTCGTTGAAATCGTAGCGCGGGCCGTGTAGCTCGGCGCCGTCGCGCAAGGGCCCGTTGCCGATCCAGACGAAGGCGCCGGGCCGCTGCTGCAAATAATGGGCAAAATCCTCGCCGGCCATGCTGGGCGCGAGGTCGCGCCGCACGGGCGCCCGCACTTTTTCCGCAGCTATGCGCGCGAGCTCCGCTTCAGCGGGCGTGTTGATTACCACACCCACACCCCAGACGATCTCCGGCGCGACCTTGACGCCGAAGCTCGTCGCGATCCCGGCGCAGGTGCGCTCGATCCCGTCGAGGATGATGTCCTTGACGGCGTCGCGGTGGTACCGCAGCGTGCCGCGGATGGTCACGTGTCCCGCGATCTGGTTCGGCGCGGTGCCGCCTTCGATCGTGCACAGTGACAGCACGGCGGTGTCGAGCGGATCGACGCTGCGCGAGGTGATCGCTTGCAGCGCCACGATCAGATGACCGGCCGCCATCACCGGATCGCGCGTCAGATGCGGCATGCCGGCGTGGCCGGCATGGCCCTCGATGGTGATGGTGATGCGCCCGCCGGAGGCCATGACGACGCCGTCATGCACGGCGATGGTGCCGGCGGCAAGGCCCGGCCAATTGTGAAAGCCGAATACGCGCTGCATCGGAAAGCGATCGAACAGCCCGGCCGCGACCATCGCGCGCGAGCCGCCAAAGCCTTCCTCGGCCGGCTGGAAGATGAAATCGACCGTGCCGCTCCAATCGGTGTCAGCGGCGAGCATCGCGGCGGCGCCGAGCAGCGAGGCGGTGTGTCCGTCATGGCCACAGGCATGCATCAGGCCCGATGTCTTGGAGGCGTAGGCAAGTCCGGTATCCTCGGTGATCGGCAGCGCGTCCATGTCGGCGCGCAAGCCGACACGGCTTTGCGCAGGCCCGCGCGTCAAGGTCGCGACGATGCCGTGGCCGCCGATGCCTGACTCGAAGGGAATGCCGAGCTCGGTGAGCTTGTCCTGCACGAAGGCGGCGGTCTCTTTCTCCTGGAGCGACAGCTCGGGATGCGCATGCAGGTGCCGGCGCCACGCGGTCAGTTTCTGGTGCAGCTCGGGTGTCAATGCAGGGGTCTCTCGCAAGATGTCGGTTGCCGCCACCATAGCGGATTATCCGTGCCCTGCATCAAGCGCCTTGGAATACCTCGCGTGCAGCAAAGCGATTTGCCTAAGCAATATCGAGCGAGAAGTTGCCGCGAAGACGGTGCGCTCCCTCCCCCGCTTGCGGGGGAGGGTTGGGGAGAGGGTGTCTCCGCGTTGGGAGTCCCCCAGAGGATAGAACCCTCACCCGCGCCTTCGGCGCGACCTCTCCCGCTTGCGGGAGAGGTTCAGGGCATCGAGCTTATGCCGCCAGCTTGGCCAGCCCCTTCCAGTCAAAGCTGATCCCGTGGCCGGGCCTATCAGGCGCCAGTGCCTTACCGTCCTGAAGCACCAGCGGGTGCTCGATGTACTTGTCGAGCCCGAAGCCGTGTGCCTCCAGATAGGAGCGGTTCGGGCAGGCCGCGAGCAGATGCACGGTGATGTCGTGCGCGCCGTGGCTGGTCACGGGCAGGTTGAAGGCTTCCGCCAGCCGCGCGATCTTCATGAAGGTGCTGACGCCGCCGCAATTGGTGACGTCGGGCTCGGGATAGGACACCGCGCCACTGGCGATATAGCTCTTGAACTCCCACAGCGAACGCAAATTCTCGCCCGCCGCGATCGGCACGCCGCCGGCCTGCATGATGCGGGCGTGGCCAGCGACGTCATCAGGGATGATCGGCTCTTCCAGCCAGGTCAGGTCATAGGGTACGAAGGCGCGCGCGGCACGGATCGCTTCTTCCACCGTCCATTTCATGTTGGCATCCGCCATCAGCGGAAAACCGTCGCCGAGGTGCTGTCGCATCGCGGAGACCTTCGCGACGTCGGCTTTCAGGTCGGGACGGCCGACCTTCATCTTGATCGCGCGAAATCCCTTGGCGAGATTGCCGTCGGTCTGCTTGAGCAGCGCATCGACGGAGAGATCGAGGTCGATGCCGCCGGCATAGCATGGCACCTGCGCGTCGAAACCGCCGAGCAATTGGTACAGCGGCAGCTTCGCGCGCCGCGCCTTCAGATCCCACAGCGCGATGTCGAGCGCGGAGAGCGCCAGCACCACCGGCCCGCCGCGGCCGCCATAATGCAGCGCCCACCAGACGTGATGCCAGATCGCTTCGGTGTCGTCGGCCTCGCGTCCCTCGATCAGCCCCGGAATCTCGCGCTTGAGAATGTCGGCGACAGCGCCGCCGTTACGGCCCACCGTGTAAGTGTAGCCAACACCTTCGGCGCCATCGGCATCACGGACGCGGCAGGTGATCAGCTCGAACGCCGCGATTTCGCCATGGGTGGAGTCGGAGAGCGTGATGGGGAGGGGGATCCGGTAGAAACCGGTCTCGATGCCTGCGATGTGTGGCATGTAGTCTCCCTTTTCTTTTTGTTTCGTAGTTTCGTAGGGTGGGTTAGCCGAAGGCGTAACCCACCACTGTTCATCCCGCGGAAGCAGAAGTGGTGGGTTACGCCAGCGGACTGCGCTTCGCGCAGCCGCTAGCTAACCCACCCTACAACACACTCACCGCATCGTCGCGAGCTGCACGGCCAGCGCGCAGGCCCGATCATATTCGTCGAGATTGATCCATTCGTCGATCGTGTGGGCCTCGTTCTGGCCGGCACCGAAGGTCACGGTCGGAATGCCGTGACGAACCATCCAGTTGGCATCCAGGCCGCCATTGGCCGCGCGCACGTTCGGAGTCCCGCCGACCGCGGACACCGCCTCGATCGCGCGTTTGACCACCGGCAGGCTCTCCTTCATGCGAAAAGGATAATAGTCGGTCTCCGCCTTGAACTTGACCTTGCCGGACTTGCCTTGCGCGTTCGTCACCTTCTTGGCCGCCTTCTCGAACGCGGCCTTGTAGGCTTTCGTGATCTCCTTGAAGAACTTTCCGTCGTGGCTGCGGCTTTCGCCGCGCACATGCACGTAATCGGTGACGACGTTGGTGGCATCGCCGGCTGGGCGACCCTCGCCGCCGGTGACGGGGCCGACATTGCTGGTGCCTTGCAGCTTGCCCTTCACCACCTTGCCGAACCAGCCGCCGGCCTTCACGTCCGCAAGCGCGAGCGCCATGATCATGGTCGAGGAGATGCCGCGCTCCGGCGCCACGCCGGCATGCGAGGCGCGGCCGAAGATCTCGACGGTCCAGCGGTCGGCGCCGACGGCGCCGATGACGACGTTGGAGGCGGAGCCGCCGTCATAATTGAACGCCATCACGGGCGAACCGAGCTCGTCCAGCTTGACGTGGCGCGCGCCGTAGAGCCCGCTCTCTTCGCGCACGCAGAACAGCAGCGTGATCGGCGGATGGTCGAGCTTCTGCTTGGCGAGCTCCGCCGCCAGCGTCACCAGCACGCCACAGCCGCAGCGATTGTCGCCGCCGAGCGCGGTCCTGGCTTCGTTGACAATCTTGCGCCCGGATTTCTTCGGCTTGGCGCCGGCGCAGAGCGGCACGGTGTCCATGTGGGTCATGAACATGATGCGAGGCTGGTTATGCAGCGCGCCGCGGCCGGGCAGGTCGACGATGAGGTTGCCGGTCTCAGTCGGCACCGGAATGCGCGTGTTGGCATCGTCGAGCCGGATCGCCTTCGCCGGCACACCGCTCTCCTTCAGCGCAGCCATGAGCTCGCGCCCGATCGCCGCCTCCTGTCCGGTCACGCCCTCGACGGCGAGGAACCGCATGAGGCGGTCGGTGGCGGCTTTGGTGTCGACAGGCATGAGTGATTCCTTTGGCGAACGGAGCAAGCCATCCTATGGGCTCCGCGAGGTGTAAGCCAAGAAGATCAGCACGCCGAACGCCAGCATGGCAGCCATGAACAGCAGCACCGCCGGCAATCCCGCGAGCGCCGCCACCGCGCCGGTCACCGACTGCATCAGCGCCGCGCCGAGAAAGAAGGCGAGGTTCATGGCCGCAAGCGCCTTGCCCGCCACTTGCGCGTCGACCAGTTGGCGGGACATGCCGAACAGCAGCGGCTGGGCGGAGGTCGCAAGACCAATCAGCACGAACAGCACGAGGTCGTATTGCGGCGGCATCACGGAAATGCCGAACAACAGGGAGACCGCATAATGTGGCGCCCCAAGCGCCATCAGCGCCAATAGCAGCGCCCCAATCATATGCGAGGCTGCCACCAGGTCGCGACGGCGGCCGAGCCTGCGGTCGACCATGCCGATGAGAAGCGGACCTATGATCATCGCCAGCGTGAACGCGCCGAGCTGGTTGCCGGCCTCGACCCGCGACAGGTCCTTGACCTGCATCAGCCACGGCCCGCCCCACAGGCCGCGCAGCACCAGCGGGGCTGCCAACGAGACCAGCGCCAGCGCGATCAGGCCGCGCAAGGGGCGCGAGAGGCCGAGCCTGAGCACCTCGATCATCTGCGCCAGCGGCGAGGATTCGTCCTTGTGCTCGGCCGGCTGGTTCGGCACCAGCGCGAACACCGCGAGTGCCACCGCGATTCCGCCAAGGGCGGACATCCAGAACCCGGTGCGCCAGCCGTAAGCGTCGACCACGAAGGCGAGCGGACTCGACGACAGCAGCATGCCGATATTGCCGACCGAGAGGATCGCGCCCGACCACAGCCCGAAGCGGCCTGCCGACAATTGCTTGGCCGCCAGCGTCATCGGGCACATCAGCATACCTGAGGTGGCGACCCCCAGCATGAACTGCCCGACTGCAAAGCTCGAAGGCCCCGTGGCAAAGCCCGACGCCACCGCGCCGAAGACGGTCCCCGCCAGCAGGCTCAGCGATACCGGTCGCACGCCAAACCGGTCCATCGCCGCACCGACCGGAATCTGCGCCGCGGCAAAGGCGAAAGGATAGATCGACGTGAGGCTGGCGAGGGCCTGCGGCTCGATGTGGAAATCCGCCGCCATGAGGTCGAGGCTGACCGCGGGAATGGTGCGCAGCAAGGTGGAGAGCATGTGGCCGCAGGCCAGTGCGACGAGTGCAAAGATCAGCGTGCGGGTGGCGGTGCCCGCGTCGTCGGTGGTGGCCATCGGCGTCCCGTCCCGAAATGATTTTGGATGGGCGTACATGATGGCGAGGCGGGCGCCAATGGCGGCAGCGCGCCCCCCTCATTCCGGATTGTGGCTTCAGCCGGCCTTTGCCAAGTGCCTCTGACCGTCATGGCGACGCGCCTGGCAGGCAATATTGCGGGCCTCAGGGGCCGGTCATGAACCAGGACGACCGCCAGACGTTATACCCGGGAAAACCTGGCATCCTGCCAAGCGGGAAGCGCCTTCATCTGCGGCCAGCGGCGCCAATGTCTTCGTCCGAGAGTACAGGTCAGACGACCAGCGAGGCGGCCCGTCGCGAGCGGAGGAGGAGTAATTTTTTGCTCCTGGTTCTCGTCGTGGGATTCCTTGTCTTTGGCGCCGCGGCGGGCGCACTTTATTATGCGTTGCGGCCGGACATCCTCCGGATCGCCGTTGGACCACCGGGCAGCGACGACTACAAAGTCATTCAGGCAATGGCCGATGCCTTCGGCGGCGAAAGTCGGACTGTCAGGCTGCTCCCGATCAAGACTGATGGAGCGGTGGAGTCTCTTGCTCTGCTTGGGGCTGGCAAGGCCGACCTCGCCGTCGGCCGCGGCGATCTGGACATGCCTGCGGAGGCGCAGACCGTCGCCGTCGTACGCAAGAACTTCGTCGTGCTGTGGGCTCCGTCTGGACCCGTCGGCAAAAGCTCGAAAAGAAAGTCCTTCCCGAGAATCAAGGAGGTCGCCGATCTCGCGGGGCGCCGCGTTGGCGTGATCGGCCGGACCCCGGCCAACGCTGCATTGCTACGCGTCATCCTCAGTGCCGCCGGAGTGGAGGCGGACAAGGTCGTCGTGACACATTTTGGCACGGACCAGACTGAGGAGTTGGCGCGGGACCCCACCATCGATGCGTTCATGGCGGTCGGGCCGCTCGACAGCAAAATCACATCCGATGCCGTGGCTGCAACGGCGCGGGTGCGCGGTGCGCCGAAGTTTCTCGCCATCGAGACATCGGAAGCGATCGCCCTGAAGCACCCCCGGTATGAAGCGGAGGAAATTCCACCCAGTGTCTTCAATGCGGATCCGGCTTGGCCGGGTGACAAGGTTGAAACAATCAGCGTCAGCCATCTCATCGTAGCGAGAAAGTCCCTGCCTGAACCGACGGTGGCCGCCTTTTTCCGCCAGCTCTTTGTCGTTCGCCAGGCGATTGCGAGGCAGGTGCCGGGGGCTGCGCACATTACCAAGCCGGACGTCGATAAGGACGCCGAACTGCCGGTCCATCGTGGAGCGGCGGCTGTGATCGACGGCAACGAACGAACCTTCCTCGATCGGTACGGCGATTACTTCTGGTTCGGGCTGCTGCTTCTCTCCGGGATCGGCTCGGCCGCCGCCTGGTTGCGTCGCTATTTGAACCGCGACGAAAGAGAGGAAACCAATAGCCACCGCAAGAGAATCCTGGCCATGGTTTCCAGTGCGCGCACCGCGGGATCGAACCAGGAGCTTCTGGTTTTGCAGGGCGAGGCCGACGCCATCATAGGTGAAACGCTCGAATGCTACGATGACGGCGCTATCGAGCAAGACGAACTCGCGGCACTTGGTCTGGTGCTCGGGTTGTTGAGCAATGCTATCGCGGAGCGACGAGCCGCGTTGCAGCGCGCCAACTTCGAGCCCGTTCGAGGCGCGGCGACCGCGCCGCGCGGATGAGGCGATCATCTGACGCTGCCGCTGTCGATCTCCGCGACGGCCGCGCGCCAATGGCGGCAGCGGGACGCCGTCATTCCGGAATGTGACTTCTCCGGATCACTGCGTGAAAGATCAGGTACGGGTAGCACCGCTTGAGATCCGTTCGAACGTATCCACGTTCATCGTCACGGCGCGCCACCAGTTCACCGGCTTCAGCTTTGCCGGCTCGCCCTCCCTGAACGCGCTCAGCGCCTGGTCTGCGATCACGAACCATGCGGTTTGCATTTTTCCGTCACGCAGCAATCCGGTATAGGAGACGGCCCTGTCGCCCGTCGCGGAGGCGCCCACCGCGACGAGGGCAATGCAATTGCCTTGGTGAAAGCCGGTGATCGGCACCGCTTGCCCGTAAAAGCCGCTGTCCTCGAGTGCGGTCTCGAAATTGCCCTCGATGCGGCCGTTGGCATCGTCGGTGATGCGCAAGATTGAGCCGAATTGATTCCGCCAGTTGCCGACCCAGGTCATGTCGGTTTTCATGCCGCTTCTCCTACGCTCTCTCATTCGGCACCGCGCGCAGCCGGTGTAACCGATGCAGCTGCTTTGCTGCCTCCTTCACCAGGCCGTCGGCCGCCTCGCGCTCCTGGCCGACGATGACCCCCGATGCGAAGGCTTGGGCGCGGCGGTGCGCAGGCGGCGCCGTCAGCGCTGCCTCCGTTGCCAGCTCGCGGTGCGCCATGAAGTCGTTCAGCGATCCCAGCGCGGATTGGATCTGCTTCAGCCGGTCGGAGAGGTCCGCAAGCTCCTTCTGGCCGCGACGGCCGTAGAGGCTCTCGAAGAAGTCGACGGCGTAGCGAATCTTCTTGATCCTGATCCGCAGCTTGTGGCGCTGCATCGGCTCGAGATCGTTCAGTCGCTTGCCCTGCTTGCGCGCCTTGCGGATGCGCCGATCGAGCACCTTTGCGGCATAGGCGGTGATCGAGCGATCCTCGTTGCGACCATCATTGACGTGAGGCCGCCCGGCTTCAATCCACGCGATCACGTCGATCAGCAGGCGGCGGTATCGGGCCGACATGATTGCGTCGCGTGCACGGCTGAACGCCGCCTGTCGTTGCCCTGAGAACCTCTTGCGGATCGCGCGGGCGCCGCGTCTCGGCACGCCGTGCTCGGTGATCGGCCTGATGCTCTCCGTCAGGAATACGTCGATTTCACGCGCCGGCGCCAGTTCCCCCGTGAGCCATTTCAGCTCGGTCTTGATCCGCGCGGTGCTCGCCCGCGGCAGGACGTCGGCGAACAGCGATATGGCCGCGCGCAATCGCCGCAGGCCGACGCGCATCTGATGGACACCCTCGGCGTCCATGTCGCGCACAGGGTCGGCGTTCGCCGTGATCTGACGCAGTGTCGAATGCGCGATCGTGCGGAAGGCCTCGCGCGGCGGGAGCTCAGCCTTCAGCGCGATTGGCTCGGCATGCTGCGCACCGCCACCGCTTGCCGCGACGAGCTGGTAGCCTCGTTCGGCCTTCGAGCGCAGGTCGAGCTCTGCACCCGTTCTGCGTTCGAGATCGCGGGCGAGGCGGAACAGGTCCGCGACATGTCCGGACTTCAGTTCCAGCTCCAGCTCGGCAACGGCGCGTGACTTCCGCCCGGCGCTGATGCGGCCACGGTCGACCGCAAGTTCGATCCGGCTGTTTCGGACGCGCCGCCCCTGCGCCATGCGATGAATGTCGGTCTGGAACAGCGGCCTCAGCTTGCGGGGAAGCTTTCCGCCTGCAAGATCCCGCAGCGGCGTGTGCCTCGCTTTGTCCAGGTCGGGGCTTGCATCGGAAATCTCGTGCTCCCACTCGCCGCGCGTCAGGCCGCCCGTGCCGCCTGCTTTCACGGTTTGCACGTAACGGCCCTCGATCTTGCGGACACGCAGTGTCAGGCCATGGCGCCTGAACTTGTGCTTGCTCGTATCGTAGTAGGTCGACACCAGCGACTGCTCAGACGGAGCGCGGCGCCGCCCGCTCGAGCCGCCGCTCCGCAACACTGACGACAGCTTGCGCGGCGCGACGCGGAATTTCAGCTCCGTTTCTGCGGTCATGGCGAATTCTTCCGTTTGCCGACTTCAAAGTGATGCCGGCGCGGGAAGTTCCACGTACCGCGATCATCTCGATCCGGACCGCTGCTGCGCTCCCAGGGGGCATGGAAATTTCACGGAACGTGGCGCGCGCGATCGCGATACGCCTCCCTGTGCAGCAGCAACTGCCGTGCGGCCCTTGCGCTGCCGCACGGCGTCTGTGTTGGAACGCTGCTTCAGCCGGTGATGCCGCCCGCGTGTTGCCCGCCAGCCTGCGAAATTCCGTGCAGCGCCGTCGCGGCACCATCGCCGGGCCTGCACACGGCGACGTCGCCGAGCGCGATGATGCCGACCAGCCGCTTGTCGCGATTGAGCACCGGCAGCCGCCGCACCTGGATGTCGGCCATGTTGCGGGTGACCTCATCGATGTCCTGGTCCTCGAAGCAGTATTTGACATCTGCCGTCATGACGTCACGGACCGAGGAATCAGGCCCCAGGCCCATTGCTATCCCCCGCGTGGCGATATCGCGGTCCGAGATCATTCCGACCAGGCGATCGTTCTCGGCCACCGGCAACAGTCCGACATTGAGCGCGGCCATGGCCTCGGCCGCCTCCTTGATGCTGTCCTGGGGAGTGCACAGCTGCACGTCGGGTGTCATTGCGTCGCTGACTCTCATGGCAAATCTCCATCGCTGATAGGCGGCCAACACAAAGCGCAGACGGACGTTCCACCAGGAGCGTGTCACGGAAAGTGGAAAATTCATGGAGCAATGATGTCGGGCCCGAAGGCGCGATGCTCGAGAGCGACAACGCATCTGACGGAACATCCACGCTTTGTCTAACTAGATTGCCCCTTCGCCGGCAGGCTGTCTGACGCCAGTTCCGCCAGCAGCTTTTCCGCCTCGCCGAGCAGCGTCCGGATCGCCCTTCGCTCCGCGATCCGCTCCCGTGTGAAGGCGCCATGCTTGCGCGCATTGCGGTTTCTCCGCGGCGCGCCCGATCCCGCGGCGCCGCCATGCATGCGGCAGCGGCGCTTGCCGCGCACGGCCGGCGCGCGGCAGGCGAGGCCGCCGCGCGTGCCGGCGCCGCAGCGCGGGCTTGCTGACATCGCGCTCGTGTTGCGGATGTGATCGGCACTCATGCGGTGGCGCCTGTCGTCGCTTCGGCCCGGTCGTGCTTGGATTCGCCGGCTTCGCGCGACGGGACCAGTCCTGCGTCTATCGCGGTGCCCGGCTCGGCAACCGTCAGATGCGCATGCTGTGCGACGTTCCCCACGATCGCACTGCCGCCGTCCTGCACCGACAGGTTCTGCACCGTGATCGGGCGCTCACCGTTGCCGCGGTGGCGGTTGAGAGCCTCCATCTGGGCCGCGAAGGTGCGGGCCAGCCGGGTCAATGCGCGGGAAATGCCTTCTTGCTGCGGGATGCCTTCCGCAAAGGCGAGGCGGCAGGCAAAGCGCATAGTCGCGACGTGGACGGACACCATCTGCGCCGTCAGCATGGCTTCGAGGGAATCCCGTGGCGCGATGCTCTTCATCATCGAGATCATGAAAGCGAGATTGGCCTCATCGGGCTCCTGCAGGATCACGCTGGCTTTCATCAATTGCTTCAGGATGCCATGCAGCGCGTCGCTGTCGACGGCACCGAGCGCCTCGGCCATCAGGCGTTCGCCGGTCTCCGCGTCCGGATGCTGAATTGCGATTCGTTGTCCGGTGAGCTTGACCCGCGGGGTGGGCCTGCTGCCGTACCTGGGGACGGGAGTCGTGCTGTTGCGTGTCATGGCTGTTGTCATGTCGATATGTCCTTTGGGTCGACGGCACGCGCGAGCAGGCCCGCTGGTGCGAAGCCGACCCGCGCAGTTGCCGTGCGGCGGTTGTGTTTTCAGATGTCGATGCAGGGCTTGTGCGCGATCGAAGCGAGGCACACATGGCTGTGGAAGCCGTTTGCTCACGCAGATCGCGATGATGCCAGTATGCCCCTGTTTTGCCCGACGAGTCAAAATCGATTTCGCAACATCCGAAAGAATGTTGCCTCCCGTTAAGTCCTTGTTCCGACAGGGGCCGTCTACTGTGCATGGGGTTGTTTTCGCATTTTTTGTTTGGAGGCGGCGCGCGCCTGCCGTGCGGCGGAATGCCGGCGCGGAAACGCGATTGCGAAATCCAGCGCGGCCACTATTCATGATCCTCGGATGCGTCGCACCAACAAGCCTGCACAAGCGGCGCCGTGAAGTCTGGGGAGAGAACCAATGCAACGAACCGCCCGCCTGCTGGCAGTCATCGCCGGATTGTGTGCCTCTGCACTGTCGACAGAGGCCGTGGCGCAGAAATATCCGGTGCGGCCGGTCAAGGTCATGGTCGGCTTCAGCGCGGGCGGTCCGGTCGATGTCGTCGCACGCATCATCGGCGACCGCTTAGGCAGCAAGCTCGGGCAGCCCTTCGTGGTCGAGAACCGCGCCGGCGCCAACGGCATGATCGCCGCGGAGGGCGTCGCGCGTGCGGAAGGCGACGGCTATACGATGCTCGCCTGCAACTCGTCCACGATCACGCTCAACAAGACGCTGTTCAGGGATATCCGCTACGACCCGCAAGGCGACTTCGCGCCGCTCACCACCGTCGTGTCGGCACCGCTCGTGCTCGTGGTCAATCCGGAGAATCCCAAGACGGCCAACGTCAAGACCGTGGCCGATCTCGTCGCAGCCGCAAAGGCCGCACCCGGCGCACTGCCTTACGGCTCGGGCGGCAACGGCAACCTCGCCCATCTCGCCATGGAGCTGCTCAGCCAGAAGGCCGGCATCAAGCTGATCCACGTGCCTTATCGCGGCGGTTCGGCCGCCGAGGTCGGCATTCTCGCGCAGGAGGTGCTGGCGGTGTTCGATCCGCTCTCCGCCGTGCCGCTGGTCAAGGCCGGCAAGCTGCGCGCGCTCGCGGTGTCGTCGGCCGAACGGCTGCCGGCGCTGCCCGATGTGCCGACCGTTGCGGAAGCAGGCTATCCCGGCTTCGACATCTCGTTCTGGGTCGGCTTCTTCATGCCGAAGGCGACGCCCGCGCCGATCCTGGAGACGCTGCACCGGGAGATCGTCGCGGCGGCCAAGGATCCGGCGGTCGCGGAGAAGCTCGGATCGCAGGGCGTCGTGAGCGTGCTCAGCCCGTCCGAGTATGCGGCGAAGATCGCCAAGGAGACGAAAGAGCTCGCCGAGGTGGTGACGGCCGCGAACATCAAGGCGGAGTGAGACGCGGTCGGCGAGCGCAAGCAGGAACGAGGCGCTAATCGCCGCCGAGCAATTGCTCCAGCCGGTCGAGCAGCGGGCGTTGTCCTGCGTTGATCCTCGTACGCGCCTCTTCGAGCGTGAACCATTCGGCACGATCGACCTCCGGGAAGGTCTGTCGGTTGCCACTCCGAGGCGGCCATTCGACCTCGAACGTGTTGCTGCGAATGCTGCGCATGTCGAGATCGAGCTCGGCCGCGAATGCGGTGACGAGCTTGCCGCCGCGCTGCTTGACCTGATCCAGCGATGGCATTGCAGGTTCCGCGCAGGCGTGGAGGCAGCCTTTTGGCTCGGGAAAAAGTGGAACGGAGCGTCTTAGCGCAGGTTAGTAGCCAACGTTCATTTAGATCAAAGGGAGTGAACCATGATCCGCCTGTTGGCAACCACCGCATTGGGGCTGGTGCTGGCGAACGCCGCTTTCGCGCAATCACCCAGCACGAACACGAAGCCCAATCAGACACCGCAATCCCAAACAAATTCCACGGCGCCAGCGACGACCTCGCCATCCGACACGCAGCAGACCACATCGCAGCCGCAGCAACCACCGGCGACAGGAAACGCGGCACAGACGACGCAGAGCACCGCGCCGTCGTCTGGGCCTGCCAATCCCGGCTCCGGCACATCCAACAACGCCGCGAACAGCACGGACACCTCGCGGCCGCAGAGCGGCACGGCAAGCTCGAACACGACCGGCAATCAGCCGGCGGCCCAGCAGAGCGCCAACCCGCCACCGGCGAACACGAACCAGGCGCAGGATCGGTCCAATCCGCCGCCGACCACCAGCAATCAAGCCCAGCAGGCGCCCGCAGCGGCCGGCAACCAGGCCCAGCAGGCGCCGAATGCGCCAGCCAGCAATCAGGCCCAGGGTGAACGGGCCGGTACCGGCTCACAGGGGGCCGCGCAGACCGATGTCAATCTCAACCGGCAGCAGGAGACCAGGATCAGCACCTCGATCTCACGCCTGAACGTTCGGCCCGTGACCAGCGTCAATTTCTCGCTGAATGTCGGAACGGTGGTGCCGCGCGACGTGCATCTCTCGATACTGCCGCCTGACGTCGTGGAGATCGTGCCGCAATATCGCGGCTACAGCTTTGCGCTGGTCAAGGATCAGATCGTCGTGGTCGATCCCGCGACCTACAAGATCGTGACGGTGCTGCCGTATTCGGGGCAATCCACGGCGACAACGACCACGCGCGAGCGCAGCGCCAGCAAGTTCTCCGATCGTGATCGCGAGGTGATCCGCAAGCACGCGAAGACCCGCACCGAAGGGCGGAGCGAGGCACGGACCACCGGCAGCACGGCGCGCACGGATATCCGCGTCGGAGACCGTCTCCCCGAGAGCGTCGAGGTGGAGGAATTCCCGAGCACGGTCTATCGGGATGCGCCTGGCTTGCGGGAATACCGCTACATCCACCGCGACACCCGGACCTACGTCATCGAGCCCGGCGAGCGTCGCGTGATCGAGGAGATCGACTAGCGTGATGGATATCGGAGCCACCCAAGCGGGTGGCTCCGAACACTAGCCCGACGGCCGTTCGCGTGATGCGAAGCGAACGGCGCGGGCCTTCGCGCTCTTTCCGGCCGCGCGTGCCGCGATCATGCTGTGTGCCTTACCACGGGCCGTGGCATTCTTCCGAAGCATAATCGCGAGCCGTTTGCGCGCGCGGTTCGTCGGTTGGCGCGTGGCGAGCTGTTCGGCCTTGCGAATGATGCTGGCAACCGAGGGCGTCAGGTTGACCGGAACCCAGGCGACGTCCTTCGTCTTCGAAAGACTGCCGATGCCTTCGCAAGGCGCTTCGCGCGGCAGGTCGATCCTGATCGCAAGGGCCTCAGAGCGTTCGGTCCAGTCCTCGGCCTTGGTGCCGGTGATGATGCGGACATAGTCGCGCGTCTCGCGCGGCAACTCGCTCTCTTTGGCAAGCCATTTCTGAACGCGGCCGGGACCGGCGTTATATGCCGCCGCTGCGAGGCCGAGATTGCCGAAATCGTCACGCAGCTTGCGCAGGAATTTGGCCGATGCAGGCAGCGCCTTCATCGGATCGAAGGGATCGTCGAGCCCGACTTCGGCGGCCGTCTCCGGCATGAACTGCGCAACGCCCCGTGCGCCGGCGTGGCTGATCTCGTTGGACTTGAAGCGGCTCTCCTGCCAGAGCAGGCGGGCAAAGAAGGGAACGGGGATGCCACTGGCCTCGGCAGCCTCGCGAAGCGCGTGGCAGAATTTGTCCGTCGGTGTAAGTGGCACCGAGGCGACAGGTTCGGCCGCACGCGGTGGCTCGATTGTTTCCTCATACGCCGCGCGTGCGTTGGCGAGCTCCAGGGCCTGCACGTTGGCAAGGAAGAGCTCGACCACAGGAACAAGTGACGAGGCATGATTGTTCTTGAGAACGGCGGTATCGATAGTTGATGTTTGCCGGGACGCCGACGGATCGAGGTCGCACATCAGAACCAGAAACGCGGCGCACGCCGCGACGACAAATCGCATTTGCTGGGACAACCTCGAACTGTGGGGTGAACGGCCAGCGATGCGCCGGCGATAGGACGTTCTTAAGCTTCCGATTGCGGCAAAGCTGCGATCTCGTTGGTTCCTTCGGTGTTACTACGGTGTTCCCGAAAAGAAACTGCCCGCGATTTTGCGGATCATTGTTTGGGACGAACGATCATGATGCGATGGATGCTTGGCGTGATGATGTCGCTGTGGATCATCTGCCCGGCGCTCGCAGGCAATCTCGATGCGAGAGCAGTGAACGACGCTGCGCGTCCGGAAAAGCAGCTGGCTGCCGACAAGATCAGCGCGCCGGTGACGAAGCTTCAGATCCTGCTCGATCGTGCGCAATTCTCCCCCGGCCAGATCGACGGCAAGCTCGGCGAGAACGCGCAGAAGGCGCTGAAGGCGTTTGCCGAACAGAATGGTGCCAGCTTCGATAAGACGATCGCTTCCGAACTTTGGGACAAGCTGAACGCAGCGAGCGAGGGTCCTGTCCTCGTCGACTACAAGATCACCGACGCGGATGTGAAGGGACCATATCTCAAAAAATTGCCGGCCAGGCTCGACGACATGAAGTCGCTGAAGGCCTTGAGCTACACCAGTTCGCTCGAAGGGCTCGCGGAAAAATTCCACATGAGCGAAGAGCTGTTGAGGGCGCTCAATCCGGGAAAGGCTTTCGACAAGGCCGGCGAGACAATTGCCGTGGCCAATTTGCCGGCGAGACGGGAGCTTCCGCGCATCGTTCGGATCGAGATCGACAAGACGCACGCGACGCTGAAGGCCTACGAGGGCTCTGGTCGGCTGGTGGCGTTCTATCCGGCGTCAATCGGCAGTCCGGATCGCCCGACCCCGACGGGGACGCTGAAGGTTACCGGCACCCATGAGCAGCCGACCTACCACTACAATCCGGAGTACAAGTTCAAGAGCGTCAAGTCCAAGAGGCCGTTCGACATCAAGCCGGGGCCGAACAATCCCGTGGGTTCGTACTGGATCGGTTTGTCGGCGCAGGGCTACGGCATTCATGGAACGGCGGATCCCGACAGGGTCAGCAAGTCCGCCTCCCATGGCTGCATCCGGCTGACCAATTGGGACGCGCGCGTGCTCGGCGAGAACGTCAAGCGCGGCACGCCGGTCGTCTTCCTCGATGCGCCGACGGAATCCTCCTCGAAGCAGCAGGGCAGGGCGGCCGCCAAGCGCGCCGCGAACTAGTCCTCGAACTAGTCCTTGGGGAAATCCTTGCGCATCGCGATCTCGGCGGCATCGCCGGGCGACAGCACGGTCTGCTCGAAGGCGGCTTGCGGCTTCGTCATGATGTCGTAGAGCGAGATGCCTTTGATCGGCTTGCCCATGAGCTCGCGGACGCAGTCGGCGAGCGTGCCGTTGTAGACGAGATAGGGTGGACCTCTGTCCTTCTGCCTCTCGCCCTTCAGCGACGGCCACTTCTTCAATTCGGCCGGCGCGTCATAGGCGATCGGCGATCCCTCTTTGAACATGCGTTTGGCCCCGATGGCGTGGATCTCGGAGAATCCTAAGGCCGCCGGGTAAACAGGCGTTAAAGAATTGGCTCAAATCAGCCGGCAATGAAGGCGAGCAGGGTGCCGTTGGCCTTGGCCGGCGGCACGCAGATCGCGGGTCCACTGCGCACGGCAGCGGAGCCCAGCGCCTTCTCCGTTGCCGCAAGATCGCCGCTGACGAGCACCAGCGCCGCGCCGCCCCGCTCGGAGAGGCTGGCGAGCGGCACGCCGGGATAGCGCTTGGCGAGCTGGTCCAGCGTCAAATAGACGAAGTCGGCGCGATCGCCGCCGGAGGGCACCGTGACCGCGCCATCGGCTTCAGCCTTCGGCTCACGGTCGATCAGCCGTCCCAAATGCGCGGCTTCCTGCGCGGGTTCGGGCGTTGCGATCAGCGTCTGCTTGATCCGCTTGGCCGCATTGGCGTGCGTCATCAGTTCGGGAATCCAGACCGTCTCGCGGGTCTTGTGCTGGCAGGCGAAGATGCGCACGCCGCCCGGCGCTTCCGCGGTCGGCCACATGAAGGTACGGAATTTCGCCGCCGAGACCGTGCCATCAGGCAGCATCACCGGCCGTTCGAAATCGGTCGGACCGATCGGCGTCAGGCCACGCGCGCGGATCTCCTCCGCGCCTGCGGCGGAATCGACCGCGGTGAAGGCGATGCGCTCGATGCCTTCGCCGCGCTTCTCGAGGAAAGCGCGCGCCGGTGCGTTGTGCTCGGTCGCAGCGAGCACGCCGAGCAGCTCCATATAGTCGGGGTCGAACATGATGGTGTAGTTGCCGGTGCCCATATGCGCACTATGCGTGCCGCGCGGCGAGATGGTGAAACCGAGCCGCCGGTAGTTCTCGGCCGCCTTGTCGAGGTCCTGCACCATGACCACGGCGTGGTCGATACCGATGACGTTGTTGAGGGCCACTGTTCTTTCCCCGCGAATGCAAACTGACTTCAGGCCGCGCCGGCGACCGCAGCTCTTGTCTACGCCGGATAGGCGGTCGAGTCATTTTCTAATCGATGCGAGATGCGGAATTACATTCAACGAAATGCGCCATTGGATGACGATCAGTGCGCCTGCTCGATATAGGCGGCAAGGATCGCACGCTCCTCGCTTGTCATCTCGGTGATGTTGCCCGGCGGCATCGCGCTCGACCAGGCCGCGACACGGCCGATCAGGCGGATGTTGCGATGGATGTGCTCGGGCGCATCGAGCAAGATGCCCTTCGGCGCGGTGACGATGCCGGCCCAGACCGGTTCGGCGGCGTGGCACATGCTGCACCGGGACATCACGATCTCCTCGACGGCGGCGAGCGTCGGCGGTGCGGGCAATGCGGTTGTCTTGACGTCGCGCGGGCCGGCCGCGGAGAGAAGCAAGATCGCGATCACGCCGATTGCGGTCACGCCCCACACCCACCACGGCGATTTGCGTCCCGCATGGCGCTCGTTGAAGAAGTGGCGGATCACGGGGCCGAGCGCCAGGATGATCGCGACGATGATCCAGTTGAAGCGCGTGGCGTAGAGCAGGGGATAGTGGTTGCTGATCATCAGCACGACCACGGGCAGCGTCAGATAATTGTTGTGGACCGAGCGCTCCTTGCTGGCCTTGCCGAGCTTCGGATCGGGCGCCTCTCCCGCGATCAGGCTGGCCACGATCTTCTTCTGGTTCGGGATGATCAGCGCGAAGACGTTGGCGACCATGATGGTGCCGATGATCGCGCCGATCTGGTTGAAGGCGCCGCGTCCGCTGAGCACATGGGTGAAGGCATACGTTAGGCCGACCAGGAACAGATAGCCGCCGATGGCAAAGGGCAGCTCGCGCTGCGCAAGCCCGGTGCGGCAGGCGGCTTCATAAAGCAGCCATGCCAGCGCCAGGCTAAAGAAGCTGAACAGCCCGGCCTGGAATGGCGTGAGGTCGAGGATCGACTTGTCGACCAGGAACAGATCGGCCTCGAGATAATAGACCACCACCATCAACGCGAAACCGGACAGCCAGGTGGTGTAGGCCTCCCATTTGAACCAGGTCAGCTCGTCCGGCATTTGGCTCGGGGCCACCAGATACTTCATGATCCGGTAGAAGCCGCCGCCATGGACCTGCCAGGCCTCGCCCTGCACGCCATCTGGCAGCTCGGCCTTCGGCTTCAGGCTGAGATCGAGGGCGATGAAATAGAAGGAACTGCCGATCCAGGCGATCGCGGCGACCACGTGCAGCCAGCGGAGCAGCAGGCTCGCCCATTCCGATATGATGGATCCCCACATGATCATCCCGTCAATTGCGACAGCGATGCCGCAGCTTTGATGACCGCAACCCCCGCTCTACCAATGTGTCGCACCTATCCGCGGTGATTTCCAGTACGATGGGTTGCACCTGATGCCCATCGTGCGAGCATCAGCTGACGTGGGATGCGGCACAGCCGCGGTGGTCGAAGTTCGAGACTGCAGGCCGGGAGGTCAACGTGAAGAGCCGAATTTTGTCCGTAGCGATATCCGCGGGACTTCTGGTTGCGACTGCCGCGCAGGCGGAGCCGGTGCTGCAGGGCAAGGACGCCTATGGCGATTGGCGGGCCGACAAGCCTGGCACGGTCAGGCTGATCCGGCCGCAGGATCTGGTCAGGCCCGGCGCGACGCGGTCGGTGGCGAGCTCGTCGCGCGTGGTGCCGCGTCCGTCGGACGCGGAGCTTCGGGTGCCGGCAGGATTCAAGATCGAGCTATTCGCCGAAGGCCTGCGCACGCCGCGCGTCGTGCGGGTGGCGCCGAACGGCGACGTGTTCGTCGCGGAGACGCGGGCGGGCAACATCCGCGTGCTGCGCGCAGGCGAGGGCGGCAAGGTCGCGACCAACGAGGTGTTTGCGACGGGGCTCCGGCAGCCATTCGGCATCGCCTTCTTTCCGAATGGCGACAATCCGCAATGGGTCTATGTCGCCAATACCGACAGCGTCGTCCGCTTTCCCTATCAGGCCGGTGATCTCAAGGCGCGCGGCAAGGCCGAGACGATCGTGGCGAGCCTGCCGCATGATGGTGGCCATTCCACCCGCGACATCGTCTTCACGCCCGACAACAAGCGCATGCTGGTGTCGGTCGGCTCGCTCAGCAACGTCGCGGAAGGTTTGGGCACGCCCCCGGGCGGGATGGAGGCCTGGGCGAAAGCGCAACCGCTCGGCGCGGCCTGGGCGAGCGAGACCGAGCGCGCCGCCGTGCTGGCTCTTAGTCCTGACGGCAAGGACCGGAAGATCTACGCCACCGGCATCCGCAATTGCGTCGGCCTTGCGATCCAGCCGCAGACCGGACTGCCCTGGTGCTCGACCAACGAACGCGACGGCCTCGGCGACGACCTCGTGCCCGATTACGTGACCAGCGTGAAGGAGGGTGGCTTCTACGGCTGGCCGTGGTTCTATATCGGCAGCAATGAAGATCCGCGCCACGTCGGCGCGCGGCCGGACCTCAAGGATAAGGTGACCGTGCCGGATGTGCTGATTCAGCCGCATTCGGCCTCGCTCGGCATGACGTTTTATCAAGGCACGCAGTTTCCGCAGGAGTACCAGGGCGATGCCTTCGCCGCCGAGCACGGCTCCTGGAACCGGTCGAAGCGCACCGGCTACAAGGTGATCCGCATCCGCATGAAAGACGGCAAGCCGACCGGAGAGTACGAGGATTTCGTCACGGGATTTGTCGTGAGCGATACCGAGGTGTGGGGCAGGCCGGTGGGAGTCGCCGTGGCGAAAGACGGATCACTGCTGATCTCGGAAGATGGCAATGGCACGATCTGGCGGGTGACAAGCGTGCGGCAATGACGGTGCATGCTTCGCCTCTCCTCGCAAGCGGGGAGAGGGAGAAGAAAGATCTACCCCCGCCGCACGCTCGCCCCGCCGTCCACCGGCAGTGTCACGCCGGTGATGAAGTCCGCTTCATCCGACGCCAGGAACAGCGCGGCGTTGGCGACGTCCCATCCGGTGCCCATTTTCCTGCGCAGCGGCACCTTGCTGTCGCGTTCGGCTTCGACCTCGGCGCGGGACTTGTGCCATTCGCGGGCACGGGTATCGACCGCCATCGGCGTGTTCATCAGGCCGGGCAGGATGACGTTGGCGCGGATACCGTATTCGGCGTTCTGGTAGGCGAGCTGTTCGGTGAAGGCAATCATCGCCGATTTCGTCGCCTTGTAGGCGACGTAAGGGTAGGTCGTGATTGCCGCCATCGAGGAGATGTTGATGATGGCGCCGCTTCGCTGCGCACGCATGATCGGGATCACCTCTTTCGCCGCGAGAATGCAGCTCTTGAGGTTGATGGCGACGACGCGGTCGAACGCCTCTTCGGTCAATTGCAGCAGCTCGGCATCGCCGCCGGCAAGGCTGACGCCGACATTGTTGTGCAGCACGTCGATCCTGCCCCAGCGCGATTGCGCATCCGCCACCATCGCCTTGATGTCGGCAGCTTTGGTCACGTCGGCCTTGAAGGCCGTGGCGGTGCCGTGTTTCGCGGCGATCATCGCGACCGTTTCCTGCGCAGACTCCAGATGATGGTCGACGCACAAGACCTTTGCACCCTCGCGCGCGAAGGTCAGCGCGGTGGCGCGGCCGTTGCCCATGCCTTCGCCGGGGCTCTGGCCGGCGCCGACCACGATGGCAACCTTGTCCTTCAAGCGCATCTCGGTTCACTCCCTGATCCCGTATTTCCCATTATTTTCGTGCAGATTAGCAATGGCTCCGCGCGGAGAGAAGGGCGCGGCTCCTGCGTTCATGTCATTGACATCACATGGAATTGCATGTTGCGGCCGGTCCACCGCGCATAGCTGACCCCGGCGGTTCAGGAACCGTTCCGAGGTCGCCGCGTTTGTTGCGGAGCCTTTCCCGCGCTAGGCTCTGTCCCGGGGCTTCCCAACCGCCAGTGGCTTGCCGATGAATCTGCTCGATCCGCAAGGGCCCGTAGCTGCGGCCAACAGCACCATCCTGGTCGATTCCGTCTTCATCATGCTCGTGATCGTCGTGCCGACCATTGTCGCGATATTGGCCTTTGCGTTCTGGTTTCGCGCCTCCAATACCAAAGCGCGCTACCAGCCTGACTTCGTCTATTCCGGCCGGGTCGAGATGGTGGTGTGGTCGATCCCGGCGCTCACCGTCATCCTGCTCGGCGGCGTCGCCTGGATCGGTTCGCACCAGCTTGATCCCGCAGCCCCCGTGCCCGGCACCGGCAGCCCGGTCCGCATCCAGGCCGTCTCGCTCGACTGGAAATGGCTGTTCATCTATCCGGACCAGCGCATCGCCACCGTCAACACGTTAACGGTGCCGGCCGGTGCCGAGCTGAATTTCCAGCTGACGTCGTCGAGCGTGATGAACACATTCTTCATCCCGCAGCTCGGCAGCATGATCTACACCATGAACGGCATGGTAACGAGGCTGAACCTGCGCGCCGACAATGAAGGCAAGCTGCAGGGACTGTCGGCGCATTTCTCCGGCGACGGCTTTCCGGACATGATGTTCGACGTCAACGTGATCTCGCCGCTCGCCTTTCCGGATTGGGTGGCAACCACAGCGAAGACCGACGCCGTGTTGAACGAAGACAGCTACAAGAAGCTGATGCAGCAGGGCATCGAGAAGGGCAGGCCGGCCTATCGCCTCGAAGATCCACGCCTGTTCGATTTGATCGCGACCCAGCACATTCCGCCGGGGCCGGGCCCGGAACTGACCTCCGATGCCGGCCGTCCGCACAGTGGAGGCCATGATGCTCGGTAAGCTCGATTGGTCGGCCATCCCGTTCGACCAGCCGATTCCGCTCGTCGCGGGCGCGGTGGTGCTGATCGCGATTCTCGCGGTGCTGATCTGGGTCGTGGTGAAGGGGCATCTGCCCTATCTCTGGCACGAGTGGATCACCAGCGTCGACCACAAGCGGATCGGCGTCATGTACATTCTGCTGGCTTCGGTCATGCTGCTGCGCGGCGGCAGCGACGCCATCATGATGCGGATCCAGCAGGCGGTCGCCTATCAATCGCAGGGCTATCTGCCGCCGGAACACTACAACCAGATCTTCTCGGCGCACGGCACCATCATGATCTTCTTCGTGGCGATGCCGTTCGTGATCGGGCTGATGAACCTGGTCGTGCCGCTCCAGCTCGGCGTGCGCGACGTCGCGTTCCCGACGCTCAATTCGGTCGGCTTCTGGCTGACCGCGACCGGCGCGCTGCTGGTCAATCTCTCGCTCGTCATCGGCGAATTCGCGCGCACCGGTTGGCTCGCCTTTCCGCCGTTGTCGGGACTGTCCTATTCACCGGGTGTCGGCGTCGATTACTACGCCTGGTCGCTGCAGATATCCGGCGTCGGCACGCTGGTGGCCGGCATCAATCTCGTCACCACGGTGCTGAAGCTGCGCACCAAGGGCATGAACTATCTGCGCATGCCGATGTTCTGCTGGACGACACTTGCATCGAACCTGTTGATCGTCGCGGCCTTCCCGATCCTCACCGCCACGCTCGCGATGCTCTTGCTCGACCGCTATCTCGGCTTCCACTTCTTCACCAACGAGGCCGGCGGCAACGTCATGATGTTCATGAATCTGATCTGGGCCTGGGGCCATCCGGAGGTCTACATCCTGGTGCTGCCTGCGTTCGGCATCTTCTCCGAGGTGGTGTCGACCTTCTCCGGCAAGGCGCTGTTCGGCTATCGCTCGATGGTGCTTGCGACCATGGCAATCTGCGTCGTCTCCTTCATGGTCTGGCTGCACCATTTCTTCACGATGGGCGCGGGCCCAGATGTGAACGCCATCTTCGGCATCGCCAGCATGATCATCGCGATACCGACAGGCGTGAAGATCTACAATTGGCTGTTCACGATGTATGGCGGCCGCATCCGTTTCGCGACGCCGATGCTGTGGTCGGTCGGCTTCATGGTGACATTTATCATCGGCGGCCTGACGGGCGTCCTTCTCGCCGTGCCGCCGGCCGACTTCATGCTTCACAACAGCATGTTCCTGGTGGCGCACTTCCATAACGTCATCATCGGCGGGGTGCTGTTCGGCGCCTTCGCCGGCTTCGAATACTGGTTTCCGAAGGCGTTCGGCTTCCGCCTCGACGAACGCTGGGGCAAGGCGGCGTTCTGGTTCACTTTCATCGGCTTCTTCGTCACCTTCATGCCGCTCTACATCGCCGGTATGCTCGGCATGACCCGCCGCATGCAGCACTATGATGTTGCGGCGTGGCGGCCCTGGATGATCGTTGCGGCGATCGGCATGGCGGTGCTGACGATCGGCGTGATCTGCCAGATCGTGCAGCTCGTCGTCAGCATCCGCAATCGCGAAGTGCTGCGCGACCGCACCGGCGATCCCTGGGACGGCCGCTCGCTGGAATGGGCGACCGCGTCGCCGCCGCCGGTGTTCAATTTCGCCTTCAATCCCGATGTGCGCGGTGAGGACGCCTATTGGGACATGAAGGTCCATGCCCGGCAGCAATCGTTCGAGCACGAAGGACCCGAATACCAGGACATCGAGATGCCCCGGAATTCGCCGACCGGCTTCGTCTGCGCGTTCTTCGCCACCATCATGGGCTTTGCGCTGATCTGGCACATCTGGTGGATGGTGATCTTGGGTGGTCTTGGCGCGTTCGCGACCTTCGTCGTGTTCGCCTGGCGGGACCATGACGAATACGTCATTCCGGCCGAGGAAGTCGCCCGCATCGACCGCGTCAATCTCGAGGAGCGGCGCAGCCTTGTCAGCATGGCGGGGGCAGTCTGATGACGATGACCGCAACCGCCGGCCACGCGCACGCCGATCCCCATCACATCGGGATCGTCATCGAACATCCCGGACCCGCCTCGAAGCGGATCGTGACCGCCTACGGCTTCTGGGTCTTCCTGCTCTCGGACATCGTGATGTTCTCCTGCTTCTTCGCAGCCTATGCGGTGCTGTCAGGCCAGACCGCCGATGGCCCGAAGGGCTCTGAGATATTCGAGCAGAGGAACGTCGCGATCGAGACGGTCTGCCTGCTCTTGTCGAGCTTCACCTGCGGCATGGCCAGCATCGCCGCCGACGTGCGCAACCGGTTCTGGTTCTATCTCGGCATGAGCGTGACCTGCGTGCTCGGGCTCATATTCCTCGTCATCGAGTTCCGCGAATTCGCCGATCTCGTCACGCGCGGCTATGGCCCGTCCCGCAGCGCGTTCCTGACCGCGTTCTTCTCGCTGGTCGGCTGCCACGGCCTGCATGTCTCCGCCGGCGTGTTGTGGCTGCTCACCATGATGGCCCAGGTGTTCGCAAAAGGCTTCCGCGCCGATATATTGCGCCGGATGATGTGCTTTGCGCTGTTCTGGCATGCGCTCGACATCATCTGGGTCGCAGTGTTCTCCGTCGTCTACCTGCTGGGGAGTGGCGCATGAGCGATCAGACGCATATGCCGGCCGGGCACGATCTCGCGCCGGGTGACGAAGAGCAACACAGTGTCGGCACCCGGATCCTGGGTTACGTGGTCGGCCTTGTTCTGGCGCTGCTGCTCACGGCGACGTCGTTCTTCATCGCCGGCACGGATCTGGTCTGGCAGCCCTCCATCCCCGTCGCACTGATCGTGCTCGCGATTGCACAGATGGGCGTGCACCTGGTGTTCTTCCTCCACATCACCACGGGCCCCGACAACACCAACAACGTGCTGGCGCTCGCCTTCGGGCTGCTGGTGGTCTTCCTGGTGGTCGGAGGCACGGTCTGGATCATGGCGCATCTGAACGCCAACATGCCGCCGATGGACCACATCATGCGGATGCAGTGAGAGAACCTGCACACAAAGAAGAAGAGCCGCTTGTGATGACAAGCGGCCCAAGTCTAGGGAGGAAACGCCCAAGCAAAGACAATCCGATAAGATCGTCTGCCAAGGAAGCGCGCGCGCAAAGCGCGTGCGCACTTTGATTGAGTGCCGCAACTCCCGCCGAAGTTCAATTCCGGAGCAATACGGTCCCGGACTACCACTCACGGGTGCGTGAACGGCTTTGTTCACTTCGGCCGGCGGCAATTATACGCCTTGCGGAAACCGGCCGCCTGGGCGTCGTCCTCCGAGCAGAACCAGCGGTCCGGCTTGGTGGTCGCCGGGTAGCTCGGGCAGCCCCGCAAATGATAGATGCCGATATTGCCGGTGACGCGGGCGCGCACCGCAAGCTTGCCCTTGATGCTGCAACTCGGCGGCATCGTCAGCTCCTCCGGGAACAGCGCGGCGCGGATTTCCTTGTCCCGGTCCTGGCGGCAGGCAGCGCCCAGCAGTGCGCCGTCCTTCTTGCCGGCGCGGAAGTCCTGCGGTGCGACAAAGCAGCCCTTCCAGATTCCCATGGCGGTTGTCTTGGCCTCAGTCGCAGCCGGCTTGACGTTCGCCTTGATCGGCTCCCGCGCGACGGCAAAACCGAGCTTGACCAGCTGCTCGTTCAACGTCGCCTTGTCGCCCTCGGCCGTGCAGATCGCCCGGTGCCGCTTGCCAAAACTCTTCTCCGGCCCGACGTCGTCGCAGCGCACCGTCCGTTTGTTGATCAGCTTGGTCAGCTGGTCGCGGGCCTCGATGCCGCAGGTCCAGGAATCGGCGTGATCGTCGATACAGATCTGGTCCAGCTCGGGCGCATCGACGCCATCGAGCCGGTAGGTGACGTCGCCAAGCTGGATGGAGTTGCCGTCGCGGACCGTCGCGGCGGCCGTCAGCGCGGAAGCCGGCTCGGACGATGCCAGGAATCCGGACAGGGCGAAAAACCCAACGAGCGCAAAAGCGCGGGCGGCGGCAATAACATTTCGGAAGGACATACGGTCTCGCTATCGATGGCTCGGGCGCCTGTTCCTAGCATCCGGACGTGGCGATACCAATGGTCTGCACCCTGCGAAGTGCGACATTCCGGCCTCGCGGCTTTACTCCCCGCCCGCTCTGATCCTATCGTTCGCGGGCCTTGCGAACGGTGCAGGCCGAATCGCCCGGAAAGCGGCGAGGGCGGGAGGAAAAAGGTTGCGATGAAAGACCCCGTGGACGTCCTGATCATCGGCGCCGGCGCATCGGGCGCTGCGGTGGCGTGGTCACTGGCCGAGACCAAGATGCACATTCTCTGCCTGGAGCAGGGCGGCTGGATGAACCCGGCGGAATATCCGAGCACGGGCCGGGACTGGGAGGCGAAATTCTACGGCGAGTGGTCGTCGAGCCCAAACGTTCGCGGCCGGCCTGAGGACTATCCTGTTAACGACGACAATTCGCCGATCAAGGTCGTCAACTACAATGCGGTCGGCGGCTCGACGGTGATGTACACCGCGCATTGGCCGCGGCTGCATCCCTCCGATTTCAAGGTGAAGACGCTCGACGGCGTCGCCGACGACTGGCCGATTGATTACGACGCGCTGACCCCGTTCTTCGAAGAGAACGACCGAATGATGGGCACGTCGGGGCTATCGGGCGATCCGCTCTCGCCGCTGACGCATCCGCCGATGCCGCAGCAGCCGCTCGGCCTGTCCGGCGCCATCATCGCCAAGGCCATGAACAAGCTCGGCTGGCACTGGTGGCCGTCGGATACCACTGTGGCGACGATGGACTATGAGGGCCGGGCGCGCTGCATCAATCTCGGCCATTGCACGCCGGCCTGCGCCCAAGGCGCGAAGTCTTCCACCGACATCACCTATTGGCCGCATGCGATCCGCGCCGGCGTCGAGCTGCGCACCCATTGCCGGGTGCGCGAGATTACCACCGACGAGAACGGCATGGCTTCGGGCGTGGTCTACTACGACAAGGACGGCGTCGAGCAGTTCCAGCCGGCGCATGTCGTCATCATCGCCTGCAACGGTGTCGGCACGCCGCGGCTGCTGCTGAACTCCGCATCGAGCCGCTTCCCGAACGGACTTGCCAATTCGTCCGGTCTCGTCGGCAAGAACCTGATGTTCCACCCCTACGCGCAGATCTACGGCTATGTGAAGGAGCCGACCGACTCTAACCGCGCGCCGCCGACCTGCCTGTGGAGCAAGGAGTGGTACGACACCGACCCCTCGCGCGGCTTTGTGCGCGGCTACGGCGTCCAGTTCGTGCGCGGCGCAGGTCCCGTGTTCGAGGCCGTGGTCAGCGAGCAGAAGGGCATTTTGCCGTGGGGCGAGGATCATCATCGCATCTTCCGCAAGCTCAACGGCCACCGGCTGGGCTTCTCGGCGATCTGCGAGGATCTGCCGGAGGAGCATAATCGGGTCACGCTCGATCCGGTCCTGAAGGACAGTCACGGCATTGCCGCGCCGAAGATCGACTACACCATCAGCGAGAACAGCCGGAAGATGATGGAGCATGCGCTGGCGCGGGGTCGGGAGGTCCTCGAGACGGCCGGGGCGACCGACATCTGCATCAACTCGCCAATCCCCTGGGGCGGCTGGCATCTGCTCGGCACCGCGCGGATGGGCACCGATCCCGCGCGCTCCGTGGTCAACGAATGGGGGCGTACGCACGATGTGAAGAACCTCTTCATCGTCGACGGCAGCATCTTCGTCACCTCGGGCGGTGTGAATCCGACCTCCACCATCCAGGCCCTCGCGCTGTACATCGCCGACCAGATGAAGCAGCGCCTCGCCAATTTGTTTGATTGAGGCCGTCATGTCCGCAGACACTCAACTGACGCGCGTGCAGCGCGATGACCTCCGCACCGTCGCCGCCATGATCGTTCCGGCCAGCGACGCGTACAAGGTGCCCGGCGCCGACGATCCCACGATCCAGGCCGATATGCTGGCAACGCTCGGCCGCGACACCAAATTGGTGGCGGCGGCGCTGGATCATCTGGCGCGGCTGGCAGGTCGGCCGCTCGCCGAGCTCGATGCCGCCAGGCGCGATGCGGTGGCGCAGGAGTTTCGCGCGGCCGGCGGCGTGCCCGCCGCAACGCTCGTCCGTGTCGTGCTGCAATGCTACTACCGCGACGACCGCGTTCTGGGATCGCTCGGGCTCGAGCCGCGCGCGCCGTTTCCCAAAGGCCATGTGCTCCCGGACGGTGATTGGTCGCTGCTCGATCGGGTCAAGGCCAGGGGCGGCTCGCTGCGGCGCGCGCCCTAGCCATCTGGGCAGTCCAGCCCCTGCACTCCAGGCGGACATCTTGCGCGGCAGGGAACAGGCCACCATCTGTGTGAGCCTCACGGACTCTTGCCATGCTGGATTTCACCTCAGATATCGCCGATGACGCACCGTCATCGCGAACGGCGGCGGCTGCCCCGGTCGACGACCGGGCGCTGCTGGACGCCTATTCCAATGCCGTCATCGACGTGACCGACCGCGTCGGTCCTGCGGTCGTGCGGGTCGAGACCGGGCCAAAAGTGCCGAACGGCCGCGAGCGCGGCGGGCTCGGCTCGGGCATCGTGATCTCGCCGGACGGACTCGTCCTCACCAACAGCCATGTGGTCGGCACGTCGAAGGAGATCCGGCTGCGCGACGTCGAGGGCCATGTCGGCGAGGCCCAGGTGCTCGGCGTCGATCCCGACACCGATCTGGCGCTGCTGCGCGCCAACGGCGTGCGCCATTTGCCTTATGCCGCGCTCGGCAACTCCAAGACCTTGCTTCGCGGCCAACTCGTGATCGCGATCGGCAATCCGCTTGGCTTCGAATCGACCGTGACCGCCGGCGTGGTCTCCGCGCTCGGACGCTCGATCCGCTCGGTCAGCGGGCGCACCATCGAGGACGTGATCCAGACCGATGCCGCGCTCAACCCCGGCAATTCCGGCGGCCCGCTGGTGTCGTCGAATGCCGAGGTGATCGGCATCAACACCGCCATCATCAACGGTGCTCAAGGCATCTGTTTCGCGGTCGCCAGCAACACGGCGCAATTCGTGCTGTCGGAGATCATCCGCCACGGTTATGTCCGCCGCGCTTATATCGGCGTCGCCGGGCAGACCGCGCCGGTCCCGCGGCGGCATGCGGTGTTGGCCGGGGTCGAGAACAAGATGGGCGCGCTCCTGATGCAGATCGAGCCGGATGGCCCGGCGGCGAAGGCAGGCCTGTTGCCCGGCGACGTCGTGATCAGGCTCGACGGCGTCGAGATCAACGGTGTCGACGATTTGATCCGCGTGCTCGACCGCGACCGCATCGGCCGGCGGCTTGCCATGAACGTGCTGCGGCTCGGCCGCCTGCGGGCGATCGACATCGACCCGATCGAGCGAAGGCCACAACGCTAGCGCTCGCCGGGGGCTGCGCTGACGTTCGAGTACATCACGGAGCGGCATCTGGCGAAGGGTGGGGTGGCGGCGTCGGTGAGTGCTGCGACGGCGGCAGTCTAAACCGTCATTTCCGCTATATCCGCGTCATTGCGAGCGGAGCGAAGCAATCCAGAAATCTCTCCGCGGCGGCAGTCTGGATTGCTTCGTCGCATCAGCGCAAAATTGCTACGCAATTTTGTCGCGAGCTCCTCGCAATGACGTGGAGTGAGTGCGGGCTGGCCCCGCTACTCCGCCGCCGCGGCAAAGCGGCTGTTCTCGAGCTCCGCTTCCAGCCGCGCCGCCTCGGCCGCCGCGAGCTTGACGTTGGCTTCCTTGACATGGCCGAAGCCGCGGATCGTCTCCGGCACGCGGGCGAGCCTTGCCAGTAGAGGAATCTGCTCCGCCTTCAGCCCGGACATCCGCTGGTCGATCATCGCCAGATAATCCTCGATCAGCTTTCGCTCGGTCCGGCGCTCATCGGTGCGGCCAAATGGATCGAATGCGCTGCCACGCAGGAATTTGAGCCTGGCGAGAACGCGGAAAGCGTGGATCATCCAGCTGCCGAACTCCTGCTTCTGGAGCCGGCCCGTCGCCCCGTCACGCTTGGCGAAGATCGGCGGCGCCAGATGGTATTTCAGCGTGAAGTCGCCGTCGAACTTTTCCGACACCTTCTTCGCGAAGCTGCCGTCGGTATAGAGCCGCGCGACCTCGTACTCGTCCTTGTAGGACATCAGCTTGAACAGGTTTTTTGCGACGGCTTCGGTGAGCTCGTTGGACGCTGGCGAGGCGGCGGCTTCCGCCTTCCGCACCTTGGCGACCGCGGCGAGATAGCGGTCCGCATAGGCCTTGTCCTGATAGGAGGTCAGGAATTCGGCGCGCGTCGCGATGACGTCGTCAAGCGACTTGGTCGGCGAGGCGGCGCGGCTCTTGAACTGTAGCACGCTGCGCACCCGCGACATGTCGTGGGCGGCCAATCGCCCCCAGGTGAAGGCGAACTTGTTCATCTCGATCGCGGCGCCGTTGATCTCGATGGCGCGGAGCAGGGCCTCAAGCGACAGTGGGATCGCGCCCTTCTGGAAGGCGAAGCCGAGCATGAAGGGATTGGTCGCGATGGAATCGCCCATCAACGCTGAGGCAATGCCCGTGGCGTCGATGATGTCGAGGTTCTTGTCACCGATGGCGTCGCGCAGCACGGTCTGCATCGTGCTCATCTCGAAATCGAGATCGGGGTTTTGCACGAAGCTCGCGGTCGGTTGCAAATCGGCGTTGATGTATGCTTTCGTCACGCCGCGCTCGGTACGGCTGAGTGCGGAGGGACCTGCCGAGACGATCATGTCGCAGCCGAGGATGACGTCGGCACCGCCGGTGGTGATGCGAACTGCGGAGATGTCCTCCGGCTTCGGAGCGATACGGACATGGCTCATCACCGCTCCGTTCTTCTGCGACAGGCCCGTGAAGTCGAGCGCCGAGCAGCCGCGGCCGTCGACATGGGCCGCCATGCCGAGCAGCGCGCCGATGGTGATGACGCCGGTGCCGCCGATGCCGGTGACGAGGATGTTGTAGGGCCCATCAAGCTCGCGCGCCGGCGGAAGTGGCAGGTCGGCGAACAGCTGGCCGGAGTCCACTGCCGAGGTCTTCATGCGCTTGAGGGTGCCACCATGTACGGTCACAAAACTGGGGCAAAAACCTTCGACGCAGGAAAAGTCCTTGTTGCAGTTCGACTGGTCGATCTGGCGCTTGCGGCCGAACTCGGTCTCCAGCGGCTGCACCGAGACGCAGTTGGACGCCTGCGAGCAATCGCCGCAGCCTTCGCAGACGAGTTCGTTGATGAAGGCGCGCTTGGCGGGATCGGGATAGAGCCCGCGCTTGCGGCGGCGGCGCTTTTCGGCGGCGCAGGTCTGGTCGTAGATCACGACCGTGAGGCCCTTGATGTCGCGCAGCTCGCGCTGCACGGCGTCGAGCTCGCGGCGATGATGGATGGACGCGCCTTGCGGGAAGTAGTTTCCTTGCGGGTACTTGGTCGGATCGTCCGAGACGATCGCGAGCCGCTTGACGCCCTCGGCCCAGACCTGATGCGCGATCTGCGCGACGTTGAAGGCGCCTTCGGCCGGCTGGCCGCCGGTCATCGCCACGGCGTCGTTATAGAGGATCTTGTAGGTGATGTTGACGCCGGCCGCGGAAGCGGCGCGCAGCGCCAGCAATCCGGAGTGAGTGTAAGTGCCGTCGCCGAGATTCTGGAAGATGTGGGTCTCGCTCGTGAAGGGCGACTGACCGATCCAGTTCACGCCTTCGGCGCCCATATGCGAGATCAGATCGGTGCGGCGGGTCGGCATGCTCAGGGCCATGCCGTGGCAGCCGATGCCGGCCATGGCGCGGCTGCCTTCGGGCACGCGTGTCGAGGTGTTGTGCGGGCAGCCCGAGCAGAAGAACGGCGTGCGCGCGAGCTTGATCGGAGCGCTGGAGGTGACGGGATTGTCGAACGCCTCGAGCCGCGCGAGGCGCTGCTCCAGCACGGGGCTGTGATGGCCGAGCTTGCGCAAGCGCGCCAGCAGCGCGGAAGCGACGATGGTCGGCGTCAACTCACCCTCGCTCGGCAACAGTGGCGCGCCGGTTTCGTCGCGCTTGCCGGTGACGGTCGGGCGTCTGGATGCATCGATATTGTAGAGGATGCGCATCAGCTGGTCTTCGATGAAGCCGCGCTTCTCTTCGACCACGAGCACGTCCTGAAGACCCTCAGCGAAACGTTTCGCGCCGCTTTCCTCCAGCGGCCAGGTCAGCGCGACCTTGTAGATGCGAAGGCCGAGATCCTGTGCGTCCTTGTCGATAATGCCGAGATCGGCGAGTGCCTGGCGCAGATCGAGATAAGCCTTGCCGGTCGCGACGATGCCGAGGCGTGCCGGTTTGGAATCGAGCACGATGCGGTCGAGGTGGTTGGCGCGGGCGAAGGCCTGCACCGCTTCCATCTTCGGGCCGAACAGGCGCCTCTCGGCGTCCAGCGGCGGATCCGGCCAGCGGATGTTCAGGCCGCCGGGCGGCATCTCGAAATCATCGGGCAGCCTGATCCGGATACGCTCAGGGTCGCTGTCAATCGACGCTGAGCTCTCGACGGTCTCGCTGATCGCCTTGAAGCCGACCCAGCAGCCGGAGAAGCGCGACAGCGCGAAGCCGTAGAGGCCGAGGTCGAGATAATCCTGGAGTGTCGCCGGATTGATCACGGGGATCAGCGCCGCCGCGAACACCTGCTCGCTCTGATGCGCCAGCGTCGAGGACTGGCAGCCATGGTCGTCGCCGGCCAGCGCCAGCACGCCGCCACTCCGCGAGGTACCGGCCGCATTGGCGTGCTTGAGCGCGTCGACCGAGCGGTCGACGCCGGGGCCCTTGCCGTACCAGATGCCGAACACGCCATCGACCTTGGCGCCGGGAAACAGGCCGACCTGCTGGCTGCCCCAGACGGCGGTCGCCGCCAGGTCCTCGTTCAGGCCGGGGACGAAGGCGATGTCGTGCTGCTGGAGGTGCGACTTCGCGCGCCACAGCGCGTGATCGTACATGCCGAGCGGGGAACCGCGATAGCCCGAGATGAAGCCGCCGGTGTTGAGTCCCTGAAGCCGGTCGCGTTCGCGCTGCAACATCGGCAGGCGGACCAGGGCCTGTGTGCCGGACAGGAAGATCCGCTTCGATTCGAGCCGGTATTTGTCGTCCAGCTCGACCTGCAACAGCGTCATTTCGGAAGTCCCCGGCTCTCTGGGTTTGCGCTGCGGGAGGGATTGGCGGCGGCGCGACGCGAATTGTGACAGTCAAGAGCATGGCCGGCGAAGTCAATATCGCTGGCCGCATCCGTGGCGCTCCTGCTAGTCATGGCTGCCTGTGGAGAGCACCATGACTGCAAACGCATTCGTCACTGAGATCATCGAGACCGGAGGGGCCTTGATCGGGCCGTGGCGTCAGCCGCGCCAGATGCTGCAAGCGCAAACCTACGATGCACACGCCTCGATCCATGATGACTCGACGGCACAGAAGCTGGGCTTCAAGGGCGGCACCATCGAGGGACCGACTCATTTCAGCCAGTTCGCACCGCTCGGCGAACGGCTGTGGGGACGGACCTGGTTCGAGACGGGGTGTCTCTCCGCGCATTACCGCAGCGTCTGTTATGAAGGCGAGGAGGTGCAGGCCATCCTGTCGAAGCCGCTGCCCGCTACGCGCCAATGCCAGATCCAGATGGTCAAGCGCGACGGCACCGAGGTGCTGCGCGGCACGGCCTCGGTCGGCGAGCCGCACGCGGCGACCGCGCTCGAATCGCGTCTTGCCGAGCTGAAGCCGCTCGCCGATCCCGTGATCCTGCGTGACGTGAAGGTGGCGCAGACCAGCAGACGCCAGACGGTGCGGATGGCGTTCGACCAGATCATGGGAGACCTCTACCCGTTCTCCCTCCGGCAGAAGCTGGCGGTTATCACCGAGAGCTCGCCGTACTATTCCAGCGCCGACAATCCGTGGCGCAGGCCCATCATCCCGATGGAGATGCTGAGCGTGCTGTTCCAGTACCGCTCCAAGGACGATCCGCTGCCGGCCAAGGGACCGGCCGTCGGTCTGTTCGCCGATCAGGAGATCCGCCTGGTGAAGGGGCCGCTCTTCGTCGACGAGGACTACGAAGTCGAGCGCGAGGTGGTCGCGCTCTCCGGCAGCCGCCGCACCGAAAGCGCCTGGGCCAAGACGCGCGTGTTCGACAAGGCGGGCACGTTGGTGGCGACCATGCTGCTGAACATGGCGACGCTGAAGGAGTCCTATGCGCCGTATGAAGAAGAGTATCGGCAACTGTATGGGGCAGGGCGATAACGCCATTCCGTCATTCCGGGGCGCGCGTAGCGCGAGCCTGGAATCCATTTCACCTCACGTTCTGCGGCCCGATGGATTCCGGGCTCGACGCTTTCGCGTCGCCCCCGAATGACGGCGGAGACCGCTCATCCTTTAAGCAAATGCACGTCGCAAAGCCGTCGCACAGGGAATAAGCAGGTGTCGATCGCCGACGTAACCTTCTGAGCACGCAACGAATTCCCTCGCCGCCTGCGCCCCACCGCAATTGTACACAATGGCACGGCGTTTGCAGAACTCCTGGCGCAGTTCTCGCGAGGGGCGGGCGTCATGCTGAGTTCGAGCAAGCCGACATTGGGCGTCATCAGCGCCGAGCCCGAGCCGATCATGCTCGACTGGCCTGCCACCGCGCTTCTGATCATCGACATGCAGCGCGACTTCATGGAGCCCGGCGGCTTCGGCGAGACGCTCGGCAACGACGTCAGCCAGCTCGCGCGCGCGGTGAAGCCGATCAGCGCGGTGCTGAAAGCGGCGCGCGACACCGGCATGCTGGTGATCCACACCCGCGAGGGTCATCTGCCCGATCTTTCCGATGCGCCGCCGGCGAAAGTCGAGCGTGGCGCGCCGTCCTTGCGTATCGGCGATCCCGGCCCGATGGGCCGCATCCTCATTCGCGGCGAGGCCGGCCACGACATCATCCCCGAGCTCTATCCGCTCGACAGCGAAATCGTGATCGACAAGCCCGGCAAGGGCGCATTCTACGCCACCGAGCTTGCCGACGTGCTGGAGAAATACGGCATCGAGAACCTGCTGGTGTGCGGCGTCACCACCGAAGTGTGCGTCAACACCACCGTGCGCGAGGCCAATGACCGCGGCTACCGCTGCGTCGTCATGTCAGACGGCTGCGCGTCCTACTTCCCCGAGTTTCACGAGATGGGCCTGAAGATGATCAAGGCCCAGGGCGGCATCTTCGGCTGGGTCGCGGACTCCGCCGCAGTCCTGGAGGCAATGAAGGTTTCGACCACATAGGGGTATTATCATGAGCACATTGACTGGGACGGCCGGCAAATCCGACTTCAAGCCGGCACTATGGACTTCGGGCGACTGGAATGCGTTTTTCGGCTTCGGCACCAACATCCTCGTCAACATGCTGGTGCTCACGGGCCTGCTGCGCTTCGTTTTGAAGATGCCGGACAGTCTGGTGTTCGGCCGCATCCTGCCCGCGCTCGGGTTGATGATGTGCCTCTCGACTTTCTACTACGCCTATCTTGCCTACCGTCTGGCGCAGAAGACCGGCCGCAACGATGTCTGCGCGCTGCCCTCGGGCGTCAGCGTGCCGCACATGTTCATCGTCACCTTCGTGATCATGCTGCCGATCACGCTGAAGACCGGCGACCCGCTCAAGGGCTGGTCGGCGGGGCTGGTCTGGGTGTTCTTCCAGAGCTTCATCCTCATGATCGGCGGCTTCATCGCGCCCTTCATTCGCAAGATCACGCCGCGCGCGGCGCTGCTCGGAACCCTTGCCGGCGTCTCTGTCACCTTCATCTCGATGCGGCCGGCGCTGGAGATGTACATGACGCCGCAGATCGGTCTCGTCTGCTTCGCCATCATCCTGGTGAGCTGGTTCGGCGGCGTGAAATATCCGCGCGGCATTCCCGCGGGCCTCGTTGCCATCGCCGTCGGCATGATCATCGCATGGGGCTCGAACCTGTTCGGGCTCGGCCTTGGCGGTTTGAGTCTCACAGGCGTCGGCGCAGCGTTTGCCAATTTCGGCTTCTCGGTGCCGATTCCCGCCGTGGGCTACGTCTTCTCCGGCTTCGAATTCCTCGGCATCATTCTCGTCACCGCCATTCCGTTCGGCATCTATGACCTCGTCGAAGCCATGGACAATGTCGAGAGCGCGGAAGCTGCCGGCGACGAATATCCGACCACGCGGGTGCTCACGGCCGACGGCGTCGTCAGCCTGATCGGCTGCCTGATGGGCAATCCCTTCATCAACGCCGTCTATATCGGCCATCCCGGCTGGAAGGCGATGGGCGGCCGCATCGGCTACTCGGCCGCAACGGGAATCATGGTGATCGTGCTGGCCTGGTTCGGCATCATCTCGGTGCTGCTGGCACTCGTGCCCGTGGTCGCGATCTCGCCCATCCTGCTTTACATCGGCATGCTCATCGGCGCCCAGGCGTTCCAGACCACGCCGGTCAAGCACGCGCCCGCGATCGTGCTGGCGCTGACGCCGCATCTGGCCGCCTGGGCCAAGCTGCAGATCGACACGATGCTCGGCTCGACCATGAATGCGGCGGCAACCGTGGGCGGGCTTGCTGCCGACAAGGCCGATGCCGTGAAAGCGGCCGCGATCGCGGCGCTGCCGCAGCAGGGCGTGTTCTACCACGGGCTGGAGGTGATGGGCGGCGGCTCCATCCTCGGTGGCCTCGTGCTGGGGGCGATCGGTGTCTTCATCATCGAGCGTGACTTCGAGAAGGCATCCGCCTTTGCGCTGGTCGGTGCGGTCCTGACCTATTTCGGCTTCATGCATGGCGAGGCCGTCGGCATCGGCGGCGGCTTTGGTGTCACGCCGGCTGTCGCGCTTGCCTATGCCGTGATGGCCGCCGGCCTGTTCGCCGCCAGCAAGTTCGGCGCCAGCGCACCCTATGCCGCGCATCCGGAAATGTCGGCCGCGCCGGCGGAGTAGACCTGGGCAACAAGAATCTGCGGCTGGACGGCATCGCGTCGTCCGGCGCATTCTACCTCTACCGACACTTACGCACTGGATTCCATACTTACCAGAACGTCCCCGGCGATGATCTCGGGGTCTCCAAGATTGAGGTCGGGCAGGCTTGCCTGAACGAAACCCAGCACTTTGTCGTTCGCCGCATTGGCGCTCTCGCGGTCCTCGAATATCATCACGGCGACGCCGACGCCGTCGCCTCCGTCCAGCACGTAATAGGATTTGAAGCCGGGCGATTCCCTCAGGATGTGACCGATGCCGCTCTTGGCACGGCGAGCCGCGTCCGCAACCGAGCGAACCTTGGTGTACTTTCGAACGAACATGTACATCAGGGCACCTATGCGTCTCAGTCCCTGCCGCACGCATCAAAGCATATCAGGACGGTGCCGGACAGGCCCTTCGGGGGACGACTCCCGTCGCGCAATTTAGCCGCCCTTGACGGCTCCCGCCGTCAGCCCGGCGACGATCTGCCGCTGCGCCAGCACCGTCAGCAGCAGCACCGGGAAGGTGACGATCAGCGCGGCGGCGGCCAGCGGACCCCAGCTCAACTGGTCGAACGAGATCATGTTGTAGACGGCGACGGGCAGGGTGCGGGTCTCGCGTCCGGCCAAAACGATGCCGAAGACGAAGTTATTCCAGGAGAAGATCACGGCCAGGATGAAGGCAACCGCAATGCCCGGCCGGGCGATCGGCAGCGCGACATGGCGGAACACCTGCCAGCGGCCGGCGCCGTCGATCAGGGCGGCTTCCTCCAATTCCATCGGTGTCGTCTCGAAATAACCGATCATGATCCAGATCACGATCGGCACCGTCACCACGAGGTGGATGATGATCTGCGGCACCAGCGTGCCGAGCAATCCCAGCCACTGGAACAGCAGGAACAGCGGGATCAGGTAGGACAGGCCGGGCGTGATGCGGGCGATCAGGATCACGACCGCGGATTTGTGCGCGGCCATGCGGGCGATGCCGTAGCCGGCGGGGACACCGACGACCAGTGCCAGAAACGTCGCGCTTCCTGTCACGATCAGGCTGTTGACGAAATAGGTCAGGAAGCGGTTGGAGGCGAGCACGTCGCCATAGTTCTTCCAGGCGATGCGCTCGGGGATGAACACCGGCGGGTAGGCGGCATTGTCGACCTCGAACTTGAGCGACAGCGAGGCCATCCAGAGGAAGAACAGGATGGCCGGCGACACGATGACGAACACCGAAAGCCACAGGCCGATCTGACCGACGATCTGACGCACGTTGATTGAGGTCATGCGCCGCTCGCGATCTCTGTCCACAGCATGCGCTGGCGGGCGTAAAGCATGACGGCCGCGAGCGCGACGATGAGGAGGAAGAACACCACCGCGATCGCCGAGCCGTAGCCGAGGTCGTAATAGGTGAAGGCGACGCTGTAGAGATAGATGTTGATCGTCTCCGACGCCGAGCCAGGCCCGCCCTGCGTGATCGCGAAGATGATGTCGAAGCTTTTCACGGCGTCGATCATGCGGATCATACCGGCGATGAACAGGAATGGCATGATCAGGGGCAGGGTGATGAAGCGGAATACCTGCCAGAAGCTGGCGCCGTCGATCTGCGCGCTCTCATACGGCTCGGTCGGGATTGCGGCGAGGCCGCCGAGCACGATCAGCATGACTAGCGGCGTCCATTGCCAGGTCTCGACCAGCACCAGCGAGGGAATGACGGTTGCGGGGTGAAAGACCCAGAGCTGCGCAGGTATCCCGACCAGCGACAACAGGTAATTCAGCACGCCGAGCTGCGGATGGAACATCATGGTCCAGACCAGCGCGATCGCAACCGGCGTCGCCATCATCGGCATGATGAAGACGCCGCGCAGAAAACCGCGGCCAGCGAATTTCTGGTGAAACACCACGGCAGCGAGCGTGCCGAGGATCAGCGGCAGCACCACCGACAGCACGGTGTAGACCATGGTGTGGCCCACCGCCTCGAGGAAGCGGGGATCGGTCGTCAGCCGCAGATAGTTGGAGAACCCGACGAAGGTGGTCGGAGAGCCGACCTTCCACTCGTTCAGGCTCATCCAGATCGTGAAGACCCACGGGAAGATGATGATTGTGAGCACGACGACCAGCGCCGGCACCACGAACGGCCAATAGGACGGCGGCCGCAATTCCTTCTCCGGCGCGGCATCAGTCCGTGCCGCGGCCGGAGTCGACTGTGTCAACGCACTCACGCTTTTTCGCTACGCTCCAGGATTGGCCGGAACTGGTCGTGGGCCTTCTTCAACTCCGTAGCGGGGTCGGTGCCTGCGAGTGTCGAGGTGACTGCGGCGCCGACAAGATCGCGGAATTCGGCGACCGGGATGATCACGGGGAGGCCGAGCTTGCTGATCTTGGCGGAATCGATCACCGACTGCAGCCACTCCTTGGGCATCTTCACGCCGCTCTGGACCTCCGCATCGTTCAGGATCGAGTTGCGGAACGGCACGCCGCCGCCGGCCTGCAACAGCCGCGCGCCCTGCTGCTTCGAGACCGCCCATTGGCACAGCAGATAGGCGGCCTCCTTGTTCTTGCTCGCAGCGGCAATGCCGATGCCGTCGCCATAGGTGGCCGAATATTGCCCCTTCGGTCCGGCCGGCACCACGGTGTAGCCGACCTTGCCGACGACGCGCGAGGCGGCCGGGTCCTCCAGCGGCGGCGCCCAGCCGACGCCGTCGATCCACATCGCCGACCGTCCTTGCGTGAACGAGGCCATCGACTCCATCCAGTTGAAGCCGGCAACGCCGGGCGGGGCGACCTTCGTCAGCAGCGTTTGATAAAGCTTCGTCGCCGCGACCGCTTCCGGACCATCGGTCAGGATGTTGCCCTTGGCGTCGAGGAATTCCCCGCCATAGTTGAGGAAGAAGTTGGTCCACAACGTCATGTTGGCGTTGCGCAGTCCGCGCCCGACGAAGCCGTAGGTGCCGTCCTTGGCGTCGGTGAGCTTTTCGGCCGCCGCGACCATCTCGTCGAGCGTCTTGGGGACGGCGACGCCTTTCTTCTGGAACAGCTCCTTGTTGTAGTAGAGGATGAAGTAGTCGACCGACCAGGGTAGCGATAGCATCTGGCCCTTGTCGTTCTTGGCGTATTGCAGACCTGCGGCCGAGAAATCGCTCTCGACGAGATCAGGCGCGGTCAGCGTCGGATCCTTCATGAAAGGCGTCATGTCGGCGAGCCAGCCGGCTTTCTCGAACTGCCGCTTCTGCACGTGATAGCTGAGATGGACGACATCGAAGCTGGGCCGTCCGGAGGTGAGCTCGATCACCACCTTCTGGCGCTGCTGCTGCTCGGGAATTTGCTCGGATTCCACCTGGATGCCGGTGAGCTCGGTGAACTCCTTGATATTTTTCTGTAGGTTGTCGCCGCGCGGGCCCTTGGCGAGGATCACCTCCAGCTTGGTCCCGGCGAATTTTTTCCAGTTGACCTCGGCGCGTGCCGGCAGGCCGGTCAGGCTGAGCGCACCGGCCGCGGCGGTGCCCGTCAGCAGCGTGCGGCGCGAGATGTTGTGGTTGGCCAATTCGATCCCTCCCTCTGATTCATACTCTTTGGGACGGATACTAGCGGCCGTACCGCGCCTGCCTAGTCCTAATCTGCCATCACGGACGTACCGCGGGCGTCTCCATCGACAGGCCATGTGCCCGCGACATCAGATAGAGCTCGAGCGCGACCAGCTCGGGCGAGCCGTAATCATAGGCCTGGGCGCGCACGCCGCTCATGCAGCTGCGTAAGCGCCGCTCCAGCGATCCCAGCGTCTGCCACTCCAGCCGGTAGAGCGGATAGCCGGTCGGCTGTCCTTGCGTGATCGGCGCGCCCGCGAGGCGCTTGTCGAAATTGTCGTCGTGGCAATTGGTGCAGGCGAGGTTGAGCTGCCCCTCGCGCTGCATGAAGAGGTCGCGGCCCTGGTCCACGAAGGGCTTTGCCTGCGGATCGTCGCCAGCGGTGATCGCGACACCGCGCGATTGGTGGGCGACGAAGGCGGAGAGCGCCAGCAGGTCGCGGCTCTCGTAAGGCAGCGGCGTTGCCTGCTGATGATTGGCCCGGCAGAGATTGATGCGCTGGTCGAGCGTGACCGGGCGCGCCAGCGCCTTGTCGATGGCGGGATAGCGCGCCGCGACGCCCTTCATGCTGCTGCGCGCATCGCCATGGCAATCCGCGCAGGCCTTCTCCGCGCTGCCGGTTTTTTTGCCCCACAGCTGTTCGCCATCGAGCACGAACAGCATGCCCGGATTGGCCGTGTCGTCATCCTGCATGGCGCGCGTCTCTAGCCCCATGAACGAATAGCCGGACCGACGCGCATCGGGCGGGATTTCACCGGCGAGCAGGGCAGGGGCCGCGGCGAACAATGCCGCCGCAGCTATCGCACGCCAAACGCTCATTCGACCATGATCGATGTCGATGCGGTGGACGAATAGCCGTTGTCGCCAATCCATTCGAATTCGAACTTGCCGCTCTCCCTGGCGACCGTGAAGAATGACAAATATGGATTGGCCGCGATCGCCGGAAACAGATCGGCACGAAAGACCTCGGCGCCGTTGTAGCGGCAAATGAAGCTCGTGATGATGTCGCGCGGCACCAGCTTGCCGTCCGCGGTGTGGCGGAAGCCGGTTTCCATGATGTGCGAGGTCAGCGTCCGGATCTCGATGACGTCGCCTCGTTTGGCCTTTGCCGGAACATTGATCAGCGCGGGCATCAGTTCATCTCCTCGGTGCAGGCGGCCAGCGTCACGACGACGTCTGCGGCAACCTGCCAGAACGTGTCGTCGGAGAGGCGGGCGATCGCGACGACCTTCTGGGTGTCGGCGAGACGGATCCGCGTCGAGACTTGGGCCCGGCCGGAGGCGGGGCCGAAATAGAAATTGCCGATGTTCGGCTGCGGGTTCTTCTCGTTGAAGACGTGGATGCTCTTGACGTGGTCGTCCGCGGTCATGGGGCTTGCGACGCTGACCGTCATCGGCACGGTGTTGCCGTTTTCGACCAGCGGCGGAATGTCGAGCTTGACCTTGCCGGTGCGCAATTGCGCTTCGCCGACGACGCTGCGGATCGCGCTGGTGAGCATCGCGGGCGTCGCCTCCAGCGGACGCAGCGTCACGACCGGGATCGTGCCGGCGACCGTCACGCCGCCGGCGAGGCTTAGGAATTGTCGTCGCGTGGTTGGCATGAGCAGTCCTAGTCCCGAAGCGTTGCAAGATAAGCCACGATGTCCTCGATCTCCGCGGCCGACAAGATCGGCTTGCCGGCGAAACTGCGCCCGACGCGCACAAGGCCGTCATTGCGGTAGTAGGACGGCATGATGGTCTCTGGATTGAACTGCGAGGCATCGACCAGTCGAAGCCGCAACTGGCTCACTGTCCATCGGTTCCCGGCGCCCGCGAGGTCGGGCGCGAGATCGCCCTGGAACCGCGTCTCCGGAAACGGTCCGGAATGGCAGAGGATGCAGGTCGTCGTGCGCGCGAGCACGAGCGCATGTCCGCGCGCGGCGTCGCCGGGCGAGCCGGTGAGCGAGGTTGGAATGCCATCGCCGACGATGGTGTAGGGCGCGAGGTCGTCCGCACGCGCAACGCCGGCGAAGGCAAGGCTGGCGGCGATCAGCGCTGCGATATGGACGGATGCTCTAGCCAAAGGTGTCCGCCGTGATGGTTTCAAACCAGCGCTCCGTCTCCGCGGCCTCGCGTGCCCGCAGTTCGCGCGGTGCATCGACCGGGCTGGTCGCACCGCCCTCGACCTCGGCGAAGATGTCGCCCTTTGGCTGGTAGTTGCCGGCCAGTGAAAAACCGTAACCGGGGGCGACGGTGTTGTAGCAGACGCCCGTGAGCCGTGGTGCCGCCGGCGCTCGGCCCGCGAGCAATGCGACGATCGCGGCGGCGCAGGCCTTGCCTTGCCCGCTTGCGGCCGACGCCGATTTGGGAATGCCACCGCCGAGGCAGGCATCGCCGACGACGTGGACGTTCGGGACGAGCTTCGATTCAAAGGACACGGGATCGATCGGGCACCAGCCGGTCGCGTCCGTAGCGCCCGCGATCTCGGCAATGCGTCCCGCACGCTGCGGCGGGATGACATTGGCGACGTCGGGCGTGTAATTGCCGAACTCGGTGACAATGGTCATGGTCGCCGGATCGACCGAGGTCACGCGGCCGCCTTGCGACAGCGCGATGCGCTCGATCATGTCGCCATAGAGCTCCTTCCAGGCCGTCTCGAACAGCCGTTGCTGGGAGAAGCTGTCCTTGGCATCGAGGATCAGAACCTTCGAGCGTGGCTTGTTCGTCTTCAGGTAGTGCGCGATCAGGCTGGCGCGCTCATAAGGCGCAGGCGGGCAGCGCGAGGGATTGGCCGGGATTGCAATGGCGACCGTGCCGCCTTCCGCCATCGCCTCCAATTGCCTGCGCAGCAGAAGGGTCTGGGCGCCGGCTTTCCAGGCGTGCGGCATCTTTTCGGTCGCCGCGGCGTCGTAGCCGGGCAAGGCTTCGATTTGGAAGTCGATGCCGGGCGAGACCACGAGACGGTCGTAGCCAAACGCGGTGCCATCGGCCGTCGTCACGCTGCGCTTTTGCGTGTCGATGGCCGTGGCGGCCTGAGCGACGATGGTAATGCCTTCGGCGGCAAGCTTGTCATAGCCGAACTGCTGCGCCTCCATCTGCCGCAGGCCCGCGATCACCGCGTTGCTGAGCGGGCAGGAGATGAAGGTCTTGTTCGGCTCGATCAACGTGACCTGCAATCTTGCATCGGCGCGCTTGAGCGCCCGCGCGCAGGCGGCGCCGCCGAAGCCGCCGCCGATCACGACGATGCGACCCGCCGATTGCGCGCGCAGGATCGAAGGTACGATGAGCGATGTGGCCGCGACGGTGATGCCGAGGACGGCATTCCGCCGTGTCACCGGCACATTCATGAGTCCAGTCCGGAAAATTGCTGCGGCTGCATTTGTGGCAGCCGCAGCGCTCTGTTAGGCGAAGGTGATGTTCTGGTCGCGCAGCGGCACCGAGCGGATGCGCTTGCCGGTCGCGGCGAAGTACGCATTGAGCACCGCCGGCGCGGCGACGCCGATGGTCGGCTCGCCAACACCGCCCCAGAACCCGCCGCTCGGCACCATCACCGTCTCCACCTTCGGCATCTCGTTGATGCGCATCGAGTTGTAGGTGTCGAAGTTGGTTTGCTCGATCTTGCCGTCCTTGACGGTGCAGCCGCCATAGAACAGCGCGGAGAGGCCATAGACGAAGGAGCCCGCGACCTGCCGCTCCACCTGCGCCGGATTGACGACGTAGCCGGGATCCGTGGAGGCGACGATGCGATGCACCTTGATCTTGCTGCCGTCGGTCACCGAGATCTCGGCGGCGCCGGCGACATAGCTGCCATAGCCCATGACCTGCGCGATGCCGCGATAGATGCCCTGTGGCGCCGGCGTGGTCCAGCCGATCTTCTCGGCGACTGCATTGAGCACCGCCAGATGCTTGGGGTGATTGCCCATCAGCTTGCGGCGGAATTCGAGCGGGTCCTGGCCTGCGGCCTGGGCCAGCTCGTCCATGAAGCATTCCATGTAGATGGCGTTGTGATTGACGTTGACGCCGCGCCAGAAGCCGGGCGGAACGTGCGGGTTGCGCATCGCATGCTCGACCAGCAGGTTCGGCACCGAATAGCCGAACGCGGCCTCGCCGGATTGGGCGACACCCTGGAACGCCGCCGGATCCATGCCGTTCTGCAGCGCTTCGGGGCGAAGCGAGAACAGGATCGATTGCCCGGACAGACGGTAATGCAACGCGACCAGATTGTTGTTGGCGTCGAACGCGCCGGTCATCTTGCACTGGGTGATCGGGTGATACCGGCCGTGCGCCATGTCCTCTTCGCGTGACCACAACAGCTTGACCGGTGTGCCCGGCATCTCTTTGGCAATCAGGACCGCTTGACGGACATAGTCGGTCTGTCCGCGTCGGCCGAAGCCGCCCCCTAGCATCACCTTGTGCACGTCACACTTCTCGGGCGGCAGGCCGGACGCCTCCAGCACCGCTGCAAACGCCGCCTCTCCATTCTGCGTGCCGCACCAGACCTCGCATTTGTCTGCCGTGTAGAGCGCGGTGGCGTTCATCGGCTCCATGGTGGCGTGGTTCTGATATGGATAGCTGTAGACGGCTTCGACTTTCTTGGCCGCGCCGGCAATCGCCGCCTTGGCATCGCCGTTCTTGTTGCCGACATAGGCCGGCTGCTTGTCGTCGAGGCCCTCGGCCAGCCATTTCGCGATCGACTCGCTGGAAACCTTGGCGTTGTCGCCTTCGTCCCAGACGATCGGCAGCGCCTCCAGCGCGGTCTTGGCGTGCCACCAAGTGTCGGCAACCACCGCCACCGCGGTATCGCCGATCTTGACGACCTTCTTGACGCCTTTCATGCCGGCGATCTTGGCTTCATCCAAACTCTTCAGCTTGCCGCCGAACACCGGGCAATCCTTGATCGCAGCGTTCAGCATGCCCGGCAGCTTGACGTCGGCGCCGTAGATCATGGCGCCGGTGGTCTTGTCGACGGTGTCGAGCCGCTTCACGCCCTTGCCGATCAGCTGCCAGTCCTTCGGATCCTTCAGCTTGACGTCGGCCGGCGGCGTCAGCTTCGCCGCAGCCTCTGCGACCTTGCCGTAGGTCGTGGTCTTGCCCGACGGCGTATGGGTGATGACGCTGTTGGCCGCCGTACATTCGGAGGCCGGCACTTTCCATCCGTCGGCGGCGGCCTGGATCAGCATCACGCGCGCAGTGGCGCCGCCCTTGCGGACATAGTCCTGCGAGGAGCGGATGCCGCGGCTGCCGCCGGTCGAAAAATCGCCCCAGACACGCTTGCGCGCGACGCTCTGGCCGGGTGTCGGATATTCGGTCGTGACCTTGGTCCAGTCGCATTCGAGCTCCTCGGCGACGAGCTGGGCGAGGCCGGTGAGCGAGCCCTGGCCCATCTCGGAGCGGGCGATGCGGATCACGACGGTGTCGTCGGGCCTGACCACGACCCAGGCTCCGATCTCGGGCGAGCCGTCGGCGGCGCGGACCACGGTGGGGCCAAAGGGGAGATCGAGGCCGATTGCGAGGCCGGCGCCGAGCGTGGCCGTGCCGATGACGAAGGCGCGGCGGTTGAGCCGCGGCGAAACATGTTTATTCATGGGGGATTTCCTTACGCGCTTGCGATCGTGTGGATCGCTTCGCGCACCTGCTGGAAGGTGCCGCAGCGGCAGATGTTGGTGATGGCCTCGTCGATATCGGCGTCGGTCGGCTTCGGCTTCTCGCTGAGCAGCGCCGCAACCGCCATGATCATGCCACTCTGGCAATAGCCGCATTGCGGGACGTCCTGGGCGACCCAGGCTTCCTGCACCTTGTGCAGGGTATCGCCCGAGCCGAGCCCTTCGATCGTGGTGATCTTCTTGCCCGCGGCCTCGCTGACCGAAACGCCGCAGGAGCGCATCGCCACGCCGTCGACGTGAACGGTGCAGGCGCCGCATTGTGCAATGCCGCAGCCATATTTTGTACCGGTCAGACCGGCATTCTCGCGAATCGCCCAGAGCAGCGGCGTATCCGGCTCGACGTCGAGGGTGAGGTTTTTTCCGTTGATTGTTAGATTTGCCATCGCAAGTCCCCTGATTGGCCCAATCCACCGATTGAACTCAGGGGCGCACTGTGTCCGGCAAACTGGAACCGTTCAAATCAACAGTCCGAGGGTTGGCCGGCGAAGATTGTCGCGGGGTGGGAGGATTTTGGCTCCGGCCGGTTGTCGTGGACGCCGCGATGCGGCTTGGTGCGACGGTTCCGTCGGGCGACAGTTTGTCCCTTTTGTTGGGTGCAAGATGTGAGCGCTTTGATACACTGGGTCGAAACCAAAAGGAGTTCCATGAACGTGCCGAGTCCCTGCAACGTGCTGATGCTCTATCCGCTGTTCTCGGCAGAGTCGTTCTGGAGCTTCGGGGAATCCTGCAAAGTGATGGGGGTCAAGCGCCCTGCCGCCCCTTTGGGCCTGATCACCGTTGCCGCGATGTTGCCCGAGAGCTGGACGGTTCGGCTGATCGATTGCAATACGGCGTCGTTCAGCGACGACGATCTCGCCTGGGCCGACGTCGTGTTCACCGGCGGCATGATGCCGCAGCAGGCCGACACGCTGCGCCTGATCGAGGTGTGCCGTGACGCGGGCAAGCCGGTGGTCGTCGGCGGTCCCGATCCGACCTCCAGCCCTCACATCTACGAGAGGGCGGACTTCCGGGTGCTCGGCGAGGCCGAGAGCGTCATCGACGAATTCATCGCGGCCTGGGAGCGCGGCGCACGGTCAGGCGTCTTCACCGCGCCGAAATTCCAGGCCGACGTCACCAAGACTCCGGTGCCGCGTTTCGACTTGCTCAAGTTCGAGGACTACCTCTATCTCGGCGTGCAATATTCCCGCGGATGCCCGTTCACCTGCGAGTTCTGCGACATCATCGAGCTTTACGGACGCGTGCCGCGGACCAAGACGGTCGAGCAGATGTTCGTGGAGCTCGAGACGCTCTACAAGATGGGCTATCGTGGTCATCTCGACTTTGTCGACGACAATTTCATCGGCAACAAGAAATCGCTGCGGCAGTTCCTGCCCAAGCTCGCCGAATGGCAGCGCGCCCACGGCTATCCGTTCGAATTATCGACCGAGGCCTCGGTCAATCTGGCCGATGATCCCGAGTTATTGGAGTTGATGGGGCAGGCGAATTTCTTCGCCATCTTCGTCGGCATCGAGAGTCCGGACCCGGCGACGCTGGTCGCGATGCGCAAGAAGCAGAACACGCGGCGCAACATTGCCGAGAGCATCCACAAGATCTACGCCGCCGGCATGCTCGTCACCGCCGGTTTCATTGTCGGCTTCGACAACGAGAAGGCCTCGATGGCGGAGGCCATGATCGATTTCATCGAGGAGGCGGCGATTCCGGTCGCCATGGTTGGCCTGCTCTATGCCTTGCCGAACACGCAGCTCACGCGCCGCCTGGAGCGCGAAGGCCGGCTCCACGCGGGCCACGATGTGGCGCCGACGATCGGCGCCGATCAGTGCACGGCCGGGATCAACTTCGATCCGGTGCGCCCGCTGCGCGACATCCTGATGGACTACAAGCGGGTGCTGGAGCACGTCTACAGCCCGGTTGCCTATGCAAGACGCGTCGATCGCCTGATGACGCTGCTCGACCGGTCCAGGCAGCGCCACGAGCTCGCCGAAGGCGATATCCGCGCCAGGCTCGGGGCGATGGAGACGGTGCACAAGGTGGTCACCGCCCTTCCCGAGGCGCGCGGGCCGCTGTGGCAGACTTTCATGAACTGCGCCAAGCGCGACACGACATCCGCGCGCATTGCTGTGCAGATGCTCGCCGCCTATGCCCATCTCGGACCGTTCTCGCGCAAGGTCATCGCTGCCATCGATGAGCGCCTGGCGGCGCTGGACAACGAAACCACGCCGGCGACTGTGGATGTGACGGCGGCTTGAGGCCTGGCTCGAGAGTTACTTCACGGCCAGCCGCAAAAAGCTCATCACGCTGCCGAATGCGGCAAAGCCGGCGCCGAGGGCCAACGCCGATGTCGCGCCGTCGTGACCGGCGAGCGCGAAGCAGAGAGCGGCGAGCGCAGCTCCCGTGGTCTGTCCGGTCAGCCGCGCGGTCGCGACGATGCCGGAGGCGCTGCCGCTGCGATGCGGCGGCGCGCTTGACATCACCGCCTTCATGTTCGGGGCCTGGAAGAAGCCGAACCCCATGCCGCAGATCACCATCCGCCAGATGATGTCGGCAATGGCGGGGTTGGCCGGAAGCGTTGCGAGCAGCGCCATGCCGAGGCCGAGCAGAACGAGGCCGATGCCGCCGAGCAGGCCGACCGCGTGGCGGTCGGACAGGCGCCCCGCGATCGGCGCCATGATGCCGACCACCAGCGGCCACGGTGTCATGAAGAAGCCGGTCTCGACTTGCGAGCGGCCGAGCACGTCCTCGAAATAGAACGGCAGCGAGACGAAGGCGAGGCCCTGCACCGCGAACGAGCAAACGGCGGTTGCCGCCGACAGCGCGAATATCGGCCGTCCGAACAGGTCGATCGGCAGCATCGGTGCGGGATGATCGGCGTGGCGGCGCGTCAGGATGAAGCCGAGCGCGAGCGCGGTCACCAGCTCGATGCCCACGATCACCGGCGACAGATTGTGTGCCGCGCTGCCGATGCCCGTAATGAACAGGCCGAGGCAGGCCGACGCCAGAATCGCGCCGAGGAAATCGAAGCCGTGATCGGCGCGCGGCGTCTTCGGCAGCATCGCAAAGCCGATGCCGATCGCGATGAGGCCGAAGGGAATGTTGACGGCGAATAGCCACGGCCACGGGCCGATCGCCAGGATCGCCGATGCGACCGAGGGTCCGAAGGTGAACGCGGTCGCAACCACCAGAGCGTTGTGGCCGAAGCCGCGGCCCTGCATCCTTCCGGGATAGACGAAACGCACCAGTGCCGTGTTGACGCTCATGATGCCGCTGGCCCCCAGGCCCTGCAGCGTGCGCGCCACCAGCAGGCTCTCCAGCGACCACGCCAATGCGCAGAACAGCGAGGCGATGGTGAACAGGATCAGGCCGCCGAGATAGATGCGCTGGTGGCCGACGATCTCGCCGAGCGCCCCGAGCGGCAGCAGCGTTGCCACCAGCGCGATCTGGTAGACGTTGACCACCCAGACCGACTGCTCCGGACTGACATGCAGATCCGCGGCAATGGCAGGCAGGGCGATGTTGGCGATCGCGGTGTCGAGCGAGGCCATCGCCAGCGCGGTGAAGATCGCGGCGATCGCCCAGCGCCGCTGAGCGGCTGGCAGGCCATCGGCGACGGGGTGGTCGGGCTCGCGCGCCACGGCAGGTAACGTGATTGTCATTGCGTTGCGCGTTGCTCCGGCGGCGTGGCCATAAGGGACTTTGGCGTCTACTACGTTGGAGCCGCCCACCACAGGCATATGCTTGCATGCTGTGTATGCACGAAGGCTGGGCGATGATGCCGGCCCCCGGCGTGTGATCGCGACGGTTGCAGGTGGCCTCAAAACAAAAAGTCGAAAACAACCCCATGCACAGTAGAAGGCCCATTGATTGACAAGGGATTTTCAAATCGTGTCGCGACGACATTCGTTACCGCCATGACGTTGACCCGTCGGGCAAAACACTGGCGGGATGTTAACGCGGCGACGATCAGGGAAAAGACGTTCGCGAGCGTGCGACGTCGCCTGTAGATGCGGGGCAGGTATTTGCCCTTGGGAGCGCTGCCCGAGCCACCAGGACAACGATCGTCGTCGAAGCAGGAGACGACAGCCCAGGTCGATTCAGTCTACATCATCACCTCGACGCTGATGATAAACCTGATGTCCCGCATCGTCGCCTATGCGGACGAGCGTCGGTTGCCGCTGATCGGCGGTTGGGGTGCCTGGGCGTCCGGCGGTGGACTGATGTCCTACGGTCCCGACGTCAACGTGATGGTGAGGCGCACGGCAGCCTATGTCGACAGGATCTTGAAGGGAGCGCAGCCGTCAGAGCTGCCGGTCGAGCGGCCGTGGTGGAAAACCGTCACTCGAATACGAGCCCCAACGCCAACCAGGTCGCAAGAGACAAGCAGACGCCAATCCCCAAATAGGGCAATGCAAGGCGCATCGGTCACTCCTCAGCTCCGAGACGCTGCGAAACGCCGTCAGCTTCGCATGTTCGCCGTGCCCCGCCCATATCCCATACGATGTACGGGCTTGGGTTTACCGCGGACGACGCCATGCTCGGCTGCGCAATGAAGGCGATACAACAGGAAGCAAACGGCGCCTGATTTAGCGCCGCATATCGTATCAGGCCGATTTAATTTGACTCCGCATTTGGTTCAAAATATATGATTATTAAACTAATTTAATTATTTAATTGCCAGTCAGGCAACCTGCCAAGTCATTTCGATCTAAGGATTTTTCTTCAATGCCGAACTGCGAAACAGGCGGAGCAGTCGCGCCGCTCTAGCCGTTATCTAACGAGGCGTGATCGATGCGCCGACCGATTGATACTGCACCCAGGGACGGAGAAGACATCTGGGTGGAAGATGCGACCGGGGCTGTCGATGTCGCCCGCTGGTCGCCTCAAGCAGGCAAATGGGTCTCCAGAGACGGCGCTGCAGTCAACGCCGAGCCGACCCATTGGTATCCCGAAACTGAGGACATTGACCCAGAGGGCGAACCATTGGGCAAGCCGTTCGCAGCGGCTGTCATTTTGCTTCCCGCCATCCTGATTGGAGCGGCCTTGCTGGGTGTGTTCGACACTTTCGGCGCACGAACGATTCCGGAAATGACGCCAATCGGCGGCGAGAACGCCCTCAGCCTCGACCAACGGCCGGAAATAGGGGCGGGGTCGCAAGCACTCCTGCAGCGAGAAGCTAAGGGAGCCCTGACGTACGCGGTGCCGGTAGGCATGGTGCAACCCGAGCCATGGCCCGATCGAGATGCTTTGCAAAGTAATGCGCGCGCCAGTGAACTGGACGGGGCGCGCAGGGAACTTGAGGAGGCGGTCCAGCACGCGGACGCGGCAAAAATTGCGGCGGACGAGTTGCGTCAGTCGCTGCAACAGGAGCAGGCGCGCAGCGCTGCGCTCGCGAACGAAGTTGCCGAATTCCGCCGCGAGATCGACGTCCGTGACGCAGGATCGCGGAAGGCGGAGGATTTGGCCGCGCAGCAGAAAGAGGCGGCGCAGCGGGAGATCGCAGAACTAGAGCAGTCTCTGCAGCGTGAGCGGGAAAATAGCGCCGTCCGCGCAAGGCAGTTGAACGCCGCACAGACAGCAGCGGCAAGTGCTGAGCAGGAACGCCACGAGGCGCAGTCGCGCGCCGCCGCGCTCGCGAGCGAACTCGCCGGAATGCCCCGCCGTTTGCTTGTGGCGGAAGCTGCGACCGCGGAGCAAAGCCAGGCAGCGGGGCTGAAGATTGCGGAACTGCGGCAGTCCCTGGCGCAGGAGCAGGAAAAGAATGCCGTTCTCATGACGGAGGCCAAAGCAGCGCAGGCCGCAGTTGCCAATGCCGATCAACAGCGCCGCGCACTCGAAGAGGCTCAGGCGCACGCCGCTGCGCTGGAGAGCGAACTTGCCGAAATGCGCCGTGAGATCGAAACCCGCAACATGCAATTGCGGGAGGCTGAAAATGCGGCCTCGCAGCAGAGACAGGCAGCGAAACGAGAGATCAGTGAACTGCGGCAGTCGCTGCAACAGGAGCTGAGCAAGACCGAGGCCAGGGAGAGAGAGCTTGCATCAGGGGGGCGGTCCACCGATGCGCGCGTCCTCGCCGAGCAAGTGAATGACGCCCCGGCCTTGCCGGCGACGCGGAGCGTGGAAGTGGCGGAGCCGCCGACCGCCGCAATCCGGAACGAGGCGGAAGCCCGTTTGATCCCGCGTGCCAGGGCGCTGCTCGATCAGGGAAATATTGGTGGAGCACGCATTGTACTCGAGCTCGCAGCCGAGAAAGACATTGCGCAGGCAAGCTTCATGCTCGCCGAGACCTACGATCCGGCGGTTCTTTCCGCCTGGGGCACTTACGGAACGCGCGGGGAAGCGGCCAAGGCGCGAGAACTCTACGCGAAGGCACACAGGGGCGGTATTCGCGAAGCGAAGGAACGGCTGGATGCGTTGCGACCCTGAGAATGAGCTTCTGCAGTCTGAGGGACGAAAGCTTGCGGTGGCTGAGCCGGAAGGGAACGACATGAACAAGGCGCCAAAGTCACGCTCGTTGCCCCTGCTCACTTGGTTGGTGCCGGTCGCGATGATGCTTCAAACGACCTGCCTGGAAGCGCAAACGGCGAGAAATGCCAAGGCCGATGCACAGATCGTCCGACCGCTCCCGAAAGAGAACGAAAAAGACCGGATGAACGCCTGGACGGTCGGGCTCGCCGGGGGCCTGCTCGAGGGCGCGCCGATCCGCCTTGCCGCAGAAATGGCTCGCGTCGTCGACGACGGAGCAGACCTGCATCTCCTGCCGATCGTCACCCGGGGGGCGACCGACAATCTGAATGCGCTGCTCTATTTGCGCGGCGTCGATACTGCCATCATCAATTCCGATGCGCTCGAGGAGTATAAGATTCAGGCACCGCAGATCCGAAGCCGCATCACCTATCTGCTCAATCTCTTCCCATCCGAGCTGCACATTTTTGTGCGGCCAGAAATCACAAGCCTGCAGGATCTTGTCGGCAAGAGGGTGAACTTCAACACTCTGGGCACCGCGGCCGCCTATTCAGGCCCACTGATCTTCAGCCGTCTGGGGATCGATGTCGATAAGACATTCATTCCGCATCAAGTTGCCCTGGAACAGATGCGTAAAGGCGAAATGTCGGCCGTGGTTTTCATCACGTCGAAACCCGTCGACGCCTTCGTAAAGGGCCGCTGGGAGGCTGGATTCAAATTTCTCCCGATCCGTTATGACAAGACGTTCGAGGACTATTATCTGCCCGCGACCTTGGACGCGAATGAGTATCCTAATCTGATCAAGCAAGGTGAGCGGGTCTCGACCATTGCGGTCCCGACAGCGCTTGTCGCTTTCAACTGGCCGCTACGCTCCAATCGCTACCAACGCGTGGCTCGCCTTGTCGAGTACCTGTTCTCGCGCATCGACCGCCTGCAGGCACCAGGCTACGATCCGAAATGGCAGTCGATCAATCTTGCAGCAACCGTCCCGGGTCTCACCCGCTTCCAAGCCGCGCAGGAATGGCTGGATCGCAAAGCGCGCAGCGTGCAGGCGAGGCCATGAAGACTGCCGCTCCTCCGCTCGCTATCGCCTTCAACGTCGCCTGCGGTATCGCCTACGCGCAAAGCACGCGCGATCCCTTGGAAACACTCAGGGCTTGTTCGGCGATGGAGGGACAAGCCCGGCTGGAATGTCTGCAAGACTTATCGCGCAAGATTCCACCGTCCGGTCGGGGGAGCCGGGATGCTGGCTGGATCGTCAGCGAGACGACTTCGCCAGTCGATTATCTGCCGGTCGTCACCGCCACCGCCACGTCTGTCGGCAGCTCGGGTGGCGCCGCGATGCAACTCGCAATCCACTGCCGCAGAGGCCGCACGGAAGTCATAGTCGCCGGACCGGCGCTGTCACGCAGCGCCAACGAATACGTCATCTCCTTTCGGCTGAATGCGGATACGCCAATGCAACTCGCAGCAGCGTCGCCGTCGTTCGGCTCCGGCGTCGCTTTCGGGGGCGACGTCGTGAAGTTGTTAAGCTCACTACCCGACGACGGTCACATCGTTGTGGGCCTTTCCAACCGCACTGGCCCGGTGCAAGACGGACAATTCCTGCTCAGCGGATTCGAAAACGTGCGCAAGAAAATGGCAGCTGCATGCAAATGGCCACATGCCGTCGCCAGACCGGGTAGGTGATGGTCAGGGAATGGGAGACACGAGATGATCGATCCGAGATTGGCGATGGCAGTCATCAGCGGCTTGGCGATGCTGCTTCTGGTCGGACCAAGCGCGCAGGCGCAGCAGGACAACCAGTGGATCCCGCAGGCGCACGAGAAGAGCCAAGCGAGCAACCCGAAGCATCCGGGTGCACAGAAGCAGGCGAGCAAGCCGCGGCAGAATCACGCAATCAGGCAGGATCCTCCGAACAACACGAAGATGGCTCAGGCTACAAAAAACGAGAGCGCGAAAAAGCCGCACCGGCTGGTGCTGCAGGTTAATTCCAACGAACCTGCGATGATGAACCTCACGCTCAACAATGCGAGCAACGTCGCGCAATACTATCGCGATCTTGGTGAACAAGTGTCGATCGAGGTCGTCACCTTTGGTCCCGGCCTTCACATGCTGCGCGATGACACCTCGCCGGTCAAGCCGCGCATCGAGGTGCTCGCGATGAGCCATCCCGAAATCTCCTTCAAGGCTTGCGGCAACACCCAGGACAACATGCGCAAGGCGGAGAACAAGGATATCAACCTGATCCCGCAGGCGACGGTCGTCAAATCCGGTGTCGTCCGCGTCATGGAGCTGCAGGAACAGGGCTGGAGCTACGTCAAACCGTAAGGTCCGCGTGCCAAATTGGGCACCGCATGCGTTCGCGGGCCGGGGGATTCAGGCGTCCGCCCCTAGAACTGATACCTTCTCAGCCCCATCCGCCGGGATCACCGTGCGGTTCGGGAAAATGACAGCCTGCGTCGCCCGATTGGAGCAGCGGATGGGAATCCGCGACCTAAATCGCGATTGTAGGCTCTGCTCCCTATTATTTTCCGGCCCGCGAAGCGCATCTGGAGTCACCGTCCGCTCCCTCCGAGGCGCCGATGACGCTTTGCCGGAATGGCCGGTCGGCGGGCTGCGGTGCCGACAATTCCTGGCAATACATCCGGTCGATGTTGTGCTGCATGAGCGCATAACAATCGCATGCGACCCTCTCGAGCCGTGCCCGATCGATCTCTATAAACCCGCGCCGGTCGGACGGGACGGCGCCGGCCTCGCGTAGCTTGCTCATCGTCAGCGTCACTGTCGTTCGCCGCACCCCAAGCAGTTGCGCAAGCGCCTCCTGCGTCACCGGCAGGAGGTCGTCGGGAACGCGGTCGTGAAGCTGCAGGAGCCAGCGCGCCATGCGGCCATCCACCCGGTGCAGCGCGTTGCAAGCGGCTACGTGCTGGAGCTGCAATAACACGGCGCGGGCGTGGACCTGCACGACATTCCTGATGGCTGTACTTTGCGCATAGGCAGCCCTGAATTTGGCGGCGGAAATCATCGACGCCGTGCCGGCCATGCGAGCAATCGCGGTCACGGATGAAAGCGCCGGGCCGAGCACGGAAAACGAGGCCAAAGCGCCTTCCCGTCCCATCAGGGTGGTTGCGACCGATTGCCCGTCCGGCATATCGAGCATGAAGGCGATTGCGCCGCTATGAGGAAAATAAACCGGGTCGAGCTCATCGCCCGATCGCACCAGGACGGCATCGGTTTCGAACGAGACTTTCTGGAAATACGGCGTGAGCAAGCCGAGATCCGCAGGCGGTAACGCCGCCAGTAGCCGATTGCCGATTCCCGTGCGGTGGACGGTCATGATGCTTTCTCGTGAACGTGCACCCGACGAACGAGGATATCCATTTATTTCATTCACCATGATTATCCGAAATGCGAATTGCCCGAACGAAACTATCCAAACAGAGGCATCAGTCGAGATCAAGCGCGGAGAACTGCGGAGAGCTTGCCCCTATTCTCGCAAAGCAGGCTGTTGCATACATCATACTATTTAGATCTTTGCCCATTCAGGGGCTTTGGCAATGCAGCCTGTAGGATGGGTAGAGCCGTTGCGAACCCATCATGGTTCACCTTGGATGCTGTCGAAAAAGGCCGCCCGCAACACTCACGCCTTGCGATACCGAACGCATCCCGCGAATTCCTAAAATTGATACCGCCTCAGCCCCCCATCCACCGGGATCACCGTGCCCGTGATGTAGCGCGCCACCGGTGAGGCCAGAAACACCGCGAGTGCGGCGAGGTCTTCCGGCTCGCCCCAATAGCCGACCGGGATTTCCTCTTCTGCAAAGCGCTCGCGATAATCAGGCGCGTAGTTGCGGCGGATCTGCTCGCTCATGATGCGGCCGGGCGGGATGCAATTGATGGTGATGCCGTGCTTGCCGATCTCGCGCGACAGGCCCTTGGCCCAGGCGTGCACGGCGGCCTTGGCGGCAAAGGCGGCGTTGAGCCCTTCCGGCTCGGACTTGCCGGTGATGTTGACGATGCGGCCCCATTTGCGTTCGATCATCTGCGGCAGCAGCGCATGCGCGATGCGGCGGTAGCTGGTGAAATTCAGTGCGATGGCTTCGTCCCATTTGCTGTCGGGCGCATCGACCGGCAGAGGCCGGCTGCCGCCGGCGTTGTTGATGAGGATGTCGACATGGCCGAGCTCTTTCAGCGCGAAGGCCGCGATCCGCTCCGCCGCGTCCTTGGCCATGACATCCTGCTCGAACGGCGTGATCAGCCCGAAGCCTGCCTCTTTCACCAACTCGGCAAGCAGGTCGGTGCGCCGCGCCACACCGACGACGCGCACGCCTTCGGCGGCCAGGCCCTTGGCGATGGCGCGGCCGATGCCGATGCTCGCTCCCGTGACAACAGCGGTTTTCGATTTGAGCCCGAGGTCCATGGTCACACGCTCTCTTATTTGCTTTTGCTTGCTGCTGTTCGTTTCCTGCCCTGTCCGGTCGGGTGATTTGCCCGACGGGGATGAGCAGTGGTAACCAAGAGCCTTGACTAAGGACAAGAGCCTTGGCGAAGGAAACATCAAAAAGAAAAGGCGTCGGGCGATGGTCTGGGATCCGCAGCAATACCTGAAATTCTCCGGCCACCGGCTGCGGCCCGCCGTTGACCTCTTGATGCGGATTCCGGATTTCGGTCCGCGCGCGATCGCCGATCTCGGGGCGGGCGCCGGTAACGTGACAAAGCTGATCAAAGAGCGCTGGCCGGAGGCAAGCGTGACCGGCGTCGAGGGTTCGGCCGAGATGGTCGCGGCCGGGCGCAAGACAGCGCCGGATGTGGAGTGGTCGCACGAAGACCTCGGCCACTGGCGCCCCGCCAGGCAATACGACTTGATTTATTCCAATGCCGCACTGCACTGGCTGCCCGATCATGCGGCGCTGTTTCCCGCGGTGATGGAGAAGGTGACGCCTGGCGGCATGCTTGCCGTGCAGATGCCGCGCAACTTTACCGCGCCCTCGCATGTGCTGATCGGCGAGACCGCGCTCGACGGTCCGTGGCGGTCCAAGGTCGAACATCTCGTCACGCCGCCGCCGGTCGAGGGGCCGGCCTTCTATCACGATCTTCTCGCGCCGATGTCGGCCAACATCGACATCTGGGAGACCGAATATCTGCAAGTGCTCGAGGGTGAGAACCCCGTCAAGGAATGGACCAAGGGGACCTGGCTGACGCGCTATCTCGACGTGCTCGCAGGCGACGAGAAGATCGCGTTCGAAGCCGCCTATGGCGCGCGCGTTGCGAAGGCCTATCCGAAGAATACGGCGGGACAGACCCTGTTCCCGTTCCGGCGCCTCTTTATGGTTGTTCAGCGCAAAGGCTGAGTGCAGTGCCGCAATGCGGCATAAGCGCTCGTTTCCTTGGACGGGCGAGGGGCCGGGTTGCCTAGACCGCGCTCGCCAAGCTAGCTTGGCTGCGGCAAATTGGGCTTAGGTCTAGTTGTTCGGCTCGCGGATTGCTGCCACTACTGACCTGCAAAATAAGAAGAACCGGGTTTTCGAGGTTGTTGGGGAGGTCTTCATGCGCAAACTGCTCCTCGCGGTCGCGGCGGCCGCACTCGTTCTGGCCCCTGTCGTTGCGCAGGCTCAAACTCCGATCGTCATCAAGTTCAGCCATGTCGTCGCCAACGACACCCCGAAGGGCAAGGGCGCGCTGAAGTTCAAGGAGCTCGCCGAGAAATACACCGACGGCAAGGTCAAGATCGAAGTCTACCCGAACTCCACGCTCTACAAGGACAAGGAGGAGATCGAGGCGCTGCAGCTCGGCTCGGTGCAGATGCTCGCGCCCTCGACCGCGAAATTCGCGCCGCTTGGCATCAAGGAGTTCGAGGCGCTCGATCTGCCCTGGCTGTTCAAGGACGATGCGACCTATTCCAACGCGATGAAGGGCACGATCGGCAAGTGGCTGTTCCAGAAGCTCGAGACCAAGGGCATCACCGGGCTCGCCTATTGGGACAATGGCTTCCACATGCTCTCCTCCAACCGTCCCTTGCTGAAGCCGACCGATTTCCAGGGCCTCAAGTTCCGCATCTCCGGATCGAAGATCGCCGACCAATATCTCCGCATCATGGGCTCGATCCCGCAGATCATGGCATTCTCCGAGGTCTACCAGGCCCTGCAGACCGGTGTGGTCGACGGATGCGAGAACACCGCATCGAACTATCTGACGCAGAAGTTCTACGAGGTGCAGAAGGACATCACCGTGTCCTATCACGCGCATCTGCAATATGCCGTCATCGTCAATTCGAAGTTCTGGTCCGGGCTGCCGCCCGATATCCGCACCCAGCTCGACAAGGCGATGGCGGAGGCGACCGACTACACCAACTCGATCGCGCGTCAGGAGAACGAGGACGCGCTGGCCGAGATCAAGAAGACCGGCAAGACCAATCTGCATTACCTCACCGACGCCGATCGCAAGGCGTGGCAGGAGGCCATGCAGCCGACCTACAAATGGGCAAAGGGCAGGGTCGGGCAGGAGGTGCTCGATCTCCTCGCCAAGGAACTCGACGTCAAGATGAACTGACGGCCACGCCCTAACAAGAACAAAAGCAACGGTCGGGGGTGATCGCACTCCCGACCGTTTCGTATCCGAATGGACGAGCCAATGCTGGGGAGACCAAGTTGCCGCGTGTGCTGAATCGTTTTCTCGATCATCTCGAGGAATGGCTGATCGCGACGATGATCGCGGCTGCGACGTCGCTCATCTTCGTCGCCGTGCTGCACCGTTACGGCGCCGGGCTGTCGATCGACATCGCCAAATGGGCGGAAGCCCGCAACCTGACTTTCCTGGCCGTCCCGACCCGCGCGGCGTTCGTCTGGCTTGCCGCGCTCGACCTGTCCTGGGCGCAGGAACTCTGCATCTACATGTTCATCTGGATGGCGAAGTTCGGCGCCGCTTACGGCGTGCGGACCGGCATCCATGTCGGCGTCGACGTGCTCGTCAATATCCTTCCCGGCGGATCGCGCCGGCGCGTCATCACTTTCGGCCTGCTGTGCGGCGCGCTATTCACCGCGATCGTCGCCTATTTCGGCGCCGCCTTCGTCGGCCAGATGTGGCAGACCGGCCAGCAGTCCAACGATCTGGAAGCGCCGATGTGGATGGTCTATCTCACCATCCCGCTCGGCTCCGGCTTGATGTGCTTCCGCTTCCTGCAGGTCGCCTGGTCGTTCTACCACACCGGCGAGCTGCCGCATCACGACATGGCCGGCGTCGAGGGCGTCGACGTGGACCCGGTGCATCCGGCCCCGGTCACGCCCATCCAAGTGGTCCGGGACGAGCGCAGCCCGCTCGGCTGGATCCTGATGCTGCTGCCGGTGCTGATCGTCGCAATATGCTTCGCGCATGCGGGCCACGTCATCACCTTGCCGCAGGGCCTGCGCGTCGCCATCGTGTTCGCGCTTCTGCTCTCGTTGATGCTGACGGGCATGCCGATCTCGATCGCGCTTGGTCTCACCGTGCTCAGCTTCATGTTCACGCTGACCGACGTGCGAACGGAATCGGTGGCGTTGAAGCTGTTCACCGGCATCGAGAATTTCGAGATCATGGCGATCCCGTTCTTCATCCTCGCCGGCAACTTCCTGACCCATGGCGGGGTGGCGCGGCGGATGATCACCTTCGCAACCTCGCTGGTCGGCCATTGGTACGGTGGTCTTGCGCTGTCGGGCGTGGTCGCCTGCGCGTTGTTTGCCGCGATCTCCGGCTCCTCGCCGGCAACGGTGGTAGCGATCGGCTCGGTGATCCTGCCGGCGATGGTGGCGCAAGGGTTTCCGAAGCGGTTCGGCGCGGGCGTGATCACGACGTCGGGCTCCCTCGGAATTCTGATCCCGCCGTCGATCCCGATGGTTCTCTACGCTGTCTCGACCAACAGCTCGGTCGGAAAGCTGTTCATCGCCGGTATCGTGCCGGGGCTTGCGCTTGCCTCGCTGCTCGGCGCCACGACGTTCTATCGGGCCTGGCGCAACGATTATCCGCGGATGCGGAAGGCCACCTTCATCGAGCGTCTCGACGCGTTCCGCAAGTCGATCTGGGGCATCCTGCTGATCGTGATCGTGATCGGCGGCATCTACAGCGGCCTGTTCACGCCGACCGAAGCCGCCGCGGTCAGCGCGGTCTACGCCTTCATCGTCGCGGTCTTCATCTACAAGGATCTGAAGCTGCGGGACGTGCCGCGGGTGCTGCTGTCATCGGCGAACCTTTCGGCGATGCTGCTGTACATCATCACCAACGCGGTGCTGTTCTCGTTCCTGATGACCTACGAGAACGTGCCGCAGGCGCTCGCGCAATGGATGATCGACCAGGGCCTGGGTTGGATCGGCTTCCTGCTGCTCGTCAACCTGCTGCTGCTGGTGGCGGGCAACGTGATGGAGCCGTCCTCGATCATCCTGATCATGGCCCCGATCCTGTTTCCAGTCGCGGTCAAGCTCGGCATCGATCCCATTCATTTCGGCATCCTGATGACTGTTAACATGGAGGTCGGCCTGTGCCATCCGCCTGTCGGCCTCAATCTCTACGTCGCCTCGGGCATCGCCAAGATGGGCATCACCGAGCTCACGGTCGCGGTGTGGCCATGGCTGTTGACGATGCTGGGATTCCTGGTGGTCGTCACGTATTGGCCAGGCCTGTCGCTGTGGCTGCCGCGGTTGCTGGGGATGTAGCTGCGCACTCGGGGCAGCCTCTCCCCTTATGGGGCTCCTTGTGGGAGAGGGTGGCTCTCGAAGCGAAGACGGATGAGGGGTCGCTCTCTCTGGAGAAAGTTTCTCTGCGGAAGCAACCCCTCACCCAAGTGAGTATGCCGCTCTGTTCTTGAGCCCTCTCCTACAAGGGGATAGGGCGCTTTGACTGGCAGCCGCGATGTGGCGAGAGGGTGCGCTCTACTCCGCGCTGCTCACCAGCTTGATCCGCGGCGCCTTTTCCTCGGCGAGGCTGCGGTAGGCCGCGAGATAGTCCAGCGCCATGCGCCGCGCCGTGAAGCGCGTCTCGAACTGCTTGCGGATCGCGGTGCGGTCGAGTTGCGGCAGGCGGTTGACCACCCCGGCGGCACTGATCACGTCCTCGACGATGAAGCCGGTGAGGCCCTCGTCGATGATCTCCGGCACCGAGCCGCGGTTGAAGGCGACGACCGGCGTTCCGCAGGCCATGGCTTCGATCATCACGAGACCAAACGGCTCCGGCCAGTCGATCGGCAGCAGAAGTCCGAGCGCGCCGCTCAGGAAGTCCGATTTCTCGTGATCGCTGATCTCGCCGATGAAGTCGACCAGCGGATTGTTCTCGATCATCGGCCGGATCAGTTCGTCGTAGTAATCCTGGTCGGCGCGATCGACCTTGGCTGCGATCTTCAGCGGAATGCCGCAATGGGTCGCGATCTTGATGGCGCGGTCGACGCCCTTCTCGGGCGCGATGCGGCCGAGCACGGCGAGGTATTCCTGCTTGGCCGGCTTCGGCGTCAGCAGGTTCTCCGGCAGACCGTGATAGATCGTCGTGACCCAGTTCGCCTGCGGCACCGGACGCCGCTGCGCATTCGAGATCGAGATCACCGGCATCTTGGAGAAGGTATTGAAGACCGGCTGGTGCTCCGGAAGATCGAGCCGGCCATGCAGCGTGGTCACGAATGGCGTCGGCTGCCGGTGGAACAGCGACCACGGATAGTAATCGAGATGGAAGTGCAGGAAGTCGAATTCCTCGTCGTCACATTTCTGCCGCACGCGCTCAAGCAGCACCATGTGCAGCGCATTGGGATCGCGCACGGAACCGTCGAGGCGCAACGCCCGGGGCCACAGCGCATCCAGCTTGCCTGAGGTTTGCGAATCGCCGCTGGCGAACAGCGTCACGTCGTGTCCAAGGGCCACCAGTTCTTCCGTCAACCAATGCACCACCCGCTCGGTGCCGCCATACAGCTTGGGTGGAACAGCCTCCGTCAACGGAGCTACCTGCGCGATGCGCATCTCACCATCTCCTCTGCGATCATGAAGTTGAAACCCCCGCCAGTATGGCACCGGCATGCCAGACAAGGGAACGTTCCCGCAGTTGCGAAGTTCCTTCCTGCGAACGTTACATATTCGACACGTCCGCGGGCCGTCTCGATACTGCCACTACATCTTCTCAGATCGTCCGCATCCGCATGTCGTGATCGCCCGGCCCGGGAACCGAGGCGAACAGGTCGATGTTCAGTCGATCAGTGACAAAACGAAAATCAAGCATAACGGGGCGATAGCCATATGGATCAGCTTTCTGGATACGCGCGCAGGCCATTTGCCTTTGTCTTGCGCTATCTCCGGCGTCGTCTCGCGTCGCATCTGGTAATCTTGACCGCTGTCGTGGCCGCCGTTGCCTGCTCCGTGGGCACGCAGTACGGGGTCAAGTCGCTGGTCGACGGCCTGTCCGCCGGACCATCGCATGGTGGAAACGTATGGCTGGCATTCATTTTACTCATGTCGCTGATCGCTGCCGACAACTTCCTGTGGCGGATCGCGAGCTGGACCGCGAGCTTCACCTTCGTTCGTGTCACGGGTGATTTACGCCGTGACATATTTCGTCATCTGACCGGGCACGCGCCGAGTTACTTCTCCGACCGGATGCCGGGCATGCTGACGAGCCGCATCACGGCGACGTCGAACGCGGTATTCACGGTCGAGAACATGTTCGTCTGGAATGTGTTGCCGCCTTGCATTGCCACAATTGCGGCAATCGCCCTGATTGGAACCGTCAGTCCTTACATGGCGCTTGGCCTGATCGTGATTGCCGGCGGCATGGTGGTTGCCATGTTCCATCTCGCCGCCGCGGGCAAGCCGCTGCACGACGACTTCGCCGACAAGGCTGCCGTGGTCGACGGCGAGATGATCGACGTCATCAGCAACATGCCGCTGGTACGGGCCTTCTGCGGCATCGGCCACGAGCACGAGCGGTTCGACGCGACCGTGAACCGGGAGCTGACCGCGCGAAGCCGCAGCCTGCGTTATCTGGAAAAGCTGCGGTTGTTGCATGCCGCTGTGACCGTGCTTTTGACGATCGCGCTGATGGCCTGGGCAGTCACGCTCTGGCAGAAGGGCGAAGCCACCACCGGCGACGTCGTGCTGGTCTGTACGCTCGGCATCTCCATCCTGAGCGCAACGCGCGATCTCGCGGTGGCGCTGGTCGACGTCACCCAGCACGTCGCGCGGCTGACCGAGGCGATCGCCACGCTGCTGGTGCCGCACGAGCTGCGCGATCACCCCGAGGCCGAGCCGCTGGTGAAGAGCGGCGCGGCGATCGCTTACAACAATGTCACCTTCGGCTATCCTGGCGGCGAGAAGATCTTCGAGCGGTTCAGCCTGCGCTTGCAGCCCGGCCAGCGCGTCGGTCTGGTCGGCCAGTCCGGCGGCGGCAAATCGACGCTGTTCACCCTGCTGCAGCGCTTCTACGACGTCGATGAGGGCAGCATCACCATCGACGGGCAGGACATTTCCAAGGTGACGCAGCTGAGCCTGCGCGAGGCGATCTCCGTCGTGCCGCAGGATATCTCCTTGTTTCATCGGTCGATCCGCGAGAACATCCGCTATGGCCGGCCGAACGCGACCGACGACGAGGTGCTGCGGGCGGCGATCGCGGCGCGCTGCGATTTCGTCGAGAGCCTGCCGGATGGTCTCGACACCATGGTCGGCGACCGCGGTGTCAAGATGTCCGGCGGCCAGCGCCAACGCATCGCGATTGCACGTGCGTTCCTCAAGGACGCGCCGATTCTGCTGCTGGACGAGGCCACCGCGGCGCTCGACAGCGAATCGGAAGAGGCGATCCGCGAGGCATTGTCGCGGCTGATGCGGGGCCGCACGGTGATCGCGATCGCGCACCGGCTCGCGACGCTGCGTAATTTCGACCGCGTGGTGGTGCTGAAGAATGGTAAGATCATCGAGGACGGCGCGCCGGACCGCCTGATGCAGGGCCACGGTCCCTATCGGGAATTGGTGACACAGGAGATGAGCCGGCTCGCGAAGTTCGCCGCGTAAACCCAACAGTCGCGTTCGCGTTGGTTGCGTTTCGAAGCAAGGCGCAGGGGAGCAGCTCATGGCAGCCGAAGCCGTAACCCAGATCATCTCCGTATCGCAGACGGTGGACGCCGTCGCGGAGCAGACGTTCTACATCCCGATGACCGGGCCCGCCGCACGACCGCGGCGGTCCCTCAAGCACGACGACATGTTCATCGTGCTCGACAGCCATGGCGACATCGGCGCCTCCGCCGGCGGGCCGGACGGACTGTTTCACTACGACACGCGCTATCTGGCGCGGCTGGAGCTCGTGCTCGACGATCTCCAGCCGCTGCTGCTCGGCTCCAATCTGCGCGACGACAATTCGGCGCTGACCGTCGACCTGACCAATCCGGACATCTACCGTCAGGGCCGCCTGGTGTTTCAGAAGGACCTGCTGCACATCGTGCGCACCATCTTCCTGTGGCGCGACACCGCCTATCAGCGCATCGGCGTGCAGAACCACGGCGATGCGCGCGCCAGCTTCGAGCTGACGCTGCTGTTCGACAGCGATTTTGCCGATCTGTTCGAGGTCCGCGGCGAGCGCCGCCCGCGCCGTGGGACCGGCACGAGCAGATTGCTCGGGCCGACCGACGTGCTGTTCGAATATCGCGGTCTCGATGACGCCGAGCGCACCACGGGGCTGCATTTCGACCCGCGTCCGACGCGGCTGTCGGTGAATGCCGCGACCTGGCAGATCGAACTGGATCCGCACGAATCGGAATCGCTGTTTGTGGCCGTGGCCTGCAACCGGCCGATCGCGGAGAAGCCTGCGCGCTTCTTCAGGGGCTTGCTCGCCCATCGCCGCGAGATGCGCCAGTCCACGATGGGCGCCGCCAGCATCGAGACCTCCAACAACATCTTCAACGAGGTGCTGTGCCAGGCCATGGCCGACCTCAACATGCTGATGACGGAGACGCCGCAGGGACGTTATCCCTATGCCGGCATTCCCTGGTACTCGACGACATTCGGCCGCGACGGCCTGATCACCGCGCTCCAGATGCTGTGGGTCGATCCGCGCGTCGCCAAGGGCGTCTTGCGCCGGCTCGCGCATTTCCAGGCCACCGCGACAGATCCGCTCGCCGATGCCGCGCCCGGCAAGATCCTGCACGAGATGCGTGGCGGCGAGATGGCGGCGCTGCGCGAGGTGCCGTTTGCGCAATATTACGGCAGCGTCGATTCGACCGCCCTGTTCGTCCTGCTCGCCGGAAGCTATTTCGAGCGCACCGGGGATGAGGCGACGTTGATCGAACTATGGCCGGCAATCGAGGCGGGTCTGGCCTGGATCGACGGTCCCGGCGATCCTGACCAGGACGGGTTCGTCGAATACCAGCGCGCGACCGAAAAGGGGCTGGCCAACCAGGGCTGGAAGGATTCGTATGACGCGATCTTCCACGCCGACGGCCAGCTCGCGGAAGGCAATATCGCGCTCGCCGAGGTGCAGGGCTACGTCTATGCCGCCAAGCAGCTCGCCGCGCGTTGCGCCTTGCGGCTCGGCAAGCCGGACCGTGTGCGCAAGCTCGAGGCCGAGGCCAGGGCGCTGGCCGAACGCTTCGAGGCGGCGTTCTGGTGTGAAGAGCTCGGCACCTACGCGCTCGCCCTCGACGGCAAGAAACGGCCGTGCAAGGTGCGGACCTCGAACGCCGGTCAGGTCCTGTTCAGCGGCATGATCCGCGAAGACCGCGCACGGCTCGTCGCAGCCGATCTGATGCGGCCGCATTTCTTCTCGGGCTGGGGCATCCGCACCGTCGCGCGAGGCGAGGTGCGCTACAACCCGATGTCCTATCATGACGGGTCGATCTGGCCGCATGACAACGCGCTGATCGCGCTCGGGCTTGCGCGCTACGGCCTCAAGCATTCGGTGGCGCACGTCTTCAAGGGGCTATTCGACGCCGCGACCTACATGGACCTGCGCCGGTTGCCCGAATTGTTCTGCGGCTTCCGGCGCGAGAAACGGCGCGGCCCGACGCTCTATCCGGTCGCCTGCGCGCCGCAGGCCTGGGCCAGCGCGACGCCGTTCACGCTGCTGGAGGCGGCCCTCGGCCTCGAGTTCGACGTGGCGCGCGGCGAGATTCGTCTGCGCAACCCGCATCTGCCGACCTTCCTCAACGAGGTGATCCTGCGCGATCTGCGCCTGGGCGAGTCCAGCGTCGATCTTCGCGTCAGCCGCCACGGCGACGACGTGGCGCTGGAGGTGATGCGCACGCGCGGCCAGATCCAGGTCTCGATCGTGCTGGCGCGCTAGCGGCGCGCAAGGAGGGCGTCATGCGTGCGATCCAAGCGTTGATTCTGGGCATAGCCGTCGTCGCGAGCCAGACGGTCGACAGCTCGCGTGCCGCAGACGAGCCGCCTACAGGCCCGAGTGAGGCGACTGCGCCGGCGACCCAGCCACCGGCTTCGACCGTGCCCGTCACGCCGAAGGACGCCGCCCCGCCGCCGTCAGTGACGATCATCGGCGCGAGCGAGGCCCACGGCGTGCTCGGCCGCGACGTGCGCAGTGCAGCCGGTGAGGACATGGGCCGCATCGTCGATGTCGTCGTCGATCGCGGCGGCCATGTCCGCGCCGCTGCGATCGATTTCGGCGGGTTTCTCGGCGTCGGCAGCCGCAAGATCGTGGTGGACTGGAACGCACTGCGCTTCGGCAAGATCGCCAACAAGAAGGACAGCATCACGCTGGAATTGACCAAGGCGCAGGTCGCGGCCGCGCCGGAATACAAGGAGGACACGCCGATCGTCGTGCTCGGCGCGTCCGGCAGCCTTCAACCGCTGCAAGCGATCCAGTGAGGTGCGGGGAGGGCTGACCGGCCGTGCTGTTGTCGAGGAAGCCGAACCATGCAGATCGCGATGGCCGCGCCGAACAGGACAACGTCGCCGTGCCATCGGCCGCTGGCATTCCGGCGCCGTCGCGCCAGAGCCTGCGCGGCCTCGACTGGTTCATCTTCTTCCTCGCCGACGTGCAGACCGGATTCGGTCCCTTCATCGCGGTCTATCTGACCACGCAGAAATGGACCCAGGTCGAGATCGGCCTCGTGCTGTCGATCGGCGGGATCGTCGCGTTGCTCGGGCAAATGCCGGGCGGGGCGATCATCGATGCCGCGAAATCGGAGCGTCTGGTCGCCGCCCTGGCGATCGCGACGATCGGCGCTTGCGCGCTGGCCTATGCGGCAATGCCGATCTTCCCCGTCGTGGTGGCCGCCGCGACCTTGCACGCGGCGGCGAGCTGCGTGCTGGGGCCGGCGATCGCGGCGATCAGCCTTGGCCTGGTCGGCCCGCTCGCGATCGGCGAGCGGCTCGGCCGCAATGCGCGCTTTGCCTCGCTTGGCAACGGCGTCGCAGCGGCGGTGATGGGCACCGCGGGCTATCTCTTGTCGAGCCGCTCGGTCTTCCTGGTCACCTTCCTGCTCGCAATTCCGACCCTGATCGCACTCTCGCGCATCCGCGAGCATGAGGTCGACATTGCGCGCTGTCACGGCGAGATGCCGCGCGAGGCGGCCGACCGCGGCGACACCAATGTCTGGCACCTGATCCGGCAGCGTCCGCTCATCGTCTTCGCCCTCAGCGTGCTGCTGTTGCAACTCGCGAACGCCGCGATGATGCCGCTGATGGCGAGCGCGGTGACGGCACGGTCGAGCCAATGGGCGACGGTGCTCGTCGCCGCCTGCATCATCGTCCCGCAGGCGATCGTGGCGCTGCTGTCGCCGACGGTCGGCCGCAAGGCGCAAGCGTGGGGCCGGCGGCCGTTGCTTCTGATCGGATTCGGCGCGCTGGTGATTCGCGGCCTGCTGTTTGCGACCGTACGCGACCCGTACCTGCTGGTAGCGGTGCAGGTGTTCGACGGCCTTACTGCGGCGGTGTTCGCGGTGATGATTCCGCTGATCGTGGCCGACGTCGCTTTCGGCAGCGGCCATTTCAACCTGGCGCAGGGCATCGTCGGCACCGCGACCGGCATCGGCGCGTCACTCAGTACGGCGCTTGGAGGCTATGTCAGCGACAAGTTCGGCAATGCGACCGCCTTCATCGGGCTGTCCGGCGTTGCCGCGACGGGGCTGCTTCTGATCCTGCTGGTGATGCCGGAAACCCGACGCACGGCATGATCGCCGCAAAAGGAAAAGTCGGCCGAAGCGGGTTCGGCCGGCCAAGTCACGGGGCCGATCAGGCGTCGAGATGCTGCAGGCGCTGACGGTTGCGCAGCAAGATCTGGCGGGCGCCGGAGAAACCGAGGATGCCCTGGGCGTGAAGCTGCGACAGTGCGCGCGACACGGTTTCGAGCGTGAGGCCGAGATAGTCGCCGATGTCGCGGCGGCACATCGGCAACGCCATCATGCCGGCAACGGCGAGGCGGCGGTCCATTTCGAGCAGGAAGGTGGCAACGCGCTCCATCGCGGTCTTGCGGCCCAGCAGCAGCATGTGGTCCTCGGCATGGCGCAGCTCGGAGGCCGTCATCGCCCAGAGCTTGCGGGCGACCTGGACGTCGGTGCCTGCAGCCTTCTCGAGGCTCGCACGCTTCACGAGACGCACGGTGGTGTCGATGATGGCTTCGGCAGCAAGGCGGTGAACGGGACCGGATTCGAGGCCGAACACGTCGCCGGGAAGATGGAAGGCACCGATCTGGCGACGGCCGTCGGACAAGAGCTTGTAGCTGCTCACTGCGCCTGACACGACCTGGTAGACGTATTCGGCCGGCTCGTCCTCGCCATAGATCTCCTCGTCCTTGCGGTAGGAGAACTCGGTGGCGACGAGGCCGACATGGCCCGTGATGGCGCCGAACTGGTCGGTAACGGGATGGGCGGGAGCAATCTTGCCGACGATCTGGGTATTGATCGCCTGGGTGTTGAGCGTCTGGGTCAGCATTTGCGCCATCTCCGTTGTGATGACGCCTTGGTACGCGGTATCGCGGGCTTCGAAAATTTCGAGCGATATCTTAAGGGGGTTACCTTACGTAGAATCCCGTAGGTAGGCGCCAGGACGGTCCTGAATGGCGTGGCGGATGCATTTGACCAGGTTTTCGTCGAGAAGCGGCTTCAAAACCACGTTTTTGATGCCTGCGGTCGCAGCGCGAGCCGAGATGTTTTCGTCGGGATAGCCGGTGATCAGGATCACAGGCGCGTCGCGGTCGGACTTGCGCAAATGGCCGGCCAGCTCGATGCCATTGATGTCCGGCATCTTGTAGTCGATGACGTAGCAGTCGGGTCCAGGCGCACCGCTGACATTGAGCAGCGCCGTGCCGCTCCTGAAGGTCCGCACGGCGAAGCCATCGGTCTCCAGCAGGAACCGCAGGGATCCCAGGACGGCGGCGTCATCGTCGACCACAAAGACGGTAAGTTGTGCGAGGGACGACGGCCGCGCACGATGTGAGCTGACCTCGATCATGTCTCTGGTTAGCACGGCGCCGCGAGGGTGCCTTGACCTGCCTCAATCGTTGAGCATGCCGGCACGCATCGCCAGCCGGACCAGCTCCGAGAGGCTGCCCGCCTGCATCTTGGTCATGACATTGGCCCGGTAGACCTCGATGGTGCGCGGGCTGATGTCGTATTCGCGGGCGATCAGCTTGTTGGACAAGCCAGCGATCAGCCCTTCCATGACTTGGCGCTCCCTGGGACTCAAGGACGCGACGCGGGCGGCGATGTCCTGCGCGACGGCCTCGCTCTTGGCGGTGGGCTCGGCCTGGCGGATCGCCGATTCGATCATGGCGATGAGACGGTCGTCATCAAACGGCTTTTCCAGGAAATCGACCGCCCCGAGCTTCATCGCCTCGACGGCCAGCGGCACGTCGCCATGACCGGTCATGATCACGATCGGGAACGCGCTTTGCTGCGCCTTCATCCGCTTCAGCAGCTCGATCCCGTCGAGGCCGGGCATGCGCACGTCCGAGACGACGCAGCCGAAGCTGAGGCCGGGGAGGGCATCGAGAAAGGCCAGTGCGTCGTCGAACAGCGTGACGCCGAATCCGGCGGAATCCAGCAGAAAATTCAGCGAATCGCGCATCGCGGCGTCGTCGTCGATGACGTAGACATGTCCCTTGTCGTCATGAATCAGCTTTCGTCGGTTGCCGGCAAGGTGAAGCGGAATGTCGCTCCGCCCGCTGCGTTGCTCTCGGCCCACATGCGGCCGCCGTGAGCCTCGATGATCGAGCGGCTGATGGAGAGCCCCACACCCATGCCGGTGTCCTTGGTGGTGAAGAAGGTCTGGAACAGGTTCGGAATGACGTCGTCGCGGAAGCCCGAGCCGGTGTCGGAGACCTCCACCTCGATCATGTCGTCGCCGACGCGGGTGTTGGCGACGACGAGCTCGCGCCGCGGCGACTGCGCCATTGCTTCGAGCGCGTTGCGGAACAGATTGACCAGCACCTGCTGGACCTGCACGCGGTCGGCAAGGACGAGATCGGCGTCAGGATCGAGGCTGAAGCGAAGCTGCACGTTCTGCTCGCGCGCACCGGCGAGCCCGAGCGCGCCGGCCTCCTCGATCAGCTTGGACAGACTCTCGACCCGCTTCTCCGACTCGCCGCGCGAGACGAAGTCGCGCAGGCGCCGGATGATCTGGCCGGCGCGCAAGGCCTGCTCCGCCGCGCGATCCAGCGCGCTTTCGACCTTCGGCGTGTTGGGATCACTGCTACCGGCGAGGAGGCGCCGCGATCCCTTCATGTAATTGCTGATCGCCGCCAGCGGCTGGTTGAGCTCGTGGGCGAGCGCGGAGGCCATTTCGCCCATCGCGGTCAGCCGCGAGACGTGGACGAGCTCGGATTGCAATTCCTGGAGCCGGGCCTGGGTCTGCTGATGCTCGGTGAGGTCGCGGACGAAGCCCGTGAAATAGGGCTCGCCGCCGGATTCCATCTCGCCGATCGACAGGTGCATCGGAAAAGTCGTGCCGTCGCGGCGCTTGCCGGTCACGATGCGGCCGATGCCGATGATGTGCGGATCGTTTGTGGTGCGGTAACGGGCGATGTAGCCGTCGTGGCGGGTGCGATCGGGCTCCGGCATCAGGATGCTGACGTTCTGGCCGATCGCCTCGTGCTCGGACCAGCCGAACAGGCGCTCCGCAGCGGTGCTGAAGAGTTGCATGATGCCATGGCCATCGATGACGATCATGGCGTCGGGAATGGTCTGGAGGATGGAGCGGAGGTGGGTCTCGCGTGTGCGCAGCGCCTCCTCGACCTGCTTCTCCTCGTCGATGTCGAGAAAGATGCCGCTGAGATGACGGGCGGCGCCGGCTTCGTCGCGAATGAGTCCGGCCCGGGCGCGGATCCACTGCCCGCTGCCGGAGGCATTCGCGACTCTGAAAGACACGTCGAAGCTGCCGCCACGCTCGGAAGCGTGCTTGATTGCGCTCTCGACCCGCTCTCTGTCCGCAGGCTGAAGCTGCGACAGGAACAGGTCGTAGCTCGCCGGCTGATCCCGTTCGATGCCGAGCAGAGCCTTGGCGGTATCGGACCAGTCCAATTCCCGTGTCGCGAGGTCGAGATCCCAGGTGCCAACGCCAAACCCTTCGATGCGAACCCGAAAACGTTCGCCCCGACCATCGTCCTGCGACTGCGTTACGCGGGTCGGCGACAAATGATGCTCCTATCCTGATGCGGCGGCCCCGGACGCGGTTACCGCTTCCTAATGTCGCCCAAGGCCGGGTCGGAGGCAAGTTCCGTCGCTTGCACACTGACGGCGAGACGGTGCCAGCGGCCTCCTTGATCTATCTCATCTCCATGTGCGGAGGCAGGCGTAAATCTTACTGAAGTCTTGCACTGGAGAACTCCGATGACATACGCGACGGTGATGGTCAGCCTGGCGCTCGATCAGTCCAACGAAGCGCGTCTTCAGGTCGCCGGTGAACTCGCCGAACGATTCGAGGCTGATATCGTCGGGGTCGCCGCGGCGCAGTTCGCGCCGCCGCTCTATTTCACCGACGGCGCCGAGGCGCAAACGCTGATCGACGAGGGCGAAGCTTCGATCAAGCGGCGGCTCGCCGGCCTGGAGGCGCAGTTCCGTGCCGCTACCAGGAATCGTGGCGGACATGCGGAGTGGCGCAGCGCCATGGATTGTCCGGCGCGATTCGCACTGGCTCAGGCGCGCTGCGCCGACATCGTCGTCAGCGGCGGGCAGAGCCCGGCCTTCTCCGACGCGTTCGCGCTCGCAAGCCCCAAGGATCTGGTGATGCAGGCCGGCCGCCCGCTTCTCGTCGTCCCCGACCGTGCCAACTGGCTCGACCTGCGCACTGTGCTGGTGGCGTGGATGGACACGCCGGAGGCGCGGCGGGCGGTGGCCGATGCGCTGCCGATGCTGCGCAAGGCGAGGGACGTCACCATCGCCACGATTCCGGAACGCGACGACGACCGTTCGGTCGTGTTGGCCGGCGTCACCGACGTTGCCGCCTGGCTCGCTCGCCACGGCGTCACCGCGACGGCACGCATCTGCGAAGGCGGCCGGAACGAAACCGCCGCCGCGCAATTGGAGAAAGTCGCCGGCGACGTCGATGCGGGCCTGATCGTAGCGGGCGCCTATGGTCATTCGAGGTTTCGTGAACTGATCCTGGGCGGCGTCACCCAGCATCTGGTCACGCAGACTGCCCGCGGCGTGCTGCTGTCGCATTGACGGCTGACGGAATCGAATCGAGGAGGACGCGCGGTGTACAGATTCATTGAACAGACCGTCGACGGCTACATGACGCGCAACGTCAAGGCGGTGCAGCGCGACCGCGACTTGCTGGAGCTCAGCGAGATGTTCGAGACCGACGACTTCAACTCCTATCCGGTCGAGGACGACGGGCAGGTGGTCGGCATCGTCACCAAGTTCGACATCCTGAAATGCTTCGCCTTCACGCCGAGCCAGATGCTGCCCCGCTATCACGACCTGATGAGCCGCAAGGTCGGCGACGTCATGACGCCCGAGTTCATCTATGTCAGTCCCGACACGCGCCTGACGCGCGTGCTCCAGATCATGGTCGAACACCGCATCAGGAGCATCATCGTGCTCGATAGTGCGCAGAAGCTGGTCGGAATCATCGCCCGCGAGGACGTCATCGCGGCACTCAAGGCGACGGCAAGGGACTGACTTGTTCCTTTCTCCCCTTGTTATGAGTCGTAGGGTGGGCAAAGCGAAGCGTGCCCACCATTTCTGCCGCGGTGTTGGATGGATGGTGGGCACGGCGCAAGTGCGCTTTTTTGCCCACCTTACGATTCTGCGCTCGCGGAGCCATACCCCTCGCCCGAGTGAGTTTGAATCTCCCGGCGGCGCTGCCCTCTCCCAGAAGGCGAGAGGGAACTTGGCGGCTCCGCAGAAATACGGGAGCAATCGCTGAAATTGTCCGTCCGAGACGACGACTGAAACGCCTATCTTGATTTCAATCAATTCCCCGCGAGGGTGAATGTGGTTTCTGGCTCTGTGTTCTTTCAGAGAGAATCCGCATGAGCCAGCCCTCCATTTCCAAATCCA
>NZ_JADPKT010000002.1 GCF_023074075.1 Bradyrhizobium sp. 138 | reverse complement strand
GTGCGATCGAGCTTGATCATCTTGGTCCTCCGAGGCTGGGTGGTTGGCAATCCAATCCTAACCTCTTGACCACCCGCCGCCCCATAGGATCTGAGGCGCTAGTTCTGCGCCCTTTCGCAGAACGAGCCAAGGATGAACGGCCCCGCTGCTTCCCTGGCGGTCCTCGCAGCAATAGTCGGGCCGTCGCCCTTCGAGGGCCGCTGAAAAAGAGGCCGCCTCAGGGTGACGGTCAGGGATTCTCGAATCGGCTACTTCCCCGTGAACACCGCTTTCCGCTTCTCGATGAACGCCTGCACCGCCTCCTTGTGATCGGCGGTGGTGGTGAGGCGAATCAGCCGTTCGGCCTCGTGGTCGCGCGCCGTCTCGAAGTCGAACAGCAGCGCCTCGTCGAGATTGTCCTTCATGTAGCGCAGCGCCAGGCGCGGGCCTTCGGCGAGCGACTTTGCCAGGGCGAAGGCTTCGGCCTGCAATTTGTCATCGGGTACGACGCGATTGACGAGGCCGATCGCCTCGCACCTGACAGCGTCAACCCGATCGCCGGTGAACATCAATTCGCGTGCCCGCGCGGTGCCGACCAGTCGCGTCAACAGCCAGGCGATGCCGTAATCGCCGCTGAGCGCGATGCGGGCATAGCCGGTGGCGACGAAAGCCGATTGCGCGGCAATACGGATGTCGCAGGCCATGGCGATGGCGAGCCCCGCGCCGGCCGCGGGGCCGGGCAGGGCGGCGATGGTCGGCTTGCGCACCGACACCAGCGCGCCGGTCAGCAGCCGCTGCCGCTCCTGCAGATCGGCGACCTTGTCCTCAAAGGGCATTTCGAGCTTCGCCTTGTCGCGATGCGCACCCATGCCCTTGACGTTGCCGCCGGCGCAAAAGGCCTCGCCCGCGCCGGTTAGCAGCAGCGCGCCGACATCGGGATTTTCGCCGCAGCTCCGGATCATCGTGCGCAGCGCCGGCGTCAAGGCATCCGACAGCGAATTGCGCGCCTCCGGCCGGTTCAGCGTGATGATCGCGACACGGTCGCGAATGACGCAGAGGAGTTCGTTGGTGCCGGTATCGATGGTGGTTTCGATGGTCATTATTCCTCCCTGCTCTCGTAGGGTGGGCAAAGCGAAGCGTGCCCACGTCTTTATGCAATTTCAGCGAGATGGTGGGCACGGCGCTTTGCGCCTTTGCCCACCCTACGGCATCTCGACTTCAAAACGTCTCCACCCAGGGCCGCAACTCCAGCTCCCAGCTCCAGGCGCTCCGCGGCTGCTGCAGCACGTTCCAATAGCTCTCTGCGATCGCGTCGGGATCGAGCATCGAATCCGGCTTGTCCGCTGGCTCGCTCCGCGTCGCGCTCTTGATGCCGCCGTCGATCACGAAATGCGCGACATGGATGCCTTGCGGCGACAGCTCGCGCGCCAGGCTCTGTGCGAGCCCACGCAACGCGAACTTGCCCATCGCGAACGACGCCGATTGCGCATAGCCTTTGACGCTGGCGGAGGCGCCGGTGAACAGGATCGCGCCGTGCTTGTTCGGCAGCATGCGCTTGGCCGCCTGCTGCGCCACAAGGAAGCCGCCATAGGCGCTGACCGCGATCGCCTGCGCTACATCGGCCGGAACGAGATCCACGACCGGGCCGCGGGCGCGGCCGCTGGCGTTGTAGACGACGAGGTCGGGCATGCCGATCTCGCGCTCGACGAGGCCAAACAGGCGTTCGACCTCGTCAGGTTCGGTGGCGTTGCAGGCATAGGCTTTCGCCCCAGTCTCAGTGCAGAGCGCGCCAAGCTTCTCGATCTTTCGGGCGGCCAGCGCAACGCGAATGCCTTGGGCGGCGAGCAAGCGCGCCAGCGAGGCGCTCAGGCCTTCGCCGGCGCCGACGATGAGGGCGATCTTGTACTTTGGGTGTTCCATGGCGTGATCTCTTGGGACTGGGAGCCGTTGATCTATGCATGCCTACCCGAACAACCAGCCGGGGCAGTCACAATTCCGCAGGGCGAATTGCTCCATCATTGCGATCATGCCTCCCTGACAATTTGCGGCTTTATCGCTCTCCGCGACGGGAGCATGATCGACATCATTCAACGCGGCAAGCGATAAGAATTGCCGTCGGACGGAAACGACAGAGGGCCATCATGCAAAAGCCGGTCACAGCACAGCCGAAAAACGTCGCGGCCGAGCAACCCGGCCTGCTGGCGCCCGATACGTCAGGCATGAATTTCTACCGCGCCGATCCCGCCCTCACCGACCTCTTGCGCATCCATCTGCCGGATACGCTATTCCGTCACATCGAGCCCCATCTCGATCGCCTCGGCGAACTCGCCGGTGGCCGTCTCGATGAGTGCGCGCGGCTCGCCGATCGGCACACGCCCATTCTGCACCAGCGCGACAAGTTCGGCCGCGACGTGCAGTGGATCGAATATCACCCGGCCTATCGCGAGCTGGAGAACGCCGCGTTCGGCGAGTTCGGCATCCATGCGCTCTCGCTCCGGAAGGGCATCATGGGCTGGCCGGACAAATATCCGGTCGTGGCCAAGCACGCCTTCACGTTCCTGTTCAATCAGACCGAATTCGGCATGGGCTGTCCGATCAACGTCACCGACGGCTGCGCCAAGCTCTTGGCGAATTTCGGCAGCGAGGCGCTCAAGACGAAATATCTGGATGGCCTGACCACGACCGACATGAGCAAGCTGACGCAAGGCGGCCAGTTCATGACCGAAAAGGAGGGCGGCTCCGACGTCGGCACGCTGACCACGCGCGCGGTGCAGGAGGGCGACCATTGGCGGCTCTACGGTGAAAAATGGTTCTGCTCGAATGCCGATGCGAAAGTCGTGATGTTGCTGGCGCGCCCCGAGGGCGCCGGTCCCGGCACGCGCGGCGTCGGCCTGTTCCTGATGCCGCGCTTTCTCGACGACCGCTCGCAGAACCACTACCGGATCGTGCGTCTCAAGGACAAGCTGGGCACGCGCTCGATGGCCTCGGGCGAGATCAAGCTCGAGGGCGCGATTGCCTACGCGGTCGGCAAGCTCGACCGCGGCTTCGTGCAGATGGCCGAGATGGTGAACTCGTCGCGGCTGTCCAACGGTGTCAAATCTACCGCGCTGATGCGCCGCGCCTATCATGATGCGATGACGGTGGCGACCAATCGCGTCGTGTTCGGCCAGCGCATCATCGACCTGCCGCTGGGACGGCGGCAGATGCTGAAGATCATGCTGCCCGTCGAACAGGCGCTGTCGATGAGCTTCCTCACTGCGGACGCGCTCGACCGCGCGGAAGCCGGCAGCCAGGAGGCGGCGGCGCTGCTGCGGATCCTCACCCCGACGCTGAAATTCCGCGCAACGCGCGATGCGCGAAAGGTCTGCGGCGATGCGCTCGAGATGCGCGGCGGCATCGGCTATGTCGAGGAGTTCGCTACGCCGCGCCTGCTGCGCGATGCCCATCTCGGCTCGGTCTGGGAGGGCACCGGCAACATCGTGGCGATCGATGCGCTCCGCCGCGCGGTCGGCCGCCATGGCGCGGAAGCCGCGCTCGCGGCCGATCTGCACACCCGGCTCGACGACAGCGCCTCCGTGCCGCAGGCCTGGCGCGACCGTTTGCGCGGTTTCGTCGATCGCGCTGTCGGCTTCGCACGCGAAGTGGCGGGCAAGGCCGAAAACGAATCCGATGCGCGGCGTGCCACCAGCCTGCTCTATCATGTCGCAAGCGCGGTCGCGCTCGCCTGGGAGGCGCACCGCATCCACCAGATGCGCGGCGATGCGCGCCGGCTGCTGTTGTCGCGGCTCGTGATCGACCACCGGGTGTCGCCGAGCGATCCGTTCCGGCTCACGGAAAATGCGACCCAAGCCAAGATCGCCGCGCTGCTGCTCGGCGATCGTGCCACAGGCATGAGCGAGGTTGGCGAACTGATTCTGGCGGCGTAGGCTGCTGCCGCGAGCGTTGTCCCTCTCTCCCATAGGGAGAGGTGCAGAGCCGACAAGCAACGAGACAAACAACAAACGAGGAAACCCCGATGAAGGCCGCCGTCCTCTATGAAGTCAACCAGCCGCTCGTCATCGAGGACATCAGCCTGCCGAAGCCGGGACCGCGCGAAGTGCTGATCCGCACGGCGGTCGCCGGGCTCTGTCATTCCGATCTGCACTTTATGGAAGGGCTCTATCCGCATCCGCTGCCAGCGGTGCTCGGCCACGAGTCCGCCGGCGTGGTCGAGCAGGTCGGCGCCGACGTCACTTACGTCAAGCCGGGCGATCACGTCGTAACCTGCCTGTCGGTGTTCTGCGGCACCTGCGACAACTGCACCACAGGCCGCACCGTGCTCTGCACCGACACCACGGTGAAGCTGCTGCCGGGCGCCTCCAACCGGATGCAATGGTCGAAGCCGGAGAAACTGCACCAGTTCCTCAATCTCTCGTCCTTTGCCGAGCAGATGCTGGTGCACGAGAACGCCATCGTGAAGATCCGCAAGGAGATGCCGCTCGACCTTGCCGCGCTGATCGGCTGCGGAGTCATCACGGGCTATGGCGCGGTGGTGAACACGGCGAAAGTGACCGCGGGCGAAACCGTGGCGGTGATCGGCTGCGGTGGCGTCGGCATGGCCGCGATCAACGGCGCGCAGATCGCCGGCGCCGGCCGCATCATCGCCATCGACACCAATCCGGCCAAGCTCCAGCTCGCGACCAAGCTGGGTGCGACCGACATCATCAATCCCGCGGATGGCGACGTCGTGAAGCAGGTGCGGGACCTCACCAATGGCGGCGTGCATCATTCCTTCGAGGTGCTTGGCCGCAAGGAGACCGCGGAGCAGGCGTTCGGCATGCTGGCCTCCGGCGGCACCGCCACCATCGTCGGCATGATTCCGTTCGGCCAGAAGATCGAGCTGCACGGCTTCGACTTCCTGCGCGAGCGCAAGATCCAGGGCTCCTCGATGGGCTCGAACCACTTTCGCGTCGACATGCCGCGGCTGGTCGATTTCTACCTGCGGGGACGGCTGCACTTGGAGGACTGGATCTCGGCCAAGCTGAAGCTAAGCGAGATCAACGAGGGCTTTGCCAACATGAAAGCCGGCAAGACGCTGCGCAGCGTGATCATGTTCGACAGCTAGCACGGCGGATGTCGGCGTCGCATTCGGCCTGAGGAGGCGGGATTTCCAGAAGGTCCCGCCCGGGGCTCGTTGCTCCCCGAAGATCAAGGTCAATGCGACGGGGCCCGACCTTCGGCCGAGGCGCAACGCGACTCCTTGACGAGCAGCAGCGTCATGAGCGTGGCAAGACCCGCGGCGAGCATATACGGAAGTGATACGTTCAAGCCGGCGCCTGCGAACAGCAAGTAGGTGAACAATCCTGCCGTCGACGCGATGAAGCCGAGCCACGCAAATCTCGGAAGGCGAAATCCACGTTCGCCGTGGCGGAGATCGAGCAGGAGATAGACCACGAGGAAGGTGTTGCAGAGCGCCGCCGGCAGCAGACCCATGACGATCCCGCTCTCGAATGCGAGATAGGATAGCACCCCATCGACTTGGGCTATTACCGCGAACGGCAGATAGCGCAGATTGATGCAGGCCAGGGCGATCGACGCAAGTTCGAACCCATAGAAATAGCGCTCGTGCACCTTCGGAAGCAGATACGGCATGAGGATGAGCGATACGCACGCGACGAGCAGGATGAACTCCGGCCCCGTCCGCTTGGATTGCGCGATGAAGATCGACAGGGCAAGCCCGGTCGCCGCCGCGAGCACGAGGCCGGCGGCAACGCCGATCGCGTACGGCGTCGCTCCAGCGAATACCCAGACGTTCGCTGCATTCATGGTGAGGCGGTGAAAGGTGTGGGCTTGGTCGAGATAGATCCCGAGCACGGACGCCAAGGATCTGCCGGCGATGAGAACCGGGATGGCCAGGATCGCATAGGCTCCCGGAATAGCGGCGAGCCATGCCAGGTGGATTTTGCGGCGCAGAATCATGCCCAACACGAACGGTCCCAGGAATACGCCCTGGGCCTTCACCGAGCAGCCGACTGCGAATGGCAGGACGCCGTTTCGGTGCCGCATGAACATCGCCACGGAAACCAGTGCGAAGAAGGTCCAGATCGAATCGGCCTGCCCCCACATTGCGCCGTTGAAGAGCACCGTCGGGGCAAGCCACACTGCGCAGAAAGCCAGGGACGCGCGTAGCGCCACGCTTGTAAATCGCCAGACCATCCGGGCCACGACGGTCGCGCAACCGAACTCGAAGAGTGCCGAGATCATCTTCACGAGGGAAAGCGGCTGGCCTAGCCCATCGAACCACGTGGCGATCAGCAGGAGGTAGCTGTAGATCGGCGTGTAGTTGGTGAAGGCCTCGGCCAGCCCGGCAATGCCGTGATCTCGCGCGAAGGTATACCAGGTGATGTACTCAGCCGCGTCCGCGGTCGCGTGCTCCCGCGCGAGGTAACGGAGCGCGATGCCTATAAGTCCGCACCCGACTGCCAGGGCAATCGGAATGCGCCATCGCTCGGGCAGCGTCTCGTCCGGATTGACGCGATGATAGGGAGCACCGAGCGCACCTCTCTCAATAGTGTCTTTGATCACGCAATCACTCATGCTGGATTTGAACGGTTCCCTGAGCCGTGACTTGCAATTTCTACGGGCGAACAATTGCCAGCTGCGTAAATGTCGGGTGTGTAGCGTGTACATCGCTCGGGAAAAGATTGTTTGGTTAGCGATTGCTTTACAGCATCGAAAATGACCTGCAGCGACGATTGGACTTCCAGCGACCGAGGAGGTTTTTCCGGCATGAAGGAGGGCAAGACGCTGCGCAGCGTGATCGTGTTTGACAGTTGAGGCTTTTACCTCCGCCGCCCATTACCGACAGAGGTAAAAATCTCACCGCGACACGTGCGCCGACACCGCCAGCCATTTGCCGTCCGTCTTCGCCCAGCAGTCGGTATAGCGTCCCCTGGCCTGCTGTCCATCCGCCGTGGTGTAGCTCGTCGCGGCATGAATGATCGCGAAGTCGCCCATGATGCGAATGATGACGTCGTGCTCATGCAAATTGCGGATCGCGATCGGGCGCGCCGTTTGCTCCAGGAAGGCTGCGCGGTCGACCAACGTCTTGTCGGGATGGGAGCAGTAGAACTCCGGCGCCAGGATTTCGTCGAAACGCTTGACGTCGCAGTTCTGCACGGAGGCGACATAGTCGCGGTTGAGTGCTGTGAGTTGATCGAGGTCGTTGCCCACGGAATTCCCTCCCTGCGCGTAGCGTGAACCTGGAATCCTCGGTTGTTTCACCCCCGTCATTGCGAGGAGCCCTTGCGACGAAGCAATCCAGAATCGTTCCGCGGTGACGGTCTGGATTGCTTCCGCCCTCGCTAAAGCTTCGGCGGACAAGTCGCTGCGCTCGCAACGACGCACGGCCAACGCTAGTCGTCAAACATCTTCGGCGGCACGAACCCGCCGAACTCGCGCTCGATCAGCTCGGCGAGCTTGAGCGGCGTGCGGTCTTCCAGCCACGGGCCGACGATCTGCACGCCGACCGGCAGGCCGTCTTTCGACAGGCCAAGCGGGACGGCCGTCGAAGGCAGGCCTGGCAACGTCGCAATGCCCGGCCAGGCGAGTTGGTCCGAATAGGGGTAATCCTTGCCGTCGATGCTGATACGCCGCAGGCTCTGGTCCGGCAAATGGTCATGCGGAAAGGCCGGCGTCGGCATGATCGGGCAGATCACCGCGTCGAATCTCCCAAACAGCGCGCGCCATTGCGCACGCAGGACGGCGCGGGCGCCGGCGTCGAGCACCCAGGCGCGGTGGCTCGCAGTGATGCCGCGCAATCGTTCCGCACCGAGGCTGCGATCTTCAGGGGAAAGCTGGCTCGCCCCGGCTCGCGCATCCGCAAGCTCCTCCGGCGGGAAGAATGCGCCGAGAAAGCTCAGCAGCATGCGCATGTAGAGCCGCGACGTCTCCGCGAAGTCCGGGAGCTGGCCACTTTCGCGCGCGATCCTCACGCCGGCCTTCGACAGATCGGTCGCGAGCCGGTCGATCGCGCCGCGGACGTCCCGGTCGGTCGGCAGCAGCGGGTGGCTGTCGATCACCAGGACACGAAAATCCCGCAACGATTGATGCCGTGCGACCGGCAAGTCGAGCTTGTAGGCGACACCGGCGTCCAGCGGATCCGGTCCGGCCATGACGTCGAGCAGCAGGGAGAGATCTGCTGCCGTTCGCGCCATCGGACCGATGACGGCGAGGTCGCCCTCGCGCGGAATGGCCGGAAATGGCGGCGGGGTCTCGCCGCGCGCCGGACAGAGATTGAGGGTCGGCTTATGGGCGAAGATGCCGCAATGAAAGGCCGGCACACGCAGGGAGCCGCCGATGTCGGAGCCGGTGGCGAGCGCGCAATAGCCCGCGGCGAGGGCTGCCGACGATCCTCCGGAGGATCCGCCCGGTGTGCGGCCGAGATCATAGGGGTTGTTCGTGGTGCCGTAGATCTCGTTGTAGCTCTGCCAGTCGCCGAGGCCTACCGGCACGTTGGTCTTGCCGAGGATCACGCCGCCGGCCTGTTTGATGCGTGTCACCGCCAGCGCGTCTTCGGCGGGCCTGAAATCCTTCTGCGGCACGAATCCCCAGGTCGTCGGCAGGCCGGCAATGTTGAAGGATTCCTTGATCGTCACGGGCAGGCCGAGCAGCGGCTTGCGCTCGCCGCGGGCCAAGGCGGCGTCCGCCTCGTGCGCGGCGCCGAGCGCGCGATCGAAATCCCGCACGCAGATCGCGTTGATCTTGCCGTCGTGACGCTCGATACGGGCGATCGCATCCTGCGCGAGCTCGACCGCGGAGACCTTCTTCGCGCTCAGTGCCGCCGACAGCTCGACCGCGCTCTTGAAACTCCATTCCGATTTGACCACGGCGCGTCTCCCGCTCTGGTTGTCAGGTGATGATGCGCAGTTTAGCCGAATGCCGCAACCGTTGTTTGATCGCGATTGATATGACGCCGAGGGCGAAGCTGCTACGCCGCCCCGATCAATACGCCCACCGCCAGCACGATGGCGCCGCCGAGCACGATCTGGAACACCGCCTGAAGGAACGGCGTGTCCATGTAGCGCGAGCGGATGAAGGCGATCGCCCACAATTCGAAGAACACCACGACGCAGGCGATTCCCGTTGCGATCCAGAACGCATTAGGCCAGCTATCCGGCACGAGATAGGGCGCGGTGTGGCCGAGCCCTCCGAGCGTCGTCATCGCGCCGCAAGTGACGCCGCGCAGCCAGGGCGAGCCGCGGCCCGTCAGCGAGCCGTCGTCGGACAGTGCCTCCGCAAAGCCCATGCTGATGCCGGCGCCGATCGAGGCGGCGAGGCCGACGAGGAACGTCTGCCAGTTCTGGTGGGTGGCGAAGGCCGCCGCAAACAGCGGCGCCAGCGTCGAGACCGAGCCGTCCATCAGGCCTGCGAGGCCCGGCTGCACATATTGCAGCACGAATATGCGGCGGTTGGTGCGATCCTCTTCGGCGCGGACGTCGGAACTCAGGATCTCGCCCGTCAGTTTTGCGGCGGTTTCTTCGTGACCTTTCTCGGCTTCGGCGAGATCGCCGAGGAGGCGGCGCACGCCGACGTCCTGGGCCTGTTCGGCGGCCTTCACGTAGAAGCGCTCCGCCTGCATCTCCATGGTCTCGACTTCTCTGCGGATGGCATCGAGCGATAGGTTCTTGGTGAGCCAGACCGGGCGGCGGCGCAGGAATCCCTTGACGTCCTCGCGGCGGATTGGCGGCAGATGCGGGCCGAAGCGCTGCTCATACAATTCCAGCAACATGTGCCGGTGGCCGCGCTCCTCCTCGGCCATCTGCTCGAACAGCTTGGCCGAGTCCGGATAGCGCTCCTTCAGGTCCTCGGCGAAGGTCATGTAGATGCGGCTGTCTTCCTCCTCCGAGGAGATCGCGACCGCAAGCACCTCGCGCTCGGTCAGATCGGCAAAAGTCTTCACGGCAGCCCTGTCTCGATCGTTTAGAATTATTCTAAACTATATAGGGCGGCGGAGTTCCCGGGTCAAATCAGGCGGTGCGGGTCTGGGCGAGGAAGTCCAACAGCATTCGGCTCACCTCCGCGGGCTGCTCCTGCTGGACCCAATGGCCGGCGCCGTCGATGAGATGGCAGCCGAGCATCTGCGTGCATGCGCGCGCCTGCATCGCCTCGAACACGCCCGGACGCTGGTAAGTGCCCCAATCCTGCCTGCCCGAGATGAAGCAGGAGGGTACGTCGATGCTGCGGCCGGCGAACAATTGCAGTTCGGCGTTGAAAGCGCCTGACGTGCCGCAGCGATACCATTGCAGGCCGCCCTGGAATCCGGTGCGGCCATATTCGGCGGCGTAATAGGCGAGCTCGCCGTCCGGCAGCCATCCGTTGGCGGCGATCGCGGCTGTCGATGGCATTTCCTTGGCGACCGTCTGCGCCATCGTCTCGTTCAGATCCATCACATAGTAGGTCGGCAGCTTCGCCAGTTCGTTCGCCGACCACGATGCCAGCGGAGTGGGCTTGTTGTCGGCCCAGTCCGCGCTCTTGTGATGATAATAGGCGCGCAGGAAATCATGCACGCCCTGCGGCGCGTGCTGCATGTCGGCGTTCGCTGCGCGCGTCGAGTAGTACCATTGATAGTGCTTTCGCGGCCGCGGCAGCGCGGCGAGCTCGCGATGGACGGGGTCTTCGGCCGCAGGCTTGGCCGGTGCACCCGCGGTGCCAAACGGCAGCGGCGGTGGTCCGCCGAACGGCGCGCTCATCATCGTCACCGAACGAAACACGTCGGGCCTGATCAGCGCGCACCAGGCCGCGACCGGGCTGCCGAAATCATGTCCGACCACATCAACTTGCCTGTAACCGAACGCCGACACCAAAGCGAGCGCATCGCGCACCAGGTTGAAGAGCGAGAACGGCGCGAGATCGCCGTCGTAGTCTGCGCTCCATCCCGTGGTGCGGCCATAGCCGCGTTGGTCCGGCGCGATCACGTGATAGCCCGCGTTGCCAAGTGCCGGCATCACCTTGCGCCAGGAGAAGGCGAGCTCAGGAAAGCCGTGCAGCAGAAGGATGCAGGGCCGGCCCGGGGTCTCGAAGCCGGCCTCGAGCACTTGCATGCGCAAGCCGTTGATGCCGTCGAGGTAACGCGAGCGGATGCCGGCGGGAAGGGGGATGTCGGGGAGTGTTGTCATGGTGTTCTCCACACGGGCAGTATCGTAGGGTGGGTTAGACCCACGATTGCGTGAAGCGCAATTGCGGGGCGTAACCCACCACTTCTGTTTTCTGCAGAGACCCAAGAGGTGGGTTGTGCTCAGCGTCTGCGCTTTGCGCAGCCGCAGAGCTAACCCACCCTACGGCATCTCGTTAGACCGCCGCGCACACGAACGCGTTGCCCTTGCGCCTGATCTTCCCCACCGACGGCGAGGGGAAATGGGCCGTGCAGCACAGCGTATCGGTGTCGCAATAGCGCTCGAGAAAACCGCGGCGCGTCGTCGCCGCCTTGGCTGGATCGACGTCGAACTTGATCGACAGCTCCGGATAGAGCGTCTGCAACGGCGAGTGCATCAGGTCGCCCGAGAACACCGCGTCGTCTTTGGCGCGGCCCATGGTGATGGCGATATGGCCCGGCGTGTGACCGGGCGTCGGCAGGATGCGGACGTGGTCGCCGATCTGGTGATCGTTGCCGACGAGCTCGTGGCGTTTCGCTTCGACCACCGGCAGCACGCTGTCGGCGAAGGCCGGAATCTCCGTTTTCGCGTTCTGCGCGGACCAGTGGTCGAATTCCTGCATGGCGAACAAATAGCGCGCGTTGGGGAACGTCGGCACCCAGCGGCCGTTCTCCAGCCGCGTGTTCCAGCCGACATGGTCGACATGCAGATGCGTGCACATCACGAAGTCGATGTCATCGACCGAGAACCCGGCTGCGTTCAGCGCGCAGATAGGTCTCGTCGGTCTTCATGTTCCACTTGGGGCGTTGCGGGCGCGGCTTGTCGTTGCCGATGCAACTGTCGATCAGGATGGTGTGATGCGGTGTCTTCACCACATAGGATTGGAAGCACAGCAGCAGCACATCCTGCTCGTCCAGCGCCTTGGCCTGCCGCATCCATGCCCGGTTCTCGGTCAGCACCTCTGCCGTCAGCCCCGGCAGCATCTCCAGCGCCGGAACGAACGAAGTTTCCTGCTCGATGACGCGATGGATGGTGAGATCGCCGACCGAGAATTTGAGGCTCATGAGAAACTCCTGCTTAGGCGGCCGGCGGCACCGAGATCTTCACCGAGGGCCGCTCCAGCATCTTCTGATGGAAGGCATCGAGCTTCGGATAGGCCTTGCGCCAGCCGCAATCGGCGAAGCGGAAGTCGGCATAGCCGAGCACGCAAACGAGGCCAATCTGCGAGATGTCGAACGGCCCGTTCAGCACCTCGGGCATGTTCTCGAAGCGCGCCATGCCGGTCCAGGCCCGGTTCCAGTGATCGTCCGACCAGGCCTGCCATTGCAGGCCCTGCGGCCGTACCATTTTCTCGTAGCGGCACAGCAGCATGGAATCGAGCATGCCGTTGATCAGCGCGTGATTGGTCTTGGCCTTCCAGCGCCGCGGGCCGTAATCCGGGATCAGGCTGCCGCCGGCCATCTCGTTGAGATATTCGACGATGACATAGGAGTCCAAAATGACGTCGCCGTCATTGGTGATCAGCACCGGCAGCTTCTTCAGCGGCGTGATCTTCGAATAGTCCTCGTTGGCCGTGCCCGGCGCGACGCTCGCCGGCGTCAGCTCGATCTTATCGATCAGCCCGAGCTCGATCGCGGCGATGCGCACCTTGCGGGCGAAGGGCGAGGCGGGGGAGAAGGTGAGTTTCATTTTGGATCCTTCTGTCATTCCGGGGCGATGCGAAGCATCGAACTATGGTCCGCAGTTGCGCACCAGAGAATCTCGAGATTCCGGGTCCGGCGCTTACGCGCCGTCCCGGAATGACCAAGAGGATCGCGCCTTACGCCGCCACGATCTCCTGCCGCTGCTCGCCGAGACCCTCGATGCCGAGCGTGACGACGTCGCCGACATTGAGGAAGGTCGGCGGCTTCATGCCGAGGCCGACGCCGGGCGGGGTGCCTGTGGTGATGACGTCGCCGGGCAGCAGCGTCATGAACTGCGAGACGTAGGAAATGCACTTGGCCATGGAGAAGATCATGGTCTTGGTCGAACCGGTCTGGCGGCGCTGGCCGTTGACGTCCAGCCACATCGACAGGTTCTGCACGTCCTTGATCTCGTCCTTGGTGGCGAGCCACGGCCCGAGCGGGCCGAACGTGTCGTGCGACTTGCCCTTCGTCCACTGTCCGAGGCGCTCGATCTGGAAGGCGCGCTCGGAGACGTCGTTGCAGACGCAATACCCAGCGACGTGGTTCAGCGCGTCGGCTTCCGAGACATATTTCGCACGGGTGCCGATGATGGCAGCGATCTCGACCTCCCAGTCAAGCTTGGTCGAGCCGCGCGGCTTCTCGACCGCGTCGTTCGGCCCTGATAGCGACGTGTTGGCCTTCATGAAAATGATCGGCTCGCTCGGGATCTCGGCGCCGGTCTCCTTGGCATGGTCGGAGTAGTTGAGGCCAATCGCGACGAATTTCGAGATGCCGGTGACGGGGGCGCCGAACCGCGGCTTGCCGGAGACCGCGGGCAGCGAGGTGGGATCGAGGCCTGCCAGCTTCTTCAGGCTCTCGGGCGAATAGGCCTCGCCGGTGAGGTCCTTCACATGTGCCGACAGGTCGCGCAACTGGCCGGATTTGTCGATCAGGCCGGGCTTTTCCGCGCCCTTCTCACCATAGCGAACAAGCTTCATTTCGTTTCTCCCTGGAAATGGACCGATCGGTTGAATAGCTTCATGGAACAGGGCGGCAGGAAATTCAACCGCTCAAAGAGGAGTGCAATGCAGCCCTTACTTTGTAGGGTGGGTTAGCGCTCGTAGGATGGGCAAAGGCGCATCGCGCCGTGCCCACCACCTCTTCCTGTTGGCCCGGACAGGTGGGCACGCTTCGCTTTGCCCACCCTACGAAGCCTGCGATTGCAGCGCCACGAACCTGAACGCGTCTCCGTCCCGCTTGATATGCCCGGCCGAGAAATGCCCACCGATCACCAGCGTCGGCGTGTCGGCAAAGCGGCCGAACAGTTCGCGCCGTGTTGCGGCCGACTGGGCCTGGTCCGAATCCGCCGTCGAGGACCAGTCGAGACGCGCCATCTGGCAGGGGTGATGGGCGACGTCGCCGGTGAGCAGGCCCTGTTCGCCGTCCGATCGGATGAGAATGCTCATATGGCCGGGACTGTGGCCCGGCGTCGGGATCATGCTGATCTCCTCGCAGAGCCGGTGGTCGCTCGGGATCAGATCGGCCCTGCCGGCATCGACGATCGGCTTCACCGAATCGTCAAACACGGCCCGCTTGTCCGGCTCGGTCGAGTGGTCGCGCCAATGCTCGTATTCGGTCTTGCCGAACACGTAGCGCGCCTTGGGAAAGGTCGGCGCCCATTGGCCGTCGACCAGCTTCGTATTCCAGCCGACATGATCGACATGAAGATGCGTGCACAGCACCGTGTCGATGCTGTCGGGTGCAAAGCCTGCCGCCATCATCGTCGCCAGGAACGGCGTGGTGCGGTTGTTCCAGGTCGGCACGTTGCGGCCCTGCTTGTCGTTGCCAAGGCCGGTGTCGACCACGATGCGTCGCGAAGGCGTCTCCACCACCAGTGAATGGATCGACATTTTCAGCCGGCCCTCTTCGGTGGCGAAATGCGGGATCAGCCAGGGCAGCTTCTGGATCTCTGCATTGCCCGCGAGCGGCAGGATGAAACGGGTCGAGCCGACCGTCTCCAATTCCACCACTTTGGTGACTTTGACCTGGCCGACCTTCCACTGCATCCCGCGCCTTCCCATGTTCTTTTTTCGTGCCGAAACATGCGGTTTTCCGTCCTCAAGTGCAATGGATCATCTGACGCGATGCGGCGTTATCGCGGGAACTGGAGGAGGAGCCATGCCAGAGCTTGCGATTTCTACGGAGAAGGTCGCCTTCATCATCGCGAAGGCGCGGGAATTCGACGTCAAGGAGGCGGCTTCCGATCCGGATTCCGGCTCGAACGCTGCCGACGACGATATGATCGACGTCCTCGACGACGATGGCTCTGATCCCGTCGTCAACGAGCTCGGCAGCTTCATGATCGCTTTGAACGAGGACGAGCAGGTCGATCTCGTCACGCTGACCTGGCTCGGTCGCGGCGACGGCACGATCGACGATTGGAACGATTTGCGCGCACGCGCGGCCGAGGCGCGCACCGAGTATCGCAGCCCGCGCCGCGAAACGGTGCACTATCTGATTGGCGAGCCGATGCTGGGCGATCTGCTTGCGGGCGGGCTCGACGAGCTCGGCATCGACTGGACCGACGAGCGCACGACGGCCGACTCGTCTGCTCCGAGTCAGCAGGACGAAGACGAGCCGACGAAGCAGCGGTGATCTTGCCAAATGCTCTCTCCCCGCAGGACGGGGAGAGAGCGAAGGACGTTACAGCGTCCCCGGGAATGCGCCACCATCGAGCAGGATGTTCTGCCCGGTGATGAAGCCGGCCTTGGCGCCGCACAGGAAGGCGCAGGCATAGCCGAACTCGTCGGGCTGGCCGAAACGGCCGGCGGGGTTGAGCTTGGCACGCTCGGTCAGGATCTGCTCCGCTGAGACGCCGCGCTTGTCGGCCTCGGCCTTGGCGGTGCCGGTGAGACGATCGGTCTCGAACGGGCCCGGCAAGAGGCCATTGATGGTGACGTTGTTGATCACCGTCTTGCGTGACAGGCCGGCGATGAAGCCGGTGAGGCCGGCGCGGGCGCCATTGGAGAGGCCGAGGATGTCGATCGGCGCCTTCACCGCGGCCGAGGTGATGTTGACGATCCGGCCGAACTTGCGCGCCATCATGCCGTCCACGGTCGACTTGATCAGCTCGATCGGGGTGAGCATGTTGGCGTCGATCGCCTTGATCCAGTCGTCGCGGGTCCAGTTGCGGAAATCGCCGGGCGGCGGGCCGCCGGCATTGTTGATCAGGATGTCGGGCTCGGGACACGCCTTCAGCACGGCTTCGCGGCCCGCCGGCGTCGTGATGTCGCCGACGATCTCGGTGACCGTCACATCAGGATAGGCTTTGCGGATGTCGTCGGCCGTCTTCTTCAGAGCCTCGGCGCCGCGCGCAGTCAGCGTGACGTGAACGCCGGCTTCCGCCAGCGAGATGGCGCAGGCACGGCCGAGGCCCTTGCTGGATGCGCAGACGATGGCGCGGCGACCTTTGATCCCAAGATCCACTGTTTCACTCCCGAAAATAGCAGGCAGGTTTTGGATGGCGGCACTCTAGCCAATCGTGGCGCCGCTGATAAGGGACGGGCTCGCATCAAAATGCATGCACGCTCGCGCGGCGATGCAAAAGCGCCTGATCAGATCCGCCGCTCCTGCCTGAGGCGGTCGATCGCGGAGGCCGCTTCCGGCGGCAGCGACTTGAAGCCCATCTGCCCTGCCGTCGAGAGCAGCGGCCGCAGATGCGAGCCGGCGAGAAACGGCGGCTGGCGGTTGGCCGGCACGATCTGGTCGAACACCAGCACCAACGTGGTGGCGATGAGACCGACCCTGATGGCGCCGAGCGCGGCGCCGCCGAGCCGGTCGCCGATGCCGGCCTCGCCGATGGTGTCGTTCAGCGCGATGCGGCCGATATGCCCGAACAGCATGCCGACCACGACGAAGATGCCGAACAGCCAGATCCAGTTCTGCAGCAGCGGTGAATTCGGGTTGCCTGCAATCTGCGGCGCAATCAGCGGCATCAGTGCGACCGCGATCGGTGCGGCGACAAGATAGGCGAGGATGGTCATGGCGCTGCGCAGCAGGCCGGTCCTGAAACCGAAGCCGACCGCGATGGCGAGCGCGGCATAGACTGCGAGATCGAAACTGTTCATGAGCAAAACCCTGCCGCGATGGAACGAATGAACGCCGGACCGATCGTTCCGGTTTCAGATCGATAAAATCGTCTGTATTGGTGGCTCCAAAAGCTCAGGGTACTTCAAGGAAATCGTCTGTCAGACCTATTCAACGTCCGTAAAGAAACTATCCTCGCAGTGGCGTGATTTGCTGCGGGCCTCGAAAGCGTCGGGTTGCATGACGGGAGGGTGGTGGGGACGACAGCGGAGAATGCGACGGCGGCGCGACCCTACCTGCTCTCCGCTCTGATCATATCCGCCGCCTTCTCCCCGATCATGATCGTCGGCGCATTGGTGTTGCCGCCGATCAACGTCGGCATGATGGAAGCGTCGACGACGCGCAAGGCTTCAACCCCATGCACCTTCAGCGCGGGATCGACCACGGCCATCGCATCCGTTCCCATCTTGCAGGTGCCGACCGGGTGATAGACGGTGTCGACGCGCTCGCGCAGGATGGCGCGGATGTCGTCGTCGGTTTTCACGTTCGCCGTGAACATGTTCTTCTTTTGCAACGCGCGCAGTGCAGGCGTCTCCATCAGCCGCCGCGTGGTCTTGAAGCCGGCGACCAGGGTATCGAGATCCTCCTCCTCGCCCAGAAAGTTCGGATCGATCATCGGCGCCGCGAGCGGATCGGCGCTTTTCAGCCAGACGCTGCCGCGGCTCTTCGGTCTGAGCAGGCAGACATGGCATGAGAATCCCGCCTGCTTATGCTTCTTGCGGCCATGGTCGTCGAGCATCGCGATGACGAAGTGCAGCTGGATGTCGGGCACGTCGAGGTGAGCCTGCGTCTTCAGGAAACCGCCACATTCGGCGAAATTGGTGGTCATCAGGCCGCGACGCTCGCGGCGGTACCGCTGCACGGCGCGGAGCAGGGATGGCAACCGGCTGATCGACGAGTGCACGAAGTGCGGATAGTCGGAGGCGTAGACGAACACGAAATCCGGATGATCCTGCAGATTGCGTCCGACGCCCGGCAAATGATGCACGACGCCAAGGCCGCGCGAACGAAGCGCATCGCCTTCGCCTATGCCCGACAGCATCAGCAGTTGCGGTGACTGGAAGGCGCCGGCGGCAAGGATCACCTCGCGGCGAGCGAGCAGCTGCTTCGTCTGCTTGCCCTGCAAATATTCGATGCCGACCGCGCGGCGGTCCTCGAACAGGATCTTCGTGGCGTGCGCGCCCGTCTCGACACGCAGGTTCGTGCGCTTGCCCTTGTGGGGATCAAGATAGGCGCGCGCCGCACTCCAGCGCTCGCCATTGTGCTGCGTCACCTGGTAGCTGCCGAGCCCCTCGTGGTCCTCCTCATTGAAGTCGTCGCGGATACGGAACTGCGCCTCGCGCGCGGCCTGATGGAAGATGTCATGGATCGGATTGCCCGAGCGTAGCCTGTTGACGTGCAGGGGGCCGCCCTTGCCATGATGCGCGCCGTCGAAATCGATGTTGTTCTCGGAGCGCTTGAAATAGGGCAGTACGTCGGCATACGACCAGCCGGTATTGCCGAGCGCAGCCCAGTGATCGTAGTCCGATTTGTGGCCGCGGATGTAGACCATGGCGTTGATCGCCGAGGAGCCGCCGAGGCCCTTGCCGCGCGGCTGATAACCGATGCGGCCGTTCAATCCCTTCTGCGGCACGGTATCGAAGGCCCAGTTGGCCGCGCTGTATGGCAAAGCGAGCCCGAACGGCGTGGTGATTCGCCAATTGTCGTTCCGTCCGCCCGCATCGAGCAGCGCGACGGATGTCCCCGCATCCTCCGACAGCCGCCCCGCGACGGTGCAGCCACCGGAGCCCGCGCCCACGACGACGAAATCGAATGTGTCGGTCACTTATTCCCCCTGCATTTTCTTTTCGTCATTGCGGGCGCAGCGAAGCAATCCAAAATCCCTCCGGTTGCGCCCCGCGGCCTCCGCGACCAGCCGCCCGACCGGGGTCGAGCCAGTGAACACGAGGTGGTCGAACGGCAGGCGCGCAAAGGCCTCAGCGATCTCTTCTTCGACGCCGGTGACCAGCACTTCCGTGCTGTCGAACCTCGCAGCGACCGTCTCCTTCAGCAGCGCTGAAAAATGCGGCGTCAGCTCGCTCGGCTTGATGAGGACGCGATTGCCGGCGGCGAGCGCGCCGATCGCAGGCGCGAGCGTGAGCTGGAGCGGATAATTCCACGGCGCGATGATGCCGACCACGCCGAGCGGCTGCGGCATCAGCCGGTTGCGGGCGGGGAGGAATTGCAGCGCGGTCGCGACCCGCTGCGGCGCCATCCAGCCCTTCAGGTGTTTGGTGGCATGGCGGATCTCGGAGAACAGCAGCATGGTCTCGGCGATGGTGGTCTCGACCGCCGAGCGGTGGCCGAAATCGGCCGAGATCGCCTGCCGGAAACGCTCTTCGTTGTCGGCGACAATGCTGCGCAGTCGCGCCAGCCGGTCGAGCCGCTCGGCAAGACCGGGCGCCGGCTCGTCCCGCGACCATGGCGTGGAAGGCCTGCTCCAGCGCTCCAACCGGGGCGCTCGTCAGGGATTTGTCCACGGCGTTCCTCCCTCAAGCGGCGATTCAGCCTTAATCTTGTTGCCGCAAGCTGGCCCTTTGTGGAACTTCTGGCAAGAGCGCAGGAAATCGGTCCATTCGCCTGTCATAAAGTCGAAAAAAACGTTCCCGCAGCCCTTTCCAAAGCCAGCCCGCCTTGATACATACGCCCCGCACCCGATGGGCACTGCCCGGGGTTGCCTTCCAAGGAAGCCTTTGGGACGGAAGAGGAAAGCCACGCGAACAGCGCCGGCCTCAACCGACCGTCCCGGGATCTAACTGAAGGCGCGCAAGTGTTTAACGCGGGGTGGAGCAGCCCGGTAGCTCGTCAGGCTCATAACCTGAAGGTCATAGGTTCAAATCCTATCCCCGCAACCAAATTCGGAATGACCGGTTCCGAGACGAAAATGGCCCGCATGATGCGGGCCATTTTTGTTTGGGGGGAGAGCCTCAATGCCGGCTCTCTCGAGCCGCGCCGTGCACCCCTGGCAGAGCGTGCGAGCCGCGCGACTTGGCGACAAGCGCGCCAATATAATCTTCGAGAGTGGTCCTCCCGCGTCCGAAGAGCTCCGACATGGCAAAGCCGCTATCGACGCTGACCGCGGTCATTCGCGCATAAGACTCGGCCGCTGCGGCAGAGAAGCCCAGCTTTCGATAAGCCGCAATCCATTGATCGCGCGGTAGGACCTCGACCTTCACCGGATTGCCGAGCGCCGCCGCGAAGACATCCGCTACGTCCTGCGGCGAATAGCGCTCGGGCCCTTCGACATAATGTACTTCACGATCGTAGGATGGCTCCAGTAAATGGCGCGCGGCCGCTTTGCCGAGATCGGCGGGCGCGACCATCGGGATCTTCATGTCTCCCGGAATCATTGTCGGCAACACGCCTCTCTTCGCGGCACCGAGCATTTCGTCCCAGTTGCTCATGTAGTAGGCGCCTCGCTGTATGGTCGCCGGTATCGATCGCGCGGCAAGCGCCTGCTCGAAATCGTAGAGGATATTGAGATCGCCGCAGCGCTCGCCCGGTTGGGCGCCATAAGTGGACGCCGCTACGACTTTCTCGAGACCGGATCCGTCGACTGCCGCGACGATGCTCCGAACAGTAGCGTGTCCCTCACGATCGGTGTCGGTCGAGACATCGGCGTTCGGGTTTAGCAGGAAAGCGCGGGTGCCCGTCCTGAACACCGCACGCAGGGCGTCGGTGTTGCGCACATCGACGACCGCGGTCTGTGCGCCGCGTTTGCGCCAATCGGTATCGTTGTTGCTGCTGTGAAGCACGGCCGTGACTGGCCGCCCTGCATTCAGCAACGTCGACGCCACCGCCGAGCCGACGCGGCCGTTTGCTCCGATCACGATGAACATTTCTGCTCTCCATAAGGCTGAATCGGGTAAGTATTCCGCGTCGCCCATGGTTCCGTGATCGGCCCAGTCGGATAATAGGAAGGGCGCAAATCACAATTGCCGGCGGCGCCTCGTTCCGACACCTCCTCTCAATTTTTCGGAGAGCGTTCGCAAAAGCGGTGCGGCCGCCTCGGTATCGGTGGGTGCGCATCCCCGCAACCAAGTTCAGATTTCACCGGATCCGATGCGAAGATGGCCCGCATGACGCGGGCCATCTTTGTTTTGGGTTTTGTGACCTTATAGAGGTCATCGTCTGCCACGCGACCTTTGCAGATCGGATTGCGCGGGCATGCATGATCAATGACGGCAGAAGCGCTCAGTAAGCGAGCTTTGGATACCAGTCGGTGCCGCGCCCCTCTGGTGTGGTGTCGAGGATGGTCCAGAGCGGATCGATGTCGGGCGCGCCGCGTGGGTCCTGTTGGGGGTCGGTCATCGTGGCGCCCATCTCGCCGGACCAGAAATGCCGGATCGTGCCATCGCGCTGCGTGAACACGCTGTAGCCGGGCACGTCGGCGTCCTCGGCGCTGACGTAGTCGCGCGTGTAGTCGCCGGAGATGTCAGAGAAGATCTTGTGTCGTGTCCAGCCACGCGCTTTCTTTGCCTCGATCAACCGCGTGATCGGCGACCGCGCGATGAAGACGAAGGCAATACGCTGCTCGATGTCGGGCAATTTGTGCTCCCACGTGCTCGTGAATGAGGTGCACATCGGGCATGGCGTCTGCCGCTGCGGGCCGAACATGTAGCTGTAGATCGCGAGCGTCTGCTTGCCGTCGAACAAATCGACGAAATTCGCTTTGCCATTCTCGCCTTCGAACACGTAGTTCTTCTTCACCTCGCCGCCAGGCGGCAGAGCGCGGCGCAATTCAGCGACATGCTCGATATGACGACGCAGCTCGATCTCCTCGGCCAGGAGGCTTTGTCGAGCGCGGCGGTAGTCAGTGCTTTCGTTGGGAAAATGAGCTTTGTTCGTGCGAGCGAGCTCGGAAGCAGGCTTCAGGATGGAACTATCCATGGCGTGACCTCTGGTTGGGACTTACCCGTGAAGACGTCCGGCGGCGCCTCGTTCCGACACCTCCGCTCACTTATTCGGAAAGCCTTCGCGAAAGTGGGGGGCAGCCGCCGATCCATCGCGATGGAACTTGCGGGCGCCCTGAAAAGGTTACAGCCAGCGAGGGTTGGCATCGGTGGTTGCGCCTCTCCGCAACCAGAGTCGGATTGACCGGCTCCGTTACGAATGGCCTGCGTGACAGGGGCCATTTTTGTTTTGGCGTAGCTCGAACGACACGATGTTGCGGACGGAACCCAACCTGCATCCGGGCGTCAATAGGAGCTTGCGGGGATAGGACCTGCTTCTTGATTCGCCGTCGTTCGGAAGGGACTGGCCCCATGACTTTCGAGGATTTCGAGGCCGCAGATGTTCAGGCGGAGGAGGCGCGGATTTTCATACGCAGGGGCGGTTCGGGACCGGCCGTTCTCCTGCTGCACGGATTTCCGCAGACGCATCTGATGTGGCGGGACGTTGCGCCGTTGCTCGCCGCGCAATTTACCGTGGTCTGCGCCGACCTTCGCGGATATGGGCGCAGCGCATGTCCTCCCTCAGGCCCCGACCACGCACCATATTCGAAACGTGCGATGGCAAGGGACATGGTGTCCGTCATGACGCGCCTTGGCTTCGACCGCTTCTCGGTTGCGGGCCATGATCGCGGTGGCCGTGTCGCCTATCGGCTCGCGCTCGACCATGGCGAACGCGTGGAGCGGCTCGCTGTCCTCGACGTCGTTCCGATCGCCGATGCCTGGGAGCGCGCCGACAAGAAACTGGCGGTCGGCTATTGGCCCTGGTCGTTGCTTGCGCAGCCTGAGCCTCTCCCTGAGCGGCTGTTGTCCGCAGCTCCCGACGCCGTCGTCGACAATGCCCTCCATGGCTGGGGTTCGGCAGCAACTAGCTTCAGTCCGGCGGTCCGAGCAGCCTATGTCGAGGCGTTGCGCGATGCGGCGCATGTTCACGCGATCTGCGAGGAATATCGCGCGGCGGCGACGATCGATCACGAGCACGATCTGGCGGATCGCAATTCCGGCCGACGGATTGATTGCCCAGTCCTGGTCCTCTGGAGTGGTCGCGGCCCGTTGAACGCGTGGTACGCGAGCGAGGGCGGTCCCTTGGGGTTATGGCGGACCTGGGCCGATGACGTGCAGGGAAAGCCGCTCGATGGAGGGCACTTCTTCCCCGAGGAGTTTCCGCAGCACACGGCAGACGAATTGAACCGGTTTTTCGGCAGACGCTAGAGCGCGATGCGATTAGGATGAATCGTCATCGCGCTTTAGGTTGTTGTTTGAGCATGATCTTTTCGGAAAACCGCTGCGCACTTTTCCGGATCATGCTTTAGCGGAGACCGGCCGACCGCCGTGGGCGGCTCGGCGGTTCACGAAGCGGCCGAGCAAGTTGAGGCTGCAGCAGCGTGCGCAGGATCAGCCCGTCGAGCAACGCATTCGCGGGCGAATGAGACGGCGATGACATCGGACCTTCCTCCGGCGACCCGTCGGGCTCGACCCGAGATCAGGGCTTGGGAGGCTTATGCGGACAGACCATCGTCAGATTGAGCAGCGTCGGCTTGTCCGATCCCTTCTTGTATTCCCACTCCAGCCGGATCTCGTGCCGATGGGCATAGGCATCGCTGGCCGCGTGAGTGATGATGTTGGTTTTCATCGGGATCGGCGGTTCGGAGTTGAAGCACTTCCGGACACAGGCATCGAGCAGGTCGCATCGCGTCAACGGGATGACGCCGGGCTCGTCCCTGGACAGGGGGACCGTGTTCGGCTGGGTGCTGAGGTCGACGCGGGCCCGGCCCTTCTCCTTGTGCCAGTATTTGGCGCTTCCCTGCGGCCATGTCGAAGGCGGGTTCAGGATCAGGTGGTACTGGCCGTATTCCAATGTCGGCAGGTCGATGTCTTCAGATGCCTTGAGCTTGGCGACGCTTCTCTTCATGTTCGCCAGCGGATAATAATTGCTGTTCATCAGGTCTTTAAAAGGCTTACCCGTATAGACTAACATGCCCATGTATTTTGCCCCTCAATGAGTGCTTGGCTTCCTCGGGAAATATGCAGCTTGGCGACGGCTTGAACACAGGCCTGGCGGTCCGTTTTTCGCAGCCTCTTTTTCGCGCAGCTTTTACAAGCTACCACCTGGAACTGTGAATCGTCCAGATCGCCAACCGGTTCGGGGATGCTATGCCCAATATGAATTGCATGCCCCGTTGCTAAGCAGGTTTCCTTAAGCGATCTTATCGCTATCGTTTGCAGAGGCCGACCGAGGATACCGCTGCAAAGTCTTGAGAGCACGGGAATGCTTTGCGCGGCGTGTCAGTCGACGATTGATCCTGGCGACAGCCGGTGCCCCAATTGCGGTACGGGCGTGCGCCGCTCCGATCCCGACAGCGAACGGCGGTTCGTCACAATTCTCCGGGCCGATGTGGTCGAGTCCACCGGGCTCGTTGCGGAGCTCGATCCGGAGGAGGCGGTCTCGCGTCTGGAGCCGGCCTTGGCGGCGATGCGAGGGGCGGTTCGGCAGTTCGGCGGCATCGTCAGCAAGGAGCTGGGCGACGGGCTTGCCGCAGTGTTCGGCGCTCCGATTGCAGATGACAACCATGCGCCCATGGCCTGCCACGCGGCGATCGAACTGGTCAGGCGCGTCGCAAGCCTGGGTGACCCCGGACTTCAGGTGCGGGTCGGCCTCCACTCCGGCCATGTCGTTGCCTACATGGTCGCCAGCGAGTTCTCCAAGGTCTACGAGATCGGTGGTGCGGCCCAGCATCTGGCGGCACGACTCGAGGCGGCGGCTGAGGCCAACCAGATCTACGCCTCGGAGGCTTGTCAAAAGCTCGCCGAGGGACATGTCCGGTTCGAAGCGCTGGGCGGCAAGTCCCTGCGCGGCTTCAGCCAGCCCGTGCCGGTCTATCGGATCGTAGGCGCGAGCGACCTGTCGAGCTGGCGGGTGCGGAGGGCGCGCAGCGTCTCCCGCTTCGTCGACCGGACGACCGAGCGGGCTCTGCTGGAGCGTGCCGCCGGCAGCGCCAGGGCCGCCCGACAGACCGTCCTGCTGCTGGGCGATGCGGGTATCGGCAAATCCCGGCTTGCGCATGAGTTTGCCCAGCAGTTGAAGGCCGATGGCTGGCGGCTGATCGACGCCGAGTCCAGCCCGAACCTTCAGGGCGCCCCGTTCAGCACGCTCAAGCGGATCTTGCTGGCGGCAATGGATGCGGGGAAGGATCCCCGCGGTGCGGAGGATCTTCGCAAAGACCTGCCGGCGATCCAGCAAGCCGCGCTCGACGCGGTGCTCGATCTGCCGATATCGGATCCGCACTGGGACGAGCTGGAGCCTCATGCACGGGGGCGAGCATTCTCCGATGCAAGCTGTGCCATCATCGGTAATCTCGCCAACCGCCAGCGAACGGTGGTTCTGCTTGAGGACCTGCACTGGATTGATCGGGCCAGCGATGTCGTCGTGGCCGCCATCGCCTCGCTGCAGACGGCCGGTCTTCTTGTGCTCCTCACCTCGCGGCCAAATGGCATGCCGGTCTGGATTGCGCGTTGTCAGGCAGAGATCGTCGCGATGCGGCCGCTCGACGACGATTCCGGGCTGGCCATGCTGGCAGACATGCTCGGCTCCTCCGAAACCAACGCCGATCTGAAGAGCCGGATCATATCCCATACCGCCAACGTCCCCCTGTTCATCGAGGAGGTCTGCCGCGGATTGAAGGATAGCGGCACGCTGCGCGGCCAATGGGGCGATCTGGCGCTCGCGCGTCCGATCGACGAGCTCGGTATTCCCACCAGCATCCAGGGCGTGATCGCAGCGCGTCTCGATCGAATGTCCAAGCAAGAGCGATCCGTGCTGCAGATCGCCGCCACTTTAGGGCCGAGATCGAACGAAGCCATGCTGGGGAAGATCGCAGCTCTGTCCGACGATGCCCTGCAGGGGTGCCTCGCAGCGCTCGATCGTGCCGATTTGCTCGTCAGGATCGACAGCGAATTGGAAAATTCGCTGGAGTTCCGGCATGAGATGGTCCGGCAGGTCACCTATGACTCGATGGTCGAAAAGGTGCGTGAAGACATCCATGCGCGCATTCTTTCAGCCCTGGAGGGCAGCGAAGGCGGTGCCGACGATCCCGACAAGCTCTGCTATCACGCCACGCGAGCGAAGGATTGGGACAAATCGTTCGTCTACGGCAGGGCTTCGGCGAGACGATGTCTGGCGCGATCGGCATTTACCGATGCGGCGGACTATTTCGAGACCGCGATGAGATCGCTGGACATGACACCGGCCAATCCTGCAAGGGAAGCGAATGCCGTGGACGTTCGTATCGAGGCGCGTGCGGCATTCATTGCGTCCGGCCAGATCGCCGAATGGCTGAACCTCGGCAAGGAGGCCGAGCGTCGTGCCGATGCGATCAACGACATCGGGCGGAAAGTAGCCGCTCTGACGGTGATGGCAGCTGCACAGAATTTCTACGGGACACCAGTCGAAGCGGTCATCGTCGGCGAGGAAGTGTTGCGCCTTGCGCGAGAGTGGGGCAATCCGGGTTGGCTCAATGCTGCGCAATACGGTCTTGGCCAGGTATATTTTCTTGCCGGGCGCTATCGTGAAGCTGATCGGCTCTTCTCGCGGACCTGCGCCCAACTGACGGGGCCGGAGGCCAGTGCTCCTTTCGGCTCGACCCCGAAATCTGCGTTGTTGCTTTGCTGCATGATGAACAGCATCACCCACACCGTCATGGGCGAGCTCGATGCTGCCGAGCAGCTCCAGCAGCAGGCCGCGGCCATCGCCGAGGAGACGGGCCGCCCCTACGACCGCGTCGCTGCCGCCTATAGTGGCGGCTGGCTGAAGCTCGGCCAGAACGATCCGGCGGCCGCTGCTGCCATTCTCGAAGACGGCTTCGTTCTTGCGCAGAAGCACGGCATCCGGCTGTTCGTGCCGGTGCTCGCCTGCCACCTCGGCATCGCCTATCTGGAGCAGGGGCTGTTCGACCGGGCGCGCGGCATGCTGGCCGAGGCGCGCGAGGAGGCGAAGGCGGTCGGCTATACCTCGGCGGTGCTGCGCAGCTCGATCTACCTTGCGCTCGCGACCTTCCACCTCGGCGACGTCCAGGCGGCGCAGAACATGCTGCGCGAGGCGCGCAACACCGCCCGCCAGCAGGGGTTTTCAGGCCTCGAGGCCGAGGCCCTGTTCGGTGAGGCCATGGTGACGCCCGCCTCCAGCGCAGACGACCAGGCGGCCATCCTCGCGTCCTTGCGCGGGACAATCGCCATCGCCTCCGAAAGCGGCGCGCAGCCGCTGCAGCACAAGGCCGAGGCGATGCTGAACGAGGTGCTGGCGCGCGGCGACGAGTTGACCTGATCCCGCTCCTGCCCGGTTCGCGAGGACGCAGATCGGACTGCCCCCCGCCTCAGATAGATCTCGCAGATATCGCAAGGGCTTGGCTACTGTGCATGGGGTTGTTTTTCGATATTGGGCAAAGGCCGTGCGCGGCAGCCGCCTAGTTCGTCAGTAGCGAAGCTGATACCCTTGTTCAGGGCCCAGGCGTAGGAATCGGTGCCGTTGGTCTGATCATGGCAGGCAAGCGCGCAGCCGGTGCCGTTGACCATCTGCGTGATGCCGGCTTGCGCGGAAGGCAACAGCATCGACGAGGAGATGTCGACCAGCAGATATACGTTCTGGTAGGGCCGCGTCGTCGACGAGCTGTTCGAAACCACCGACACCTGCAGGTTCGGGTGGCCGATCACCTTGAGAAAGTTCGTGGCAATTGTCGTGCTGGCATTGCCCGTTCCCGACAGCTTCAGTCCGTTCACGGTGAAGTTCGTGACCAGCTGGGCAATGATGCCGGTGGTATTGCCGGTGAACAGGTGCTAGCCGCGGTGTTGGCGACGCTGATCGCTGTGCTCTGGCTTGCTCCGGAGTCGAGCGATTGCTTCCCGGCAGCCGCGCCCGCCAGCAGCGCCAGGTCCAAGGCCTGCTGCAGCTTGGTGCGCTGCTTGTTGGCGATGGTGTAGTCGATCGCTGCGCCGATGAATCCGAGAATCGGGACGAGCGCCAGCGCAAAGAGCACGGCGATGTTGGCACGATTGTCGCGGCCGAAGGCGCGGAGAATGCTGAAACGCAACGGGCAAAACTCATATTGGTATGAAAACATTGGTATGAAAACAAGCGACGCGCGCGTGTGTCGTGCGCACGCGCAGCTCATACCTAACGCCGTTGAGTTATCATGTTCCGAATTTGAAATTCCGTACTATTCCGGTATGAAGAATGTTATCGGCACGGTGCCTCATTCCGGCAATCCTCATTTTACCGCGCAGGTCGATTGATTTGACGCAGCCAATCGCGCCGACTACGTTTACGCAAACGCAAAATACGTTTGAATACGGCATGCTGGCGAATGCTCTGGCCGTCATTCACGCAGGGTAGAGGATCAGGGAGAAGACATGACCGTCGACGCGGCAGCCACCATCGCGAAAGCCCGCGAGCATTCCATCGGCGATCTCCTGCGCCGTTCCGCGGGCCGGGAGCCGAACAAGCTTGCAGTGAGCTGCGGCGAGGTGAGCTGGACCTTCGCAGAGATGGACGCGATCTGCAACCGGCTCGGCCGCGGCCTGCTCGGCCTTGGCGTCAAGAAAGAGGATCGCATCGCGGTGCTCTCGCGCAATTCGCACGCCTTCGCCGCGCTGCGTTTTGCGGTGGCGCGGATTGGAGCGGTGCTGGTGCCGATCAACTTCATGCTCAATCCGGACGAGATCAATTTCATCCTGAAGAGCTCCGGGGCAAAATTGCTCGCGACCGGACCTGACTTCGTCGAGCCCGCGCGCGCAGCCAGCGCCAGGGATTGCGCGGTCGAGAAGATGATCTGGCTGCCGGGCGAGGACCCTGCGTCCGCGCCTGCGGGCCTCACCACCTTCGACGATCTGCTTGATGCGGACGGCTCGTTCCTGGAAGCGTCGGTCGACAGCCGCGATCTCGCCCAGATCGTCTACACCTCAGGCACGGAATCGCTGCCCAAGGGCGCGATGCTGACCCATGAAGCCGTGATGTGGCAGTATGTCAGCTGCATCATCGACGGCGGCATGAGCGTGGACGACAAGTTCCTGCACGCGCTGCCGCTTTATCACTGCGCCCAGCTCGACGTCTTCCTGGGGCCGCAAGTCTATCTCGGCGCCTCCGGCGTCATCACGGGCAAGCCGACGGCCGACAACATCCTGGCGCTGATCCAGGCGCACAAGATCACGTCCTTCTTCGCGCCGCCGACGATCTGGATTGCGATGCTGCGCTCGCCGAACTTCGACAAGACCGATCTGTCGACCCTGCAGAAGGGCTATTACGGCGCCTCGATCATGCCAGTCGAGGTGCTGCTCGAACTCCAGCGCCGCCTGCCCAACGTCAAGTTCTGGAATTTCTACGGCCAGACCGAGATCGCGCCGCTCGCGACCGTGCTGAGGCCGGAGGATCAGCTGCGCAAAGCGGGCGCGGCGGGCAAGCCCGTGCTCAATGTCGAGACGCGCGTGGTCAACAATTCGATGGAGGACGTGAAGGTGGGGGAGGTCGGCGAGATCGTGCACCGCTCGCCGCATCTGCTGTCCGGCTATTACAACGATCCCGTGAAGACCGCAGCCGCATTTTCCGGCGGCTGGTTTCACTCCGGCGATCTCGCCACGGTCGACGAGGACGGCCACATCACCGTGGTCGATCGCGTCAAGGACATGATCAAGACCGGCGGCGAGAATGTCGCGAGCCGCGAGGTCGAGGAGATGGTCTATCGCATTCCCGCCGTCTCCGAGGTCGCCGTCGTCGGCCTGCCTGACCCGCGCTGGATCGAGGCGGTCACCGCCATCGTCGTTGTCAAGAGCGGTGAAAAGCTGGACGAGGACGCCGTCATCGAGCACTGCTCCGGCCAGATGGCGCATTTCAAGGTGCCCAAGCGCGTCATTTTTGTCGACGCTTTGCCGAAGAATCCGAGCGGCAAGCTGCTCAAGCGCGAGCTGCGCCAGCGCTTCGTTGGCGGCGAGACGCTGGACAAGGCGATCCAGAAGAATTTTGGGGCATAGAACCGGGGCGGCGTTCGGCAGCGTCGTGGTCGAGTTTCGCTAGAAGGCGTTGCCGGCCAGCTTCCTGACGTCGTCGGGCGTCTGTCCGAAGCGGCGGCGAAACGCGCGATGGAAGTAGGAGACGTCGTGGAAACCCGCGAGATGCGCGATCTCGATGATCTTGCGGGTGCGCATGGCAGGATTTCGAAGCAGCCGATCGGCGCGCAGCAAGCGCTGCTCCAGCACGAAGCTGCTATAGGTGATGCCGGCCTGCTCGAACAGCAGCTGGATCGTGCGTGGGCTGATCCGGTGCGCGGCTGACAGGACGGTGAGCGACAGTGCGGGGCTGTCCAGCTGTGCCAGGATGTCGGATTTGAGAGTCTCGAGACGCGCCGCGGCAAGGCCGCGCGTCCGAGCTTCCTCGGCGACATCGCTGCGGGCTCCGATCATCAGCACGGCGAGGTCGAACAGGTGCTGCGAGACCGCGTCGAGCTCCGCCGGGGCGAGCTTGTCCGAATGCGTATGGGCCAGGTCGTAATATCGCAGGAACATCGATGTGATCGGCCTGGCGCCGGGAATCGGCTGCGCGATCAGGTCCTCGGCATTCGGGCACGCGCGTAGCAGCGCCTTGCGGGGCAGCAGTGCGGTCTGGAAGTTGCCGTGGGCCAGCTGAGTGACTCTGGCCCCCCTGATCGACGGATCTCCGATCGTGAGGTCGCCGGCCGCGATGTTCAGTGCGCGCCTGCCCATGGTTCCGCTCAGAGCCGAATTCGGTGACATGGCGACAACCAATTCGTCGTTGGTGCCCATGGACACGAAGCTCATCGGCGTACCGTAGGAGGCGGACAGCCTCAGGCGCGGAATGATAGCCGGCGTGATTGTCCGGTGCACAGGGCCGTCTCCGATCGGAACGAAATCGGTCCCCATCACCTGCCGGCAGAACTGCTCGCGCCACCCCTCATAGGCTGGCCCCGTCGGATCGCCGTTGAATGAGAGTTGTGGCTGTGTCATCGATCGAAAAGCGCAGGTTTGTCGGCGATCTGCCGGCAGGTTGTACCGTCAGACCGGTGCATCGCAACGGCAAAAGCGCGGGATTGCGTGATAAGCCACTCGCGATGACGCGCGGAGACCGCGACCAGGTGCCGCAGTTCGGTGCGCCGGGATCGCACAAGCAATTCCAGCTGGGGTGTTCGCGCGGGTGGCGAAGCTCAATACTTCTTCACCGTCGCCCCGAACGCGAACCACAGTGCCATCGATGCGAGCCCGAAGCCGCCGAGCAGCAGGAAGGTCGGACCGTAGCCGATCCATTGCGTGATCCAGCCGCCGAGCGCGGCACTGAGGCTGGCGCCGACACCCTGCACCGTGATCACGGCGCCCTGGCCGAGATTGACGCGGCCGGTGCCGTTGAGCGCGCGCGCCACCATGCCGGGAACGGCAACGGTCTGCAGACCCGTGCCGATGCCGTCCAGCACCTGCATCGGCACGACGCCCCACCATCCCGTGACGAAGAAGGCCAGCACGCCGCGGATGGGCAGGAACATGAAGGAGACCAGGATCACCGGCCAGTAATTGCGCTTGCTCGCGGCCTTCATCGCGATCAGCGAGGTCACGATCATCACGCCTTGTGCAATCACCACGGTGGTCGCGACGAAGCTCGGGCCGTTTGCCTGTTCCTCGGCGACCGCTGCAAGCCCGTAGAGCGGAACGATTGCGGCATTGCCGAGGTGGAACAGCGCGAGCGCGAGCGCCAGCACGAGCAGCGGCTTGTGCTTGAGCAGCATCGTCATCGCATCCGGCGGAGCCTTGGAGTCATCCTCCTTGCTGCCGCGCGCGGCCCGGTCATCGATTGCCTTGGCCGGGATCATCAGCACGCACGCGATCGCGATGGCACCGAAAACGGCCGCCAGCATGAACACGGCGACATAGCCGTATTTGTAGCCGAGATAGCCCGACAGCGCGGCGCCGACCATGTTGCCCGCGTGGTTGTACGCCTGGTTGCGGCCGTTGAGTGCGTTGAAGCCCTTCTGCTTGGCGATGCCGAGCGTGATGCCTGTCACCGCCGGCACGATCGCGGCGCTCGCCAGCGATTGCGCGACTTGCGAGAACGTCACCGCCCAGAAGTCCTGCGAGATCAGGATGATGGCGGAGGCGAGAACGACGCAGATGCCGGGAATGACGACCCACATCCGCTTGTTGCGGCTGGTATCGATGAAGCCGCCGATCGGCGTCGTGATCAGCATGCCCGCGACATTGCCGATCGTCAGAGCCGTGCCGATCAGCCCGGTCGCCCAGCCGCGCTCCTGGAGGAACACACCGACGAACGGTCCGATTCCCGACTGCATGTCGGCCATGAAGAAATTGAGTGCGAACAGAGGCCAGATACGGGACGAGGAGGGGGACGTCATCGATACCTAAACACGCTCCTCGTGACAGTTCAGCCAATCGCTTCTGGCGTGGACCTGAACGTAACGGGTGCTCGCCGCGTTGGTTCCGGCGATTCCTCCCGCTCATCGACCTTGCTGAGGGCTTGTTCACGATGTCATCCTGCGACCCTACGGAGATCGAGCCATGCCTCTCTGGACCTGCGAAACCTGCGGAGCGCAATTCCCGAACGGTGCAAATCCGCCCGCCTCCTGCCCGATTTGCGAGGACGAGCGGCAGTTCGTGAACTGGAAGGGGCAAAGCTTTATCACCCGCGAGGAGCTTGCACAGGGGCACCGGCTAGTCGGACGCGACGATCTTGGCTTCACCGGCATCAGCCTGGAGCCGAGCTTCGCCATCGGGCAGCGCGCCCTGCTGGTGCCCCAAGGCGACGGCTGCGTGATGTGGGATTGCGTTCCGCTGGCAACCGATGAAGCCATCCAATACGTTGCAGCGCTCGGCGGACTGAAGGCGATCGCGATCTCGCATCCGCACTACTACGGCGCGGTCGCCGACTGGAGCGAGACCTTCGGCCGCGTGCCGGTCTATCTGCATGCCGAGGATCGCGCTTTCGTCACGCGGCCGCATCCCTCGATCGTGCACTGGACCGGTGAAAGCCACCGCATCTCCGACGATGTGCTGCTGCTGCGCACCGGCGGTCATTTCGCCGGCGCCACCATGCTGCACGCTGCGCGCGGTGCGGACGGCAGGGGCGCGCTACTCACCGGCGACATCGCCCAGGTGACGATGGACCGCCGCTTCGTCAGCTTCATGTACTCCTACCCCAACTATATGCCGCTCAATGCCACAGCGGTGCGGCGGATCGCGGCCGCCATAGAGCCGCTCGCCTTCGATCGCATCTATGGCGCGTGGTGGGGACGCAACATCGCTACAGGTGCCAAGGCGGCCTTCGCGGCGTCGGTCGAGCGCTATATCGCCGCCATCGCTTGAGCCGGATTTACCTTGCTGTGCCAAAATAACTGTACTAAAAGTACAGTTATCGATCTGCTGCAATGACGCAGCTGCGGAGCCGGCATGATCGATGCATATCGGATGCCGCGGCGTTCTGCGGCCGCATGAGCGGGAGTTGGACGCTTAATGGCGCTGCACGATTACGAGATCTTCGACGCCGCCGATGTCGTGCTCCAGTCCGGCGCTGTCTTCCCCTCGCTGAAGCTTGCCTACAAGACCTATGGTGTGCTGAGCCCGGCCAGGGACAACGTTATCCTCTATCCGACCTCGTTCAGCGCGCAACACACCGACATTGAATGGCTGATCGGGGCCGACGGCGTGCTCGATCCCACCCGCTATTTCATCATCATCCCGAATCTGCTCGGCAATGGTCTGTCGTCCTCGCCGTCCAACACCGCGGCGCCGTTCCCCGAGATGACCTATCACGATGCGGTCGCCGTCCAGCACCGGCTCCTCACCGAGCGCTTCGGCATCGCAAAGCTCGCCCTCGTCTATGGCTGGTCGATGGGCGGCATGCAGGCCTATCACTGGGCAGTATTGCATCCCGATATGGTCGCGCGCGCGGCCGTGGTCTGCGGCAGTGCGCGTTGCGCGCCCTACAATTACGTCTTCCTGGAAAGCGTGAAGGCCGCGCTCACGGCCGATCCCGCCTTCCGCGACGGCCGCTTTGCCGAAAAGCCCGTCGCCGGCTATCGCGCCATGGGGCGCGTCTATGCCGGCTGGGCGATGTCGCACGGCTTCTATCGCGACGAGCGATGGCGCGAGGCCGGCTTCACCTCGCTGGAAGATTATCTCGTCCGCACCTGGGATGCGGCCTTTGCGCGGCGCGACGCCAATGATCTCCTGGCGCAGATCGGCATCTGGCAGCGCGGCGACATCAGTCGCTGTGGCGCATTCGGTGGCAATCTCGATCGGGCGCTGGCGGCGATCAAGGCGCACATGCTGCTGATGCCGGGCGCGACCGATCGCTATTTCGATGTCCGCGACAACGAAGACGAGCTCGGCCGGTTGACTGGCGCGAAATCGGCCGTGCTGCATCCGATCCCGTCCCTGCACGGCCATCGCGCCGGCAACCCCATTGGCAATCCGCGCGATCACGCCTTCATCAAGGCGGAGATCGCAGAGCTTCTCGGCAAATAGGTCAGGAATCCGATCATGAGCGACGCAACCGTTTCAGAGCCCGGCCATCGCCTGAAGCCGCTGTCACCGGCGATGCTGCGGCAATTGTCGGCCCGCTCCAATGTCCAGGGCGCGGCGCGCAGCCTCTGCCACTATGGCGTGGTCACGCTGGTCGGCGCGCTGATATGGAAGGTTATTGCGACGTACGGCGTGCTCTGGGCGCTGCCACTGGTGGCCGTGCAGGGCTATTTCGTCGCCTTCCTATTCATGGCGGTGCACGAGACGGCGCACAAGACCGCGTTCAAAAGCCGCGGTCTCAACCTCGCGGTCGGCTATCTCTCAGGCTTCATCGTCGGATTGCCTTACGAATATTACTGCCTGTTCCATTGGGATCATCACCGCTACACCCAGGATCCGGACAAGGATCCCGAGCTGGTCGTCGGCGTGAAGCCCAAATCCGACACCCAGCTCGCCATCGCCTATAGCGGCTTGCTTCAGGTCGCCGGCCGTCTGCGGCTGATGCTCGGCCATGCGGTCACCGGCAAGGTGACCGTGCCCTGGATTCCCGAGGGCAAGCGCGCCACCATCGTCATCGAGGCGCGTGCCTATACCGCGCTCTATGTCCTGCTGCTCGCGCTCTCGCTGTGGTTCTCGTCAGCGTTGCTGCTTTGGGTCTGGATCGTCCCGCTTGCGATCGGACAGTCCTTCCTGCGGCCCTATCTCTATGCCGAGCACACCGGCTGCGAGCGCACCCGCAGCGCTTTTGAGAACACCCGCACCACCTACACCGCCGCGATCGTCAAATGGTTCGCGTGGAACATGCCCTACCATGTCGAGCACCACGCTTATCCCTCGATCCCCTTCCATGCACTGCCGAAGCTGAACGAAATCGTCGACGGCGAGATCGTGCATCGTGGCCGCGGCTACATCAGAACGACGCGCGAGACCTGGGCCTGGTTTCGCCGGCAGCGGCAGGCCGGCTAGTCCAACGCAAAGCTCCGGTCGCGGTGCGACCGGAGCTTTGTCGTATAGGCGAGATATCAGTACATGCCGTAGGCGCAGACATTCACGACGCGCACGCGCAGGCCGTGCCGGGTCTGGACCAGGCGCTCCTGGTAGCAATTGCTGACGCCGGTGTTGAGGTAGATCCCGCCAAAGCCCCAGCCGGGACCCCAGTGGTGATGACCGTGATGGTGATGGAAGCCGCCGGCCGAGGCCGCGGTGGGCGCGAGGGCGGCGACAGCGAGCGAGCCGGCGGCGATCAGACCAAGAGCAAGCTTACGAAACATCTTCATTCTCCATTTGGCGCTTAGGCCATTGTTGTGTCCCTGCATCTCGGTCGGGCTGAAACGCGAATGCGTTCACGGCTCGCGGCAAGAATCGTGTTTCAGGATTGTTTCGTCGGCTGCGGCAAATGTGCCGTCGTCAGGCTTTTCGCACCGCGCGATAGCGTGCGGCCATTGCCTGCGTTAGCTCGATCATCTTGTCGCGAAGATCGGCGGGCTCCAGCACCTCGGCCTCGGGACCGAGCCGCAACAATTCGGCTGCGGCGTGCCAGGATGTCTTGCCAACGGGTACGCGGGCCATGCGCCAGCCGTCCCCATCGGCGGTCTCCGCGAGCTGCGTGCGCGCCTTGACGTAGGGCTGGCTCAGCGCATCGAGCAGCTTGACGCCGAACGGCGACAGCCGCACCACCGCGACATTGGGATGCATTTCGGCCTCAAGGCGAAGTGTCGCGGCCTGCCAATAGGCGGCGAGATCGAAATCGGCGGGGCGATCGAAGCGGTCGTCGAGCGCCGTGCAGTCGAGCACGCGCGCGACGCGATAGGTGCGCACGCTGGCATCGACCTGGCCTGCGAGATACCAGCTCCCACCCTTCAGCACGAGGCCGAGCGGCGCGAGCCGGCGCTGCTTCTCGGACCGCCAGCTCTGGTAGCGGATCTTGATCAGCGTCCCGCGCAGAGTCGCCCCGGCGATCGTGCGCAGGTGCTTTGGGTCTTCCGCCTCGCCGAACCAGCCGGGCGCGTCCAGGTGAAAGCGCTCCTGCATCCGCCCGGCGTCCTCGCGCAGATTTGCGGGCAGGGCGGCCATCAGCTTGTTTTGCGCGGCGATCATCGCCGCATCCAGCCCGAGCGCCGCGGCGGGGCCCGGGAGCCCTGCGAGGAACAGCGCGCCCGCCTCACTCTGGGACAGACCGTTCAGCCGCACGCGATAGCCGTCAAGCAGGCGATAACCGCCCTCGGCGCCGCGATCGGCGTAAACGGGAACGCCGGACGCGGCGAGCGCGTCGATGTCGCGATAGATCGTGCGCACCGACACCTCGCAGGCCTCCGCGAGCTCGGGCGCGGTGACCTGCCCCCTGGCCTGGAGGGTGGTGAGGATCGACAGCATCCGGCTCGCGCGCATGATCCTTTAAACCATACGTGACACAAGATGTCAGGTATGGTCCGCTACAAGCCGCGCCATCGCCAAAAGGCGCCAGTTGGAGACCTGCCATGACCGATCCGAACCGCATCACGCTGTATTATTCGCCGCAAAGCCGCGCCACCGGCACGCGGGTGCTGCTGGAGGAATTGGGCGCCCTACGATCTCCATGTCCTCAATATGAAAGCCGGCGAGCAGCGTCAGCCCGCCTATCTCGCCATCAATCCGCTCGGCAAGGTGCCGGCGGTCCGTCACGGCGAGGCCCTGGTGACCGAGCAGGTCGCGATCACCATCTATCTCGCCGATCTCTTCCCTCAGGCGGGTCTGACGCCCGCGCTGAACGATCCCTTGCGCGGGCCTTATCTGCGCTGGATCGCCTATTACGGCTCATCGTTCGAGCCGGCGCTGATCGACAAATTCATGCAGCGCGAGCCGGCGCCCATCACGCAGTCTCCCTATGCCGACTACGACACCATGTTAGGTGCGCTCGAAGCGCAGCTGTCGAAGGGGCCGTATCTGCTCGGCGAGCGTATGACGGCTGCCGATGTGCTGTGGGGCGTCGCGTTCAGCTGGACCATGATGTTCGGCATCGTGCCGAAGAAGGACGTCTTCGTCCGCTATGCCGAGCGCATGACCGCGCGGCCGGCGTTCCAGCGCATCACTGCGGCGGATGACGAGATGGCGGCGCAGCATGCCAAGGCGGCGGGGGTCTGAGCAGGGCGCCTCAAAACCGCGGCGCTCGCTTCTCCGCGAACGCCTTGATCCCTTCCTTGATCTCGTCGCCGCGCATGCTGTCGCGGTGGCGCTGGTCGGCGGCGTGATCATCGAGCTCGCCGCGGGCGAATTCGTTGATCGCACGCTTCATGCCGCGCATTGCCTGCGGCGCGTTGCCGGCGAGAATCTTGGCGAGCTGGTCGACCTCCTCGTCCAGAAATTCCACCGCCACCATGGCGGTGAGATAGCCGATGCGCAGCATCTCCGGCGCGCTGATCTTTTGCGCGGTCAGAAACAGCCTCTTCGCATTGTCGAGGCCAAGCCGCGTGACGTAGCGTTTGATGCCGCTCGGGTAATAATGCAGCCCGAGCCGCGCCGCCGGCATGAACATCTCGGCGGTGTCGACGCCGATGCGGAAATCGCAGGCGAGCGCGAGGTCGGTCGAGCCGCCGTAGACGCCGCCATTGAGCCGGCAGATCGTCGGCACGCCCAAATCCTCCAGCCGGTTGACGACCACCTCGAAGGCGGAGCCGGCGCTTTGCTGCTCGTTTGCGCTGACGGCGCGCTCGGCGACCGAATTGAGGTCATAGCCGGCGGAGAAGGCACGGCCGGTGCCGGTCAGCACCAGCACGCGGATGGCAGGATCCGGCTCGATCAGGTCGAACAGTTTGACGAGCTCGTCGAGGTCCTCCGCCTGGAGCCGGTTGAGATGCTTGGGCCGGTTGAGGCGGATGGTGGCGCGTGCGCCGTCGCGTTCGAGCAGGGGGCTAGTCGCTGCGTCGGTGATGTCCGACATTCTTTTCTCCATTCAGCTGTTTTCGAGCGCGCGCCGTTTCGCTTCGGCGTCGATGGTCTCGGCGAGATCCGGGTGCCGTGCCATCAGCACGCGGAAGTCGACGAGGTCGAGCACCAGAAGCCGCGATACTTTCGTGGTCGAGACGTTGGCGCCGCGCTTGTTGTTGCCGAGCAGCGCCATCTCGCCGAAGAAGGCGCCTTCGCCCAGTTGCACCTTCTTGCCGGGCAGGTCGACCTCGACCTCGCCGGCGGCGATGAAATACATGCAATCGCCCTGCGTCCCCTTGCGGATGATCATGGTGCGCGCCGGCAGCTCCATGGTCCGCAGCATGTGGGTGACGTCGGCGATCGCAGCGGGTCCGAGCGCTGCGAAGAACGGCACCTTGCTGACGGACTCCCAGGTCTTGAGGAAATTGTCGCGCCGGGTCTCGGCGGCAAATCCGGTCGCCAAAATACCGGTCCAAAGGCCGAACACGCCGAGGCCGGAGATCATCACCGCGGCCGCCACCAGGCGCCCGAGCGGCGTGACCGGCACGACGTCGCCATAGCCCGTCGTCGTCAGGGTCACCACCGCCCACCACAGCGCGGCGGGCACGCTGCCGAAGGTCTGCGGCTGCACGTCCCGCTCCAGGAAATATTCGGCAACGGAGGCGAGGAAGACCACCATCAGGAAGATCACGAGCACGCTGACCAGCGGCCCCGATTCCAGCACCAGCACGCGGCGGAGCTGCCGCAGGCCGGGAATGCCCGGGATCACCTTCAGCACCCAGAGCACGCTGAGCAGCCAGGCCGTCCCGGGCTCGACGCCGAGGAGAAGCGCAACCGGCACGGCCAGCGCTCCGATCGCGTCGACGATGCCGGCGGAGGAGGACATATAGAGCGAAAGCCGCCCCTGCTGGGTCATATGGCGCAGCCGGACCAGCCATTCGAATACGAAATAGGCGAGACAGGTCCAGAGCAGAGCGCTGATCCAGCCATGCGCCTGATGGGCCCGCTTGTCCGACAGCAACACCATGCTGAGCACGCCGATGGTCACCGCGACATAGGCCGCCTTGGTCATGTTGCGGCCGGCTGTGGCGGCCGCAAACTGGGCCAGAGCGGAAATCAACGGCTTGAACATGCGAGAAGGCGGCTCGGTCTTGAGATCGGTCGGACAAGTCTTCGGCGTCCCGGCTGGGACGTCGGCGCCAAAGTGCCCGCGCGGGCGGAGGCCGTCAACGACGGGCGACGGAGCAGGCAAGGTCATCGGCGCTGCAGCACCGAGCCCCGCGAACCGGCGCGGCCATCGCTGGCGCGCTCGTCTACCTGAAATGTGGCGGCTCGTCGTAACCGCGGCGGCTGCTGAAGAACAGCAGCACCATCAGTCCGACGCCGACAATGATGGAAAACCCCGCGCCCAGTGCCAGCGCCACATAGCCTTCCGTCGGGATCGGCTCACCTTCGACCGCTATTGCGGAATAGGCGAAGTAGCCGGCCGCCGCCAGCATTCCCAGGAGGAGGATGACGAGGAGTGCACGCATGCTGCGGTCTCCGGTTGTAACCGGGAACCAACGGTTGCAGATCGCGACGGTTCCCGATGGCCGGACGTCGATCCGGTCTCATGCCCTGGACGCAGCGCAGCACTCCCGGCGGTGCGAAGCATCGTCCGGTGTGGTGCGCTGCAGAGCCGGGGCCCCACGCAGGAGCGCGAACTGCGGCTTCCTGGGTCCGGCTCTGCGCTGCAAGGCCTTCGGCATTGCAGCTTGTCCGGGACACGAGAGTGGCGGACGGCCTCACCGGCCCGGCTTCCTCAGGCGCTCTGTGCGGTCTTCACCACCACGACATTGCTGTCGTCGTGCTGGGCAGGGGCCGCCTCGCGCGCTGCCTTTTCGGCCTCGCCGGCATGACGTTTCAGATAGTCGCGGCGCATGCCGATCTCGTCGCGGACGAATTCGTAGCCGAGCTTGAAGGTGTCGAGCCCGTCGGTGCTGATCGTGCCGTCTCTGAGGCCGATGACGGCGCCGCGCAAGATGCCCTCCAGCTCGTCCTGGAGACATTCGAGTTGATCCAGGGAGTGGGCGTGCTCGATCCGCTCGCCGATATCGAGGATGGCGGTGGAGAGCTCGCTGGCTTTCTCCGGCGCGATGCGGGTGATCTTGGCGTAGATCGCGGCGAAGATCGAGCCGATGACGCTCAGCGCGGCGGCGGCGAGATACATCAGGTCGCTGTACTTATCCATGAACGACTTGGTGTCGTCGTTGATGTAGTCGGCCGCCCCCTGGTGCGCCATCACGAAGGCGTCCTTCTCGACGGAGGCCGGCTCTATCCTGGTGGCAAAGCCGTTGTCGAGCCCGAGCGCTGATTTGTTCTCGTAGACGATGCGTGCCAGCTCGCCTGCCGTGCTCGGGGACATCCTGGATTGCGCGACCAGCAGCCATTCGAGCCCGATCGTGTCGAGATCGTCGTCGGGAATTTGCGGCGAGGTCGACAGCGTGCCCGCCGTCAGCGTCTCGCTGGAAATGCCGGGCAGTCTGCGCGCCAGCACCTTGGCCTCGTCGATCGCGTTGAGCGTGAAGCCGCCGCGCTTGGCGAGCTGCTCATAGGCCTTGTCCCGCACCGCCCTGGAGGCATGGACGATGGCGATCACCGCGCCGAAGCCGTTTGACGGCGCAAACAGCTTGTCGAGCGTTGCACCCTGCGGCGCCATCTGGATCTTCGCGGCGTCCGGACCCTCCGGGATGTCGAGGATGCTGCGGACGAAGGCGAGGGAGGACTCGTTCTCGGCGACGACCGCGATCTTTTTCTTCTTCAACTCGGCGATCGATTTGATCTTCTTGTTGCCGGGACCGAGCAGAAGCACGAGATCGTGCTCGAGGATCGCGAGCGTGCGCGCCCGCAGCGGGACCTTGGCGTCCGTGCGCAGGACGGCAAGGTCGGCCTGCTTGCGGTCGAACTGTGCGAGCGCCTTGGCGTTGTCTGCGTTGCTGACGATCTTGATCCGGAAGCGTGAGGCGTTGGTCTTCAGCACGGTGGCGAGCTTGGCCGCGAACAGCGCCTCGTCGCTGTTGGGGGCGCCGACGGCAAAGGTCAGCGTTTCCGAATTGTGCAGCATGGCGCGGCCGCCCCAGACGGTGGCGAGCGACAACAGCAGGGTCAGCACGACGTAGAGCAAGACCTGCTGCTGATTGGTCTTGATCACCTTGGGACGCCGGGACGGCGGTTCGGTCGGTGATGAAATGGGGCCTTCAGTACTCATGGCAGCACTCTGGCCTTATTCTTTCGGCGGCGGCGGCTCGCGGACGAGATCGCGGCGGGCGCCCTGTAATTCGTAAACGCCTGAAAAAAGAACGATATTCTCTAATGGCAATGATAGCGCGAAGGTCGCGGAATGCAAATTCCGAGCCGCAGGTAACCTTACGCGATGGCGCCGCGGCGGATAGGTCATCCTATCACCGGTTAGCCACAGTTGGTGATTTTCCGGTTCCCCCCGGCTGCATTCTGCCGCTGGAGATGTCATAAATTGCACGTCCCGGCGATTTGACCGGTCCAAGAACCGGTCCAAGAAGAAGTTGCGCTGAACGCTCCAATTTTTCTTGTCACGTCAATGAGGGCGTCAGCTTTGTCGTTTCCACCCATGTCATCGGCGGTTCCGGTCGAAGCGCTCATTGGCTGGATGTTGCTTCTCACCTTCAAGCACATCATCGCCGATTTCGTCCTCCAGACCGCCTGGATGGCGCACGGCAAGGACCAGAAGCACGGCTGGGCCCTGCCGCTTCTGGTGCACTGCCTGGTTCATCTTGCGGTTGCGGTGCCGCTGATCCTGATCGTGGCGCCGAAATTCTGGTTTGTGGCCCTGATCGACTTCGTGATCCACATCACGATCGACCGCGCCAAAGGGTTCGTCTCGGCCAATTTCCGGGTCGATCTTGCGCATCCCTGGTTCTGGACCCTGATCGGCGTCGACCAGGCCCTGCATCACCTCACCGGCTTCGGCCTCTCCATCTATATGGCGGCGAACTGAGCTTGGCTCTCTGAGGGGCAATCCCTTCATCGGCACCAAAGGTCGTCATGCCCGGGCTTGTCCCGCCTGGCGTGGCCGAAGCCGCTTCGGCGAGGCGAAGGCCCGGGCATTCACGTTCTTGGTGCATCCCGGCCCGACGTGGATGGCCGGGACAAGCCTGGACAAGCCCGGCCATGACGCTGTGGCAGCTTGCGCGCGCCCCGCCGCCCCTTCCGATTCGCGGCTCACGCGCAACGACTCCGGGTGACTACCGGGCAGCGTGGTTAACCTTTCATTAGTGGATTGCGCTGCATCTTCGGCACACGAGGGAGAACTGCAATGTTTTCAAGCCGCGACGCCTTTGAAAGCGATTTCTGCCCGGTCCGCGACGAGCTCCTGGGTGAGATGTACCGCGCCAGCGAGAGTGGCCTGCCGAGGCTGGTAGAGAGTGTTTCCCCTGACGCGCGCGCCAGGTTGGCGCTGTTCTGCTACCGCCGCAGCCATTTGCACTCGCTGGCCGTCGCGATCGCAGCGAGCTGCAGCGAGCGCGACCTGATCGAGAATGGTGGCCGCGTCGGCTCGACGCTCTATGCGTTGTCGCGCGAAGGCACGGCGAAATCCTCGCCGTCACTGTCGGGCGGCCGCAAGCCGATCACGCTGTCGACCAAGCCGCTCTCGGTGCTCGCGCCGCTGGATGACGAGATCGACGACGAGATCAGCGAAGCCGTTCCGGCCTAAGCGGCCTCTATCACCGGCAGTCCGAACTTCCGCCGCGCCATCGCGCATTCGGCATCGCCCGGCATGCAGGTGCGGCACACCTCCGGCCGCATCGCATAGATGCCGCACGCGGTCGCTTTCCCAATTTCCCCCTGCAAGGCCGAGCAGCGATCGCCCTCGCAACGCATGCCGGACTGGCGTTCGTTGACCAGCGCCTCCGGAATCGCAGCAAGCTCCTCGTCGCTCTCGATCGAGAAGCGCGGCCAGTTGGCCGAATAGCCACAGCACGCCCCGCAATTCTGGCAGCAGCTCGACGGATCGGTGGGGGAGCTCTCTTCCATCATCGTCACGTGTTCTTCAAGTGTCTTTGGGAGGACCCCAGACCAGGCTCTGCCGCCATCTTGCGCGCAGCACGTCGCGTCGCTCCGGATATTTCTCGTCGAGATAGTTCGCCTCCACGACGCGGTCGGTGCGGAAGCTGCGGAAGTCACCGCGCAGCTCGCACCAGGCTGCGAGCAGCCGCACGGCTTCGAGATAGCCGACCGAAATCGGCCAGATCATGCGCTCGCTGGCGCGGCCCTGCTCGTCGCGATAGCGCAGCATGATCTTCTTGCCTTCGTGGATCTGGGTGCGGGTGCGGACCATGTCCAGACGGTCCGGCTCCCTGTTCCAGCTTGGCCGCGCACGGCTCGCCGGCTCCAGCACGAAGGGGCGCAGGCGCTCGGGCACGGTGTCGGCGATCTTGGCCATCAGATCTTCGGCCGCGCGTGCCAGTGCGGAATCGGCATGGCCGGCGACCCATTGTGCGCCCAGCACAGCCGCCTCGATCTCGTCGGGTGTCAGCATCAAGGGCGGCAGGTCAAAACCCTTTTCCAGGATGTAGCCCATGCCGGCTTCACCGCGAATCGGCACGCGCTGACCGATCAGCGTGGCGATATCGCGATAGATCGTGCGCTTCGAGGTCTCGAGCTCGGCCGCGATGGCATCCGCCGTCAGCGGCTTACGCGTGCGTCTCAGCACCTGGATAATTTGAAACAGCCGATCGGCGCGTCTCATGACAATTCTCTTATTGGTGATCTTTTCAGAAAGCGGCGCGCGGCTGCTGACAGGATGTTGGCAGCAGGGGGGTTTTATACCGGGACAACACATCGACTGAAGGGGATTTGTCCATGATCATTCCAACCCATTTCGGCCCGGCCATTCCGTTGTTGCAGGCGCAGGCGTGGTCCGTATCGGCGCTTGGCCGCTTCGTTTCGCTCGATCTCATGGCCGTCGACCTCCGGTTTGCACTCGCAAGCGTCGTCGCACGCTCGCTGACCCAGGCCGCGGACGCGCTGGTCCGCCATGTGATGGGCCGCGCCTGGCGGGGGGCCCGTTTCGCAGAAGATATCACGGCTGCTGCCACCATGGTGGCAGCAGCCGGTCGCTAGGTTCCGTCCACTTTCGAGAGGTTCAGGAGAGTCGCATGATCACGCTTTATGGCTTCGGCACCGGCTTTGGGCTGCCGGAAATCAGCCCCTTCGTCACCAAGACCGAGGTGCAGCTCAAGATGGCGGGACTGCCCTACCGGAAGGAGCGGGCGATGCCGCCGGCCTCTCCCAAGGGGCAATTGCCGTTCATCGACGACGGCGGTGAGGCGGTGGCCGATTCCACCTTCATCCGCGCCCATATCGAGCGCCGCTACGGCTTCGATTTCGACGCCGGCCTGTCGCTGGTCGAGCGTGCGCAGGCCTGGGCGTTCGAACGGATGATCGAGCACCATGTCTATTGGGGGCTGGTCGGGGCGCGCTGGGTCGATCCGGTCAATTTCGCCAAGGGTCCCGCGCATTTCTTCGACGGCGCACCGGAGCACAACCGCGAGAAGCTGCGCGAGGATGCGCAATTCCGCGTCGCCGAGAACTACCTGCTCTCGGGCCTTGGCCGCCACGCGCCCGACGACGACGTCGACCTCGCCGTGCGCTCGCTGTTCGCGCTGTCGGTGCAGCTCGGCGACAAGTCCTATCTGATGGGCAACAAGCCCTGCGGCGTCGACGCCACCGCGTTCGGTATGCTCGCCGGCATCCTCTCTCCGTTCTTCGAATCGACCCTGCGCGAGCGCGCCGAAGGATTTCCGAACCTCACGGCTTATGTCGACCGCATGATGGACGATTACTATCCGGAGTTCGCCTGGACCCCGCTGCGGCAGGCGGCGTAGCCGCGAGCGCTTCCGCAGGCTCAGTGTAACCTCTCCCGCTTGCGGGAGAGGTCGGCGCGAAGCGCCGGGTGAGGGCTTTCTCCTCTGGGGGACTGCTCCGTAAGCACAATCCCAGCGCGGCAACACCCTCTCCCCAACCCTCTCCCGCAAGCGGGAGAGGGGGCGCAGCGACACCGAGCGTCAGCTCGCTCCCAAACCCAAAGCAAAGGAGCCGGCCCACCGGGCCGGCTCTTGTCGTCCTCAACCTTCGCCGCGCTTACTTCACCAGCGAGTACTTGCCGTTCTTCACCGTCAGCAGGATGCGCGAGCGCTCGTCGAGGCCGTAGCGGTCCTTTTCGGTGAAGTTGTAGACGCCCTGGCTTGCTGCCAGCTCCTTCTCCGACAGCAGCGCCTGGCGGATCGCTTCGCGGAATTCCGGCGTGCCGGGCTTTGCGGTCTTCAGCGCCGCCGGGATGATACGCTTGAGGATCTCGAACGCATCGTAGGAGTGGCCGGCGAACTGGCTGCGGCTGTTCGGGCCGTACTTGGCTTCATAGGCCGAGTTGAGCGCGAGGCCCGGCTTCTTGGTCGCGGCTTCATCCGGCTGGTCCTCGGGGTCCATCACGGGGCCCGAGGCCATCAGCACGCCCTCGGCCGCTTTGCCGGCGATGCGGATGAAGTCCATGCTGGCGGCGCCGTGGGTCTGGTAGATCAGGCCCTGATAGCCTCGCTCACGCAGCTCGGTCTGCGGCAGCGCCGCCGCGGTGCCGGAGGCGCCGACCAGGATCGCGTCGGGATTGGCCGCGACGAGCTTCAGCACCTGTCCGGTCACCGAGGTGTCCGGACGGGCGAAGCGCTCCTCGTCGACGATGGTCATGCCCATCGGCACGGCCTGCGCCTTGAGGTCATTGAACCAGAGGTCGCCATAGGAGTCGGAATAGCCGATATAGCCGAGCGTCTTCACGCCCTTGGCCTTCATGTGATCGTACAGCACCTTGCCCACGATCGGGATCGGCTGCGGCATCGCCACCGACCACTTCATGCGCTCCGGCGTGATCGGGAACGGCGCTAGGCCGAAATGCGGGATGCCGGCTTCGTTGGCGACGTTGGAGACCGCGATGGTCGGCGGCGTCAGCGCCGAGCCCATGATGATGTCGGCCTTGGATTCGGTGACGAAGCGGCGGGCGTTCGTGGTCGCGGTGGTGGGATCGCCGCCGTCGTCGAGCACGATCACCTTCAGCGGCACGCCGCCGATCTCCTTCGGCACGAATTCCAGCGCGTTGCGCTCGGGAATGCCCAGCGCTGCGCCGGGGCCGGTCGTGGTGGTGGTGATGCCGATGGTAACTTCGCTGGTCTGCGCCAGCGCGGGCAGCGCCGGCAGGGCAAGCGTCGCCGCGGTGATGGCGGCAGTCAGGTAAAAGCGTTTCATCTATTCCTCCCTTTACGTGTTTCTTTGAAAGCAGAAATCGGGGGGTAATTCAGCCCCCTCTTTTGGTGATGCGGCGATTTAACTTCCCGTGAATTTGGCTACCATTTCCGCCGGGAATGGTGCCGATTTCAGCTTGTCGGGGTTAACGGGATCGCGGCCGACCAGAACGCGGGTCTCGAAACCCTCGATCGCCAGCGCCTCGCCCTTGTAGACGTTGTGCTTCACCTCGAAGCTCGAGCGCTTGATGCTCTCGATCTTGGTTTCGATAGTGATCCAGTCGCCATAGGTCGAGGGGATGTAGAACTTGGCCCGCGTGTCGACCATGGGGATTCCCACCAGGCCGTATTTGCGGACCAGATCCTGCTTGGAGAAGCCGGCGACCTCGAACAGGGTCGAGGTCGAATCGTCGAACATCGCGAAATAGCGCGGGTAGTAGACGATGTTGGCGGGGTCGCAATCACCCCACTGGATCTGAACGTCGCGCCGGTTCACGAACATGTTGTTAGTACTCGCTGGTGCCGGTTCTCACCTCTCCCGTAGGGAGAGGTCGAATTGCGAAGCCATTCGGGTGAGGGGTTTCGGTCTCTCGATAGAGCAGAGCCCCTCACCCGGCGCTGCGCGCCGACCTCTCCCAATGGGAGAGGTAAGGTCGAGGACGCTGCTGCAATGCCGCTCATCAATCTACTTCGGCGCCATGCGCAGCGAGCCGTCAAGGCGTACCACCTCGCCGTTCAGGTACGTATTCTCGACCATGTGCAGCGCAAGCGCGGCGAACTCGTCGGCTTGACCGAGCCGGCGCGGGAAGGGGATCGCGGCGGCAAGCGAGTCCTGGGCTTCCTGCGGCAGGTTCGCGAGCAGCGGCGTCAGGAACAGGCCGGGCGCGATGGTCAGCACGCGGACGCCGAACTGCGCCAGCTCGCGCGCGATCGGCAGCGTCATGCCGACGATGCCGCCCTTGGAAGCCGAATAGGCGGATTGCCCGATCTGGCCGTCATAGGCGGCAACGGATGCGGTGTTGATGATGACGCCGCGCTCGCCGGTCGCCTGCGGCTCTAGCTTGGACATCTCGGTCGCGGCAAGGCGCAGCATGTTGAAGGTGCCGATCAAATTGACCTTGATCACCTTGTCGAAATCGGCGAGCGCCATCGGGCCATCGCGGCCGACCACGCGCTTGGCAACGCCGATGCCGGCGCAATTGACCAGCACGCGCGCCGGGCCATGGGCTTTCGCAGCCTGCGCGACCGCGGCCTCGGCGGAGGCGGCATCGGAGACGTCGCAGGTCACGGCTACGCCCTTGATCTCGGCGGCAACCGTCTCGGCAAGCTTGGTATTGAGATCGCACACCGCGACCTTGGCGCCCTGCGCCGCCAGTTTTCGCGCAGTCGCAGCACCCAATCCCGATGCGCCGCCGGTGACGATGGCTGCCTGATCCTTCAACAACATGGCGTTCTCCTTTGGCGGTGATTTCTTAAGCGACCGATATCACACGGTCCGACGGATTGGCAGCGTAGAGCTCCTCGATCAGCGCGGCGCGATGCTCGAGTACGGCGCGCTGGTTGATCGAGCCCTTGTCGGTGACCTCGCCCTTGTCGATCGAGAGCGGCGCGTCCATCAGGATCGCGCGCGTGATCCGCGTCGAGGATCCCGTGGCCTGGCTGAGGAAACCGGTCAGGCGCTCGCGAAAGGCTTCGCGCACCAACCGGTCGCGCGTCGCGACGACGAGGTCGTCGCTCGGCAGCGTCGGGTTGATCAACCGGCAACCGTCGAGGTCGAGCACGACCAGCGCGGAGACCTCGTCGCGGTTGATGCCGGCGATGACGACGTCGCGGACCAACGGCGCGCAGGCCGCCGTGAGGCGCGCGCGTAAGGGGCCGACGCTGACCCAGGTGCCGCTGGCGAGCTTGAAGTCCTCACCGACACGGCCGTCGAAATCGAACCCGGCGTTGAGATCATCGGGGTCTGCGGGCTTGAGCGCATCCCCCATCTTGTAAAACCCTTCCTCGTCGAAGGAGTTCGCGCTGATGTCGGGCTGGCGCCAGTAGCCGGGCATGACGTTCGGCCCCTTGGCACGGACTTCCAGCTTGCCGTTGTTCGGCACCAGTTTTGCGTCGTTGCCCGAAACAGGCAGGCCGACATGGCCGGAGCGGCTGGTGCGTGGATTGACCGACATGAAGAACGGCGCGGTCTCGGTGGCCCCTAACCCGGTCAGCATCGGCACGCGATAGCCCTTTTCCTTCACCGCGAGCTCGTCGAGGCTGTCCCAGATGAACGGCGACAGCGCCGCGCCCGAGAAGAACATCGCGTGCAGCCGGTCGAAGAATTTTGCGCGCAGGCCCTGGTCGTCGCGCAAATAGGGCAGCAGCGATTCATAGCCCTTGGGCACGTTGAAATAGACCGTCGGCGAGATCTCCTGGAGATTGCGCACGGTCTCCTCGATGCCGCCGGGCATCGGCTTGCCGGCGTCCAGATACATCGAGCCGCCATTGTAGAGCGTCAGCCCGATATTGTGGTTGCCGCCAAAGGTGTGATTCCAGGGCAGCCAGTCGATGATGACTGGCGGCTCGTCCTTGAGGAAGGCGAGCGTCTCGCGCAGCATCACCTGGTTGGCGCAGATCATGCGCTGGGTGTTGATGACGGCCTTGGGGTTGCCGGTCGAGCCCGAGGTCAACAGGAATTTCGCGATCGTGTCGGGGCCGATCCTGTCGTGCACCGCGTCGAGATCGCTGCGGATCGGCGTCGCCATGAGGTCGGCGAGCAGGGTGACGTCGCGGCCAGGCACTTTGCCAAAGGAGGCGGCGATCTCGGTGCCGAGCGAGACGTTGGTGGTGAGCGCATCGGCGAATCTGTCGGCGTCCTCGGCGAAGACGAGGCCGGGCGTCAGCAGCTTCATCAGGTAGGACAGCTTGCCGTAGTCCTTCGACACCAGCGAATAGGCCGGCGACACCGGGCAGAACGGAATGCCGGCATAGAAGGCGCCGAATGCGAGCAAGGCGTGGTCGATCGAGTTGCCGGAGAGGATGACGACCGGCCGCTCCGCCGACAGGCCGCGCGCGATCAGGCTTGACGCGATGTGACGGCTCGCGGTGAGCAGCTCGGCGTAGGTGATCTTGCGCCAGCCGCGGCCGCCCTCGCGTTCGGCCATGAAGACGCGATCCGGCGTAGTCTTGGCCCAATGATGCAGGCGGTCGGTGATGCGGACGGGATAGTCGGCGAGCGGCTGTTTGGGCCTGAGGTAAATCGTGCCGTCGTCGCGCCGTTCGACGTTGACGACGGGATCGCCGAACGAAATGGGCCGCAGCGGGAAAGTGCTCGCGCCGCGCTCCATGCTGGAAGAGGACGGCTGCGCGCTCATGACTTGGGTTTCACCTTTGCGGTCTTGTGCTCGAGGAATTCGCGGATCCTGCGCTTGGCCTCCTTGTCGCTCTGCGCGACGGTCGCCATCAGCGATTCCATCAAGAGGCCGGTCTGCGGATTGGCCTCCGCGATCATCGGCAGCGCCTGGAGCACGGCGAAATTGGTCAGCGGCGCATTGGAAGCGACCTTGGTCGCGAGCTCCACCGCCTTGCCGAGCGCATTGCCGGCTTCCGTCACATATTGCGCGAAGCCGTAGGAGGCGCCTTCGGTCGCGCTATAGACGCGGCCCGTCAGCATCATGTCCATCATCCTGGCGACGCCGATCAGCCGCGGCAGCCGCACCGAGCCGCCGCCGCCGACGAAGATGCCGCGTTGTCCCTCCGGCAGCGCGAAATAGGTCGAGGGTTCGGCGACGCGAATGTGTGCCGAGCAGGCGAGTTCCAGCCCGCCGCCGATCACCGCGCCCCTGAGGGCCGCGATCACGGGCACGCGGCTGTACTGGATGCGGTCGAACACCCGGTGCCACATCTGGGAATGGAGCAGGCCGCCGGTCGCGTCATGCTCGGTCAGCTCGGAGAGGTCGAGGCCGCTGGAGAAATGATCGCCGATGCCGTGGATGACAACCGCGCCGATATCCTCGGGCAGGTTCGCGAAACACTCGCCAATTTCCAGGATGATGCCGTCGTTGAGCGCATTGCGCTTGGCCGGCCGGTTCAGACCCACGGTCAGAACCCGGTCCGCCCGCTCGATCTTCAAAAGCCCGGAGGCGCCCGCGGCAGCGGTCTCGGCGTTTCCCTGTGTCATTTGCGTCCTTGTCAGAATAGTTATGTTGTATAACGAATTCTGGGGGAGTCAAGGAGGGGAAGTCTTCGCAAGGCGCTGGCCGACAAACCCCTCCGACCCCCGGAAGTACGCGAGACAAGCGGGCGCTTATTGCGATGTTCAGAACCGTCTCAGGCCGCTTCGGTCATCAGCTTCTTTGCGGCCTGAGTGAGCAGACCCGATCGGGTAAAACCGTGGGCTTCTGCGTACTTGTCGATCTGCTCCAGGACATCTCCGGGCAGGGTGACATTGACGCGCACGACCTTTGGCTGGTCATTCTTCACCGACACCAGAATGGCGACGCCGGAGCGATTCTCGGGATTCGACATGACGTCTTCCAGCGACGAAGGCTCGGGAACAGCCTCTCCGTCCTCTTCCAGCCCTTCAAGATGCAAAGCCAGCGCTTCTTCGGCCATGTCCCGTGCTTCGTCGAGTGTGGTCCCCGCAGTCACGACGCCGGGCAGATCAGGAAACGATACGCCGAAATCACTGTCGGCATCCTTATGGATAAGACCAATATAGTGACGCATGGCGCTTACCTCAGCTTCAGTCCCGATTGCTGTTCGATACTCTTCAACGTTTCGAGTGCGATATCTCGCTTCGGATGAGGGACCGTGACGCGGCCCTTTTTCGTCGGATGCTTGAACTGGACATGGCTGCTCTTTTGAGCCACCTGCACCCAGCCATCCCTGTGAAGGGTCGAGATAATGTCCCGACTATTCATGGTGTGTATTTATACACACTGCTTGGGGGTGTCAAGGTGGACTCACAGCACCTGGTGCACGTCGATCACCACGCGGTCCGCATGCCGCGCGGCTGAGCCGACGAAAATGTGCTGCATCAGCCAGCGATACTTTTCATGCCCCGTCTCGAACCGCGGCACGGTACGGAAATAGATCAGCTTGGGATCGACCGGCTCGCCACGCTTGAGCTTCTGCAGCAGCTCGACCGGTCCGAAGCGCATGCCCTTGTTCTCGACATAGACGGTCGCGCCGTCGTCGGTCTCGAAGGCGTATTTCGCCTCGAGATCGATCAGCTCGTTGGGACGGATGGTCTGGAAATCGGCGCCGAACGGCAGCACCTTGCCTGATATCGCGCCCGTCACCTCGCCGCCGATGATCGGAATGATGCGGCGAACGCCGATCCCGGTCTCGCCGGCGGTGACGACGTCGCCAATGCGGGCAGTGATGGTGAAGGCGTATTTGGTTTCGAGGGCAGGGGTCGCCATCGCTTCGCCTCTCAATGCGCCATCATCCGTGTCGGCAGCCAGGTCGCCAGCAGCGGGAAGGCGATCAGGATCACGAGGCGGATCAGGTCGGTGACCACGAACGGAATCACGCCCTTGAAGATCGTGGAGAAGGAGACGTCCTTCACCACGCTCTTGATGACGAAGACGTTCATGCCGACCGGTGGATGGATCAGGCCGAGCTCGACGGTCATGACGATGATGACGCCGAACCAGATCGGATCGAAGCCGAGATGGGTGATGACGGGGAAGATGATCGGCACGGTGAGGATGATCATCGCCATGGCGTCCATCAGGCAGCCGAGCACGAGATACATCACCATGATCAGCGCCAGCACGCCGTAGCTGCCGAGGCCGAGGCCGGTGAGGAACTCGGTCACTTTCTGCGGCGTCTGTGTCACTGTGAGGAAATAGCCGAAGATCAGCGCGCCGATCAGCACGGTGAAGACGGCGGCCGCGGTGCGCGTCGCCTGCAGCAGCGAGGCCAGGATCTTCTCGCGGTCGAGCCGGCCCGTCAGCACGCCGATGATGAATGCGCCGGCGGCGCCGACGCCGCCGGCTTCCGTCGGCGTGAAGCGCGGCAGGAAGGGCAGGCCGTAGAGGCCGCCGATGACGAACACGAACAGCAGCACCGGCGCCCAGATCTCCTTCAGACCGGCGAAGCGCTCGCGCCACGGTGTCACCTTGCCCTTGGGCAGGAAGTCGGGGCGGAAGTAACCGATCAGGAAGATCGTGATCATGTACATGGTCATCGCGAGCAGACCCGGAATGATGCCGGCGATGAACAGCTTTCCGATGTCCTGCTCCGTGATGATGCCGTAGACCGCGAGCACCGTGGACGGCGGCAGCATCGCGCCCAACGTGCCGCCGGCCGCGATCACGCCGGTGGCAAAGGATTGCGGATAGCCGAAGCGCCGCATCTCGGGATAGGCCACGGCGGAGAAGGTCGCAGCGGTCGCGACCGAGGAGCCGCAGATCGCGGCAAAGCCGCCGCAGGCGCCGACGGTGGCGATGCCGAGCCCGCCGCGCAAATGGCCGACGAAGCCGTTGGCGGCGCGGAACAGCTCGCGGCTCATGCCGGAATTGGAGACGAACGAGCCCATCAGCAGGAACATCGGGATGACGCCGAAGGTGTAGTCGGTCACCGTGCGCATCGAGGTCTGGCCGACCAGCTTCAGCGCCGCATTGCCGTTGACGAGATAGGCGAAGCCGGAGACGCCGACGAGCCCCATGGCCATGCCGACGGGCACGCGCAGCAGCATCAGGACGAAGAGGGAAACAAAGCCGATTACGGCGACGGCATCGGTGCTCATGGTTACTCCGTCGCCTTCAATTTGGGGTCGTGCATCTCTTCAGGATGGAAGATCAGCCGGTAGGTGCGGATCGCGATCAGCAGCACGGCGCAGACGTCACCGATCCAGGCGACCGCGAAGAACGGCCAGGTCGGCATGTGCATGTCAAAAGTCTGGACGTTGTCGTTGTAGGTGCCGCGCACCTTGTCGAACAGCGTCCAGGTCTGCACCGTCACCACGAACAGCAGCACCAGCGTTGCGAATACGTCGATCCAGCGCTGGTGGCGCGGCCCGACATTGCCCCAGACCAGATCCACCGTGATGTGGGTGCCGCGATAGGAGGTCGCCGCGATGCCCCAGAAGATGAGGATGCCGAGCAGCATGCGGCCGATGTCGAAGCTGTCGGGGACCGAGTAGTTCAGCGTGTTGCGCAGCAGCACCGACAGGAAGATGTCAAGCGCGACGATGCCGACGAAGCCAGCCGCGATCCATTCGATGGTGTCGATGATGCGGTCCATCCAGGAGCGCTTCATGGGGTGTGTCCCGTCGTGTGCTGTCATTGCTCGCTCTCGACTCCGGCGGCGGCTCTTCGCCTCTCCCCGCGTGCGGGGAGAGGCCGCATCGCATCGGAGATGCGATGCGGGTGAGGGGGACTCTCCGCGAGTCCATCTGTCACCAACTGTGCGGAAGCAGCCCCCCACCCCAACCCTCTCCCCGTAAGGACGGAGAGAGGGGGAGCAAGGACCGATCGCGCCGCGCCGTCACTCCGCCAGCGCGTTGTACTTCTTCAGCGAGGCCTTCAAGTCCGCAAGCGCGGCGTCCGGATCGGCGCCGGCCTTCTTGGCGCCCTCACTCCAGGTCTTCACCAGCGGCTCGGCGGCCTTCTTCCAGGCGGCGGTCTGGTCGGGCGTCAGCTTGTAGACCTCGTGGCCGGATTCCGCCTTCACCTTGTCGATGCCGGCATCCTCGAACTTGCCCCAGTGCTCGCCGACCACGCCCGCCATTTCGATCGAGCAATTCTTGTCGATCGCGGCCTTCTGCTTGTCGGACATCGCATTGTACTTGTCCTTGTTGATCACGAACACGAAGGTCGTGGTGTAGAGCGGCGCCTCCATGTCGTATTTGGTCACCTTGTCGATGCCGAACAGCACCAGGGAGCCCCAGGGGAAGGTGACGCCGTCGGCGACGCCGCGCTCGATGATGTCGCGCACTTCGGGCGCGGAGGACTGCACATTGGTGCCGCCGAGCGAGGTGACGAAGTTCGCCATGGTGGCGTGCGCCGGGCGGATTTTCATGCCCTTCACGTCCTCAGGGCTGACGATCTTCTTGGTTTTGGAATGGAAGGAGGAGGGCGAGTGGACGAAGGCGAGGCAGTATTTGACGTCCTTCATCTCCTTCTCGGCATATTTGCGATACCAGGCGTCCAGCCCCATCGAGCCGCCCTTGGCGTCGGAGATCAGGAATGGCAGCTCGCCGGCGCCGACGATCGGGAAACGGCCGGGCTGATAGCCGGGATTGACGTAGGTGACGTCGGCGATGCCGTCGCGTGCCATGTCGTAATGGTCGAACGCCTTGCCGAGCTGCTGGGCCGGAAACACCTTGCCCTTGATGGTGCCGCCGGAATCCTTCTCCACTGCCGCGGCCCAGTCTTCCAGCGACTTCTGCAGGGGGTGCGAGGCCGGCACCCAATGCGAGATCTTCAGATCGAAGGTCTTGTCCTGCGCCAAGGCAGGCGTCACGCTCGCGGCCAGCAGCAAGGCCAGACAGGCTTTTCTCATCACGCGTCTCTCCCGGTTTTCGACGGCGGGCTTCGATGGCCCGGTCTCATTAATTAACATGTTATCTATTTGGCTGGCGCGTTCAAGCCGGAATTGGCGCGCGCCTCGTCGCGCCGTTTACGTCAGCCATGTTGCGTGGACTTGTCGCTGCCTCGGGCGACCACCGCTCCCCTTTTGGCCCAAACGTTATATGATATAATTATCGTCTGCGGGCCGATGCGACAAGCGGCCGCGACGAAAGCCTACAGGATCGGAAGGAGCAAGTATTGCGGACAAAGGTCGCAATCATCGGGGCCGGGCCGGCCGGATTGTTGCTTGGGCAACTGCTGCACGCATACGGCATCGACAATGTCATTCTGGAGCGCCAGAGCCCGGACTATGTGCTCGGCCGTATCCGCGCCGGCCTGCTGGAGGAGGGAACGGTCGCGCTGCTCGACAAGGTCGGCGCCGGCGCGCGGGCCCATGCCGAAGGTCTGGTACATGAGGGCATCGAGCTTGCGTTCTCCGGCCGCCGTCACCGCGTCGACATGAAGGGCGCGACCGGCAAGACGGTGATGATCTACGGCCAGACCGAGGTCACGCTCGACCTGATGAATGCGCGCAAGGCCGCCGGCCTCGTCTCCGTGTATGAGGCGAAGGACGTCCAGCCGCATGATTTCGACGGCAGTCACCCGCGTGTAACCTGGGAGAAGGACGGCGTCACCCATACGCTCGATTGCGACTTCATCGCCGGCTGCGACGGCTTTCACGGCGTCAGCCGCGCCAGCGTTCCGGCGACCGCGATCGAGGAGTTCGAACGGATCTATCCGTTTGGCTGGCTCGGCATTTTGTCCGACACGCCGCCGGTCAGCCACGAGCTGATCTACTCCAACCACGCCCGCGGCTTTGCGCTGTGCACCATGCGCTCGACCAAGCGCAGCCGCTACTATGTGCAGTGCGCGCTCGACGATCATGTCGACCAATGGCCTGATGACCGCTTCTGGGACGAACTGAAGCGACGGCTCGATCAGGAGGCCGCCGACAGCCTTGTCACGGGACCCTCGATCGAGAAGAGCATCGCGCCGCTACGCAGCTTCGTCGCCGAGCCGATGCGCTTCGGCCGGATGTTCCTGTGCGGAGATGCCGCGCATATCGTGCCGCCGACCGGCGCCAAGGGCCTGAACCTCGCTGCTTCCGACGCGCATTATCTCTCGAGCGCCTTGCGCGAGTTCTACGACGAGAAATCCAACGCCGGGATCGACGCCTATTCCGCCACGGCGCTGGCGCGCGTGTGGAAAGCCGTGCGCTTCTCCTGGTGGATGACCTCGATGCTGCACAAATTCCCCGACACCGGCACCATCGGCGCCCGCATCCAGCTCGCCGAGCTCGACTACGTCACCCGGTCCCAGGCCGCGATGACGTCGCTGTCGGAGAACTATGTTGGGTTGCCGTTTTAGGGATGGGGCGCAGGTGCCGTAGGGTGGGCAAAGGCGCAAAGCGCCGTGCCCACGTCTTCCTACAATTGAGGAAGTTCGCGGGCACGCTTCGCTTTGCCCACCCTACGGAATCCGTGCTTGCAGCGACGTCCATTTCAAACGCCTGGGCAAATTCCGTTTAAAACTTTGTAATTGATGCAACCGTCATCCACATCGCGTTCAATGCCGGCGACACAGCAACGCGAGATGGCCATGACCGCCACCGACATCCCCGCTGGCTTCGAGCCGCTCTTCCGCAAGAGCCCTCTTACCGAGCCTTGGGAGCCGCTCTACTCAAGGAACACCGACAAGGCCGTCATCATCGGTTTGCGGCTGGCGAGGCCCCACACCAACGGTCGCGGCCTGATCCATGGCGGGCTCATCACCGCGCTCGCCGACAACGCCATGGGCTATAGCTGCGCGCTGGTGACGAACTGGACCACGTCGTTCGTGACGGTTTCGCTCTCGGTCGATTTCGTCGGCTCCGCCGAGATCGGCCAGTGGTGCTCGATCGAGAGCGACGTGATCAAGACCGGCAAGACGATCTGCTTCGCGCAATGCCTGGTCAAGGCCGATGACGTCGTGATCGCGCGCGCGAGCGGCACGTTTCGCGTGGTGCCGAAGAAGGGGTGAGGCTCTCGTGCCCCGGACGCAGCGCAGCACTTCTTAGTGGTGCGCTGCAGAGCCGGGGCCCATCTATCGGCAGCTCACTCTTGGCCCTTTGGGTCCCGGCTCTGCGCCGCTGCGCGGCGCGTCCGGGACGCGAGCTTCACCCAAACCTCCACTGCGCCGTCTCCACCACGAGATCGATGAACGCGCGCACCTTGGCCGAGAGCAGGCGCGAGGTCGGATAGACGATGTGGATCGGCAGCGCCGGCTGTTCGTATGCCGCGAGCACGATTTTGAGCCGTCCGCGCTTTAGGCCGTCAGCGGCCTGATAAGCCAGCACGCGCGTCACGCCGCCACCGGCCTCGGCATATTGCAGCGCTGCGTCGGCGCTGTTGCTGATGAAGCGGGGAGAGGGCGTCACCTCGATATCGCGGCCGTCGCGCAGGAAGCGCCATTCGGACCAGGGTCCGAACTGGATGGTCTGATGTGCGGGGAGGGCTTCCGGCGTCTTCGGTTCGCCGTGGCGCTTGAGATAGTCGGGCGAGGCCACCACGATCCGCCGCATCTCGCCGACCTGGCGCGCCACCAGCGAGGAATCGGCGAGATGGCCGATCCGCACTGCGGCGTCGACGGCGTCCTCCACCAGGTTGACGAGATGGTCGGAAAGCCGCAATTCGCAGACGACCTCGGGGTAACGCTTGAGATAGGCTGTCATGACCAGCCCGACATGCAGCCGGCCGAAGCCGACCGGCGCCGAGACAACGAGCCGTCCGCTCGGCCGGTTACGCTCCTCCCGCGCGGAGCCGTCGGCCTCCTCGACATCGGCAAGGATGCGCCGCGCGCGCTCCAGATAGCGCGTGCCGACATCGGTCAATCTCACCTGCCGCGTGGTCCGCTGCAGCAGCCGGGCGCCGAGATGCTCCTCCAGCGCCGCGATCAGCCGCGTCACCGCCGAGGGCGACAGTCGCAGCTTGCGCGCCGCCGGTGCAAAGCCGCGCAGGTCGGCGACGGTGACGAAGACGTGCATGGCTTCGAGGCGGTCCATGATATTATTGCATATATTGCAACGATGAAGTGTCAAGCGGCCAGATTGTTTTAGCGGATGGCGGGTCCATTTTGCAGCATGAATGACGCAGCAATGCGCCGGTAGTCCGGGAGATATTCCGATGACGGCAACTCATACCTACGCCAGCGACGTCGCCTTTTCGCCGGCAGTGAAATCAATCCAGACCCGAAAGGGATCGCGTGAAGGCTATGCCCAGGCCGAGCAGCGAGGATGGCGCACCGAGGTCGACGAGAATCTCGCGGCCTTCCTGGCCGACGCCAACAGCTTCTACTTTGCAACGGCCTCGGCGGATGGTCAGCCTTACATCCAGCACCGCGGCGGCCCCAAGGGCTTCCTGAAGGTCCTGGACAAGCAGACGTTGGCCTTCACCGACTACGCCGGCAACCGGCAATACATCACGCAAGGAAACCTCTCGGAGAATCCCAAGGCGTACATTTTCGTGATGGACTACGCCCACCGCCGCCGCGTGAAGATCTGGGGCGAGGCCCGCGTCGTCGAGAACGACGAGGCGCTGACGGCGTCGCTGATGCCGAAGGGCTACCGCGCCCGGCCGGAGCAGGTGATCCTGTTCAAGATCTCAGCCTGGGACACCAACTGCCCGCAACACATTCCGCAGAAGTTCGACGCGGGCGATGTCGCTGCGGCGCTGGCGGCGAGGGATGCGCGGATCGCGGAGCTGGAGCCGGAGGTTGCGGCGTTGAAAGGCGGCTGATTGATCTTCGAGCCACACGATCGGTGCACCCTCTCCCCTTGTGGGACCCTTGTGGGAGAGGGTGGATCGCCGCGAAGCGGCGAGCCGGGTGAGGGTTCTCTCCTCACGAAAGGTGTCACGTGTGGAGAGAACTCCTCATCCGGCGCTTCGCGCCACCTTCTCCCACAAGGGGAGGAAGGCACTTGCGGCGCCAGCAACAGCGAAGTCAGATCGCGCTCTCACCCTCGTGCTGGAAGCCGAGATAGCTCGCCGCCACCCGCTCGTTCGCCGCGATGTCGCTGGCCTTGCCGTTGAGCACGAACTCGCCGAGCTCCATGACATAGGCCTGGTCCGCGATCTTCAGCGCGGCCTGCGCGTTCTGCTCGACCAGCAGCACGGAGACGCCGCTGGCGCGCAGCTCGGTGACGATGCGGAAGATGTCGGCAACGATGATCGGGGCGAGGCCGAGGCTCGGCTCGTCCAGCATCAGGAGCTTCGGCTCGCCCATCAGCGCGCGGCCCATCGCGAGCATCTGCTGCTCGCCGCCGGAGAGCGTGCCGGCGAGTTGCTTGCGGCGCTCCTTCAGCCGCGGAAACAGCGCGTAGACCCGCTCGATCGAGGCTTTCGCCTTGCTCCGCTCGATGCGGAAGGCGCCAAGCTCGAGATTGTCCTCGACGTTCATGGTCACGAACAGTTCGCGGTGCTCCGGGACGAGGCCGAGTCCCATCGCGACACGGTCCTCGATGTCGAGCCGGGCGAGATCCTGCCCCGCAAACGTGACGCGGCCCTTCAGCGGCAAAATGCCCATGATGGCCGACAGCAGCGTGGTCTTGCCGGCGCCGTTGGCGCCGACGATGGTGACGATCTCATTGGCGCCGACCTCGAGCGAGACAGAGCGCACGGCCTCGACCTTGCCATAGGCGACATGGGCATCGGTGACGGACAACAGCGCGCTCATGCCGCCACTCCGAGATAGGCCTTGATCACTTCGGGATTGGTCTTGATCGTGGCGGGGGTGCCTTCCGCGATCTTGGTGCCGAAATCGAGCACCACGATGCGGTCCGCGAGGTTCATGACGAAGCCCATGTCGTGCTCGACCAGCAGCACGCTCATGCCGCCGTCGCGCAATTCGCGGAGCAGGGTGGCGAGCTGCTGCTTTTCCATGTGGCGCAGGCCGGCGGCCGGCTCGTCGAGCAGCAACAGCATCGGATCGACGCAGAGCGCGCGGGCGATCTCGACGATGCGCTGCTGGCCGAGCGAGAGGCTGCCTGCGAGCTGGTGCATCTGGTTGGCAAGGCCGACACGCTCGATCTGGCGGGCGGCCTCGGCGAGCAGCTTGGCTTCATCAGTGCGGTCGAGGCGCAGCATCGAGGCGATCGGCCCGGCATGGCCGCGCAGATGCGCGCCGATCGCGACGTTCTCCAGCACGGTCATGTCGGGCACCAGCTTGACATGCTGGAAGGTCCTGCTGATGCCGAGCTTGACGATCTCCTGCGGCGGCGCCTTGTCGACCTTCCTGCCCAGTACCGAGACCGAGCCTGAGGTCGCCGACAGCACGCCGGTGATCAGGTTGAACGTCGTGCTCTTGCCGGCGCCGTTCGGGCCGATCAGTGCGACGATCTCGCGGGCCTGGACGTCGAAGGAGACGTTGTTGACGGCGACCACGCCGCCGAATTGCTTTCGCGCTTTATCGACCTGGAGCAGGATGTCGGACTGGCCGGGCGCGCGGGCGCGGTGCTCCAGCTTCAGCGAGGTGTCTGGTTTCTTGCCGCCGCTACGCTCGGGCAGGAACGACATCAACCACGGCCAGAGGCCGCCGGGCGCGAGCTGCAGCAGCGCCACCAGCATGATGCCGAACACGATGGTCTCGACCTGTCCGGAGCCGGGCAGGATCAGCGGCAAATAACTTTGCAGCATCTCCTTCAGGACCACGACGATCGCCGCGCCCAAGACGCCGCCCCAGACATAGCCGGCGCCGCCGACCACAGCGATGAACAGATATTCGATGCCGGCCTGGGCGCCGAACGGCGTCGGGTTCACCGCGCGCTGGAGATGCGCATAGAGCCACCCCGAGAGGCCGGCGAGCACCGCGGCATGGATGAACACCAGCAGTTTGGCGCGCGGCGTATGCACGCCGAAGGCTTCGGCGGCGACGTGGCCGCGGCGCAGCGCACGAATGGCGCGGCCGGTGCGGGAATCCAAGAGGTTCATCGTCAGCAGGGCGGAGAGGATCACGGCGATCCAGATCGCGTAATAGATCGAGCCGGGCGAGAGCATCTTGAACGTGCCGATCGACAGCGGCGGGATCGCCGAGATGCCGTCGTTACGCCCCAGGAATTCCAGCTTGCTGAAGAGATAGAACAGCCCGAGCCCCCAGGCGAGGGTGCCGAGCGGCAGGTAATGGCCGGAGAGGCGGACGGTGATCAGCCCGAGCAGCACCGCCAGCGAACCGCTGACCACCAGCGACAGCGGCAGCGTCAGCCAGGGCGACAAGCCATAGGCCGTCGACAGCACCGCGGTGGTGTAGGCGCCGAAGCCGACGAAGGCTGCCTGTCCGAACGAGGTCAGGCCGCCGACGCCGGTCAGCAGCACGAGGCCCATCGCGACCAGGGCCGCGAGGCCGATATTGTCGAGCAGCACGATCCAGAACGGAGGCATGCCTGGCACGAACGGGATCGCCGCCATGAAAGCTGCGAAGACGATGATGGGAAGCCGGCTCTGCATCTTGGCCTCAGTCCTTCTCTTCCTCGACCGCCGGCGCGGCGAGCGAGCGCAGCAGCAGCACGGGAATCAGCAACATGAAAACGATCACCTCCTTGTAGTTGGAGGCATAGAAGGACGAGAACGCCTCGACGAGGCCGACGACCAGCGCCGCGACGGCGGTCAAGGGGTAGCTGACGAGGCCGCCGATGATCGCGGCGACGAAACCCTTCAGACCGATCAGGAAGCCCGAGTCGTAGTAGAGCGTCGTGATCGGCACGATCATGATGCCCGACAGCGCGCCGATGACGGATGCCAGCAGAAAGGCGATCTGCCCCGATAGCGTGGTGCGGATGCCGACGAGCCGCGCTCCCAGCCGGTTCACGGCGGTCGCGCGCAGCGCCTTGCCGTAGAGCGTCAGGCCGAAGAACAGCCAGAGGCCGACGATGAAGGCGATGGTGATGCCGTAGACGGTGAGGCTCTGGCCGGTGAAACGCAGCGCGCCGGCGGTGAAGGCGCCGGATAGCACGGCAGGCCCGCGCTGGCCTTCGGCACCGAAGAACAGAAGGCCGAGCCCCTGCAGCGCGAGATGGACGCCCACTGAGGCAATCAGCAACACCAGCACGGAGGTGTGCGCCAGCGGCTGGAACGCAATCCGGTAAAGATAAAGGCCGATCATCGCCACGATCACCAGCGACAGCGCGATGCAGACCGCGACCGGCGGCTTCTGGGCGGCGAAATACACGGTCAGCGCCAGCACGATGGCAGGCAGCACGATGTTGGTGATGAGGCTGCGCAGGATCAGCCGCCCGTGCAGCGCCTTGCGGGCGACGAACAGGTCGAAGGCGAAGGCGCCGATGCCCAGCGCCAGCGCGAGCTTTGCCGTGCCCGGCATCTGGCCCGCGGCCAGCGAGGCATAGGTCAGCGCGCCATAGGTGACGAATTCGCCCTGGGGAATGAGGATCACCCGGGTGACGGCGAACACCAGCACCAGCGCCAGGCCGAGCAGCGCGTAGATCGCGCCATTGGTGATGCCATCCTGCACCAGGAACAGCATAATGGTGGTATTCAAGACCGGACGCTCCCCCCTCAAGATTACGAACCGGTCCCCTCGATTGCGGTGGACGGTCCGCTCACAGCCATTGAAAAACGCATGCGATATTTGATATGGTCCATAACAATTATCAAATATAACATCAAGGGCGGGACGACGACCTGCCCGAATTTAGCGGGATTACGAGCAAGAGGCGATGACCGTTTCCAAAGCCGCTGAAAAGTCCTCCGAAAAGCCGGCCGACACGGCCAAGGGCCGCAAGGACGCCGCCGAGGCGCAACCGGAGGCGCTTCAGCTCGGCGAGCTCTCCGAACAGCTCGGCTATGTGCTGAAGCGGGCGCAGCTCAAGGTGTTCGAAAACTTCCTGCGCTGCATGGCCTCGCTGCAGCTGACGCCGGCGCAGTTCTCGGTGCTGCTGCTGGTCGAGAAGAATCCCGGCCGTAACCAGACCGAGATCGCCTCCACGCTCGGCATCCTCAGGCCGAACTTCGTGGCGATGCTCGACAATCTCGAGAGTCGCGACCTTTGCGCCCGGATCCGCTCCACCAACGACCGCCGCTCGCACATCCTGGTGCTGACCGACAAGGGCAAGGCGGTGCTGGCCCGCGCCAAGAAGCTCGTCGCCACCAAGCATGAGGCCCGGCTGAACGATTTGCTCGGCCAGGCCAACCGCGAAGCCCTGCTCGCGATGCTCTCGAAGATCGCGAGCGAGTTTTGAGGCAGTCATTCCGGGGAGATGCGTAAGCATCGAACCCGGAATCTCGAGATTTCGGGTTCACGCTTGCGCGTGCCCCGGAATGACGGGAGAAACTCTCTCAATCCACCAGGATCACCCTGATATCGTTCACGTTGGTCAGCGTCGGGCCCGGCAGCAGCAGATCTCCGGTCGCCTCGAAGAACGCGGTGGCGTCGTTGTTGTCCAGATAGGCCTGCGGCTGCAGCCCTTGCGCCTTCATCTTCGCGAACGTCGCCGCGTCGATCAGCGCGCCGGCGGGGTCGGTGGGGTTGCCGGCGCCGCCGTCGGCGCCGTCGGTGTCGCCGGCCAGCGCCGAGATATCCGGCGTGTCCTTGAGCAGGCTGGCGAGCGCCAGCGCGTATTCCTGGTTCGGCCCGCCGCGCCCCCGACCGCGCACGGTGACCGTGAGCTCGCCGCCGGAGAGGATCGCCAGACGCTTGCCTTGCGCCCGCGCCTGCAGCGCCAGCCTGGCGTGAGCGGCGGCGACCTCGCGCGCCTCGCCTTCGAGATCGGCACCGAGATCGATCGTCTCGTAACCGGATTCGCGCGCGAGCTTCACCGCGGCGTCGAGCGACTGCTTGGGTCGCGCGATCAACTTGAACTGCGCGCGCGCGAAGGCGGCATCGTGAGGCTTGCAGCTTTCGTTGCGTTCGTCCTCGAGCGCACGGCGCACGGCGTCGTCGATGTCGAGCTTGTACTTTGCGACGATGGCGCGCGCATCGGCCAGCGTGGTCGGATCGGGCACGGTGGGGCCGGAAGCAATCGCGGACGGATCGTCATGCGGCACGTCGGAGATCGCGAGCGTCACGATCTCGGCGGCATTTTTGCCGGCGCGCGCCAGACGGCCGCCCTTGATGCGCGAGAGATGCTTGCGCACGACATTCATCTCGCCGATCGGCGCGCCCGAGCGCAGCAGCGCCTTGTTGACGGCCTGCTTCTGCGCGAAGCTGATGCCGTCGCTAGGTGCGATCCAGTTCGCCGAGCCGCCGCCGGTGAGCAGCACCAGGAGCAGATCGTCCGGTCCAGCCTCGCCTGCGAGCGCGAGCGTGTCGGCGGCGCCCTTGAGGCCAGCCTCATCAGGCACGGGATGACCGGCTTCGACCACGCGGATGCGGCGCGTCGGCAGGCCGTAGCCGTGGCGCGTGGTGGCGATGCCGACGAGGCGTTCCGGAGCGAGCTGGAGCGTGTCGAGATAATGCCGCTCCGCCGCCGCGGCCATGGCGCCGGCGCCCTTTCCGGCGGCGAGGCAGATCACGCGTCCTTTGGGCGCGCGCGGCAAGTGCGGCGCCAGCACCACATTGGGATGGGCGGCGGCGACGGCGGCGTCGTAGAGCGCGCGGAGCAGGGGGCGTCGGTCGGTCATGACGATGGCCTTCGGCAGTCGGAAGAACTGGCGGCCAACGCCGCCGTTCACCTGCCTACCGCATCGGGCGTCAAAGCGTAAGCCGGCTTTGCCATCATTCGATTATGCAATCGCGTGATGATAATCGGCGGGCAAGCAAAAGCCCCCTGCGAGGGTCTCGCAGGGGGCTTTTCGTCGTCAAATCGTCAGGCGGCTAGCCGCCGACGTCGGCGCTGATCACGTCGCCGAACAGTTCCCAGCGCTCGCCCTTGAACTTCTCGAGGCGGAGCTGGCTGATCGGCGCAAAATCGTTCGGGCCGGTGTTGATCTGGATACCCGGCAGCAGCGCCTCGGTGCGGAAGTTCTTCAGGCCGGCGGCCTGCTTCATGATGTTCTCGCGCGTGAGATTGTCACCGCACTGCTTCAGCACCTGCACCAGCGTCTGCGCGACCGCGAAGCCGACGATAGTGCCCTTGTCGAGCTTGTCGCCTTCGGGGAAGTACTTGGTCATGAAAGCGAGGAATTCCTTCATGCCCGCGTCGTCCTTCCACTCGGGATCGGAGACGTCCTTCAGATAGTCGGCCGAGATGATGTCCTGGCCGTTCTCGAAGCCGGCGGGCTTCATCACGCTGCCGACGGAAGCCGAGACGTTGTTGAGGAAGTGAAGCGGCTTCCAGCCGATCTCGGCGTTCTTCTTGATCGCCTGCGCTGCGAATTTCGGCGTCGTGATGTTCATGAAGACGTCCGCGCCGGTCGACTTCAACTTGACGATGTGATTGTCGACGGTCGGCTCCGAGGTCTCGTAGCTCTCCTCGATCACGATCATCGAGGCGGCCTTGGCGCCGAGGCCGTCCTTCAGGCCTTTCAGGTAATCCTTGCCGTAATCGTCGTTCTGATAGAGCACGGCGATCTTGGCGTCCGGCTTGTTCTTCAAGAGCCACTTCGCATAGATCTGCGTCTCGCTCTGGTAGTTGGGCTGCCAGCCCATGGTCCAGGGGAAGTTCTGCGGATCGTTCCACTTGGTGGCGCCGGTGGCGACGAACAGCTGCGGCACCTTCTTGGAGTTCATGTATTTCTGGATCGCCGAGTTCGGCGGCGTACCGAGCGAGTTGAAGATGAACAGCACCTCGTCGCTCTCGACCAGCTTGCGCGCCTGCTCCACCGTCTTCGGCGGCGAATACGCATCGTCATAGGAGATGAAGTTGATCTTGCGGCCGTTGATGCCGCCCTCGTCGTTGATCTTCTTGAAATAGGCGGCTTCGGTCCGCCCGATGATGCCGTAGGCGGAGGCCGGTCCGCTGTAGGGCATGATGTTGCCGATCTTGATCTCGGTATCGGTCGCGCCGGTATCGTATTTCTTCTGGGCCGAGGCGGTGGATGTCGTGGCCGCAACGAGCGCGAGCGCCAGTGACGCGGCCGCAAGCTTGCCGGTGACAGCGGGCATTCCAATCTCCCTATTTCATTTTCTTGGTGTGTGTGCGTCCCTTTTCTTGGCGTGATGGTTTTTGGCGGCGCGGCCGCAATTCAATACGATTTGGCCAATGCCTTCAAGAAAAAGCCCCTGCGGCGACGCCGCAGGGGTTGCTTCTTTAGTAGTCATCGGTGGGCAAGGGCGCGACTTTAGCCGCCCACGTCGCTGCTGAGGATGTCGCCGAACAGCTCCCAGCTTTCGCCCTTGAAGCGCATGAGCTGCAACTGGGACAGCGGAGCAAAGTCGGTGGGGCTGGTGTTAACCTTGATGCCCGGCAGCAGGCCGCCGGGTTCGAAATTCTTGATGGCTGCTGCCTGCTTCATGACGTTGGCGCGCGTCAGATCGTCGCCGCATCCCTTCAATACGTGTACGAGCCCCTGGGCTACGATGTATCCGTACATCACCGCCGAATCCGTGCGGTTGGCTTCGGGATAGTACTTGTCGAGGAACTCGTTCCAGGCCTTCATCGCCGGATCGTTCTTCCACTGCGCATCGGTCGGATCCTTGTAGTAGTTCGAGGAGATGATGCCTTGCGAGGCCTCGAAGCCGGCCGGCTTCATGACGCTGCCAATGGAAACCGAGACGTTGTTGAGGAAATGCATCGGCTTCCAGCCGATCTCATGCATCTTCTTGATCGTCTGAGCAGCAAATTTCGGCGTGGTGACGTTGAAGAATACGTCGGCATCCGTCGACTTCAGCTTCACGATGCTGGAGTCGATGGTCGGCTGCGCCACCTCGTAGCTTTCCTCGGCTACGATCATCGACGCCGCCTTGGCGCCGAGGCCGTCCTTCAGGCCCTTGACGTAATCTTTGCCGTAGTCGTCATTCTGATAGAGGATGGCTATCCTGGCGCCCGGCCTCTCCTTCAGAATGTACTTTGCATAGATGCGGCCTTCGGTCTGGTAGTTCGGCTGCCAGCCCATGGTCCACGGGAAATCCTTGGGATCATCCCATTTGGTGGCGCCGGTGGCGACGAACAGTTGCGGCACTTTCTTCGAGTTCATGTATTTCTGGATCGCCGTGTTCGGCGGCGTGCCGAGCGAATTGAAGATCAGAAACACCTCGTCGCTCTCGACCAGCTTGCGTGCCTGTTCCACTGTCTTCGGCGGCGAGTAGGCGTCGTCATAGGTGACGAAACTGATCTTGCGGCCGTTGATGCCGCCTTCCGCGTTGATCTTGCGGAAATACGCCTCCTCGGTCTTGCCGATCACGCCGTAGGCCGAAGCCGGCCCGCTATAGGGCATGATATTGCCGATCTTGATTTCGCTGTCCGATGCGCCGGTGTCGTATTTCTTCTGCGCGAGCGCTGTCGTGGACAGGGTGGCAGCCAGCACGAGGGCGGCCGAGAAGGCCCCCAATCGCACATGCATTGCAGGCATCTTGCTCTCCCTAGGTCGGTTTGAATGTGTCGATTGTTCTTGATTGGAAGCGATCGTATCGCGTCGCCCCTGCACACATTCAATACCCTTCCCAGGCGCCCAGCAAGGAGAACGCCTTTGCAGCGAGGCGATCTTTATTCGAGACGATGCGGAATATTCCGGCGCGTGAGATGAAATGCGCCGTCAATCAGCCGCGCGGAAGTTGTCCTGCGAAATGTGAGCTATTTTGAATTGCGACATTGCGGCACTCAGTGACCGGTCTCGCTGGAGATGATGTCGCCGAACGGCTCCCATTTCCGGCCCTTGAAGCGCATCATCTGCAGCTGCTCGATCGGCGCGAAATTGTCCGGCCCGGTGTTGATCTTGATGCCGGGCAGCAGCGTGTCGGGCTCGAAATCCTTCAAGGAAGCGGCCTGTTTCATGACGTTCTCGCGGGTGAGATCGTCGCCACACATCTGCAGCACCTTCACCATGGTCTGCGCTGCGGCATAGCCGAACGCGACGCCGGCATCGAGCTTGTTGGCCTTGGGATCGTATTGCGCGAGGAAGTTATAGAACCTCTTCATGCCGTCGTCGGCATTCCACTGCGGATCGGAGCCGTCCTTGAGGTAGCTCGCCGACAGGATGCCCTGGGATATCTCGAGGCCGGCCGGCTCGATCACGCCGCCGACCGAGGCCGAGACGTTGGAGACGATGTGGACCGGATGCCAGTTGATCTCCGCCGCCTTCTTGATCGCCTGCGCGGCGAATTTCGGCGTCGTGATGCTGATGAAGATATCGGCGCCCGAGGCCTTCAGCTTGACGACGTGTTCGTCGATCGCGGGCTCGGAGGTGTCGTAGGCCTCCTGCAGCGCGATCATCGAGGCCTTGGCGCCGAGACCGTCCTTCAGCCCCTTCAGATAGTCCTTGCCGAAATCGTCGTTCTGGTAGAGCACGCCGATCTTTCCGTCCGGCTTTTCCTTCAAGATGTACTTGGCGTAGATGCGCGCTTCGCTCGCGTAGCTCGGCTGCCAGCCCATGGTCCAGGGATATTGCTTGGGGTCGTTCCACTTCGAGGCACCGCTCGCCACGAACAATTGCGGCACCTTCTTCTCGTTCATGTATTTGCGGATGGCGCCGTTGGTGGACGTGCCGAGCGAGCCGAAGATCAGGAGCACTCCGTCGCTTTCGACCAGCTTGCGTGCCTGTTCCACCGTCTTCGGCGGCGAATAGGCGTCGTCATAGGAGATGAACCTGATCTTGCGGCCGTTGACGCCGCCCTCGGTATTGACCTTGTTGAAATAGGCTTCCTCGGCCTTGCCGATCGCGGCATAGGCCGAGGCCGGGCCGCTATAGGGCATGATGTTGCCAATTCTGATCTCGGTATCGGAGGCGCCGTTGTCGTACTTCTTCTGCGCCAGTGCCGGGTTGCTTATCGCAGTGCACAAAGCGAGCGCGGTCCACAGGGCCGCAACCTGAAAACGAACGGCGGTCATTGTTCTCCTACCCCGGCTTGGATCGGCGCCGCATTGAACAAGATTGACGCCAGCCGTCAACAAAAAGCCCCCGCGATCGCTCGCGGGGGCTTCTCGAGGGTCGGACTATTGCGTCAGCGTGTCACTCGGTGGCGACGTCGCCGCTGATGATCTCGCCGAACAGTTCCCACTTCTCGCCCTTGAAGCGCATCATCTGGAGCTGCGAAATCGGGGCGAAGTCGGTGGCACCGGTGTTGAGCTTGACGCCGGGCAGCATGGTGTCCGGCGCGAAATCCTTCAACGAGGCCGCCTGCTTCATGATGTTGGCCCTGGTCAGATCGTCACCGCACATTTCCAGCACCTTGGCGAGCGTCGAGGCGGCGCCATAGCCGTACACCATGCTGGTGTCCGACTTGTCGGCACCCGGCATGTACTTGTCGACGAACTCGTTCCACTTCTTCATGCCGGGGTCGTTGGCCCACTGCGGATCCGTCGAATCCTTGGCATAGGCCGCCGACAGCACGCCTTGCGCGTTCTCGAAGCCGGCCGGCTTCATCACGCTGCCGACCGAGATCGACACGTTGGTGAGGATCTGGAGCGGCTTCCAGCTGAGCTCGGCGGTCTTCTTGATGGTCTGGGCCGCGAATTTCGGCGTGGTGTAGATCAGCAGCACGTCGGGATTGGCGGCCTTGATCTTGACGATGTGGCCGTCGATCGACGGCTCGGACACCTCATAGCTCTCCTCCATGATGATCATGGACGAGGCCTTGGCGCCGAGGCCGTCCTTGGTGCCCTTGAGGTAGTCTTTGCCGAAATCGTCGTTCTGGTAGAGGATCGCGACCTTGGCGTCCGGCTTCTCCTTCATCAGCCATTTCGCGTAGATCTGCGCTTCGCTCTGGTAGGAGGGCTGCCAGCCGATGGTCCAGGGGAAGTTCTTCGGGTCGTTCCACTTGGTGGCGCCGGTGGCGACGAAGAGCTGCGGGATCTTCTTGGCGTTGAGGTATTTCTGGATCGCCGTGTTCGAGGGCGTGCCGAGCGGGTTGAACACCACCAGCACCTCGTCGCTCTCGACCAGCTTGCGGACCTGCTCGACGGCCTTGGGCGGCGAATAGCCGTCGTCATAGGTGACGAAGTTGATCTTGCGGCCGTTGATGCCGCCCTTGTCGTTGATCATCTTGAAATAGGCTTCTTCGGTCTTGCCGATGATGCCATAGGCCGACGCCGGACCGCTGTACGGCATGATGTTGCCGATCTTGATCTCGGCATCGGTCGCGCCGGTGTCGTATTTCTTTTGGGCGAGTGCAGCGCCGGAGGTGAGGGCAATGGCCGCCGTTGCCGTGACCAGCGCGGCGGCTCGCAGTGTTCTTCCAAAACGCAATTCGATCTCCTTCGTTTAAACAACAGTCTTTGCGAGTTTCAGTTTCTTCTGACCTTGCCGGCGAATTGCTGGCCCAGGATCGCGATCTGCCTTGCGCCATGCGGCACGAGGTAGATGACGAGGAACAGCAGCACGCCGAACACCGCGCCGGAGAGGCCCTTGGAGATGCTTTCCGCCATGTTCGGCACGAAGATGATGAAGGCAGCACCGACGAACGAGCCGGGCAGCCAGCCGACGCCGCCGACGACCATGCCGAGGAACAGCGAGATCGCCAGCGTGATGGTGTAGCTGTCGGGCGCGACGAACTGCACGGCGATGGCGCCGAGCGAGCCGGCGACGCCGGTGATGCCGGCGGACACCCCGAAGGCCAGCGTCTTGTACAGCGCGACGTTGACACCCATCGAGGAGGCCGCGATCTCGTTGTCGCGGATCGCCATGAAAGCGCGGCCCGAGCGGGAGCGCAGCAGGTTCACCGAGAAGATGTAGATCGCGAGCGTCACAATGAGCGTGAAATAGTACAGCCACATGTCCTGCGACATCGGCAGGCCGAACGGCGCGTCAGGCTTGGTGACGACGAGGCCCTGCACGCCGCCGGTCCAGTGCTCGAGGAAGTTCAGCTTCAGCAGTTGCGGCATCGCGGTCGCCAGCGCGAAGGTCGCGAGCGCGAGATAGACGCCCGACAGCCGCAGCGCCGGCTTGCCGAACAAATAACCGAATCCGAAGCAGACCGTGGCGGAAATCGGAATCGTCAGTGCGTAATTGACATTGAAGTACTCCATCAGCACCGCCGACGTATAAGCACCGACGGCGTAGAACGCGCTTTGGCCGAGCGAGAACTGGCCGCTTCCGCCCGTCAGGATGTTCAGCGCCAGCACGGCGAGCCCGTAGATCAGGAGCATCGTCATCTGGAAGATGACGAAGTTCTTGACGAACACCGGCACGAGCAACAGCACCGCCAGCACCAACAGCGAGGTGCCCGTGCCCAGCGTCATGGCCCGCTTCGGAACCGCCTCGACCGCCTGGTGGCCTTCTGCAACGACTTCTTCTGCAGCGCTCATGATCAAACTCGCTTGACGATGTGCCGGCCGAACAGGCCAGCGGGTTTGACGACCAGGACGGAGATGATCAGCGCGAGCGCGATCGGGAGTTTCAGCTCGTTGCCGACGCCCGGGATGTAGGTGCCGGCGAGGTTCTCGAAGACGCCGACCAGGAAGCCGCCGACCACGGCGCCGAACGGGCTCGACAGTCCGCCGAGCACCGCGGCGGCGAAGCCGTAGATCAAGACGCCACCCATCATGTTGGGCTCGAGGAACACCACCGGTGCGATCAGCATGCCGGCGATCGAGCCGATCGCGGTTGCCATGCCCCAGCCGAGCGCGATCATCCAGCTCGTGTTGATGCCGACCAGGCGGGCCGATTCAGGCACCGAGGCGGCAGCACGCATGGCGAGGCCAATCCTCGTGTACTGGAAGAAGAAATAAAGGCCGAGCAGCAGCAGCACGGTGACACCGATCATGCCGGCCTGGTGGGTCGAGATCAGCTGGCTGCCGAGGAAGGGCGAGGAGCCGAACGGGGTCGGATACTGCTTGATGGTGAAGTCCCAGATCAGGCCGGCCGAGGAGTTGATGATCGCAAACAGCGCGATGAAGCCGGCGACATTGGTCAGCACCGGGGCCTTGGCGAGCGGCTTGAACAGGATGCGCTCGATCGCGATGCCGGCGACAAAGGAGAATGCCAGCGTGATGAGGAAGGCGGCCCAATAGGACAGGCCCCACTGCATCAGCTGCCAGGAGATGAAGGTCGAGAACATCGCCATCTCGCCTTGCGCGAAGTTGAGATGGTCGATGGCCTGGTAGATCATGACCACGGCGAGCGCCATGCAGGCATAGATCGCGCCCGTGGCGATGCCGGCCAGGACCTGGTTGGTGAACAGCTCCATTGTCCGGCTCCCTCAGTAACCCAGATAGGATTTGCGGATTTCTTCGTTGTTCGCGATGTCCTTGGCCTTGCCCGACATCACGATGCGGCCGGTCTCGATCACATAGGCCTGGTCGGCGAGCTCGAGCGCGAGTTGGGCGTTCTGCTCGACCACCAGGATCGACACCTTGTCCTCCCGGTTGATCTTGCCGAGGATGCCGAACAGGTCGCGCACCACCAGTGGCGCGAGGCCGAAGGACGGCTCGTCCAGCAGCATCAGCCGCGGCCGCAGCATCAGGGCGCGGGCAACCGCGAGCATCTGCTGCTCGCCGCCGGACAGCGTGCCGGCCTGCTGGGTGTGGCGCTGCTTCAGCACCGGGAAATGCGCATACATGCGCTCGATGTCGGAGACGATGCCGGCGCTGTCCTTGCGGGTGATAGCCCCGAGCTGGAGGTTCTCCTCCACCGTCATGGTGGTGAAGGTGCCGCGGCCCTGCGGCACATGGGCGATACCGAACCGTACGATGTTCTCGGTCGAGCGGTTGTTCAGCGGCTTGCCGTCGAACTCGATCGCGCCGGTCGAGCGCACCATGTTGCAGATCGCGCGCAGCGTGGTGGTCTTGCCGGCGCCGTTGGCGCCGAGCAGCGTCACGAGCGAGCCCTCGTTGAGCGAGAAGGACAGGCCATGGAGCGCCTGGACCTGGCCGTAATAGGCGCGCAGGTCCTTGACGTTGAGCAGTGTCGTCATTGGTCCTTGCTCCCGAGATAGGCCTTGATGACGTCCGGGTCGGCCTGCACCTGGGCAGGCGTGCCTTCCGCGAGCTTCTTGCCGAAATTCAGCGCGACGACGTGGTCGGCGATCGACATCACGAGGCCCATGTGGTGCTCGACCAGGAGTACGGTCATGTGGCGCTCGTCGCGGATGCGGCGAATGAGGTCGCCAAGCACATGGACTTCCTCATGGTTGAGACCGCCGGCGGGCTCGTCGAGCAGCAGGATCTTCGGATCGGCCGCCAGCGCGCGCGCCAGCTCGACGCGCTTCTGCGTGCCGAAGGGCAGGCCGGAGACGACGGTGTGGGCGACGTCCTCGAGATCGAGATAGGCGAGGATCTCGTGCACCTTCTTGTTGACGCTGGTCTCGCTGCGCCGAACCCAGGCAAGCTTCAGGGAGTCGCTGATGATGTCGCTTGAAGTCTTCGAATGCGCGCCGACGCGGACGTTGTCCATCACCGACAAGTTCGGAAACAGTGCGACGTTCTGGAAGGTGCGGCCGATGCCGATCTCGGCGATCCGGTGCGGCGGCCGCGACAGGATGCTCGTGCCTTCCATCAGGATATCGCCGGACGACGGCTGATACAGCCGCGAGAGGCAGTTGAACAGCGTGGTCTTGCCGGCGCCGTTGGGGCCGATCAGCCCGAGGATCTGGCCCTTGTGCATGTCGAAGGACACGCCGTTGAGCGCGATGATGCCGCCGAACACGACGCTGACGTCGCGAACCGCGAGCAGGGGCGAAGTCCCCTGTGCGAGCTGTGCCTGCGTCATCTCGTCTCGCTCACATCGTTCAGTGAGCAAGGGGGCGATGCGAACCGCTCCCGGTGATGACAAAGGCTATCTGAACCCCTCGGCCACACGCGCAACTTTTCCTCCTGATTTCAGCTTTTTGCTGATGTCTTTTTTTGAATGCGGCATCAGACCCCCGAGCGCCGCTTCGATGTTCCTTACCATCGCTAGGAGACGCGGTCCAATGTCGTTGATCAAACGCTCTTCCGTGAAACGGAATGCGGGGGCGCCGCAATTGAACGCGTAAGGACCGGTTCCGTCGTTGAGCTTGAGCGCGACGCCGGCGGCGCCGATGTCGTCGTGCCAATCGCCGACTGAAATCGCAAAACCGTATTTCGCGACGGTCTCGCCGGAACGTTCCAGCCCGTCGCGCATCTTCGGCCAGCGGCTGCCGTAATGCTCGCGCAGCAGGCGCGAGAGCTCTGCGCGATCGTCGGCGTCGAGCGCCCAGAAATAGGCGCGGCCCATCGCACTGGTTGCAATCGGCACGCGGGAGCCGACGTCAAGTTGAACGCCGACCGTCTCGCTGCCGCGGCTCTGCCCGAAATAGATCATGCTGTGACGGTCGCGGCCGCCGACGGCGACGGCGCCGCCGGTCGCACGCATCACGTCTTCGCGAAACGGTTCGGACAAATGCCGAACACCGAGATTGGCGAGCGCTGCGTAGCCGAGCGACATTGCGGCGGGCGTGAGCTGGTACTTTTCGAAGCGGGGAACCGGCGCCAGATAGCCGAGCTTGGTCAGCGTATAGGTCAGCCGCGATACGGTCGGCTTCGGCAGATTGGTCCGCGCCGCGATCTCCTGATTGCCGAGAAGGCCGTCATTGGGTTGGAATGCGCGCAATACGTCCAGTCCGCGGGAAAGCGCGACGACGAAGTTCCGATCGGTCGCGGTCTTCTTTCCTGTACGCTTCATCCCTGATCTGCTTCTTGCGCGGAGTCGTTGACAACGTCCGTGCTTCAAAATAACCCTGCCGTCAAGATGCGGAATTAAATTCCGCACCGCGAAATCGACAAAAGTATATAGCCCCACCAAGGAGGGACACCGTGAGCGAAGTGGTCAAGCTTGAGCGTCATGACGAAGTCGGCATCGTCACGGTCAACAGCCCTCCGGTCAATGCGCTGAGTGCCGCAGTCCGCGGGGGCATCCTGGAATGCATCAAGGCCGCAATCGCCGATCCCGCCATCAAAGGCATCGTGCTGACCTGTGCCGGCCGCACCTTCATCGCCGGCGCCGACATCACCGAATTCGGCAAGCCGCCGAAGCCGCCCGCCCTCAACGACGTGCTGTCCGAGATCGAGAACTCGCCGAAGCCGGTGGTTGCTGCGATCCATGGCACCGCGCTGGGCGGCGGCCTCGAGGTCGCGCTCGCCTGTCATTTCCGCGTTGCGGTGAAAGAAGCCAAGCTCGGCCTGCCGGAGGTGAAGCTCGGCTTGCTGCCGGGCGCCGGCGGGACCCAGCGCCTGCCGCGCGCGGTCGGTCCCGAACTCGCGGTCAAGATGATCGTCGGCGGTGATCCCATCGGTGCCGCCGAAGCGTTGAAGAACGGCCTGATCGAGGAGATCGTCGAGGGACCGGCATCGGGCGGCGAGGCCTTCGTGCGCAAGCTGCTGGCCGAGAAGCGTCCGCTGCGGCGTCTGCGCGACGATGATTCCAAGCTCGCGGCCGCCAAGGCCGACCGTTCGATCTTCACCAATGCGGTCGCCGCCATGACCAAGAAGTCGCGCGGCCTGGAGGCGCCGTTCGCCGCCGCCGACGCGGTGGGCTACGCCATTGACCTACCTTTCGACGAAGGCTTGAAGAAGGAGCGCGAGGGCTTCCTGAAGCTCGTCGCCAGCGACCAGTCCAAGGCGCAGCGCTATGCCTTCTTCGCCGAGCGCGAAGCCAGCAAGATCGCCGGCGTCCCTGAAGGCACTAAGTCGCGTCCCGTGAACCGCGTCGCCATCCTCGGCGCCGGCACCATGGGCGGCGGCATCGCGATGTCCTTCGCCAATGCCGGCGTTCCCGTCACCCTGATCGAGACCGGCGAGGAGCAGCTCAAGCGCGGCATGGGCATCATGCAGAAGAACTGGGAAGCGACCGCGGCGCGCGGCGGTATCCCGGCTGACGCGCCCGCCAAGCGCATGGCGCTGATCAACGGCGTCGTCGGCATCGAGAATGTCGGCGATGCCGACCTCGTCATCGAAGCGGTGTTCGAGACCATGGCGGTGAAGAAGGAAGTGTTCGGCAAGCTCGACCAATACGTCAAGCCCGGCGCCGTGCTCGCCTCCAACACCTCCTATCTCAACATCGACGAGATCGCGAAGTCGACCAAGCGTCCGCAGGACGTGCTCGGCATGCACTTCTTCTCCCCGGCCAACGTCATGAAGCTGTGCGAGATCGTGCGCGCCGACAAGACCGCGCCGGATGCCCTGGTGACGGCTGTCACCATCGCGCGCAAGATTGCAAAGGTGCCGGCCGTGGTCGGCGTCTGCGACGGTTTCGTCGGCAACCGCATGCTGGCGCAGCGTGGCAAGCAGTCCGAGAAGCTGCTGTTCGAGGGTGCTTTGCCGCAGCAGGTCGATGCCGTGGTGACGAAGTTCGGCATGCCGATGGGCCCGTTCGCGATGGGCGATCTCGCCGGCCTCGACATCGGCTGGCGCTCGCGGAAAGATCGCGGCATCAAGTCGGAGATCGCGGACGCGCTGTGCGAAGCCGGCCGCTTCGGGCAGAAGACCGGCAAGGGCTACTACAAGTACGAAGCCGGCTCCCGCGCGCCGATGCCAGATCCCGAGGTCGAGAAGCTGATCGACGAGACGCTGCTGCGTCTCGGCCGCAAGAAGCGAATCGTCAGCGACGACGAGATCCTCGAGCGGATGATGTATCCGATGATCAACGAGGGCGCGAAGATCCTGGAAGAGGGCATCGCTGCACGTCCCTCCGACATCGACGTGGTCTGGCTCTACGGCTATGGCTGGCCGATCTATCGCGGCGGCCCGATGTTCTGGGCCGACAGCGTCGGCCTCAAGCACATCGCCGATCGCCTGGCCTTCTACGCCAAGGAGACCAACGACCCCAGCCTCGAGCCCGCTCCGCTGCTGAAGAAGCTCGCCGCCGAAGGCAAGACGTTTGCCTCGCTGGCGGCGGCGTCGAAAGCCGCGTGATCGGGTATTGCGCTCCAACTCTCAGTCATTCCGGGATCGATGCTTCGCATCGCCCCGGAATGATGGTCTGTGTGGTTTAATGAAGCAATGATCCATCCCGGCGAACAGTTTTATCCCGAGGGCGTGCGGTGGGACGACACCATCGCCCAGGGCACGCTGCCTGATCTGCTGTCGAAAGCCGCCGCCGACTACGGTCCGCGCACCGCGCTGGAATTCCGCGATCGTGCGATCACCTACACCGAGCTCGCAGCTCAGGCCGCGCGCGCCGCCGCGGCGTTCCTGCGCGCCGGCTGCGGCAAGGGCACGTCAGTCGCGCTGTTCCTTGGCAATTCGCCGGACCACCCCGTCAACTTCTTCGGCGCGCTGAAGGCCGGCGCCCGCATTGCGCATCTGTCGCCGCTCGACGGCGAGATCGCACTGACTCACAAGGTCTCCGATTCCGGCTCGCGCCTGCTCGTCACGTCCAATCTCGCAGCGCTGCTGCCGACGGCGCTGAAATTTCTGGAGAAGGGCCTGGTCGACAAGCTCGTCGTCTGCGAGGATGACAATTGGGGCAAGGTCGGCACGCCGACGGCGGCGATCCCTGATGATTCCCGCATCGTCACCTTCAAAGCCTTCGTCGAGGGCGCGCCCGCGCCGGCAGAATGGCCGAAGGTAACGGCCGACGACGTCGCGCTGCTGCAATATACCGGCGGCACCACCGGCCTGCCCAAGGGCGCGATGCTGACGCACGGCAATCTCACCTCCGCTGTGTCGATCTATGACGTCTGGGGCAAGCCGTCGCGCGCCGCGCGCGGCGATGTCATCGAGCGCGTGATCTGCGTGCTGCCGCTGTTCCACATTTACGCGCTCACCGTGGTGCTGCTGTCCTCGCTCAGCCGCGGCAATCTGATCTCGCTGCATCAACGCTTCGACGTCGAAGCCGTGATGCGCGACATCGAGGTCAAGCGCGCGACCTATTTTCCGGGCGTGCCGACGATGTGGATCGCGATCGCGGCGCTGCCTGACCTCGACAAGCGCGACTTCTCCTCGCTCGTCACCATTGGCTCCGGCGGCGCGCCGCTGCCGGTGGAGATCGCGAACTTCTTCGAGCGCAAGGTCGGCAAGAAGCTGCGCAGCGGCTGGGGCATGACCGAGACCTGCTCGCCCGGCACCGGCCATCCGCCCACAGGTCCCGACAAGCCCGGCTCGATCGGCCTGATGTTGCCAGGCATCGAGCTCGATGTCGTCGCGCTGGACAATCCGACACGCGTATTGCCACCCGGTGAGGTCGGCGAGATCCGCATCAAGGGCCCGAACGTCACCAGGGGCTACTGGAACAGGCCCGAGGGATCGGCGGAGGCCTTCGTCGACGGCCGCTTCCTCACCGGCGACATCGGCTACGTCGACACCGACGGCTATTTCTTCCTCGTCGACCGCAAGAAGGACATGATCATCTCCGGCGGCTTCAACGTCTATCCGCAGATGATCGAGCAGGCGATCTACACCATACCAGGCGTGCACGAGGTGATCGTGCTCGGCATTCCCGACCCCTATCGCGGCGAGGCCGCGAAGGCCTTCATCAAACTCAGGCCCGAGGCAAAACCGTTCTCGCTCGACGAGCTGCGTGCGCAGCTGGCCGGCAGGCTCGGCAAGCATGAATTGCCGGCCGCGGTCGAATTCCTTGACGATCTGCCGCGCACGCCGGTCGGAAAATTGTCACGCCACGAATTGCGCCAGCAGCAGAAACCGTCACAATCCAAACCATAGATAAGTAAGTTCACAGGAGGATCCGATGGATCTCGCATTCACGAAAGAAGAGCAGGCGTTTCGCGAGGAAGTGCGGCAGTTCTTCCGCGACAACGTGCCGCCGGATACGCGGCGCAAGATGGTCGAGGGCCGCCACCTCTCGAAGGACGAGATGGTGACCTGGTGGCGCATCCTCAACAAGAAGGGCTGGGGCGTCAGCCACTGGCCGACGCAATATGGCGGCACCGGCTGGACCTCAGTGCAGCATTACATCTTCAACGAAGAGCTGCAGTCCTATCCGGCGCCGCAGCCGCTTGCCTTCGGCGTCAGCATGGTCGGCCCGGTGATCTACACCTTCGGCAACGAGGAGCAGAAGAAGAAGTATCTGCCGCGCATCGCCAATGTCGACGATTGGTGGTGCCAGGGGTTTTCGGAGCCCGGCTCCGGCTCCGACCTCGCTTCGCTCAAGACCAAGGCCGAGCGCAAGGGCGACAAGTGGATCATCAACGGCCAGAAGACCTGGACCACGCTGGCCCAGCACGCCGACATGATCTTCTGCCTGTGCCGGACCGACAACAATGCCAAGAAGCAGATGGGCATCTCCTTCATCGTGTTCTCGATGAAGTCGAAGGGCGTCACCGTGCGCCCGATCCAGACCATCGACGGCGGCGCCGAGGTCAACGAGGTGTTCTTCGACGACGTCGAGGTGCCCTATGAGAACCTGATCGGCGAAGAGAACAAGGGCTGGGACTACGCCAAATTCCTGCTCGGCAACGAGCGCACCGGCATCGCCCGCGTCGGCGTTTCCAAGGAGCGGTTGCGCCGCATCAAGGACCTTGCCTCCAAGGTCGAATCCGCCGGCAAGCCGATGATCCAGGACGCCGCCTTCCGCGAGAAGCTGGCGGCCTGCGAGATCGAACTGAAGGCGCTCGAGCTGACCCAGCTCCGCGTCGTCGCCGACGAGGGCAAGCACGGCAAAGGCAAGCCCAATCCGGCCTCCTCGGTGCTGAAGATCAAGGGCTCCGAGATCCAGCAGACCACCACCGAGCTGCTGATGGAAGTGATCGGCCCGTTCGCTGCTCCTTTCGATGTACACGGCGACGACGGCTCGAACGAAGCCATGGATTGGACCGCCCAGATCGCGCCGAGCTACTTCAACAACCGCAAGGTCTCGATCTACGGCGGCTCCAACGAGATCCAGCGCAACATCATCGCCAAGGCGGTGCTGGGATTGTGATTCCTGCCTGTCACCACGCACTCGCCGTCATGGCCGGGCTTGTCCCGGCCATCCGCGCCTAGCGCACGAAGAACGTGGATGCCCGGCACGAGGCCGGGCATGACGACATCAGATACCGGAGAGTAGAGCAAAATGGATTTTGATCTGAACGAGGAGCAGCGGCTTCTCAAGGAAAGCATCGACGGCCTCTTGACCGATTCCTACGATTTCGAGCAGCGCAAGAAATACATGAAGGAGAAGGGTGGCTGGAGCAAAACGGTCTGGCTCAAGCTTGCCGAGCAGGGCCTGCTCGGCCTTCCCTTCAGCGAGGCTGATGGCGGCTTCGGCGGCGGCGGCGTCGAGACCATGATCGTGATGGAGGCGCTCGGCAAGGCGCTGGTGCTCGAGCCTTATCTCGCGACGGTGGTGATCGGCGGCGGCTTCCTGCGCCATGCCGGCACCGACGCGCAGAAGGCCGCGCACGTGCCAGGGATCATCGACGGCAGCAAGACGCTGGCGTTCGCCCAGCTTGAGAAGAATTCGCGCTACGATCTGTTCGACGTCTCGACGACCGCGAAGAAGAAGGGCGACGGCTGGGTGATCGACGGCGAGAAGTTCGTCGTGCTCAACGGCGAGAATGCCGACACCCTCGTCGTCACCGCGCGCACCAAGGGCGACCGCCGGGACAAGACCGGCATCGGCGTGTTCCTGGTCCCCGCCAACGCCAAGGGCGTTGCGAAGAAGTCCTATCCGACCCAGGACGGCCTGCACGCCGCCGACATCACCTTCACCGGCGTCGAGATCGGCCCGGACGCGGTGCTCGGCAATCCCGAGGATTCGCTCGTGCTGATCGAGCGCGTGGTCGATGAGGCCCGCATCGCGCTCTGCGCCGAGGCGGTCGGCCTGATGGACGAATCCCTCAAGACCACGGTCGAGTACATCAAGACCCGAAAGCAGTTCGGCGTCGCGATCGGCTCGTTCCAATCGCTGCAGCACCGCGCCTCCGACATGTTCGTCGCGGCCGAACAGGCGCGCTCGATGTCGATGTTCGCGACCATGGCTGGTGATTTCGAGAACGCGCAGGAGCGCACGAACGCCATCGCGGCTGCCAAGGTGCAGATCGGCAAGTCGCTGAAATTCGTCGGACAGCAGGCGATCCAGCTGCACGGCGGCATCGGCATGACCATGGAGGCGAAGATCGGCCATTACTTCAAGCGCCTCACCATGATCGAGAACAGCTTCGGGGACACCGACTACCACCAGCGCCGCGTCGCGGACGCGGGCGGGCTGATCTGACGCCTTGGCGTCATTCCGGGGGGCGCGAAGCGCGAACCCGGAATCTCGCGCTACAACGTCTGGATTCCGGGTTCACGCGCGACGCGCGTGCCCCGGAATGACGACGAGATAGGGAGCCCAACAACAATGAAAAACACCCCGTTCGATCTCACCGGCAAGGTCGCTGTGGTCACCGGCTCCAGCCGCGGCATCGGCCGCTCCTCCGCCGAACTCCTGGCAAAGCTCGGGGCCAAGGTCGTGGTGTCTTCGCGCAAGGCGGACGCCTGCAAAGAGGTCGCCGACGGCATCAATGCGTCCGGCGGCGATGCCATCGTCATCCCCTGCAACATCGCGCGCAAGACCGAGGTCGAGGCGCTGATCTCCGGCGCCACGAAGCATTACGGCAAGATCGACATCCTCGTCTGCAACGCCGCGGTGAATCCCTATTATGGCCCGCTGCTCGACATCACCGATGAGGCCTTCGACAAGATCATGGGCTCGAACGTCAAGAGCAACATCTGGCTCTCCGCGCTCGCGATCCCGCAAATGGCCGAGCGCGGCGGTGGCTCCGTGATCATCATCTCCTCGATCGGCGGTTTGCGCGGCTCCACCGTGATCGGCGCCTACGGCATCTCCAAGGCAGCCGATTTCGCACTGTGCCGCTCGCTCGCCGGCGAATGGGGTCCGAAGGGCGTCCGCGTCAACTGCATCGCGCCCGGTCTCGTCAAGACCGATTTCGCCCGCGCGCTCTGGGAAGACGAAGCCAACCTCAAGCGCCGCACCGCCACCACGCCGCTGCGCCGTATCGGCGAGCCCGACGAGATCGCCGGTGCGGTGGCCTATCTCGCCTCGGATGCGTCGAGCTTCATGACGGGACAAACCATCGTCATCGACGGTGGCGTTACCACCGCGGCGGTCTAGCCGCCGTGCGCTCCGTGAGCGCGCCCTCAATGGCACGCACGACGATCAGGGCGGACCGCTCGTCGAGATGCACGCCGTCGGCCCAGCGCAGCTCGCTGCGCGCCGGGTCAATCGGCAGCCAGAGCGCGTGGTCCGGGAAGGCTTCGTGGACGATCTCGCCGGTCATCCGGACCAGGCGCGAGCCCTCGATCTCCGGCGCGAAGGGAATGTGGATCAGGAAGACGCGGACCCCACGCCGCTGCAGATCGTCGATCAGCTGCCGCATGCGGACCACGTTCGCGCGTGCCGGCGCGGTCGGCTCGCCCTCATTCATCTGCTCCAGCGCGCGGTCGAGATAGAGCTTGTTGTCGTAGCTATCAGGCGGCTGGCGGAGCAGGCGATCCTGCTCAGTGCGCGCCTGTGCGGCATCGGGGGCCGCGTGATTCCAGGTCTCATAGGCCGCGACCGCCGTGCGCACCGGGCGCAACAGCAGCACATCCGTGCGCACGCTGCCTGAAAATCTCTCGATCAGCGCGCTGTCGGGCGCGCGTGACAGGATGTTGGTCTCGATCAGGACGATCTTCGGCGGGTATATCCGCTTCGCGACGATCTCGAGGCCCGTCACCGGCGAGCCGCCGGCCAGCGCGAGATTGCGGACGCGCGGACGCGAGAAATACTCCTCCTTGAGGCGCCAGGCGACCGAGCTGCCGACCAGCACGAGTTCAGGCGTCGGCTCCCGCACATAGCGGTTGAGCGTGACGAGGCTGCCGTCGCGGGTCGTGACGGCCGGTTGCTGCAGAGCCGAGCCGAACCGCACTGTCGCCAGGCCGCAGGCAAGCAGCACCGCGGCGGCAGCAACCGCGCATTTGACCAGCCATGAAAGCGTCGAGAGCTGCCGCATCGTCAGAACTGGAAGTAGATGAAGGCGCTGTAGGGCCCGGCTTCGAGGTAAGCGAGCGCCGCCAGCGCACCATAGAGATACGGCTCCCACCGCCGCAGCCGGCCCGCGACCAGCACGCCGATGCCGGCATGCTGGATGATCACCGGCAAGGCGCAGAGCAAAGCGAGATTGGTGAACAGCTTTGGCGGATTGGGCGCGTCCGTCGCGGTGAACATGCCCTTGAGGTAGCCGAGCGCGTGGTCGAAGTTCGGCAGCTTGAAGAAGATCCAGAGCATGGTGACGCAGAAGAATACGATCCCCATCCGGAGCACCCGCAGCGCAGGGCCCGCATCGCCGAGAAATTTCAGGAACGGCCGCTCGACGACCAGCAGCAGCCCGTGCGCCATGCCCCACAGCGCGTAGCTCAGGCTCGCGCCATGCCAGAGCCCGCCGAGCGTCATCACGATCATCAGGTTGAGATAGGTGCGCATCCGTCCATGCCGGTTGCCGCCGAGCGGAATGTACAGATAGGTCCTGAGCCAGCTCGACAGCGAGATATGCCAGCGCGTCCAGAACTCGGAAAACGATGTCGAGATGTAGGGCAGGTTGAAGTTGACGGGCAGGCGGTAGCCGAACAGCAAGCCGAGGCCGAGCGCGATCGCCGAGTAGCCGAAGAAGTCGGCGTAGATCTGGTAGCTGTAGAGGAACACCAGCAGCCAGCGGTCCTGCGTGCGCAGCGTCTCGTAAAGCGGGAAGTCCATATAGGACGTCATCTCGTTGAGATTGTTCGCCACATACAGCTTGAAGAAATAGCCGAGGAGAATCCATCTCGCGGCCTCGATGAAGACAACGTCATCGATTCGCTTGGGAACGATCTGCGGCATGAACTGGGCGGCGCGGGTGATCGGACCGGAGACGAGCTGCGGAAAGAAGATGATGTAGAGGAACACATCGCGCAGGGGTGCGGCGCGCTTCTCGCGCGTCAGGTCGACCAGCAGGCTGATGTTGTGGAACACGAAGAACGAAATGCCGATCGGCAGCCGCAGCCGCAGCAGGACGTCGATCGGTGCAGCGCCGGTCAGATCGGCCGCGCCAGCATCGACGAACAGGAACTTGTATTTGAAGAACGCCAGCAGACCGAGATTGAAGACGATGCCGGCCGGCATCCAGACGGCGCGGTTCTCGAACGCGAGCACCAGGCAGACATGGGTGCCCAGCACCGCAACTGGCCGAAGCCGTAGAAGAACACGCTCGCGGCTACCAGCAACTGCACCTGGAAACGGCGCAGCGCCGGCAGGTAATAGGCGCCGAACACGACCGCGACGAAGGTGCCGAACTGAAAGGAAGTAAAGGTCATGCCGCCGCGTTTCCCCGGTCCGGCGTGTACCATCTTTGCGGAAGCGGTCCTAGCCTTGCGGCCGAAGCTGCTTCTTCCCCTCTCCCTTGTGGGAGAGGAGAAGGGGAGGCGTCCCCCTCATCCAATCTTGACCTTCCGCCTCCAATCCGCTCCCTTTGGCGCGACACGATCCCTCCGGGGCAACGCCAAGAAAACGCCGACATAACGCCAAGGGTAAGCCGCCATGTCTTTCGTCCTCGCCATCGACCAAGGCACCACCTCCTCGCGCGCGATCGTGTTTCGCGGCGATATTTCCATCGCTGCCAAAGCGCAACAGGAATTTCCGCAGCATTTCCCGGCCTCGGGCTGGGTCGAGCACGAGCCGGAGGACATCTGGACCTCGACCGTGATGGTCTGCCGCGAGGCGATCGCGCAGGCCGGTATCAGTGCAAAGGACATCGCCGCGATCGGCATCACCAACCAGCGCGAGACCACGGTGGTGTGGGACCGCGCGACCGGGCAGGCCGTACACCGCGCCATCGTCTGGCAGGACCGCCGCACCGCCGACATCTGCGCAAAACTGAAAGCGGACGGCCGCGAGCCCGTGATCTCGCAGAAGACCGGCCTGATCATCGATCCCTATTTCTCGGGCACCAAGGTCGCCTGGATCCTCGACCACGTCCCCGGCGCGCGGGCCCGCGCCGCGCGCGGCGAGCTGATGTTCGGCACCGTCGATTGCTATCTGCTCTGGCGCCTCACCGGCGGCAAGGTGCACGCCACCGATGCCACCAACGCCTCACGCACGCTGCTGTTCAACATCCACACCGGCGCGTGGGACGACGAGCTGCTGGAGATCATCGGCGTGCCGCGCTCGATGCTGCCCGAGGTGAAGGATTCTTCCGCCCGCTTCGGCGAAAGCACGCCCGATCTGTTCGGCGGCGCGATTGCGATCTCCGGCATCGCCGGCGACCAGCAGGCCGCAACCATCGGCCAGGCCTGCTTCCGTCCCGGCATGATGAAGTCCACCTACGGCACCGGCTGTTTTGCCTTGCTCAACACCGGCACCACGCCGGTGGTGTCGAAGAACAAGCTGCTCACGACAGTCGCCTATCAGCTCGATGGCAAGCGCACCTACGCACTCGAAGGCTCGATCTTCGTCGCCGGCAGCGCGGTGCAATGGCTGCGCGACGGCCTCGGCATCATCAAGCACGCCGCCGAGACCGGGCCTCTCGCCGATCAGTCCGATTCCATGCAGAGCGTCTATCTCGTCCCCGCCTTCGTCGGCATGGGCGCGCCCTACTGGAATCCCCGCGTGCGCGGCGCGCTGTTCGGGCTCACCCGCAACACCGGTCCCGCGGAGCTCGCGCATGCCGCGTTGGAAAGCGTCTGCTACCAGACCTTCGATCTCTGGGCCGCGATGCGCGCGGACTGGCCAAGCTCGGAGACCGCCAGCGTCGTGCTCCGCGTCGACGGCGGCATGACCGCGTCGGACTGGACCATGCAGCGCCTCGCCGATCTCTTGGACGCTCCCGTCGACCGCCCCGTGATCCAGGAGACCACCGCGCTGGGCGCCGCCTATCTCGCCGGCCTCAACGCCGGCGTCTATCCCGAGCCGACAAAGTTCGCCGACAATTGGCGCCTGGAGCACCGCTTCAAGCCGAACATGAGCCAGGCGACGCGCGAGCGGAAGCTCGCCGGCTGGGCAAGGGCGGTGAAGGGCGTGCTGGCGAGCGACGAGGGGGAGGGGTAGAGATACACGCTCTCTCTCCACGTCATTGCGAGGAGCTCTTGCGACGAAGCAATCCAGACTGTGTCCGCGGAGACAGTCTAGATTGCTTTGTGGAGCCTGTCATCGGGCCGCGCTTCGCGCGAACCCGTTGGCTCGCAATGACGGAATATGGCGCGAGCGTCACGGGCGGACCTTGAGCGAACGAAAGCAGCCAATCATGATCCTCCCCGACGGCTATTCCGACGTCCCCGCCGGCAAGATCGCCGCCGTCGTCACCCATCTGGAGATGACCGCGCCTCCAGCACGCCGCGAGGATCCGCCCGGCGCCTGGACCCTGCGCAAGGTCGATAGGCCCGCGCTTCCCTGGTACCGCGATCTCTTCCGCCGCGTCGGCGAGGACTGGCTGTGGTTCTCGCGCGTCCGCATGACCGACGCCGAGCTCGCCGCGATCATCCGCGCGCCGGGAGTTGAAGTCTACGTCCTCGTCCTCGACGGCCACGACGAAGGCCTGCTCGAGCTCGACTTCCGTGAGCCCGGCCAGTGCGAGCTGACCTATTTCGGGGTCACGTCTAGCTTGATCGGCACCGGCGCCGCCCGCTTCCTGATGAACCGCGCGCTGGAGCGCGCCTGGTCACGCGACATCCGCCGCGTCTGGGTCCACACCTGCACGTTCGACCACCCCTCCGCCGTCGCCTTCTATCAGCGCTCCGGCTTCCGCCCCTTCCGCCGCCAGATCGAGATCGCCGACGATCCGCGGCTTGATGGCACCGCGCCGCGGACCGCGGCGAAGCATGTGCCGATCATCGAATAGTGCGCGGCTTCCTCCTCACCGTCATTGCGAGGAGCCCTTGCGACGAAGCAATCCAGAATGTCTGTACGGAGAGATTCTGGATTGCTTCGCTTCGCTCGCAAGGACGGAGTGCTGCGCTGCTGTCAATCTTCCAATTAGCGGCCGTGGATGGGGTAACGGGCCGACCCATTCGGATGGTGCGCTCCGGACTACCGGAATGCACCAACACTCGGCTCCGGAAGCTCATAGGGAGCGAGGCGCCATAATCGCTCTGGGAGCGGCTGCACGGGAGGAGCCTGAAGCTCTCCGTAGCTGGAAAGCAGTGGGAGGCTAGGTATCCAGCGATGGATGACGAACACCACGCGATATTGCTTGGCCGCAGGCAGCCTTTGCCTGTAGTCGGTCCTGATCTCCGTCTCGCCATCTGACGTCAGGAACATCTCGTTCCACGTCATCTCCGAGTGGTCCTTGGGGTTGGCCGGGTCAATCTGCGCGAAGTCATGGGGATTAAACTGTGGGTCCGGACTCTTCACCAGGACCTCGAGAACCGCGGCGTCGTCCATATAGAAGCGCAGCTCGCTTTCCAGATCCTGTCGCTCCTCAGGAGTCAGCGGCGCCATCTCGTCACCCCGGCCGCCGAGACGGAGGATATCCTTCACTTCTTCGCTGAAATTAGGCGGATCGTGCGAATCGATCAGCTCTCGGATGAAGCGGGCATAGGTGGCCTTGTCGGCGCTAAACGAGTAGACGCCCAAGATACTGAGTGATGGCTTCTCGTCGGTATTCTTGTCGTTCTGGTCGAGCATGCTCAAAACACCTCCTGCTTCCCCCGTGCCAGCGAAAAACCCCGCTGCATCGCATTGAAGCACGTCAGCCCCGTCTGCTCCGACCGGCAGGTGAATCCCGCGCGCTGCCACACCTCGCCATAGGCGAGCACCGGCAGCGAAGTATCCATCACGGTGTCGCCGGCGCAGATGCGGCCGGCAGTGCCCTTCGCGCTCATCTCGAAGGCGTGGCCATAGTCGAGCTCGCAATCGGCGGGGCGGCGCGGGCGCGCGTCCATGTTCATGATGTCGCAGCGGAGCACGCCTTGACCGTCGTCGGTGAAGACCTGGCAGGCGATGTTCTTCGATGGCGTCAGAAAGCCGATCGGGCGCTCCTGGGATTGGGCGGCACCGATCATCGGCAGCAGGATCGCTATCAGGATCAGTCCGCGCAGTCCCGTCATGCCATTCCCATTCAGCTGTCGAAATTCACCGCCGTCGTATTCGCGCCGCAAACCAGAATCGCGACGCGCTCGGTGGGTGAGGGACGATAGCGGCCGGAGAGCATAGCGGCAAATGCGGCCGCACCTCCTGGCTCGGCCACGAGTCGCAAGCGCGACCACAGGGCGGCCTGGGCCTGCCGGATCGCCTCGTCGCTGACGAGGACGACGCGCTCGACATGGGCGCGCGCGATCGGAAACATCAGTTCGCCGACGCGCCGCGGCGCAAGGCTGTCGGCGGCGAGACCGCCGGCCGGCGCATCGACCGGCGCGCCCGCCTCGAACGCGGCGTGCAGGGTTGGCGATTGCTCTGGCTCGACCGCGACGATACGCGTCCTGCCTCCGAACCACGCCGCAATGCCGCCGATCAGTCCGCCGCCGCCGACAGCCACCAGCAGCGTGTCGATGCCGGGCACGTCCTGCTCCAGCTCCAGTCCGACGCTGCCCTGGCCGAGCAGCGTTTCGGCCTGGTCGTAGGCATGGACGGCAAGCGCCCCGGTCTGCGCGACATGCGCCTCGCTCGCGGCGAGCGCATCGGCATAGCGGCTGCCCGCGATCACCAGACTTGCGCCGTAGCCTTTGATCCGCTCGGCCTTGGCCGGTGATGTGATATCAGGCACGAAGATCGTGGCGGGAATGCCGAGCCGCTGCGCCGCATAGGCGACGGCCGCGCCGTGGTTGCCGCCGGATGCGGCGACCACACCGGCTTCCGGCACCGGCCGCAGCAGCAGATTGGCGAAGGCGCCGCGCGCCTTGAACGATCCGGAATGCTGCAGCATCTCCAGCTTGAACGTGACCGGCGCGGCCGGCAGGCCGAAATCGGCGAGATCGGCCTGAAGAAGCGGCGTGCGCCTGACATGCGGACGGATGACCGCCTCGGTCGCCGCAATCCGCTCCCGCGTGATGTCCATGGTGACTGTCATGATGGCGTCCTTGATAGCGCATCGGAGAGTTGACATCAATTAGGTAATTAGCAAAATAGCTAAATGAAGTTTGCCGTCGCCTTGCGCGCACTCGCCAACGAACGCCGCCTGCAGATCCTGGACTGGCTGCGGGATCCGCGGCGGCATTTTCGTGAGCAGGCGGACGGCGACCTGGTCGAGGACGGTGTCTGCGGATTGCTGATTGCCGAAAAGCTCGGCGTCAGCGCCCCCACCGTGAGCGAGCACATGCGGGTGTTGACCGCAGCAAAGCTGGTGCGCGCCAAGCGCATCAAGCAGTGGACGATGTACAAGCGCAACGAGACCGCCATCGCCGCGATCAAGCGCTCGATCCAGGACGGCCTCTGAGCGCGGCGCGCGCGATGCTGTCGCGAGCGCCGTTGCGGCCGGCGCAATGCTCCATTTCCAAGATGTTTCTTGCGTCGCACCCAGCTGGTCGTGGAGACTGGCCGGCCCTGCCGTGTCCAACGATTGAGAAGAGCGAGAACCATGTTCCTGATCGGCCAATATGATTCCCCCTTCGTCCGCCGCGTCGCGATTGCGCTGAAGCTTTACGGAATCGCCTTCGAGCACAGGCCGTGGTCGACCTTCGGCGATGCCGACAAGATCGCGCCGTATAATCCACTACGCCGTGTGCCGACCCTGGTGCTCGACGACGGCGAGGCGCTGATCGAGAGCACGATCATCCTGGATTATCTCGACGATCTCGTCGGCGAGGCGCAGACGATGCTGCCGCGCAGCGGGCCTGAGCGGCGCAAGCACTTGCGCATCTGCGCGCTCGCCTCCGGCCTCGGCGACAAGGCGGTCAGCCTGCTCTACGAGCGCGTGTTGCGAAAGGAGCAGCTTGCACTATGGGTCGAGCGCTGCCAGGCGCAGATTGCGGACGTTCTGAAGGTGCTCGAGGCCGAGCGCGCCAAGGTGGCGACGCCGTATTGGCTGGGCGATCGGATCGGCCATGCCGACGTCGCGGTGGCTTGCGTCGTCCGCTTTACCCGCGAGGCGCACCCGCAGCTGTTTGATGCGTCACGCTATCCGGCGCTGAGCGCGCATGCCGAGCGCTGCGAGGCGCTGGCGCCGTTCAAGGAGGTCGTGCAGCCCCTGGCGCCGCCGAAGGGGTAGGCCCCGGTGCTCGGCCCAGCTACCAGATCGTGCGATGCCCGGACGGGCAAAACACACTAGCGCTGGGTCAATCGACGTCGCTCAAAATATTCCGATTTACCGAAATTCGGTTTCGGCGTATGTGTCGGCCATCCTGATCCGGCGAAAGGGGCGGTCGTACGTCGTCACGAACCGCGGATCGGGGAGCGGTGGACGCGGCAGCGTCGTGCACGAATGGCGGGAGCAGGGCGGGATCACCCCGTGAGGTCCTGATCGCGTGCGGACGAGCGGCGCTGAAGCGTACGGCCAAATCGCGTGGTCCTGGCTGTCGATGCTACAGCCAAGCCTTGCGGAGGTGCGCTGAGCCCAACCGGGCGACGCGCACCGCCAATTCGCGAGGTGACGGAGGCAAGCAGGAACTCGTCTCCGGGGAGAGCGCGCCATACGCCGTCAAACATCGCGCAGGGAAGGCCGGACGTTCTCGGCTTCACCTGTCCATCCGTTGTGCATGGCGTGTGCATTCTCATCGCACGACGGACAGCGGGTGCCAGCCGGCGCCCGGCCTTCCCTGCGCCCTTTCGTATTCAGGGCGCGATGCGAAGAGCAAAACTCGGGCGAAACAAGCCGCGAGAAGGTGAAGGTGTGTCTGCGCATCACAACCGCCGACATCGTAGGGCGGGCAAAGGTGCCCTTGCGCCGTGCCCACCATCTCTCTCGATCGCGAAAAATGCGTGGGCACGCTTCGCTTTGCCCACCCTACGGCACGGTTGAGGGCGTGATGCGGAGAGCAAAACTCGGGCGCAGAGCGCTGCGAGAGGGAGAAGGCATGTCTGCGAGTCACAACCTCCGAAATCGTAGGGTGGGCAAAGCGAAGCGTGCCAACGCATCTCGTGTCGCGATTGAATTTTGGTGGGCACGGCGCTGCGCGCCTTTGCCCAGCTTACGGCACTGCCGCCTGCCTTGCCGCTCCTGGGTGCCGGCTCTGCGCCGCAACGCGAAGGGCGTTGCAGCGCGTCCGGGACACGAGAGAGCGTGCGCCTATCCGGCGCCCGCGCGCTTCTTCTGCCAGACGAGATGCACGGCGCAGGTGCAGCCGGGCGGATGCGAGGCGAGATCTTTTGACGCCTCGTCATTCGCCGGCGTTGCCGTGAAGGCCTTGTCTTGCTGCGAAGGAATGTAGTTCAGCACCGGCGCGAGCCAGCGCTCGGCTTCCGCGACGCTCATGCCCTTGCGCGCGGCGTAGTCCTCGACCTGATCGCGCTCGATCTTGCCGACGCCGAAATAGTAGCTCTCGGGGCTGGCGAAATAGAGCCCGGATACGGACGAGCCCGGCCACATCGCAAAGCTCTCGGTCAGCTTCACGCCGCAGGTTGCCTCCGCATCGAGCAGCTCGAACAGCGTCGCCTTCTCGGTGTGGTCGGGCTGCGCGGGATAACCGGGCGCGGGGCGGATCCCAGAGTATTTCTCCAGGATCAGCTCGTCATTGGTGAGCGCCTCGTCCGGTGCGTAGGCCCAGAACTCGCGGCGCACGCGGGCATGCATGCGCTCGGCGAAGGCTTCGGCGAGCCGGTCAGCCAGCGCCTTGCACAGGATCGAGGAGTAGTCGTCATTGGCCATCTTGAAGCGATCGGCGACCGCGTCCTCGCCGATGCCAGCGGTGACGACGAAGCCGCCGACATAGTCGGGCACGCCCGCGGGCGCGATGAAGTCGGCCAGCGCCGCGTTGAAGCGTCCCTCGCGCTTCTCGAGTTGCTGGCGCAGCGTGTGCAGCGTCGCGATCTTCTTCGTGCGGCTCTCGTCGGCATAGAGCACGATGTCGTCGCCGTCAGCGTTCGCCGGCCAGAAGCCGATCGTCGCGCGCGCCCGGAACCATTTCTCCCTAACGATGGTGTCGAGCATCTTGCGCGCGTCGTCATAGAGCGAACGCGCGACTTCGCCGACCTTGGAATCGTTGAGGATGGCCGGGAAGCGTCCCGCGAGCTCCCAGGTCTGGAAGAACGGCGTCCAGTCGATGCAGTCGACCAGCTCGGCGAGGTCGTAGTCGTCGAAGCTCTTGATGCCGAGGAAGGTCGGCTTGACCGGCTTGCTCTTGGCGAAATCGACCGGCACGCGGTTGGCGCGCGCCGCCGCGAGCTTCAGCCGCTTCTTGTCGGCCTGCGCGCGCAGATGCGCGTCCGAGATCTTTGCGTATTCGGCCCGCACCTCGGCGGCATAGGCCTCGCGCTTCTCGGGCGAGAGCAGCGAGGAGGCGACGCCGACGGCGCGGCTGGCGTCATTGACATGCACGACGGGGCCGGAGCGATAGCTCGGGTCGATCTTGACGGCCGTGTGCACGCGGCTGGTGGTGGCGCCGCCGATCAAGAGCGGCAGCTTGAGGCCTTCGCGCTGCAGTTCGCCGGCGAAGAACGCCATCTCGTCGAGCGAGGGCGTGATCAGGCCCGACAGGCCGACGATGTCGGCCTTCTCCGCCTTCACGATCTCGACGATCTTGGCGGCGGGCACCATCACGCCGAGGTCGATCACCTCGAAATTGTTGCACTGGAGCACGATGCCGACGATGTTCTTGCCGATGTCGTGCACGTCGCCCTTGACGGTCGCGAGCACGATCTTGCCGGCGGACGAGGACCCTTCGGTGCCGATGCCGTTGGCGAGATTGCGCGCCTTCTCTTCCTCCATGAACGGCATCAGCCAGGCCACCGCCTGCTTCATGACGCGGGCGGACTTCACCACCTGCGGCAGGAACATCTTGCCGTCGCCGAAGAGGTCGCCGACCACGTTCATGCCGGCCATCAGCGGGCCCTCGATCACGTCGAGCGGGCGCGACGAATTCTTGCGGGCTTCCTCGGTGTCCTGCTCGATGAACTCGGTGATCCCGTGCACCAGCGAATGCGACAGCCGCTTCTCCACCGGCCATTCGCGCCAGGCGAGATCGGCTTCCTTGCCTTCCGTCTTCTTGCCGCGGAATTTCTCGGCCAGCGCCAAGAGGCGCTCGGACGCGCCTGGATCGCGGTTGAGGACGACGTCCTCGCACGTCTGGCGCAGCTCGGGGTCGATGTCGTCATAGACGATCATCTGCCCGGCATTGACGATGCCCATGTCCATGCCGGCCTTGATGGCGTGATACAGGAACACCGAGTGCATGGCCTCGCGTACCGGCTCGTTGCCGCGGAACGAGAAGGACAGGTTGGAGACGCCGCCCGAAATGTGCGCGCCCGGCAGGTTCTGCCGAATCCAGCGCGTCGCCTCGATGAAGTCGACGCCGTAATTGTTGTGCTCCTCGATGCCGGTCGCGATCGCGAAAATATTGGGATCGAAGATGATGTCCTCGGGCGGGAAGCCGACGCGGTTCACCAGGATGTCGTAGGCGCGCTTGCAGATCTCGGTCTTGCGCGCGAACGTGTCGGCCTGGCCGACCTCGTCGAACGCCATCACCACCACGGCCGCGCCGTGGCGGCGGGCGATCTTGGCCTCGTGGATGAACTTCTCCTTGCCTTCCTTCATCGAGATCGAGTTGACGACCGGCTTGCCCTGCACGCATTTCAGGCCGGCCTCGATCACCGAGAATTTCGAGGAGTCCACCATCACCGGGACGCGGGCGATGTCGGGCTCGGCGGCAACGAGGTTGAGGAAGGTCACCATCGCGGCTTCGGAATCGAGCAGGCCCTCATCCATGTTGACGTCGATGATCTGGGCGCCGTTCTCGACCTGGTCGCGCGCGACCTGCAGCGCAGCGGTGTAGTCGCCGGCGGTGATCAGCTTGCGGAAGCGGGCCGAGCCCGTGACATTGGTGCGCTCGCCAACGTTCACGAAGGGAATCGCCTCGGTCAGCACGAACGGCTCGAGGCCGGACAGCCGCAGGCGCGGTGCGATCTCCGGCACGATGCGCGGCTTGTGCGGGGCGACGCTAGCTGCGATCGCAGCGATATGGTCCGGCGTGGTGCCGCAGCAGCCGCCGACGATGTTGACCAAGCCATCGCGCGCGAACTCGCCGACCAGGCGCGCCATGTATTCGGGCGTCTCGTCGTACTGGCCGAATTCGTTGGGCAGGCCGGCGTTCGGGTAAGCACATACGAGCGTGTCGGCGACGCGGCCGATATCGGCGATATGCGCGCGCAAATCTTCGGCGCCGAGCGCGCAGTTGAAGCCGATGGTGATGGGTTTTGCGTGCCGCACCGAATTCCAGAACGCTTCCGGCATCTGGCCCGAGAGCAGGCGGCCGGATTTGTCGGTGATGGTGCCAGATACCATCACCGGCATGTCGATGCCACGCTGTTCGGTGATCTCGGCGATCGCATAGAGCGCCGCCTTCGCGTTCAGCGTATCGAAGATGGTCTCGACCAGCAGCAGGTCGACGCCGCCGTCGAGCATGCCGTTGATCTGCTCGCCATACGATTTGCGCAAATCGTCGAAGGTGACGGCGCGGTAGCCGGGATTGGAGACGTCGGGCGAGATCGAGGCGGTGCGGTTGGTCGGGCCGATGGCACCCGCGACGAAGCGCGGCTTGCCGTCCTCGGCCTCGACGCGCCGCGCGGCATTGCCGGCGAGGCGGGCGCCTTCGCGCGCCATCTCATAGACGATGTCGGTGAGGTCGTAGTCGGCCTGGGCGATCGAGGTCGTCGAGAAGGTGTTGGTCGCGACGATGTCGGCGCCGGCACGCAGATAGGCGGCGTGGATGTCCTCGATCGCCTGCGGCTGGGTCAGGATCAACAGATCGTTGTTGCCGCGCAGGTCGCGATGGAAGTTCTTGAAGCGCTCGCCGCGGAAGGCTTTCTCGTCGAACTGGAGGTTCTGGATCATCGTGCCCATCGCGCCGTCGAGCACGAGGATGCGCTCGCGGGCGGCGTTGAGCAGGGCAGTTCGTTTGGCGGAAACGGGGACGGTCATTTTCTCTTACGCTGCCTTCTGCGCGCTCTTGGCGCGGATGCCGAGCAAATGGCTGATCGCGAATACGAGATCGGCGCGGTTCATGGTGTAGAAGTGGAAGGTGTCGACGCCGTGCTTGGCCAGCTTCTGCACCTGGCCGGCCGCGACCGTTGCGGCCACCAGCTTGCGGGTCTCGGCGTCCTCGTCGAGGCCTTCGAATTTCGCGGCGAACCAGTCCGGCACGGTCGTGCCGGCGCGGGTGACGAAATTGCGCGCCTGCTTGAAATTGTGCATGGGCATGATGCCCGGCACGATCGGAATGTCGATGCCGCGGGCGCGGACGCGGTCGAGATAGCGGAAGTAAAGATCGTTGTCGAAGAACACCTGGGTGATCGCGCGGCTCGCACCGGCATCGACCTTGGCCTTCAGCGTGTCGATATCGGCATCGAAGTCGCGCGCTTCGGGGTGCTTCTCGGGATAGGCCGAGACCGACACTTCGATATCGCCATGCCGCTTCTTGATCCCCGCGACGAGGTCGGCCGAGCTCTGATAGCCGTCGGGATGGCTGGCATAGGGCGTGCCGATGCCGCCGGTGGGGTCACCGCGCAAGGCCACGATGTGGCGGACGCCGACCTCGTGATAGCGGTCGACGATCTCGTCGATCTCGCCGCGCGAGGCCCCGACGCAGGTCAGATGCGCCGCCGGCAGCAGCGCGGTCTCATTCAGGATGCGCGAGATGGTGGAGTGGGTACGCTCGCGGGTCGAACCGCCGGCGCCGTAGGTCACCGAGACGAATTTCGGCTCGAGCGGGGCGAGCCGGTTGATGGTCTCCCAGAGATTGCGCTCCATATCTTCCGTCTTGGGCGGAAAGAACTCGAAGGAGATCGCGGGACGCTTCAGGTGCCCGTCTTGCCCGTCGGCTCGGGCAGGAATCGTCAGATCGGTCATGGCACCATTCACTCCAGATTTGTCGCCGGGTTTCGGCGGCCGACGGTCAGGTTCTCGCTTGCCAAGATAAGCCAAAGGCGGGGTGATCGACAGCCCATCATGAATGGGATGTGGCCCACTTATGGCAAAAACTGTAGAATTGTTGGTCATGTATCCATTTCTGTGGGAGATCGGTATTATCGAGATAGTCAAGAAATATCAATAAATTATAGAATTTCCGAGGCCGGATCGAGGAATTCTGTCCGGTGGGCAAGCTAATGAACTCGTTATAGAGACGTTAATCTGCCCACCGTCACTCGCCTCAGCTCATCGGCCGCCGCACACGTCAGGCCTGCGCAGCCGCCCATTGCCGCTGCGCGGTCCTCCATTAGGTTAAGGCGCCATGATCCCGCTTTCCGTCCTCGACCTCTCCGTCGTCACATCAGGCACCAAGCCCGCCGCGGCGCTGCGTAACAGCATCGACCTGGCGCGGCACGTCGACGGGCTCGGCTATGTCCGCTACTGGCTCGCCGAGCACCACAACCTCGCTTCGGTCGCGAGCCCCGCGCCCGACGTGATGATCGGGCAGATCGCGGCGGTGACGAAGCATATCCGCGTCGGCTCCGGCGGGGTGATGCTGCCCAATCACGCGCCGCTGGTGGTGGCCGAGCGCTTCAAGATGCTCGAGGCGCTGTTTCCCGGCCGCATCGACCTCGGCCTCGGCCGCGCGCCCGGCACCGACGGTGCGACGGCTTACGCGCTGCGCAGCCGGCTCGACCGCCGCGAGGGCGACGATTTTCTGGAGCGGCTGCACGAACTGATTCTGTGGCAGACGCGCGAATTCCCCGCAGGGCATCCCTACAACAACGTCGTCGCCATGCCCGACGATACCGCGCTGCCGCCGATCTGGCTGCTCGGCTCCAGCGATTATTCTTCGGAGCTGGCTGCGCAGGTCGGCATGGGCTTCGCCTTCGCCCATCACTTCGCCTCCCACGACGCGATCGATGCGATGGTGCATTACCGCAACCGCTTCCAGCCGTCGTCCTGGCGTGCGAGTCCGCATGCGATCCTCGCGGTCGCGGCCATCGCGGCCGATACCGATGAGGAGGCCGAACGTCTCGCCTCTTCGTTCGACCTCAACCGCCTTCGCCGTGACCGCGGTCAATATCTGCCGCTGCCAAGCGTCGAGGAGGCGATGGCCTATCCTTACTCCGACGCCGAGCGCACCTCGATCCTGCGCAACCGCTCGCGCCTGTTCGTCGGCAGTCCCGCGACGGTGCGGAAGAAGCTGCAGCAGCTGATCGATGCGAGCAAGCCGGACGAATTGATGGTGATCACCGCCGTGTACGATCACGCGGCGCGGAAGACGTCGTATTCGCTGCTGGCGGAGGCGTTCGGGCTTAGAGCAGCTGCGTAATTCACCCTCCAGGGGAGGGTGAAGCGTCAATCCTGCGTTTCGCTGAAGGTCGCGCGGAACGGATGGCCCGGATAGACGCCGACGATGCGGAATTCGCGCGAGAAGAACTTCAGCTCCTCGATCGCGAACGCAAGACCCTTGTCCTCGGGGTGGCCGTCGACGTCGGCATAGAACTGCGTGGCGAAGAAATTGCCGTCGACCATGTAGCTCTCGAGCTTGGTCATGTTGACGCCGTTGGTGGCAAAGCCGCCGAGCGCCTTGTAGAGCGCGGCGGGCAAATTGCGCACCCGGAATACAAAAGTGGTGACCAGCGGGCCTGAGCCCTGCGCGGCCCATTTCGGCTCGCGCGCCAGCACCACGAAGCGGGTGGTGTTGTGCGCCTCGTCCTCGATGTCATCGGCGAGGATGTCGAGGCCGTAGATCTTGGCGGCGAGGCGCGAGGCGATCGCGGCGACGCTCTTGTCGTTGCGTTCCGAGATGTTGCGCGCGCTGCCGGCGGTATCGGCGTGCACGATCGGCTTGATGCCGAGCTTGCGGATGATGCGCCGGCACTGGCCGAGCGCATGGACATGGCTCTCGACGCTTTTGATGTCGTCGATCTTCGTTCCCTTCACCGCCATCAGTTGATGCCGAACCGGCAAGAACCACTCGCCGATGATGAAGAGGCCGGAGGCCGGCAGGAGATGATGGATGTCGGCGACACGGCCGGCGACCGAGTTCTCGATCGGGATCATGCCGAGATCGGCCTCGCCCGACGAGATCGCCGACAGCGCATCCTCGAAGGTGGCGCAGGGCATCGGCTCGGCGTCGGGATAGGCCTCGACGATGGCGATATGGGAATTGGCCCCGGGCTCGCCCTGGAATGCGATTTTCAGCTTGCTCATGTCTTAAAAGTGCTCCTGCGGCGCCTTGTAGCAGCCGCTCAGGATTTGGAAAGGATGCTGCGCGCGGTTTCCAGATCAGGCGGCGTGTCGACGCCGCGGGGCACGCTGTCGACGATCATGATGTCGATGCGCATACCGGCTTCCACGGCTCGAAGCTGCTCCAGGCTTTCCTGACGCTCCAGCGGCGAAGGCGGCAGCGATACGAACCGCTCCAGCGCCGCGCGGCGGTAAGCATAGAGGCCGATGTGGTGGTAACGCGGTCCATTGCCGTAAGGGGCGGTAGCGCGGGTGAAATATAACGCCCGCAGCCGCCGCGGCCCGATCGGCGAGCCGATGGCCTTCACCACGCTCGGCGCGAGGTCCTCCTCCTCGCTGTGGATCTGCGAGGCCAGTGTCACGATGTCGACCGCCGGATCGGCAAAGGGCGGCAGCACCTCCCGGATGGTTGCCGGCGTGATCGTCGGGAAATCGCCCTGGAGGTTGATCACGATCTCCGCCTTCCCTTCAGGATCGAGCTTCTGCATGGCCTCGTGGATGCGGTCCGAACCAGAGGGGTGGTCGGCGCGCGTCATCACGGCTTCGCCGCCATGGGCCGCCACGACCGCGGCGATCTCCGGCGTATCGGTTGCGACCGCGACCCGGCCGATACCGGCGGCCTCGGCGCGGCGCAGCACATGCACGATCATCGGCTGGCCCGCGATATCGGCGAGCGGCTTGCCGGGCAGGCGGGTGGCGGCCATGCGGGCCGGGATCAGCACCAGGATGCGAGGATCGATCATTGGGTTCGAAGGTCTGGGGTCAAGAGCCTGGAAACAAGGCGTTTTCCGCGCCGAGAAATGGCGTGGGAACGGGTTGAAAGCCGGGTCGCTTATACGGGTTGCCAGACCCTGGGCAAACCGATATCTCAATGGCAAAACTCGGGGAAACAATAAGGAACGTTTGATTCTCCCGAGGCTCGTCCTGGCGGCCGCCCGGCCGCTCGATCCTTCTTGCGGTGTGGGGCCTGGCCGGAAATGGACTCTTTCGAACTCAACAAGATTCTCGGTGCCGTGCTCGGCACCTGCCTCCTTCTGCTGGTGACGAGCTTCACCGCGAATGCGCTGTTCTCGCCCAAGATGCCGGAAAAGCCGGGCTTCGAGATCGCCGTGAAGGAAGATGCCGGCCACGGCAAGGAGGGCGGCGCCGCAGCTGCAGCTTCCGAGCCGATCGAAAAGTTGCTCCAGACCGCGTCCGTCGAGAAGGGCGCTGCCGCCGCCAAGAAGTGCGGCGCCTGCCACACTTTTGAGAAGGGCGGCCCGAATCGCGTTGGTCCGAACCTCTATGGCGTCGTCGGCGAGAAGCGGGGCGAGGGCCGCGGCGGCTTCAACTTCTCCGCTGCCATGAAGGCCAAGGGCGGCACCTGGACATTCGATGATCTCAACAAGTTCATTGCCAACCCGAAGGGTTTCATCCCCGGCACGGCGATGGGCTTCGCCGGCATTCCCAAGGATTCCGAGCGCGCCGACGTCATCGCCTATCTGAATTCGCTGTCGGAGCATCCTCAGCCGCTGCCGACCGCCTCGAAGTAAGGCCTCGAGAAACCTGTCTTGGAAGATCCGGCCAGGCTGAAAAGCCTGGCCGTTTCCTTATTCGAGCCTTGCGGCGAATTTATCGGGGCGTTTGGCCGCATCTGACAGGCCATGGGGCCTTTCAAGATGAGGAAAAAGCAACATATTCGGTCGAAACCTCGCCTATATTGGGAACTTAAAGGAGTAGCCTCCTTCAAGACAGGGATGTTGATTTGGCCATTACCCGACGCGATCTCCTGCTCACCGGCACTGCTGTCGCAGCGCTTCCCGCCCTTGGTTCCCTGGGCAGCGTTCCCGCCATCGGCACGGCGCGCGCGCAATCTGCCAGTGAGCTTCCCTGGCGCCACGCGCTGTCACTGTTCGGGAAGGTCAAGTACCCCGCCGATTTCAAGCGCTTCGACTACGTCAATCCGGAAGCGCCCAAAGGCGGCGTCGCCCGCCAGATCGCCGTCGGCACCTTCGACAATTTCAACATCGTCGTGTCCGGCGTGAAGGGGCAGGTCGCTGGTGCCGTTGCCTTCATCTATGAATCCCTCACGACGGCCTCCCTCGACGAAGTCTCGACCGAATACGGCGCGCTGGCGGAAGCCGTCAGCCATCCGGACGATTTCTCCTTCGTCACTTACCGCTTGCGGCCGCAAGCCAAATGGCACGACGGCAAGCCTGTTACCGCGGATGACGTGATCTTCTCGCTCGATTCGTTCAAGAAGCACCACCCGATGTACTCGGCCTATTACAGCCATGTGGTGAAGGCCGAGAAGGTCGGCGAGCGCGAGGTGAAGTTCGTGTTCGACGCGCCGGGCAATCGCGAGCTGCCGCAGATCGTCGGGCAGCTCATCGTCTTGCCGAAGCATTGGTGGGAGGGGACCGACGCGCAGGGCCGCAAGCGTGACGTCTCCGCCACCACGCTCGAATTGCCGCTCGGCTCCGGTCCCTACAAGATCAAAGACTTCGTTGCAGGACGGTCGATCGCACTGGAGCGCGTCAAGGACTATTGGGGCCGCGACCTGCCGGCCAATGTGGGCCGCAACAATTTCGACGAGCTACGCTACGAATATTTCCGCGACGCCACCGTGGCGATCGAGGCTTTCAAGGCCGACCAGGTGGACTGGCGCACCGAGAACAGCGCGAAGAACTGGGCGACCGCCTACGACTTCCCGGCCGTGAGCGAAAAGCGCGTGATCCTCGAAGAATTCGCCAATCGCAGCTCGGGCGTGATGCAGGCCTTCGTGCCGAACCTACGCCGCGCCAAGTTCAGCGATCCTCGCGTGCGCCGTGCGCTCAACTACGCCTTCGACTTCGAGGAGATGAACAAGCAGATCTTCTTCGGTCAATACAAGCGCGTCAGCAGCTATTTCGACGGCATCGAAGAGCTGATGGCAACCGGCTTGCCGCAGGGCCAGGAGCTCGAGATCCTCGAGACCGTCCGCGCCGAAGTCCCGCCCGAAGTCTTCACGACGACCTACACCAATCCGGTCGGCGGCAATCCGGAAGCCGTGCGCGACAACCTCCGGGAGGCGCTGCGCCTGTTCAAGGAGGCCGGCTTTGAGGTTCGCGACCGCAAGCTGATCGACGTCAAGACCGGCGCCCAGTTCTCGCTGGAATTGCTGAACTCGGATCCGAACTTCGAGCGGATCACACTGTTCTACAAGCCCTCGCTGGAGCGGCTCGGCATTGCCGTCAGCGTGCGGACGGTCGATCCGACCCAGTACGAGAACAGGACACGCGAGTGGGATTTCGACATCGTCACAAAGTCCTGGGGGGAGTCGCAGTCTCCCGGCAATGAGCAACGGGAACGTTGGGGCTCTAAAGCCGCTGACATGGCCGGGTCCGACAATATAACGGGGATCAAGAATCCGGCGGTAGATAAGTTGATCGATCGTGTGATCTTCGCGAAGGATAGGGACGAGCTTGTCGCGGCGACAAAGGCGCTCGACCGCGTGCTGCTGTGGAATCACTACGTCGTTCCACAATGGACGTATAACAAGGTCCGCACCGCGCGCTGGGATCGCTTTGGCCGGCCGGCGGAAATGCCCAAATACGGTCAATCCAGCTTTCCGTTCATCTGGTGGTACGACGCAGACAAGGCGGCGCGGATCGCAAAGAAGTCGTGAAGGACATTGCCCGCATGACGCAGATGTCACGCCGCCATGTGCTGGCTTTGGGTGTCGGCAGCGCCCTCGGTGCGTCGCTAGGCGCGCGGCCGATGCGTGGCGCGCATGCATCGGAGGCCGGGGTTGAGGCTCACGGCATTTCGGCGTTCGGCGATCTCAAATATCCCGCCGACTTCCACCATTTCGATTATGTCAATCCGGCTGCGCCGAAGGGCGGCACGTTCTCGCTGATTCCGTCGACGAAATCGCACAATCAGTCCTACCAGACCTTCAACTCGCTCAACGCCTTCATTCTGAAGGGCGACGGCGCGCAAGGCATGGACATGACGTTTTCGCCGCTGATGGTGCGGGCAAGCGACGAGCCGGACGCGATGTACGGGCTTGCCGCCAAATCCGTGCAGATATCGCCGGACAGGCTGGTCTATCGCTTCACGATGCGGCCGGAGGCCAAATTCCACGACGGCTCCAGGCTCACTGCGCATGATGCGGCGTTCTCGCTGATGACGCTGAAGGCCAAGGGCCACCCCCTGATCATCGTGCAGATGCGCGACTTTGTGAGCGCGGAGGCGCTCGATGACGCAACGCTCGTTGTCATCTTTGCCAAGGGACGCGCCCGCGACGTGCCGCTCTATGTCGCCGGACTGCCGATCTTTTCGAAAGCGTACTACGCGTCTCGCCCGTTCGATGAATCGACGCTGGATACTCCGCTCGGCTCCGGTCCGTACAGGGTCGGAAAGTTCGAGGTCAATCGCTACATCGAGTTCGAGCGGGTCAAGGACTGGTGGGCTGCCGATCTCCCAGTCTGCCGCGGCAGCTACAATTTCGACGTCGTGCGCTATGAGTTCTATCGCGACCGCGATGTCGCCTTCGAGGGTTTCACCGGCAAGAGCTATCTCTATCGCGAGGAGTTCACCTCGCGCATCTGGGCGACGCGCTATGATTTCCCGGCCGTCAAGGATGGCCGCGTCAAGATGGAGGTCGTGCCCGACGACACGCCGTCCGGCGCGCAAGGCTGGTTCATCAATACAAGGCGCGACAAGTTCAAAGACCCGCGCGTGCGCGAGGCTCTGACCAACGCGTTCGACTTCGAATGGACCAACAAGACCATCATGTACGGTGCCTATGCCCGTACGGTGTCGCCATTCCAGAACTCGGACCTCATGGCGGGTGATGCGCCGCCTTCGCCGGAAGAGCTGAAGCTGTTGGAGCCGTTTCGCGGTCAGGTTCCGGACGACGTGTTCGCGGCTCCATTCACGCCGCCGGTCACGGACGGTTCCGGACAGGACCGCAGCCTTCTGCGCAAGGCGCAGCAATTGCTGAACGAGGCCGGCTTGCCGATCAAGGATGGCAAGCGGATGCTGCCGAACGGCGAGGTGTTCAGGATCGAGTTCCTGTTGGACGAGCCGTCCTTCCAGCCGCATCATGCGCCCTACATCAAGAATCTCGCGACGCTCGGCATCGAGGCCAACGTGCGCCTCGTCGATGCCGTGCAACACAGGGCGCGCCAGGACGATTTCGACTTCGACATGACGATCCAGCGCTTCAGCATGTCGGCGACGCCGGGCGATGCCATGCGCTCGTTCTTCTCCTCGCAGGTCGCGAACACCAAGGGCTCGTACAATCTCGCAGGCATCGCCAACCCGGCCATCGACGCCATGATCGAAAAAATCATGGCGGCTGACAGCCGCGAGGAATTGACCGTCGCTTGCCGCGCCTTCGATCGCCTGTTCCGCGCCGGCCGCTACTGGGTGCCGCAATGGTACAACAAGACGCACCGGCTGGCTTATTGGGATCAGTTCGGCCACCCGCAAAAGCTGCCGCGTTATGCCAATGGCGTCGGGGCGCCCGACATCTGGTGGCATGAACCCGCCAAGGCCGCCAAGCTCGAGCAGGCGAAATAATCATGAGCGCCTATATCGCCCGCCGCATCCTCCTGATGATCCCGACGCTGCTGGGGATCCTGTTCGTCTCCTTCGTCGTCGTGCAGTTCGCGCCGGGCGGCCCGGTCGAGCGCGTGATCGCGCAGCTGTCCGGGGCTGACACCGGCGGCACCTCGCGGATTTCGGGCGGTAGCGACTTTGCGCAGCGCGCGCCCGGGCAGGCCGGCGCCGGTGGCGATGCCATCAACTCGAAATATCGCGGCGCGCAGGGCCTCGACCCTGATTTCATCAAGAAGCTGGAGGTGCAGTTCGGCTTCGACAAGCCGGCGCCGGAACGCTTCGCCCTGATGGTGTGGAACTTCGCCCGCTTCGATTTCGGCAAGAGCTATTTCCGCGACGTCAGCGTAATCCAGCTCATCAAGGAGAAGCTGCCGGTCTCGATCTCGCTCGGGATCTGGCTGACGCTGATCACCTATCTGATCTCGATCCCGCTCGGCATCCGCAAGGCGGTGAAGGACGGCACGCGCTTCGACACCTGGACGTCGACCGTTCTCGTGCTTGGCTATGCCATTCCCGGGTTTCTTTTCGCAATCCTCCTCATCATCCTGTTTGCCGGCGGCTCCTTCTTCAACTGGTTCCCGTTGCGCGGCCTGACATCGGACGGCTGGTCGCAGTTTCCCTGGTACTGGAAGATCGCCGATTATTTCTGGCATCTGACGCTGCCGTTGATCGCCATGGGGCTCGGTGCGTTCACCACCATGACGTTCCTGACCAAGAACTCATTCCTGGACGAGATCCGCAAGCAATACGTCATGACAGCGCGCGCCAAGGGGTGCGGCGAAGGCCGGGTGCTTTACGGCCATGTCTTCCGCAATGCGATGCTGATCGTGATCGCCGGCTTTCCCGGGACCTTCATTCATGCCTTCTTCTCAGGTTCGCTGCTGATCGAGACCATCTTCTCGCTGGACGGGCTGGGACTGCTCAGCTTCGAGAGCGTGCTCAACCGCGACTATCCCGTGGTGTTCGGTACGCTCTACATCTTTTCCCTGGTCGGTCTCGTGATCAATCTGATCTCCGATCTGACCTATATGTGGATCGACCCCCGGATCGATTTCGAGGCGCGGGAGGTCTGATGACGATTACCGCGCCAACGCCGATCGAGACCACTGCGAAGTCGCCGCTCGGCGATGCCGTGCCGATCACGAGCAAGTCGTTCGCCCCTTCGCCGCTCAACAGGCGGCGCTGGCAGAACTTCAAGGCGAACCGTCGCGGCTACTGGTCGTTCTGGATATTCATCGCCCTGTTCGTGGTCTCGCTGTTCGCCGAGCTGATCGCCAATGACCGACCCTTCCTGATCAAGTTCGACGGCCGTCTCTATTGGCCGGCCTTCGTCACCTATTCGGAAACCACCTTCGGTGGCGACTTCGAAACCGCGGCCGACTACCGCGATCCCTATTTGCAGAAGCTCATCAAGGACAAGAACGGCACCATCGTCTGGCCGCTGATCCGCTATTCATACGACACCCACAATCTCGATCTGCCGACGCCGGCGCCATCGCCGCCGACCTGGATGTTGACCGAGAAGCAGTGCAAGCCGGTGGTGGAGAAGAAGGGGCTGAAGAGTTGCCGCGATCTCGAATATAACTGGCTCGGGACCGACGATCAGGGGCGCGACGTGGTCGCGCGGCTGATCTATGGCTTCCGCATCTCGGTGCTGTTCGGCCTTTGCCTCACCATCATCTCGTCCGTCATCGGTATCGCAGCGGGGGCGGTGCAAGGCTATTTTGGCGGTCGGGTCGATCTGATCTTCCAGCGCTTCATCGAGATCTGGACAGCGATCCCCTCGCTCTACCTTCTCCTGATCCTGTCCTCGGTCCTGGTGCCCGGCTTCTTCGTGCTGCTCGGCATCTTGCTGCTGTTCTCCTGGGTCTCGCTGGTCGGTCTCGTGCGGGCCGAGTTCCTGCGTGGGCGCAACTTCGAATACATTCAGGCGGCGCGGGCGCTCGGCGTTTCCAACCCGATCATCATGTTCCGGCACCTGCTGCCGAACGCCATGGTCGCGACCATGACGTTCCTGCCCTTCATCGTGTCGAGCTCGGTGATGACGCTGACGGCGCTTGATTTCCTGGGCTTCGGCCTGCCGCCGGGATCGCCTTCGCTCGGCGAATTGCTGTCGCAGGCCAAGTCCAATGTGCAGGCACCCTGGCTCGGATTCTCCGGCTTCTTCTCGGTCGCGATCATGCTGTCGCTCTTGATCTTCATCGGCGAAGCGGTGCGCGACGCCTTCGATCCGCGCAAGACGTTCAGGTAGTCCAATGGACGCGATCAACCAGCCCCTGCTCAGCGTTCGCGAGCTTTCGGTGGCCTTCCACCAGGGCGGCGCTACGACGCTCGCGGTCGACAAGGTCTCGTTCCAGATCAAGCGCGGCGAATGCGTCGCGCTGGTCGGCGAATCCGGCTCCGGCAAGTCGGTCAGCGCGCTCTCGATCCTGAAGCTGCTGCCATATCCGAACGCCTCGCATCCCTCGGGAAGTATCCGCTTCAAGGGGCAGGAGCTGATCGACCAATCCGAGCAGCAGATGCGGCAGATTCGCGGTAGCGACATCTCCATCATCTTCCAGGAGCCGATGACCTCGCTCAATCCGTTGCACACGATCGAAGCGCAGATCGGCGAGATCATCCAGTTGCACAATCCGACCAGTAATGCGCAGGCGCGCAGACGGACGCTGGAGCTGCTGACGCAGGTCGGTATCCCCGAGCCCGAGACGCGGCTGAAGAGCTATCCGCATCAGCTCTCCGGCGGTCAGCGCCAGCGCGTGATGATCGCAATGGCACTCGCCAACGAGCCGGATCTGTTGATCGCGGACGAGCCGACGACGGCGCTCGACGTCACCGTGCAGGCACAGATTCTGGCGTTGCTCGCCGAGATCCGCGCGCGGCTCGGCATGAGCCTGCTCTTCATCACCCACGATCTCGGCATCGTGCGCCGCATCGCCGACCATATCTGTGTCATGAAGAGCGGCGAGATCGTCGAGCAGGGACCGGTCGAGCAGGTCTTCAAGTCGCCGAAACATCCCTATACGCGCGATCTGCTCGCGGCCGAGCCGAAGCCGGATCCGGCCCCTCCGCAGCCGGATGCGCCGGTGGTGATGTCGGCCAATGACCTGAAGGTCTGGTTTCCGATCAAGCGCGGTTTGCTGCGCAAGACGGTCGGCCACATCAAGGCGGTTGACGGCGTTAGCATCGCGGTGCGCAAGGGCGAGACGCTCGGCGTCGTCGGAGAATCAGGCTCGGGCAAGACTACGCTGGGGCTGGCGCTGCTGCGGCTGATCTCCTCGAACGGGCGCATCGTGTTCTTGGGTAAAGACATCCAGGGCCTGCGCTTCAAGGAGATGCGGCCCTTCCGGCGCGACATGCAGATCGTGTTCCAGGACCCATTCGGCTCGCTCTCACCGCGCATGTCGATCGCCGACATCATTGCCGAAGGCCTCTTCGTGCATCAGCCAGGACTCTCGCGCGAGGAACGCGAAGCGCGCGTCGTCAAGGCGCTCGAGGATGTCGGGCTCAATCCTGAGACGCGCTTCCGCTATCCGCATGAATTCTCCGGCGGCCAGCGCCAGCGCATCAGTATCGCGCGGGCGGTGGTGCTTGAGCCGGATTTCGTCGTGCTGGACGAGCCGACCAGCGCGCTCGACATGCTGTTCCAAGCGCAGATGGTCGACCTGCTGCGCGAGCTGCAGCGCAAGCGCGAGCTCACCTACGTGTTCATCTCGCACGATCTGCGTGTTGTCGCCTCGCTCGCGAGCCACCTGATCGTGATGCGCGGCGGCAAGGTCGTCGAAGAGGGACAGGCCGCCGAGCTGTTCAAGACCCCGAAGACGGATTACACGCGGGCGCTGTTCGCAGCGGCATTCCGGCTCGAGAGCGAGGGCGGAGGCGCGGTCGCGACTTGAGGGAACGTGATATTGTTGTCACGGCGGCGGCGCGATCGCTGCGGCATCCTGAGCAGCCCGCGACAAGCGGGCGCCTCGAAGGACGGCCGCGGGGCACATCATGGAGTGCGCGTTGGCGTGCGTATCCCGGAATGACAAAATGAGACCTCTCGAAGTCGACGGCAGTGGACATCACTTATTTCTTCTTGAACTCAAATAGTTCAATCAGATTGCCCGACGGATCTTCAAGAAGCCTGGCGCGACCCGCTCCGGCCTCGCTGATTTCTCCTCTAAATTTGGCCCCACCAGCGTTCAATCGACCGATGAGATCATCTATGTCTTTCGTAACAATCATGAATCGGTTCCATCCACCAGGCTCCGGATTGCCGCCAGCAGTTCCTCCACTACCCGCCCCTGGGGCGCTCAAGTAGAGCGTCAGATCATCACGAATAAGCGCTGCGAACTTGCTGGGATTGTGCATGTCCACCGAGAACTCGAGTTTATCGCGATAGAATTCGACCGATTTATCGATGTCCGTCACAACGTATCGGATGGATGCCATTGTTCGCGCTCCGTCCTCACCGACAGGTGGGTCAACGCACAGATTTGCGTCGCGTTTCAACGAGCGCGGCGTTTTCGGGCGGGCGAGCGTTGCGCACAATTCGATCCGACGCCGCATTTTGCGACTCGTGAACCGGACAGCCGTGGCAATCCGACGGATGCCGAGGATGATCCCCGAGTGTGGGTGGGTGAATGGCAGCTATTGGACACAGCCTGGGCCAAAGCCGAACAGCGTCCCGCTTCGAAGGCAGTGACATTCTACGTCACCTGACGCGTCCAGGGAACAGGTGGCGTCGCACGAAGACACTGCGACAACTTCGGAATGTCCGCAATTGACTCGAATCCGACGAACTCGGACACTTAGACACTTAGCTCAAGGCCGTTTGGCGATGTCTTTCAAGCGTCTTCGCTGGCACTCGTAGGCGCGATATGAGCCGCGCCACAGCATTGACCGCCTCAGCTGAGTGGCTTGGTCGATCAGCTCTTCGATGACTCGACAATCGAGAGTCTCCAGATGCGCTGACTCGCGTTATAAGCCACCTGGACGCGCCTCCCAGTATGTAGGCGTCCCGTAGTACTGGTGAGTGCGTGTTTCCCAGTCTCGATCCTGCCAGGAATCATCACTGAACTCGGGCGCGTCCCTTAGCTGTTGCTCGGTGATATTGGTTCGAAAACCACCAAGCGACCGATCAAATGTCAGTGCGCCCCATGGAATGGGATAATGGCTGTGGCCCAATCCAACAAAGCCGCCAAAGCTCATGACGGCGTAAGCCACACGACCTGACATCTTGTCGATGATCAGATGATCAATCTCACCAATATTCTTTCGATCTACTCCATAGACCTGGGTTCCCTGAATGTCTTCGCTTGAGATGCATTGATGATCCGGATGGGCTGTTGCGCGGGCCATGGTTTCGACTCCCTTAGAGGTGAATTTCCCCATTTAACTCGGCCGTTACGGGCGGTGTTCCTGTCAGCGGAGAACATTTCACAGCGCTACCAGCGATCTATCGTCGCCGACATCGGCTCCAACAACCTCCGGTGCCCGAAAACCTATTGCAAAAACCTGAGCTCCCTCCTCTCGGGGCCGTGGATGCAGTCCTGACCAAAGCCGACATGCGGCCATGTCGGCTTCAACATCGCCTTCCAAGAATAAAGCGGACGCAACGAATTCATGGGGACGCGCCCTAGAGCCGCTTGATCGCAACGGCCTCGCTGCCGGCCTGCTTGATGCGCGCGATCGCTGGTTCGATCGGCTCAATCACCGTCGCCATGTGATGCGCGTTGGCGTGAACCATGGTGCTGGCGTTGCGCACGATGGCGACATGGCCTTTCCAGAAGATCAGGTCGCCGCGCTGCAGCCTGCTTATCTCGTTCGGAGCCAGTACGCGGCCGAGACCGGCCTGCTGCATGTCGCTGTCGCGCGGGCAGCCGATGCCCGCCGATGTCAGCGAGACCTGGACGAGACCGGAACAGTCGATGCCAAGACTGCTCTTGCCGCCCCAGAGATAGGGCGTGCCGACGAAGCGCTCGGCGACCGCGACGAAATCCGGCTCGCGATGATCGAGCAGGGCGAGATGGGACTTCGGCAGATATCTGCCGTCGTGCGTCACGGCGAAGCTGCCGTCTTCGCGCGCCACCGCGAGCCTGGATCCCATCACGAGCGTCTCGACCGGCGGCAGCTTGATCGAAGGGCCGGGAAACGCAAACGTCCGTAGCGCGCTGACGAGGTGAGTTGGGGCGACCGACGGCTTTATGAGCCCTGCATCCGGCAGCCAGCCGACATAGCCATCGCCATTAAGTTGGCCCCACGCCCACCCCTCGCCGTTGCGATCGTAAATGGTGACGCGTTCGCCGCGCAAGGCCTCCGTCATCAGCATCGCGTTCGACGACGGCTGCTCGCGCACCGGCACGACCGGTTCGACCACCTCGAATTCTTCGCCCGCGACGAAGCGATCCGCCTCAACCTTGCCCTCGAGATATTTCGCGGCGAGGTCGCCCCGCGCCGGTGTTATTCGTGGATCATGCATAGCGCTCGCTCAGCAAGGTGTAGATGGCGCGCGCGGCCTGGCACTCGCCGCCTTCGGGGCGTGCCGGTTTTGCCGACGGCGTCCAGCCATAGATGTCGACATGCAGCCAGCTCCTGGCCTGCTCGACGAAGCGTTGCAGGAACAGCGCGCAGGTGATCGAGCCCGCAAAGCCGCCTGATGGCGCGTTGGTGATGGTGGCCGTCTTGGAGTCCAGCCACGCATCGTAAGGCGGCCACAGCGGCATGCGCCACAACGGATCGTTCTCCTGCACCGCGCAGCGCGAAAGGTCGCCGGCAAGGGTCTCGTCATTGGTGTAGAAGGGCGGCAGATCCGGCCCCAGCGCGACGCGCGCCGCGCCGGTCAGCGTGCCGAGATCAATCAACAGATCGGGCTTCTCCTCGTCGGCCAGCGCCAGCGCGTCGGCGAGCACCAGCCTCCCTTCGGCGTCGGTATTGCCGATCTCGACCGTGATGCCCTTGCGCGAGGTGAAGATGTCGAGCGGTCGGAAAGCGTTGCCCGCGACCGCGTTCTCGACGGCCGGGATCAGCACGCGCAGCCGCACCTTCAGCTTCGCGTCCATCACCATGCGCGCCAGCGCCAGCACGTTGGCGGCGCCGCCCATGTCCTTTTTCATGATCAGCATGCCGCTCGACGGCTTCAGATCGAGCCCGCCGGTGTCGAAGCAGACGCCCTTGCCGACCAGCGTCACCTTGGGATGGTCTGGATCGCCCCAGTCGATGTCGATCAGCCGCGGCGCGCGGTTGGATGCCATGCCGACGGCGTGGATCAGCGGGAAGTGCTTCTCCAGCTCCTCGCCGATGGTGCAGGCATAGCTTGCCCCGAACTCGGCGGCGAGCGCTTGCGCGGCAGCGGCCAGCTGTTCCGGCCCCATGTCGTTGGATGGCGTGTTGATGAGGTCGCGCGCGAGCATCGCGGCATCAGCGATCCGCTCGATCTCGGTCGCATCGACGCCATCGGGCGGCACCAGGCGGACGTTGCGGCTATCAGCCTTGCGGTAGCGCGCAAAGTGGTAGCACCCCAGTGCGAAAGCGAGTGCCGCCAGCCGTGCATCGTGTGGTGTATTGGCAAAGCGATAAGTGCCCGGCGGCAGCAGCCCGGGCAGGGCGCCAGGCCGGAACAGGTCGCGCGATCTTGCACCCTCGTCCTCGAGGCCGAATAGCACCTGCGCGACGGCGCCGTCGGGCGCAGGCAGGGCGAGATAGCTGCCCGGCTTGGCGGTAAAGGCGCATGCCGTGGCGAACAGCCGTTGTGGCGGCGGCAGCGTCTCGGCGACCCGATCCCAGCTCGATTTGGTGACGAAATTGATCGGGATGGCGGTGGGCGACGTCTCGAAGACAGATGGCATTGGCGGGTCCGGATCGTCAGATCAAACGGGTCATGCGAACGGACGAGACTTCGCAGAGTTTGGCCGCTGCTGCAATCGGCTTTGCTGTCACCGTTCAGCGAGCCGCTACTCGCGGCAAGGGGGCCATGCTAGGTTCCGGCAACGGTCGCCGGGGATCGAAATTCGGGCGGCCGACGACAAAGCGCGCCGGGAGGAATTGCGATGGAATTTGTGTGGAGCGTGGTCACCTTCATCGGCCAGGCCGTCGAAGCGATTTTCGGTTACGTCGAGCACCACCACTGGATCTTCGCGCTCCTTGCCGGCGGTTACGTCTTCTATCTCCATGACCGATCCGTCCACGCGCGGTTCGATGCACTCGACAAGCGCGTCGATGAAATCCGCAAGCGGCTTGCCATCGAATATTGAGGCGGCGATTGCTGCGGGAGCTGAGCGCGCAGGTGAAGGCGCTCGGCCTCGATCCGGACCTCGGCGGGTGAGGCGCCGCCGCAAACTTCGCCGTGAGGGGCGCGAACGCGGCGTTAACCGGCCGTTAGGGTTAACAGTCTATTGCTGGCGCGTTCGGCTCGATCAATCGGCTCGAGAGTCAAGGCGTCATGCGTCAACAGTTCAGTCTTGCCCGGCTTCTTGCGTCCACGTCGGTCGTCGCGGCGTTGGCCATGGGCCTCGGCGGCTGCACGGCCATGTCGAAACTCTCAGATGTGACGGGCTCGGTCGGCGGGCCGCGGGCGGAGGCTAGTCCCACCGATCGCACACCGACAGATCCGGTCCGTGCCGTCGAGGTCTATGGCGAGCGCTACCGCGCCAATCCCAAGGACGCCGAGGCCGCGTTTGCCTATGGTCAGGCCCTGCGCGCCAACGGTCAGCGCGCCCAGGCCGCCGCCGTGCTTGAGCAGGCGACCATCGCCAATCCCGGCAACAAGACGCTGCTCGCTTTGTACGGCCGCGCGCTCGCCGACAACGGCAATTTCCAGCAGGCCTACGACGTCCTGTCGAAAGCGCATTCGCCTGATAATCCTGACTGGCGCCTGCTCTCGGTGCAGGGCACTGCGCTGGACCAGATGGGCCGTCACGAGGAGGCGCGTTCCTATTATGCGAGCGCGCTCAAGATCGCACCGGGTGATCCCGGCGTGCTCTCCAATCTCGGCCTGTCCTACATGTTGTCGAGAGACCTGCCGAAGGCCGAAGAGGCGCTGCGGCAGGCCTACGCCTCGCCGCGCGCCGGCAGCCGGGTGCGGCAGAATCTCGGCCTCGTCGTCGGTCTCCAGGGCCGCTTCGCTGAGGCCGAGACCATCGTGAAGGCGGACCTGCCGCCGGATCAGGCCGCGGCCAATGTCACTTATCTCAAAGAGATGCTGAGCCGCAGCGACGGTCATCGCGGCGCGCCGAAGCGTACCCCGGTCGCCTCGCTCAACCAGCCCGACTGATCGGTTCCGATCTTCAACTATCGACATCGCCTCACGGACCGCCTGCGGTCGGTGGCTCGTGTCACTGCATCTCGGTGACCTTGATGCCGGTCGGCCCGAGAATGACGATGAACAGCACCGGCAGGAAGAACAGGATCATCGGCACCGTCAGCTTCGGGGGCAGCGCGGCGGCCTTCTTCTCGGCCTCGTTCATGCGCATGTCGCGGTTTTCCTGTGCCATGACGCGCAGGGATTGACCCAGCGGGGTGCCGTAGCGTTCCGCCTGCATGAGTGCGAGACACACCGACTTGACGCCCTCGAGCCCGGTGCGACGCGCCAAATTCTCATAGGCGACTTTGCGATCCTGCAGATAGGACAATTCGGCTGTGGTCAGCGTGAACTCCTCCGACAGCGCAATCGACTGTCCCACGATTTCGGTGGCGACCTTACGGAACGCCATTTCGACCGACATGCCGGATTCGATACAGATCAGGAGCAGGTCGAGTGCATCGGGAAAGGCGCGCTTGATCGAGAGCTGGCGCTTGGAGATCGCGTTCTTGAGGAACAGCATCGGCGCCTGCAGGCCGAGATAGGCCGCGCCGATGCAGATGCCGATCTTGATCGGCATCGGCTTGTCCATGTGCGCGATCACGAAAACGTAGATGACCGAGCCGACGAACAGCACGAGCGGAGCGACCAAGCGGGCAAACAGGAAGGTGATGTAGGGCGCCTGGCCGCGGTAGCCGGCCATGATGAGCTTGTCCCGCGCCGCCTCTTGCGCGAGCCATTTGGTGAGGTTGAAGTCCTCCACCACCTTGGAGACGAGCTGCTTCGGTGTCTGGCGCAGCGAGACCTTCTCGTTCTTGTGAAGGCGCTCGCGCTCGCGCTGCCGGATGCGCTCACGCTCGCTCGCGACCGCCTTCATGCGCTTGGAGAGGCCCTCGCCGGCGAACAGCGGCATCACCAGCGTATAGACAGTGGCGCTGGCGGCGATGGCCGCCAGCAACATGGTCATGAAGCGGACGTCATGCAGTTTCGAAACGAGGAACTCGACCATGCGGCACCGTCAAAAATCGAAATTGATCATCTTCTTCATCACCATGATGCCGATCGACATCCAGACGACGGAGCCGACCAGCATCAGCTGGCCGGTGGGATGAGTCCAAAGCAGCGAGATGTAGTGCGGCGTCGTGAGATAGACGAGGAACATCACGATCGGCGGCAACGAACCGATGATGCCGGCCGAGGCCTTGGCTTCCATCGACATCGCCTGGATCTTCTCTTTCATCTTCTTGCGGTCGCGCAGCACCTTGGAGAGGTTGCCCAGCGCCTCGGAGAGGTTGCCGCCCGATTTCTGCTGGATCGAGATGACGATGCCGAAGAAGTTGGCTTCGGGCAGCGGCATGCGATCGTAGAGCCGGGAGCAAGCCTCGCCCAGCGGCATACCGATCGCCTGCGTCTCGATGATCGCCAGGAACTCGCTGCGCAGCGGCTCGGGCGCGTCCGCAGCGACGACCTTGATCGATTCGAACAGCGGCAGGCCCGCCTTGATGCCGCGGACGATGACGTCGACCGCGTCGGGGAGTGCCTTCAGGAATTTGTCTTCCCGGCGCTTCTTCAGGAAGCTCAAGGCCCAGCGTGGCAGACCGAAACCTCCGGCAAAGGCGAGACCGGCAGCGCCGAGCAGGCCGCCCCCGACGAACAGGGCCGCCGCGAACAGCACGCCCGCCACGACGGCGGACACGATCCAGAATTTCTGCGGCGTCCAGTCGAGACCCGCCTGGGACAGGCGGATATTGAGCGGAACGCTCTTCTCCTGCTGACGCCGTGCCTCGAGATCCTTCAGCGACGTCTCGACCTGCTCGCGGCGCGAGCGCTGGCTCTTTTCGCTCTGCTTGGCCGCGGGCGCGTCGGCACGCGAGATCGAGGCGCGTCGGCTTTCCGCCTTCCGTTCCCCGGAGAGCAGCGGATAGAGGAAGACCCAGGCGATGCCGCCGACCGCTGCGGTGGCGAGAAATGCGAGGGCGAGGACCTGTATGTTCATGGCGTCGCTGACCTGCTCACGTCTTGGGCGCCACTTCCGCGGCGTCGAGCGCGGCGGCAAGGCGCTTCTCGTCGCCGTAATAGCGGGCGCGTTCCCAGAACTTCGGGCGGCCGATGCCGGTCGAGCGGTGCCGGCCGATGATCTTGCCGTTGGCGTCCTCGCCGACCATGTCGTAGAGGAAGATGTCCTGGGTGATGATGGTGTCGCCTTCCATGCCCATCACCTCGGTAATGTGGGTGATGCGGCGCGAGCCGTCGCGCAGGCGCGCGGCCTGGACGATGACATCGATCGAGGCGCAGATCATCTCGCGGATGGTGCGTGACGGCAGCGAAAAGCCGCCCATCGTGATCATGGATTCGCAGCGCGACAGCGCCTCGCGGGGGTTGTTGGCGTGCAGCGTCCCCATCGAGCCGTCGTGGCCGGTGTTCATGGCCTGGAGCAGGTCGAACGCCTCCGGGCCGCGGACTTCGCCGACGATGATGCGTTCAGGACGCATACGCAGACAGTTGCGCACCAGCTCGCGCATGGTGACCTGGCCCTCACCCTCGATGTTGGGCGGACGGGTCTCCAGCCGCACCACATGGGGCTGCTGGAGCTGGAGCTCGGCAGCGTCTTCGCAGGTGATGACGCGCTCGTCGTGCTCGATGTAATTGGTCAGACAGTTGAGCAGCGTGGTCTTGCCCGAGCCGGTACCGCCGGAAATCAACACGTTGCAGCGGACGCGGCCGATGATCTGGAGAATCTCGGCGCCTTCCGGCGAGATCGCGCCGAACTTGACGAGCTGATCCAGCGTCAGCTTGTCCTTCTTGAACTTGCGGATGGTGAGCGTCGGCCCATCGATCGACAGCGGTGGCACGATGGCGTTGACGCGGGAGCCGTCGGCGAGGCGCGCGTCGCAGATCGGCGAGGATTCGTCGACGCGCCGGCCGACCTGGCTGACGATGCGCTGGCAGATGTTGAGGAGCTGCTGGTTGTCGCGGAAGCGAATTCCCGTGCGCTGGATCTTGCCGGCGACTTCGATGTAGACGGTGTTTGCGCCGTTGACCATGATGTCGGCGATGTCGTCGCGCGACAGTAGCGGCTCGAGCGGGCCGTAGCCGAGAACGTCGTTGCAGATGTCGTCGAGCAGTTCCTCCTGCTCGGCGATCGACATCACGATGTTCTTGATCGCGATGATCTCGTTGACGATGTCGCGGATTTCCTCGCGCGCGGACTCCGAATCGAGCTTGGCGAGCTGGGCGAGGTCGATCGCCTCGATCAGCGCGCCGAAGATGGTCGCCTTGACCTCGTAATAATTGTCCGAACGCCGGCTCTCCATGGCCGGAGGCGGCGGCGCCTTGGCAGGCGCAAGCGGCGGGGAGGCGACGGCCGGCGGAGGCGGGGCGCGCGACACCGTCGGCGCCGGAGCCTGGGCAGGCTCGGGCGACACGGCGCCGGGCTTGGGCGCCCGAAGGTCGGTGTCTGTTCCGCTACGCTTACCGAACACTTAACAACTCCATGCGGCGGCTTATTTTCCCCGCAACTTGTCAATCAGGGGTGAAAACAGGGACGACTTTTGTTTCTTGGTCTCGCTGCGGCCGGTCAGGCGCTGGGCGATCTGAAGGAACATCTCGATCGACTTGTGGTTGGCGGAAATCTCCGCGATCATCTGGCCGTTGTTGGCCGCCGAGCCGAAAATCTGCGGCTCGAACGGGATCGAGACGATCGGCTGGCTCTCGATCGCCTTGGCGAACTCCGCGGCGGCGATTTCGGGTCGCTTGGGCACGCCGACCTGGTTCAGGCAGTAGAGCGGCGGTCGGTCATTGGGACGCGCGGCCTTCAACAGATCGAACAGGTTCTTGGTATTGCGCAGATTGGCGAGGTCAGGCGCGGCCACGATCAGGATGTCATCCGCCCCGATCAAAGCGCGCTTGGTCCAGCCCGACCATTGATGCGGTATGTCGAGCACGATGCAGGGCATGGTGGAGCGCAGCGTGTCGAACACGGAGTCGAACGCGTCGGTGCCGAAATCATAGACCCGGTCGAGCGTCGCCGGCGCCGCCAGCAGGCTGAGATGGTCGGTGCATTTCGACAGCAGGCGGTCGATGAAGGCGGTGTCGACGCGATCGGGCGAGAACACGGCGTCGGCAATGCCCTGGGGCGGATCCTGGTTGTAGTCGAGCCCGGCGGTGCCGAAGGCGAGGTCGAGATCGGCAACGACCGCGTCCATTGCGAGGTCGCGCGCGATCGCCCAGGCGACATTGTGGGAGATGGTGGAAGCCCCGACGCCGCCCTTGGCGCCGACCACGGCGATGATGCGGCCGACCGCCTTGGCTTCCGGCGCCGAGAACAGGTTGCAGATCGAGCGCACGACGTCGATCGCGCCGACCGGCGCGAGCACATAGTCGCTGACGCCGCGACGCACCAGCTCGCGGTAGAGCGTGACGTCGTTGATGCGGCCGATCACGACCACGCGGGTGCCGGCGTCGCAGACGGTGGCGAGCTGGTCGAGCCCGCCCAAGAGGTCGTTGCGGCCGTCGCTCTCGAGCACGATCACGTTCGGCGTGGGAGCCGAGCGGTAAGCTTCGACCGCGGCCGCCATACCGCCCATCTGGATCTTCAGATGAGCCTTGCCGAGGCGGCGATCCTCGCCGGCCGACTGGACCGCGGCAGCAGTCTCCACGGTCTCGCAAAAGGCCTGGACGGAGACGCGCGGCGCGGGCGCAATGTGCTCCTCGACCGGCGGAGGAACTGTTTCCGGCTGCTCTTCGTGTGTCTGGCGAGCGTAGCTGATCATTTGCCGGTGTCGCTGAGTTTGGCCTTGTCGGAGTCGGAATAGGTGGTCGCGGTCGTCACACCCTTGCGATACTTCTCGAGGCCGGTGATACGGCGGGCCGTGTAGGACGGCGTTTCAGGTCGCGGCTGCTCGAGGTCCGACGGATTGTCGACCATCGCCGCGAGGTTGCGCTGATAGGCGCAGCCGTGATTGTAGTAGTCCTTGTTCTCGAACCAGCTCTTGTTCTTCATCGAAGGGCCGATGTCCTCCGGCCACAGGCCACAGGGACCCGCGACCGCGGCGATCTTGGAATAGGTGAGCCGGATCGGCGGCAGGAAACGTTTGTCTTCCGGCTGATAGGGACGAATGTTCACGCCGCGCGGCGGAACGCCTGCGCCCGCCAGCATCGCCTGGATTTCACGCATCGTGTCCGCGACCGGACGCGCGTTGGGCGTGCCGGACGGCACGTCGATACGGATGGCGCCCGTGCCTTCGTGCAACCATGCCGATGCGACACCCATCACGTCCGCGCGCTGGGCGGCGGTCAATCCGCCGCGGGCATGGCCGACGAAGACGACGATCGAGCGGTTCTGCTCCTCGATCGCGATCGGATGGCGCTGCTTGTAGTCGTCGGGAATGGAGGCGGTGACGACTTCGTCGTGCTGGCAGCCGCCGAGCGCGAGCGCCATGCCGACCAGCGCGCCACCGAGGCGGATGGCGCGTTTGCGAAGCTGGGGTGGTCTTGTGATCATCGTGAGGTCCCCGTTCCGCATCAGTCGGTGATGAAGCCGTAAGTGCCGCGGTAGTTCTTGGCCGGCTCGGTCCGTCCAGGCACACCGTAGATTCGGTTGATGTTGCCGATCAGCTGGGCCTGCGGGTCCGCTGGCGGGGCAAAGCCGTCATCCGGTCGCGACAGATCCTTCGGCGCCACCGCGCGAACGACGTAAGGCGTCACGATCACGACCAGCTCGGTCGCGTTGTTGACGAAGTCGCGGCTGCGGAACAGCGTGCCGAGGATCGGGAGCTGCATCAGTCCCGGCAGTCCGCTGACGGCCTGCTTGGTCTGCTGATGGATCAGGCCGGCCATCGCCATTGCGCCGCCGGAGGGAATTTCCAGCGAGGTCTCCGCGCGGCGGGTCCTGATCGAGGGCACCGTCAGCGAGTTCACCGACGTCGAGGTCACGGCCTGCGACAGTGTGATCGCATTTTCGTTCGAAAGCTCGGAGACCTCGGTCATCACCCGCAGGCTGATCTTGCCTTCGCTCAGCACCACGGGGGTAAAGTTGAGCGAGATGCCGAACTTCTTGAAGCTGATCTGGGTGGTACAGACATGCGTGGTGGGATCGCACGCATAGCCTGCCGGGACCGGAAATTCGCCGCCGGCAATGAACGTTGCGGATTCGCCGGAGATCGCGGTCAGGTTCGGTTCGGCCAGCGTGCGGATCACACCCGCGGTTTCCATCGCGCGCAGGGTGGCCTGCACCGACGGCGCGGCGCCGAACTTCGTGGTCAGATTGTTGCCGTCCACGAGGTTCTTGCCGAGTGCCGTGAACGGATTCGAGTTGGAGAAGGTCACCACGGAGGTGCCGTAGTTGAGGTTGGCGGTCAGGTCGATGCCGAGCTGCTTGACGATGTTGCGCTGGACCTCGGCCACCGTCACCTTGAGCATGACCTGGTCGCGGCCGCGGATCACGATCGAGTTCACCACCTTGTCGGCGCCGCCGGCCAGGCGCGCGGCGAGATCGTTGGCCTGCTGCGCTTCCATCGGATTCGCCGCCGTGCCGGTCAGGACGATGCCGTCGCCGAGTCCGTCGATCTGGATGTCCGAATTGGGCAGGATCTGCTTCAGCGCGGCCCGCACGCCGTTGAGGTCACGCTTGACCGCGATGTCGTAGGCCGCAATCTGCTGACCGGCGGAATCGAAGAACACGATATTGGTCTGGCCGACCGCGGCGCCGATGATATAGGCGCGCTGCGCCGAGCGGACCACCGCATTGGCGATCTTGGGATCGGCGACCAGCACGTCCTTGATGTCGCGCGGCAGGTCGATCACGATGGACTTGCCGACGCCGAGCGAGAGGAAGCGCGCGTTCATCTGGCCGTCGGCCGCGGCCGACGCCGCGGGGCGGTAATCGGCAGCGACCACGGGGGGCAGGACCGGGTTGAGCGCCAGCGCGATAGCGGCCGAAAACGACAGGGCGCGGACCATGGAGGTTCGCATCGTCGCCAAATCCACCCTGCATTTCATATCGACTGTCTTCATCGTGCCTTCGCCGTCTGACTTGGAATGCCGTAGCGAATGATCGAAACACCGTCGCGCTTCTGCGCGGAGTCATCGAGCGTGATTTCGCTCATCTTGACGTCGACGATGCTGCGCAGCGCCAGCGACAGCGTGCCGCTCTGGCGGGCCGCCGACAACGTTGCGGTCTGCGCGGGATTGAGCTCGAGGGTGACGGTCTTGCCGACCACCGTGTTCTGGCCGTCCTTCTCCTTCGGTGCCTGATCGATGGCGAGGACGCGGATATTGGCCAGGATGATCTCGGAGGAGACGACCTCGGGGGCGCCGCCGCTCTGGTCCGGGTTCTTCAGCCGGCGCGTGAGAAGGACGTCGACGCGATCGTTGGGCAGGATGAAGCCGCCTGCGCCGGTCTCCGGCGAGATTTCGGTCGAGATCGCCCGCATGCCGGTGGGCAGGATTGCCGCCATGAAACCGGAGCCTTCGGCCTTGACCAACTTCTGGTCGCGAATCGGCTCACCCTGAATGAAGGGGGCGCGCGCAATCGAGCCGGTCACCTGGGTCGCGCCCTCGGGACGCTCGTTGCGGCGGATGAAGGTGGCGCTGGCGGTCGCGGCCGGCCAGGTCTGCCACTGCACGTCTTCCAGCTTCACGGTTTGGCCGAGGCCGATGTCGGTCTTGGCCACGAGAACGTCGACGGTCGGAAGCTGCGCGACCGGAGCCGGAGGCGGCGCAGAATTGTCCGAGCCGCTGGCCAGGTACGCGGCGACGCCGCCGGCGCAGATGGCGACCGTCAGGACGACAATGCGTGCCCTATTCATACGCTTCACTTTCCAACAAAACGCCGCGACGCTGCCGCCGCCGTAATCGGCAGTTGACCAGCTATTCGTCAAAGCATGGTTAATGAGGCGTATCTAAATCGTCTTAACGCCGGGTTTACCCGGTGCGTTCAGCGCAGTGCGAGGTGAGCGAGGTCGATCGCCTTCACCCATTCGGTCTCCGGGTAGACCATCAGCGCGCTCAGGGCGAGCGCGATGCCATAGGGGATGCCGCTCTCCTTGGCGTGCAGCCGTGCAAGCCAGGCCTGACCCGCCAGCCCATAGGGCAGCGGCCATTGCCGGAACTGGAGCAGGAGCAGCGTCAGCGCGCCGCCGAACAGCGAGGCGTAGAGCAGGAAGTTCATCAACTGCGCGAACCCGAACCAGAGCGCGACCGAGGCCGCGACCTTGGCATCGCCGCCGCCGACCCAGCCCATCGCAAAGCAGGTGAAGGCCACGACCAGGAGAAGCGCGCCGGCGCCGACATGGCTCAGCATCTCGTAAGGTGCCATGCCACCGGCGAGGGCAAGCGCGAAGAAGCCGGCGACCAGCGCCAGCGACACCCGGTTCGAGATCGTCATCGTGAAGAGATCGCTCGCGGCGGCGAACGCCATCAGGGCCGGGAAGAGCAGAAGGCGCGCAAGGTCGAGGATCATGAGCTGCGTCTTGAGGCCTGAGTTTGCCGCGGGAACTGGCGTCGGGCGATGCTAGCCGGCAGTGCTAAACAAACCGACAACGGCAGCGAGGGACGCGCGGGTGCCGAACGCGCGCTCACCAGAGGCTGGCAATGCGCGCGGCGAGGGCGACTGTTGCGAGCAGCAGCGCAAGGCAGACCCAATAGACCGGCGAGCCGGCCTGTGCCGCCTCCGCCTCGCTTGCCGCAACCGCGGCATCGGTTCTGTACTCGCGCAACGCCACTGGAACTCGCCGTCTTCAAAAACAAAGGCCCCGGAGATCCGGGGCGTTTGCCGTCGTTCGTCGGTCGCTTACTTCAGCGACGTGCTGATCGAGGTGAACTTGGCGTTCAGCGTGGTGCCGAGATTGTTGACGACGGTGATAATCGCCAGCGCGATGCCGGCGGCGATCAGACCGTATTCGATGGCGGTGGCGCCGGATTCATCCTTCGCGAAACGTGCAATCAAGTTCTTCATGAACAAAACTCCATCTGGGGTGGGGATCGCCTCGTTCGGCGCCGTCATTGACCTGACGACCATGAGAGCCGAGCTCTTTCGGTAGAGTTAATCCGAACGAGCAAATCCGATTCTGGCGCGATGCTTTCGCCCAAAGTGAATTTCACCTTAAGGCGGCGGCTGTTATTCGCTCCAGTTCCAGATGCATCGTCAGCGCAGCGGCGGCTTCACCCTCCCTTAAATTTAGCGGAGTAGGCGTAGGACAACCGGAATCCGCGAGAGAGGCGACGATGTCGAGCCTGCCCATGCAAGTCGCCATGATGCTCGGCGAGACCATCGTGAAGGTGATCCCCGTCACCTTCGTGCTAGCGGCCGTGTTCACCGTGCTCGAGCATTTCTGGGCCTGCAATCCCGGCGCGCCATGGTGGCGCAAGCGGGAGATCGTCACCGACATCTGTTACTGGTTCTTCGTTCCGGTGTTCGCCCGCACCATGCGGATCGGACTTCTGGTGGTCGGCGCCGGCGCCATCTTCAACATCCACGATGCCGACGGGCTGATCGCCTTCTACGACAATGGCCACGGCCCGCTGTCGGAGCTGCCCCTGTGGGTGCAGGCCCTGCTATTCCTGGTGCTGTCTGATTTCATGCTGTATTGGCTGCACCGGTTGTTCCATGACGGCGGCTTCTGGAAGTACCACGCCGTCCATCATTCGTCGGAGGAAATCGGGTGGATTTCCGCGGCCCGCTTCCATCCCGTCAATCTCGTGCTCGGGACGATCAGCGTCGACGTCGTGCTGCTGATGGCCGGCATCTCTCCGAACGTCATGATCTGGGTCGGCCCATTCACCACCTTCCATTCGGCCTTCGTGCACGCCAACCTGAACTGGACCTTCGGACCGTTCAGATATTTGCTGGCAACGCCGGTCTTCCACCGTTGGCACCACACCTCGCTCGAAGAGGGTGGCAACACCAATTTCGCCGGGACCTTCCCGATCTGGGACGTGCTGTTCGGCACCTTCCGCATGCCGGAGGGACGGCTGCCGCAGGACTATGGCAAGGACGAAGCGACCATGCCGAAGGAGTTCGGGGGCCAACTGGCCTATCCGTTCCGCCGCTAGTCGGATTATTCGGCCGTAAACGCCGGTCCGTTCAAACAATAGTCGGCGAGTTTGCGGAACGTTCACGAATTAAAGGCAGGTTACCGGGGTCGGGCACTGGCTCCGTTGTTATCGGGTCGCTTCTGCCGGTTTGTGACGTCCCGGGGGTAAGAGTATGCGTAAAGAATTGCTGCGTCGTCATGCGCGCGTTTGTCTTCTGGTGGCTGCCGCAGTGCTGGCATCACCGGCTGCCGGCCTCGCCGAGCCCACCGCCGACACCATCGCCGTCAATGTCGATCAGGCCAAGCTGGTGCGGCTGCCCGGCAAGGTAGCGACCATCGTGGTCGGCAATCCCCTGATCGCGGACGTCACCCTCCAGCCCGGCGGCATGATCGTCGTGACCGGCAAGGGTTATGGTGCCACCAACTTCATCGCGCTCGACCGGAGCGGCGAGATTTTGGTCGACCGCCAGATCCAGGTCGAAGGTCCGAGCGACCGGGTCGTCACCATCTATCGCGGGATCGAGCGCGAGTCCTACAGCTGCGCGCCGCTTTGCCAGCGTCGCGTGACGCTCGGCGACAGCGACACCTATTTCAACAACACGATGAGCCAGGCCGGTTCGCTGAGCAGCAGTGCCAGCGGCAACGCCGGTGCGGGCACCAAGTCCAACTAGCCGGGCCGACCGGCGGGTTCACCCGGGCAGGATCGCATGATCCCGCCTGGGCATTTTTCGGATGTCGGGGCGAGGCCTTTCTGCGCGCGCCGCCTTTCCGGTGCGTCGGGGCGTGCCTGGTTAACGCATCCTTAACGGTGCGGTTCGCCGGGTCTGAATCGCCTGCAACACTTAAACAATCAGTTTTAGCTATTGAATGAAGCAGAGGATCGCCGCTGCTGGGGATTTTGACGCGATGCCATCGCTTCCACCTACGAGGTTCACGCTCCGCAAGGCGCTATGCCGATTCCGTGGCAGCCGTGGCGGCTCCGCGGCGGTCGAGTTCGCGCTGGTCGCTCCGATCTTCTTCGCGCTGCTGTTCGCCATCATCGAGACGGCGCTGGTGTTCTTCGCGGGCCAGGTGCTCGAGACCATCACCCAGAATTCGGCGCGTGCGATTCTGACCGGCCAGGCGCAAGCGCAGGGCGGCTCGGTGACGGCCTGTCAGACCACGCCCAACGTGGTCTCGGCGTGCGATCAGACCACGTTCAAGGCCTATGTCTGCAGCCAGATCCCGGCGCTGTTCGATTGCAGCAAGCTTTATGTCGACGTGGTGAGCACCAGCTCCTTCACCACGCTGAGCCTCACCAGTTACGGCGATTCCTGCAACTTCAATCCGACCGGCGTGCAATACAATCCCGGCAGCTCCAGCCAGGTCGTCGTGGTGCGGATGTTCTATCAGTGGCCGCTCTTCGTCACCGGCCTCGGCTACAACATCGGTTGCAGCAGCAAGCGACTGCTGGTGGCGACCGCAGCCTTCAAGAACGAACCCTTCTGAGGCAAATGAGCGGACCAATGCAGGTGATTGCGAATTTCTTGGGGAATGCACGCTGCTCGGTGCGCGGCTTCATCGCCGACAGCCGTGCGCTCGCGGCGACCGAATTCGCGGTCATCGTGCCGCTGATGCTGGTGATGTTCTTCGGCACCGTCGAATTCTCGTCGGCCGTGGCGATCGATCGCAAGGTCACGTTGATTGCACGGACGCTGTCCGATCTGACGTCGCAGTCGACGACGCTGACCGATTCCGACATGCAGAACGCGTTCACGGCCAGCATCTCGATCATCATGCCGTACGATGCCACGCTCGTGAAAGGCTCGATCTCCCAGATCTATATCGATGCCAACAGCATTGCCACGGTCCAGTGGAGCAAGGCCGGCACCATTGCGAGCGGCGCGACCCAGGCGACGTTGGCGACCTCGGCCCGCAAGGCCGGCGACAAGGTCACCGGCGAGCTTCCCTCGACGCTGCTGATTCCGTCGACCTACCTCATCCTCAGCGAGGCGAGCTACATTTACCAACCATCAGTTGGCTACGTGCTGAAGTCGAGCATCCCGCTGAGCGATCTCTCCTACACGCGGCCGCGCCAGGTCACCTGCGTTCCCTACAACGGCGTGCCGTCCTCGTGCTGACATGCACGTGCAGGCTTCCGAAATGAAAAAGGCCGTGCGTCGCGCACGGCCTTCTTGCTTCTTTGGCTGGCGCCGGCCGATCGGGCCAAGCGCCCGGCGGTTCAGCCCGCGGCGCGCAGGTTGTCTGCTGCCGACTTGCCGGAACGGCGGTCGGCCACGATCTCGTAGGAGATCTTCTGACCTTCACGCAGCGTGCCGAGGCCCGCACGTTCCACAGCGCTGATGTGAACGAACACGTCCTGGCCGCCATCGTCGGGCTGAATGAAGCCGAAGCCTTTGGTCGCGTTAAACCACTTCACGGTTCCCATGCTCACGGGGGTAGTCCCTTCTCAGATAACACAATGTTGGAGCCTGCTCGCGCAGGCCGGTTAGATCGAATTTTTGGAAGGGTCGTCAGCGTGTCTGAACCGGCTGTACCGGTGGATGCTAATGTCGTCCGGCCGAAAATCGATAATTCATTTTATCGGAATTAGAGCCTCAAAACAATCCGGATGCGCACGATTTTTTGATCCGCCGGATGTCCACGGCGGATCAACATGCAGATCGGCATTCGACTTCCGCGCTCGCGCGCCAGCCATCGACTAGCGGCGGCGGAACTGGCCGCCGCGCTGTCCGGGACGAGGCGGTCCACCCACCCCGCTGGGACGTTCGTCCTTGTGGCGGAAAATCAGCCGGCCCTTCTCGAGGTCATAGGGCGACATCTCCACCGTCACGCGGTCGCCCGCCAGCGTCTTGATGCGGTTCTTCTTCATCTTGCCGGCGGTATAGGCAACGATCTCGTGTCCGGCGTCGAGCTGCACGCGGTAGCGGGCGTCGGGGAGGATTTCGGTGACCAGTCCTTCGAACTGGATCAGCTCTTCCTTGGCCATGTGGGTGTCTCCAGTCGTAGACTGTTAGTTCGAATGAGGATTGCGGTTCGGTCGGCCGTTGGGGCGACTCTCGCGACGCAAAAAGGCAACGCCTTGTATTCCATCAGGCTTGCCGGCGCTATGCGCGGGACGCTGTTCCGACCGATCGGCGGGTGAGGAGTTCATCTTACCACCGGAACCGCGGCGGCGGCGAGACCCCTTGGAGGCCTTGTGGCCCTCACCGGGCCTGCCATCAACAGGTCTGCCCTCGCCATGGCGTCCTTCGCCGGGCCGTCCGTCGCCTTGCCTGCCGGCGCTATGGTGACGTCCGTCGGCATGCCTGTCGTCGCCACGCCGTCCGTCGCCGTGCCGGGCGCCCTGCGGGCGCTGGCCCGGGCGGCCCGACCGGCCCTGTCGCTGCTGCGGCGGGGGCGGGCCGGCGTCGCGGCGGCCGGCGTCGGTGCGATGGTCTTCGCGCGGCAGCGCCACGCGGATCAGCCGTTCGATGTCGCGGAGATAGCTGAGTTCCTCGCCGCCAGCGACCAGCGAGATCGCGGTGCCATCGGCGCCGGCGCGCGCGGTGCGGCCGATGCGATGGACGTAGGTTTCCGGCACGTTGGGCAGGTCGAAATTGATGACGTGGCTGATGCCGTCGACGTCGATGCCGCGGGCGGCAATGTCGGTGGCGACCAGGGTGCGGATCTCGCCCGAGCGGAACTGGGCGAGCGTGCGCTCGCGATGGTTCTGCGACTTGTTGCCGTGGATGGCGCTGGCAGGGATGCCGGCCTTCTCGAGCGACTTCACCACCTTGTCGGCGCCGTGCTTGGTGCGGGTGAAGACCAGCGCGCGGTTGACCGGCTCGTCTTTCAGAAGCTTGGTCAGGAAGGCGGGCTTGGCGGAGAAGTCGACCTGGACGATGCGCTGGTTGATCCGCTCGGCGGTCGAGGAGACCGGCGTCACCGCGACGCGGGCGGGGTCACGCAACATGGCATCGGCGAGCTCGGCGATGTCCTTCGGCATGGTGGCCGAGAAGAACAGCGTCTGCCGCTTGATCGGCAGCTTGGCGACGATTTTGCGGATGTCGTTGATGAAGCCCATGTCGAGCATGCGGTCGGCCTCGTCGAGCACGAGGAACTCGACGCTCGAGAGCTTCAATCCGTTGCTCTGCACGAGATCGAGCAGGCGGCCGGGGGTGGCGACCAGCACGTCGACGCCCTGCATCAGCGCGCGGACCTGGCGCCCCATCGGCACGCCGCCGATGGCGAGTGTCGAGGACAGGCGGACGTGACGGCCATAGGCGTTGAAGCTGTCGAGGATCTGGCCGGACAGCTCGCGGGTGGGCGACAGCACGAGCACCCGGCAGGTCTTGGGCTGCGGCTTGATGCGATGCTCGAGCAGGCGGTGCAAGATCGGCAGCGCGAAGGACGCCGTCTTGCCGGTGCCGGTCTGGGCGATGCCGACGACGTCGCGGCCGGTCAGCGCGATCGGAACGGTCTGGGCCTGGATGGGGGTGGGAGTGACGTAGTTCTCTTCGGCGAGAGCACGCGCGATCGGTTCGGCGAGGCCGAAATCCTGAAACGAAGTCAAAAGATGGGTTCTTTCCATGTCAAAAGCGGGCGCCCGGCGCATTCAGCGCGGCGCGCGCAAAAGGGTGTCGAGAAGACACCTGCGTGTTTAGGGTGTCGGATGGCTTGGGAGATATGGGGCAAGCCAGAGGCCCGTAGGGGCTTAAGAACACGCGGCTCGCAACGACCTCTTGATTCGCAACAGGTCTCGGCTGTTCATATGGAACATTGAGGGGGCGCTTTCAAGGCAGGCGCGCTCGAAATGGTGATTGCAGTGCAGAAATAATTATGCCGGAAATTTAGCCAGAGCTGGCAAGTTGCACAACAATTAGCCCGTCTGCCGCTTTGGCATACATTTGAAATGCTCAAATTTTGGGCTATTTCTTGGTGGCGAAACTTTGATTTCTGGCAATTATACGAGCAAAACCAATTGGTTGGTGGGTGTTCAGTCCATGGCACGGTTCTTGCGAATCCGTTAATCGCAGGCGGCCGTGGGGCCGTTTCGCAGCGTTTTTCACGTCTGCGTCAGGGAGATGAGACACTCATGCTTAGCAAATCCATTCACGATATAGCGGCGTCATTTAGCCGCCGTGGCGTTCTCGCTGCGACCGCCGGCCTGATGCTCGGTCTGGCTCCATTGACCGGCGCGACAGCCGCCGACACCATCAAGGTCGGTGTGCTGCACTCTCTTTCCGGCACCATGGCCATCAGCGAAACCACGCTGAAGGATACCATCCTCTTCCTGATCGACGAGCAGAACAAGAAGGGCGGCGTGAACGGCAAGAAGCTCGAGGCCGTCGTCGTCGACCCCGCCTCCAACTGGCCGCTGTTCGCCGAGAAGGCGCGCGAGCTGATCACCAAGGAAAAGGTCTCGGTCGTGTTCGGCTGCTGGACCTCGGTGTCGCGCAAGTCGGTGCTCCCGGTGTTCAAGGAGCTGAACAGCATCCTGTTCTACCCCGTGCAGTACGAGGGTGAGGAGAGCGAGCGCAACGTGTTCTACACCGGTGCGGCGCCGAACCAGCAGGCGATCCCCGCCGTCGACTATTTGATGAAGGAAGAGAAGGTGAAGCGCTGGGTGCTCGCGGGCACCGACTACGTCTATCCGCGCACCACCAACAAGATCCTGGAAGCCTATCTGAAGTCCAAGGGTGTCGCCCAGGAAGACATCATGATCAACTACACGCCGTTCGGTCACTCCGACTGGCAGACGATCGTGGCCGACATCAAGAAGTTCGGCTCGGCCGGCAAGAAGACCGCGGTGGTCTCGACCATCAACGGCGACGCCAACGTTCCCTTCTACAAGGAGCTCGGCAACCAGGGCATCAAGGCCAAGGACATCCCGGTCGTCGCGTTCTCGGTGGGTGAGGAAGAGCTCGCCGGCATCGACACCAAGCCGCTGGTCGGCCATCTCGCTGCCTGGAACTACTTCCAGTCCATCAAGTCGCCGGAGAACGAGAAGTTCATCAAGGCGTGGCAGGCCTACACCAAGAATCCGAAGCGCGTGACCAACGATCCGATGGAAGCGCACGTGATCGGCTTCGACATGTGGGTCAAGGCGGTCGAGAAGGTGAAGTCGACCGATCCCGACAAGGTGATCGACGCTCTCCCGGGCATCGAAGCCAAGAACCTGACCGGCGGCGTGTCGAAGATGCTGCCGAACCACCACATCACCAAGCCGGTGTTCATCGGCGAGATCAAGGGCAACGGCCAGTTCGACGTGGTCTGGAAGACCCCCGGTCTCGTCGCGGGCGATGCCTGGTCGAAGGAGCTCGACGGTTCCAAGGACCTGATCGGCGACTGGGTCGGCAAGAAGTGCGGCAACTTCAACACCAAGACCAACAAGTGCCTCGGTTCGGGCTCCTGAGCCGGATCTGAGACTCCATTGCACGATCGGAGAAGGCGGCGATCCCGCCGCCTTCTCCACCCATTTCCGCCGGGGTCTTTCACAGTGCCAGCCTCTTTGTCCGCGCGCCTCTGCTCGCTTGCGCTCTCGTTGTTGCTGATCGCGTTCGCGCTGCCGGCGTTTGCCGGTCCGTTCGAGGACGGAGTCGCCAAATTCGCCAATGACGATTTCTCCGACACGGAAGAAGCGATCAGTGTGGTCGCGGGCAGTGGCAATAAGCTGGCTTTCCCCATCATCAGCGCGCTCCAGGACGGCCGCCTCATGGCTGATCCCGACAGCAAGAAGGTTTACGTCACCGGCGCCGACGGCAAGTCGATCGATGCCGCGACCGGTGAGGCCGTCGCCAGCGTTCCCGACAGCGCGAGCGCGGTCCGCCTCAACAACCGCCTGCGCCGCAGTGTCGACGCCGCGCTCGGCAGCCTGACGCTGCAGTCGCCGGATGTCGGAACGCGCCTGCAGGCCGCGCAGTCCGTCTTCAAATCGCATGAGGAGACCGCGCTCGAGGCCGTCGACGCTGCGATTGCCAAGGAAACCAACAGGTCCGTCAAGGCCGCGCTCGGCGAGGCCCGCGCGGCCATCCTGCTGTTCAAGGCGGATGCCTCCGAGCTCGAGAAGCTCGAGGCGGTCGCCACGCTCAAGGCCCGCGGCGACCAGGAGGCGATGGCGCTGCTCACCGGCATGGGCGACCAGCCGGCTTCGGTGACCAAGGCCGCGGCGAGCGCGATCGGCTCGATCCAGTCTTCGCTCGCCATCTGGTCCTCGGTTCAGAATGCCTGGTACGGCCTCTCGCTCGGCTCGGTGTTGCTGCTCGCCGCGATCGGGCTCGCCATTACCTTCGGCGTGATGGGCGTGATCAACATGGCGCATGGCGAGATGGTGATGATCGGGGCCTACACCACCTTCGTGGTGCAGGAGGTGATCCGCACCCGCTATCCCGCCCTGTTCGACTATTCGCTGCTGATCGCCGTGCCGCTCGCCTTTGTCGTCGCAGGCGCGATCGGCGTACTGATCGAGCGCAGCATCATCCGCTTCCTCTACGGCCGTCCGCTGGAGACGCTGCTTGCGACCTGGGGCCTGTCGCTGGTGCTGCAGCAGGCGGTGCGCACCATGTTCGGCCCGACCAACCGCGAGGTCGGCAATCCCTCCTGGATGAGCGGCGCGTTCGAGCTCGGCCAGATTACCATCACCTATAACCGGCTCTGGATCCTCGTGTTCACGCTGGCCGTGTTCGCGATCCTGCTCGCGATGCTGCGCTACACCGCGCTCGGCCTCGAGATGCGCGCCGTGACGCAGAACCGCCGCATGGCGGCCTCGATGGGCATCGCCACCTCGCGCGTCGATGCGCTCACATTTGGACTCGGTTCGGGTATTGCCGGCATCGCCGGGGTGGCGCTGTCGCAGATCGACAATGTCAGCCCCAATCTCGGCCAGAGCTACATCATCGACAGTTTCATGGTCGTGGTGTTCGGCGGGGTGGGTAATCTCTGGGGCACGCTGGTCGGCGCCTTCACGCTCGGCATCGCCAATAAGTTCCTGGAGCCGGTCGCCGGCGCGGTGCTCGGCAAGATCGCCATCCTGGTTCTGATCATCCTGTTCATTCAAAAGCGGCCGCGCGGCCTGTTCGCGCTCAAGGGCCGTGCGGTGGAAGCATGACCCCTCACATGCTGACGCGATCGCTGGACCGCAGCGCGACGATCTTCCTTGCCGTCGTCGCGGCCCTCGGCATTCTCATCCCGCTCTCCAACCTGCTGCTGCCTGCAGGGTCATTCCTGCAGGTGCCGACCTATCTCGTCGCGCTCTGGGGCAAATATGTCTGCTACGCCATCCTCGCCCTCGCGATCGATCTGATCTGGGGTTATTGCGGCATCCTCTCGCTCGGTCACGGCGCCTTCTTCGCGCTCGGCGGCTACGCCATGGGCATGTACCTGATGCGGCAGATCGGCACGCGCGGCGTCTATGGCAACCCGGTCCTGCCCGACTTCATGGTGTTCCTGAACTATTCGAAGCTGCCCTGGTACTGGTACGGCTTCGACATGTTCTGGTTCGCGGCGCTGATGGTGCTGGTGGTGCCCGGCCTGCTCGCCTTCTGCTTTGGCTGGCTCGCCTTCCGCTCCCGTGTCACCGGCGTCTATCTCTCGATCATCACGCAGGCGATGACCTATGCGCTGCTGCTCGCCTTCTTCCGCAACGATTTCGGCTTCGGCGGCAACAACGGCCTGACCGACTTCAAGGACATCCTCGGCTTCAACGTCCAGGCTGAAGGGACCCGGGCGGCGCTGTTCGCGCTGAGCTGCCTGGCGCTGATCATTGGTTTCCTGATCTGCCGCGCCATCGTCTCGTCCAAGCTCGGTAAGGTCTTGATCGCGGTGCGTGACGCGGAATCGCGCACGCGCTTCCTCGGCTACCGTGTCGAATCCTACAAGCTGTTCGTGTTCACGGTGTCGGCCTGCATGGCCGGCGTCGCCGGCGCGCTCTACGTGCCGCAGGTCGGCATCATCAATCCATCCGAATTCGCGCCGGGCAATTCGATCGAGGCGGTGATCTGGGTCGCGGTCGGCGGCCGCGGCACGCTGGTCGGCGCAGCACTCGGCGCCGTCGTCGTCAACTACGCCAAGACATTCTTCACCTCCGGCGTGCTCGCGCCGTATTGGCTGTTCATGCTCGGCGCACTGTTCATCCTGGTGACGCTGCTGCTGCCGAAGGGCATCGTCGGCACGTTCAACGCCTGGTGGGATCAGTCGAAGGAAAAGCGCAACGCCGCGGCGCTGGCGAGCGCCGCGGCCGAGGACGGCGTCACCGAACCCAAGATGGCGGAGTAGGCGCACATGAACGTCATGGACAACCGCGCAACGTCCGCAATGCTCTATCTCGACGGCGTGCACGTCTCGTTCGACGGCTTCCATGCCATCAACAATCTGTCGCTGACGCTCGAGCCCGGCGAAATGCGCGCCATCATCGGCCCGAACGGCGCCGGCAAGACCACGATGATGGACATTATCACCGGCAAGACCAAGCCCGACGAGGGCACCGTGCTGTTCGACGGCGTCACTGATCTGACGCGGCTCGACGAGACCCGCATTGCCGAGCTCGGCATCGGCCGCAAATTCCAGAAGCCGACGGTGTTCGAGAGCCAGACCGTGCAGGACAACCTCCTGCTCGCACTCAATGTCGATCACAGCGTCAAGGGCACGCTGTTCTGGCGCGGCAGCAAGGCCGAGTCCGAGCGCATCGACAAGGTGCTGGAGACGATCCGCCTCACCGACGCCCGTAACCGCCTTGCCGGCAGCCTCAGCCACGGCCAGAAGCAGTGGCTTGAGATCGGCATGCTGCTGGCGCAGGACCCGAAATTGCTGCTCGTCGACGAGCCGGTCGCGGGGATGACCGACGTCGAGACGCACCTTACCGCCGAGCTGCTGAAAGAGATCAACAAGACCCATACCGTGATGGTCGTCGAGCACGACATGACATTCGTGCGCGAGCTCGGCGTCAAGGTCACCTGCCTGCACGAGGGCACGGTGCTCGCGGAAGGAACCATCGACCAGGTCTCGTCCAACGAGCGGGTCATCGAAGTTTATCTGGGACGCTGAACGATGCTTGAGGTCAAGGACATCAACCTGTTCTACGGCGCTGCCCAGGCACTGCGCGGCGTCTCGATCGCGGCCGAGCCGGGCAAAGTCACTTGCGTGCTCGGACGTAACGGCGTCGGCAAGACGTCGCTGCTGCGCGCCATGGTCGGGCAGTATCCGATTTCCTCGGGTGCGATCGTGCTCGACGGCAACGACATCACCGGCCTGAAGCCCTATGAGCGAGCGCGCAAGGGCATCGGATTCGTGCCGCAGGGCCGCGAGATCTTTCCGCTGCTGACGGTCGAAGAGAATCTCAAGACCGGCTTCGGTCCGCTCAAGCGCGAGGACAAGCACATTCCGGACGACGTGTTCTCGTTGTTTCCGGTGCTGCAATCCATGCTCGGCCGGCGCGGTGGCGATCTCTCCGGTGGCCAGCAACAACAGCTCGCGATCGGCCGCGCACTGGTGATGCGGCCAAAACTGCTGCTGCTCGACGAGCCGACCGAGGGCATCCAGCCCTCGATCATCAAGGACATCGGCCGCGCCATCTCTTATTTGCGCAACCTTGGCAACATCGCCATCGTGCTGGTCGAACAATATCTCGACTTTGCCTGTGAACTCGGCGACAGTTTCGCCGTGATGGATCGCGGCGCGGTGAAGTTCACCTGCGACCGCTCCAATCTCGATCCGGGCGAGATCAGCCGCCAGATGGCGCTGTAAGGCCATTCTGCCGCGACCGGCTGGGGAGGCGGATGCGCAGCGAGTTTTCAGTTACGTCAGGGGTGTTCGAGGCCAACCGGGCCCGCGGCGCGGTGCGCTTCGACGTGCATGCGCGCGATGGCGTGACGCGTCGCGGGATCTTGCATGAATCCGGCTCGCTGCGCGTGCGTTTTCCTTCGCCGGAAGGCGAGGGGCTGTCTGGTGTGTTCGTCAACACGGCCGGCGGGGTCGCCGGTGGGGACAGTTTCGATATCGACATCACAGCGGGCCAAGGTTCGCGGCTGACATTGACGACGGCGGCGGCAGAAAAAGTCTATCGTGCGCCCGGGGCCGCGGCGCAGCTCGGTGTTGGATTGAAGGTCGATGAGGGCGCGCATCTCGCCTGGCTGCCTCAGGAGACCATCCTGTTCGACCGCGCCAAGGTTCACCGCCGCTTCGACATCGCGCTCGACGAGAACGCTTCGTTCCTGCTCTGCGACATCGTCGTGTTCGGCCGCACCGCCATGGGCGAGCGGATGGAGCAGGGTGAGTTCGTCGATTGCTGGCGGATGCATCGTGGGGGCAAGCTCGTGTTCGCCGAGACGGTCAGGCTCGACGGCGATATCGGTGCAAAACTTGGGCGATCCGCCGTTGCCAAAGGCGGCGCCGCGATCGGCACAGCCCTGATCGTCCCCGGCGACGAGGCCCTGGTCGAGCGTATCCGCGAGGCCATGGACTCATTCTCCGGCGAGGTCGGAATCTCGGCGTGGAATGGCTTTGCAATGGCGCGGTTCTGTGCCCAAGATGCGGCGCGCTTGCGCGCCGACATGATGGCTGTGCTGGCGCGCACCGGTGCGGCGCTGCCGCGGCTCTGGCTGAACTGATTGGCTGAATTGACTGGCTGAATTGACGAGTTGAACGGAAGAGATTCTGCATGAACCTGTCTCCCCGCGAAAAGGACAAGCTTCTGATCTCGATGGCGGCGATCGTGGCCCGCCGCAGGCTGGACCGCGGCGTCAAGCTCAACCATCCCGAGGCGATCGCGATCATCTCCGACTTCATCCTCGAAGGCGCCCGTGACGGCCGCACCGTCGCCGAACTGATGCAGTCCGGCGCGCAGGTCCTGACCCGCGATCAGGTGATGCCGGGAATCCCCGAGATGATCCACGACATCCAGGTCGAGGCGACGTTTCCGGATGGCACCAAGCTCGTCACCGTGCACGAGCCGATCAGGTAGGAGAAAAGCATGATCCCCGGCGAACTCTTCATCCAGGACGGCGAGATCGAGCTCAATGCCGGCCGCAAGACCGTGACGCTGACGGTGGCCAACACCGGAGACCGCCCGATCCAGGTCGGCTCGCACTATCATTTCTTCGAGACCAACCCGGCCCTGAAATTCGATCGCAAGAAAGCTCGCGGCATGCGTCTCGACATCGCCGCCGGCACCGCCGTCCGCTTTGAACCCGGCCAGACCCGCGACGTCCACCTCGTCGCCATGGCGGGGAAGAAGACGATCTACGGCTTTCGCGGCGACGTCATGGGGAAGCTGTGAGCTGGGCAGGAACGAGCATGGCGCGGCACCGTTGAGGCGGAAACGGAGGTCTTTGCCATGCTGTCACCCATTCGCCTCGTCTCCGAAGCTGCCGAGCTCGCCGCGCATCGCCACAACGGAATGGCACGCAAGGGGCGCGGCAAGGAGCCCTACATCAATCATCTCGCCGAGGTCGCGAACCTGCTGGCAACCGCGACCGATGGTGTCGACGCCGAACTGGTCGCCGCCGGCTGGCTGCACGATTGCGTCGAGGATACCGACACGACCCGCCAGGAGCTGGCGCAGCTGTTTTCCGAGCGGGTTGCTTCCCTCGTCGCGGAATGCACCGACGACATGAGCCTGCCGAAGGCCGAGCGGCGGCAGAAGCAGATCAAGGACGCTCCGCACAAATCGCCGGGCGCAAAGCTGATCAAGATCGCCGACAAGATCAGCAACACAGGGGCGCGCATTCAAACCGACCCGAGTGTCGAGGAGCGCGAGGATCTCGCCGATTACGTCGGCTGGGCTGCGCAGGTCGTTGCGGGGTGCCGCGGCGGCAATGCCTGGCTCGACGAGAGATTCGATGATGCCGTGAAAGCAGCGAAGGCCTTGCTGTGAGCCACCAAACATTCAAACGCAAACGGGGCTTGTGATGTCCGTCAAGATGAAGCGTTCCGTCTATGCCGACATGTTCGGCCCGACCACCGGCGACAAGGTGCGGCTGGCCGACACCGACCTCATCATCGAGGTCGAGAAGGACTTCACCACCTATGGCGAGGAGGTGAAGTTCGGTGGCGGCAAGGTGATCCGCGACGGCATGGGGCAGTCGCAGGTCACCAACAAGCAGGGCGCGGCCGACACTGTCATCACCAATGCGCTGATCGTCGATCACTGGGGCATCGTGAAGGCCGACGTCGCCATCAAGGACGGCATGATCGCCGGCATCGGCAAGGCCGGCAATCCCGACATCCAGCCCGGCGTGACCATCATCATCGGTCCCGGCACTGACGTGATCGCGGGCGAGGGCAAGATCCTCACCGCCGGCGGCTTCGACAGCCACATCCATTTCATCTGCCCGCAGCAGATCGAGCACGCGCTCATGAGCGGCGTCACCTCGATGCTGGGCGGCGGCACCGGCCCCTCCCACGGCACCTTCGCCACCACCTGCACGCCGGGGCCGTGGCACATGGGACGGATGATCCAGTCGTTCGACGCCTTCCCGGTCAATCTCGGCATTTCCGGCAAGGGCAACGCATCGCGCCCGGCCGCGCTGGTCGAGATGATCAAGGCCGGCGCCTGCGCGCTGAAGCTGCATGAGGATTGGGGCACGACGCCGGCGGCGATCGACAACTGCCTGTCGGTGGCCGACGCTCACGACATCCAGGTGATGATCCACACCGATACGCTGAACGAGTCCGGCTTCGTCGAGGACACGATCAAGGCGTTCAAGGGCCGCACCATCCACGCCTTCCATACTGAAGGCGCGGGCGGCGGTCACGCCCCTGACATCATCAAGGTCGCCGGCCTGAAGAACGTGCTGCCGTCCTCGACCAACCCGACGCGGCCCTTCACCCGCAACACCATCGACGAGCATCTGGACATGCTGATGGTGTGTCACCACCTCGATCCCTCGATCGCGGAAGATCTGGCCTTCGCCGAGAGCCGTATCCGGAAGGAAACCATCGCGGCCGAAGACATCCTGCACGACCTCGGTGCGCTCTCGATGATGTCCTCGGACTCCCAGGCGATGGGCCGTCTCGGCGAGGTCATCATCCGGACCTGGCAGACCGCCGACAAGATGAAGAAGCAGCGTGGCTCGCTGCCGCAGGACAAGGGCAAGGACAACGACAATTTCCGCGTCAAGCGCTACATCGCCAAGTACACGATCAACCCCGCCATTGCGCACGGCGTGTCGAAGCTGATCGGCTCGGTCGAGAAGGGCAAGCTCGCCGATCTCGTGCTGTGGTCGCCCGCTTTCTTCGGCGTCAAGCCGGACTGCATCGTCAAGGGCGGCAGCATCGTCGCCGCGCCGATGGGCGATCCGAATGCCTCGATCCCGACGCCGCAGCCGGTGCACTATCAGCCGATGTTCGGTGCCTTCGGCAAGGCGCGCACGGCATCCTCCGTGGTGTTCACCTCGAAGGCCGCGATCACTGGCGGCCTGGCGCGAAAGCTCGGCATCGACAAGAAGCTCTATGCGGTCCAGAACACCCGCGGCAAGATCTCCAAGAAGAGCATGATCCACAACGACGCCACGCCCAACATCGAGGTCGATCCGGAGACCTATGAGGTGCGCGCCGACGGCGAGCTGCTCACCTGTGCGCCTGCCGAGGTGCTGCCGATGGCGCAGCGATATTTCATGTACTGAAATAGCGCCTCAACGCATGCCCAGGAATATATCCTGGGCGCATGTCCAGGGAGGCTTTTCCGGTTTTGAGTTCGATCCCGGCTGGTCTAATGTCGCGCCCGGTATCTGAAGCCAGAAGAAAAGCCGGGAGGATTTCTCGTGATCTATGTCGTTGCCACCCTGACCATCAAGCCCGAAACGCGCGCCGAATTCATTGCTGCGGCCACCGCCTGCATCAAGGAGACCCGGAAGGAGCCCGGCAATATCGCCTATGATCTGCATGAGAGCGTCACCGATCCTGCCAAGATGGTGTTCGTCGAGCAGTGGGAGAATGCCGAGGCGCTGGTGCCGCACCGTGGCATGGAACATATGAAGACGTTCGGCCGCGTCGCGGTGAAGTGCTTCACGGCGCCGCCGAAGATCGAAGTGATCACGCCCGAGAAGGTCGAGACACGGTAACAGGGTAAATGCGAATGATCCGGGCGACGCAGGTTAGGGGACAGCACCGCTTCACGGAAGCGCCAGCGGACACGGTCGTGCTCGATTTCGACGATCGGCACCGCCGCCGCATGGCGATGACGGGGACGCGGGGGCTCGAATTCCTGCTCGACCTGGAGCATGCCGTCGCGCTACGCGGCGGCGACGCGCTGGTGCTGGAGGACGGAAGGCTGGTGGAGGTGGTCGCGGCGCCCGAGTCGCTGCTGGAGATCCGCGGCCGCGATCCGCACCATCTCATCCGCGTCGGCTGGCATCTCGGCAACCGCCATCTGCCGACCCAGATCATGGCCAAGGCCTTGCGCATCCGCCGCGACCACGTCATCGAAGCGATGGTGAAGGGGCTTGGCGCGCGCGTGATCGAGATCGAGGCGCCGTTCGATCCCGAAGGCGGCGCCTATGCCGATGCCGGCCACGCGCATGGCCACGACGACCATGCGCATCACGATCACGGCCATCACGATCACCATGATCACCACCACCATGGTCATGCCGCGCATGACCATGGTCACGACCATCACCACGACGAGCATTGCGACCACCCCGACCATCACCACGGCCACACGCATGCTCATGACCACAAATGAGCCGGTCCGTGCCGGTGGCCTCGCCGAGCGCGAGGCGGCGGCGCTGTACCGGTTGATGACCTGGTTGTCGCCGGCATTCCCGGTCGGCGGATTCTCCTACTCCAGCGGCATCGAATGGGCGGTCGAGGCCGGCGACATCACCGACACCGCGACGCTGGCCGACTGGCTCGATGCGATGCTCGGTGACGGCTCGGGCTTTTGCGATGCGACGTTCCTGGTCCACGCCTATCGCGCTACGGAGGCGGGCGAGGAGACCACTTTGAACGATATCGCCGAGCTCGCTGCCGCCTTCGTGCCGTCGCGCGAGCGGCAGCTGGAGACGAGCTCGCAGGGCCGCGCCTTCATCGACATCGCCCGCGCCGCATGGGATACCGACGGGCTGGATGCCATGGTTGCGGCATGCCGCACATCCCTGGTCTATCCGGTCGCGGTCGGAGTGGTTGCCGCTATGCACGGTGTGCCGCTGGCGCCGACGCTGCATGCCTTCCTGCATGCGCTGGTCTCGAACTGGATTTCGGCGGCCAGCCGTCTCATTCCGCTCGGCCAGACCGACAGCCAGCGCGTGCTGGTGAGGCTGGAAGCCGCTGTGGCCGCGACCGCCGATCGTGCGCTGAATGCGACATTGGACGATCTCGGCAGCGCGACCTTCCGCGCCGATCTCGCCAGCCTGCGGCACGAGACACAATACACGCGGCTGTTCCGGTCGTGACAGCGAAGCGGCCTTCAACCTCTCGAGAGCGAGCGAATACCATGTCGAAATCTCACGGCCCCCTGCGTGTCGGCGTCGGCGGCCCGGTCGGATCGGGCAAGACCGCGCTGATGGACCTGCTCTGCAAGACCATGCGCGAACGCTATGACATCGCCGCGATCACCAACGACATCTACACCAAATGGGATGCGGAGTTCCTGGTGCGTTCGGGCTCGCTTTCGGCGGACCGCATTGCCGGCGTCGAGACCGGCGGCTGCCCGCACACCGCGATCCGCGAGGATGCTTCGATGAATCTCGCTGCGGTCGCGGACATGCGCGCCAAGTTTCCCGGGCTCGATCTCGTGCTGATCGAGTCCGGCGGCGACAATCTCGCTGCCACTTTTTCCCCGGAGCTGGCCGACCTGACCATCTACGTGATCGACGTCGCCGCCGGCGACAAGATCCCGTCCAAGGGCGGCCCCGGCATCACCCGGTCCGACCTTCTGGTCATCAACAAGATCGACCTCGCCCCCCATGTCGGCGCCTCCCTGGAGAAGATGGACACGGATGCCAGGCGCATGCGCGGCGAGCGGCCTTTCGTCATGACCAACCTGAAGAAGAGCGAGGGGCTTGACCGCATCGTCGGCTTCATCGAGGCCAAAGGCGGCTTGAAACGGGCAGGCTGACGGCGCGACGACTTGGCGCACGCGTTTTTCGCCGTTAACCTTGGGGTCGAGCCGCAACTACGGAACAAATTTCGGACACGGCGATTGGTTACCTCCGGCGCCCGGGCAATCCATCCCGGCCAGACCATCGGCCGGACGGATTAAGCTTTTCAGGCGACCTACGTTGCGTACCGATGTCTCCTCCTCCATTATCTCCGCCACTGGGGTTCACCCTGTTTCGGCACGTGGCCGTTCGAACGGCGCTCATATGCTCCTTGTTTATTGCCGACCTCCTGCGTTCGCCTGAGTAGTCGCGTGGTCCGGCTGGGTTTCATCATCGGTTTCATCGCTCTGCTCGGAGCCTTGCTCTCCGGGCTTGCGGCCTATCGCGTCCACGACCAGGAGCTCGCGCTGGACCGGATCGCGCTCGCGCGTGCGATCGACGTTCATGCCAGCCTGGTCCAGGATCGGCTCACCGAGCGCGAACTGCTCGCACGCGTCGCTTCAGGCCTGTTCCGCACGCCATCCGTGATCAAGCCAAACATGCTGGAGCCGCTGCGCTCGGCCATCTACGCCTTCAAGACGGATTTCGTGGTGGCGGGCTGGATCGCCCGGCTGAAGCCAAACGAGCTTACGGCGGCGCAGGCTGCCATTGGCGGCGCCGGCTTCCCGAATCCGAAGATCCGCACCTATGACGACAAGCCGATCAATCCGGCCGAGATCACCCAGCCGATCGACGTGCTGTTGGATCTCGAACCGCGCAGCGACGAGACCAAGGCTCTGCCGGGCCGCAGTTACGATCAGGACCAGATTAGCAGCGCCATGCTGACGCGCGCCCGGATCGAGAAGAGGTCGATAGCTTCGGACCCGCTTCCGCTGCTGCATGCAAACGGGCCGATCGGCGTCATCGTGGCCGCACCCGTCATTCCCGAAGGGGCAACCGAGCCGGCCGGGTTCGTCACGTTCTCCTACGAGCTCGCCTCGCTGATGTTGACCAATGACGACATGTCGTTGTTCTCGGTCGCGCTCAGGGATCCACGCAAGGAAGGCGGTGAGCTGATCGCCAACGACCAGGGCGTGGTTTCGACGCGCAGGGCGTTGGTGGACGGACCGGCGCCGTCGGCAACCCGCACGGTGAGCTTCGGTGGCCGTGATTGGCAGCTCGGCTACTACGCGAAAACCAACTCGGTGCGTCGTGCCGAGCAGACCGCGATCATCGTGGCGGCGATCGGCTTTGCGATCACTGCGATGGTGTGCGGTCTGTTCGGCTATGTCGCCTACAACAATCTGCGGCTCAGCAGGGAAATCCAGGTCAGAATCGGCTTCGAGCGCCGGCTGACCGCGGTGATCGACGAGCTCAACCACCGGGTCAAGAACATCCTTGCGGTCATCCAGTCGATCGTGACGCGCACCTTGCGTCACGGCTCGGACATCGACGTCGCCCGCGAGCTTCTGATCGGCCGCATCCACGCCATGTCGAACGTGGTCTCCCTGCTCAGCGAGAGCCAATGGCAGGGGGTCAAGCTGAAGGGCTTGTTCGAGGCACGCGCCATTCCGCATGCCGATCGCATCGCCGTGACCGGTCCCGACATCGCCGTCAGCGCGCGCGCGGCGCAGAGCCTCTCGCTGCTGTTCTTCGAACTGGCCTCGCATTCCGACGAGGGCCTGTCGCTGGTCGGAAAGCATCCGCACATCACCGCCAGCTGGACGGTGACGGGCGATGAGCCCAGCGAGGTCTTCCATTTTCGCTGGGAGGAGCTCAACACCAGCGAGGCGACGCGCCGCCCCGATTCCGATTTCGGCCTGATCCTGCTCGATCGTGTCGCCCCCGAGGCGCTCGGTGGCACCGCCAAACGCTATTTCACCGACGTCTCCTACGTCTATGAGCTGACCGCGCCGATGGAGACGGTGGTCGACATGACCGAACGCGATCGCACGGACAAGCTCTCGGCCCCGGTGAGGCCTGTGCGATAAATGTCGTGCGGCTAAACTTTGGGCCGCAACACCAGGTCGACCAGATGGCGGGCGTAGCCAGGCGTGATCGGCGCGATGCCGAAGACGTAGCGGTAGAACAGGCCGCCGTAGATCGCGTCGTAGAGATCCTCGGCCGGCCCTTCGGCCAGGATGCTGCCGTCGTTCTGGCCTGCCGCAATCATCTCCACCAGCGCATCGCGACGGAATTGCAGATAGCGGGCGTAGAACAGCTCGGCGGAGCCGGTCTTGGAAATGCATTCGGAGATGACGGCGAGTTGAACCTTGCCGAACTCGCCCTGGAGCGCCTCGGCATAGGCCGCGGCATGGCGGCGGGCGCGCGCCGCGGGGCTGCCGGAACTCGCCGGGGGTAGCGGCAGCATCTGCGCGGCATGTTGAAGGAAGGCGTCGATCAAGAGCGCCTCGCGCGACGGCCACCATTTGTAGATCGTCATCTTGGAGACGCTGGAGTGGCGGGCGACCGCGTCGATGGTGGTGGCGGCAAGTCCGGTGGATGCCATCAGCGCGTAGGCGCTTTCGAGAATGGCGTTGCTGGTCTCGATCGATCGCGGCCGGCCGCGCCGAGGAGCGCTGCCGGCCCCGTCACTCCCGCCATTCGCCGTCACCACGCCCGGTCTCCTCGCGCAACCCGCTCCCGCTCCGGGATAGCGCAGCCGCGGCGGTCAACCTAGCGGAATCGCGCGTTAGGCCTGCTGCCGCAAGGCGGCGGGCAGATCCTGCCATTTCGACCAGGCGACGTAGGAGGCCACCGCGGTCATCGCGGCGAATCCGGCGAGGCTCACCACGACCTGCATCACCACCAGATTGGCGCTGGTGATCAGGATGAGATGGCCGGCGAAGGACAGGAACACCCCGACGCAGAACACGGCGAGCCATTCCTCACCGCATCTGATGACCGCCTGGAGCGGCTTCAGCCGCAGTCCGGGGTGATCGGCCGGAATGAGATGGGTCGCGAGGAAGGCGAGCGCGAGGAAGTGGAGCACGCGATAGGGCGCAAGATTTTCCTTCTCCGTCGGCGCGATGCTGTCGAGCAGAAGGTCCGGCAAATAGCTGGACAATGCCGGCGAATGGCGCAGCAAGGTGACGGCCATCGCGAATACGAGATAGGTCCCGGCGAGTATCCGCAGCCAGGGCATGTCGCGTAGCGCGCGCCCGGGCGCGCCTGTCACGGCGAACCAGCCTCCGAGCACCATCAGCATCTGCCAGCACAGTGGATTGAAGGTCCACTCCTGGTCCGGATAGACCCGAAAATTCCAGTCGAACCAGCGGGCGGCAAGATACAGCGCGATCGATGCCGCCAACATCAGGTTCGGCCACCGCAACAGCCCCCACAATGCGAATGGAAAAAAGGCCATCAGCGGAATCATCAACTGCAGGAGATCGAGGTTCAGCGGCTCCTCCTGCAGCACGAGGCCGCGGACCAGGATGCGCAGCGGATGATCGAGAATCCCCGAGATGTTGTATTGGTGGATGATTTCCGGCGCCATCGACTGCGAGGCGACGTAGGTGATGGTGGCGATATAGATCACGAACAGCACGACATAGGCGGCATAGAGCCGCCAGACGCGGCGAAAGATTCGCGTCGCCGCGACCACGTAGTCGCGCTCCAGCGCGATCCGGCCGTGGATGATCGCGACGCCATAACCCACAACGAACACGAACAGGTCGGCGGCGCCGCTGAAGCCGAAGTTGCGCAGCGTCAGCAGGTTGACGACGTTGTTCGGGATGTGGTCGACGAAAATCGACCAATTGGCGATGCCAAGCGTCAAATACAGCCTGGCGTCGGGCTGGAATGCGGAGAGGTTCGCCTTGACGGAAGGTTTCATTGAGTAAAATAGCTTTGGGAATCAGGGTGATGCTTTTACCGGCAACCGCCTGCCCATCCGAGTAGCGTTTGCGTGAGTGAGGGCATTCGTGCCGCCTGGCGAAAAATGCGCGGCGTCGCCTGTGTCAGGACTGCGGGAGATGGTCGCAGAACTTATGACGAATTATCTAACCCGATCGGACGGTTATTCGGCCGGCTCGGCCGATACCTCGTCAGACACGCCGGCGCGGCTCGCCATGATGCCGAGGGCGACGCCGCCGATCGCCAGGATCGGCAGCAGCCGCTTGACGCCGATGGCACGAACGATCTGCAGTCCGGTGGCGAGCAGCACGGGGTCCGCGAGCATGCTTTGCGCTGCCGACTTCGCGGCCCGCTCGGCCGCGATCTGGGCTTGCTTGCGCAACTCCCGCTTGTAGGCCCAATAGCTCACTGCTGCGGCCAGGGTCAGCAGAAAGAAGACGCCGGCACCCGCGAGGCAGGCCTGCACTGGACCATACGCATTCAGCACCGAGATGAACGCCGCCGCGCAGAGGAAGCAGGTGGTGATGAACAGCGCGAACGCCGCGCCTGCCGCCAGGGAGGTCAGCCGCACAGTCGTGCCGGTGGATGCACTGATCCTGTCGATGATGCGCTGAAACATGGCCTTGCTCCTCAAATCCCCACAAGCCGAGTGGCCCACAAGCCGGCATCGGCGGCGCGGCGACGCCGCCGTCTCAATATCCGTTCGCGCTGCCTACCGGCGCCAGGCGACACCGATCAGGAAGCCGATGCCGAGCGCGAGCCCGACGGTCGCGAGCGGCCGCTGTGTGATCGCGTCTTCGAGCGTCTCCTCGATCGATCCATAGGCCTCCTGGGCCGCGCCCATCATTGCGCTGCTGCGCTCCGACATGTCGTCGATCGCGGTATCCATGTTCTCGCGCGCCTGGCGATAGCCGCGGCGGGCCTGCTTGCTGGTGGAATTGGCAAAGGTGTTGAGCGCGTCGGTGATCTGGTCGGTGAGGGCGGCGATATCGCTTTTCACGGCTGCTACATCCTTCTCGAGGCGTTCTCTGGTGGCTTTGTCGGTCCAGTCTCTCATCCCGGCTTCGGCATTGGTCGTGGACATCAGGAGCTCCGAACTGTTGACGGCTGAGATAGCCGGAGAACGTTTCGTCATCGGGGAAGTTCCGATCGCGGAAACCGCGTCACGCCTGCGGCAGTTGCGGCGAATCCGCCGGCAACAGATGCTCCTTGAGGATCAGGGCCACGATCAGCAGTGGCGACGACAAGAAGGCGCCCATCGGGCCCCACATCCAGGTCCAGAATGCCAGCGCAAGCAGCACCGCAAGTGCGTTCAGCGCCAGCCGCCGGCCGATGATGGTCGGGGTGATGAAATGTCCTTCCAGGAAGGTCAGGCCGCCGAAGGCGAGCGCGGCCATGAGGCCGCCGCTGATGGTCGGGAAGGCGACCAGCCCCACCACGACCAGCACCACGAACATCGCGACCGGCCCAATGATCGGGATATAATTGAGCGTTGCCGCCAGCGCGCCGAGCCCGGCCGGATTGGGCATGCCGGTGAGGGCGCAGATGAAGCCGGTAGCGACGCCGACGCCGACATTGATGAGGGTAACGGTCAGGAGATAGCTGCCGAGATGGACCTCGATCTCGTTGAGGATCCGGAGCGTACGCAGCCGCGCGTCATGATCGCTGAAAGTCATGATCACCGCCCGCCGCAGGTCGCGCCAGCTTGCGATGAACAGAATGAGGGTGACGAAGAACAGCACGAATTCAGTAAAGGTCGGCGACAGGAACTCCAGCGTCGGCTGCACCCATTCGATCTTGGGGAGCTGGAAGCTCGGGAATTCCTCCGAGCCGCCGACCATGCCTTGCAGCTCACGCCACAGCGCCAGCGGCCGATCGAACACGTGCAGCTTGACTTTCAGCTGCGCGCCGAGCTCCGGCAGGCGCGTGCTCCATTCTATGGCGGGCGAGGCGATGAGCGCCACGACGAAGGCGACCACGGCTGTCCCCACGACGACGATCAGGACGGCGGCGAGCGCACGCGGGACCTTGCATCGTTCGAGGAAGCCCGCCGCCGGCGACAGCATCGTGCCGATGACGAAGGCCATCACCACGGGCAGGAAGAACGCTCTCCCGACATAGAGCACGGCGACAACTGCAATCAGGAGCAAGCCTGCGAGCGCGAAGGCGACAAACTCGGTACGGCGGATGACCGGCGGTAACTCACTATGGCTGTCGGGAAGCGGCTCACCTTCGCTGTTGTCGGGGATCAGACGTTCGCCGGGAAGGACGCGCACAATCTCTCTCCCGCACGGAATCCTCGATCCGCGCGCCATTGACGACTGATAATGCGCGAGCCTGGCTGCGGTTCCATCGCGGCTTCGTGAACGCGTGCTCGCTTGACTGTGACAAGGCTGCTGCGCACCGCACCGGAACTTGAATCGTGCCTGCGGCGTTCATTGGCAAGCGCATCACCCTGATGCACGCATCCAACGGGGCAGCACATGACAAAGTACTCTGCAGTCCGTCGCAGCTTTTCGCCGCGCGCCGTCATCGCATTTGCCTTCGCAACCGCTATGGCCACGGTGCCCTTCGGCAGCGCGAGCGGGCAAACCCTGGGTTATGCGCCGATGCAGCCACAGGCGTACCCGCAGTATCAGGATGACCCGCGGGGCACCATGAACGAGGCGCCGCAGGCGGATGATGAAGATGCCCAGTTGCCCGATCGCCTGCGCAAGCAGATCGTCGGCTTCGACCGCGGCGAGCCGGCCGGCACCATCGTGATCGATACCAACAACACCTATCTCTACTACGTGCTCGGCAACGGCCGTGCGATCCGCTATGGCGTCGGCGTCGGCCGCGAAGGCTTCACCTGGTCCGGCATGCAGAGCGTCAGCCGCAAGGCGGAGTGGCCGGACTGGCATCCGCCGGCCGAGATGATCGCCCGTCAGCCCTATCTGCCGCGCTTCGTCGCCGGCGGCCCCGGCAACCCGCTCGGCGCGCGTGCGATGTATCTCGGCTCAAGCGCATACCGCATCCACGGCACCAACGATCCCTCCACGATCGGCAAGTTCGTCTCCTCCGGCTGCATCCGCATGACCAATGAGGACGTCATTGACCTGTTTGGCCGCGTCAATGTCGGTGCCAAGGTCGTGGTGCTGCCAAAGAACGCGCCGCTGATGGCTAGGGGCGGCGACCCCGTGCGCAAGCGCCCGGCCGTGACGGCAATGCCTTCGGGGCGGCAGGCGCTGAACATTTCGGCGTCGTCGGTGAACTAGGCGTTCAGTGAGGTCACATGAATAAGCGCTCGATCCACAAACTGGCCGTTGGCGTGGCGGCAATGCTCGCTGTTGCTTCCTTCGGTCTTGCGCTGACGACGTCGGCGCATGCGGAGGATTTCTTCTCGGCGCTGTTCGGCGCGTTTGGGGCGCGACCTCCGCAAATCCGGGCGCCGTTTCCCAATGACGACATGTTGCGTTACGACGTGCCGCGCCAGCGGGCCGCCTATGGCGGGGGCACGGCCTATTGCGTGCGCGGCTGCGATGGCCGCTACTTCCCGGCGCAAGGCAGTGATGCCGAGAGCAAGGCGCAATCCTGCAAGAGCTTCTGTCCGGCTTCCGAGACGTCGCTGGTCTATGGCAGCAATATCGACGACGCCACGACAGAGAATGGAAAGTCCTATTCCGAGCTGCCGAATGCCTTCCGTTATCGCAACGAGATCGTCGCGGGCTGCACCTGCAACGGCAAGGATCCGGCCGGGCTCGCGCAGGTCAAGGTCGAGGACGATCCCACCTTGCGCAAGGGTGACATCGTCGCCGGCGCCGACGGCCTCGTGGTCGCCAGCCGCAATGCCAACGATCGCCGCGGCGTCGCGATGAACTTTTCGCCGCTACCGGACTCGGTGCGCGCCAAGTTCCGCCAAGTGCCGGTGGTGGCGAAGGAGTAGGGGCAACCCTGCGAACGTAGGGACGACAGTGAGCGCGCAGCGCCTGGCCGGCCCCACGCCGCGCGGATCTTGCCCAGGAAGTCGCTGACCTGATGGCCGAGCTGGCGGCTCTGGGTCTCCAGCGTCTCGGAGGCCTGTTTGACGTTCTCCGCGGCACCGGCGGCGGTGTCGGCGTCGGCCTTCACGCCGGTGATGTTGTCCGAGACGTTCTTGGTGCCTTGCGCTGCATATTGCGTGCTGCGGGTGATCTCCTGGGTCGCAGCGCCCTGTTCCTGCACGGCGGCGGCAATCGCGGTGGCAACTTCGTTGACCTCGCCGATGATGCCGCCGATCGCCTCTGTCTCCGCATAAAACGAAGTCTTTTCAATGGGTTGCCGTGATGGAACCAGGGCGGGCGACCGGCGTTAGGATCTCATCGGAATTTGCCTGAAGGGGGCTCAGCAATGCTGGTCGGCGTACTCGTCACCTTTCTCGTCGTCATTCTCGTGCTTTATCTCATCAACATGCTACCGATGGATGGCCGCGCCAAGCAGATCGCGCGCGTGATCGTCATCATCATCGGCGTGGTGTCGCTGCTGAAATACCTGACGGTGTTCTAGCGGGCTACGAGCCACCTACAAAAGCCCCGGCCTGAGCCGGGGCTTCGTTCGTGCTGCGCTAGTGCAGCGATTTGAGCCAGTCGTCGACGTCCTGGCGAACCTGGTCCTTGGCCTTGCCGTAGCGTTCCTGGAGCCGGCCCTCGAGCTGCTCGCGGCGTCCCTCGATCAGCTTGAGGTCGTCGTCAGTGAGCTTGCCCCATTTCTCCTTGGCCGATCCCCTGAACTGCTTCCAGTTTCCTTCGATCCGATTCCAGTCCATGACCATCTCCCGTTGGTTGATGGCGGGACAACGCGAGCGCCGCGCAGCCTGTTCCGCCGCACGCCGCGACGTTTCGCCCAACAAAAAAGCCCCGGGCGTGAGCCGGGGCTTTTGAAGTTCATCTAATTGGCCACCTGTCAGCCAGCCGCCTTCGCCTCGCGGCGGCGCGCGGTGAGGATGTATTCGGTGTAGCCGTTCGGCTGCTCGCGCCCCCTAAAGATGAGATCGCAAGCGGCTTTGAAGGCGACGCCGTCGAAGGCGGGCGCCATCGGCTTGTAGATCGCATCGCCGGCATTCTGCTTGTCGACCACGATCGCCATGCGCTTCAGCGATTCCATCACCTGCGCCTCGGTGATCACGCCCTGGTGCAGCCAGTTGGCGAGATGCTGGCTGGAGATGCGCAATGTCGCGCGGTCTTCCATCAGGCCGACATCGTGGATGTCGGGCACCTTGGAGCAGCCGACGCCCTGGTCGATCCAGCGCACGACATAGCCCAAAATGCCCTGGCAGTTGTTGTCGATCTCCTGCTTGACGTCATCGGGCGCCCAGTTCGACTTCGACACCGGAATGGTGAGGATGTCCGAGAGCTTGGCGCGCGGGCCGCCCTTGGTCAGCTCCTCTTGACGCGCGATCACGTTGATCTGGTGGTAGTGCAGCGCGTGCAGCGTTGCGGCGGTCGGCGAGGGCACCCAGGCGGTGGTGGCGCCGGCCTGCGGATGGCCGAGCTTCTGCGCAAGCATGTCCGCCATCTTGTCGGGCGCCGCCCACATGCCCTTGCCGACCTGGGCATGGCCGGGCAGGCCGCAGGTCAGGCCCATGTCGACGTTCCAGTCCTCATAGGACTTGATCCAGGCCTGCGCCTTCATCTCGTTCTTGCGGATCATCGGGCCCGCTTCCATCGAGGTGTGGATCTCGTCGCCGGTGCGATCGAGGAAGCCGGTGTTGATGAACATGATGCGCTTGGAAGCGCGCTGGATGCAGGCCTTGAGGTTGACGGTGGTGCGTCGCTCCTCGTCCATGATGCCGACCTTGAGCGTGTTCTCGGGCAGGCCCAGCATCTTCTCGACGCGATCAAAAATCTCGCAGGTCAGCGACACCTCGTCGGGGCCGTGCATCTTCGGCTTGACGATATAGGCCGATCCAGTGCGGCTGTTCTTGACCTTGGAATTGCCCTTGAGGTCGTGAATGGCGAGCAGGCCGGAGACGGCGGCGTCGAGCAGGCCCTCGGGGACCTCTTCGCCCTTCTCGTCGAGCACGGCGTCGGTGAACATGTGGTGACCGCAATTGCGCATCAGGAGCAGGCTGCGGCCGTGCAGCGTCACCTCGCCTTTGCCGTCTGGCGTCTTGTAGCTGCGGTCGGCGTTGAGCGCACGCGTCAGCGTCTTGCCGCCCTTCTCGAAATCGGCCGACAGCGTGCCGTTCATCAGGCCGAGCGTGTTGCGGTAGACCAGCACCTTGTCTTCGGCATCGACCGCGGCGACCGAGTCCTCCATGTCGAGAATGGTGGAGACCGCGGACTCCATGATCATATCGGCGACGCCGGCGGGATCGTCCTTGCCGATCGCGCTGCTGCGGTCGATCTTCACCTCGACATGCAGGCCGTTATTGGCGAGCAGCACCGCATTCGGTGCGGCCGCATCGCCCTGGAAGCCCGCGAACTGCGCGGCGTTCTTCAGTGCAGTGGCGTTGCCGCTCTTCAGCTTCACCGCGAGCTGGCCCGCGACGACGCTGTAGGCGGTGACGTCGGTGTGGCTGCCGGTTGCCAGCGGCACGGCGGTATCGAGGAACGCCTTGGCCTTGGCGATCACCTTGTCGCCGCGCGCCTTGTTGTAGCCCTTGCCGCTCTCGGACGGATCGTGCGCAATCGCGTCGGTGCCGTAGAAGGCGTCATAGAGCGAGCCCCAGCGCGCATTCGCCGCGTTCAGCGCATAGCGCGCATTGGTGAGCGGCACGACGAGCTGCGGGCCGCAGATCTTACCGATTTCGTCGTCGACATTGGCGGTCTCGACCTTCTGCGTCGCCGGCTCCGGGACGAGATAGCCGATCTCCTTGAGGAAGGCGGTATAGGCATTGAGGTCGAACGCCTTGCCCTTGTTGGCGCGGTGCCAGTCGTCGATCTTGGCCTGCAGCGTGTCGCGGAATGCGAGCAACGACCGGTTCTTCGGGCCCAGCTCCTTGATGATGGCGGCAAGCCCGGCCCAGAACGCATCCGGCGCGATCCCCGTTTTCGGGGCCGCTTCCTTGGCGATGAAATCGAACAGGACGGGAGCGATCTTCAATCCGTGGACGTCGACGCGTTTCATGATGGGCTTTCTCGTTGGAAATGGCTGTTTTTGGCTGCTTTTGACCCGACAGCAGCAAAATGCGCCCCTTGGGGCGACCTTCGGGGGCCTATTAGCCCCAAAAAAGAGGCGGTGAGAAGACCCTGAAGGGTTTGTCAAAATGTCAAGAAGAGGTCGGGGAGGCGCGCAGGTCTATCGCCCGAAAATGGAGCATATGCTGCTGCGAACACCAATCTATCACCGTCACCCTGAGGTGGCCGCTTCTTCAGCGGCCCTCGAAGGGCGACGGTCCGGCTGGTGGCTAGCAGTGGGGCCGTGCATCCTTCGAGGCTCCCCATACGCCGCTCCGTGCCGCATGGCTCGCGCCTCAGATCCTATGGGGCGGCGGGTGGTCAAGAGGTTAGAATTGGATTGCCAACCACCCAGCCTCGGAGGACCAAGATGATCAAGCTCGATCGCACTGACGCACCCGCCGCTGCAGAGTATGCCACAGTCTATCTGGCT
>NZ_JADPKT010000081.1 GCF_023074075.1 Bradyrhizobium sp. 138 | reverse complement strand
CAATCAAACCCGCAGACACTCGGCCATCGGCTATATCAGCCCGGTCGAGATGGAGCTAAAATCGGCTTGATCCATGTCCACTTTTTTGGGGGAAGATCAGACTTTGTCCGCGGTGACAGTCTGGATTGCTTCGCTACGCTCGCATGACGGGGGAGGCGGCGTGCTCCCTCACATCATCCCGGTCTCTTCCTCTTCCGCCTGCTCGATCAGCTTCTCGCTGACCACGACTTCGCGGCGGGGGACGACGAAGAACATCATGCAGGCGCAGAGCAGCGAGATGGCGACGACGGCCGAGGTCAGCGGCAGCGTCGTTGCGGAGTGGCCGCCGAGATAGGCGCCGAATTGCGACATCAGCGCGCCGATCCCCTGTTGCAGAAAGCCCATGGCGCCCGATGCGGTGCCGGCGGCTTCGGGGCGGATGCTGATCGCGCCGGCCGCGGAATTCGCCATCACGAAGGCATTGCCGACCATCACGATCATCTGCGTACCGAAAAGCCAGGCGGGCGTTTCGTTCCAGCCGGTAAAACTCCACAGCAGGTTCAACAGGCTGCCGGCAAGCTGGAGCGCGAGCCCGAACCAGATCAGCTTTGCCAGGGAGTGCCGCGGCGCAAAGCGCACGCAGAGCAGATTGCCGATCAGAAACGCAAAGCCCGAGGTCGCAAACCAGGCGCCGTATTCGGCGCTGGTCCGGCCCATCTGCGTCACGACGATGTAGGGGCCGCCGCCGGCGAACGTGAAGATGATCTGCGAGGCCAGCACCTGGCACATCACATAGCCGACGAAGGCGCGGTTACGGATCAGGATGCCGATGTCGCCACGGAAGCCGCTGCCGGCGGCGCGGCTGCGGCGCGTTTCGGGCAGCGCCAGCGCAATGCCGACGGCGACAATAATCGCGGCGAGCGTGATGGCGTAGAAGATCGCGCGCCAGCCGAACGCGGTCTCGATCAGGCCGCCGGTGAGCGGCGAAACCATCTGGCCGATCATCAGCGCAGCGACCACGAGACTGATCATCGACGCGACGCGATCGCGCTCATAGATGTCGCGGATGATGGCGCGGCTGATCACCATGCCGGAGGCGCCGCCGAGCGCCTGGAAGAAGCGCGCGGCAATCAATTGCGGCAAGGTCTCGGCGAAGATGCAGGCGATGCTCGCCGCGACCATCAGCGCAAGGCCTCCAAGCAGCACCGGGCGCCGGCCGAACTTGTCCGACAACGGCCCCATGATGAGCTGCGACAGCGCGATGCCGACCATGTAGAGCGACACCGTCATCTGCGCGATCGAGATGTCGCGCCCGAACGTCGTCGCCAGCACGGGCAGCGCCGGAACCAGGATGTAGAGCGAGATCGGCGCAACGCCGGTCATCACGACCAGCAGCAGCAAAACCCCGCGCGAGGTCGCAAGGTTGGTTGCCGCTTTCGGCGGCTTGCTGATCATGCCATGCATAAATGTCCGTCTTTCCGAGTTCGATTCGACTGTAGCGCGCTCGCGCAAGACGGATATCGACGTTTCGGAATGCGGCTATACGGATTCCGGGATGGTTATGAGAGAGGGTCTGCTTGCGCGGACATGACAGTGGTGGTGAGGAAACAGTCTGTAGATGGGCAAAGACGCGCCCGTTGCGCGGCGCGCCCACCGTTGCTGCCGCAGCGTCGCAATAGATCGTGGGCACGCCTCCGCCTGCGCTCTTCGAGCTGCGGCGGATGCTTTGCCCACCCTACGGAGCGGAGTGTTGGGTGAGGTTGCACGCAACACGATGCAGCCATGCACCGCGCTACGTCAGCTCCGCCGTCGCCTGATCGAGCCACGCCTTGGTCGCCTCATCGAGCGCCGGCCCGACCTCGGCGCGGACGCGCGCATGGTACGCGTTCAGCCAGGCGAGTTCATCGCGGCTCAGCATCGCGACATCGATCAGCCGGCGGTCGATCGGTGCCAAGGTCAGCGTCTCGAACGCGTTCATCGGCTTCTCGGCGCCCTTGATGTCGGCGGCGACGACCAGCTCGAGATTCTCGATGCGGATGCCGAAGCCGTCGGTCTTGTAGTAGCCGGGCTCGTTGGAGAGGATCATGCCGCGCTTCAGCGGCGTGGTCCCGAGCTTGGAGATCCGCGCCGGCCCTTCGTGCACCGAGAGATAGCTGCCGACGCCGTGACCGGTGCCGTGCTCGAAATCGACGCCGGCGGCCCAGAGATATTGCCGCGCCAGCGTGTCGAGCTGCGCGCCCGTGGTGCCGTCTGGAAAGATCGCGCGCGCAATCGCGATATGGCCGCGCAGCACGCGGGTGAAGCGGTCGCGCATCTCGTCCGTCGGCTCGCCCACGGCCATGGTGCGCGTAACGTCAGTGGTGCCGTCTTCATATTGCGCGCCGGAATCGATCAGCAGGAGATCGCCGGGCGCGATCCGCCGGTTGCTCTTGCGGGTGACGCGGTAGTGCACGATGGCGCCGTTCGGGCCGGTGCCGGAGATGGTTGGGAACGAGACGTCCTTCAGCGCGCCGGTGTCGCGGCGAAACGTCTCCAGCGTCTCGACCGCGTCGATCTCGGTGAGCTTGCCGCTTGGCGCTTCCCGGTCGATCCATGCGAGGAAGCGCGCCAGTGCCACGGCGTCACGCACATGGGCCGTCTTGGTGCCCTTGATCTCGGTTGCGTTCTTGACAGCTTTGAGCAGTGCAATCGGATCGCTGCCGCGCACCGGCTTGCCGCCGGCGCCCGCGATCAGCCGGCTGAGTGCGTCGGCCGCGGTGGCGTTGTCGAGCGCGATCGCCGCGCCGCTCTTGGCCAGCGCCATCAGCGTCGGCGCCATCGCGTCCGGCTCGCGCACGTCGGCGGACTGCTCGAGATGGTCGCGCGTGAGGTTGGAGAGCTTGCGATGGTCGATGAAGATGGTGGGACGCCCGTCCTTCGGCACCAGCGCGTAGGACAGCGGCAGCGGGGTATGGGCGACGTCGGCGCCGCGGATGTTGAAGGTCCAGGCGACCGCGTGGCTGTCGGACAAAACCAGCGCATCGACGCCGAGCTTGCCGATCTCGCTTCTGATCTGCGTCAGCTTCTCGGCTTCAGTGACGCCGGCATTTTGCAATCCGTGCACGATGACGGGGGCGAGCGGCGGCTGCGGGCGGTCCTGCCAGATCGCGTCGACCGGATTGCTGTCGACGGCAACCAGCTCGGCACCGGCCTTGGCGCACGCGACGGACAGCCGTTCGGCTGCCGCAAAAGTGTGCAACCACGGATCAAATCCAAGGCGGTCGCCGGCTTTCAGATGCGCCGACACCCAGCTCTCCGGCGGCGGATCGATCAGCGATTCCACCGCCCAGGCCTTCGCATCGACCTGCTTGGCGGCCTGAAGCGTGTAGCGGCCGTCGACGAATACCGCGGCCTCCTGGGTCAGAACCACCGCGAATCCTGCCGAGCCCGTGAAACCGGTCAGCCAGGCCAGTCGCTCTTCCGACGGCGGCACATACTCATTCTGCTGCTGATCGGCGCGTGGAATGACGAAGCCGGTCAGCTTGCGGCGGGCGAGTTCTTCGCGAAGTGCGGCGAGCCGTGCGGTCAATGCGACGCCCGCCTCCGGCTCCTCGAATGTCTGATAGTGTGCTTCGAACATGGTGGATCACTTTAGGATCATGGGGACGAGTCCGCAATCTGGGCGCATTTGCGTCGCATCTGGCATGGACCGTGCTTGAAATGGTTCCACTCGAGTCGAGTGGAGTAAGGATGCGGCAGTCGCGCTTTGTCCGGATAACAGGGAAATTCGAGCAGGTGGTTCATCTCAACGACGAGGGGACACACGATGCCAGCGTTCACGTTTGAAAAGATCTCGCCGCCGGCGCGCCGTAGCCCGACTGCGTCGGTACCGCAGAAGCCACGCAGCGTCATCAGCCAGATGATCGACCGCATCGCCGAGCGACGTGCAAGGCGCACCTTGCAAGTCGAGCGCGCGGCGCGCCGCGACGAGAAGCCGGCGGAGTAGCGGCATCGATGATGCCGTAAGGTGGGCAAAGGCGCGAAGCGCCGTGCCCACCATCTCTCTCGGTCGCAAAAAGTGCGTGGGCTCGCTTCCGCCTTCGCTCTGCGAGCTATGGCGGACAAGCCGCTTTGCCCACCCTACGGCCTCGCTTAGGCGACCTTCCGCAGCAACAGACTGCTCCATCCCTCGATCCGCAGATGCTTCACTGGCACGAGGCCGCGCGCGCGGTAGGCGGCGATCACGGCGGAGGCCTGGTGCGTCAGCAGGCCGGAGAGGATGACTCGGCCACCGGGGGCGAGATGCCGCGCCATCGAGCCCGCCAATTGCCGCAAGGGGTTGGCCAGGATGTTGGCCAGCACCAGGTCGAATGGACCGGCCTTTCCAAAATCCGGTGCGGCGAAGCCGGTGGCGCGGATCACCCGCACTTGGTTGCCAACTTCATTCAGCGAGGCATTCTCGGCCGCCACCCGTACCGACGGCGGGTCGATGTCGGAGGCGAGCACGTGACGGTGCAACGCTTTCGCCGCGGCGATCGCCAGCACGCCTGTCCCGGTGCCGAGGTCGAGCAGGTTCCGGGGACGGGAGCTCTTCAGGACATGGTCAAGCAGCAGTAAACAGCCGCGGGTGGTGCCGTGGTGACCGGTGCCGAAGGCGAGCGCCGCCTCGATCTCAATCCTGAGCTTGTTCGCCGCCACCCGGTCGCGGTCGTGGCTGCCGTGCACGACGAAACGACCGGCCGGCACCGGGACGAGGTCTTCCAGGCTGGCCTTGACCCAGTCCTTGGCCTCCATCGTGTCGAAGATGAGGGTCTCGGCAATCTCATTTCCTGCCGAAGTTACAACGAGTTCGCGCAGAAGCGCCTGGTCCGGCGCCTCGGCGAAATGCAGTGTGACGTCCCATTGTCCGTCCGGCCGCTCGAAGGCGGCGACCGCCGCATCGCCCTCGAAAAACACCTCGGTGAGCACGTCGACGACGCGCTTGGCCTCGGCCTCACTGCCGGTCGAAAAGCTGGCGCGATGGGTCGGAGAAGGCTGCATTCATGGGTCCGTTGGGTTCAATTTTTGGAACTTTTGTTCCCGATTTATCGCATAACTTGCGGTTGCCCAGTTAACTGAGGCGTAGGTTGTGCCCCGTAGATTTCCGGGTGTTGAATTAATCCAACACATCTTGAAATTGAAACGGAGGCGAAGTCTTGAAAAGCATCTTTCAGAAGTTCTGGTCGGATGAGTCCGGTGCAACCGCGATCGAGTACGGTCTGATTGCAGCGGGTATCGCTCTGGCGATTATCACCGTGGTGAACAGCCTGGGCGTCACCCTGAACGAGAAGTTCACTTCGATTAGCACCTCCTTGAAGTAATTTCCGCCTCCATTTCCCAGCGGGGGGCTGTTTTTCTTCTGAGGCTATTCCTGATCACCGCCCGCAGGGGGTTTCCCCCTCGCGGGCGAGGTCGTTTTCGGCGAGCACTTTCGATATTCACAAATTGTCCGCTGCTTGCCCGGTCGCTATCCACCCGGTTTTCCCGCAATTGTCCCGGCCATTATCCACCGGTTTTCCCCGGGACTCTATCGAGGTTCTGGTCCAAAGCATCCTCGGCCTGTCCACAGGCCATTCAACAGCCCGTCCACAAGAGATTCAAAGGCCTATCCACGGTTTCCGAACAGGGACCGGTGATCCCGCAAGATCACCTGCGCGGCGTTATGGCCGGGCGCGCCGGTAACGCCACCGCCGGGATGGGCGCCCGAGCCGCAATGGTAGAGGCCCCTCAACGGCCCGCGATAATCGGCATGGCCCAGCATCGGCCGCGCCGAGAACAGCTGGTTCAAGGTCAGCGCACCGTGGAAGATGTCGCCGCCGAGCAGGCCGAACTGCCGTTCGAGATCGAGCGGGGACAGGATCTGGCGGCCCAGCACGCTCGCCGCAAAACCCGGCGCGTATTGATCCACCGTCGCGATCATGAGGTCGGCGACCTCGTCGCGATGGTCGTCCCACGACTTTCCGTCGGGAAGGTCTGGCGCGACATGCTGGCAGAACAGGCTCGCGACATGCTTTCCAGCGGGCGCCAGCGTATCGTCGAGCGTCGAGGGGATCAGCATCTCGACGACGGGCGAACGGCTCCAGCCCAGCGCCCGCGCATCGAGATAGGCGCGGTCCATGTAAGGAAGGCTCGGCGCCAGGATGATGCCGGAGGTGAGATGATCGCCTTCGCCCGGCAGCGCCGTGAAGGAGGGCAGGCGGTCCAATGCCACGTTCATGCGGAAGGTGCCGGAGCCGTTCTTCCAGTGCCGGATGCGCGCGAGGAAGTCCGCAGGCAGGGCATCGGCGGCGACCAGCCTCGTGTAGAGCAGCTTTGGATTGGCATTGGCCGCGACATATTTGGCGCGGATGGTTGAGCCGTTCTCCAGCACGATTCCGACGGCGCGATCGCGTTCGACGATGATCTCGCGCACGCCCGCGTCGGTGTCGATCACGACGCCGCGGTCGCGTGCCGCGCGCGCCATCGCCTGCGTGATCGCGCCCATGCCGCCAATGGCATGGCCCCAGACACCCTTCTTGCCGTTCACCTCGCCGAAGGCGTGATGCAGCATCACATAGGCCGAGCCGCCGGCGTAGGGGCTGGCATAGTTGCCGACGATGGCGTCGAAGCCGAACAGCGCCTTGACCAGATCATGCTCGAAGCGCTCATCCAGCATCTCGCCGGCCGAGCGGGTGAAGAGATCGAGCAGGCTGCGGCTCTGTTCCATGGTGAGGCCGCGCAGGATGTTGGCGGTCCTCCAGGCGTTGAGGCCTTCGCGGACGGCCGCCGTGCCAAAGCCATCGACGAGGTTCGGCGGCGCGCGCAGCACGAACTGCCTGAGCACGTCGGCGATGTCTTCCAGCTCGCGTGAAAATCCGTCGAGCGCGGCCGCGTCATGTGCACTCAGCCGCGCGACTGATGCCTTCGTCCGTCCCTCGCCGGTGAGGAGATAGCTGGCGTCTGGCGCGGGCAGAAAATTCTGGGCGCGCCGTTCGACGATCCGCAGGCCCAGTTCGGTGAGCTTGAGGTCACGGATCACCTGCGGATTGAGCAGGCTCACGGTGTAGGCCGCGACCGAATTGCGGAATCCTGGGTGAAACTCCTCCGTGACCGCGGCACCGCCGACCACCTTGCGGCGCTCGACCACATGCACGCGCAGGCCGGCCATCGCGAGATAGGCCGCGCAGGTGAGGCCGTTATGGCCAGCGCCGATGATGACGACGTCGGTTTCGCTCATGATCAGTTCAAGTCCAATCCACCGTCATTCCGGGCGTGCGGAGCGCGACTACGGTGCGGGGCCGCACCGGAGAATCCAGAGGTTCCGGGTTCGATGCTTCGCATCGCCGCGGAACGACATCTGTATATCAGGCATTTCTCGCGGCAGCATCACGAGACCCTTTATTGCCCGTTCAGGCGCCTTATGCTCCATTGCGCGCGTCCGGCGCCCGCCGGGGAATGTTTGCCGGAGCGCTCATGGATTCGATCGTGCAACCCGCCGCCACGGAGCAGCCATCTTCGTCGCGCAACCGGCTGCTGCTGACGGTCTACACCGCGGCTATCTTCGTCAGCGCGCTGCTGTTGTTCTCGGTGCAGCCGCTGTTCACGAAGATGGTGCTGCCGCGGCTCGGCGGCTCGCCGGCGGTGTGGTCGGTGGCGATGGTGTTCTTCCAGTCGCTGCTGCTGGCGGGCTATGCCTATGCGCATCTGCTGATGCAGGCGAAGCGTCGCATCGTTCCGGTCGCGGTGCATCTGGTGCTGCTGATCGCAGCCTTCGCCACGCTGCCGCTCGGAATCGCCTCCGCCTATGGCGAGCCGCCAGCTTCCGGCTATGCGTTCTGGCTGCTCGGCCTGTTCGTGGTCTCGATCGGCCTGCCGTTCTTTGCGCTCGCCGCCAACAATCCGCTGCTGCAGGCCTGGTTCGTCCGCACCGGCCATCCCGCCGGACACGATCCCTACTTCCTCTACGCCTCCTCCAACATCGGCAGCTTCCTCGCGCTGCTGTCTTACCCGTTCCTGCTGGAGCCGATGTTCACGCTGCACACGCAGAACCGGTTCTGGACCGCCGGCTACGGCCTGCTGATCCTGCTGATCGGCGCCTGCGGTGCGCTGTTGTTGCGCTCGCCGAAGCTGGCCGAGGTCGATGCGCGCGCCGAGGATGCGCATGCACCAGCGCCGGGCTTCGTCACGCGGCTGCGCTGGATCTTCCTCGCCGCAGTGCCGTCGGGCCTGCTCATCGCGGTGACCGCGCACATCTCCACCGACGTCGCAGCGGCGCCGCTGCTCTGGGTGCTGCCGCTGTCGCTGTATCTGCTCACCTGGGTGGTGGTGTTCCAGTCGCGGCCGCTGTTGCCGCACAAATGGATGCTGATGCTGCAGCCGGTCGCGATCGCGGGCGTCGTCGTCCTGCTGGCGTTCGGCGGCGAGCAGAACCTGCTGCTGACGCTCGGCGGTCACCAGCTCTGCTTCTTCGTCATCGCCATGGCCTGCCATGGCGAGTTGGCGCGGACCCGGCCGGCCGCCAAATATCTCACCGGCTTCTATGTCGCGCTGTCGTTCGGCGGCATGGTCGGCGGCCTGTTCGCGGGGCTCCTCGCGCCGTTCACCTTCTCGTGGATCGCCGAATATCCGATCCTGATTGCGCTCGCGGCATTGTGCCGGCCGGTTGCAAACGAGCGGCTGGCGGGCATCGTCAAATGGTATTGGCTCGCACTCGCCGCGCTCGCAATGGCGCTCATTGTGCCGTCCACCACCACGGGCAGCCTCTCGACCTGGTTCGAAGATCACCGCGTCTGGGTCGCCGGCAGTGTCGGCGTGCTCGCAGCGCTGCTCGCACTGGCGCTCAATGCCGGGCGCTGGAAGATTTTTGCGACCGTCGCGCTCGCGCTGGCGTTGATCCGGGTCTATCCGGCGGACGAGGGCCGCGTCACGACGGTGCGCAGCTTCTTCGGCGTGCACAAGATCGTGGTGACGCCGGGCGGCTATTTCCATGTGCTGATGCACGGCACCACCATCCACGGCGCCGAGCGCTTCCGCAACAATGATGGCACGCCGGTCGCCGGCCGGCCCGAGCCGATAACCTATTATCACAAGGATGGCGGCATCGGTCAGGCCGTCAGCGCGATCCGCGAGCGCAAGGGCGCAGCCCTCAAGGTCGCCGCGATCGGTGTCGGATCGGGCACGCTCGCCTGTGCTGCCGCGCCTGGCGAGGACTGGAAATTTTTCGAGATCGACCAGTCGATGGTCGATGCCGCGCGCGATCCCAAAAATTTCCGCTATATCTCGAGCTGCATGCCGGACATGAGACCGGTGATCGGCGATGCGCGCCTCACCTTCGCCAAGGAGCCCGACGGTGCCTACGACCTCATCATCGTCGATGCCTATTCGTCGGATGCGATCCCGATTCATCTCGCCACCGAAGAGGCGATGAGTATCTACAAGGACAAGCTCGCGCCGCACGGCGCAGTGGTGATGCACGTCTCCAACCGTCACCTCGATCTCGAGACCGTCGTGGTCGGCATTGCGGATGCCAACGATCTCAAGAGCTGGGTCTTCAACGAGGATTCCGGGCGAGATGGTGACTACATCTTCTCGACCGACGTCGTCATCTCCGCGCGCGAGGAGGCCGACATCGGCCGGCTCGCCGCCTCCAAATCATGGGAGCAGACCGAAGCCGACGACAGGGCGCGGGTCTGGACCGACGACTATTCCAACATCCTGGGCGCGCTATATCGGCGCTTGCGGGACGGGGAGTAGGGCGCAAGCGCGGAGACTTGTGCCCCGGACGCTGCGCAGCACGAAGTGATGGGCTGCAGAGCCGGGGCCCATTCCGCGGCAGTCTGGGTCCCTGCTCTGCGGAGCAGCGTTGCAAGCTGCACCGTGTCCGGGACACGAGACCGTCTTACGGCTCGACCGGCGTTCCCGCCGGCAACGCAATTCCCTTCTCGCCCGCGACGGCTCTCAACAGGTCCGGCCTGTCCGAGATAATGCCATCGACGCCGAGCTCGATCATCCGCGCCATATCTTCGCGCTTGTTGACGGTCCACACCACCACGCGCAATCCGAGGCCGTGGGCCTCCGAGATGAACGCGGCGGTCACATCGCCGAAATAGGGCGACCAGATCGCACCGCCCGCCGCCTTGATCGTCCGCGGCAGCGAAGCGCCGTGATCGGCCGGGCTGAAGCCTGCCGTCCAGTTGGTGGCCTTGTCCGGCGCCACAGTCTGGCCTGAGCCGCGCTGGAGCGTCAGGTACACCGTCGGTATCTTCGGAGTCTGCTGCTGGACGAGCTGCAAGGTTCTCCAGTCGAAGGACTGGATCATGACCCTGTCGGAAAACCCTTCGGTCTCGATCAGCCCCAGCAGCTTCGTGACGAAGGCTTGCGGATCGAGCGTCTCGTCCGGACGGTTCGGGTCGATCTTGGTTTCGATATTGAAGCGGACACGCGAGTTGCCGGACTTCCGCACCAGCGCGAACAGCTCGCTCAAGGTCGGAATGCGCGTCCCCGGCACGGCACGCTGGTCGGGGAATTGTTTGGCATAGGCGCTGTCCGGCCGGATCTGGCCGACGTCAAAGGTCCTGATCTCGTCCAGTCGCAGTTTTACCAAGGGCGCGCCTGGGGGAGTGATGTAAGCGCCGCCGGCGCTGCGTGCGAGATCAGGATTGAGCCCGCGCTCATGCGAGATGACGACCTCGCCGTCCGCGGTGACGCCGACGTCGAGCTCCAGCGTGTCCACGCCCATCGACAGCGCGTTGGCGAAGGCCGGCAGGCTGTTTTCCGGCAACAGGGCCCGGCCGCCGCGATGCGCCTCGAGGTCGAATCCCATGGCTTGTCCCGCGATCAGAATCGAGAACAAGGTCACAACGGTCGCGGCACGTGATGGCATGGTGCCTCGAAGGGACATCTGCTGCTCGTGCTGGTCGGCGGGGCGGTCGGTGATGACCGCGTCAGTTCTGATAGTAATAGCCGCGCGGCTGATAAACCTGCCGGGTCTGCGGCTGATGATAATAGCCCTGCTGGTCGTAGCCTTGATTGTAATATTGCTGCGGCTGCGGCTGATACACTTGGGCGTCATAGAGCGGGCGGCCCGCCGAGCGCGGCGCCGGATAGCGCGCACCGGTGTCGCTGCCGTCGGCAGGATAGATGTAGTTGTCGTCCTGCGGCATGTAGCGGCGGGCAGGCTGCTGCGGCGGTGTCAGGTTCACGGGAGCACCCGTGGTGGCGTATTGCTCCTCAGTGGGCTGCTGCGGAGCCCGCGCCACCGCGTTGACGTTGCGGCCACGCGGATTGCGGGCCAGCGCCACCTGCGCCGAGCCGGTCAGCGTCACCGTGGTGTTGAGCACGCCTTGCTGCTGCACCAGCGCATAGAGCGTCGAGGCATTCTGGCGCGACAGCCGCACGCAGCCATGGGAGGCGGGCGAGCCGAGGCGGCCAACCGAGTCCGTGCCGTGGATGGCGTGACCTACTTTGGTGAAGAAGATCGCGTGCGGCATCGGCGCGTCGTCGAACTCCTTGGAGTAGTGATCCTCTTCCATGCGGAAGGCGCGGAAGCCGCCGTTCGGCGTCTCGCGCGAGGGGATGCCGGTCGACACCGGCCAATGATAGCGCGCGACGCCGTCGATCGCGACGGTCATCTGCTGATTGTCCTTGTCGACGGTGATCTCGACCTTGGCCTGCGCGGTGCCCGCGCCCAGAAGCATCAGCGATGTGAAAGCAATGAAGAATGAACGCATCTGGAAACGCATTTGAATTCTGGCCTCCGGCCTGTTCACGCTAGGCGCCGCGGCTCTCCGTCCCCGGCGTGCAATATGCCTGCAATCCGGCTTTCGTTCCAGCGGCCTGCCGGCCCATCGTTAACGTGATGCGGGGCGTAAGCAAGGCCGCTTTGTGCCGCCTAGCTTGCGGCGGCGCTGACATTTTCGCGAGCCGAAGGTGCGTTTACAACGCCGACAATTCGTCACAAAGGCGCAACCATCTGGCTGCTCCGGGCGTTAGTGATGGCCTGCCTCGACAGGCCGCTTTTACCGCCATCCACCCCGCTAATTTTACCGCCATCCACCCCGCTAATCCCCCTTGCTCCTTGCCTCTGGGACCGAAGATGAACAAAGCCCGTCTCGCCGCCGCGCCATTGCCGGGCAGTTTGCCCTGCCGCCTGCTGTTCGCAGCTGCTGCCCTCGTGCTCGCGCTGTTGTCACTGCCGCAAGCCGGCCACGCCCAGGGCATCGTGCGCGGCGCCCAGGAAGGCTCCTATGAAGGCAACCGGATCGCCGGTCCCGTGGGCGGCGCAGTCGGAGGCGTCGTCGGTGCCGGTGTCGGCGGCGCCGTAGGCGCAGTCGAGGGTGTGCTCGGCATTCCCCACCGTCATTACCGCCACCGCTGCCGCGGGTACTATGACGGGTATCACCGCTTCCATTGCTATCGGTGAGCAGTCGTGTAGCCCGGATTTCGCTGATGCTCCATCCGAGCTACGGCGCGCCCATCAATTCTTCAGCCGATAACCCGTCCTGAAAATCCACCAGATCACGACCAGGCAGACCACCAGGAACGCCACCGTCATGCCGATGCTGACGGACACGCTGACGTCAGCGATCTCGTAGAAGCTCCAGCGGAAGCCGGAGATCAGATAGACGACCGGATTGAGCAGCGCCACCGTGCGCCAGGTGGGCGGCAGCATGTCGATGGAATAGAAGCTGCCGCCGAGGAAGGTCAGCGGCGTCACCACCAGCATCGGGATCATTTGCAGCTTCTCGAAGCCGTCGGCCCAGATGCCGATGATGAAACCGAACAGGCTGAACGTCACCGCCGTCAGCACCAGGAAGGTCAGCATCCAGACCGGATGTTGGATGTGCAATGGAACGAAAAGCCCGGCGGTGGCGAGGATGATCAGGCCGAGGATGATCGATTTGGTCGCGGCGGCGCCGACATAGCCGAGCACGATCTCGAAATAGGAGATCGGCGCCGACAGGATCTCGTAGATCGTACCGGTGAATTTCGGAAAGTAGATGCCGAACGAAGCGTTGGCGATGCTCTGGGTCAGCACCGAGAGCATGATCAGGCCCGGCACGATGAAGGTGCCGTAGCTGACGCCCTCGACCTGGCTGATGCGCGAGCCGATCGCGGCGCCGAACACCACGAAATAGAGCGAGGTCGAGACCACGGGCGAGACGATGCTTTGCAGCAGCGTGCGCCAGGTGCGCGCCATTTCGAACAGATAGATGGCGCGGATGGCGCGGTGATTCATGACGTCCTCACGAGATCGACGAAGATGTCCTCGAGCGACGATTGGGTCGTGTCGAGGTCGTTGAAGCGGATGCCGGCGGTTCGGAGATCGCCGAGCAGGCTGGTGATGCCGGTGCGCTCGCCCTTGGTATCGTAATCGTAGACCAGCGTCGTGCCGGCATCGCAGAGCTCGAGTTCGTAATCCTTGAGGCTCTCCGGCAGCGCAGCGAGCTTGCCCTGCAGATGCAGCGTCAGCCGCTTCTTGCCGAGCTTCTGCATCAAGGTTGTCTTGTCCTCGATCAGCACGATCTCGCCCTTGTTGATGACGCCGATGCGGTCGGCCATCTCCTCGGCTTCCTCGATGTAGTGCGTGGTGAGAATGATGGTGACGCCGGACTGCTGCAGTGTGCGTACCACCTCCCACATGCCCTTGCGCAGCTCGACGTCGACGCCGGCGGTCGGCTCGTCCAAAAACAAGATCTGCGGCTCGTGCGACAGCGCTTTCGCGATCATCACGCGGCGCTTCATGCCGCCGGAGAGCGTGATGATCTTGTTGTCCTTCTTGTCCCACAGCGAGAGGTCCTTCAGCACCTTCTCGATGTGGGCAGGATTCTTCGGCTTGCCGAACAGGCCGCGGGAGAAGCTCACGGTCGCCCACACGCTTTCGAAGGCGTCGGTGTGCAATTCCTGCGGCACGAGGCCGATCAGCGAGCGCGCTTTGCGGTAGGAGGTCTGGATGTCCTCGCCGCCGACGAGGACGCGGCCTTCGCTGGGATTGGCGATGCCGCAGATGATCGAGATCAGCGTGGTCTTGCCGGCGCCGTTCGGGCCGAGCAGTGCGAAGATTTCGCCGCGCTTGATATCGAGATTGACGTTCTTGAGCGCCTTGAAGCCGGACCCATAGGTCTTCGACAGATTGGCGACGGAGATGATGGAGGACATGAATGGCCGTAAGGCTGAGGGGCAAAGGCTGGGGAGGGAAGCTGGAACCTGCCGGAAGGGCGGTCAGCGGAGCTCCTGAGATAGGAATGCTGTTGTCGACCCGCAATTCCCCGGAGGAAAATCGTCTCAAAACAGGCTCTTCGGTGGCAGGCTTCGGGCAAGTGTTGCGCGATGGTCACGGGTTGTGGCTAAGATTACCGTTCACGTGCCTCTTTGTTGCGTCTGCGAGCAGGCCGTGGCTACGATTCCGGCCAATCGCAAAGCGTATTGTCCCCAGGGAATAGATCAATGAGACCGAACGGCCGTCACACCGCCGGCGCCAGCCAGTTGTCCGCCCTCCGCGTGTGGGCGATGTGCCTGCTCCTGCTGTCAGCTATTGCCATCAACCCGACCACCGCCAAGGCCGCGCCCAGCCAGGCCGCGGCCGCGACCACGCATGTCTATCTGCTCCGCGGCGTGCTCAACATCTTCTCGCTCGGGCTCGACACGATCGGCGCCCGGCTCCAGGCGCAGGGCGTCCCGGTGACCGTCGCCAACTTCGTCTCCTGGTCCTCGCTCGCCGACGAAGCCGCGACCGCCTACAAGGCCGGCCGACTCAAGACCATCGTCCTGGTCGGCCATTCCTCTGGCGCCACCGCGCTGCCCGACATGATCGCCAAGCTCAACCAGCTCGGCGTGCCCGTGAAGCTCGCGATCGGCCTCGACTCCGTGTTCAAGACCAAGCTCTCGACCGGCGCCGAGCGCTACATCAACATCTATATCGGCGACGGTCCGGGCGAGCCGGTGCGCGCTGCGGCGGGCCTGCGCGGCAAGCTCGACAATGTCGACGTGCGCGGCACCGGCGTCGGGCACGTCTCGATCGACAAGAACGAGGCGATCCAGCGCCGCGTCATCGCCGAGATCAATGCCGCGATCTTGCGCTCGCGCGCCCCGGCGCCGGTTGCCGAACCCGGCGCACCGCGTCCCGCGCGCGCAGCGGCGGCGACGGCTCCGGCAAGAAATTGAGCCAGGTCGATAGCAAGCTTGGCGCCGCAAAATCCGCCAAATCCGCGGTCATGAAGCCCCGGGGGAGGCCATTGCCTCCCGTGGTGGGACTGCTGGACTGATGATTGATCTGAGGCGACTCGTCGCGCTGGCAGCCATTGCGCTGCTCGTCCTGAGCCCCGGCCTGGCCACTGCCTCACCCGCCAAGTCGAAGCCCGCTGCGACTGTACAGGCTGCGCCGGCGCCTCCACCGTTCGAGCCGTTGCCGCCGCCGAAAATATACCTGTTCCGCGGCGCCATGGGACCGATCTTCTCGACCGGCATGGACCGGCTCAGCGAGAAGCTGACGCAGGCCGGCTTCTCCGCCGACGTCTATGAATTCACGCTGTGCCAACTGATCGGCAAACGCGCGATTTCCAGCTACAAGGAAACCCCGGCGCCCATCGTGCTGATCGGCCACTCCATGGGCGGGCTGTGCTCGATCGTCATCTCCGAGATGGCGGCCAAGGAGAACATCCCGATCAGCCTCGTCATCGCCATCGATCCCGCGCATGCGACCGGCGACGTGCCGCTCAATGTCGAACGCTTCATCAACATCTTCCTGTCCGACAGCGTGCTCGGCGGCGGGGACGTCGTCGCGGTCCCCGGCTTTCGCGGCCATTACGCGAGCTATGACTTGAAGGAAAACGCGCGCGTCTCGCACATCAACATCGAGAAGTCCGACGACATCCATCGCCAGATCGTCGCGATGGTGACGCAGCTTCCGCGCATTCCGCCGCAGACCCAGGCCGATGCCGTGCCGCTGCGCTATCTCGTGCCTGCGGATACGTTGGTTGAATTGTGGGACTCCGGTGTGCGAGTTCCGGTGCGGCGCGGCGACACCATGGAGAGCATCGCCACCGCCAATCGCGTGCCGCTGTGGACGCTCGCGCAGAGCAATTCGCTTGCGGAGAACGCCCAGCTCACGCCGGGGCAGACCATCATCGTCCCGCGGCATCTAGCGCCGCCCGAGCCTGCGGCCGCGATGGCGGCGCCGCCGGCCGCTCCGGCGCGGCGGAAGTAGTTACTTCGCCTCTCCGCGCAAGCGAGGAGAGGCAGAGAGCTACACATTCGACCCGTGGATCGCCTCGATCACGGCATCGGTCACTTCCTTCGTCGTCGCCTTGCCGCCGACATCGGGCGTCAGCACGCCGGCGGCGCAGACGCGCTCGACGGCCTTCATCAGCCTTGAGGCGGCATCCTTCTCGCCGAGATGCTCGAGCATCTGCGCGCCGGTCCAGAAGGTCGCGACCGGATTGGCGATGCCCTTGCCGGTGATGTCGAAGGCCGAGCCATGGATCGGCTCGAACATCGAGGGGAAGCGGCGCTGCGGATCGATATTGCCGGTCGGCGCCACGCCGAGGCTGCCGGCCAGTGCGCCGGCGAGGTCGGACAGGATGTCGGCGTGGAGGTTGGTCGCGACGATGGTGTCGAGGCTCTTCGGATGCAGTGTCATGCGCACCGTCATGGCGTCGACCAGCATCTTGTCCCAAGTGACATCAGGGAATTCGGTCGCGACCTCGGCCGCGATCTCGTCCCACATCACCATGCCGTGGCGCTGCGCGTTCGACTTGGTCACCACGGTCAGGAGTTTGCGCGGGCGCGACTGCGCGAGCTGGAACGCATAGCGCATGATGCGGGTGACGCCGACGCGGGTGAACACGGCGACTTCGGTGCCGACCTCTTCCGGCAGGCCCTTGTGGGCGCGGCCACCCATGCCGGCATATTCGCCTTCCGAGTTCTCGCGCACGATCACCCAGTCGAGATCGCCGACGCCGACATTGCGCAGCGGCGAGGCCACGCCCGGCAATATCTTGGTCGGGCGCACATTGGCGTATTGGTCAAAACCCTGGCAGATCGGCAGCCGCAGACCCCACAGCGTGATGTGGTCGGGCACGTCAGGTGCGCCGACCGCGCCGAAATAGATCGCGTCGAACTTCTTGAGCTCAGCGAGGCCGTCGGCCGGCATCATCACGCCGTGCTTCTTGTAATAGTCCGAACCCCAGTCGAACGTCCTGATGGTGAATGCGAGGTCGCCGCTGCGTTTTGCTACCGCCTCCAGCACGCGCAGGCCGGCTGAGATCACCTCGGGGCCGATGCCGTCGGCGGGAATGGCTGCGATCGAATGGGTGCGCATGGGGAGGCTCCGTGTGAGAGATCGCGCCAGCCTGTCGGGCCGTCTGCGTTGCCGGCGAGTCTAGACGGGAGTGCAGGTCAGACTCAATTGACGTTGGTTTATACAAAAAAATGATATAATCATCGTGGCGCGGGACGAGAGGATACGAATGGAATTGCATCAGCTTCGATGCTTCGTGGCGGCGGCCGAGCAGTTGCATTTTGGCCGCGCGGCGCAGCATCTCCAGATGCTGCCCTCCGCGCTCGGCCGCCAGATCAGGCTCCTGGAGGAGGATCTGGGCACGCGGCTGTTTGCGCGGACGACGCGTGCGGTGTCGCTGACGGAAGACGGCGCGACGCTATTGCGCGATGCGCGCGCCATCCTCGCCCGTGTCGAGGCGGTCGAGAGCAATCTGCGCAATCGCTCGCGCGCGGGGGCTGCTCGAAAACTCCGGGTCGGCGCCATCGACAGTGCCGCGGCCGGGCTGTTGCCGGCGCTCTTGCGCGACTTCCGCGCAAAACATCCTGACATCGCGGTGCAGCTTCTCGAGGACAAGACCGTCCGGCTGCTGCCAAAGATTTTGACCGGCGCGCTCGATCTCGCCTTTGTTCGGCCGCCCGCCAGTGCGGACAAGCGGCTCGAATTCCGCGATCTGCTCCAGGAGACCGCGATTGTGGCATTCCCGCAGCGGCATGCGCTGGCCAAGAGGACGTCGATCACGCTGGCCGAGATCGCCGACGAGGCCATGCTGGTGCCGGACCGCCGCTCGCGGCCGCACAGCCACGATCTCACGATGAAGCTGTTCGAGCAGGCCGGGTTGACGCCGCGCATCGTGCAGGTCGCCGACGAGAAGCAGACCATCATCAATCTGGTCGCAACGAAGCTCGGAATCGCAATCGTGCCGCGCTGGACGACACGAATGGCCGTGACAGGCGTACGCTTCGTACCGCTCCGGCCGAAGCAGAGCGGCCCCGTCGGCCGCCTACCGCTCGCCGCCGCCTGGCTGCGCGGCTCGCGCGATCCGGCTCGCGATGCCTTGCTGGCGGTGCTCGAGGCGCGCCTGCGCAGCTATGCGCGGGAAGCGTGACGGTTTAAGACACTAGCCCAAACAGAGGGGAATGCGATGACGGATCAAAGGTCAAAGAGCGAACTGCGGGTAGCCGTTGCTGGGTTAGGCTCGATCGGCACCAAGATCGCAACCGCGCTCGATCAAGGCATCGAGGGCCTGTCGCTCTCGGCCGTGGCCGTGCGTGATCCCGCCAAGCATCAGACCTTTCTCAGCGGCCTGCGTCGCCCGCCGCAAATCCTGCCGATCGAGCAGCTCGGCGAGGCCGCCGACATGGTGGTCGAATGCGCGCCGAGCCATCATCTGCGCTCCATCGTCGAGCCGGCGGTGAAGCGCGGCAAGGCCGCGGTCGTGGTCAGCGTCGGCGGTCTGCTCGACAATTTCGATCTGGTCGATCTCGCCCGCGCCAATGGTGGCCGCATCATCGTGCCGACAGGCGCGCTGATCGGGCTCGATGCCGTCAATGCCGCCGCGGTCGGTACCATCCATTCGGTGAAGATGGTGACGCGTAAGCCGATCGACGGGCTCAAGGGTGCGCCGTTCATCGTCGCGAACAACATCGACATCGACAATCTGCGCGAGCCGCTCAAGCTGTTCGAGGGCAGCGCGCGCGAAGCGGCGAAGGGTTTTCCGGCGAATGTCAACGTCGCCGTTGCGCTGTCGCTGGCGGGCATAGGGCCCGATCGTACCCAGATCCAGGTCTGGGCGGACCCGACCGTGACACGCAACGTTCACCGCATCGAGATCGAGGCGGATTCGGCGCGGTTCTCGATGGCAATCGAGAACATCCCGTCCGAAAATCCAAAGACAGGGATCATCACCGCGCTGTCCGTCATCGCGCTGCTGCGCAAGCAGCGCGCGACGCTCTGCGTCGGGACGTGAACTCTTAAACGCCCGTCACCCGCCAGATCACGTTGCCGACGTCGTCGGCCATCAGCAGCGACTTCTTGTCCGGACCGATCACGACGCCGACCGGGCGGCCATAGGATTCCTTCTCGTCCGGGGACAGGAAGCCCGACAGGATGTCGCGACCGGGGCCGGAGGGCTTGCCGTTGTCGAACGGGACGAACACCAGCTTATAGCCGGACAGCTTGCTGCGATTCCACGAGCCGTGCTGGCCGATCACCATGCCGTCTCCGAAACCGGGCAGGGTGCCCGCCGGCATCCAGCACAGGCCGAGCGAAGCGGTGTGGCCGCCGAGCGCGTAGTCCGGTTGAATCGCCTTGGCGACCATCGCCGGATCCTGCGGCACGCGGTCGTCCACCGTCTTGCCCCAGTAGCAATAGGGCCAGCCGTAGAAGCCGCCGTCGCGCACCGAGGTGAGATAATCCGGCGGTGTCTCGTCGCCGAGTCCGTCGCGCTCGTTGACGACGGTCCAGAGCACGTTCGTGTTGGGCTCCCAGGCAAGGCCCACCGGATTGCGCAGGCCGGCGCCGAAGATGCGATGCGTGCCGGCGACGAGGTCGAGCTCGTACACCGCCGCGCGGCCTTCTTCGACCTCCATGCCCATCTCGGCGATGTTGCTGAGCGAGCCGACACCGGCATAGAGCTTCTTGCCGTCGGGGCTTGCGAGCAGGCTGCGCGTCCAGTGCCCGCTAGGCTTGAACGTCGTGAGCCGCTTGCCCGGTGCCGTGATCCGGTCGGCGCCCGCGGCATAGGGAAACGCCATCACGCCGTCGGTGTTGCCGACATAGAAGGTGTCGCCGACCAGCGCCATGCCGAACGGCTGGCTGAGGTTCTCCATGAAGGCGCCGCTGACTTCGGCGACGCCGTCGCCGTCCTTGTCGCGCAGCAGCGTGATGCGGTTGGCGGACACGCCGAGCGCGGCGGCGCGCCGCATCGTCGCCTGCATCGCATAGTGAAACACGGACCTCGGTGCGCCCGCGATCTGCGTCGCTTCCGCGATCAGCACGTCGCCGTTCGGCAGCACCTCGATCCAGCGCGGATGATCGAGACCGGCCGCGAACGCATTGACCTTGAGCCCGGGCGCGGTCGTCGGCTTCTGTCCCTCGCTCCAGCCGCGCGCGGTCGGCATCTTCAGCGTCGGGATCGCGCCTTGCGGCTTTGCTTCGGGGATGGTGGGCTTGTCTCCCCAGGCCGGCGCGGGCTCGGTGCCCGTCAGCTTCCGCCATTGCAGCGCGATGCCGCCGAGGACTGCGACGAACTGCGCGAAGATGCTGGAAAAGGTCATGAGGAGCCCCTGTTTGCGCGCGCATCCAACTGGCTGACGGGGTCCGCGTCAACCTGTGCGGCGCGCCCGCGGGGCCTATTCCCGTGGAATGGCAGCCGATCGAATTTGCATGGGACGAGCGCCGGCGGGCTTGGCCCGGATCAACGGCGGATCTGCCGCTCCAGCCGCCGCGCCGCGCGAAAATCGTCGAGATGATGGAGGTTCGGCGTCAGCGCGGCCTCCTTGGACAAGAGATGATAGACCCGCGCCACCGTGCGCTGCTTCTGCCTCGGCCGTCCAGGCGGCAACGTCCGCGCCTTGCGAACGGCAGCAATCGCGTGCTCGCGAAAATAATCGTAGGCATCCGACATGGCTCGATGCTCTGCGGCTAGTTGCAGGTCGAGGGGCTAACGGGTCGGACGAGGGGCGGTTCCTTCGGCAAGATTTCGTAGCCCGGATGAGCGAAGCGATATCCGGGGCGACCGGTCCCGCATGTCGCTTTGCTCAGGCGGGCTACAGGTCTCGCGCTCGGGCCCTTAGCGCGGCGACAGGAACGGAATGATCATCGGCACGCGGCGGCAATAGGCGCCGTAGGCGTCCTCGCCGAGTTCCTTCGACAAGAACACCTCTTCCATCCGCCCCTTCTGCCACATGCCGAGCGAGATCAGGATCGCGCCGAGGATCGTCGTCACGAGGCCGATCGCAACGCCGGTTACCAGCATGCCGAAGATCAGCCCCGTGTAGATGGGGTGGCGCACGATGCCGTAAGGCCCGGTGTCGACGACGCGGTGGTCTTCCTTGTGGGTGATGGTGTTGGACCAGAATTTTCCGAGATGCAGCCGGCCCCACCAGGCGAAGGCAATGCCGGCGGCCGAGAGGACCGCGGCGATGGTGATGCCGGTGTTGCCGAGCACCCAGAGCGGCTTCGAGCCCAGGATCTCCGCAATCCACGGCGTGTACAGGATGCCGCCGACCAGGATCGGCAGGCGATAGCGCTGCGACTCCAGCGTCATAACCTGCTTCTTCGTTCGCCCCTGCCAGAACGATGCACCGACCCAGCTGGTGAGAAAGGCGAGCCAGAGCAGGGCCAGGAGTTCGGTCGGCCAGGTCGTGGTCCAACCACCCCAGGCGACAGAGAGAAGCTTGCTGAAATCGAAGGACATGAAGGTTCTTTGCGTTGGGCGGCGGCTTCAGCTCGCGCGCGAGGTGAGCGCGTGATGCTTGATGGCACCGGAGGCTTGCTGACCGTTGCGGGCGAGCAGATGGGTGATGGTTTCGCGCAAGACAGGCTCGATCGGGCGCGGCGAATAGCCGAGCTCGGTGCGCGCCTTGCCGATCGAGAGGTCGCTGGCGGCGAGCGCGATGCGCACGCCCTCGGCGGTGCCGTTGGGCGGCCGGCGCGTGACATGATCGGAGATGTATTCGAGCATGATCGCGGAGAGCTCGGCGATCCTGCCGGGGACAACGACCGGATATTGCCTGCGGCCGCTCATCGCCGACATCATCCGCAGGATGTTGCCGAGCGGAACGCAATCGCCGCCGAGGATGTAGCGCTGGCCGAGGCGGCCGCGCTCCATGGTCAGCACCAGGCCCATAGCCACGTCGCGCACATCGACGAGGTTGACCAGGAAGTTGAGATGCGGCTGCACTTTCTTCTGGAGGAAGTACCAGAGCATCGCGGTCGGCGGCGTCAGATTGTGGTCGGCGGCACCGATCGGCATGGTCGGCGTGCCGATCACGAGCGGAAAGCCGTTGGCCGCTGCCTTGGCGGCATGATGCTCGGCGAGCGACTTCGACCGCGTATAGGCGCCCGGCATCGCATCGGCCGGCTGCAGCGCCTCTTCGGCGGGAACGCCTTTGAGATCGGAATAGGGGAACAGGATCGATTCCGTCGAGCAGTGCAAAAAGCGCGACACACCGCGCTTCATTGCGGCCGCGAGCACGATCTCGGTGCCTCGGCAATTGACCTCGTGAAAATCTTGCTTGTTGGCGACCCACATGCCGGGCAGGCCAGCGAGGTGATAGACCTGATCGACTCCGGCGATCGCAGCATCGACCGCGGCGCCATCCAGCACCGAGCCGTGGACATGTTCAACGTCCGTGTTCGCCGCAGCCGGCGCACGGACGTCGAGAACACGCACCCGCTGCCCACGGGCGCGGAGCGCTTCTACGAGATGATGTCCGATGAAGCCACTGCCACCGGTAACCAGGACGAGAGCCATGCAGAAGGTTGCTGTTTCGCTTCTAGAGCTATCGGGTTGAAAGGGAATTGGTCGGAAGAGGCGCCAGAATCGCGGCAAGGTCGCGACGGAAGCCCAATGCAATGAATAATTTTGCCATCACGAACATCGGTCCAAGCAAAAGATGCGAAGGAAAAGTGAACAACGAGGCTTCGCGGCCCTCAAAAACCTTGTGGCCGATGGCCTGCGCGGCGAGGCCGAGCGCCACCAGCGCGGCGAAAATCGCCCACATCGTCGCGATGCTGACTTGCGCCGCAATGCTCGCCGCAACCGAAAACAGCACGATCGAGACGGCCAGAATGCCGGTCCCGAGCGCCACGTCGAGCAGCAGCCAATAGATCAGAACCGGCAAGGCCAGGATCACCGCCAGGCTGACATCGAAACCGAATAGCGGAAGCCTGACCAGCGTCAGCGGCAGCACGGCGCCGGTGAACAACAGAAGGATACCGACCACATGCATCGCCGTGTTCCGGGGGTCGCGATGGTACTCGACATAAACGGCAAGTTGGCGCTGAAAATAGCCACCCATTTCGGTCTCATGCGGCACGGGGTCAGGAAGGGCGAACTGAGGCTATAGCACTGGACCGGGCGGTGCACAAACCGGCGCTTTTGTCGCGCAAAACCGCATTGGTGCGCCCCGGACAGGCTACAAAACGATCAGGACTTCAAGGGGTTCCGTCAGCCGCGAGGCCGCGTTCGCTCAGCGTTTCTTGGCGGGCTTTTTCGCCGCAGGCGCAGGCGCCGCAGCCGGATGCGCCTCTTCAGGCAGCTTGGCATAGGTCAGGATTTGCAACTGGCCGTTGGCGGCCGAGGTCGGCCTGGCCCGGTCGAGAAACTGCTCCTCGCCGAGGCCGATCGGATGCAGCCGCTTGGTCGAGATCTTGAACGTGTTCACCAGCACGTCGCGGATCGCGTCCGCGCGGCGCTGGCTCAGGATCGCATTGGCCTCGCGCGTCTTCGAATTGGATTCGACATGGCCGACGATCAGGAACGTGTAGGGCAGCAGCGAGGAATGGACCAGCGCGTCCGCGATGCGGCCGACGGTCTGGTAGGAGGCCGGCTGGATGATCGGCGTGTCGGCATCGAACTGGATCTGCGCGTTGAAGGCGGGCAGCTTGGCGAGGTCAGGCGCGATCAGCGGCCGGTTCACCGGACCCGGATCGTTCTTGATCCTGGTCTTGGCGCGCTCCATCACCTGATGCTTCAACGCGGGAAGATCGACCTCGGCGGCTTCCTCGAAATGGTTGAGCTTGCCGACGATGTCGTCGCGGGTCGGCGCCGCCGTCTGCGCGCGTGCAGCGCCCGCGAGCAGGGCGAAGCCCAGCGCGATGCCTAGTCCGGCAGTGGAGAGCCCCTTCGCGCGCATCAACGATACCCCGCGTCGTCGACGGCCTTGAGGCAGTTGTTGCTGATGCCCTTGGGCGTCGAGACCAGGCAGGGGACCGACTTGCTGGTCTCCTTGGTCGAGCCGCCGCAGACCTTGACGATCTCACGCTGGCAGGCGTTCGCCACCGTGACGCGCGCGGCGACGCGCTTCTGGATGGCGTCGAACACGCCGAGATAGTCGCTCTGGCACTGCGGGGACAGCACGTCGCGGTTGCGCGACAGGCACTCTTTCAGGCGGGTCGAGTCCGGGTTGACGCCGCGGCAATTGGCGACGATTTCCGCACCGCAGCTCGCCGCCAGCTTCCCGATCGAATCGCCAAAGCTCATGGTCTCCGCCGCGCTGAGCGACGGCATCCCCAATGCAAGCACGATCAATGTGACGGAGCCCCGGACCATGGGTTGCATCTGATACGGGGAAGTTCGCGGTGGTCAAGGGCTGTTCGGGCGAGAACTGTCAAAGGTTCGGCCAGTGCGGCGAACAGTCCTCACTCGGTGCCATCGGAAAGGGGCGGCCAGTCGATCAGGACGACCGTGTGTTTCCCCACATCGTCGGCAAACTCGGGATCGGCCTTGAGCTGGTCCAGCGTCCGCGGCGAGGGGAGCTGACGGCCGTCCGCGGTCAGCTCCTGCGCATAGAACGCGAGCGCCTCAGGCGCATTCTCCAGGGCCTCGTCGACGTCATCGCCACCGGAAATGCAGCCGGGCAGGTCGGGAAACCAGACGCTGACGGCGTCCGGATCGGTGTCCTCGATGATGGCAACGTACTGAGCCATATCGCGGGCCTCACGCCCGCTGCACGAAGCTGTCCACGACCTTCTTCTCGCCGGCCTTGTCGAAGGCGATGGTGAGCTTGTTGCCGTCGATCTTGGTGACGCGGCCGTAGCCGAATTTCTGGTGGAAGACGCGGTCGGACAGCGAGAACTCCGAGGTGGTGCCGGTCGATTTGGCGACCAGCTCGCCCTCGATCGTTAGGGGACCGCGACGGCGCGAGGAGAAGCTGCCGAAATCGGGGCCCGATGATGAGGAGGAGAACGTTGCGGCCTCTTCCTCGAAGCCGCCGCTTCGGCCGCCGCCATTGCGGCCACCGCTGCGGTTGCGGTTGGCCTGGGCGCGCTGCCAGCCCGGGGTCGAATAGGTGGAGCCGAACGCTTCCATGTCGTCGAAGCGCGAGGCGCCGTAGCCGCCGGTGCCGCCCCAGGCCGAGCCGCCCTTGGATTCCGTGATCTCGACATTGGCCGCCGGCAATTCGTCGAGGAAGCGCGATGGGATCGTGGTCGACCAGGTGCCGTGGATACGCCGGTTGGTCGCGAAATAGATCATGGCGCGGCGGCGGGCGCGGGTCAGGCCGACATGGCCGAGCCGGCGCTCCTCTTCGAGGCCGGCGCGGCCCTGTTCGTCCAGCGTGCGCTGGCTCGGGAACAGGCCTTCCTCCCAGCCGGGCAGGAACACATTGTCGAATTCCAGCCCCTTGGCCGAATGCAGCGTCATCAGCGACACCGCGTCGTCCTCGGCGCCACCGTCGCGGTCCATCACCAGCGAGATGTGTTCGAGGAACCCTTGCAGGTTCTCGAACTCCTCCATCGAGCGCACCAGCTCTTTGAGGTTCTCCAGCCGGCCTGCGGCGTCCGCCGAACGGTCCTTCTGCCACATCTCGGTATAGCCGCTCTCGTCGAGCACGATCTGGGCGAGATCGGTGTGGGCGGTGACCTCGCGCTGGGCGCGCCAGCGGTCGAACTGGGCGACGACGTCGCGAAGGGAGCCGCGCGCCTTCGGCTTCAGCTCGTCGGTCTCGACCACCGCGCGGGCGGCTTCGAACAGGGGAATGCGGCGCTTGCGGGCGTGGTCGTGCAACATCTGCACGGTGGCATCGCCGAGGCCCCGCTTGGGCACGTTGACGATGCGCTCGAAGGCGAGATCGTCGGCCGGGGAGTTGATGACGCGCAAATACGCCAGCGCGTCGCGGATTTCGGCGCGCTCATAGAAGCGCGGGCCGCCGATGACGCGATAGGGCAGGCCGAGCGTGACGAAGCGGTCTTCGAACTCGCGCATCTGGTAGGAGGCGCGCACCAGGATCGCGATCTCGTTCAGCTTCTCGCCGCGGCGCTGGATCTGCTCGATCTCCTCGCCGATGCCGCGGGCTTCCTCTTCCGAATCCCACGAGCCGGTGACCGTGACCTTCTCGCCGTCCTGGTCCTCGGTGCGCAGCGTCTTGCCGAGCCGGCCTTCATTGTGAGCGATCAAATGCGAGGCGGCGGCGAGGATGTGGCCGGTCGAGCGGTAATTGCGCTCGAGGCGAATGACCTTGGCGCCGGGGAAATCGTGCTCGAAGCGCAGGATGTTGTCGACCTCGGCGCCGCGCCAGCCATAGATCGACTGGTCGTCGTCGCCGACGCAGCAGATGTTTTTGGTGGGGGCTGCAGGAGCCGCAATTGCCGCGCGCTCCGTCATTCCGGGATGCGCCGAAGGCGCAGACCCGGAATCTCGATCGTCGGACTCACTGCTGGATTCCGGGTTCGGCTCTTCGGGCCGCCCCGGAATGACGGTGGGTGTGGTTGGCTTCGATGGCGCCTGCGACAGCAGCCGCAGCCACAGATATTGCGCGACGTTGGTGTCCTGATATTCGTCGACCAGGATGAACTTGAAGCGCTGCTGGTACTGCCGCAGGATATCCGGGTGCTCGCGGAAGATGCGGATGTTCTCCAGCAGCAGATCGCCGAAATCGGCGGCGTTCAAAATCTTCAGCCGCTCCTGATAGCTCGCATAGAGCTTACCGCCCTTGCCGTTGGCGAAGGTGGCGGCCTCGCCCGAGGGCACCTGCGAAGGCATCAGACCGCGGTTCTTCCAGCCGTCGATCAGGCCGGCGAGCATGCGCGCAGGCCAGCGCTTGTCGTCGATGTTCTCGGCCTGCAGCAACTGCTTCAGTAGCCGCACCTGGTCGTCGACGTCGAGCACGGTGAAGTTCGACTTGAGCTGCGCCAGCTCGGCGTGGACGCGCAGGATGCGGCCGCCGATGGAGTGGAAGGTGCCGAGCCAGGGCATGCCTTCGACGGCGTGGCCGAGCATCTGGCCGAGCCGGTGCTTCATCTCGCGCGCGGCCTTGTTGGTGAAGGTCACCGACAGGATCTCGGCGGGACGGGCGCGGCCCTGGCTCAGGATGTGGGCGATCCGCGTCGTCAGCACGCGCGTCTTGCCGGTGCCGGCGCCGGCCAGCACCAGGACCGGGCCGTCGAGCGTCTCCACCGCCTCGCGCTGCTCCGGATTGAGGCCGGAAAGGTATTTCGGGCCCACGGAGGCGCGCGCACGCGCGGCGATGCCGCCGGCGGCGGGCTGGTGGTCGGGGACGGTTGTGATCTTGCTCGGCTCGGTCATGCGAATCATCGGCCCCACGATGGCACCGCGGGGTGGCGGAAGGGAGCCTTATTAACAGGGATTGGTGCCTATATGGGGCGGCGGGACGAGGTTTTCCACGTGCGCGGCCCGTCAATTTGTTCCTGCGGGCCCTGCGAATTTCGCCCCTGTGCCGGCCGGAACCATCGTTCCGGCGTCGAGATTGTCTGGCAGGTGGCGCGGCCAGCCGCGCCAGATGCAGACAGACATCAAGACGAGGGTTTGACCATGCTTGGCTGGGTTGTGACGTTTCTGGTTATCGCACTGATCGCAGGCATCCTGGGCTTTGGCGGCATTGCCGGCGCTTCGATCGAGATCGCCAAGATCATCTTCTTCATCGCGGTCGTTCTGTTCCTGGTCTCGGCCGTGGTCGGCTTCGCGCGGGGCCGCAACAGGATATAGCGCTTACCGAGAGGGCATCGCCACGTTTCGGCCGATGCCCTCGGGCCGCGGTACGGCGCTGTGGGCCTTTGTGACCGCAGCGACACGCTCACGGATATCGGGCGGAAGCGGCGCGACGCGCCGCGTTGTCATGTCCATGTGCAGCGACATGTTCTCGGACGTCGCCGACAGCCAACCTTCGCTCGCGTGTCGCATCTCCTCGAAGGTGTGCAGCCGCTTGTCGTCGGCCTCCAGCAGCCAGACCAAGATCTGCACGGGATCGCCGAGATGGATCTCGCGCAAATAGCGCACGTGGCATTCGGCGGTGAAGCTCGAGCCGCCTCGCTCCGTCATGTAGGCCGGCCCCATCCCGAGCTCGAGCCAGAGCTGGTCGATCGCGCGGTCGAACATCACGTTGTAATAGGCCATGTTGAGGTGGCCGTTGTAGTCGATCCATTGCGGCTCGATCTGCATGATCGAGGCGCGAAACGGCTCCGCTTGGGGCGGTGAGGCGGCAGTCTCCGGCATATGTTCTCCCTAGAATGCGTCCGGTCGCTTGACTTGACCGGTTTTATGTCCTTTGCCACGGTTCTTCTGTCGGGAGGAATTCCGTGGGTACGACCATCACCAATAATCCGCCGCGGCCGGAGCCGAAAGCCCTTGCGAGCGCGCTGGAGCAGCTTGCCGCACGCTTCGGCAACCGCCTGATCACCTCGCAGGCCGTCCGCGAGCAGCACGGCCATACCACCACCTGGCTCCCCAACCAGCCGCCGGATGGCGTGGTGATGGCGCAGGAGACCGCCGACATCCAGGACGTGGTGCGGATCTGCGCCAAAAATCGCGTCCCCGTCATTCCCTTCGGCACCGGTACCTCGCTCGAGGGCCAAATCAACGCACCCGCCGGAGGCATCTCGATCGATTTGCGCGACATGAACAAGGTGCTGGCGGTGCATGCCGAGGACCTCGACTGCGTGATCCAGCCCGGCGTCACCCGCAAGGCGCTGAATGAGCACCTGCGCGACCAGGGCCTGTTCTTTCCGATCGATCCCGGTGCGGATGCCTCGCTCGGCGGCATGGCCTCGACCCGCGCCTCCGGCACCAACGCGGTACGTTACGGCACCATCCGCGAGAGCGTGCTGGCGCTGAAGGTGGTGCGTGGCGACGGCGAGATCATCACCACAGGCACGCGTGCGAAGAAGTCATCCGCGGGCTATGACCTGACGCATCTGTTCGTCGGCGCCGAAGGCACGCTGGGCATCATCTCGGAATTGACCATTCGCCTCCGCGGCATTCCCGAGACCATCGCGGCCGGCGCGGTGTCGTTCGAGACCGTGCACGGCGCTTGTCAGGCCGTCATCCTGGCGATCCAGACCGGCATTCCCGTGGCGCGCATCGAGCTGCTCAACGCTGCGCAGGTGCAGGCCTGCAACGCCTATTCGAAGCTGACCTTGCCGGAGACGCCGCTGCTGCTGATGGAATTCCACGGCAGCGAGGTCGAGGTCGCCGAGCAGTCCAAGGCCTTTGGCGAGATTGCGAAGGAGTGCGGTGGCGGTGATTTCTCCTGGACCACCAGGCCGGAGGACCGCACCAAACTGTGGCAGGCGCGGCACGATGCCTATTGGTCAGTGAAGGCGCTGCGTCCCGGTGACAGCATCGGCGTGGTCGCGACCGACGTCTGCGTGCCGATCTCGCGGCTCGCCGATTGCGTCAGCGAGACCGAGGAGGATCTCAAGCGTCTCAATCTGCTGTCGCCGATCGTCGGCCATGTCGGCGACGGCAATTTCCATTGCTCGCTGGTCTGCGACACCAATGACGCGGGCGAGATGGCGCGCGGCGAGGAGTTCATGCATCGCCTGGTCGAGCGCGCGCAGGCGATGGACGGCACCTGCACCGGCGAGCATGGCATCGGCCAGGGCAAGCAGAAATATCTCAAGGCGGAACTGGGCCCCGAAGCGCTGGACGCGATGCGGGCGCTGAAAAAGGCGCTCGACCCGCTCAACATCTTCAACCCCGGCAAGATCGTGCCGGAGGCATAAGGCCTGCGCTCCAGGGGCCGGGAACTTTTGGCAGTGCTGCCGGTTCCAATTCCCGCCAAGTTCCGATGCCTCAATGGCCGGACTGTGCGCGGGAGGGTGCGATGGTGCGACCGGTCATTGGAATTGCCGCGGTGGCTTTTGCCTGCATGCTGGCGGGTGCGGCCTTGGCGAAGGGCGGACATGGCGGCGGCCATGGAGGCGGGCATGGGGGTGGTCATCATGGCGGCGGCCATTTTCGTGGTCACGGCGGTGGGCACGCGCACGGCGGCGGGCATCATCGCGGGATGCGGTTCTCAACTGGCGCCCGGCGCGGCGGCCCCAATTTCGGTCAGATCCGCAATGCGGCGGTACGGCCGGCGAACTTCCGCAACGCCCTGAATTCCAGCGCATTTCGTAATGGCCGGCTGATCAGCAATCCAGCGGCGCGCGCGCAGTTCGTGACCGCGGCCGCACTGGCCGGCTGGAGCGGCGCAAGCAGCGGCTGGTGGCAACATGCGGGTGGCGGCTATGGCTGGGTTGGGCCGCTGTTCTGGCCGTTCGCCTACAACGACCTCTACGACTACACGATCTGGGGCGACGGGCTCGGCTTCTGGGGCTACGGCTATCCGGACATCTATGCCGGCATTTTTGGTCCCTATGGTTATGATCGCCTGTCGGCCTATCTGCCGCAGCAGCCGCAGGGACGACGACGGGCGCGCAGCGCGCCGCTCGATCAGCTCTGCGGCAGCGACCGCCGTGCCATCGTCGGCCTGCCGATCGACCAGATTGCAGCCGCGGTGCAGCCAAGCGATGCTCAGGGCGCCGCTCTCGATGCGCTCGGCAATGCCTCGGTCGATGCCGCAGCGCTGATCCGCACATCCTGCCCGACGCAGGCCGCAGCGACGGCCCCTGGCCGGCTCGCGGCGATGCAGCAGCGCATCGAGGCAATGCAGAAGGCGGTCGAACTGGTCCAGCCGGCGCTCGACAAGTTCTACGGTTCGCTCATGGACGAACAGAAAGCGCGCTTCAATGCGCTGGCTGACGATCAACGTCGTGCGACGGCATCGAACAACGCGAGCGGATCGCCGGTGCAGAATTGCTCTGTGCCCGCCGCGTTCGATTGGCCCGGCGCCACGATCGAGGAGAGGCTTCGTCCGAGCGACACCCAGCGCGCGGCGCTCCAGGTGCTGCAGGATACCAGCGCCAAGGTCAGCGCATCGCTCAAGGCGGCCTGCGAGCCCAATGAGGTGATGACACCGCCGGCCCGCATGGCCGCGATCCGCAAGCGCCTCGACGTGATGCAGGACGGGATCAAGTCGGTGCGTGCGGCGCTCGATGATTTCTATGCCACGCTGAACGACGAGCAGAAGGCGCAGTTCGAGGCGATCGGGCCGCGCCGCGTTTCCTGAACACGCTGCAAGCGAACCGAGGGGGGACCGGAATCGGATGAGGTGGTTTGCAAGGCCGCGCCCGGCGGACATCTGGGACGAGCCGGTCCAGGGGCCGATCGGCGACATCGAAGCGGCCGACCGCATCCGCAATATCTGCCTGCATGCGAGGGCTTGTGCGGAGGCCGTCGGAACTTCCGCGCAGTCCGGCGAGCGCGAACGCTACGAACGCGCGGCGCGCACCGCGATGGAGATCGCGATGAAGATCTCCGACGATCTGATGCGCGACGACGCCGTCCGCCGCATCGTCGATCTCTGCATGAAGGCCGACGACATCAAGACCGCCCAGATCCTGTCGCGCGCAATCCAGGCCAACTGGGTTCGCGAGGCCGTGCAGCGGGACTATCCTGCACTCTCGGAGTAGAATCCGGCTCGCGCGTCGGCACTGGCCGGAGGCCGTGTTTGTGCCCGACCGGCTCAGTATCGCCGGTAGTCGCCACGATAATGGTCACCGCCGCTGCGGCCGCCAATTCCCAAGCCGATTCCGATGCCGATGCCGACGCCTTGCATGATGGCACCGGGCGGCGGCCCTGGAGGCGGCGCGCGCTCGTAGACGACTTCCTCGGGCGGAGGCCGGCGCTTGGGCGGCGTCTCGACCACCTTGCGCTTCGGCGGGGTATCGTCCACGCGCTTCTTGATCACGGGCGCGACGCTCGGATTGACGGGCGTTGCCGGCGGCTGCGGCGCCGAGCACGGGCAGGTCGGCGCCATCGCGACCGCGACCGGGGTCGCCGCGGCGGCGACAGGCACGCCATAATTTCGGTTCTGCACGCGCAGCAGCAACCGGCGCGCGGTCGCGGCGAGGTCACTGTTATCCCAGTTGGCGAGATAGGCTTCGAACGAAGCGCGGGTGTTGATCGCGGTCGCGCGTTCCCAGGCCAGCATCTGGCGCCGCCGTTCCAGCACCGTACGCACGCGCGGCGTGCGGGTGTCCTGCGCGTACAGCTCGATATAGGCCTGATACGCCTCCACGGTGTCGTCGGTGATCACGAGCTCATAGGCGGCCGTGGCCGGCTTGCCCTGCAAGGTCTTGCGCCAGTCCTCGACGCTGCGCGTGCCGCTGGCGAGCGCCATCGCCGATGCGCCGGGAATAGCGGGCGTGCTGCCGCTGCTCTCGCCGAAGAACCTGAAGTCGGTCGTCAGCGAGGAGCTTTCCCAGGGGATCTGCCTTCCGTCGGTCGATTGCGCGACGGCGACGCGGATGCGCTTGAACACCTCCTCGATCGGAAGGTTCGGCTGCTTGGCGACGGTGAGTGCTGCGGTGGTGTAGGGGCTGTCGATGCCGTTGCCGTCCTCGGCTTCGGCGCCGGGCGAGGTCGAATAGGAGATGAACGAGCCGGGCGCACCGGCCTTGGTGTCGACGATCGCAAGGCCGTGGCCGGCGCCGCTCAGCGCGGGGAACGGATTGTTGCGGCAGGCATCGAGCATGAAGATGCGCGCCCGCGTCGGCAGCGCGCCGAGCGTGTTGAGCATGTCGTTGAGCCGCACGCCCTGCAGCGGAATGTCGGCCTCGCGCTTGGGATCGAGATCAACGGGAACGAGATAGTTCTCGCCGTCGATCTGTAAGCCATGGCCGGCATAGAACACCAGCGCCACGGTGTCGGCGCCGCTGGCGCTGACCTTGCCGGCGAAATCCGAGATCGCCGCGCGCATCTCGATCTGCGCCAGATTGGCGGCCGTGGTGACGGTGAAGCCGGCATTGCCGAGCAACTCGGTCATGCCCTTGGCGTCGTTAGCAGCGTTGGGCAGTTCCGGCACCGTGCGATAGGCGGACTGGCCGATCACCAGCGCGAGCCGCGCTTCGGCGGCGGCGTCCGTCGGTGCCATCAGTTGCGTGAGCGCAAGAAAACCGGATGCAAGAAGCAAATTGGAAAAGACTGGACGGCGCATGGTGTCACCTCCGTCGGCAATGCGCGCGATGATGCCACTTTTTCTAGGGCGCCGCCATCTGTCCGTCTGTGCACTGGATCACGTTCGGCGTGCGGCAAAATGGGGCAGCGTGCCTGCCGGAGCCGGAAGGCATCGTTCGCGGCTCATCCATGTGAATTACGCATTGATCCATGCTCCTATTGGATTGATATCGATCCTGCGCGACAGCACCCGTTGCGCGGATGTGGCTGCAGGCCGATCCTTCAGCGCGAATTCCCGGTGAATCGTCGCCATTCCGGAGCGCTTGCGGACTGCTATACGCGCATCATGCCGCTCTGCGGCTGTCGGCGGCCGCGCTTGCCTGTGCCGTCGCTTTGGCCATACAGTTCGGGCAACAGGCTGCGGCAACGACCGCGGCAAACAAAAACAATGTGGGAGAGACCGCACCATGACCATCGTGCCCGTGAACCGTCGCGCGTTCATCAAGTCATCGGCGGCGGTCAGCGCCGGTCTTGTGCTCTCCCCCGCCATCATCGGCCGCGCCGAAGCTGCGACGTTGAAGCTGAAATGCTCCTCCTCGCTGCCGAACGATCCCAAATTCGCCAACGGCCGGGTCTACTACGACAATCTCGTCAAGAGCCTGAAGGCGAACGGGCTTGGTGAGCAGGTCGAGGTCGCCTTCTTCCCCGACAACCAGCTCGGCCAGGAGATCGACGTCATCAACTCGGTGAAGCTCGGCGTCATCGACCTCATGGTGTCGGGCTCGTCGATCTCGGCCAACCTGGTGCCGCTGGTCGGCACTTTCGATCTCGGCTTTCTGTTCTCGAGCTTCCCACAGCAGACCAAGGCGTTCGAGGCCGGCGCTGCCAAGCCGATCGAGGACGCGCTGCTCAAGGGCGGCAACATCCGCATCATCGCCTGGGCTTATAATTTCGGCTCGCGCAGCGTGCTGGCAAAGAAGCCGGTGAAGACGCCGGAGGATCTCGCCGGCCTCAAGATCCGCACCCTGCCCAATCCCGTCATCACCGAATGCCTGCGTCTGATGGGCGCCGCCGCGACGCCGCTCGCGTTCGGCGAGATTTACACGGCGCTGCAGGCCGGCGTGCTGGACGGCCTGGAGCACGATCCGCCGACGATCCTGGCCAGCAAGTTCTTCGAAACGTCGAAGTCCTACGCACTGACGCAGCACAATTTCTCGCCGCTCGCGATCTATTTCAGCGACATGACCTACAACCGCATGGACCCGAAGATGCGCGAGGGCTTCCTCGATGCCGCCAAGAAGGCCGCGGCCGACACCCGTGCCCACGGGCTCGCGGTCGAGAAGGAGGCGCTGGCGACCTTGACCGAGAAGGGCGTGACGGTGGCCGAATGCGATCGCGAGGCCTTCAGGAAGCGCGTCGCACCGCAGACCGAGAACTTCATCAAGGCACGGCCTGAATCGAAGGCCGTCATCGACATCATCCGCGCGACGCAAGCTTGATATGACGATGACAGCCGCCGTGCCCGTCTCGGGCGGCCGCCATGGCAGCATCACGCTGCTGCTTCGCCTCAGCGACGCGATTGCGGCCATTCTGCTCGCCGCCGATCTCGTGGTGGTCTGCGCCTCCGTGCTGCTGCGTTTCTTTTTCAACGCGCCGGTCGAATGGTCGGACGACGTCGCGCGCGGGCTGATGGTCGGCTCGGCCTTTTTCGGCGCGGCGAGCGCGCTCGCGCGGGGCGAGAATGTCGGTGTCTCCTTCTTCCGCGATCTGCTGCCGGTGCGTTTGCGCACGCTGGTCGATGCGGCGAGCGCCCTGCTGGTCGTGCTGATCTCCGGCTATGTCGCCTATCACGCCATCAAGCTGGGATCGCTGACGGCAGGCCAAACCACCGGCTCTGGCCTGCCGCTGGAGTTGACCTTCTATCCCATGGGCGTCGGCGCCCTGTTCATGACGGTGTTCGCGATCGACCATCTCTGCGCGCGGCCGCTTCCTGATATCGTCAGGGGGCTGGTTGCGATCACCGTCGTCACCGGTCTTTATCTGGCCTGGGATTATCTGTCGCCGTCCTCGGTGCCGTCGGCAGGCACTCTGATGCTGATCGGCTTCTTCGCCACCCTGTTCGGCGGCTTGCCGATCGGCTTCGCGCTGGCGCTGGCCGCGCTCATCTTCATCTGGGTCGAGGGCGCCTTGCCGGGTGTCATCTTCGCCCAGCAGATGGCGCGCGGCATCGACAATTTCGTGCTGCTCGCGATCCCCTTCTTCATCCTCGTCGGCTACCTCATGGAAGCCAACGGCATGTCGGTGCGGCTGATCGAGCTACTGCAGCGCGCGGTGGGGCGCATGCGCGGCGGGCTGAACGTCGTGATGGTGGCCTCCATGGTGCTGTTCTCGGGCATCTCCGGCTCGAAGATGGCGGACGTTGCCGCGGTTGGCTCCGTTCTGATCCCGGCGGCGCGCCGCTCCAGGCAGAATCCGGGCGGCGCTGTGGCGCTGCTCGCGGCCTCCGCAGTGATGGCCGAGACCATCCCGCCCTGCATCAATTTGATCATTCTGGGATTTGTGGCGAACCTGTCGATCGGTGGCCTGTTCGTCGCGGGCCTGCTGCCGTCGGCGCTGATGGCGGCCGTCCTGATCGCGGTGTCCATCATCTTCGGCAAGCGGCCGGATAGGATCGAGGAGGTCGAGCCGCAGATGCCGGTGTCGGGGCTGTGGAGCGGCGCGATTGCCTCGTTCGGCCTCATCTTCATGATCTTCTTCGGCTTCAAGAGCGGCTTTGCCACCGCGACCGAGATCTCGGCCTTCGCGGTGGCCTATGCGCTCGTCGTCGGCAGCGTGGTGTTCCGCGAGCTCGACTTCAAATCGGCCACGCACAGCTTCGTGCAGGCCGCGACGCGCGCCGGTCTCGTGCTGTTCATCGTCGCCGCCGCGCAGTCGCTCGCGTTCACGCTGACCTTGCAGCAGGTCCCGCATGCGGTCGGCGATTTCATGCTCGGATTGTCAAAGACCTCAGGCGTCTGGCTGTTCATCCTCTTGGCCATCGCCGTGCTGATCGTGATGGGCTCTGTGCTGGAAGGCGCGGCCGCCCTGATCATCTTCGGGCCGCTGCTGTTGCCGGTCGCGGTGCAGCTCGGCGTCGATCCCCTGCATTTCGGCGTCGTGCTGGTCATCGCCATGGGCATCGGCCTGTTCGCGCCCCCGCTTGGGCTCGGGCTGTACGGCGCCTGCCTGATCGGCAACGTGCCGATCGAGCAGACCGTGAAGCCGATCATGGGTTATCTCGGCCTGTTGTTCCTCTGCCTGCTCGTCATCGCCTTCGTGCCATGGCTGAGCACCGCGCTGCCGCGGGCATTCGGCTATTGAAGGAGACTTTGTCGTGAAGGTTCTGCTCGCTCACACGCCGGAGATGCGGCGCAACTATTACGGCGACCGCAGCCTGAACGGCCTGCGCGCGGCGGCGGAGGTGATCCTGCATGAGGGCGACGCGCCCCTGGACGCCGCCGGCCTCGTGCATGCGGCGAAAGACGTCGACATCATCGTCGCCGACCGCATGACGGAGGGGCGCGGCGAGATCTTTGCGCAGCTGCCGCATCTGCGGGCCTTTGTCCGCTGCGCCGTCGACATCCGCAACGTCAATGTGGATGCGGCCTCAAAGGCCGGCGTGCTCGTGACCCGCGCCGGGCCCGGCTTCGTTCAGGCGGTCGCCGAGCTCGCGCTCGGCTTCATGGTCGATCTCTCCCGCGGCGTGTCGCGGACCACCGCCGACTACCAGGCCGGCCGCAAGCCGGAGGCGCGGATGGGCCGCCAGCTCGCCGGCAGCAAGCTCGGCATCATCGGCTATGGCAGCATTGGGCGCTACCTTGCCGAAGTGGCGAAGGTGTTGCGCATGGAGGTGCTGGTCGCCGATCCCTTCGCTGATGTCGGCGACAGCGCGATCAGGCATGTCTCCCTCGACGAACTCCTCGCCGGGTCGGACTACGTCGTCTGTCTTGCGATTGCCAACGAGGAGACCGAGAATCTGATTGGCGAGGCGGCACTCGCGCGCATGCAGAAGCACGCAATGTTCATCAATCTCTCGCGCGGCAATCTCGTCGACGAGGCCGCGCTGGCGCGCGCCTTGCGCGATGGTCGCATCGCCGGCGCGGCGATGGATGTCGGCCGTGCCCCCGATCAGATGCCGACGCCGGAGCTGGCGAAGCTCCCCAACGTCGTCGCGACGCCGCATGTCGGCGGGCTGACGCCGGAGGCGATCGAATATCAGTCGCTGGAAACCGTGCGGCAGGTCGAGGCGATCGTCAAAGGCGAGGTCCCGCAAGGCGCCGTCAATGCCGACCGCTGGACGCGGCGGCCCTAAAGCCGATCCACCGCCCGGAACGTCCCGTCCTTCTGGATCACCGTCAAAAACACCTTCGGCGGCGTGTCGAGCATGCGCGGGCCGACGCTGACGATGCTGCCGCTGAGGTCGAAGTGGCCGACATCGTTGATGGCGCGGAGCAGGCTTGCGCGCGTCGGCTTCGACCCGGCCTTTTCCAGCGCCGCAGCCGCGAGGCGGCCGGAGAGATAGCCTTCCAGCGACACGAAATCCGGTGTCAGTGCCGGATCGAACGCTTCCTGCGCCGCCTGGTAGTCGGCGACGAGCTTGAGCGAGCGATCCCAGGGAAACGGCACGACCTGGGAGACGATGACGCCTTCGCCGTCAGGGCCGAGCTCCTTGGCGAGCGCAGTGGCGCCGACGAAGGAGATGTTGACGAAGGTCGGATAGAAGCCGCTGCGGTGCGCGAGCTTGATGAACTCCGCGCAGGGGCCATAGGTCCCGACCATCACGATGGCCTCGGGTTCGGCGCGCTTGATCATGCGCCAGGCGGCCTTGACCGCGCGCGTGTTGCGTTCGAACGTGCCTTCGGCGGCAAGCTCGAGGCCGCGCCTGGCAAGCGCGCGCTTCACACCGGTCAGACCATCGCGGCCGAAGGAATCGTCCTGGTAGAAAATGCCGATGCGGGTGAAGTGGCGATCCTCGGTGAGGTGCTTGATCCACGCTTCGGCCTCCGCACCGTAGCTCGCGCGGATGTTGACGACGTTTGCAAGCTCGAGGTCGCGAAGGAATTCAGCGCCGCTGAACGGGCCGATGAAGGGAACGTTCCTGGCGCTGGTGATCGGAATGGTCGCCATCGCGGTCGGCGTGCCGACCGCGCCGATCAGCGCGAACACCTTGTCGTCCTCGATCAGGTGCAGCGTCTCGGCCACCGAACGGTCGGGATCGTAGCCGTCATCGCGGCTGATGAGCTGGAGCTTGCGGCCGTGGACGCCGCCCTTGGCGTTGATCTCTGTGAACGCCGCGACGATGCCTTGCCGCAAGCGCTGTCCAAGCGCGGAGGAGGGGCCTTCCAGCGTGGCGGCCTGGCCGAACAGGATCGCATCCTCGCTGACGCCGGCCTCCTCTCCCTTGGATGCGAGCGTGGTCGCGGCGAGGAGCACGATGGTCAGGACGACGGATCTCGCCGATCGAATTCGATACATCGGGATGTTTGCCGGGTAATTGGAAGAGCCTCACGCAACATATCCCTGCGAGCCTGAATAGCTCGCTAAGCGACGCCGTGTCGAAGGTCCGTAGTACTCCGGGCAAAACCGGCAACTCGTTTCCACTATGCCGGGTCATTCGCGGACTTCATTAACTAATTCACGCGTTGCATAACGGTCGGCTTTCGAAATTGTGCAGTTCTTAACCGCGGTCTTGTTCCGATAGCGGCGCCGGTGCCTCAACCAGAGGTTCGGCGTCGCAGACAGGGGGCGGCGGCTTCAAGATGGGCGATCGCGATCAGAACGGTCAGGATCGAAGGCGTATGACCGGATGGTGGCGTGCGGCGCCGCTGCTCGGACTCTATCGCCCTGCGCTCGTCGCGGCCGGCGTCGGTCTCCTGTTCTCGCTCGTGGGCGCCGCCGCCGTGGCGCGGTGGGAAGATCGCGTCAACAGGATCGAGTTCGAGAACGCGGCCGAAACCGAAGCGATCGTCATGCAGAACGGCATGGGCGAATACATCTCCAGGCTCCTCGCACTGCGCACGCTGTTCGAATCGACCAGCGACGAAGTCACCCGCAGTGAATTCGAGACCTTCAGCGCCCGCCTGTTCGAGCGCCATCCCGGCATGCTGCGCATTGCCTGGCTGCCACGCGTCAACCGCAAGGAGCGCTCCGAATACGAGGCCGCGGCGATCGCGGACGGCGTGTCCGGCTATCGCATCAAGTCGCTCCAGGGCGAGAGTTTCGCGACCGCGCCGCAGAGCGACGAATATTTTCCGGTGTTCTACTCCACCCAGCCGAGGACCTCCCAAGTCTACGGCATGGACTACGCCACCGTTCCGGAGCGCCGCGCGGTTCTGCAGCGTGCGCGCGACAACGACAAGATCGCGGCCATGCGTACACGGCTGTTCGAGCCGAGGGAGGGGGGCCGGCTGCCCGATGTCCTCGTTGCCGTTCCCGTCTATGCCAAGGGTACGTCGCGCGAGACGGACGCGGACCGGCGCCGCAATCTCGCCGGCTTCGTGGTCGGCATCTTCGACCTGCCGCTGCTGATCCAGACCATTCGCGTGACCACCAGGGCAAGCCCCGCCGTCAGCGTGAACGTCTATCCGCCCTTCAGCGCGCAGATCGTCAGCCTTGAGCAGATGCTGCCGGACTATTCGTCGGTGGCCACGGCGCCGCAGTCGATGCGGGACGTCGCACGGGCGCTGCACTGGTCGGGAAGTCTCAAGATCGGCGATACCGATTGGCAGGTGCGGGCGGTGCCAACTGCGGGCGGTCCGCTGGAGACGAACTATGATCGCGCGGGCGCGGTGCTGATCGTCGGCATGCTGCTGACGCTGTCGCTGTCGACTTATCTGTTGCTCGCGAGCCGCAACTCGCGGCGGCTGTCGCTGGCCAACCGGCGGGTGCTCGAGCTCGCCCAGACCGACATCCTGACCGGCCTGCCGAACCGCGCCTTTTTCCTCGCCCGGCTCGATGAGCTCAATGGCCGGCTGGAAGACGGCGGGCCGACCTTCTCGATCCTGATGCTCGACCTCGATCGCTTCAAGAATGTCAACGACTCTCTCGGTCACGGCGCCGGCGACGCGCTGCTGCGCCAGGTGGCGCAGCGGTTGAAATCGGCCGTGCGCGCCAGCGACGTGCTGGCACGGCTCGGCGGCGACGAATTCGCCATCATCCAGGAGCGGTGCCAGGATCAGCGCGCCTGCTCGACCGAGCTGGCGGCGCGGATCGCCAAGCTCCTGACCGAACCATTCCTCCTGCCCGGTCACCGCGTCGAGATCGGCACCAGCATCGGCATCGCCATCGCGCCGGATCACGGTCGCGATCAGGAGCAGCTCCTGAAGAAGGCGGACCTTGCGCTCTACCGGTCGAAATCGGCGGGCCGCAACTGCTTCACCATCTATGACGAAGCGATGTCAGCCGAGCTGGAGGCCCGCAACACGCTGGAGGGAGATCTGCGCGACGCCATCGCGCGGTGCCAGTTGGAGGTGCATTACCAGCCGTTCGTCGACGCCCTCAGCGGCGAGCGGCGCGGCTTCGAGGCGCTGGTGCGCTGGCGGCATCCGACGCGCGGCCTGATTCCGCCGGACCAGTTCATTGCGCTTGCGGAGGAGACCGGGCTGATCGTGCCGCTCGGGGAATTCGTGCTGCGGCGCGCCTGTGCGGACGCGGCCGGCTGGCCCTCCGGCCTCGCGGTCGCCGTCAACCTGTCGCCGATCCAGTTCAAGGAGGCCGAGCTGTTCGAAATGATCTGCGCGGCGCTCGCCGATTCCGGCCTGCCGCCCCAGCGGCTCGAGATCGAGATCACGGAATCCGTGCTGCTGGAGCGCGGCAGCGAGAACCACGCCTTCATGCAGCGGCTGAAGCAGCTCGGCATCGAGCTCGCGCTCGACGATTTCGGCACCGGCTATTCCTCGCTCAGCTATCTGACGGCGTTCCCGTTCGACAAGATCAAGATCGACAAATCGTTCATCCGCAACCTCACGCATCAGCCGCGCAGCTCCGCCATCATCTCCTCGATCGTGACGCTGGCGCGCGGGCTGGACATGTCGGTCACCGCCGAGGGCGTCGAAACCCGCGAGGAGTTCGACCGGCTGAAGGCGCTCGGCGTCAATTTTGCGCAAGGCTATCTGTTCGGCCGCCCGCAGCCGATCGAGCGGATCCTGTTCGATGCGCCCGTCAAATCGTCACGCCGCGACGCCGCGTGAGATCATGCTGAAGCATCCCGCTCAGCGGGCATGCGCGAAAAGCGCTTGACCCGGACAGCCTCAGATGGTCGGAAGGACCGTCTAGGGATGAAATAAGCACAAACATGCGACTTCCGTTCTTCTACGGCTGGGTCGTGGTCGCCGTGACCTTCGTCACCATGGCCATCGGCGTCAACGCGCGTACCGCCTTCTCACTGTTCTTTCCTCCGATCATCTCCGAGTTCGGCTGGGAGCGTGGCGTCACTGCCGGCGCCTTCTCGTTCGGCTTCGTGGTGTCGGGTGTGGTCAGTCCGTTGATCGGCCGCCTGATGGATCGCGCCGGCCCGCGCGCGGTGATGGAGCTCGGCGTCGTGCTGATGGGCGGCGGGTTGTTGCTTGCGCCGCTCACCAGCACGCCCTGGCATCTCTATGTGACCATCGGCGTCATGGTCGGCGCCGGCTCGGTGTGTCTCGGCTATTCCGGCCAGTCGCTGTTCCTGCCGAACTGGTTCATCCGCAAGCGCGGCTTCGCCATCGGCATCGCTTTCGCCGGCGTCGGCATCGGCTCGGTGACGTTGCTGCCTTGGGTGCAGCACATGATCGAACAGACCGGCTGGCGCACCGCCTGCACGGCGATGGGGCTGCTGATCCTGATCGTGCTGGCACCGGTCAATTTGTTGCTGCACAAGCGTCCCGAGGATATCGGCCTGCAGCCGGACGGTGATGCCGCCCCAGCCGCGGGAGCGGTAAAGCCCGTCTCCAACGTCGTCGATCCGGTCTGGGTCGGCACCGAATGGACGCTGAAACGCGCCGTCGCGACCGCGCGGTTCTGGTGGATCGCGCTCGGCTATTTCTCCGGCCTGTACATTTGGTACGCCGTGCAGGTGCATCAGACCAAATTCCTGCTCGACATCGGCTTCAGCCCTTCTGTCGCGGTGTGGGCGCTCGGCATCGTCAGCCTGCTCGGCATTCCCGGCCAGATCCTGCTCGGCCATGTCTCCGACCGGATCGGGCGGGAATGGGTGTGGGCGATCAGCTGCGCAGGCTTTGCGATCTGCTTCGCGGCGCTGATGGCACTGAAGTTCCAGACGTCGCTGTGGCTGGTCTATGTGATGGTGGTCGCGCAAGGCGCGCTCGGCTACGGCCTCACCTCGATCATGGGCGCAGTGGTGTTCGAGATTTTCCAGGGCAGGCACCAGGGCAGCATTTTCGGTACGATCATGCTGGCGGCGCTGGCGGGTGGTGCGGCCGGTCCCTGGGTGACCGGCTTCCTGTACGATCGCGCCGGCGACTATACCCTCGCCTTCGGCATCGCGATGGCCGTGAGCGGATTGTCGGCGTTCTCGATCTGGCAGGCTGCGCCGCGCAAGGTGCGGGCCGTGGCCGGTCGGCTGCACAAGCTCCAGGGCCGAACCGCGGAGTAAGTTCCAGACGCGCTGCATTGCCCGGATTTATTTCGCCGAACGTTAAGGACGTGGCAGCTTGGCGAACGCAATCGGGATTGCAAAAACGTCTTGGACACCTTCGGGGCGTTAACGTCGGGCCATTGCCGTTTCTTCCCGATGTCCCCTCCGGTCCAAATGATGTCTGCCTCCGATTGCCTTGTGACGGAAATGCCGGACGTGCTGTTGGCTGCGCTGGAGCGCGCCGACGATGCCATCGTCATCGTCGACAGCGCGCGTCGCATCACGCATTTCAACGCCGGCGCGGAGCGGATCTGGAAGCTCGCGCGCACCGACGTGCTCGGCCGCGACGCGGCCATTCTCACGCTCAAATGCCTTCAGGCCGATCCGGTCGCGGAGTTCCGCGACGAGATCGGCCTCATGCGACGCGACGGCAGCCGGATCCGGGTGGCCTTCTCGCTTTCGTCCGTCGCAAGCGGCAGCGAGACCCATCATGTCGTGTTCGCGCGCGACGTTACCAGCGAAACGGAACGCCGCGCGCGGATCGCGCTGCTCGACGCCGTCTCGGACCAGACCAACCGCGCCGTGCTCATCACCGGCACCGAACTCGACATCCGCTACACCAATGCCGCGTTCAGCTCGCTGTTCGGCTATTCCGCCGCGGAAGCCGAGGGGCGGCGGGCGACCGACCTGCTGGCCGGCCGTCACACCAACCGCAAAGCGCTGACGAGGATCCGACGGCGCCTCATCAAGGGCGGTCCGGGCGGTGAAGCCGAGGTCCTGACCTATACCAAGGAGGGCGAGGAGATCTGGATCAGCGCCCGGATCGATGCCTTCCGCGACAGGAAGGGTCGGGTCAAGTACATCTTCGCGCTGCTCGATGACATCACCGAGACCAAGCAGCTGCGCTCGCTCCAGCAGCTCATCATGGGTGCACTCGCCGACGAGGTGCCGATCGGTGAGATCGCCGACCGGCTCTGTGGGCGCGTCGAGGAGATCGCGCCCGACGTCGTCTGTTCGCTGCTTCACGTCGATGCCGCGGGCCTGATCCACCCGCTCGGCGGTCCCAGCCTGCCCGAGGACTATTCCCGCGCATTGGACGGTGTTGCGATCGGCCCCGATGTCGGCTCCTGTGGCAGTGCCGCCTTCCATGGCGAACCGGTGCTGGCAACCGACCTCGAGACCGATCCCCGCTGGCAGCCTTACAAGGCGATGCCGCTGTCGATCGGCCTGCGTGCTTGCTGGTCGACCCCGGTCAAGGCCAAGGACGGCCGGGTCATCGCGACGTTCGCTTTCTACTATCGGGAACCCCGCGCGCCGAGCAATTGGCACCGGCGCATCGTCGAGGCTTGCGTCAATCTCGGTGCCTTCGCGATCGAGCGCAAGGAAGCGCGCGCCGAGATCGCGCGGCTCGCCTATCACGATATCCTCACCGGCCTGCCGAACCGCGCGCAGCTGCGGCACCTGATCACCACGGCGATCGATGCCTGCCCGACCGGCAGCCACATCGCCCTGGCCTTTCTCGACGTCGATCATTTCAAGGACGTCAACGATACGCTGGGTCACGCCGCGGGCGACGAGCTCTTGATCCAGCTCGCGCAACGCCTGCGCGAGCGGATCGGCCCTGAAGACATGCTGGGACGGCTCGGCGGCGACGAGTTCGTCATTCTGCTGCCGCAACGCAACGCGCAAGACGCCGAGCGCGTCGCGGCAGGGATCACCGAAGCGCTGGCCGCACCCTTGAGGCTCGGATCGAAGCTGATGCCGATGTCGGTCAGCATCGGCATCAGCCTCTATCCCGATCATGCCACCGACATCGACACGTTGATGCAGCAGGCCGACGCCGCCATGTACATGGCCAAGCAGGCCGGCCGCTCGACCCATCGCATTTTCAGTGCCGAGATGAACGGGCTCACCGAGCAGCGGCTGGCGCTGATCGCAGCGCTCCGCCGCGCCATCGCGGAAGGCGCGCTGAGCCTGAGTTATCAGCCGCAGATCCGCAGCTGCGACGGCGCCATCCACGGCGTCGAGGCGCTGTCGCGCTGGCGCGATGCCGTGCTCGGCGACGTCTCGCCGGCAAAGTTCATCCCGCTCGCCGAGGAGTGCGGCCTGATCGAGCAGATCGGCCTGTGGTCGGTGCGCGAGGCCTGCCGCCAGATGGCGAGCTGGCGCCGCGCCGGGCTCAACATTCCCAGCGTCTCGGTGAACCTGTCGCCGATCAATTTCCGTAACGTCACGCTGGCCGCGCGGCTCAAGGACATCCTCGCCGAATACGATCTGCCGGCGGACGCCCTGATGCTGGAGATCACCGAGGGCGCGTTCATGCAGGACGGCGTCGCGGCGCTGGAGACGATGAACGCGATCCGCGAGCTCGGTATCGGCCTCTCCGTGGACGATTTCGGCACCGGTTATTCGAGCCTCAGCCGGCTCGCGCATCTGCCGATCCGCGAACTGAAGATCGACCGCAGTTTCATGCGCGACATCGAGAAAGACGCGGGCGCGCTTGCCATCGCCACCGCCGTGGTGCGCGTCGGCCAGGGCCTTGGCATGACTGTCGTCGCCGAGGGCGTCGAGACCGAGGGCCAGCGCAGGACGCTGGCCGAGCTCGGCTGCGACGTCGTGCAAGGCTTCCTCTACGCCCCCGCGCTTTCCCCCGTCGCCTTCGAGCGCTGGCTGATCGAGCATTGCGCCGAGCAGGCGAGGGCGATGCTGGGGCGGGTCGATGTCAAAACGGTCGGTGGGGTTGCCGTGAAGCGGTCGGCGTAGTTCGTCTCCGACTAGATCATCGAAAGCACGACAATCCCGTCTTCGAGCTCGCCTGAAGCAAGGCGCGCCCGCGCCATGCGCTCGAACTCCGTTCGATGCTTCTGCAAATAGCTGAAGGCCTGCTTCTGCGTGTTGAATGTCGTGGCAAGCCGGCACATCTGCCGATCTGCGCCGGACGCGAGGAAGAAGGTGATGGTTCCGTGGTCTGGTTTGATTCTAGGCACGATCTGCACTCTCCGGCATGTGATCGGCCCCCCAATTTCGGTGGCGGTCTGAAGGCGACTATCGCGCCGGCTTCCGTGAGCGCTTCTTGAGGGCCGGTGCCGGCGAAGCGAGCCGAAGCGCTTCGTCAGCCGCTTCCTTGGCCTCGCGCGCCGCTCGCAGCCGCGCCATGTTCTTGCGAACCTCGATGGCCTGCCTTTCGGCATCGGCCAATGCCTGCGCTCCGTCTTCAGCGGCGAGGCGCCGACGATCGGACCGCGCGACGCTTTCAGGTGACGGCACTGCCGGTTTCTTGGTGCTCATCGTTCCCCCGGCTCCGAAAACGACTAAACCCGCTCAATCCTGGGATTGAGCGGGCAGGGCGACCGTTTCAGTACATCCGTGAAACGACGCCACGATATCAAGCCAGCGAGAGGTTCTCGGCGCTGACTTTGCCTCGCATCTTGTCGGTCTTGGTCTCGAAGTTGACCTTTTGGCCTTCTCCGAGACCTGCAAGACCAGCCCTTTCAACGGCGCTGATGTGAACGAACACATCGTTGCCACCGTCGTCCGGCTGAATGAAACCGAAGCCCTTTTGGCCATTGAACCACTTCACAGTACCTGTCGTCATCTTCTTCTCCAAAGCGCGCGAGCGCGTTCCGCGCGACAATCACGCGGCTATCGTCAACTTCGTCGATGTCTCTGGAAAAGGAGCCCGCGGGCGCATTCAACAAGGCACAGCGGCTAATCGAACGACCTCAATGTATACGACTTTCACGATTTTGCAAGGAGCCAGGCCAGTTTGTTTTGTGCGAGGCAGTTCTGCTGTTCCGATCGAGGTGCTTTGTGTCCATCGACCTGCAAGCGTTATCGATTGACAGCGCTTCACGACAGTGGTCACGTTTACGCCGCCAAGCTGCATCGCTGTGACAAGCAGATCAGCTCGTCCGAAGCCGCGACGAATGTCGCCGCTACCATCCTCAACAATCGCAACGAAGCTCCTGCGCAATTGGCTGCCTGCAGGACGTGTCGCATTCGCAGCCCAGCTCGGAGGATCAATTGCACGTACTCGTCAGAGATAACAATGTTGACCAGGCACTCCGCGTTCTCAAGAAGAAGATGCAGCGCGAGGGCGTTTTCCGGGAAATGAAGCAACGGCGTTCCTATGAAAAGCCGTCGGAGCGAAAGACCCGCGAGAAATCTGAAGCGATTCGTCGTGCCCGCAAGCTTGCCAGGAAGCAGGCGATCAGAGAGGGATTGCTGCCCGCGCCGCCGAAAAAGAAGCCCTTTGAACGCAAGCCGCCGTTGCCGGAGATCAAAGCACGGACGGAGTAGAGAAGACGTTGGTGCTGGCTGCGATCACGGACCGCGACGATGTCGGGTCCTTCTGCCATGCATCCGGCTGTCGCGGTGCTGCCGTCCCCTATGGCCTGAAATCGATGCCGCGTAGCACGATACCCGGCGGCGTGCCTTCGAACTCCGTCGCGCGATATTTGCTCGCCGCGCGCGCTTCGATGCGATCCCGCAGGCGGGTGAACTGGGCCTCCCGCTGTTCGGGCCGAACTTGCGGGCCGCGCTCGAGATAGTCCATCGCGGAGGTCGAGATCGCGCAGGGAACCTCCCTGGTTCCGTCATGCATCGAGAACCGGACGATCATCCGGTCGTATTCGTGGCTGATATAGCGTCCGCTGGTCAACGTCATGGCTTGCTCCGTTCTGTGATCGCCAGGCACGATCATGGCCTCAGATCACCGTCGGCGGCCGGCCGCCTGCTTTCCCGTCGCGTGGCACGTGTCGAGAATGCAGGCGGCGATCGTTCGCCTCAGCTCTCCCCCGACAGCCGGGCGAAATCGTCGAACAGCGCTGACACGAGCGCGCGGTGCCGCGTGTCCTCGGCGGGCAGGCTTGCGGCATAGAGGTTGAGCAAATGACGCGCCTTCACCGCGGCCTCCGGCCAGGACGCGGACGGCACCGTCATCATGCGGTGCTCGAGATCGGCTTCGCGCTCGCGCAGTTCCCTGACCTGGGCTTCGACGTCCGCCAGCGCGCGGCGCAGGTCGGTCGCCTTCTGTGCGGCCATGCCGCGGTGCTTGTCGAGATCAACCGGCTGGTCAGTCATTGGCGATGCTCGCGTCTGCGGCTTGCGCATTCGCCAGATCCACGGAGCCGATCGACAGCATCTCCATGGTGCCGCCCGCACCTTCGGCGGGCACGGTGATCATCGTGGCGATGCGGCGATAGGCGGCGAAGGTCAGACCCTCGATCGTCTCCTCGTCAGTGACGACCTCGTAGGCGCCGGCCGGCAAGACGCGATCGATGCCGCGGACGCGGAACGGATGCCTGAAGGTGACGGTTTCTCGCCGCGAGCGGATGGTCATGCAGCCTGCCTTTCGCAAGTGAAGCCCCAACCGGTGCCGGCCCCCAAACCATGCGCCTTTGGCACGGCGATAGCCAGCACTATCGTTACCGCATCGGCAAACAACGATGTCGCGGGGCAATAGTTGCCTGCGAGGGATTTAATGCTCGCTATTGGTTCGGCACGGGCGTAGCGTTGCTGCCATCACCGCACGTCTCAACGGCTTCGACCGGTGACTGAGGGTCGCGTGTGCTCCCGCCGAAGGCTTCGCAGGAGCGTTCGATGTCGCGTGTTCGCATCTCGGAATGGATCGTGCCGCCGGTGATCGTTCCGCTGTTTCTTCTGCTTCTCGTGTGCGGCGCGGCCATCCTGAATGGCTAGGCCGACACGCGTGCCATATCTGGTCAGCGGAACCAACGAATACGGCAGTTCCAATCTCGGCCGCGGCACCGCGACGGTCGCGCTGCGCCTCGCTCGAAAACTGCTGCGCGAAGGCTACATGGACGTCAGGGTCTGCACCCCGCGCGGACGGGTGCTCCAGCCGGATGAATTCGACCAACTCGAACCTACAGAGGAGAGCGACATGGCGAAGGGTCAGCAACGCGGCAATCGCGAAGCCAAGAAGCCGAAGAAAGACAAAGCCAAGGTGATCGCTGCGGCGCCGAGCCGCAAGGAAGCCGCCTGGCAGCCGGATTTCGGGCCTGCAAAGAAGAAGTAGCCGAGCCGACACCGGGCAGGCAGTGAAGGGATCCAAGGCAGCATCGACGCGTGAATCAATCGTCTCGCTTCGGAGCCACTTGACGATGCATCAGGCCTCTCCCTGATCGGACGCCAGTCCCGTCCTGCGCCGCAAATCGGTGATCGCGCGCAAAAAACTGTCGGCTGGCGTCGTCTCGGGATCGATCAGCCGGTGCAGGCGAAAACCGTCTTCGAGCGCGAGCACGATCGAGGCCATCCAGGGCGGGTTCAGCTTGTCGTTCCTGCCGTTGCCCTTCAAGGTCGCCTCGACGATGTCGGCGACCAGCTTGCGCCGCGCGCGCAGGCGTTTTGCGAGCTCGGGTCGGCGCTTCTCGGCGCGCGCGACGAACAGGATCATCTCCATGTGCAGCAGCGGTGAGCGGCCGAGCGGGTCCTGCCGGCTGCGGTCCATCGTCTTCAGCGCCGCGATGAAATCGTCGAGATTGTCGTGCTCGGCGAGGATGTCCATGTTGCGCCGGATCGACTGCTCGACATGGTCCTCGAGCATGGCGATGATCAGCTCGTCCTTGCTTCTGAAGTTCGAATAGAACGCGCCGCGGGTGAAGCCGGCCGCCGCGGCGATCGCCTCGATGCTGGCGCCGCCGATGCCGTCTTCCTCGAACACGCGCGCGGCCGCCTCGAACAGCCTGTCGCGCGTATCGTCCCTGGTCGGCCTGGTTCTCGCCCTTGACATCGGAGCAGGTTAGGGCAGAATGCAACTCGATACAACAATGTATCGAGTTGATAGTTCAGGGATGGTTACGCCGGGCAGTTGGGCTGCGATGGGCGTATTCGCGTCGTGCGGCAACCGATTTGAGGTCACCATGAACGAGCACGTGCAAGGCGCCGGCGGCGCACCGCTGTTCAACCCGCTGTCGCCGGACTTCATCCGCGATCCCTATCCGCACTATGACCGGCTGCGCACGGTCGATCCGGTCCACGTGACGCCGTTCGGCCAGTTCGTCACCAGCCGCCACGCCGATGTCAGCCTGGTGATGCGCGACAGGCGCTTCGGCAAGGATTTCGTCGAGCGCTCCAAGCGCCGCTACAGCGACAAGATCATGGACGAGCCGGTGTTCCGCAGCATGAGCCATTGGATGCTGCAAGCCGATCCGCCCGACCACACCCGCCTGCGCGGACTCGTCGTCAAGGCCTTCACCGCCCGCCGGGTCGAGGACATGCGCCCGCGCATCCAGGAGATCGTCGACCAGGCCATCGATGCGGTGATCGACCGCGGCCACATGGACCTGATCGAGAATTTCGCCTTCCGCCTGCCCGTCACCATCATCTGCGAGATGCTCGGCATCCCCGAGGATCATCGCGAGGTCTTCTACAAGAGCTCGCGCGACGGCGGGCGGCTGCTCGACCCCGTGCCCTTGTCTGCCGACGAGATCAAGAAGGGCAACGAGGGCAACCTGATGGCGCAGATGTATTTCCAGCAGCTGTTCGAGCTGCGCCGCAAGAATCCCGGAGACGATCTCACCACCCAGCTCGTGCAGGCCGAGGAGGACGGCAACAAGCTCACCAACGAGGAGTTGACCGCCAACATCATCCTGCTGTTCGGCGCCGGCCACGAGACCACCGTCAACCTGATCGGCAACGGCCTGCTCGCGCTTCACCGCAATCCGGACCAGCTTGCACTGCTCAAGGCGCGGCCCGAGCTGATGGTAGGCGCGATCGAGGAGTTCCTGCGCTACGATTCCTCGGTACAGATGACCGGACGCGTCGCGCTGGAGGATATCGACGATCTCGGCGGCAAGAGGATCCCCAAGGGCGAGACCGTGCTGTGCCTGCTCGGCTCGGCCAACCGCGATCCGGCAGTCTATCCTGACCGGCCGGACCGGCTGGACGTCACCCGTCAGAACGTGAAGCCGCTGTCGTTCGGCGGCGGCATTCATTTCTGCCTGGGCGCCCAATTGGCGCGCATTGAGGCCGAGATCGCCATGGCCACGCTGCTGCGGCGGCTGCCCGATCTGCGAATCGACGACGTCGAAAACCCGGAATGGCGGCCGACCTTCGTGCTGCGCGGCCTCAAGCGGCTGCCGGCGAGCTGGTGAGGCGGCCCGGCGGTTAACCTCCGCGCGCAACAGTCGCTGTGACTTCGCCACACTTCCCCCTATATAAGGGGCTGTTCCGGCACGCCTGAAGTCCACTAAGGCCAGGGTTTGGTCCGGGTGTCGGTTTGGCCGAGGGGAGACCCGTGCAGACGACGCTGCTCGGATTGGCGATTGCCTTCATCATTGCGCTGCTGGCCGCGCTGATCGGGCCTTACTACGTCGACTGGAACCAGTTCAGGCCCCAGTTCGAGGCGGAGGCTGGCAAGATCATCGGCGTGCCGGTGCGGGTCGCGGGCGAGCTCGACGCGCGGCTGTTGCCGGCGCCGACGCTGCGGCTGCGCTCGGTCACCTTCGGCGGCAACAACGATCTCGGCCGCCTGCGCGCCGACAAGCTCGACGTCGAGTTCAGCCTCAGCTCGCTGATGCGCGGCGAATGGCGCGCCACCGAGCTTTCGGTGGGCGGCATGGCGGTCGATCTCGGCCTCGACGCGAGGGGACGGGTCGATTTGCCCTCCGCCGCGAACGGCACCTTCAATCTGGCATCCCTTGCCATCGAGCGGCTCAATCTCACCGGCCGCATTGCCCTGCACGATGCCGCCAGCCGCTCGACGTTGGAGCTGAACGACATCGCTTTCTCCGGCGACGTCCGCTCGCTCGCGGGCTCGGTGCGCGGCGACGGGCGCTTCACCGCGGCCGGGGTGCGCTATCCGTTCCGGGTCTCCTCCGGCCCGAGCGCCGACGGCAACGCCACGCGTTTGCATCTCAACATCGATCCCGGCGAGCGTGCCATCCTCGCCGATCTCGAAGGCGTGCTCGCCTTCGACAATCGCCTGCCGAAATTCGAGGGCACGCTGACGCTGGCCGTACCGCCGGCCAAGAAGTCGGGCGAGGCGGGGCCAACGCCCTGGAAGCTCACGACCAAGCTGAAGGCGGATCCGGCCGGGGCCAAGTTCGAGCAGATCGACGCGAGCTTCGGCACCGAAGACACCGCGCTGAAGCTCGGCGGCGTCGGCGATCTCAAATTCGGCGCTTCGCCGCTGCTGCGCGCGGTGCTGTCGGCGCGTCAGGTCGATGTCGACAAGCTCGCGGCCAAGGGCGATGCCGAGCCGCTCCGCATCCTGCCGGCGCTGCGTGCAGGGCTCGCCGCAATTCCGCAGGCGCCGATCCCGGCGCAGATCGAGTTCAACTCCGACCAGATCATGCTCGGCGGCCGCCCGCTGCAGAACATCACGGCCGAGCTTCAGACCGACGGACGATCCTGGACGTTCCAGCGGCTCGAGCTGCGTGCGCCTGGCATGACGCAGCTCTCGCTCAACGGTGCGACGCCCGGCGCCGACAGTTTCAGCGGCCGTCTCAGCGTCGAATCATCCGACCCGGATACGCTGACGGCCTGGCTGCAGGGCCGCAGCGAGGTCAACCGCCGCAGCACGCGGCCGCTGCGCCTCGCCGGCGACGTGACGATCGCCGCCAACCATCTCGCCATCGACAGGCTGAAGGCCGACATTGAAGGCGGCACCGTGCAAGGCCGCATCGCCTTCGTGCAAACAGGCGCGAGCAACGGCTCGCGGATCGACGCCGAGTTGAAGGCCGACCGGCTCGACCTCGACGCCGCCGCAAGTTTCGTCCGCGCGCTGGCCGGACCGCAGGGCGAGTGGCCGGAGGAGGCAAGGCTCTCGCTCGATATCGGCCGCGCGATCTCCGCCGGCCAGGAGCTGCGGCCGTTCGCTGCGAAGCTTGCTTACGGCCCGGCATCGCTGTCGCTGGAGCAGTTGCGCTTCGGGCAGGCCAGCGGCGTGACCACCGAGGCCAGCGGCAGCTTCGACGGCACCAAAGCCACCGGCAAGCTCGCGCTGAAATCCTCGGCCAATTCGCTGCGCGAGCTCACCGCGCTGATCGAGCCGTTTGCACCTGCGGTGCGCGCGCGCTTCGATGCCATTCCGGCACTACCGGGCGCGACCCGTCTCAAGCTCGATCTCAGCCTCGACAAGAATGCCGAGCATGCCGATCGCAGCAATGCCCGCGCCGTGCTCGAGCTCGACGCGCCGCAGCTCAAGGCGACCACGACGCTGGCCGCGCAACTGCCGGCCGCCGCCATCGGCGGCATCGATCTCGACCGCCTGCGGAGCAGCGATTTCACGCTGGATTCGAAAGTCTCGACGCCGCAGGCCGGCGCGCTGCTGGCGCTGCTCGGGCTTGATCGCGTGGTGGCCGCAGGCGAGGGCGCTTCGCAATTCGAGGGCAAGCTAAACGGCGCCTGGCGGCGGCCGCTGCAGTTGAACGCAAAGCTCAGCGGTGGCGGTCTTGATGCCGATGCGCAGGGCAGCGTCGAATTGTCGGAGCCGAAAGGCAGCGTGAACCTGCGCGTGCGCAACGCCAATCTGGCCCCGCTGCTCGGGATCAGCCCGACCGACAAATCGGCGCAGAACGTCAGCCTGTCCTCCCGCCTCACGCTGACGGGCAATCGCCTGACCTTCGACGATCTCGACGGCAATGCGGTCGGCTCGCATCTGCGCGGCCATCTGGCGGTGACGCTGGATCCGGAGAAGAGCCTCGACGGCGAAGTCGGTCTCGATACGCTCGATCTTGCGCCGGCGCTCGCGATGGCGATCGGCGCGGCCGGGCACGATACGGGCGACCCGCTGAGCGCAGGGCTCATCACGGGCTGGCGCGGCCGGATCGCGTTCCAGGCGTTGCGCGGGACGTTGCCCGGCGGCATCGAGCTGCGCGCCTTCGGCGGCACGATCCGCAGCGACGGCCAGTCGCTCGCGCTCGATGCGCTGAAAGGCGGCGTCGGCGGCGGCGAGATGTCGGCGAACTTTGACGCCCGTAATGGCGCGGGTGGTGTTGCATTGAATGCGCGCGTCGAGCTCGGCAATGTCGATGCGGCGGCGCTGCGCTACCGCGACCTCGCGCTGCCGAAGGGGCGCGTCTCGGTGCAGATGGCGCTGACCAGCCAGGGCCGCAGCGTCGCCGCCCTCACCGGCGCGCTCGCCGGCAACGGTACGGTGACCCTGAACTCCGCAGAAATCAGCGGGCTCAATCCGCGCGCATTCGAGATCGCGATCCGCGCCAGCGACGGCGGTCAGGTTTCCGACGACAACCGCTTGCGGCAGCTGGTCGAGCCCGCCCTTGCCGCCGCACCGATCGCGGTCGCCTCGGCGCAAATCCCGTTCACGATCCGCGACGGGCGCTTACGCGTCGGCGCGACGCCGCTGGAAGCGAAGAACGCCCGCGCCATCGTCTCCGGCGGCTACGACATTCCGGCCGACCAGGCCGACATCCGCGCCAGCCTGACGCCGATCATGACCGGCCTTTCCGGCGCCCCACCCGAGATCCAGTTGTTCGCGGCGGGACCTCCCGACAAGCTCAATCGCACCATCGATCTTGCGGCGCTGTCCTCGTGGCTTGCGGTGCGCACGATCGACCGCGAGACGCGCCGGCTCGATGCCATCGAGCGCGGCGAGCCGCCACCGGCGACCGCAGCGCTGCCGACGCTGGTGTCTCCGGATGCCGCGCCCGAGCAGGGGCCGGCCAACGTGCCGCTGCCGGGCCAGGATCCGCGCCGCGCGCCCGCGAAGTCGAAAGCAGCGCCGACGCCGAAGGCTCCACAGGCCGCTCCCGCCGTACCGAGCCCACCGCTCGCGAGCCAGCAGCAGCTTGCGCCGCTGCCCCCTGCCATCGACGTGAAACCTGCCCCGGGCCCGCCGCCCGCAAAGCCCAAGCCAAAGCCGCCGCTGGTGCTGACGCCACAGAATCCGTGAGGGCGACGCTGCTCGCGGCTAGGCTCGGTTCACCTCTCCCCAGCGGGGAGAGGTCGGATTGCTATGGCGCGCAATTGCGCGCCCGAGCAATCCGGGTGAGGGGCCGCGGCATTAGGTCGGACCGTACCCCCTCACCCGGATCGCATCTTTCGATGCGATCCGACCTCTCCCTACGGGAGAGGTGAGCAGCACCTCCCGCGCAGCGTCTTTCGCGCTCCTTAGCCCATCCCCTCGCATTTGAATGAATTTTGCCCGGCAAAACTGATTTGCCGATTTTACTGAATTCTCGCGTTTCATCTCTAGCGTCGGTTTCCAGAGGAATTCGGCGTCGCGCCAAGTGAGGCGCAACGGTTCGCAAAAGAACGACCAAGAACTGGGGTGATCGAGATGAACGGGGCGAAATCGCTTCTGCAGGATCTGGACGACGCGATCGCGCGCGGCACCGACGAAAGCCGGGCAAAGGCGTTGTGGCATGCGACCGACATTCTGATCACCGGCCGCTACAGCGACGACGAGATCAGCATGTTCGGCGAGGTCATCGGCCGGCTCGCCGAGGAAATCGAAGTCGCCGCGCGGGCGCAGCTCTCCGATGTGATGTCGGCGTGCGATCATGCCCCGATCAACGTCATCGAAAAGCTCGCCCTCGACGACGAGATCGAGGTCGCCGGTCCCGTGCTGCGCGACTCCAACCGCATCGACGAGAAGATGCTGGTCGAGAGCGCCATGACCAAGGGCCAGTCGCATCTGCTCGCGATCGCGCAGCGCAAGTCGATCGGCGAGGCCGTGACCGACGTGCTGGTCAAGCGCGGCAACCAGGAGGTCGTGACGTCGGTCGCGAAGAACGAGGGCGCGCGCTTCTCCGGCTCCGGCCTGTTGCACATGGTCCGCCGCGCCGAGGGCGATTCGATCCTCGCCGAGCAGCTCGGCCTGCGCAAGGACGTGCCGCGCCACATTTTCCAGCAGCTGATCTCGAAGGCCTCGGAAGACGTCCGCCGCCGCCTCGAGTCCGAGCGGCCCGAGATGATGGCGCAGATCCAGAGCTCGGTGACCGAGGTCACCGGCGATCTCCAGTCCAAGTTCGGTCCGTCCTCGCGCAGCTATTTCGTCGCCAAGCGCGTGGTCACGACGCAATACCGCCAGGGCAATCTCAACCAGGATTCGATTTCGAACTATGCGCGCCAGCACCGCTTCGACGAGGTGCAGATCGGCCTGTCGCTGCTGTCCTCGCTCCCGGTCGACGTGATCGAGCGCGCGCTGATGGACCGCAACCGCGAGATGATCCTGGTGCTCTGCAAGGCGCTCGACTTCTCCTGGGATACGACGATGTCGCTGCTGTTCCTCGGCGCCAAGGATCATCTGATCACGGCGCGCGAGCTCCAGGACAATGAGCGCGAGTACGGCCGGCTCAAGATCGAGACCTCGCGCAGCATTCTGAAGTTCTACCAGTCGCGCAAGAATAGCGCGGGTGCCGATTCCGCTCAGGGCCGTCAGCCCGAGCTTCAGGTCCACTGAGCGGGAATTCGAGAGGGGAGTGTTTGCAATGTTGCCTCAATTCGGCACCGCCGTTCGCAAGAAGAACCTCAACAGTGCCGTCACCGCCGATATCGGCGGCGGAGCACCGGACAAGGCGTCGGTGGACGCGGCCTGGCTCGTGCTGGAAGCCGCCAATGATCTCGGCGACCACGCCGCGATCGAAGCCTGCCGCCGCGTCATCGACGCCGAGCTGAACGGCACGGTCGCCGGCGGTTCGGACATCGATCTCGTGCTGGGATATTTCAGGTAAGACCCGACCGTAGCGTCGGTGGCGGCTGCGTCGACGACGTCATTGCGAGCGTGGCGAAGCAATCCAGAATCTTTCAGCAGCAGTCGCGATTCTTCGCTGCGCTCGCGATGACAGGCGGTTGTCCTTGCTCACCGCCGCTTGCGGTAGATTACGACGTCCTCTCCGTGACGGTTCGTGCTCCGCTCGAGGAGATAGCTTGATCTCTCCAGCACGCGGCGGGAGGCATCGTTCCCGACCTTCACGATGCCGATGAGAGATGGCAGCCCGAAATGCGACAGCCCGATATCCGTCATCGCGGCCGCGATCTCGCTTGCAAATCCCTGGCCCCAGAATTCGCGTTTGAACGCGTAGAAGATCTCGATCTCGTCGACGTCGTCGACGAGGAGGTGCCGGAGTCCCGCGCGCCCGACGAACGCGCCGTCCTTCGTCCGCAACGTCCAAAGTCCGAAGCCGTGCTGATCCCAATGCGCCATGTTGACGTCGAGGTAAGACTTCGTTCTCTCCGCCGATCGGACGCCGCCGATATAGCGCGACACTTCGGGATCCAGATGCAGTGCGACGAGGTCGGCGAGGTGGTCTTCGTTCAATCGATCGGCGGTCAATCGGACGGTGCTGAAATGGTCCACAGAACACCGCCTCCGTGACGGGCCGTCGATGCGGTTGCTCACGACAATGCCGGTGTTTCGCCCGATGGGTCAACCGGCGCGTGGGCTACGGTCGGACGATTTTCGCGCTCGCGTAAGTCGTTGATTTTACAACTCGCGTCTACTGTGCATGGGGTTGTTTTCGCAGTTTGGATTTGAGGGGCCTATCCCGCCCCGAGCGCCACCGCGACGTTGTACGTCAGAAGGCTCGCCGCATAGGCCAGCACCAGCATGTAGAAGAAGGTCACGGCCATCCAGGTCCAGCTTCCGGTCTCGCGCCGGATCACGGCCAGCGTCGAGGCGCATTGCGGGGCGAAGATGTACCAGGCCAGCATCGACAGGGCGGTGGCGAGCGACCATTTCGTCGCCAGCACCTGGCCGATCTGCTCGGCCGCTTCCTTGCCGCCTTCGATCGCATAGACGGTGCCGAGCGCCGCAACCGCGACCTCGCGCGCCGCCATGCCCGGGATCAGCGCCACCGCGATCTGCCAGTTGAAGCCGACCGGGGCGAGCAGCGGCTCGAGCGCCTTGCCGATCATCGCAGCCAGGCTGAAGTCGATGGCGGGCTCGGTCGCGCCTGCCGGCGGCTGCGGGAACGAGGCCAGGAACCAGATCAGCACCATCATCGAGAAGATCGTGGTGCCGGCGCGCACCAGGAACATCTTGGCGCGGGTGTAGATGCCGATCGCGATCGATTTCAGCCGCGGCATCTTGTAGTCCGGCAGCTCCAGCATGAACGGCGCCGGCGCATAGTCGCGCAGCATGAAGAATTTGATGAGGAACGAGACCACGAGCGCGCTGGTGATGCCGGCAACATAGAGGCCGAACATCACGAGGCCCTGCAGGTTGATGAAACCCCAGACGTCCCTGGCCGGAATGAATGCGGAGATGATCAGCGTGTAGACCGGAATGCGCGCCGAGCAGGTCATCAGCGGCGCGATCAGGATCGTGGTCAGCCGGTCGCGCTTGTTGTCGATGACGCGCGTCGCCATGATGCCGGGAATGGCGCAGGCAAAGCTCGACAGCAGCGGAATGAAGGCGCGGCCGTGCAGGCCGGCGCCGCCCATGATGCGGTCCATCAGGAACGCGGCGCGCGCCATGTAGCCGAAATCTTCCAGGAGCAGGATGAACAGGAAGATGAGGATGATCTGCGGCAGGAACACGATGACGCTGCCGACACCCGAGATCACGCCGTTCTGCAGGAAGCTCTGCAACAGGCCGTCGGGCAGGGTGGCCTGCACGAATTCCCCGAACGCGTCGAAGCCGGACTTGAGCAGGTCCATGGCCGGCTGCGCCCAGGCGAACACCGCCTGGAACATCACGAACAGGATCAGGGTCAGCACGATGAGGCCGCCGACGGGATGCAGCACGACCGCGTCGATCCGCGCGGTCCAGGTGTCGGGCCTGGCAGGCAGGCTGACGCAATCGGCGATGATGCGGTCGGCCTCGCGCTGGGTCGCGCGCAATTCGGAGACACTGAGCGCGCGCCAGCTGTTCGCCTCCGCCTCGGCAGCGAGTCTTGCCGAGATCTCGTCGGTCAGTTTCAAGAGGTCGGCGGTGCCGCCCTTTCGCACCGCGATCGAGGTGACCACGGGCAGGCCGAGCTCCTTGGCGAGCCGCTCGACGTCGACGGTGATGCCGCGGCGGGCGGCGATGTCGAACATGTTGAGCACCAGGACCATCGGCCGGCCCGTGCGCTTGAGCTCGAGCAGCAGGCGGATGGTCAGCCGCAGATTGGTGGAGTCGGCGACGCAGAGCACGAGATCGGGCACGGTCTCGCCGGAGGCCTTGCCGAGCACGAAGTCGCGGGTGATCTCCTCGTCCGGGCTGCGGCCGCGCAGCGAATAGGTGCCGGGCAGGTCGACCACCGAGACCTGGCGTCCCTGGGGCGTGACGAAGAAGCCTTCCTTGCGCTCGACGGTGACGCCGGGATAGTTCGCGACCTTCTGCCGGCTGCCGGTCAGGGCGTTGAACAGCGAGGTCTTGCCGCTGTTCGGCGTGCCCACCAGGGCGAGATGCAGCAGGGGTAATTCCATGGAATCAATGGTCCGGGATCAGAGGTCCGGTCGCGGTCTTAGGCGACGATGATGGCCATGGCTTCGCGGCGGCGGACCGCGATCGTGATGCTGTCGACCCGCACGGCGATCGGGTCACGCCCGACCAGCCCTTCGTGCAGGACCTCGACCCGGGCGCCCTCGACGAAGCCGAGCTCGATCAGGCGGCTCTCGAGCTCGATGTCCGACAGCGCCGAGCCCGCCTCGCGAGCCGAAAGATGCTGGATGACGCCGGTATAGCCGCGCTGGGCCAGACCCAGCGGCATATGGGGACGCGTGTCATTGGTGTTGGTCATGCCCTGTATTTTCAATGCAGGGCAGTGAGGTCAAGCGCGCCGGTTGGCCGAAGCTGCACCTTAGAGTGATTTTAAAGTGCAGACCGTCGGGCGCCTGGGAAAACGCCCCGGCGGCTACTGGGCGGGGACCTTGTTGTCCGGCTGGGCGGCCATGGCCCGGCTCTTGAAGTAATCCAGGACGAACAGACGGATCGCCGACGACAGATTGCCCTGCTGGCGATTGTTATCGATCTCGCCGACCAGCTCGGACAACGTCATGTTGCGCAGGCCGGAAATCTCCTTCATGCCGGTCCAGAACGCTTCTTCCAGGCTGACGCTGGTCTTGTGCCCGGCAACGACGATCGACCGTTTCACGACGGGCGACTTCATGGCTGCTCCTCGCGATCGATCTGATGCTGATCCAGGTGCGCCTTCGCCTTGTCCGCGCGCGTCTCCTCCGCCGACCGTTCCGCCTTCGTGCGGCCGAACTTCGTCCGGTTGGCGTCCGCCTGTTTCGCCGAGGCTTCCCGCTCGGCGCGCTTCCTGAAGCGATTCAGGTTGATGACGTTCCCCATGCCGCGTCTCCATCATCCGATCCTCTTCAGGCTGGATGAAACATTCAGAAACAGGGTGCCGCTTTGCGCCCCACAAGACTTGATCGCCATTCGCTCGTCCTCGTCAATCGGCCTCTGGGGCCATCAAACGATGAATTCGCCCCGTCGAGGGGCGGACTGGCTGCGTAGCACGCCGTCCCGCCGGAACATTGACGGTAATCAAATCCCGCCCCCAAAGCCGCATATTTCTGGGCGTGAAGCGTCCGTATCATTACGGATGGCTATCGGAATTCGGAATTTATCCGGGGCTGGTCATCTTCTCCGGGCGCACCAGGCGATCGAATTCGTCCGCCGAGACGAAGCCGAGCCGCAGCGCCTCCTCCTTCAACGTGGTGCCGTTGGCATGGGCCGTCTTGGCCACCTTGGCGGCATTGTCGTAGCCGATCTTCGGGGCGAGCGCCGTCACCAGCATCAGCGAGCGCTGCATCAGCTCGTTGATGCGCTTTTCGTCGGCGCGGATGCCGCTGACGCAGTGCTCGGTGAAGGATCGCGCCGCATCCGCCATCAGGCGGATCGAGTGCAGCATGTTGTAGGCCAGCACGGGCTTGTAGACGTTGAGCTCGAAATGGCCCTGGCTGCCGGCCACCGTGATCGCGGTGTGATTGCCGAACACCTGGCAGCACACCATGGTCATCGCCTCGCACTGGGTCGGATTGACCTTGCCCGGCATGATCGAGGAGCCCGGCTCGTTCTCCGGCAGGATCAGCTCGCCGAGGCCAGAGCGCGGGCCCGATCCCAAGAGGCGGATGTCGTTGGCGATCTTGAACAGGCCCGTCGCCACCGAATTGATGGCGCCATGCACCAGCACATAGGCATCGTTCGAGGCCAGCGCCTCGAATTTGTTGGCGGCGCTGGTGAAGGGGAGCTTCGTGATGGACGCGACGTGCTTTGCGAACAGTCTTGCAAAGCGCGGCTTCGAATTGAGGCCGGTGCCGACGGCGGTGCCGCCCTGCGCCAGCGGATGGAGCTCCTTCACCGCGAGCTTGAGCCGGGCGATGCCGCTCTCGACCTGCGCGGCATAGCCGGAAAATTCCTGGCCGAGCGTCAGCGGCGTCGCGTCCTGGGTGTGGGTCCGCCCGATCTTGACGATCCTCGCGAACGCCTTCTCCTTCTTGCGCAGTGCGCGGAGCAGCTCGGTGAGCGCAGGGACGAGATCGGCATTGATGCGGCTTGCCGCCGCGATGTGCATCGCGGTCGGGAAAGAGTCGTTCGACGACTGGCTCATGTTGACGTGGTCGTTGGGATGCACCGGCTTCTTGGCGCCGAGCTCGCCGCCCAGGAGCTCGTTGGCGCGGTTGGCGATCACCTCGTTGAGGTTCATGTTGGTCTGCGTGCCGGAGCCGGTCTGCCATACGACGAGCGGAAAATGATCGTCCAGTCTGCCTTCGATCACCTCGCGCGCGGCGCGGATGATGGCGCCCGCGCGGCGCTGGTCGAGCAGGCCGAGCTCGAGGTTGGACTGCGCTGCGGCGAGCTTGACGATGCCGAGCGCGTGCACGAGCGCGATCGGCATGCGGTCCGTGCCGATACGAAAATTCTGGCGCGAGCGCTCGGTCTGCGCCCCCCAATAGCGATCGGCGGCGACCTCGATGGGACCGAAGCTGTCGGTCTCGATGCGGGTTGCGGGGCGGGCGGTCTTCGAGCGGGAAGCTTTGGCCATGAGCACATCCATTCCGCCGCGCGAAACGCCGCGCGGCCTCTTCATGTGCTCTTCTATATAGGCAGTCTGGCCGGATGGGACGGCTTCAAAGCCAACCTAGATCATTTCTTGCGGAAACGATCGAGCCGCACGACTTCGGCGCCACCCTGGTTCGGGGCCGCCGGCTCCTCCGTGCTTTCCGCCGTTTCCGGGGCAGGCGTCTGCACCGCGACGGCCGACGGTGCGGGCGCTGTCGGCAGCGATTCGGGCGCGACCTCGGCGACATCGGAGGTGTCGAACTGGAGGCCGAACTTCACGGACGGGTCGAGGAAGCTCTTGATGGCGCTGAACGGCACCACCAGCCGCTCCGGAATGCCGCCGAAGGACAGGCCGACCTCGAAGCGGTCCTCGAGCACGGTCAGATCCCAGAACTGGTGCTGCAGGATGATCGTCATCTCTTCCGGATATTGCGCGAGCAGCCGTGACGACAGCTTCACGCCCTCGGCCTTCGAAACGAAGGTGATGAAGAAATGGTGCTCGCCCGGCAGGCCATGGGCGGCGGCATCGGTCAGCACCTTGCGCAGCACGCCGCGCAGCGCGTCGCGGGCCAGCACATCGTATCGGATATGATCGGTCGCCATGGTGTCCTGTTGCATCCCCGAAGCCGGACCCCGCCGGCTCGACTCGCCAAGCCACAACAATATCGCGCCTGACGGGTCAGCAGGAGTCCCCGCCGGGGAAGAAATAAAGGCAAGTGGAGGCTTCTGTTGCCAGGTGCCTCCGAACCCCGCCTAACGGAGCTTAACCCGTTAGGACTTTAAGATGGTCTTTCAAACTGCGTTACGCAGCCTGAGCAACCGGAGCAAAGTTGTCGTTGGCAACTATTGCAGTAGCCCGATAACGGCGGAACAATACCGGGAAAAAGTACGCCCTTTACGCCCTCGTCGATCCTATTTCGCCCCCGCCAAAACCCGCTTCTTGGGCAAGCCCCGAGTGGGCTTTGGTGGAGGCGCCGGGTACCGCCCCCGGGTCCGAATGGTTTATTGCGACGACCGTTTATTTCCATAGCCGGCGAACCGGCACCCCCAATATAGGGGGCAAAGGTTTCGAAAAACAGGGGTTTTGAGCAGGTTGGGTGCAGTTCCTTTGGATAGGGTTCCGGGCTGGCCTTGGCCGCGGTGCGAGCTTCGTTCTAAGCTCCTGACATGTCCCCGAATTCAGCACCGGCCGTCCAGGACTCAGGTCAAGAGCCGGATCCCGTCACCGCACCGCCGGGCCTGGCCGCGCTGTTCCTGGCGTTCGCCCGGATGTCGCTGGCCGGTTTCGGCGGCGTGCTGGTGTTTGCCTGGCGGGCCATCGTCGAGCAGCACCGCTGGATGACCGCGGACGAGTTCAACGAGACCTTCGCGCTCTGCCATTTCCTGCCGGGGCCCAACATCGTCAACCTGTCGATGGTGTTCGGCGCGCGGCTGCGCGGGATCGCCGGGGGAGTTGCCGCCTTTGCCGGGCTGCTGCTGCCACCGACATTGATCGTGACCGTGCTCGCGATCATCTACGCCCAGTTCGGCGAATTGGAGCTGCTGCGCCGCAGTCTTGCCGGCATCTCCTGCGCGGCGGTCGGGCTGTTGATCGCGGTGGTCTTCCGCATGATGACTCCGTTGTTCAAGCGGATGGACGCCGTCGCGCTCACCCTGATGCTCGGTGTGTTCGCCGCCATCGGCGTGTTCCGCTTGCCGCTCCAGGCGGTGCTGCTGGTCGCGATTCCCGTGAGTATCGGCGCCACTTATTTCCTGCGACGGAAAGTAGCAGCATGAACGCCGAGAACCCGATCTGGGTGCTGATCTCCACCTTCGGCCTGATGTCGCTGTTCGCGGTCGGCGGCGCCGCGGCGGCGGTGCCCGAGATGCATCGCATCGCGGTCGAGGTGCATCACTGGATGACCGAGAAGCAGTTCACAGATGCCTACGCGATCGCGCAGCTCTCACCAGGTCCGAACGTGCTTATCGTGACGTTAATCGGCTATGCCGTCGCCGGAATTCCCGGGGCGATGGCGGCGACGCTGGCGATGTGCCTGCCGACGGCGCTGCTTGCCTATTATGTCAGCCGGCTGCTGAATCGGCCCAACCAATCGCGCTGGCCCGGCCTGATTCAGACTGCACTGGTTCCGCTCTCGATCGGATTGATGGCGGCGAGTGCCCTGGTCCTGGCCCAGTCGACCGATCGCACAATTATTGCGGTGCTTCTGACCGCAATGGTTGCGGTGATCGCATCGGTCTCGCGCATCAATCCACTCTGGCTCCTGCTCGCCGGCGGGCTGTTGGGTTTTGCTGGCATTGTGTGATGAAAATCGCTAGGCAGTGATCCGGGCGGGGGATCCAGTTCCAGCCGATTTAGAACAACAGTGCTCGTGACTTACGGGTCGCGGAGGAGACATGCATGGCCGACACGATGGGCCACTCAGCGACGGCCACCCGAAATACCCGGTTGGCGCTCGGCTTTTGTCTGCTGGCGATTGCGCCGCAGATCATCGAATTGATTTGGTCGCTCGGGACGATCCCCGGCTGGGGCGCCGGCCGCGGCCCAGGGACGGTGGTCACCAGCCACATGACGGCGCTGCTCGCAGGCGCGCCCAGTGCCATCTTCGGATCGTTCGGTGGCGGCACCAAGAAACTTTCGTCCGAGGTTCTGCTGGCGCTGATCTATTCCTATCCGCTGTTCGTGCTAGCGATCCTCACGTTTTTCATGCCGATCCGGTCGGCGCAGGACTATGTCGGCGGCGTTGTCGTGATGGCGGTCGCCCTGTTCGCGCTGTGGGCGGGGAGCGACTTGCAGGGCATGCGGGGCTTCTCCTTCGGCGCGGGCACCGCGCCGCGCATGTTCGGCGGACTGCTGGTCGCCTTGTCCGCCGGCATCGCCCTGACCGGTCTTCTGACCGATGGGCCGGCGCTTGCCCATTATTCCTGGCGCGGGCCGCTGTTCGTGATGGCGGCGATCCTGTTCTTCGCGCTGGCGATCCGGCCGCTCGGTCTCGTGGTTACGGCTTTTGCCAGCTTCATGATCGCGGTGACGGGCTCGCACGAGACGCGCTGGCTGGAAGCGGCCATCGTCGGCGCCTGCCTGACGCTCGGCTGTGCAATCCTGTTCCCCTACGTGCTCGGGCTGCCGATGCCGATGTTTCCGCGTTTCCTGATCCAGTGAGGGCGTGATGGATATCTTTGCCAACCTCGCTCACGGCTTCGCCGTCGCGCTCTCCCCGATCAACCTCCTGATGTGCCTGATTGGCGCCCTCGTCGGCACGCTGGTCGGCGTTCTCCCCGGCATCGGAACCATCGCGACCGTTGCGATGCTGCTGCCAATCACGTTCGGGCTGCCGCCGGTCGGCGCGCTGATCATGCTCGCCGGCATCTATTACGGCGCGCAATATGGCGGCTCGACCACGTCGATCCTGGTCAACATACCCGGTGAGGCGACATCGGTCGTGACCGCCATCGATGGTCACCAGATGGCGAAGCAAGGCCGTGCCGGCCCGGCGCTGGCGATCGCCGCGATCGGCTCGTTCTTTGCCGGCTGCGTCGCGACCGTCTTGATCGCGCTGCTCGGCGCACCCCTGACGAAACTCGCGCTGGCGTTCGGCCCGGCCGAGTATTTCTCGCTGATGGTGCTCGGCCTGATCTTCGCGGTCGTGCTGGCCAAGGGCTCGGTGCTGAAGGCGATCGCGATGATCGTGTTCGGCCTCTTGCTGTCGATGGTCGGCTCGGACATCGAGACCGGCGCCTCGCGCATGGCCTTCAACATTCCGGAGCTCGCCGACGGCCTCGGCTTTGCGACGGTGGCGATGGGTGTGTTCGGCTTCGCCGAGATCATCCGCAATCTCGACCATGGCGCCGAGATGAACCGCGACCTCGTGCAGCAAAAGATCACCGGCCTGATGCCGACCAGAAAGGACCTGGCCGATTCGACGCCTGCGATCCTGCGCGGCACCGTGCTCGGCTCGATCCTCGGCATCCTGCCCGGCGGCGGCGCCGTGATCGCGTCCTTCGCGGCCTATACGCTCGAGAAGAAGCTCGCCAAGAACCCGTCGCGGTTCGGCCGCGGCGCGATCGAGGGCGTGGCGGGGCCGGAGAGTGCCAACAACGCCGCGGCACAGACCTCGTTCATTCCGCTGCTCACCCTCGGCATTCCGCCGAACGCGGTGATGGCACTGATGGTGGGGGCGATGACCATCCACGGCATCGTGCCCGGTCCGCAGGTGATGCAGAAGCAGCCTGATCTCGTCTGGGGCATGATCGCCTCGATGTGGATCGGCAATCTGATGCTGATCATCATCAACCTGCCGCTGGTCGGAATCTGGGTGCGGCTCTTGCGCGTGCCGTACCGGCTGATGTTCCCCTCGATCGTGATCTTCTGCGCGATCGGCATCTATTCGGTGAACAACGCGCCGGTCGACGTCATCCTCGCAGGCATCTTCGGTCTCGTCGGCTATTGGCTGATCAAGCACGATTTCGAGCCGGCGCCGTTGCTGCTCGGCATGGTGCTCGGACCGCTGATGGAAGAGAACCTGCGCCGGGCGCTGCTGATCTCGCGTGGCGATTGGAGCGTGTTCCTGACGCGTCCATTGTCGGCGGTGCTGCTTGCGGTCGCGGCGAGCCTGCTTGTCCTGACGGTGCTACCCGTGTTGCGCGCCAAGCGCGACGAGGTGTTCACCGAGTCCGAGAACTGAGGTCGCTCGGACCTGCGTCGGCGCGCCGCATTCGGAAGTCGAATCGACTTGTGTGACGGCTTCGTGAAATGAAAATGCCGGCCTTGTGGCCGGCATTTTTGTTTGGCCCCGGGGGACCGATATGATTTCCATTCGCGCGCTCACGGGCGCATGTGCCGCAGCGCTCGCCTCGCTCGGCACCTTCATCGCGCCGGCTGAGGCACAGACCTATCCGACGCGCAGCATCACCATGGTCGTGCCGTTTGCGGCCGGCGGCCCGACCGACGTCGTCGCCCGTATCGTCACCGCGCACATGGCGCAGACGCTCGGACAGAGCATCATCATCGAGAACGTGGTCGGCGCCGGCGGCACCACCGCGACCACGCGCGCCGCGCGCGCGGCCAATGACGGCTACACGCTGATCACCGGGCATATGGGCACGCATGCCGCCTCCGTGCCGCTCTATCCCAAGCTCGCCTATCATCCCGAGAAGGACTTCGAGCCGATCGCGCTTCTGGCGGGCACGCCGATCCTGATTCTGGCGCGCAAGGACTTTCCGCCGAAGGATCTGAAGGAGTTCGTCGCCTATGTGAAGGCCAACGCCGAGAAGGTGAACGCCGCGCATGCCGGCGTCGGATCGGTCTCGCACGTCTCCTGCGAGCTGCTGCACTCGATCCTGGACATCAAGCCGGTCGGCGTGCCCTTCAACGGCACGGGACCTGCCATGAACGCGCTGGTGGCGGGGCAGGTCGACTACATGTGCGATCAGATCGTCAACGCCGTGCCGCAGATCAACGCCGGCACAATCAAGGCCTATGCGATCGCAACGCCCGAACGCAACCCGTCGCTGCCGAACGTGCCGACAACGGCGGAAGCCGGCCTGCCGAAATTCCAGGCCCAGGCCTGGAATGCGATGTTCGCGCCGAAGGGAACTTCGGCTGCGATCGTGGCCAGGCTGAACGCTGCGGCCAGCAAGGCGCTCGACGACGAGACCGTGAAGAAGCGCCTGCTCGAGCTCGGCAGCGTCATCCCCACCTCTGCGGAGCGGACGCCGGAGGCGCTGGCCAGCCTCGTCAAGAACGAGATCGCGAAGTGGACCCCGGTGCTCAAGCCGGCAACTTAGGCAACGCGATCAAGCCGATAGGTGAGGGCGGGACGTCGAGTTCCGCCCCCTTGTCGTTTGCCGAGGGAACGCTCATTTTTCCGGGTATAATCGGTGCGGACAGCGAATCGCCGCTGTTGCAGCGCGGGGGCGGCCGCTAAGTTCGCCGCCTCCCCAAAGGCTTTGGTCGCACATGCACCAGTATCAGGACTTGCTCGAGCGGATTCTTTCAGACGGCGCCGAGAAGACCGATCGGACCGGCACCGGCACGCTCTCGGTGTTCGGCCATCAGATGCGCTTCAATCTGTCCGCCGGCTTCCCGATGCTGACCACCAAGCGGCTGCCGCTGAAGGCGATCGTGCATGAGCTGCTGTGGTTCCTGAAGGGCGACACCAACATCAAATATCTGCGCGACAACGGCGTCACCATCTGGGACGAGTGGGCGGATGCCAATGGCGATCTCGGCCCGGTCTACGGTCATCAGTGGCGCTCCTGGCCCACGGCCGATGGCCGCAGCATCGACCAGATCGCCAATGTCGTCGACATGATCAAGCGCACCCCGGATTCCCGCCGGCTGATCGTCACCGCCTGGAATCCTGCCGACGTCGAGAAGATGGCGCTGCCGCCCTGCCACCTGCTGTTCCAGTTCTATGTCGCGAACGGCAAGCTGTCGTGCCAGCTCTATCAGCGCTCGGCCGACGTCTTTCTCGGCGTGCCCTTCAATATCGCTTCCTACGCGCTGCTTACGATGATGGTCGCGCAGGTCACGGGCTTGAAGCCCGGCGACTTCGTGCACTCGCTCGGTGACACGCATCTCTATTCCAATCACCTGGAGCAGGCGCGGCTGCAACTGACGCGGACGCCGCGTCCGTTGCCGGTGATGCGGATCAACCCTGATGTGAAGGACATCTTCTCCTTCCGCTTTGAGGATTTCGAGCTCGTCGGCTACGACCCGCATCCGCACATCAAGGCGGAAGTCGCGGTCTGACGCCGATGTCGTTGACCATCCGCCGTGCGCGACCCGGAGAAGCCGGACTCGTTCTCGATTTCATCCGTGAGCTCGCCGAATACGAAAAGCTCTCGCACGAGGTCGAGGCGACCGAGGCTGACATCGCTGACGCGCTGTTCGGCGAGAGACCGCAACTCTATTGCGCGATCGCCGAGTGGGACGGGGACGCCGTCGGCTTCGCGGTCTGGTTTACGAATTTCTCCACCTTCAGCGGCCGCCACGGCATCTATCTCGAGGATCTCTACGTGCGGCCGTCGCATCGGGGCAGGGGCCTCGGCAAGGCGCTGCTGGCCTATCTCGCAAAGGAGTGCGTCGACAACGGCTGGGCGCGCCTGCAATGGGCGGTGCTCGACTGGAACGCGCCGTCGATCGCATTCTACAAATCGCTCGGCGCCGTCATGATGGACGACTGGACGCTGTGCCGCGTCACCGGGCCAGCACTGACGCGGCTTGCCGGGAGTGCACCCTGATGGAGATCGTCTTCGTCGTCGCGATCGCGGAGAACGGCGTGATCGGCGCCGGCAACGCGATGCCGTGGCGATTGAAGTCCGACATGGCGCGCTTCAAGGCACTCACGATCGGCAGGCCCGTGATCATGGGCCGCAAGACCTTCGAATCGCTGCCCCGCCGTCCGCTGCGGGCCCGCACCAATATCGTGATCACGCGCGATGCGGACTACCGCGCCGCAGGTGCCATCGTCACGACATCGCCGGCGGATGCGGACGCGGTTGCGCGCGGCGATGCCCTGCGGCGTTCGGTCACTGAGATCGCGGTGATCGGCGGCGCCGAGATCTTCCGGCAATGGCTCGATCGTGCCGATCGCCTCGAAATCACCGAAGTGCACGCCCGGCCCGAAGGCGATACGCATTTCGACATCGACAGGGCGGAATGGGACGAGGTCGCACGTGTCCGCCATCCTGCCGGGGGCGACGACAGCGCCGATTTCTCCTATGTGACATATCGTCGGCGGCCCCGCCATTAACTGCTTTCGTCAATGTTTACATTGACTTTTTCGTGCCCGAGCATAGCTCGGAAGACGATCAGGGCCGCGTTGTAAGGGACCTGCCTGTCCCCTATAAAGCCGGACCGGACAAAGCGGGCGGGGGCAATTCCACCCTGCCGAGGAGAGCGTCGAATGCCGTGGAAGAATCAGGGCGGTGGCCCATGGGGCTCGGGTCCAAAGGGACCATGGGGCTCAGGCCCGCAACCGGTCGGGCCGAGGCCGCCGGATCTGGAAGACCTTCTGCGACGCGGTCAGGACCGCCTCCAGCAGATCATGCCGGGTGGCTATTTCTCCGGCGTCGGCATCACGCTGATCGTGCTGCTGATCGTCGCGTTCTGGCTGCTGTCGGGCTTCTTCCGCGTGCAGTCCGAAGAGCTCGGCGTCGTGCTGCGCTTCGGCAAGCATGTTCGCACCGTGCAGCCCGGCCTGAACTATCATCTGCCCTATCCGATCGAGACAGTGCTGCTGCCCAAGGCGTTGCGCGTCAACACCATCTCTATCGGCATGACGCTGATCGACGATCCGGCACGGCGCGGCCGCTCCATTCGTGACGTGCCGGAAGAGAGCCTGATGCTGACCGGGGACGAGAACATCGTCGACGTCGACTTCACCGTGCTCTGGCGCATCAAGCCGGACGGCGTCGGCGATTTCCTCTTCAACATCCAGAACCCTGAAGGCACCGTGAAGGCGGTCTCCGAGAGCGCGATGCGCGAGGTGATCGGCCGCTCGCAGATCCAGCCGATCCTGACCGGCGCGCGCAACGTCACCGAGCAGGGCGTGCAGGAGCTGATCCAGAAGACGCTGGACACCTACGGCGCCGGCATTCAGATCAGCCAGGTCCAGATGCAGAAGGTCGATCCGCCCGCACAGGTGATCGACGCCTTCCGCGACGTTCAGGCCGCTCGCGCCAATCAGGAGCAGTTGCAGAACGAAGCGCAGACCTACGCCAACCAGGTCGTGCCGCAGGCACGCGGACGCGCGGCGAAGATCCAGCAGGACGCCGAAGGCTACAAGGAGCAGGCGGTCGCCGAGGCCAAGGGCCAGAGCGCGCGCTTCCTGAAGGTTTACGAGGAATACAAGAAGGCGCCCGACGTGACGCGTGAACGGATCTATCTGGAGACGATGGAGCGCGTGCTCGGCGGCGCCGACAAGCTCGTCTATGACGGCGGCCGCTCGGGCCAGGGCATCGTGCCCTATCTGCCGCTGAACGAATTGACCACCAAACGGTCGCCTACCACCGGTCCGCAGTCGGGCGGAGGCAACCGATGAGGTCTCCGGTCACAGGTTTCGTCACGCTGATCGGCCTCCTGATCGTCGTGGTCGTCGGCTACATGTCGCTGTTCACGGTGCAGCAAACCGAGCAGACCATCGTGCTGCAGTTCGGCCGGCCCGTTGACGTCGTCACCGCGCCCGGCCTGCACTTCAAGGCGCCGTGGAATTCGGTGATCAACATCGACAAGCGGATTCTCGACCTCGAGAACCCGTCGCAGGAAGCGATCGCCTCCGACCAGAAACGGCTCGTGGTCGACGCCTTCGCGCGCTACCGCATCAAGAACGCGCTGCGCTTCTACCAGAGCATCGGCTCGATCCAGGCTGCGAATATCCAGCTCACCACGCTCCTGAACGCGGCGCTGCGCCGCGTGCTCGGCGAGGTCACCTTCATCAACGTGGTGCGCGACGATCGTGAGAAGCTGATGCAGCGCATCCGCGAGCAGCTCGATCGCGAGGCCGACGGCTACGGCATCCAGGTGGTCGACGTCCGGATCCGCCGTGCCGACCTGCCGGAGCAGAACAGCCAGGCGGTCTATCTGCGCATGAAGACCGAGCGCGAGCGCGAAGCCGCCGAGTTCCGCGCGCAGGGCGGCCAGAAGGCTCAGGAGATCAAGTCCAGGGCGGACCGCGAGGCAACCGTGATCATCGCGGAAGCCAATTCGCAGGCCGACCAGACCCGGGGCGCCGGCGATGCCGAGCGCAACCGCCTGTTCGCCGAGGCTTACAGCAAGGACGCCGACTTCTTCGCATTCTACCGGTCGATGACGGCCTATGAGAACGGGCTGAAGTCGAGCGATACCCGCTTCCTGCTGCAACCGGACTCGGATTTCTTCCGGTATTTCAGCAACCCGTCGGGCAAGATGGCGACCGAGACGCCGGCGAAACCGTAAGCCAGACAAGGGCGCAGGTCTGCCGCCCCTCGTCCAGACAAGAACAGCATAACGGGAGGTTCCAAGCCGATGAGGTCCATTGCGTTCGCCGACTTCCTCATCGGCCTGGGCATCCTGTTCGTGCTGGAGGGCCTGATGTTCGCGGCCAGTCCCAATTGGATGCGCAAGGCCATGAAGAGCGCCATCGCCACGCCGGACAATATCCTGCGGGTGGTCGGGATCGGCTCGGCCATCGCCGGCCTGATCCTGATCTGGGTTATGCGACGTCCGGTTTAGGCCTCGCGCCAACGCCAAAGTGAAGGCGAAAGACCAGTTTTCGCCGTATTATCGGGGTCTTGAGGCCCGTTGAGCTCCGTGCTTGCGCCGTCCCCCCGTTCGAGCGCAGTCTGGACGCCAAATCCCCTTTCCCTGGAGATACCAATGCCCGCTGCCACCATTGCCCCGACCCGCTTGCGTTTAGGGCTGGCCGCGCTCGCCGTCAGTGCATTCAGTGTGTTCGGCACGCCGGCTCATGCGCGTGGACCGGATGGCATCGCCGACGTTGCCGAGAAGGTGATCGACGCCGTCGTCAACATCTCGACCTCGCAGACCGTCGAAGCCAAGGGCGGGGGCGGCAATACCATGCCGCAACTGCCGCCCGGCTCGCCCTTCGAGGAGTTCTTCGACGACTTCTTCAAGAACCGGAAGGGCCCCCCTGGCAGCAAGGGCGGCGACAACAACCCGCCGCGCAAGACCAATTCGCTCGGAAGCGGTTTCATCATCGATACAGCGGGCGTGGTCGTCACCAACAACCACGTCATTGCCGACGCCGACGAGATTCACGTCATCCTCAACGACGGCACCAAGATCAAGGCCGAGCTGGTCGGCGTCGACAAGAAGACCGACCTTGCCGTGCTCAAGATCAAGCCGACGAAGCCGCTGGTCGCGGTGAAGTTCGGCGATAGCGACAAGCTGCGCCTCGGCGATTGGGTGGTCGCGATCGGCAACCCCTTCAGCCTGGGAGGCACGGTGACCGCCGGCATCGTCTCGGCCAAGAACCGCGACATCTCCTCGGGGCCCTACGACAGCTACATCCAGACCGACGCCTCCATCAACCGCGGCAATTCCGGCGGTCCGCTGTTCAACCTCGACGGCGACGTCATCGGCGTCAACACGCTGATCATCTCGCCCTCCGGTGGCTCGATCGGCATCGGCTTCGCCGTGCCGTCGAAGACGGTGGTGGGCGTCGTCGACCAGCTCCGTCAGTTCGGCGAGCTGCGCCGCGGCTGGCTCGGCGTGCGCATCCAGAGCGTCACCGACGAGATCGCCGAAAGCCTCAACATCAAGCCGCCGCGCGGTGCGCTGGTTGCCGGCGTCGACGACAAGGGGCCGGCCAAGCCGGCCGGCATCGAGCCGGGCGACGTCGTCGTCAAGTTCGACGGCAAGGACGTCAAGGATCCGAAGGACCTGTCCCGCGTCGTCGCCGACACGGCGGTCGGCAAGGAGGTCGACATCGTCATCATCCGCAAGGGCCAGGAGGAAACCAAGAAGGTCACACTCGGCCGCCTCCAGGATCCCGAAAAGGTGCAGGCCGCGGTGAAGACCGACGAGCCGGCGCCGGAGAAGCCGGTGACGCAGAAGGCGCTCGGCCTCGATCTCGCAACGCTCAGCAAGGATCTGCGCACGCGCTACAAGATCAAGGAGAGCGTCAAGGGCGTGGTGGTCACCAATGTCGAGGCCAATTCCGACGCCGCCGAGAAGCGGCTCTCCGCCGGTGACGTCATCGTCGAGGTGGCGCAGGAGGCGGTGTCGAGCGGCGCCGACATCCAGAAGCGGGTCGATCAGCTCAAGAAGGACGGCAAGAAGTCGGTGCTGCTGCTGGTCTCCAATGCCGACGGCGAGCTGCGGTTTGTCGCGCTGAGTGTGCAGTAAGGGACAGTGCAGTAGGGTGGGCAAAGCGACTTGTCCGCCGTAGCTCGAAGAGCGAAGGCGGAAGCGTGCCCACCATCTGTCGCCGTCGGAGAAGATCGTGGGCACGGCGCAAGTGCGCCTTTGCCCACCCTACGGCGGCGGAGTGTGCGGCAAGAGCCTACCCCTCCACGAACTCCTCGCGCCGATAGCCCTGCGCGTAAAGCAGCGCGGTGAGATCGCCGTGATCGATCCGCGCCGCCGCCGCGGCGGCGACCGCCGGCTTGGCGTGATAGGCGACGCCGAGCCCGGCCGCCTGGATCATGCCGAGATCGTTGGCGCCGTCGCCGACCACGACCGAGTCGATGTCGTCGAGATCGAACGATTCCATCAGATCCACCAGCGTCGCGAGCTTCGCGGCGCGGCCCAGGATCGGCTCCTTCACTTCGCCGGTGAATTTGCCGTCGCGCACGACGAGCTCGTTGGCGCGGTTCTCCTGAAAGCCGATCTTGGCGGCGACCGCGGTCGTGAACAGGGTGAAGCCGCCGGAGACGAGGCAGGTATAGGCGCCGTTGGCGCGCATGGTCGCGACCAGTTCTCGGCCGCCCGGGGTCAGCGTGATGCGCTTTTCCAGCACCTCGTCGACTACGCTGGCGGGCAGGTCCTTCAGCAGCGCGACGCGCTCGCGCAGCGCCGGCTCGAACTCGATCTCGCCGCGCATGGCACGTTCGGTGATGGCGGCCACATGCGCCTTCACCCCGACGAAATCGGCGAGCTCATCGATGCATTCCTGCCCGATCATGGTGGAATCCATGTCGGCGAGAAAAAGCTTCTTGCGCCGGGCGCCGACTGGTTGCACGACGATGTCGACGGGCAGGTCGCCTCGCAGCTCGCGGAGCCGCTGCTCGATGGCGTGACGGTCGGCTTCGAGGTTACTGTCGGCGCCGAAGGGGATGTCGACCGCGACCCCGTCGAACAGCCAGTGCGCGGGCGCTGCCTGCGGCAGCACGGCGCGGGCGCCATCGACGATGGTCGTATCGAGCGCGGGATTATTGGGGTTGCAGATCAGCGTGGCGACGAAGGACATTTGAGGTTTTCGTGAGCGAGGGGCATTCAAGCAAGGCCGTGCTTATCGCAGGCCCGACCGCCAGCGGCAAGTCGGCGCTGGCGCTGGAGCTCGCGCTCGCCACCGGCGGTATCGTCATCAATGCCGATTCCATGCAGGTCTATCGTGACCTCCGCATCATCACGGCACGGCCGACAGATGGCGAGGAAGCCCGCGCTCCGCACCGTCTCTACGGCCATGTCGATGCAGCCGAAAACTTCTCTGCGGGCGCCTGGTTGGCTGACGCGGCAAAGGCGCTCGACGAGGCGAAGGCGGAAGCCCGCCTGCCGATCTTCATCGGCGGCACCGGGCTCTATTTCAAGGCGCTGACGGCGGGGCTTTCCGTGGTGCCGCCAATTCCTGCGGTGGTACGCGAGGACGTGCGCGCGCGACTGGAACGGAACGGCGCGGAGGCGCTGCATGCGGAACTGGCGCGTCGCGACTCCCGCGCCGCCGAGCGATTGAACCTGCGTGACCGCACCCGGATCGCGCGCGCGCTCGAAGTGGTCGAGGCGACCGGCCGTTCGCTGCTCGACTGGCATCGGGAGGGCCAGCCGCCGCTGCTGCCGAAGGACAGTTTTCGCGCGGTCTTTCTCTCGCCCGACCGCGACGAGCTCTATGCACGGATCGACGCCCGTTTCGATGCCATGCTGGGGGCCGGCGCATTGCGGGAGGTCGAGCGGCTCGCCGCCCGACGTCTCAATCCGCTGCTGCCGGCGATGAAAGCTCATGGCGTGCCGGCCCTGATCCGCCACTTGCGCAGTGAGCTCAGCCTGGAGGAGGCCGCTAGCATCGGCCGCGCTGATACCCGACACTACGCCAAGCGCCAGTTCACCTGGTTCCGGCATCAACTGCCGGAGTTCGAATGGGTGAAGCCGGAGGAGGCGAGAGGATGGCTCGCCGCCATCGTGAACGCGGCCCGCGACCCAGGCTGACACGCTTTTCTGTCCGGGTTCCCGAATTTACCTCTCGCCGAACCCGGGGAACACCGCTACACTGCCAAAATCGCGCGGGAATGGCCGCATTGCCTTGACATCCAGGCTTTGGCCGCTATGTTTCGCGCAACCTTTGGGAAGCCGGGCGCCTGCCATGCGTAACATTATTACCAGACTCCTTATCGCCGTCGTACCCAGGCACACCGCCGGGGATGGCTAGCTGCCATCCACATGACAGGCGGTGTGCATGGGCCCTCTTCGGGGCCTTTTTTATTTCCCGAAACCGACACGAACGAAGCCGCTGGCAACAGCGCATCCGGAGCAAGCCAAATGAGCGACAAGAGCCACGACCCGAACCAGATGACCGGCGCCGCGATGATCGTCCGCGCGCTCATCGATCACGGCGTGACCGACATTTTCGGCTATCCCGGCGGCGCCGTGCTTCCGATCTATGACGAGATCTTCCAGCAGAGCGAGGTCCAGCACATCCTGGTTCGCCACGAGCAGGGCGCGGGCCACGCCGCCGAGGGCTATGCGCGCTCGACCGGCAAACCGGGCGTCGCGCTGGTGACCTCCGGCCCCGGTGCCACCAACATGGTGACGCCGCTGACGGACGCGCTGATGGACTCGATCCCGCTGGTCTGCATCTCCGGCCAGGTGCCGACGCATCTGATCGGCAACGACGCGTTCCAGGAATGCGACACTGTCGGCATCACGCGCCCCTGCACCAAGCACAACTGGCTGGTGCGCGACGTCAACGATCTCGCAAAGGTCCTGCACGAAGCCTTCTACGTCGCGACCTCCGGCCGTCCCGGGCCGGTGCTGGTCGACGTTCCCAAGGACGTGCAGTTCGCGACCGGCACCTATCATCCGCCGCGCAAGTCCGACGTGCACCGCTCCTATGCGCCGCGCGTGAAGGGCGATGCGACGCAGATCCGCAAGGCGGTCTCGCTGCTCGCCAATGCCAAGCGTCCCGTGATCTACAGCGGCGGCGGCGTCATCAATTCCGGCCCCGAGGCGACCAGGCTGTTGCGCGAGCTGGTCGAGGTCACCGGTTTCCCGATCACCTCCACGCTGATGGGCCTCGGCGCGTATCCGGCGTCGGGCAAGAACTGGCTCGGCATGCTGGGCATGCACGGCACTTACGAAGCCAACATGACCATGCATGATTGCGACGTCATGCTGTGCGTCGGCGCGCGCTTCGACGACCGCATCACCGGCCGCGTCGATGCGTTCTCCCCTAGCTCGAAGAAGATCCACATCGACATCGATCCGTCCTCGATCAACAAGAACATCCGCGTCGACGTGCCGATCATCGGCGATTGCGGCAACATCCTCGGCGACATCCTCCAGGTGTTCAAGGCGGAGGCGAAGAAGCCCGACATCAAGTCCTGGTGGCAGCAGATAGCGCAGTGGCGTGCCCGCAACTCGCTCTATTACAAGAAGAGCAACGACGTCATCCTGCCGCAGCATGCGATCCAGAGCCTGTTCGAGCTGACGCGCGGCAAGGATACCTACATCACGACCGAGGTCGGCCAGCACCAGATGTGGGCCGCGCAGTTCTACGGCTTCGAGGAGCCGCATCGCTGGATGACGTCGGGCGGTCTCGGCACCATGGGCTACGGCCTGCCGGCGGCGATCGGCGTGCAGGTTGCCCATCCCGACAGCCTCGTCATCGACATCGCGGGCGATGCCTCGGTGCAGATGACGATGCAGGAGATGTCGACGGCGGTGCAGTACGAGCTGCCGATCAAGATCTTCATCCTCAACAACCAGTACATGGGCATGGTGCGGCAATGGCAGCAGCTGCTGCACGGCAACCGCCTGTCGCATTCCTATTCGGAGGCGCTGCCGGACTTCGTCAAGCTCGCCGAAGCCTATGGCGGCGTCGGCATCCAGGTGCACAAGCCCGGCGATCTCGACGGCGCCATCCAGGAGATGATCTCGGTCAAGCGCCCCGTGCTGTTCGACTGCCGCGTCGCGGCGCTCGAAAACTGCTTCCCGATGATTCCATCCGGCAAGGCTCACAACGAGATGCTGTTGCCGGAGCAGGCCAACGACGAGGCGACCGCCAAGGCATTCGCCGGTGGCAAGGCGCTGGTGTGACAAGAGACATTTGAGGGGACGATCATGAACCAGCCCGCATCCGCCTATTTCATCGAGGACCGCCACGATCCCAACGAGACGCACACGCTCGCGGTGCTCGTGCAGAACGAGCCAGGCGTGCTCGCGCGCGTCATCGGCCTGTTCTCGGGCCGTGGCTACAACATCGAAAGCCTCACGGTCTCCGAGACCGAGGCCCAGAAGCATCTGTCGCGTATCACCATCGTCACCACGGGTACGCCGATGGTGATCGCGCAGATCAAGAACCAGCTCGACCGCATGATTCCGGTCTACCAGGTGGTCGACATGACCCAAACCCGGCGCTCGATCGAACGGGAGCTGGCGATGGTGAAGGTGCGCGGGCAGGGCGAGCACCGGGTCGAGGCACTCAGGCTGGCGGATGCGTTCCGCGCCCGGGTGATCGACGCCACGACCGAGAGCTTTGTGTTCGAGATCACAGGCAATACGGACAAGATCAATCAATATATCGACCTGATGCGCCCGCTCGGCCTCGTCGAGGTGTCGCGCACCGGGGTTGCCGCGATCGGCCGCGGGCCTGAGGGAATGTGAACCATGTTGGCGCGTGACTGGTACTACAACGAGCGGAACCGGATGGGCATCGGGCCGGCGGTGGCGTCGATCTATGACAGCCATGACGATGCCGATCTGCGGGCGCGCGCCGCGCTGAAAATGCTCGGGGTCCAGCGCGGCTGGCGTATCGCCGACATCGGTTGCGGCAACGGCGTCTTGGCAACCGAAGCCGGACTGATGGGCGCCGAGGTCGACGCCATCGACATCTCGCCGGCGATGCTGGCGCTCGCGGAAATCTACGCCCGTGACCGCAAGGCGCCGGTGCACACGCAATCGGCTGGCCTGCTCAGCTTCGCCTATCGGCCAGAGTCCTACGATTTGATCGTCAGCGAGTTCACGCTGCACCACCTGCCGGACTTCTGGAAGGCGGTGGCGATGTCGCGGATCTATCGTGCGCTCAAGCCGGGTGCGAGCTTCTATCTGCGCGATATCGTCTATGCATCGATGCCCGATACCGTCGAACGCGACGTCGAGGAATGGGCCGACTTCCAGATCAAGAACCACGATTTTGCGCGCGACAGCGTCGTCACGCATATGCGCGACGAATATTCCACCTTCGGCTGGGTCATGGAGCGGATGCTGACGGACGTCGGCTTCACCCTGGTCTCGGCCGATTACCACGCACCGATGCACGGCACTTATCTGCTGCGCAAACCAAAGGCCGGCGAGCAAGGCTAGACAACAACAGGGCTGCACGACAGGGCAGAACCGAGAACAACAATGAAGCCGGCCGATATCCTCATCGCCATCCTGGTGGCGATCATCTGGGGGCTTGCCTTCGTGGCGAGCCGGATCGCGCTCGACGAATTCTCGCCGGAACTGATGACGGCGATGCGCTTTGCCATCGCCGCGCTGCCGTGCCTGTTCATTCCGAAGCCAAGGGTGGCCTGGTCGCTTCTGGTCGCGATCAGCTTCACGCTGTTCCTCGGCCAGTTCCTGTCGCAAGCTTACGGCATCGCCCATGGCGTGCCGGTGGGGCTGACCAGTGTCGTGGTGCAGAGCCAGGCATTGTTCACCATAGGCTTTGCCGCGATTGCATTCGGCGAGCGGCCGACGCCGGTGCAGACGCTCGGCATCGTCATCGCGGCGGCTGGGCTTCTCATGATCAGCGGCACCGTCGGTTATGACTTCAGCGTCGGTGCGTTCGCGGTGCTGATGATCGCTCCGATCTGCTTTGCGATCGGCAATCTTCTGCTGCGTGCGGCCCGCGGTGCGCCGATGTTCGACTTGTTCGCCTGGCTCTGCCTTACCGCAGCGGTGCCGCTGTTCGCGCTGACGCTGGTCGTCGACGGGCCGATGCCGACCTTTCAGTCGCTGATCCACATGTCGCTCACCGGTCTGATCTGCCTGCTGATGATCGGCGCCATCTCCACCAGCATTGCCTATTGGTTGTGGGGCCGGCTACTGCGCGACTATCCCGCCGCGCAAGTGGTGCCGTTCGCGCTGCTGGTGCCGTTCGTCGGCTCGGCCGCATCGAGCATCGTGTTCGGCGAGCGGTTCGGACCCTTGCGGCTCGCCGGCATGCTCACCGTGATCGTTGGTATCGCGGTGATGGTTCTGGCGAATCGGCCCAAGGCGTTAGCCAAACCGCTGCCGAAGACGGCGTGAGGTGAACATGTCCCAGTCGCTGTTCTATGCCTTTCTCATCTTCATGGTCGTGATGTATTTCACGCCCGGGCCGAACAACATCATGCTGCTCTCCTCGGGCCTGACCTACGGCTTCCGGCGCACCATCCCTCACATCGTCGGTATCGTCCTCGGTTTCGCTTTCATGGTCGCCGCCGTCGGCCTCGGGCTCGGCTCCGTGTTCCTGGCCTATCCGATCCTCCAGACCATCCTGAAATATGCCGGTGCCGCCTATTTGATCTATCTCGCCGCCGCGATCGCCATGTCCGGCCCGGCCAAGCCGGGCGAGGAGAAGGCCCGCGGTCCGATGACCTTCTGGGGCGCGGCGATGTTCCAATGGATCAACGCCAAGGGCTGGGTGATCGTGATCGGCACCATCACCGCCTATGCGGCAATCGCCCAATTCCCGCTCAACATCGCGATCCAGACGCTGATCAGCCTGCTCGTCGGCACGGTCTCGACCGTGGTCTGGGCCCTGTTCGGCTCCGCATTGCGGCCGGTCCTGACCTCGGAGCGGCTGGTCCGCGCCTTCAATATCCTGATGGCGGTCCTGCTGCTGGCCTCCCTCTACCCCGTTTTCATGGATGCATGATGTCGCGGATTTCCATGCAGAAACGGGTTTCCCTAAGGGCTGAAAATGCTCTAGACAGCCCCCGAAATCCGCAAATTTCACCCTTCGGACACCGACCAATCGCCGATTTTCGGCCCTGAACGAGGAAACGACCATGCGTGTTTATTACGATCGCGACGCCGACCTGAACCTGATCAAGGGCAAGAAGGTCGCCATCGTCGGCTATGGCAGCCAGGGCCACGCCCATGCGCTCAACCTGAAGGATTCCGGCGTCAAGGAAGTCGCCATCGCGCTGCGCAAGGATTCGGGCTCGGTGAAGAAGGCGGAAGCCGCCGGCTTCAAGGTGATGGAAGTCGCCGAAGCCGCCAAATGGGCCGACCTCGTCATGATGCTGACCCCGGACGAGCTCCAGGGCGACATCTATCGCGATCACCTGCACGACAACATGAAGAAGGGCGCCGCCCTCGTCTTCGCGCACGGCCTCAACGTCCATTTCAACCTGCTTGACCCGCGCGCCGACCTCGACGTGCTGATGATCGCGCCGAAGGGCCCCGGCCACACCGTGCGTTCCGAATATCAGCGCGGCGGCGGCGTGCCCTGCCTGATCGCGATTGCCAAGGACGTCTCGGGCAACGCCCATGACCTCGGCCTGTCCTACGCTTCGGCTGTCGGCGGCGGCCGCGCCGGCATCATCGAGACCACGTTCAAGGAAGAGTGCGAGACCGACCTGTTCGGCGAACAGGTGGTGCTCTGCGGCGGTCTGGTCGAGCTGATCAAGGGCGGCTACGAGACCCTGGTCGAAGCCGGCTACGCGCCGGAGATGGCCTATTTCGAGTGCCTGCACGAAGTGAAGCTGATCGTCGACCTGATCTATGAAGGCGGCATCGCCAACATGAACTACTCGATCTCCAACACCGCCGAATACGGCGAGTACGTCACCGGTCCGCGCATCGTCACCGCCGAGACCAAGGCCGAGATGAAGCGCGTTCTCGCCGACATCCAGGGCGGCAAGTTCGCCCGCGACTGGATGCTCGAGAACAAGGTCAACCAGACCTCGTTCAAGGCGACCCGCGCCAAGCTCGCCCAGCACCCGATCGAGGAAGTCGGCGCGAAGCTGCGCGACATGATGCCCTGGATCAAGAAGGGCGCGCTGGTCGACAAGTCGAAGAACTAAGCCGCCGTTCCGCGGACGCAGCGCTGACGCGCTGCGTCCGCGATCCATTGCGGCTCCTGGGGCCCGGCTCCTCACTCCACTTTGCACCATCGCCGTTTTCCGACATGATCGCGGGAACCTTGAGGGAGGGGACCATGCGATCTGTCGTCGTCACAGGTGTGTCCACCGGCATCGGCTGGGCCAGTGCAAAAGTTTTGCTCGGGCGCGGCTTCCGCGTCTTCGGCAGCGTCCGCAAGCAGACGGATGCGGATCGGCTCAAGGCCGAGTTCGGTGCCAATTTTACGCCGCTGATGTTCGACGTCACCGATGAACCGGCGGTGCTTGCCGCTGGTCGCCAGGTGCGTGAGGCGCTGGGTGGCGAGACGCTCGCCGGCCTCGTCAACAATGCCGGGATTGCCGTGGCCGGACCGCTGCTGGAGCTGTCAGCGGATGAATTCCGCCGCCAGATGGACATCAACGTCGTCGGCCCTGTGATCGCGACGCAGGCTTTTGGTCCGCTGCTCGGCTCGGATCCGTCGCTCAAGGGGCCGAAGGGCCGGATTGTGATGATCAGCTCGGTCGCCGGCAAGAACGGCAATCCCTTTTCCGCGCCCTATTGCGCCTCAAAGCACGCGGTCGAGGGACTATCCGAAAGCCTGCGCCGTGAACTGATGCTCTACGGCATCGACGTGATCATTGTCGCGCCCGGCGCCGTGAAGACCCCGATCTGGGACAAGGCTGAGCAGATGGATCTCTCCGTCTACAAGAACTCGCCCTATTTCCCGGCACTCAACAAGGTCTTGGCCTTCATGATGAAGCTCGGCGAAGCCGGTCTGCCGGCCGAGCAGATCGGCGAGGTCGTGGTCGAGGCGCTCACGGCGGCCAAGCCACGGGTACGCTATCAGGTCACGCCAGACCCGATGAGGCATATGATGCAGGCAATGCTGCCCAAGCGGGCCGTCGATCGCATCTACGCCAAGCGGCTCGGGCTGTTGCCGCAGTGAGGCGGGTGCTTCAGCCCGCCGCGACGGGTTGCCCGCGCGGGTGGCGAGCCATCGCGATGATGCGCAGCGCCATGACGATCAGGAGCGGGATGAGGAACGCGGCATAGAGCGGCATCGCCGGCACGCGCTTGCCGAACGAGACCATGAACTGGAACCAGAGATAATAGCCGCCCACGAGGTGCAGCGCGCGAAAGGCGTGTGGTCCGATCAGCGCGGCGGCGCGGTCGAACGAGGTCGTGCTCATGGCGATGATGCAGGCATAACCGATGCCACCGAAGATGTAAGAGGCGGGCGATGTGGCTTCCGCGAAACCAGCCGGGTCCATGTTAGCGAATGCAATGATCGCGATGGCGTGGATCGCGTGGGAGGTCGCAAAGCTGAGGCCGAGATAGCGGCGGTTGCGGCGCTGCCAGCGCGTCCAGCCATTAGACCACAACCGCGCCAGTGCCGCGGCGCTGAAGGCGAGGCAGAACAGCAGCAGCGAGCTTCGCGCGGTGAAGCGGATCACCATCCGCACGCCCTCGACCTCGAACTGCCGCATCGAGGCGATCCACAGGCTAAGGACGACCAGGCTCAACGCGAGGGCGGCAAGCAGCCGCCAGCCTTCGAGCCAGTTTTGACGCTGCGACATGGTGCTTTCCTCCGTTATGTAATCATCGATTACATTTCGGCGCTACGCTTTGGTCAATGGTGTAATCGCTGCTTACATTCACGTTCGGGTGATGCTAGGAAGCTGCCATGCCTGTCCGTTTGCCGTCCAAGCCGCGTGCCCGCCGCCCCAGAGCCCCAGCCCGGCCGTATCACCACGGCGACCTTCGCCGCGTCCTGATCGATGCTGCGCTGCAGCTGGCGGCGGAGGGCGCGGAGGTCTCTGTCCGCGAGGCCGCGCGCCGGGCCGCAGTGTCGCCGGGCGCGCCATTCCGGCACTTCCCGAACCGCGACGCCCTGATGGCGGCGGCGGCCGAGGAGGCGCAGCGGCGTTTTCGTGCCGAGATCGAGGCGGCGCTGAGCGAGGCTCCGGCCGCCGGCCCGCTCGCCCGTTTCCGTGCCTTCGGCCTCGCTTACCTGCGCTGGGCGATGCGCAATCCCGCCCATTTCGAGATCATCTCCACCGGGCGTTATTTCGTCCATGGGAGCTCCGCTGAACTGACGCGGGACAATGCCGAGTTGATCGCGCTGACCGAGGGGATCCTGGCCGAGGCGGCGGAGCAGGGCCTGCTGCGCCCGGCAGACCTCAAGCGTATTCAGATCGCCGGCCGGGCCCTGGTTTACGGTTTTGCTCGGATGAATCTCGACGGTCACTTTCCACGCTGGGGCGTCGGGGAGGGGGAGATCGAGCGGATGGCGGAAGGGGTGATCGACCTGTTCATCGCCGGGATCGCTAAGCCCTAGCACGGCGAGCGGCTTGCCGGCCGCGTGCGGCGGTCCGCACTCACCAGCAAAAAGCGAAGGTCGGATTACGAGGCGCGTTGCCTGTCCTTGACCGTTCCGTTACAGTTTTATGACACGGTGCAGGCTTCCGGCTGCGCCGGAAGCCCTAGCCGCCCTTGTTCAGCCCTGGGCCGGCCAGACGGCTGGGTATCATTGCGCCGGACCAGAGTTGCGTGTCGTCGATGGCGTCCGCGCCCAATCCAGGACCTTCTGCCGCCACCGCCGTCCTCGCCAGCGTCGCCGCGCTCGGCATCTGGCGGCTGCTCGCGGTTGCCGCGCCGCATCTGGCCGCGCTCGCGCTGATGTACAAGACCGAGACCGATTTCGCCTCGCGCCTCTCCTTTGCGCTGGCCTGGGGCATCCTCAACTTCTTCTGGATCACGCTGCTGCGCCGGCCGGCGCTGTCAGGCGCGCTGTCGCTGACCATGGTCGTCGTGCTGGTGTTGCTGTCGCGGCTCAAGCACGACGTCGTGCAGATGACGGTCAACTTCATCGACCTGATGATGATCGACCGCGACACCGTCGCGTTCCTGTTCACGATCTTTCCGAATTTGCGCTGGTCGGTGATCCTGGCGGGCCTGGTCACTTTGCCGCTGATGTATGCGCTGTGGTGGCTCGATCCGTTCCGCATCCGCCGCCTGCCGGCGTTTGCCTGCAAGCTCGCCTGCCTCGCCGCGCTGGTCGGCTATTCGCTCTATCATCCGGACGAGGCCTGGCGCGGCTATTACGACGACGGCTATCTGTCGAAATTCTTCCGCTCCGGCGTCAGCTCGGTTTCCGACTTCGTGCAATACGGCTTCATGGAATCGGCCGCTTCGACCAATGAGCGACTCAACATGCCGCTGCTCGATTCCTGCCATCCCGCGGGCCGCCGGCCGAACATCATCATGATCCATGATGAATCCAGCTTCGACATCCGCGCCGCGCAGGGCATCAAGGTGCCGCCGCGCTATGGCGATCACTTCAAGTCCTGGGACGGTAAGCAGCGCACGTTCCTCGCCGAGAGCAATGGCGGGCCGAGCTGGTTCACCGAATACAACGTGCTCGCGGGGCTGTCCTCGCGCTCGTTCGGCCGCTTCGCCTATTTCGTGACCCGCATCGCATCAAACCGGGTCGAGCGCGGCCTGCCGCTGGCGCTGCGCCGCTGCGGCTACGACACGATGTCGCTCTATCCCGCCCATGGCGGCTTCATGGCCGCCCGCAGCTTTCAGATGACGACCGGCATCGAACGCTTCCTCGATTCGAAGGATCTCGGCGCCAAGGACGTCGAACCCGACAGCTTCTTCTACGACAAGGCGCTCCAGCTGATAGGCCAGCAGCCGCCCAACAAGCCGCTGTTCACCTTCATCTATCTCGGCGCCAATCATTTCCCCTGGGAGACGCGCTTCCGTCCCGACCTGCTGCCGAACTGGCGCGCGCCGGGCAATGTGCCGTCGATCGACGAGTATCTGCGCCGGCAGGCGATGAGCGCCGAGCAGTACAAGGCCTTCGTCGCGGGGCTGAAGAAGACGTTCCCCGGTGAGCCCTTCCTGATCGTGCGTTACGGCGATCATCAGCCGGAGTTCGCGCCCGGTATCCTCGAGCCTGGGCTCGACGAGGGCGCCATCGGCAAGAAGCTCGACGCCTACGATCCGCGTCTCTATGGAACCTATTATGCGATCGATGCCGTCAATTTCGAGCCGGTGAGAAGCGACGCCGTGATGGACACGATCGACGGCCCCTATCTGCCGTTGGTGATTCAGGAGGCCGCCGGCATCCCGCTCGACCCGTCCTTTGCCGAGCAGAGGGAGATCATGCTCCGCTGCAAGGGCCTCTTCTACGGCTGCAAGGACGGCGCCGAAGCGCGGCGGCTGAACCGCTTGCTGATCGACGCGGGGATGATCAGGGGGCTGTAGTTTTATATAACCGTTATCCCGATATCGAAGGGTGGGCAAAGCGACTTGTCCGCCGTAGCTCGAAGAGCGAAGGCGGAAGCGTGCCCACCACCTGTCGCGCGTAGCGAGAGATGGTGGGCACGGCGCTTACGCGCCTTTGCCCACCCTACGAAACCTCACCCTACCGCCCGCCCACCTTCTCCCACAGCCATCGCGCCACCGCATCCGGCGACGAGGTCGCATCGTTGCCGCTGGCGCGCAAGTTCGCTTCGCGCATGGTGGCGATATCGATCTTGCCGAGCAGCGGCTTGAGCGCGGCTTGTAGTCGCTCGTCGCCGGCGCGCTTGGGTGCCAACAGCAGGATGGCGTCGTAAGGCGGGATCGCGTGTTTGGGATCCTCGAGCGCGACCAGATCGTATTTCGCGATCAGGCCGTCGCTGGTGTAGCCGGCGATCACGTCGACCTCGCCGCTGGCGACCGCCGCGTACATGAAATCGGGCTGCATCTGGCGTTGGGCGCGGAAGGAGAGGCCATAGGCCTTTTGCAGCGCAGCCCATTCCGGGCGCGAGAAAAATTCATAGTCGCCCGCGATCGACATCGTCGATGTGTGCGCGGCGAGATCGGTGATGGTGCGGATGCCAAGCGCCTCGGCGCGCTTTTTCGGCATCACCAGCGCATAGGCATTCTCGAAACCAAGCTCGCCGAGCAAAGTGATGTTGTCCTTGGCCAGCGCCGTCTTCAGCTCGGCGACCAGCTCGGCGCGAGGCTTGATATCGCTGCGATGCAGCTGGTTGGCCCAAAGCGTGCCGGAATAATCGACATAGAGATCGATGTCGCCGGCCTTCAACGCCCCGAAGATCACGCTGGAGCCGAGGCCCGAGCGCGCCGTGGCCGACAGGCCTGCCGTCTGAAGCCGGTCCCGCATCAACGCCGACAGCACATATTGCTCGGCGAAGGTCTTTGCGCCGACGACATAGCCCTGCGACGAGCGCCCCATGGTCGGGACCAGCGTTGCCGCGACCAGCGCTGCGATGCCGGCCGCGCCGAGCGCGGAGCGGACGTGGCTGCGGTGACGCAGGCCGGCCTCGATCAGGCCGAGCAGCTGATCGACGGCAAGCGCCAGCAGGGCCGAGGCAACGCAGCCGAACAGGACGAACACCCAGTTCTGGGTCTGGAGCCCGGCAAAGATGTAGTTGCCGAGACTGGTCTGCCCGATCGGCGTCGACAGCGTCGCGGTGCCGATCACCCACACCGCGGCGGTGCGGATGCCCGCCATCATCACCGGCAGCGCCAGCGGCAGCTCGACCATGATCAGCGACTGCCGCGCGGTCATGCCGACGCCCTTGGCGGCCTCGATCAGCGCGGGGTCGATGCCGTTGAGCCCGGTGATGCCGTTGCGCAGCACCGGCAGCATCGAATAGAGCGCCAGCGCCAGCATCGCCGGCAGGAAGCCGAACGCCGAGAAGGACACGCCAAACCAGGCCAGCGTCACGGACGCGGCCAGCAGCAGCAGCGGATAGAACAGCGCGAGCAGCGCCAGCCCCGGCACCGTCTGCACGATGCTGGCGATTGCGAGCAGGATGGCGCGCGGCGCCGGGCGGTTGCGCGTCAGGATCGCCAGCGGCAGGCTGACGGCGAGACCGAGCGCGAGCGCGGCAAGGCTCACCCGCACATGGTTGCCGAGATAATCGGGCAGATGCGCCAGCGCCTCGCCCCAGCGTGGATCGGTGAGGAAGCTCATGCCGCACCGCTCGTTGGCAGCAGCGCGTTCAACCGCTCGACCTGGCGCCGCGGCGTGCGCAACAGCTCCAGCACATAGGCGTCCTCGCTCTTCGAAAGCTCCGCCGGCGTACCCTGCGCCAGCAGCTTGCCGCCACGCATCACCGCGATGCGGTCGGCGAGCAGGATCGCCTCCGTCATGTCATGGGTGATCATCACGGTGGTCAGGCCGAGCTTGCGATGCAGCGAACGATAATCGTCGGCGAGCGCGTCGCGGGTGAGGGGATCGAGTGCGCCGAAGGGCTCGTCCATCAGCACGATGCGAGGTTTTGCCGCAAGCGCGCGTGCCACGCCAACGCGCTGACATTGGCCGCCCGAGAGCGCTTCCGGCAGCCGGTCGCGATGCGCAGCTCGGTCGAGCTGCACGAGCTCCAGCAGCTCGTCGACACGCGCTGCGATATCCGCCGCCGGCTTGCCCAGCAGCCTTGGCGTGATCCCGATATTGTCGGCGACGCTCAAATGCGGAAACAGCCCGGCGCTCTGGAACACGTAGCCGATCCGTCGCCGCAGCGCGACCGGATCGGCGCCTCGTACGTCCTCGCCCTCGACCGTGATGGTGCCGCCGTCGGCCTCGATCAGCCGGTTGGCGAGCCGCAGCAGCGTTGTCTTGCCCGAGCCGGAGCCGCCGACGACGGCCACAAATTCGCCTTCGGCGACGTCGAGCGACAGATCGTCGACGGCCCTGAGCGAGCCGAAGCTCTTGGTGACGTGGGCATAGCTGATGGCCGGTTTGGAGGGCATCTCAGATAGGCTCGCGCTTACCCTTCCCTGGCGGGCGAGGGTGAAGGAGGTGACCACCATGCCTAGCACGCTTGGCGCCTTGATTGAACTTGGTCGCGCGAGCGGCTAAGGCATCGGGCCAAATTCGGAGGAAATACATGACAACGCCCACGGCAGTGGCGCTGGAAGATACCAAGGTCGCGTTCCGCCTCGGGGACGGGCGGGTCTATACGGCGGTGGAGAAAGCCCATCTCGCGGTGGCGCAGGGCGAGTTCGTGGCCATTGTCGGCCCGACGGGCTGCGGGAAATCCACGCTGCTCAACGTTGCGGCCGGGCTGCTGAAGCCCGCCGCCGGCAGTGTCGGGATATTCGACCAGCCGCTGGCGGGGCTGAACCGGGATGCCGGCTACCTGTTCCAGGCCGACGCCTTGTTCCCGTGGAAGACCGCGCTCGACAATGTCGCGATCGGGCTCGAGATCAAGGGCACGCCGCGCGCCGAAGCGCTGCCGCGGGCGCAGCAATGGCTGACTTCGGTCGGCCTCGGCGCGTTCGCGGGCCGCTATCCGCACATGCTCTCCGGCGGCCAGCGCAAGCGCGTCGCGCTGGCGCAGGTGCTGATCCGCGACCCAAAAATCCTGCTGATGGACGAGCCGTTCGGGCCGCTCGATGCGCAGACGCGCCAGGTGATGGGCAATCTGCTGCTCGAGCTCTGGAATGCCGATCGCAAGGCCGTGCTGTTCGTCACCCATGATCTCGAAGAGGCGATCGCGCTCGCCGACCGCGTCGTGATCATGTCGGCGGGGCCGTCCTCGCGGATCATCGGCGACTGGCGCGTCAGCTTGCCGCGCCCGCGCGATATCTTCGAGGTGCGGCTCGACAAGGAGTTCCATGCGCTCCATCGCGAGATCTGGAGCGTGCTGAAGGACGAGGTGATGAAGGGCTACGCGCAATCCACGCACGCGGCGGAGGCGGTCTGATGTCGCGCCCGACGCTGCTTGCACTGCAAATCCTGGTCGCTGTTATCTGCATCGTGCTGTGGCAGGTGCTGTCGACCGTCCCGGTGTTCGGCAAGATCCTGTTGCCGCCGTTCTTCTTCTCCAACCCGTTCGACGTGTTCAGCCAGATCGTGAAGTGGTTCTCGTCCGGCGTGATCTGGAAACATCTCGGCATCACGCTGACGGAATCGATTCTGGCCTTTGTGATCGGATCGGCCGGCGGCGTGCTGGTCGGCTTCTGGTTCGCGCGTCAGCCGCTGGTCGCGGCGGTGTTCGACCCTTACGTGAAGATGGTCAACGCGCTGCCGCGCGTGGTGCTGGCGCCGATCTTCGCGTTGTGGCTTGGGCTCGGCATCTGGTCCAAGGTCGCGCTCGGCGTCACGCTGGTGTTCTTCATCGTCTTCTTCAACGTCTATCAGGGCGTGAAGGAGGTCAGCCGCACCGTGCTCGACAATGGCCGCATGCTCGGCATGAGCGAGCGGCAGCTGATGCAGCACGTCTATTGGCCCTCGGCGCTGTCCTGGATGTTCTCCTCGCTGCACACCTCGGTCGGCTTCGCCGTGGTCGGCGCGGTCGTCGGCGAATATCTGGGGTCGGCAGCGGGTCTCGGCTATCTGATCCAGCAGGCCGAAGGCGTGTTCGACGTCGCCGGCGTGTTCGCCGGCATGTTCGTGCTGTCGGCGTTCGTGATCCTGATCGACTATGGCGTCACGCTGGTCGAGCGCAGGCTCTTGGTGTGGCGGCCGACGGCGTCGGACGGGCGCGGCTAGGTGGAAGCGGGGCCCGCGTATCGTCGCGAGCCCCGATAGCGTGACCGCTCAATCCAACAGCTTGGTGTCGTCGGGCGCCTGCGGCGGGGTCTTGATCGCGATCGCCTTGACCTGTCCGCTGATCGGCTTGGTGCCGCCATCGGCGTGCCCTTCGGAATGATCACGAGGTCGCCGGGCTTCACCGTCACCTCCTTGTCGCCGAGCCAGATCGTGCCGGTGCCGTCCAGGATGTACTGGATCTCGTTGGTGTTGGGATGCATGTGCTTGGGCACGTTGCCGACCTGGATCGAGACGGTGGCGCCGTCCGCGCTCGCGAACATTTTTGAGCGGTAGCCGACCGCATTGGCAGACCCGAGCGCATCACCCTCCATCTCGCCGGTATGGATGATCTGCGCGGTGATGTTCTCGGCGGCAAGTGCCGGCCGGAGCAAATGGGTTGCGCCGCATCCGGCGGCAAAGGCGGTGGCAATCGACAGCCCGGCTGTAAAGCGATTCATGGATGGTCCTCCCCCATCGAGACTTATTCCTGTCCGGGCATGCTATTGCGCCGAATGGCCGATGGCCAGTGCCTTAGGCCACGCTTCTCAAGCCAGCCCTGCTGCTCTATGGTGCCGCCGGCCGAACGGAGGAAACCAATGAAGAACACGATTGCCAGGCTTGCCGGCGCGCTGCTCGCGCTGACGCTCACCACCGGTTTTGCCGCGGCGCAGAGCAAGGTCACCATCGCGATCGGCGGCGGCTCCTGCCTGTGCTATCTGCCGACGGTGCTGGCCAAGCAGCTCGGCGAATACGAGAAGGCCGGCCTCAATGTCGAGCTGGTCGATCTCAAGGGCGGTTCGGACGCGCTCAAAGCCGTGCTCGGCGGCAGCGCCGACGTGGTCTCGGGCTATTTCGACCATTGCGTCAATCTGGCCGCCAAGAAGCAGGAGCTGCAGGCTTTCGTGGTCTATGACCGCTATCCCGGCCTCGTGCTCGTGGTCGCGCCCTCGCGAACCAACGACATCAAGTCGGTCAAGGATCTCGCCGGCAAGAAGGTCGGCGTCAGCGCGCCCGGCTCCTCCACCGACTTCTTCCTGAAGTACATGCTCAAGAAGAACGGCATCGATCCCACCAGCGCCGCCGTGATCGGCGTCGGCTTAGGCGCCACCGCCGTCGCCGCGATGGAGCAGGGCCAGATCGATGCCGCCGTGATGCTCGATCCCTCCGTCACCGTGCTCCAGGGCAGCCACAAGGATCTGCGCATCCTCTCCGACACCCGCACGCAGAAGGACACGCTCGAGACCTTCGGCGGCGAATATCCGGGCGGAGCGCTGTACTCGACGGCGGCCTGGGTCAATAGCCACGAAAAGGAGACGCAGGGGCTCACCAACGCGATCCTCGCCACGCTCGCCTGGATCCATTCGCATTCGCCTGAGGAAATCATGGCGAAGATGCCGGAAGAGACGGTCGGCAAGAACAAGGACCTCTATCTCGCCGCGCTGAAGAACACGATCCCGATGTACTCGGAGACCGGCAAGATGGACCCGAAGGGCGCGGACGCCGTGCTCGCGGTGTTCAGCGTCGGCTCGCCCGAGGTGGCCAATGCCAAGATCGACGTCAGCAAGACCTTCACCAACAAGTTCGTCGATCAGGCCAAGAAGACGACGGGGAATGCCAAATAGCTGACGCGAAGATGCGGTAGTCGTCGCTCATGACGTCACCAATCATTCATCGCGTCACGACGCTCGATCTTGCCGTGCGGCCGATCCTCTGGTCCTTCGCGGAGGAACGGCGCGCCGAGATCGCGGCGCATTTCGCCGAGAAGCAGCGCGAGCGGCCGAAGATCTGGAACGGCCGCGTCCTGTTCGGGCGGGACGCGGTGTTTGCGGATGGCCATCTCTCGGCGACCTATTTCGAGACCGATTTTGCCAGCTTCCTCGCCTGGCGTGACTGGGGCTTTCCCGACAAGGCGGTGTTCAACGGGTTTGGCATGGGCGCGCTGCGCAGCTCCGACGGCGCTTTCATCATGGGCGAGATGGCGCAGCATACCGCCAATGCGGGCCGCATCTATTTCCCCTCGGGTACGCCCGACCTCGACGACGTTACGGATGGGGCGCTGGACATTCCCGGCAGCGTCGTCCGCGAAATCGAGGAGGAGACTGGTCTGACGGCGGCGGACTATCGGGCCGAGCCGGACTGGCACTGCGTCGTCAGCGGCCCCACGATTGCGATGATGCAGGTGCTCAACCTCGATATTCCTGGCGACGAGGCTCGAGCCCGGATCGAAGCCAATCTCGCCCGTGAGGACGAGCCTGAATTATCGGCCATCCATCTCGTGCGCGGGATGAGTGATCTCACGCCGACCATGCCGCGATTTGTCACGGCCTTTATCGAGCAGCAGTTCGCCTCGCGTTGATGCGCAAGGCTTGACATCGCTGCGCTCTGCCCATGTGATGGGGGCAAGCAAGAGCAAGACGAATGCAATGCACAATCGTCAGGGAGGTTTTGATGCGCCTGCGCATGGCTGCCCGGTTGGTACGTGGTCTGGTGGTCGCGATATCAGCGACGGGCTTGGCGGTGTCCGCCCAGGCTCAGGACAAGAAGATCAAGATCGGCGTCGTGTTTGATTTGACCGGACCTCTGGCCGGCGGCGGCTCCGAGCTGAACTATGTCGGCACAAAGATCATCCTCGACCATTTCGCCAAGTCCGGCGTCGAGGGCTACAAGATCGAGGCGGTCTATGCCGACGCGCAGAGCAAGCCCGACATCGCCATCAACGAATCCGTCCGCCTGCTCGAGCAGGAGAAGGTCGACATGGTGCTCGGCTTCTTCTCCTCGGCGCAATGCGTGCCGGTGGCCGCCCGCGTCGAGCAGCTCAAGAAGTTCATGTGGATGACGACCTGCATCTCCTCGGCTGTGTTCAACGAGAAGGGCTACAAATACGTGTTCCGCCCGCAGGCGAGCGGCGACCAGTTCGGCATGATGACGATGGATTTTATCGCGCAGAACGCCAAGGAGAAGCTCGGCAAGGACCCAAAGGATTTGCGCGTCGCCGTCATCCACGAGGACGGCGCCTATGGCGTCGACGTCTCCAAGGGCAATGAGGTCGGTGCGAAGAAGGCCGGCTTCAACGTCGTGCTCAAGGAGGGCTATTCGGCGACCGCGCCCGATCTGTCCCCGCTGGTGACCAAGCTGAAGCGCGCCAAGCCCGACGTGATCTTCCACACCGGCTACAATCCGGACATCACCTTGCTGCTGCGCCAGGCCCGCGAGCAGGGCCTGAAGTTCGGCGCGCTCATGGGGCATGGCGCGGGCTATGGCGTCTATGAGAAGCTGAAGGAAGGCATGGGCGCCGACGCCACCTATATCTTCAACGCCGACCCGATCTCGATCTGGCTTGCCAATCAGAAGACCATGGATCCGAAGCTTCCGCCCGTCATCAAGATGGTCGGCGAGGAGTTCGACAAGATCCGGCCCGGCGTCGCCATCCGCTCCGCCCATGTCGGCATCGGCGCGTCCAACACTTACGTGTTCATGGCCGACGTGCTGCCGCGAGCGATCAAGAAATACGGTGGCGTCGATCCCGACGCGCTGCGCAAGGCGGCGCTCGACACCGACATCCCCGAAGGCGGCACCATGCTCGGCTTCGGCGTGAAGTTCTACGGCGAGGGCACGCCCATGTCCGGTCAGAACGAGCGATCGTTCCCCGTCGTGATTCAGTATCTCGACGACAAGTCCCATGTGGTGTGGCCGAAGAGCCAGGCGCAGCGCGACGCCGTGCTGCCGCTGCCGAAAGGCACCACCTACAGCAACCAGTAGCAGCGGAGGGCTTTGGTGCTGGAAGTCAGCGGGCTGGTGAAGCGGTTCGGCGGCTTCACCGCCGTCAACAACGTGTCGTTTCGGGTCGATCAGGGCGAGATCCTCGGCCTGATCGGCCCCAACGGCTCGGGCAAGAGCACGATCTTCAACATGCTCTCCGGCACGCTGGCGCCGAGCTCCGGATCGATCCTGTTCGACGGGCACGAGATCGCGGGCCTTGCGCCGCACCGGATCATCAACCGCGGCATCGGCCGCACCTTCCAGATTCCGCGCCCATTCCGCCGCCTGACCATCTTCGAGAACGTCGCGCTCGCCGGCTTCTACGGCCAGGGCCGCCACAGTCGCATCAAGGCCGAAGAGGCGGCCGAGCGGTCGCTGGCGATGGTCGGCCTGCCGACCGATCGCCATGCCAGCGTCGATGGCCTGGGCGCTGCGGGATTGAAGAAGCTCGAGCTCGCCAAGGCGCTCGCCACCGCGCCAAAACTGCTGCTCGCCGACGAGAGCCTCGGCGGTCTCGACGAGGCCGAGATGGACCAGGCCGCCGACATGTTGCGGAACATCCGCGACGAGCTCGGCATCACCATCATCTGGGTCGAGCACATCATGGGCGTCCTGATGCGCGTCGTCGACCGCGTCATGGTGCTCGATCACGGCGAGAAGATCTCGGAAGGCCTGCCGAGTGCGGTCGCGGGCGATCCGCGCGTGATCGAAGTCTATCTCGGCACCGATGCCGAGACCACGCAGGCCGCGGCCGCCGAAGCGCGCCGCCGCGCGGGAGGCTAGCCGATGCTGGAGCTTCGCGCTGTCAATGCCGGCTATGGCACCTTCCAGGCACTGTTCGACGTCAGTCTCGACGTGAAAGCCGGCGAGGCGGTCGGCGTCATCGGCCCCAATGGCGCCGGCAAGACCACCTTGATGCGCGTCATCTCCGGCCTGATCCGGCCCTCGCGCGGCTCGATCCGAATGGAGGGCGTGGACGTCGTGGCAACGCCGCCGCACAAGATCGTCAGCCTCGGTATTGCGCATGTGCCCGAGAACCGGCGATTGTTTCCGCAGCTCACGGTCGACGACAACCTCAAGATGGGCGCCTTCATGAAGGAGGCGCGCGGTCATTATGCCGATCGGCTCGAGGTGGTGTTCGATCTGTTTCCGCGCCTGAAGGAACGGCGCCACCAGATGGCCGGCACCATGTCCGGCGGCGAGCAGCAGATGTGCGCGATCGGCCGCGCGATGATGTCCAATCCAAAGCTGCTGCTGCTCGACGAGCCGTCGGCGGGGCTGGCGCCGGTCGTGGTGCAGCAGGTGTTCGAGCTGGTGAAGCGGATCCGCGCCAGCGGGCTGACCGTGCTGATCGTCGAGCAGAACGTGCAGCAGGTGCTGAAAGTGGTCGATCGCGCCTATCTGATCGAGGCGGGCACGATCAGGGCGTCCGGCACTTCGGCCGAGATGCTGGCGAGCGACACGGTCAAGGAAGCGTATCTCGGGGTGTGAGGTTCACGCAGGCATGCAGGCATTTCTGGACGTCTTCGACATCTACCTGCTGGAGGCCGTGATCAACGGCATCCTGCTCGGCGGCGTGCTGGCGCTGCTCGCGCTCGGGCTCAATCTGATCTTCGGCGTCATCGACGTGACCTGGATCTGCTACGCCGAGCTCGTCATGATCGGCATGTATGCCATGTATTTCCTGGTGCAGGTTTACGGCGTCAGCTATTTCGTTGCGGCGCCGCTCACCATTGTGCTGGTCGCGCTGCTCGGCGCGGCGCTGCATTACCTCGTGATCGCGCCGCTCTTGACCGCCCCGCCCATCAACCAGCTGCTCGCGACCGGCGGCGTCCTGTTCGTGCTGCAGAGCTTTGCCACCGTCGCCTTCGGCATCGACTTCCGCAATCTCGGCATCCGCCTGCCGGTGCTCGCCTTCGGCGACATGAACTTCAGCTACGCACGATTGCTCTCGTTCCTGGCCGCGCTGGTCGGCATGGTCGCCGTCTACCTGTTCATGACGCGCACCTTCACCGGCACCGCGATCCGCGCCATCTCGCAGGACCGCCAGATCATGGCGCTGATGGGCGTCGATACCAGGCGGATCTATCTCATCACCTCGGCGCTCGGCGGCGCACTGGCGGGGCTCGCCGCCTGCCTTCTGGTGCTGCAATATGACGTGCATCCCTTCGTCGGCCTCTCTTTCGGGCCGATCACCTTCCTGATCTGCGTGCTCGGCGGCCTCGGCAATTTCATCGGCGGCTTCATCGCCGCCTTCGTGTTCGCCGAGATCATCTCGCTCGGCGGCCTGTTCTCGGATCTCGAATGGGGTTATGTGCTCGCCTTCGCCTTCTTCATCGTCATGATGTTCATCCGGCCTGCGGGCCTGCTCGCGAGGCGCCGATGATGGGGCAGGGGCGGCTTGCAGCCTGGGGGATCGGATTGGCGGCGCTGGTCGCGCTGCCCTTCCTCTATCGTGATCCCTATCATCTGCACATCCTGGTGCTGATCCTGATCTGGTCGTTCGCCTACACCTCCTGGTCGATGATGGGGCGGTTCGGCCTCGTCTCGCTCGGCCATGGCGGCTTCATGGGGATCGGCGCCTATGTCACCGCGCTGCTATGGAATCATCTGGGTTGGTCGCCCTGGATCGGCATCCCCGTCAGCATGGTCGCCGCCGGTGCGCTGGCGCTGATCGTCGGTTATCCCTGCTTCCGCTTCCGCATCACCGGGCACTATTTCGTGCTGGTGACGCTGGCGCTGTCCGGCATCGTGCTCCAGGTCATCACGGCGACGCGCGACTATACCGGCGGCTCGCTGGGCTATACGCCGAACCGGACCTCGGGCAACAAGCTGCTGGCGCTGCAATTCGACGACAAGACGACCTGGTACCTGATCGCGCTCGGGGTCTGGCTGTTCGGCATCGTGGTCTGGCATTGGGTCGATCGCAGCATGGCGCGCTACGCGCTGGAAGCGATCTCGGAGGACGAGGACGCCGCGGCCGCCGCCGGCGTCGACGTCACCGCGGAGAAGCTGAAGATCACGCTGCTCAGCGCGCTGATGACGGCGCTGGCGGGCGCGATCTACTGCCAGTACCAGATGTTCATCACGCCGGACACGGTCAGCGGCATCGCGGTGTCGCTGCAGATGGTGTTCGCGGCCATCGTCGGCGGCCTGTTCGTCTCGCTCGGCCCGACCTTTGGCGCGGTGATCACCATCCTGCTGGCGGAAACCCTTCGCATCGGCTTCGGCACCAAGGCGGTCGGTTGGGACAATCTCGTCTACGGCGTGCTGCTCGTGCTTTTCATCATATTCCTTCCCAAGGGCATCCTTGGTAGCGTGCTCGACCGATTGAAGCCGCAACGCAAGGTGCCCCGCGCTCATGAGCAAGAAGCCGTCCAAGTCGCTCGCCCAGGAACTTGACCGCTACATCACGCCGTTCCGCTATGATGGCTCCGGCAAGTTTCGCCTCAAGGACCACAAGACCGACGAGAAGGGCGATCTCGACAAGGAGAAGGCGCAGGCCATCCTCGAGGCCAACAAGAAGCGGCTGATCGAGTTTCAGGAGAAGCTCTACGCCCAGGACCGCTGGTCGCTCCTGATCATCTTCCAGGCGATGGACGCGGGTGGCAAGGATAGCGCGATCAAGGCGATCTTCGAGGGCATCAATCCGCAGGGCTGCGAAGTTACGGCCTTCAAGGCGCCGAGTAGCAAGGAGCTCGACCACGATTTCCTCTGGCGCCACGTGATCGCGCTGCCCGAGCGCGGCCATATCGGCATCTTCAACCGCTCCCATTACGAGGAATGCCTGGTGACGCGCGTGCACCCGGAGATTCTCGTCAAGGAGAAGCTTCCGTCCAAGGTCGTGACGAAGAACATCTGGAAGGAGCGGTTCGAGGATATTTCCGCCTGGGAGCGCTACCTCTGCCGCAACGGCACCATGGTGCTGAAATTCTTCCTCAACGTCTCCAAGGACGAGCAGCGCGAGCGCTTCCTCGACCGGCTGGAGGAGCCGGCCAAGCAGTGGAAATTCTCGATGGACGACATCAAGGAGCGCGCGCTGTGGCCGCGCTACCAGGCGGTCTACCAGGACATCGTCCGGCACACCTCCACGTCCCACGCGCCGTGGTATGTCGTGCCAGCCGACCACAAATGGTTCGCGCGCGTCGTGATCGGCTCGGTGATCAACGCGGCGCTCGAAAAGCTCGATCTGCGCTTCCCGCGCGCCGACAAGGCCTCGGTGCGGGAGTTCGACGCGGTGCGCAAGGCGTTGGAGAAGGAAAAAGGGAGTAAGCGGTAAGACGCCACGCTCTCCGACCCCGTAGGGTGGGCAAAGCCTCCGCTTCGCTCGAAGAGCGAAGTCGGATGCGTGCCCACCATGTCTCGCGATCTTGAAAGAGATCGTGGGCACGGCGCAAGCGCGCCTTGGCCCACCCTACAAGTTCAGCGCAAGCCGTTAGTACCCCCGCGCCCACCAATAGCAGAAGCGCTCCACATTGGCGGGAAGGGCGGTCTCGTAATTCGCCCACTTCTCGTATTTCGGCAGCTTCACTTCCTTCATGGCGGTGTCGAAGCATTTGCCGGCGTCCGCCGCTTTCTTCACCTCGGCGGAGAGATCCTCCATGTAGGCGATGTCGTCCTCGATGTCCTTCTTGGTGCCGAAGCGGCCGCCGGCATAGGGATGGCCGGGGATCATCCGCTCCCAGTCGAGCGAGGCCAGCTTCTTCAGCGAGGCGATGTATTCCAGCGGCGAGGCGTTGTCGGGGATGTTGCGGAACTGGACCTGTTCGATCGGCGCGAAGTCGACCACGAACACGATCTTCTCCTTCGGCAGCCGCATCACCAGCGAATTGTCGGAATGGTTGCGGCCGACATAGTTCAGCTCCAGCGTGGTGCCGCCGAGCGTGATGCTCTTCTTGTCGTCCACCACCTGGTCCGGCATCACGACGTCGGCGGGCAGAGATTTCTGCTTCTTCAGCTCGAGGAAGCGCTCCTTGGCTCGCCGGTGCGCGACGAAGGTCGCACCGAGGTCCTTGAAGGGCTGACCGCCGGCGATGTGGTCGTAATGGTGGTGGCTGTAGATGACGTATTTGATCGGCTGGTCGGTGACCGCCTTGATCGCGTCGATATAGGGCTTAGCGGGACGCAAGTACGAGATCGGGTCGGTCGCGATCACGCCCTTCGGTGTCACGATGAAGATCGATTGATGGCCGCCATAGCGGAAGACGTAAACATTCTCTGTGCCATCGACCTTTTTCGTCGAGGTCTGCGGCGGGCTCTGTGCGAGCGCCGATTCGGTGACGAGAGCGGCGAGAACCGTGATGCAAATGGACGCTTTCATTGCCGGCTTTCTGAAAAGAACGGGGACAAAGTGACGGATATTCTCGTCGACACGAACGCTGCCGCAAGGGGTTTATGCCTCCATTCATGCCGCCAACTTGTCGCGGGAACTCACGGTCTCACGTTTTCAAATGTGATTTTGAGGCCCACTGATCCCGCTTGACAGTCTTGTGTCACAGGAGGAGCATGCATGTGGTCGCCAACAAGCGACGCGCAAACATCCACCTCATGAGCAAGGGGAGGTCTATGACGCCACCTCCGCAAATCCAGCCGCGTTAAGTGCGATGGAGCTCGTTCGGACTATCGCATAGCGGCAGAAACCGCGAACGGCACGCCGGGACAAGGTTTAGCGGGCTGCATCAGTAAGGCAAAGCCCCTACCTTCCCGGCGCTGTATTTTGCTCACCGATCGTATCGGATGGCCGTGATGAGGCCGACCGCGACGGCTGCTTTGACATCCTGCTTTTCTCCTCCTCCTCGCCGTCATTCCGGGCCGCCGCCCGGGATGACGGGGAGCCTTCGCGCGTTCGGCCTTCTAGCAGGCGGTGCGTTTTGCAGGAGCGCGGCTTCCTGATCCTGCATTGCGGCAAATGCCAAGAGAATGCCGCCTCAAAGGCCCACTTCCGACACAGGCTGGGGGCGAATAACGACCATCCGACATGACGCATGCGCTTCGCGCGGTAACGGCCACGACGCCGCGGGCGCATTCATTTTTTCAGGGAATCTGCGTGTCGCATAAGCTTGTCCCGGCGCTCCTCGCCGCTCTCTTCCTAGCGATCTCATCTCTCCCCAGTGCCCGCGCCGAGACACCGGCCGCGAGCAGTGCGGCCGCGTTGTCGCCCGAGGAAGCCAAGCGTGCGCTGGAGACGCTCCAGGACGACAAGAAGCGTGCGCAGATGATCGACACGCTGCGCACGATCGCCAATGCGTCTGGTCCGCAAGCGCCCGCGCCCGAGCAGAAGTCGCCGATCCCGCTCGCTGCCGATGGCCTCGGTGCGCAGCTCCTGCTCACTGTGTCGGAGGAGATCGGCGCGATCTCGAGCGAGATCGCAAGCGTGGCGCGGACGCTCACGCATTTTCCGGCGTTCTATTACTGGATCATGCGAACCGCGAACGATCCTGCGGCCTACAATCTCCTGATCGAGATCGCCTGGAAGCTCGCACTGGTGCTCGGTTGCGCGTTGGCTGCCGAATGGGTGCTGTTCCGGCTGATCCGGCGTCCGGTCGCCTTTCTGGAAGGCCGCGTGCCGCAGACCGCGCGCCTGCCGGCGCAGGCGCTGCCCATCGCAGATCCGCCGTCGTCAGTCGCCGACGTGACGCCGGCGCCAGATTTGCAAAAGCGCCGCCACAGCCTGGCGCGGATCTGGCAGATCCTGCTGCGGCTGCCCTTCGTGCTCGGGCGCCTCGTGCTCGAACTGCTTCCGGTGTTCGTCTTCATGGGCGTCGCCACCGCGCTGCTTGGCACCGAGATCGGCGAGCCCACCACCGTCCGCCTCGTGATCCTCGCGGTTGCCAACGCCTATGCGTTCTCGCGCGGGCTCATCTGCGTGGTTCGGGCGATGGCGGGGCCGTTCGGCCTGTTTCCGGTGCGCGCCGAGACGGCGGCCTATGTCGAGATCTGGGCGCGCCGCATCGTCGGCGTCGGCGTGTCCGGCATCGCCTTTGCCAATGTCGCGCTGTTGCTCGGTCTGCACCGCGCCGGCTACGCCGCGCTGCTCCGCATGGTGATGCTGGTCGTGCATCTCTTCGTCGTCGTCATCATCCTGCAATGCCGCCGCCAGGTCGCGGACGCCATCCGGGCGCCCGCCGACAAGGTCGGAATCGCAGCGCGCCTGCGCAACCGCGTCGCCGGCGGCTGGCATTATCTTGCGATCGCGCTCGATCTTGCGCTCTGGGCGGTGTGGGCGCTCAACATCCGCAACGGCTATTCGCTGCTGCTGCAATATTTCGTCGGCACCGTCGTGGTCGCAGTGATCACGCGCGTCGCCATCATGCTGACGCTGAGCCTGATCGACCGCGGCTTCCGCATCAAGCCGGAGATCCTGCAGCGCTTTCCGGGCCTCGAAATCCGCGCCAACCGCTATCTGCCGCTGCTGCGCAAGATCGTATCTGGCGCGATCGTCTTCATCGCCTTCGTGGCCGTGCTCGAGGTCTGGGGCGTCGACGCCATCGTCTGGTTCTATGGCGGCCAGATCGGCAGCCGGCTGATCTCGGCCGTGGTGACGATCGGCGTCGCCGTCCTCATCGCCGCGGCGATCTGGGAAGCCAGCAACGCGCTGCTGGACCGCCAGATCAACACGCTGTCGCGGGACGGGCACTACGCCCGCGCCGCGCGCCTGCGCACCTTCCAGCCGATGCTGCGCACCGCGCTGCTCTGCCTGATCGCCACCGTGGTCGGCCTCACGACGCTGAGCGAGATCGGCGTCAATGTCGCGCCGCTGCTGGCGGGGGCCGGCATCGTCGGCATCGCCATCGGCTTCGGCTCGCAGAAGCTGGTGCAGGACCTCATCACCGGCCTGTTCCTGCTGCTGGAGAACACGGTGCAGGTCGGCGACAATGTCAGCGTCTCGGGGCTGACTGGCGTCGTCGAGAACGTCTCGATCCGCACCATCCGCCTGCGCGCCGGCGACGGCGCCGTGCACATCGTGCCGTTCAGCGCTGTCACGACCATCACCAATGCCAGCCGCGGCGCCGGCAACGCCTCGGTCAGCGTCAACGTCGCCTACAAGGAAGATACCGACCGCGCCGGCCAGATCCTCAAGGACATCGTCGACGAGATGCGCCGCGAACCGGAATTCCGCGCGCTGATCCGCGGCGACCTCGATCTGTGGGGCATCGACAAGGTCGACGGCGCGATGGTGTCGATCGTCGGCCAGATCCGCTGTACCGAAGCTGGGCGCTGGCCGGTCCAGCGCGAATTCAACCGCCGCATGAAGCTGCGCTTCCAGCAGAACGGCATCGAAATTGCGTCCGCCACCCAGACCATCTTGATGCATGTCGCGCCGCCGGCAGAGGGCTCGGCCAATCTGACGCCACGGCGGGCGGCCGGATAGTCGTCCAGCGGAAATTTCCAGCTTGCCTCCGCCCACCCGGCAGCGTTCACTCTGCCTCTAGCTCGCTGCCAACATGCGGGCGACGACAATGGGTGGGTGGAATGATGCGAGGGCTGTGGGCCGTCTTGCGCGGCCATGCGATCGTCTTGTGGGCGTTGGCCGGATCTGCGGCGTGGACGACGCCGGGTCAGGCGCAGTCGTTTCCCTCGCGCCCCATCACCCTCATCGTGCCGTTCGCGGCGGGCGGTCCGACCGATACGCTGGCGCGGATCCTGTCCGAGCGGATCGCCGCCGAGCTGCGCACCACGGTCGTGGTCGAGAACGTCGCCGGCGCCTCCGGCAGCATCGCCGGTGCCCGCGTCGCCCGCGCAACGCCCGACGGCACCACCATCACGATCGGCCATTGGGGCACCCATGTGCTGAACGGCGCGATCCTCAAGCTGCCTTATGACGTCGTAAGTGATTTCGAGCCGGTCGCGATGATCGCGATGGGCACGCAGCTCATCGTCGGCCGCAAGTCGCTCGAAGCGGGCAATCTCAAGGAGCTGATCGCCTGGCTGAAGGCCAATTCCGGCAAGGCCACCGCGGGGACCTCAGGGGCGGGCACGGGCGCGCATGTCGCCGCTGTCTTCTTCAAGGACAAGACCGGCACCGACTTCCAGTTCGTGCCCTATCGCGGCGCCGGGCCTGCCATGATCGATCTCGTCGCCGGGCAGATTGACATCATGTTCGACCAGGCGGCGAATTCGCTGGCGCATGCCAAGAGCGGCGCGATCAAGGCATTCGCGGTGACCTCGCCGACGCGGCTTGCGTCCGCCCCTGACATCCCGACCGTCGACGAAGCGGGCTTGCCGGGGCTCTATATTTCCTACTGGCACGGCATCTGGGCGCCCAGGGGCACGCCGAAGGAGATCATCACCAAGCTCAACGCGGCTATCGTCGCCGTGCTCGCCCATGCCGCGGTCCAGCAGCGTTTTGCCGAACTGGGTCAGGAGATTCCACCACCGGAGCAGCAGACACCCGCAGCGCTCGCGGCCTTCCAGAAGGCCGAGACCGAGAAATGGTGGCCGATCGTGAAGGCCGCCAACATCAAGGCGGAATAGTCCTGCGGCGTTAACTTTTCTGCCGCAACCGCCAGCCGTTCGCGACAATCTCGCTGCGGTGCGAGATCACAATCGATGCTTCGGTCGCTACGTCCTTGATCTCGTTGGAGCGCTGGCGGACAATGTCGGCGTTCAATAGAGAAGCTTCTTGGGGGAATTCGTGAATAGACCTGCCCGGGTCGTTGCCCAATCGACGTCGTCCAATCCGCCGCAAGGCATGTCGCTGCTGCGCGATCCCCTGCTCAACAAGGGCACCGCCTTCACGGAATCCGAGCGCGATGCACTCGGCCTGCGCGGCCTCCTGCCGCCTTGCGTGCTGACGATGGAGACGCAGGCTCAGCGCGTCCTCACCAATTTGCGCACGCTGCCGACTGACCTCGAAAAATATGTCGCGCTGAACGCGCTGCATGATCGCAACGAGGCGCTGTTCTTCCGTGTCGTCGTCGACAATATCGACGAGATCCAGCCGATCATCTACACGCCGACGGTCGGGCTCGCCTGCCAGAAATACGGCCTGATCTTCCAGCGGCCGCGCGGCATGTTCATCTCCTCGCACGACCGTGGCCAGATCGCCGAGCTTCTGAAGAACTGGCCCTATCAGGCCAAGCTGATCGTCGTCACCGACGGCGAGCGAATTTTGGGACTTGGCGATCTCGGTGCCAATGGCATGGGTATTCCCGTCGGCAAGCTGTCGCTCTATTCAGCCTGTGCCGGCGTGCATCCGGAAGCGTGCCTGCCGATCGTTCTCGACGTCGGCACCAACAACGAAGAGCTTCTCAACGATCCCTATTATCTCGGCCTGCGCGAGCGGCGGCTGACCGGCCAGGCCTATGACAGCTTCGTCGACGAGTTCATGCAAGCTGCGCGAAAAACCTTTCCGGGCGTGCTGATCCAGTTCGAGGATTTCGCCAATCATGCGGCGTTCAAGCTGCTGTACAAATATCGCGACGAGGCCTGCGTCTTCAACGACGACATCCAGGGCACCGCGGCGGTGGCGCTCGCGGGCCTGTTCTCGGCCTTGCGCGTCTCCGGCGGCAAGCTCAGGGACCAGCGCATCCTGTTCCTCGGTGCGGGCGAGGCGGCGACCGGCATCGCCGATCTCGTGGTATCCGCCATGATGGCGGAGGGGGCTTCGGAAGCCGAAGCACTCCGGCGCAACTGGCTGGTGGATTCCCGCGGCCTCGTCGTCGGCGGCCGGGAAGGTCTCTCCGGCCACAAGCTGCGCTATGCGCATGCCGACCAGGCGCCGATCTCCGACTTCCTCACCGCGATCAAGACGCTGAAGCCGACGGCGATCATCGGTGTCGCCGCAGTCGGCGGCGCCTTCACGCCCGAAGTTCTCAAGGCGATGGCCGAGCTCAACGAACAACCGATCGTGTTCGCGCTCTCCAACCCGACCTCGAAGGCGGAATGTTCGGCGGAGGATGCCTATCGCTACACTGAGGGCCGGGCGCTGTTCGCCTGCGGCAGCCCGTATGACCCGGTCCAGCTCAATGGCCGCAGCTTCGTGCCGCGCCAGGGCAACAATTCCTACATCTTCCCCGGCGTCGGCCTCGGCGTCATCGCCAGCGGCTCGCGCCTTGTCACCGACGAGATGTTCATGGCGGCCGCGCATACGCTGGCCGATTGCGTCGGCAATGACGACCTCGCGCAGGGCAGTCTCTACCCGGCGCTGCCGCGCATCCGCGAGGTCTCGGTCCGCATCGCCGCGGCTGTTGCGGACGTCGCCTATCAGCGCGGGCTCGCGGACGGACCGGCGCCTAACGACGTCAAGGCCCTGGTCCAGTCCCTGATGTACGAGCCGCATTACTGAGACACCGGATGGACAGGCCACCTCTGGTGGCCTGTCCCGATTCAGGACGCGTCACTGTGGTGGAATCGCCACAGTTGGCGCGAAACGGCGGCGGCCTCAGGCCTGCTTTTGTTCCGACAAGGTTCTGCCCTCATTGCCCACCGAAAATCCGGCCGTTCGGAGGGGCGTACCATGTCTCGCATTGCACGTGCCGAAACTGCCCGGATTTCCCTCGCAACCTCGTGCCGGCTGTTGCTGGCCATCGCCGGCGCCGCCTCGCTGGCCGCCTGCGCGCAATCGCCGGTCGGCCGCCAGAAGGCCGATCTCGCCAGCGCCAGCCGGCAGGCCGCAGTCGAACGCCCGCACCGTGTGGCGGCGCTGCATCCACGTCCGATCAGCCGGGCGCGCGTCCCCGACGCTGACGCAAAGCAGACGGCGTCGCATGGCGTTGCCAGCTTCTATTCCGATACGGAAACCGCGAGCGGCGAAAGGTTCGACAAGAACGAGTTGACCGCGGCGCATCCTACTCTGCCGTTCGGCACCAAGTTGCGCGTCACCGATACCAACTCCGGTCGCTTCGTCACGGTCCGGGTCAACGATCGTGGGCCCTATATTCGCGGGCGCGTGGTCGACATTTCCCCGTCCGCGGCCGAGGCGCTCGGTATGGTCGACAAGGGCATCACCAATGTCCGGCTCGAGGTCGTGCGATGAGCTTGCACCATCGCGGCGCTTAACCGGCTGTTAGTTGCTCTGTCGCACCATACCTGTCCGACAATTCGGGGCTTTTGGGGAGGCGGCGTTTGAACACGATCCAGTATCTCGAAGATCAGGCGGCGCGCGCGGAGCGGCTCGCCAAACGGATCACGGATACGCTGACGATCGAAAGGCTCCTGACCTTCGCCGGCGAGCGCCGCCGCGAGATCGAGGTCATCGCCGGCAAGCACCGGCGCGCCTAACCGCCGCGCGATAAGGTGTTGCTCTCGACGAAATCGCTGAGATAGTCGGGCAGCTCTAGGCCATCGATCTCGCAGCGCGCCCGGATCTCGCCGGCGACATCGGTCGAGATGTCCTTCATCCAATGCTCGAGCGTGTTGAACGAAATCACTTTGATGGGGTCGTTGAAGCAGCCGGCGACGAGCTCGCCGATCGTGGCTTCGAGATCGTTTCGTTCGACGCGAATCTCGGTCGCCTCGTCGAGGCGATCGATGACCACGAACAGGGTCTGGTCCGCGCCATAGGGCACGACCGGAGATGCTACGCCAGCTTCAAGCATGTGAGGCGCTCACGTCATGGCTTCCGATCTTTCGACAACGGGAAAAACCGGAAGAAGGTTCCTGCACGAGCATGTGAAGCGCGGTCAGAGAAATTCTCTCAAGCGCGAGAGCTCGATGACGTGCTCGGCCGAGAGAGTGCCTGTCACCAGGGGTGGTTGCGCCGCCGTCCGAATCTCATAAAGGTGCCGGGTCGTCGCCGGCTTCTCCATGAAGGCCGAGATGCACTCGTCGAGCGTGCCTTCGACTATCTGATACGATTCCCGGTCCAGCCGGCGCTGGTTCGCAAGGGATGGCCATTTATGCAGGGCGGCAAGCGCACCGAAATCGACCTTTGAACCCGCAGCACCGTCCCCCATCGCTTCGCCTCACGCAAAAAATGCCCCGGCACGCGGATCTACGTGCCGGGGCCTACACCTATCGCTGCATCTCAATGCCACGGACGCTCAACGCGGCCGCCGGAAAAAGGTTCCCGACAATACGCCGCGGCGTCAGGCTCAACCGCCGGCAATTTTCGGAATCCGCAAGACCCAGTCGACGAACGCCTTCACGCGGCGATCCTGGGCCATTGCCGCGGGCCAGCGCACGATCTGGGTCTTGCTCGATGGCAAATCCCACGACTGCGGGAGCACGCGCGCCAGCCTCCCGTCCTTGAGCGCATCCTGAACCAGCAGCGAGCGTGCGAGCACGATTCCGTTGCCCGCGAGGGCGGCGGCTATGGCGGTAGCTATTGTTGCAAAACGGATTTCCGCAGATGGAGGGCAGCCTAGCCCCAATCGCTCGAACCAGGTCGTCCAGGACCACTCGACCCCACCGTCTTCGCCCGCTCGGCCCTTGTGCAAGAGCGGCAAGGATCTCAGTCGCGTGACGTCGGCTAGTGGTCGCCGACCTGGCAGCAGGCGGGGGTGGCAGACAGGGTACACGTGCTCACGAAATAACAAGCGCTGGGTCGACGTTGCTCTCGAGCCCGCCGCCGGTTGCCACAGCACCGCGACGTCGAGATCCGCTGACCTAGCGTGTGCGTCACCTTGGAGAATGGCAAGCTCGACCGGTATGCCGGGATGGGCTTCCGCGAAATAGGGCAAACGGCGCACGAGCCAGTAGTCGGCAAGCGCAGCGCTGACGCCCACTTTCAAGGCGGGAGGCGGCGCGGCAGCGCGGCACAGCGCGCGAAAGTCGGCCATCCGCTCGAGCAAGCCGGCCAACTCGTTCGACAGGGCTCTACCGGCGGCTGTGGCGCTCAAGCCGGTTGGTTGTCGAATGAGCAGAGGCATGCCGACGAAGTCTTCGAGCTTGCGAAGGCGATGACTGACCGCACTCTGTGTCAGCCCGAGTTCTGCCGAGGCGCGCGTGACGCTCGCATGTCGCAGGGCGGCCTCGAACGCAATCAGGCCATCGAAAGGAGGAAATGAGCGCATCGCATCATCATGAACGAATTTCATGGCGATGTGAACAGCTCGCATTGGCGCGCAGCCCGCGCTGGCGTGCATATCGGGAGAACGCTTCACGATCTGGAAAATGATGGCCAGGACCGAACTCCATACGCAGCCGCTGAGCTGTTGGCGCGACGTGCTGCCGGCGGCGGTGCTCGGCATGACGGCCTTCTTGACGCAGTTCGACGTGACGGCGGTCGTCGTCGCCATGCCGGCCATGGCTGCCGAGCTCGGTTTCGGCGTCGCCGCCTATGCCTGGGTCATGGATGCCTACAGTCTGGCCTTTACAGGAGGGCTGCTGGCTGCAGGTGCGCTTGCCGACAGGTATGGGCGACGACGTGCCCTGCTCGGCGGCAACATCGTATTCCTGGCGGGCTCGGTCGCCTGCGGCTTTGCGACGGGAGGCCCGGGGCTATGGGCAGCTCGTGCAGTTCAAGGCTTTGGTGCAGCGTTCGTCATTACCGGAGGCATCGCGCTGCTCGCGAGCACCTATACCCGGCCTGACGAGCGCGCCCGCGCATTCGCGCTGATGGGTGTGATCTCGGGTACAGCCATGGCTCTTGGGCCGACGCTCGGAGGGCTCGTCTCGACTTGGATCGGGTGGCGCTGGATTTTCCTGGCCAATATCCCACTTTGCCTGCTCGCTATTCTGGCCGTCCCGCGGCTGGTCGCAGAATCGCGCGATCCTGCCGGGCGTCCGCTGGATTGGAGCGGCATCATTCTTCTCACCTTTGCTCTTGGTCTTGCGATCGAGAGCGTGTTGATGGGGCGTGCGGCACCGGTCCGGGTTGCGGTCGGTCTCGGGGCAAGCGTGTGCCTGCTCGCCATCTTCGCGATGCAGCAGCGGCGACGGGCTATGCCGATGTTCGATCCGGCTGTATTCGGTCAGCCGATCATGATTGGAATTTCCTCGTTGCTGATTGCCGTGTCCATCGGATTCTGGGCCGTCCTCGTCTACCTGCCGCCGTTCCTGGGCACAGCGTTTGGCTGGACAGGCTCGTCGGTCGGCTTCGCATTGCTCTGCGCGACGTTGCCGATGCTTCTGCTGCCGCCCTATGGTGCCCGTTTGACAAAACGCTGGGGCTGGCGTCGGCTGTTCGCGACCGCCATGCTGGCGCTGCTGGCGGGCAATCTCACTTTGATGCTGGTCGCGAGTGGCTGGCTCCCGAACACGGGCGTTATTCTCGCCGCGGCGGCGACCGCGATGCTGTTGATAGGGCTTGGTGCGGTGCTTGCGCACCCACAACTGTCGGGTGCTGTCGTCGCCTTGGTGCCTTCGGACCAGACAGGCATGGCTTCGGCAGTGACTGTGGTCATGCGCCAGGCTGGCTTCGCACTGGGCGTTGCGACGCTCGGTGCGTCGCTGCCGTATGAGGCCACGGCTACCGGCTACGTATGGCCCTGGCTTGTTGCGGCTGTTGCATCCGCAGCTGGCCTCATCGCGGCCTCGACGTTGCTGCCGGACCACCAGCCCTAGCCGCTCAATTGACAACCCAGGCCAGCTCAGCGCCGTCGCGCCTGGCCCAACGGGCGTGGATACCGGGACCATACCGGTCGCCGTATCGGCCGGGAGAATAGCTCCCGGCCGGTCCGCTTGTCGCTATCAGCTCGCGGCCGCCGCGATCCTGTGCCCCGGACTGATATTGTGCTCGTCGCTGCTGCTGACCTCCGGCGGCAGCCCGGCGAAGCGCCGCAGGGCTTGCGCCATCTGCACCCGGCCCGGCACGCCGGTGATCACCACATCGACCATGGTGAAGGACGAGTGGAAATGGCCGTGCACCCTGAGCTGCTCGACCGGGACCCCTGCGGCCGCCATCGCCTCGGCATAGGCGATGCCTTCGTCGCGCAAGGGATCGAACTCGCAGGTCGCCACGAAAGCGGGCGGCAGGCCGGCGACCTTGCCACGGAGCGGCGAGACGCGCGGATCGGTGCGGTCCGCCGGCGAGCAGTAGAGGTCCCAGAACCAGTACATCAGCGAGCGCGTCAGGAAATAGCCCGTCGCATTGTCGTTGTAGGACGGACGGTCGAAGGTGCAGTCGGTGACCGGGCAGATCAGGAGCTGGCCGGCGATCTCGGGCCCGCCACGGTCGCGCGCGAGCTGGCAGGTGACGGCGGCGACGTTGCCGCCGGCGCTCCAGCCTGCGACCAGCACTGGGCCCGGTTTGCCGCCGAGCTCTTCGGCGTGTCCGGCGATCCAGCGCGTTGCGGCATAGCCGTCCTCTGCCGCGGTCGGGAAGCGATGCTCCGGCGCATGACGATAGCCGACACTGACGAACATCATGCCGGTCCGCCGCACCATGTCGCGGCAGAACGGCTCGTCCGACTGCTCGTCGCCGAGCACCCAGCCGCCGCCGTGGAAATAGACCACGACCGGATGCGGGCCCGGCGTTGCCGGCTTGTAGACGCGGTAAGGCAGCGCACCGCCGGTGACGGGCAGGGTGCCGTCGACGATGTCGCCGATCGGCCGCCCGGCGGGCCGGCCCTTGTTGAACTCGTTGACGAACGCGCGGGCGCCTTCCGCGCCCATCGACTCGATCGGCGGCAGGTTCAGCGACGCCAGCAGGTTCATCACCAGCCGCACGTCCGGCTGCAGGCGAACGACCTCGCCGTCATTGCATTGCGCGGCACCATCAGGGCCGGTGAGCTTGAAGCCCAGCATGCCGCGGCTGACCACCTCGTCGCAGATGCTGCGATAGGGGCCGACGCCGCCGGTATAGGGCATCAGGCCCTGCACCTTGCCGGGCACGTTGGCGCCCGTGTACCAGGTGTTGGCGAGCCGGTGCAGCGTCAGCATCGAGCAGTCGGCCATGTGTCTGTTCCAGCCGGCCTGCGCCGTCTCGGTCGGCTCCATCGTGGTGAAGCCGGCATCGCGCAGCGCGGTGAGGCGGTCGACCACCCAATCGACATGCTGCTCGATCGACACCGCCATGTTCGACAATACCGACGGGCTGCCAGGGCCGGTGATCATGAAGAAGTTCGGGAAGCCCGCGACCGTGAGCCCGAGATAGGTTTGCGGCCCCTGCGCCCAGACGTCTGTGAGCGACTTGCCACCGCGCCCGGTGATCGGGTGCACGGCACGGATCGCGCCGGTCATGGCATCGAACCCGGTCGCGAACACGATGACGTCGAGGTCGAAGCTGCGGCCGTTCGTGGAGATGCCGCTCGCCGTGATCGCCTTGATCGGTTCCTTGCGCAGATTGACCAGCGTGACGTTCGGCCGGTTGTAGGTCGCGTAGTAATTCGTGTCGAGGCAGGGACGTTTTGCGCCGAACGGATGATCGTCCGGCATCAGCGCCGCAGCGGTCTCAGGATCCCTAACCGCGGCGCGGATCTTCTCGCGGATCAGGTCCTGCACGATCCTGTTGCCGTCGACATCGACGGCCTGGTCGGCCCAGAGTTGCGTCAGGATGTGGACGAGGTCGCCGGCTGCCCAGGCACGTTCGAACCGCTCACGACGCTCGGCATCGCTCAATTGCCAGCTCACGACGGTCTGCTGCGGATAGGGCACGCCGGCCATCGACTGACGCGCCTGCTGGCGATAGGCCGGGCGATCGGCTTGCAACAGGCTCATGCGGTCCGACGGCGCCGGGCCGTTATGCGCCGGCAGCGCGAAGTTCGGCGTGCGCTGGAACACGGTGAGGTGTGCGGCCTGCTCGGCGATCAGCGGGATCGACTGAATCGCCGACGAGCCCGTGCCGATCACGGCGACGCGCTTTCCCGCAAGATTGACGCCGTCATGCGGCCAGCGTCCGGTGAAGTAGACCTCGCCTTTGAAATCCCTGACACCGTCGATCTCTGGCGGCTTTGGCGCCGAAAGGCAGCCGGTCGCCATGATGTAGTGACGGCAGGAGACTGGCGCGCCATTGTCGGTGGTGATGAGCCAGCGCTCGGCCGCCTCGTCCCATTTGGCTGCCGTGACCTTGGTCCCGAAGCGGATGTCGCGCCTGAGATCGTAGCGGTCGGCGACGAAGCCGAGATAACGCAGGATCTCGGGCTGGGTCGCGTATTTCTCAGACCAGGTCCAGGCCGTCTCGAGCTCGGGATCGAAGGTGTAGCTGTAGTCGATGGTCTGGATGTCGCAGCGGGCGCCCGGATAGCGGTTCCAGTACCAGGTGCCGCCGACGTCGCCGGCCTCGTCGAGGGCGATCGCCTTGAAGCCGGCCTTGCGCAGGCGGTGCAGGAGATACAGGCCGGCAAACCCGGCGCCGACCACGGCAACATCGGCTTGCTGAGCAGTTCCAGGCGCGTCGGAGGCACGTGTAGCAACCATTGCGTCAGGCATCGCATTCCTCCCGTATGTTTTGTTTTGCCGGCAGGCTATCGCCGCAGGTTCAGCTTGTCATCAAAGCAAGTGCAATCTTCGGTGGTCGTTTGCGGCGGCATCATGGCCACGTGAATCTTGCGGCGCTACACGCATCGCGATGCACAATGGCCGTGATTACCCGGGTAATCATGTCCGATCCGTCTGTGTATGCTTGCGGTTACAAGCCACGCGTAGCGACCGAGTGTCATGCCAGAGTTGAGTGAGCGGACCAAAGCGAACATGGACGTCGTCCTGGAGGAGACGTGCCGCCAACTGCCGCATGGCGGCGATCACGACAGCCGCAGGTTCATCGCCGAACGCCTGATCGAGGCCGCGCAGGCAGGCCATTCCACACTCGGCGAGCTCGGCATCATCGCGCGCCGCGCGCTGGCGGAGCTGCTCGCCAAGGGCGGTTAGGCCGCGCGAGGCTTGCATCGCTGATCGTCACGGGCATAACCTGCAGGCAACCTGTCCGCGCATCGAGATGCTCCAAAGATGCGTTTCCTGCTTTCACTCCTTGCTGCTTGCGTTTTGCATTGTGCCGGCCCGGCCATGGCGCAGCCGGTCGGACAGTTTCCATTCGCGCTAACGCGTGAAGGACAGATGCTCGGCGCCGTCGAAGGCGAGGTGGCATCGTTCAAGGGGCTGGCCTACGCGGCGCCGCCGGTCGGCGCGCTGCGCTGGCGCCCGCCACAGCCGACGCCGGAAAGCTCGGAGATGCAGACCGCCTACACGTATGGCGCGCCTTGCCTTCAGCCGGCGCTAAAGGCCTCGAGCGAGGATTGCCTCACGCTGAACGTGTTCCGTCCCTTCGGGGTCGATGGCCCGCTGCCGGTGATGATGTTCATCCACGGCGGTGGGTTCATCAGTGGCACGGCGAATGAGCGGCTGTTCGACGGTGCCAAGCTGGCGCAGGCCGGCCTCATCGTGGTCACACTGAACTATCGCCTCGGTGCGCTCGGCTGGCTCGCTCACCCGGCGTTATCGCAAGGCTCCGGCAATTACGGCCTGATGGACCAGATCGCGGCACTTCAATGGGTTCACGACAACATCGCGGCCTTCGGCGGCGATCCAGGTAACGTCACCTTGTTTGGCAGCGATGCAGGCGCGACGTCGATCGCGCTTCTGATGCTGTCTGCGCAATCGCAGGGTCTCTTCCAGAAGGCCATTCTGCAATCGGTCCCCGGTCGCGGGCGGCTGCGCTCGGCGCAGGAGGCGGAGGCCGTCGGCCGGCAGTTCGCGGCGGCGCTTGGACCGCAGGCGGATTTGCGTGCCGCCGAACCGCGACGCCTGCTTGCCGCCGAAAGCCGTCTCCTGGAGACATCGCGGCACGGCTTCGCGCCGATGATGGACGGAGATCTGGTGACCGAGGATATTGCTGCCGGCTTTGCGGCCGGACATCAAGGCTGCATTCCCGTGATCATCGGCTCGAACGATGACGAGACCGGTTTCGGTAATGAGTTCGAGATCAAGGAGGAGCTCGCCTCCTCAGGCATGACGAGCGATGCGTTGCGCAGGCTCTATCCCGATATCGTCAGGCCTTCGGAGCTTGCGGCGCGGTTCTATACCGACAAGGTCTTTTCCGAGCCCACAAGATTGCTGGCCCGCCTGCATGCCGCAAGCGGGGCATCGACCTTTCGCTATCGCTTCGCTTACGTTCCCGAGGCCCGCCGCGCCAATCCCGAGGGCGGGCACGGGCGGGAGTTGCAGTTCATCTTCGGTGTGGAAGGCGTGCCAGGAGCGGGCATCTTCTCGCGCGGTGATCGCGAGGTCGCAAGCCGCATGCGCTCCTATTGGATCAACTTCGCCCGGAGCGGCGATCCCAACGGTCCTGATCTGCCGCATTGGGACCAAGCCGCAGGCCGCGATCGACTGCTGCTGATCACAAACGATCGCATCGCCAGCGGAGACGATCCCTTCGCGGACCGTCTCGATCGGCTCACAGGCGAGAGCAAGAATTGAGTTGGACTTAGGCCGCGAGTTCGACGCGCGGCGCCGGGCTCAGCCGCTCTTCCTCCAGATAGTCCATCGCGCCGTCCTTCTCGACGGCGTAGAACTGCTGGCCATCCCGCGACTTGAAGGCGGCGCGCACGATGCCGCGGCGGCCCTTGTCACTGTTGACGACGTCCCCCAGCGCGAACTTCCTCATCTCACGTCTCACTTGTCTTCTGGCCGACTGCTTCGGCCACATCAGGATTGTGGGCGGCAAATCGTTAACGACTTGCTAACCATGCCGGTTTGCCTATGCTCGCCGCCGGTCGCGCGGGCATTGCCACGCGTATGTTGCCATTGAGACGAGTCCCATGACGCGATTTCCGACGCTCTTCCTGTCCCATGGCGGCGGTCCTTGGCCGTTCATGGAGGACAGGCGGGTCCAATATGCCAAGACCGCCGCGGAGTTCGGCCGGCTGCCGCAGCTGTTGCCGGCGAGGCCGAAGGCCGTGCTCGTCATCACCGGCCATTGGGAGGCCGACGACTTCACGGTGTCGACCTCGGCGCATCCGCCGATGGTGTACGACTATTACGGTTTCCCCGAGCACACCTATCATCTCAAATATCCGGCGCCGGGCCAGCCCGAGCTCGCCGCGCAAGTGAAGGCGCTGCTTACGCGCGCAGGCCTCGTTTGCCGGGAAGATCCCAATCAGGGTTTTGATCACGGCACCTTCGTGCCGCTCGGGCTGATGTATCCGGACGCCGACATGCCGATCGTGCTGCTCTCGCTGAAGTCTGCTTACGATGCGGCCGAGCACGTCAAGGTCGGCGAGGCGATTGCCTCGCTCCGAGATGAAGGCATTCTGATCGTCGGCAGCGGGCTGACCTATCACAACATGCGCGGCTTCAACCGGCCGGAGTCCAAGCCCGTGTCCTACGATTTCGAGGCCTATCTCAACGAGGCGATCAGCAACCCGGATCCGGCCCGCCGCAACGCGATGCTGGTCGACTGGGAAAGCGCACCGAGCGCGCGCCTGGCGCATCCACGCGAGGACCATCTGCTGCCGCTGATGGTCGCGGCCGGCGCGGCCGGCAGCGACGTCGGCAAGCGCGTGTTCGTCGACGAGGTCGCGGGTGTGGCGATGGCGTCTTACATGTTTGGGTGAATTGAGTGCGGGTAGGGCGGATTAGGGCGTGCACTCATAAATCTATCTTGCAGCTTACGGCATAGCTTCGTCCGCTCCGCAGCGTAAGCGGACATTGGATGCGCAGATCGACAGATCCGCCCCGGGCCAGTCTGCCCCTACCTGCGGATCTGTGCAGCATTCCGTACCTCTTCCTCTTGGGCCATGAAGCGACAGAGGCGACATTCCAACCGAGCGCAAGTCCGATCAGCTGTTGGAGTTGCCCGAGCGTATCGGCAGCCCAGCTCAAGTTGGTAACGTGGCCCTCCCAGAGGGTATCCTCTGATTTCAGCTTACAGGCAGCATGGCGTTCGGCTTTTGGTAGGTCAGCTTGCGCATGCCAGTGGCACGGTCTCGTGTACGCCCACCGGGGTACAGGTCGTGAACACGAGCGCAAACCGGCTGCACCGCCAGTCCGCGCCGAGCGCGGCGCTGGTGGGTGATGTCAGGTTGACCGACAGAAATGCCGATACGCAGGCCAACGTCACGTACGCCGCGATCAACATCGCTCTCTTGTGGGTCCTTGGCTGCGAAATCATGGCCTTGGCTCCTGTGCGATGGCCGGAAGATTAAGGGGCAGGCTCCACAGTCCTTGTGAGTCCTTGTGTTCTAATCCACATCCTGACCGACACTTTTCGCTGGCGGCCCGAATGCGTGCACGATTGCTGGCACTGGATCCGCGCCGCGGCCGGACTCGCGCACCGGAGCAAACAGCATCTTTAGTCGATCAGCCTCGTCGGCACAGGCGAGCAACGCGGGCGGAATGTCAACGCCGAGCGCCCTGGCTGTCATGGGATTGATGAGCAGCTCAGACCTGGTTGGCTGCTCGACGGCCTTCGCGTGCGGCTGCTGCCTGGGTTTGATCATGATCAAATTCAGCAGCGTCGCCACCAAGATCATCACCAATACGCCACCGACACTGAGCGCGATCTGCATCGTCAGCCCCTCGGAGATATCGAGCAGCACCAGGTGGCTGACCAGCGCCAGCAGAACGCCAAGGCAGTAGATTGGCAGCGAATTCTGGCCACAGAGAATGGCGCCACGCATCACCGGAGTCGTCAGCCCTCGCCAATCGCGAGGCACGAGCCACGCGGCCAAAACTGCAAGGGCCAGAAAATGCAGCAGTCGCAATGGAGCGAGATTCGATTTGTCCAGCGGGTAAAACAGCGTCAGGAGCGCCTGCGGGACCAACGCTTCCAGCGGTTTGACGCTCCAGCTCAATGCGATGATGAGGCTGATCAGCAGATAGAGAACCGCAGAAACAAGCACGGTGCGCGAGGTCAGCCACGGTCGAAATCTCTTGCCCTCGATGATCCACCACGCGCCAAGCACAAGAGGCAGCTGCCAGGCCAGCGGATTGAAGAACCAGTGGCCGCCCGGCCATGCAGGGATGGTCCAGCCGAAGGCATGCACCAGTGTGTAAAGCAGCAGCGACGCGCCCAGCGTCGCGTTCGGCGCTCGCAGCAGCAGCCACAGCAGCGGCGCGAACAAGAGGTGATAAAGCACGAAGAGCGGCAAGATGTCGGTATTCACCGGGCGGTATTGCAGGATCGCCGCGTGCGCAAGCGTCACGCCCGGCTGATCCAACAGAATGCGCGAATTGCTCTTGTCGGCAAGAGGGCCGCCGCCTGCGAGGTGAACCACGATGGCGCAGGCGAGCGTGAGCAGTAGAAATGCGACATAAATATCCCAGCTTCGCCACAGCGTCCGGCCGATCACGCCGATCCAGCCCCCGCTCTGCCGTGCCTTGCCGTAGGACAGCGCGCAGGTCAAACCCGAAAGAAACATGAATACTTCCGCGGCATCGCTGAAGCCGTAGTTGCGTAGCGTCAGCCAACTCCCGATGTTGTTGGGGACATGGTCAAGAAAGATCCACCAGAGCGCGATGCCGCGGCAGGCATCAATGCGCAGATCGCGGCCATAGCCGCTCAGCTCCGGCAGCGCGCCTGCGAATGGCTTCGAGGTGGCAGTTCGATCAAGCATCTGGTTCCCCGTCCGGCGTCCAAGCACGTTTCAAGAGGGCCCGAAACTGACGAAAAACATTAGCCGCGCCGAAGCCGGCCGCGAATTACGCCTGGTGGAACCTCCTGGCGCGGGAGGCTGTCGGTTGGCGATTATCGCTCAACGGCACAGCGCGTAAAATCAGCCGGAGGTCCTCACGGAGGGGTTCCTAGGTCCTATGATCAAGGTACCTGCAGATACCCGCAGTCTGAATCCCGCGACTCTCATCGCCGCATTCGCTGTTTTCTGGCGTCCCGTGAGCTGATTGCAATTACAGCATACAACGGCATTCAACTTCTATCTTGAGTGCCTAACCGTGAGCCGCTGGCTGGACCAGCGATGAAGAATGGACGGTTTCCGGACCAGTCTTACCGCCAGCCTCTTCCTCGCCAAAATCCCAAAGGCGGGTGTATGATTTCTCAAATTGATCTCCGCGCCATGGGATGACGGAGAGCTTTTCATGAAGGTCCTTATTGTCGACGATCACGCATTGATACGCGAGGCGTTGTGCGCCGTCCTGAGACAGCTGAAGCGAGAAGCCGTCATATTTGAAGCTTCGAGCAGCCGTCAGGCAGTGGACACAGTCGAGGAACATCCCGACATCAGCCTCATCTTGCTTGATATCAATTTGCCCGACAGAGATGGCTTCTCTGTCCTCCGCGAACTGCGAGACAGCTATCCCACCATTGCGATCATCATTCTTTCATCCTCGAATGATCAGGACACAGTCAAGCGCGCTTTCAAACTTGGCGCGCTGGGTTTCATCCCTAAAACGACCGAACGAGAGGTCATGCTCAACGCGATTGAGTTGGTGTTCTCTGGCGGTATTTACATTCCCTCTGAAATTCTGGAGGAACCGTCTCCGCGGCTTACAAATAAACCAACGACGCCCGACTTTCTCAGGGGTCTCGGATTGACCGATCGGCAGATCGAAGTGCTTGCGCTTCTGATGAAGGGAAAAAGCAACAAGATCATTGCCAAGACGCTCAACATGGCAGTCCCGACAGTGAAAAATCACGTCACGGTCGTTCTCAAGGCGCTCGGCGTAACGAGCCGCACCGAGGCAGTCATAAAAGTAGGAAAAATGGGCTGGGAATCGCCGCCGAAATCCGAGTCATGAAGCCGCCCGGGTATCCCTCCCATCGTCATGATCCATCAAGAGCTCGTGCATGACAGCGCGGAGCCGCATCGGGTCGACAGGCTTGTGCAGCAAAATGTAGCCTCTATCCTTGACCTCACGTGCTGGTTCAGGTGCCGTATCGCCGCTGATGAGAATAGCTGGAATGGATGAACCGAACGCCGCGTTGATTCCTTCGATGGCTCGGATCCCGGTCTTTCCATTTGCAAGATGATAATCCGAGATGATGAGATCGGGGCGTTGTTGGCGCTCCGCAAATCGGTTAAGTGCCGCTTCGTCGGATCCGGTGGTAAGGACGGTGTATCCCCATCTGCCAAGCAATCCGCCCGTGCCCTCCTGGACAATTGGAGCATCGGCAATAACAAGGACGACCTTGCCTTCAACCGCAAAGACCACGGGGTGGGGAGAGTCGACGGGCTCGGCGGATGTGTCGCATTCATCGGCCATCGGAACCAGGATCGCGAATCGCGAACCTCGGCCCACGGTCGAAGCTAAGTCGATTGGATGGTTGAGAAGCAGGCGAAGCCTGTCCACAATAGCCAAGCCGAGCCCCATGCTGCCGTACCGGTTCCGGTCTCGGGCGGCCAGTTGAAAGAACTCGCCAAAGATATTCTGCTTCTGATCCTCGGGAATGCCGGGACCACTATCCCATACTTCGATGCGCAACATTTGACCGCGCCGGCGACAGCCGACAATGATTCCACCCCGCAACGTATAGCGCACAGCGTTGGATACCAAATTGAGCAGTATGCGTTCGAGCAGCATGGCGTCGCTCCGCACCCAGGCGTCACTTCGCCTGACGCGTAGACGCAAGCCCGCTTCTCGCGTTGCCTGATCAAACGTCGTCTCAATTTTTTGCAACAGGCGCGCGATCGGGAATTCAGTAATGGTGGGTATAAGGATTCCAGCATCCAGCTTGGACATATCCAGCAGCGAATTGAGCATTTCATCCATTTCCTTGCGCGTTGCATCGACCAACTCGATCGTCCTTGTCCGTTCCCCCGATCTGAGCGGCATGCGCAGCTGGGCAATGAACAAGCCCAGTGCATGCAATGGCTGCCGCAAATCATGGCTTGCCATGGCAAGGAAGCGCGATTTTGCTGCATTGGCGAGTTCAAGCTCCTGCGTACGCTCTGCGACCTTCCGTTCGAGTTCGACCTGCGCGCGGCGCAGACGTTTCTCCCCCTTCTTGCGGACCTCGACGTCGGCGCTCAGTAACAAGCTAGGAACCGTAATGCTGATCAGGAACATCAACACCAGCAGGAATGAAACGTTGAGGTCCGCGGCCGTGAAGGGGCCGCCGCCCGTGAGCGTCCCCCAAACCGTGATGCCGGCAAGCACCAGCGCAACCGTTGCGGTGTCACGTGGACCGCGGCGCAGCGCCGCCCACAACATTGGCAGGATCACGAGAAAACCCAGTGGATCTCTGCTCGGCGTTTGCTCGATCAAGGGACTGAAAGCAATGAGTCCAACAGCCGCCGCTGTTGCGAGGACGCCGACCGTCTCCAAAAAATCATTGCGGTTGAAAGCATGGTCCTGGCTTGATGCCCAAAGCACGATAACGGGCGCAATGACCAGCGCGCCGGTCACATCTCCCAGCCACCATGTGACCCAGGCGTTCGCGAAATTGGTCCGGTCGATGTACCCGGCGGCCGCCAGGCTGGTCAGTCCAATGCTGGCGCTGATCGGCGTCGCGATCACGATGCAGATCAGAGCAAACTTCGCGACCGAATTTGGTCTCGAGAACGTATGACGTCCGCGCGACCATCGATTGATCAGATAAGCGCCAACAACGGCCTCGAGAGTGTTGCCGGTCGCAATCGCAATTGCGGTGGCAACGGAGCCGGCGGTGGTTGCATTGGCGATCACCGCTGCAATGAAAATTGCGGGCCAGGTCCGATATCCCCACAACAGCACCGCCGCCAGCGCGAGACCCGTCGGTGGCCAAATTGGCGTTGCACTGGGATGAACAGAGGCGAGAGCGAGGCCGGCTTTTGCGAGGACGAAATAGATCACTCCAATTGCGACCAGACCGCCGGCATAGCTAAAACCTCGGCGGAACTTTATCTCCGGCGCTAGTGATCGTAGATCGGACATCCTCGACGCCTAGACTAGGCAGTTGCATCGTCCAACATGACTGACTTTTTGATCTCCGGAAAAGATCAATGATCGCTATTTCCCGTTTACCAAGCGGTTGATGGACACCACTACGTTCGACCACCGCAGCAATGCAAAACTCGGCAAGATGGGCTCAGATCGAATTGATCACTGCAGCACCAACTTTTCGGAGCTAAGCGGCCTGTCGCCGAGTCTAGATAGGAACCGAGGCGGCCCGCACAACCCCGGCGGCCGCCGCAATTGCCCCTGCATAATCGCAAATCGGAGTACACGCCCTGGCACGCGGCTGCGCGAAGCGGAGTACCGCTGGCGTAATCTACCATTGGGCGCGAATTGAAGCGGTAGATTACGCCTTCGGCTAACCGTAGTCAGCGACAACCTCACCCGTATTTCAGCTTCATGAATAGGATGCCGCCGGCGAGCACCATGGTGATGGCGTTGGCGGCGACGAGCGGGGCATCGCCTGAGAGCAGGCCGTAGATCAGCCAGAGCGCCAGCCCCAGCACCATGACCAGGAACATGCCGAGCGAGATGTCTCCGGTGGAGCGGGTCTTCCACACTTTGATGGCTTGCGGCGCGTAGGCCGCGGTGGTGCAGGTGGCGGCGGCAAAGCCGATCAGCTTGATCACGAAGGGGTCCATGGCGGCTCTATAGCATGGGATTCGACGACGGCCATGCTTCAGGCGCGGGATGCCATGAGATCACGGTAGAGCGCGGCATAGTCGCCGGCACGGCCACGCCAGGAGACGTCGGTGGCAAGGCCGTTTCGTTGCAGCCGGCGCCAGGTCAGCTTGTCGTGGAAGGCGATGTTGGCCTTGCGCAAGCTGCCGGCGAAGGCGTCCGCCGTCACGGGTGCGAACTTGAAACCGGTGGGATCGCGGTCGGAGGCATCGGCCTCGCCGATATCGACGATGGTGTCCTCGAGCCCACCGACGCGCGAGACGATCGGGACGGCGCCGTAGCGCAGCGCGCAGAGCTGGGTCAGGCCGCACGGCTCGAAGCGCGAGGGCACGAGAAGCGCGTCCGAACCGGCCTGGAGCAGGTGCGCCAGGATCTCGTCATAACCGATCACGACCCCGATCCGGCCGGGATTGGCGCGGGCCGCGGCCTGATAGCGATCCTGCAGATCGCGGTCGCCGCTGCCGAGCAGCGCGAGCTGCATGCCTTCGCCCAGGATGGTCGGAATGACCTCGAGCAGGAGATCAAGCCCCTTCTGCCACGACAGCCGGCTGATGACGCCGAGCAGCGGCGCTTCGTCGGAGGAATTGAGGTTGAACTGCTGCTGCAGCGCCGCCTTGTTCGCAGCCCGGAACGTCAGGTCCTCCGCGCCGTAGCGGTAGGCGATGTGCGGATCTTCTTCCGGATTCCACACCGAGATGTCGATGCCGTTGAGGATTCCGCTCAGCACATGGGCGCGTTCGCGCAGGAGGCCGCCGAACCCCATGCCGCCTTCGTCGCTCTGGATCTCCCGCGCGTAGGTCGGCGACACCGTGGTGATGCGATCGGCGAATTGCAGGCCGGCCTTCAGGAAGCTGATGCCGCCGAAATACTCGAGACCGTGGACGTTGAACGACCCCCAGGGCAGGCCGATCGATCCGATCAGCTCAGGCGCGAACTTGCCCTGATAGGCCATGTTGTGGATGGTCATCACGGTCGCGGGCCGCGGGCGGTTGTCATAATGCAGATAGGCCGGCGCGAGCCCGGCCTGCCAGTCGTGAGCGTGGACGACATCGGGCACGAAGGTCGAAACGAGGCCGTGGCCGATATCGGCGGCAACGCGCGACAGCGCCGCGAAGCGTACGCCATTGTCTGGCCAGTCGACGCCCTCGCTGGTGACGTAGGGGTTGCCCGGCCGCGCATAGAGATGCGGCACGTCGAGCACGAACAGGTCGAGCCCCTCGTGGGAGCCGGCGAGCAGCCGTCCGGGGCCGCCGAAATAATCCGGCCAGTGCCGGATCTCCTCGGCGTTGGATACGAGCCGCATCACGTCGGGATAGCCCGGCATCAAGGTGCGCATCTCGACGCCATGCGCCTTCAGCGCGATCGGCAGCGCGCCGGCGACATCGGCAAGGCCGCCGGTCTTGACGATGGGATAGACTTCGGAAGCGACCGCGAGGACGCGAACAGGCGTCATCTATTGAGCCCGTCGATCATCGGCTGGGTGATCAGCGAGATGCCCTGCTCGGTGGTGCGGAATCGCTTCGCATCGAGCTCGGGATCTTCGCCGACGACGAGGCCTTCCGGAATCTCGACGCCGCGGTCGATCACGACGTTCTTCAAGCGAGCGCCGCGGCCGACATTCACATAAGGCATGATCACGGCGTTCTCGACATTGGCATAGGAGTTGATGCGCACGCCGGTGAACAGCAGCGAGCGGCGCAGCGAGGCGCCGGAGATGATGCAGCCGCCCGAGACCAGTGAGCTCACGGCCTGGCCGCGCCGGCTCTCCTCGTCATGAACGAATTTGGCCGGCGGCGTGATCTCCGCATAGGACCAGATCGGCCAGGCGCGGTCGAACAAATCGAGCTCCGGCACGACGTCGGTGAGATCGATATTGGCGGACCAGTAGGCATCGACCGTGCCGACGTCACGCCAATAGGCGCCGTTGTGGCCGTTGGTGCGAACGCAGGAGGTCGAGAACTGGTGCGCGATCGCGCGGCCGTTCTTGACGAGGTACGGAATGATGTCCTTGCCGAAATCGTGATTGGAGTTCGGGTCCTCGGCGTCGCGCTTGAGCTGGTCGAACAGGAACCTTGCGTTGAAGACGTAGATGCCCATGCTGGCGAGCGAGACGTCGGGCTTGCCCGGCATCGGCGGCGGATCTTTCGGCTTCTCCAGGAACTCCTGAATCCAGCCGTTCTCGTCGATATGCATGATGCCGAAGCCCGAGGATTCCGCGCGCGGCATCTCCAGACAGCCGACCGTGACGTCGGCGCCGCTTTCGACGTGCTGGCGCAGCATCACCTCGTAGTCCATTTTATAGATATGGTCGCCGGCCAGCACCACGATGAAGCGGCAGGCGTGGGACTCGATGATGTCGATGTTCTGGTAGACCGCATCCGCCGTGCCGACATACCACATGTTCTCCGACACGCGCTGACTGGCGGGGAGGATGTCAAAACTCTCGTTGCGCTCGGGGCGGAAGAAGTTCCAGCCCATCTGAAGATGCCGGATCAGGCTGTGCGCCTTGTACTGGGTCGCTACCGCGATCCGGCGGATGCCCGAATTGACGGCATTCGACAGCGCGAAATCGATGATGCGGGACTTGCCGCCAAAATAGACCGCGGGCTTGGCACGCCGGTCGGTCAATTCCAGAAGCCGGCTTCCGCGCCCCCCGGCCAGGACGAACGCCAGCGCCTGACGGGCAAGCGGCTCATTACCGACGGCACTCATGTCATCCTCCCACTTTGGCATTTCGGGGCTTTTTGTCGCGAGAAGCCCCGCGGTCCCGCGCCCACTGGAACCGATAGTAACGGCACGCATATTAAATCGGGAAGTACGTTGTTGGTTGCGACCGCGGCAAGCTTAATGCTTTCGCCTCGGCCATCCAGCAGCGCGCCGTGGGCGGGACTTGTGCGCCGCACGCAAAATCCGGCTTTGACTCGGCGCCGGGATACCCGATCATGGTGTTGCGATCCTTTTTCCGAGCGAAACGTCAGACAGGGAGTAAGACGATGAGGATCTGGAGAACGGCAATTGCCTGTGGCCTGGTCGGCGCGGTCATCGCCGGCGAAATCCAGCAGGCGGCAGCGGCCCCGCTGCCGACCAACGTCGCGACCATGAAGGCCGCGGTTAGCGACGATGTCACGCCGGTGCATTGGCGCGGCGGCGGATTCGGATGGGGCCTCGGCGGTCTTGCGGCCGGCGCGATCATCGGGGGTGCCATCGCCAGCGGCGCGCCTTACGGCTACGGCTATTATGGCGGCGGCCCGTATTACGGCGGCTATGGATATCCCGGCTACGGCTATGGTTATGCGCCGGCCTATTACGGCTATGGCCCGGCCTACGCCTATCCTCGTTACTACGGCTATCGCCGATACTACCGGCCGTACCGCCCATATTACGGCTACGTCCGCCCGTATCCGCGTCCGTACTACAGGGCCTATTGGTGATCAGGAGCTAAAGCGAGAGCCAGACGATCAGGCTCATGCAGGCGAAATGCATCAGCACGATCGCGGCGAGATGCAGCGGACCGGCTTTGAGACCAGGCCAGGGCATCCCGCCGCTTCCGCTTAGTTCGATCCCGCGGCCGCAGCGGTGAAACTGCGATCGACGGCTTTGCTGACGTCGAGCTTCTTCGGCAGGATGCCATAACGCGTCGAGCGATCGGAGGCTGCCTGCACCTCCTTCACCACGTCCTCGTCGATCACGATCGGGCTGCTGCGCTGTGCGGTGTAGGCCGAGAGCAGCACGTCTTCCGGCAGCTTGGTCAGCTCGGCGGTGTTCCTGGCATATTCGCCGAGGTGATCGAGCGACCACAGTCGCGCTTTGCTGAGCCGCTGCACCAGGTCCAGCACCGCCGCGCGTTTGGTGGCGATGGCATTGTCGGACGCGACGATGAAGGTGATGGTCGGCGTCAATCCTTCGCCGTCGGCGATCACGCGGGCCTTGTCCTTCAGTGTCGCGAACGACACGTAGGGCTCCCACACCGCCCAGGCATCGATCGAGCCCGCGAGCAGCGCGATCTTCGCGTCGACTGGTCCGAGCGGCGCGAAGGTCGCATCCTCCAGCTTGATCTCTGCTTTCTCCAGAGTCGCGTCGATCAGGAACTGGCCCCAGCCGCCGCGCGTGCCGGCGAGCCGTTTGCCCTTGAGGTCGGCGGCCGACTTGATCAGTGAATCCTGGCGCACCAGGATGGCCTGCGTCTTTGCGTCCGACCTGGTGCCGCCGACCGCCTTGATGGGCGCGCCCGCAGCATAGACCGACAGGAACGAGAGATCGCCGGTATAACCGACGTCGAGCGCACCGGCATTGAGCGCCTCGAGGATCGGCGCGGCCGCGGGGAATTCCGACCATTCGATTTTGTACGGCAGGTCTTTCGCGTAGCCGGAGATCTCGAGGAGCGACCGGTTGCCGCCCTTCTGGTCGCCGACGCGCAGCACGACGGCCTCAGTCGCGAACGATGCGACGGCCGTCGACAAGGTGACGGCGGCGGCGAGCAGCGATGCCGCGAGACGGCGGGTGATGGGATGATGATTGGAGTTGATGCGCATGTGGCCTGTCTTGTTGCCTGGCTCACGACGCGTGAGCGAGAGATGCAGCGAGACAATCAAGTCTATGACCGCGCTTTGCGCAGTCAATGAAATGGCCGTCCTTATTGCGTGCGCGTCAGGTAAGGACGTTTCATCGAATGGCCGCGCGCGAGAAGACGGTATGCTTGCGAGGGAGAGGTGCACAGGAATGATGCACATGCGTGATCGCTTCGCGCGGCATTGCCGGCCGCACTCGCGAAAATCCTTTCATCGTTACCGCGTGCGGTGATGGAGAGAATGACTTCGCTTCGCGCAACATTCGAAATTCCATTTCATTGACGATACCTCGCGTGCGCCGCATGATTTGCGCATCGCATCAACGCGGCGCGTGACCGCCGCGGAACGACATTCTCTCAACGCAGCTCCTCACGGAACATGCGCAACGCGACACGTTGCGCAGGCGGCGGAGCCGTGCCAGCGCAGGAGCGGGGACTGATGGACAACGACAACAAGCACGGCGGCTCTAGGATCGACCGGCGCCATCTGCTTCAGGCGGGACTGGCTGCGGCCTTCGCCGCGCCGCTCGGCGCGCTTGGTGCGGCGCAGGCCTTCGCGCCGGGCGCGATTGCGACCGGCGTCGACTTCTCGGAGTTTCCGCTGTGCCGGACGGCATCGGATGCGCCTGTTCTCACCGGCGCGCCGCGCAAGCTGAAGCTCTCGTGGAATGCCGGCGCGGTCTGCCTTGCCCCGGTACCGGTCGCCATCGAGCACGGCTTCTTCCAGAAACACAATCTCGACATCGAGCTGATCAATTATTCCGGTTCGACCGACCAACTGCTCGAGGCGATCGCGACCGGAAAAAGCGATGCCGGGCTCGGCATGGCGCTGCGCTGGCTGAAGCCGCTGGAGCAGGGTTTTGACGTCAAGATCGCGGCCGGCACCCATGGCGGCTGCATGCGCGTCCTGACCCGCTCCGATTCCAATGTGAGCAAGCTTGCCGATCTCAAAGGCAAGATCGTCGCGGTCGGCGATCTCGGCGGCCCCGACAAGAATTTCTTCTCCGTTCAGCTCGCCAAGCTCGGCATCGATCCCAACAAGGACGTCGACTGGCGCGCCTATCCCGGCAATCTTCTCAATGTCGCCGTCGAGAAGGGCGAGGTGCAGGCCTTCCTGTCGTCCGATCCGCTCGGCTATCTCTGGCTCAAGGACAGCCAGTACAAGGAAGTCGCTTCCAATCTCGACGGCGAATACCGCGACAAGAGTTGCTGTATCCTCGGCCTGCGCGGCTCGCTCGTGCGCGAAGAACCTCAAGTCGCGCGCGCGTTGACCCAAGCACTGCTCGACGCCGCGATGTTCACCGCGCAGAACCCGGCCGTGACGGCAAAGTCGTTCCAGCCTTACGCGCCGAAGACGGCCTCGCTCGCCGATATCGAGGGCATGGTGCGCTACCACACCCATCACCATCATCCCGTCGGCGACGTGCTCAAGCGCGAGCTCAAGGCCTATGCCGACGATCTCAAGAGCGTGCAGGTCTTCAAGTCGAGCACCGACACGGCCAAATTCGCGGAGCGCATCTATGTCGACGTATTCGCTGTCTGACGGCCTCGCCTCCGGCGCGCCGCGTCTTTCACGGGCGCCACTGCTTGCAACCTGGATCCGGGAGTCCGGCGTCGGCGTGCTTGCCAGCATCGCCTGGATCGCGTTGGGCCTGTCCTGCCTGTGGTGGCAGGATGTCGGCGACTGGACGCGCACGCATTCGCTCGGCATTGCTGCCTTCGTCATTGCGGCGATCGCACTGTTCGGCACCGTCGGCGCCGATTATCTGGGATCGGCCGGCAAGGCATTGCACACGCGCGCGCCCTGGCTCCTCGCGCTCGGCGCGTTCCTGACCGTGTGGGAGATTGCGACCGCAAAATTCGCCTGGCTGCCGCTGCCGTTCTTTCCGCCGCCTCAAGCGATCATCGAGGTCTATACCGACGATCTGCCAAAGCTGCTCGACAGCGTGTTCGCCTCGGTCAAGCTTCAGCTCGGCGGCTATCTGATCGGAGCCACGGTCGGCTTCCTGACCGGCGTCTCGATCGGCTGGTCGCGCGCGGTCGGCTATTGGGTGCATCCGGTGCTGCGCTTCATCGGCCCGCTGCCGGCGACCGCCTGGCTGCCGATCGCGTTCTTCACCTTCCCGTCGAGCTGGAGCGCCTCGACCTTCCTGATCGCGCTGGCGACCGGCTTTCCGGTCACGGTGCTGACCTGGTCGGGCGTCACGAGCGTCAGCAACGCCTATTACGACGTCGCGCGCACGCTGGGCGCCAAGCCGTCCTTCCTGGTGCTGAAGGTCGCGATCCCCGCAGCATTGCCGCACGTCTTCGTCGGCCTGTTCATGGGGCTGGGCTCGTCCTTCGCCGTGCTCGTCGTCGCCGAGATGATCGGCGTCAAGGCGGGGCTCGGCTGGTACCTGCAATGGGCGCAGGGCTGGGCCGCCTACGCCAACATGTATGCGGCGCTGATCGTGATGTCGCTGCTCTGCTCCGGGGCGATCACGCTGCTGTTTGCGATCCGCGACCGGCTACTGGTCTGGCAGAAGGGGACTGTGAAATGGTAGCCACCGCTCTTGCCGAAGCGGTCGCACATTCTGCCGCCGGCGCCGCGCTCGACATCGAGCAGGTCAGCCACGCCTTCGACATCGACGGCACCGAGCTGGCGGTGCTCAGCGATGTCAGCATCTCCGTCGAGCCGGGTGAATTCGTCGCGCTGCTCGGGCCCTCCGGCTGCGGCAAGTCGACCCTGCTGCGGCTGGTCGCCGGCCTCGACAAGCCCAAGGCGGGAAGGCTGCGGGAAGACGAGGAGCGCATCAGAAGTCCGCATCCATCGCGCGTCGTCGTGTTCCAGGATCCGACCCTGTTTCCCTGGCGGTCGGTCTGGGACAACGTCGCCCTGGGCCTCGAGGCCCAGGGCATTTTGAAGAGCCAGCGTCACCGCGTCGATGCCGCGCTCGATCTGGTCGGCCTATCGTCGTTTCGCAACGCCTATCCGCACCAGCTCTCGGGCGGCATGGCGCAGCGCGTTGCGCTGGCTCGGGCGCTGGTCAACGATCCCAAGATCCTGATCCTTGACGAGCCGCTCGGAAAACTGGACTCGCTGACCCGCATCACCATGCAGGCCGAGCTCGTCGCACTCTGGCAGCGCAAGGGCTTCACCACGCTGCTGGTGACGCACGACGCCGAGGAGGCGCTGGTGCTCGCCAACCGCGTCATCGTCTTCAGCGATCGCCCGGCCCGGGTGAAGGCCGACATCCGCGTCGACCGGCCCTATCCACGGCATCGCGGCGATCCTTATCTCGCTGATTTGCGCCGTCAGATTCTCGGTCTGCTGGGATTGGATGCCACATGGTAACTTCTGTAGCCAAAGGGCGGACGCCCCACAGCGAGCCTGATTTCATCGCGCGCGCCGAGGCGCTGGCGACGGGCTTTGCCGCGCGCGCGGCCGAGCATGACCGCACCGGCAGCTTTCCGTTCGAGAACTTTCGCGAGCTCTCCGAGGCCGGCCTGTTATCGCTGACGGTGCCGGCCATCCATGGCGGTGCAGGGGCGGGCGCAAGATATTCCGCGCGCGTCATCGGCATCGTCGGCAAGGCCGATCCGTCGACGGCGCTGGTGCTGTCGATGCACACCATCAATCATCTCGTGATCGCGCGCAGCCCGACCTGGCCGGCGCGGCTGTCGCGCAAGCTCGCGCGCGAGAGCGTCGAGGGCGTCGCGCTCGTCAATGCGCTGCGCGTCGAGCCGGAGCTCGGTTCGCCCGCGCGCGGTGGCCTGCCGGCGACGATCGCGCGGCGCACCGAGACCGGCTGGCGCCTCTCCGGTCACAAGATCTATTCGACGGGCTCGCCGATCCTGACATGGTATCTGGTCTGGGCACGGACGGATGAGGCCGAGCCGCGCGTCGGTCAGTTCCTGGTGCCCGCAGGTCTGCCGGGCACGCGCATCATCGAGACCTGGGACCATCACGGCCTGCGCGCCAGCGGCAGCCACGACGTGATCTTCGAAGACGTCGTGATCCCGCTCGATGCCGAGATCGACCTGCGCAAGCCCGCGGACTGGCGCACGCCCGACGTCACGCAGGCGACCATCCACACGGTGTTCGTCGCTGCGATCTATGACGGCGTCGCCCGCGCCGCGCGTGACTGGCTGATCTCGTTCCTGGAGCAGCGCGTTCCCGCCAGCCTCGGCGCGCCGCTGGCGAGCCTGCCGCGGGCGCAGGAGATCCTCGGTGCCATCGAGGCGCGGCTCGCAGTCAATGCGCGGCTGATCGACACGTTTGCGCGTGATTTCGATGACGGCGTGCAACTCTCCGCGAGCGAGTCCAGCGCCCTCAAGCTCACCGTGACCAACAACGCCGTTGCCGCGGTGGAGGATGCGCTGTCGCTCACCGGCAATCACGGCCTGTCCCGTGCCAATCCGCTGGAGCGGCACTATCGCGACGTGCTGTGCGGCCGCGTGCACACGCCGCAGGACGATTCCACGCGCATCGGCCTCGGCCGCGCCGCATTGGGCCTCTAGCTTTTCCGGAAAACAATCAGGGAGACGATCATGTCGATCGAGTTCATCGGCTTCATCAGCAACAACAATTCGTCCGAAACCGTCGTTCGCGAGGGGCCCGTCCTGAACCCGATCCACATCGAGACGGTAGCGAAGGCGCATGAGAATGCCGGCTTCGATCGCGCGCTGCTGGCGTTTCATTCGACCTCGCCGGACGCGCTGCAAGTTGCCCAGCACATCCTCAACACGACCTCCCGCCTCAACGTGCTGATCGCGCAGCGGCCCGGCTTCACCGCCCCGACGCTGCTGGCGCGCCAGTTCGCCGTGCTCGATCAATTTTCGCGCGGCAGGGTCGCGCTGCACGTCATCACCGGCGGCAATGCCACCGAGCTCAGGCAGGACGGCAACACGCTCGACGACAAGGACGAGCGTTACGCCCGCACCTCCGAATTCCTCGATGTGCTCAAGCTGGAATGGAGCAGCGACAAGCCGTTCAGCTACAAAGGCAGGTACTATCAGGTCGAGAACGCGTTCTCGCAGGTGAAGCCGTATCGCCCCGACGGCATCCGGGTTTACTTTGGGGGCGCCTCGGAGGCGGCGATCGACGTCGCCGGCAAGCACGCCGACACCTTTGCGCTGTGGGGGGAATCCTACGCGCAGGTGCGCGACGTCACCTCGCGCGTTCACAATGCGGCGGTTCGCCAGGGGCGACCGACGCCGCGCTTCAGCCTGTCGGTGCGGCCGATCATTGCGCCGACGGAGAAGCAGGCCTGGGAGAAGGCCGAGGAGATTCTGGCGAGGGCCACCGCACTGCAGGACAAGACCGGCTATCGCAGGCCCGCGGACGGCCACGCCACCGCCGGTGCACGGCGCCTGCTCGCGCTCGCCGACCAGGGCAGCCGCATCGACAAGCGGCTCTGGACCGAGATCGCCAAGCTCACCGGCGCCAACAGCAACACCACCGCACTGGTCGGCACACCCGAGCAGGTCGCCGAAGTCTTCGGCGACTATTACGACCTCGGCATCAGCCATTTCCTGATCCGCGGCTTCGACCCCCTGATCGATGCGATCGAATATGGCCGCGAGCTGATCCCGCTGACGCGCGAGCTGGTCGCCAAGCGCCAGGTCGCCCGCGGCGAGGCTGCGGAGTGATCCAGGACACGAGGCCTCACGGATACCTCAAGCATCCGTGAGGCGAGAAGAACGCTGTCAACCCGATTGCCATCTCCAAAACATTCGTTCTGCATTTCCTGCACTCCGCGACATCCCCATTGCTATTTGCACCGCCTCCCTTGCGCCGCGCCGCAGTCCCTCAAAAATCAATCCGACGACCACATCGGGAGACCGGCCATGGGCCTGCAAGAAACAAAAATCGAATCGCTTCCCTTCGTCACTGCCGAGCTCAACTATCTCGCGCCTGTTACGGGCAAGCCGCGCACCTACGCCTTCGATCCGCCGCCGGGCGAGCCGAAGAGCACGGCGCTGGCCGAGCCGCATCAGGTTCCGATCTTCGATGCGCGGTTGATCGCGCAAGACCTCTCGCTCGACCGCGAGGGCTTTGCGCTGGTGCGCCATCCGACCCGGGTGAAGGACTTCTATGACGACGATGAGGTGAGGGCCGTGTACTATCCCGCCGTCGAGGCGTTCCTGCGCGCGACGCTGCAGGCCGATCGCGTCGTCATCTTCGACCACACCGTGCGTAAGCGCGTCGAAGGTGCGCCGGATACCCGCGGCGGCGGCCCGCGCCAGCCGGCAACCCGCGTCCATGTCGACCAGACCGCAATCTCCGGCGCCAATCGCGTGCGCGAGCATCTGCCTGACGAAGCCGAGCAGTTGCTGAAGGGCCGCGTGCAGGTGATCAATCTGTGGCGACCGATCCGCGGCCCCTTGCGCGATTCACCGCTGGCGATGGCCGACGGCACCACGGTCGCGCCGGATGATCTCGTCGCCTCCGATCTGATCTATCCCAACCGAAGCGGTGAGACCTATTCGGTGAAGTACAATCCGAATCATCGCTGGTTCTATTTCCCTGAAATGACGCCGGACGAGGCGCTGCTGCTCAAATGCTATGATTCCGCAACCGACGGCCGCACCCGCTTCGGGCCGCACACGGCGTTCGTCGATCCGACCACGCCGCAGGATGCCGCGCCGCGGGAAAGCATCGAGGTGCGCACACTGGTGTTTCATAGACAGTAACAAAGTGTGATAGCACTGCCGGGCATTGCCCGGCAGTGTTCCCGGAACTTTGGGGAACAAGCCGACGTTTGCAGCACCGGGCGGGAGAACCGGGAGCGGTGCCGTGCGAGCGCAGCCGACGCTATTGTTCTTTCTTGCCAGTTCACTTGCCAGTTTTTCGCTTTCTGCATTTTCCGTTGCTCACGCCGAAAGCGGGCTTGCCTCTTATTACGGCTATGGCAAAGCCGGCAAAGGCGGCGAGTTGACCTGCGCGCACCGGACGCGTCCGTTCGGCAGCGTGCTCAGGGTGTCCTATGGCAGCCGTTCGATCCAGTGCCGCGTCAATGATCGCGGCCCCTTCATTCGTGGCCGGATCGTCGATCTCTCGGTGCCGGCCGCCCGCGCACTTGGCATGATGAGCGCCGGCGTGGTGCGAGTCTCCGTGGATTAGCACCGCCAGCACGCTATAGTGCCGCCCAAATCGAGGGTGAGGGGCGCTATGGCAAAAATCAGGGTCGGACTCGTCGGCTGCGGCTTCGTGTCGGAGCTGCACATGTATGCGTTCCGGCGCGTCTATGGCCTCGACGTCGAGGTCGCCGCGGTCGCTGCGCGCGGCGATCACGTCGTCGCATTCGCCGATCGCCATGGCATCCCGCGCGTCTTTCGCAGCTTTCCCGAGCTGATCGCGGACCGCGAGCTCGACGTCGTCGACATCTGCACGCCGCCCAATCTTCATGCGGAGATGATCGTCGCGGCGATGCGGGCCGGCAAGCATGTGATCTGCGAAAAGCCGTTCGCCGGTTATTTCGGCCGCGACGGTGATCAGGTGCCGATCGGCAAGCGCGTGCCGAAAGCGCTGATGTATGAGCGCGTGCTGGAAGAAATGGACGCGACGCGGGCTGCAATCGAGCGCACCGGAAAGCTCTTCATGTATGCCGAGGACTGGGTCTACGCGCCCGCGGTGACCAAGACCGCCGAGATCATCAGGGCGACGAAGGACAAAATCCTGTTCATGAAGGGCGAGGAGAGCCATTCCGGCTCGCATGCGGCCCATGCCGCGCAATGGGCGATGACCGGCGGCGGCTCGCTGATCCGCATGGGCTGTCATCCGCTCTCGGCGGTGCTGTATCTGAAGCAGGTCGAGGCCAAGACGCGCGGCGAGACCATCCGCGTTGCCAGCGTCACCTGCGACGTCGGCAATGTCACCGCCGGCCTCAAGCCCGAGGAGCGCACCTATATCAAGGCCAATCCGGTCGATGTCGAGGATTGGGGCACACTCACCGCCACCTTCTCCGACGGCACCAAGGCGACCGTGTTCTCCGGCGACATGATCATGGGCGGCGTGCGCAATTTGATCGAGACCTACACGTCCGGCGGCTCGCTGTTCGCCAACATCACCCCCAACACGCATCTGATGAGCTACCAGACCAGCGAGGAGAAGCTCGCCTCGGTCTACATCACCGAAAAGGTCGATCGCAAAACCGGTTGGCAATATGTCTGCCTCGAGGAGGAATGGACGCGGGGCTATTTGCAGGAGATCCAGGATTTCATGGAATGCGTGGCAACCGGACGCCAGCCGCTGTCCGACCTCGCGCTGGCCTACGAGACGATCAAGGTGAACTACGCGGGATATTGGGCCGCGGAGGAGGGGAGACGGGTGGTGTTGTAGGGCACCGGCGGAGCCGCAGTGTCACCTCGCCCCGCATTGCGGGGCGAGGGAGCGCAGTCTCGCCGCCGCCACGACTGTGCTACGCCCCGTAAGTCGAGCCCTTCGGCAGCGGGAACACCGGATCCTGCGTGCGGATATTCGTCGGCCACACCACCGAGATGTGCTCGCCGGCGTTCTGCATCACCACCGGCGTCGAGCGTTCGTTCTGGCCGGAGAGTGGCGTGCCCGGCGGGAAGAATTTGACGCCGTAGCCCTGAATGGTGCCGCCGGCGGGAATGTCGACGTCGAGCGCGGCCTTGCGAATGGCCTCGGGCTCGAAGCTGCCGTACTTCTCCTTGGCGACCGGCAGAACGTTGTTGAGCAGCACCCAGGTCTGGTTGAAGCCCATCGAGCAGTGCGGCGGCACGTCGGTGGCGCCGGTCTTGGCCTGATAGCGTGAGACCATGGTCTTGATCAGCTCGCCCATACCAGGCGCGAGTTTTGCGGGATCGAGCAGCTGCGCCGGCACCGGATCGATGTTGCAGAAATTGTCGATGTCGGCCCCGAAAGTGGCGCGCAGCTTGTCGAGCTGGCTGTAGCCGGCGCCGGCCCCGAACAGCATCTTGAAGCGCAATCCGCTCTCGCGGGCCTGGCGCAGGAACAGGGTGATGTCGGGGTTGTAGCCGGCATGCGAGATCACGTCGGCCTTGGCGCGCTTGATCTTGGTGACGAGCACCGAGAGGTCGGGCGCCGAGGCCGAATAGCCTTCGCGCAGCACGACCTGGATGCCGGCCTGCTTGGCATAGGCTTCATCGGCAGAGGCAACGCCGACGCCGTAGGGGCCGTCCTCGTGGATCAACGCGACCTTGACGTCCTTTGCCTCCATGCCGAGCTTGGCCTTCGCATGCTCGGTGATGAAGCTTGCGAAAGCCTGCCCGTATTGATCCGAATGGATCTGCGCGCGAAACACGTATTGCAGGTTCTTGTCCTTGAACACAGCGGTCGAGACCGCGGTCGTGATCCAGAGGATCTTCTTCTGCTGTTCGACCTTGGCCGCGAGCGGCACCGCATGCGAGCTCGCATAGACCCCGTTGAGGATATCGATCTTCTCCTGGCTGATCAGGCGTTCGGCCTCGTTGATCGCAACGTCGGGCTTGCTCTGGGAATCCGCGGCGACCGGCGCGACCTTGTATTTGCCGCCGATACCGCCTTTCTCGTTGACGAGGTCGATCGCGATCTGTGCGCCGACCGAAGAGGCGACCGAGCCGCCGGCCGCGAACGGGCCGGTGAGATCGTAGATCAGGCCGATGCGTACGTTCTCGGCCTGCGCCTGGGCCCTGGTCCAATCGAGGCTGAGTGCGGCGGCGGCAGCCGCCGAGCTCTTCAGCAGCTGCCTGCGTGAAGTCGGCATCCTATCCTCCCTCAAAACCGTCTTATCGTTGGTTGTTATTCTTTTTGCGAAGTATGGGGAGCGGGATGGCGGAAAGTCAACATGGCGAAAGTCGAGGTCTGTCGTCCACGGCATAGAACGCAAATGCGAAACGAGCGGCGTTCCGCTCCTGATGACCTGCGTGAGGTCAAGAGATCACGCATCGCGCTTCAGACGATGAAATCCCCGGCGTGGAGGTCGGCGGCATGGATGCCGTCCAGCGTGATCGTATCGTTGGCCGTCAAGTGGATCACCGCGTTTCCGGAACCGTCGTCGCTAATCATGCTTTTCAGCTCGGCCCAGCCTGCAAAGCCGTAAGCGTGGACGTCGATCACGTCGTACTCTGGTGCCGTGCTGCCCGCGGCGTTGTTGCCCTGATCGAAATCATTGATCACGTCCTGGCCCGAGCCGGCGCCGAACACGAACAGATCGCTGTTCGGTCCACCCCACAGCTGATCATTGCCGCCGCCGCCGTTCAGGAGGTCCCGGCCGCCGGTGATCGAGCCGGCTGCGGAGGGGGCGTAGGTGCTGGCGTCGCCATATAACCAGTCGCCACGCTCGCTGCCGAGAAGGAAGTCGTTTCCGCCCTGAGCATTGCCCGACATGTTCGAAGCATCGCCGATGAGCACGATGGAGGTCGAGTCGGGATTGCCGTCGACGGTTGCGATCAGGACGTCATCCCCACCACGAGCATTGTCGCTCATGTAGCCGCTATCGCCGAGGAGCGATGCGCCGCCGGACCGCGCATCGACGCCGATCGTATAGACGAGAATGTCATTGCCGCCGCGTGTATCGCCGCTCATGGTCACCAAGGCATCACCTGATATCGACGCGCTACCAGAGAGGCCGGCCTGGACCACGCCGATGACGTCGTTGCCGCCTTGGGCGTTGCCGCTCATGAGCGATCCGGAATCGCCGCTGAGCGCACCATAGGATCTGTCCCCCATCTCTGCCGTGATGAGGTCATGGCCGCCCTTGGCTTCGCCGGTCATGGCGATTTCGGCGTCGCCCGAGAGATAGACGTTTGCATAGATCGCGCCCGAGGCCTCGACATGCAGCACGTCGTTGCCGCCGCGGGCCTGGTCGGACATGATCTGCGCGTCCCCGTCAAAATAGGTATAGGGCAAGCGGCCCTGGACCGTCGCGACGAGAAGATCGTTGCCGCCATGCGAACGGCCCTCCAGCAACGCCTCGTCACCGACGAACAGCAGGCTGCTGGGTCCGTCATCGACCGTTGCGATCATGATGTCGTTGCCGCCATGGCCGTCGACGGGCAGGCCCGGGTCTCCGAACGCGATCACGAGTTCCTGGCTTCCAACGCTGACAATGATCGTGTCGTTTGGCATACGGCGCATCGCGAAGGCTCCCACTTCATGCTCGAGCGCGGCCGGAGTGTCACGCTGCCACGCCGCGCCACGGTTCTGCTGCGCGATCTATCTTCGTTGAATTGATGGCGGAGATTTGCCCGACGATCGGAGAACTGCGATCAACGTGTCGTGGTGCCGTCACAAAAGGAAAATTCATTCCGCGCCGGCGCTTCACGCCGGCGCGCTTGCTCAACGTTTGTGCGGCTCAGTGCCGTAGGGTGGGCAAAGGCGCCCTTGCGCCGTGCCCACCATCTCGTTCCGTATCGAAGGGACCGTGGGCACGCTTGCGCTTTGCCCACCCTACGATGCGGTGCAAGCCTGCAGAAGGCAGGCGTCTCTTGGCTCAGCCCGGCCCTGCGCCTTGCGTCGCCGTGTACACCGCGTAGATCGATTGGCTCGCCGCCATGAACAGGCGGTTGCGCTTCGGACCGCCAAAGGTGACGTTGCCGCACACCTCCGGCAGGCGGATGCGGCCGAGCAGCTTGCCCTCCGGTGACCACACCGTGACGCCGCTATAACCTACCGCACGTCCGGCGTTGCTGGCCGCCCAGACATTGCCGTTGACGTCGCAGCGTACACCGTCGGGTCCGCACTTCACGCCGTCGATCACGCAATCGCTGAACTTCTTGAGATTGGACAGCTTGTTGTCGGCTCCGACGTCGAACACGAAGATTTCGCCCTTGCCGCCCGGTCCCGTGTCGCCCGGTCCCTTGCCGGTGGAGGCGATGTAGAGCTTCTTGTAGTCGGGCGAGAAGCACAGCCCGTTCGGATCCGGCACCTGGTCCTCGGTGACGACGAGGTCGATGCGGCCGGAGGGATCGATGCGGTAGCAGTTGGTCGGCAACTCGCGCTTGCCCGGTGTGAACCCGGCCGGCTGTCCGATCCGCGGATTGAGCTTGCCGCCCGCATTGCTCGGGCCGCCGGCCGCGTCGGGCTCGCCTTCGTAGAGCTGGCCGCCATAGGGCGGATCAGTGAACCAGTAGCTGCCGTCGGGATGCGCGGCGATGTCGTTCGGCGAGTTCAGCCGCTTGCCTTGATAGGAGTCGGCGAGCACCGTGGCGGTGCCGTCATGCTCGTAGCGCGTCACTCGCCGTGTCAGATGCTCGCAGGAGAGCTGGCGACCCTGGAAGTCGAAGGAGTTGCCGTTGGAATTGTTGGACGGCGTGCGGAACACGCTGACGCGGCCGTCGTCCTCGCTCCAGCGCATCTGCCGGTTGTTGGGAATGTCGCTCCATAGGAGATAGCGGCCCTGCGCGCTCCACGCCGGGCCTTCGGCCCACAGCAGGCCGGTGTACAGGCGCGTGATCGCGGTGTTGGGCTGCGCGAGATCGTTGAAGGAGGGGTCGACCGCGATGATGTCAGGGTCCCAGAAATAAGTGGTCGGCGCACCGCGCGGGCTGAAATCGCGCGGCGGGGTGGTAACGGTGGTCGGCGGTGCGGCGGGCCCGGCCTGGGCCAATGCGGAGCCGGCTCCGGCAATTGTGGCCGCACTGATTGCAAGTCCCTGCACGAGCATTCGTCGTGAAAGCGCAGCATCCTGGTCACGCTGCTCTTTGCCACGAGCCTCTTGGCGTGTCATCGCGTCCTCCCGATCATGTTCGCTGGCCGGTTGATCCGGCCAAGCAAGGGCAGGTTAATGCGGTCCGTTGCCGGTTGCGAGGGGTGGAATCGCATCCTTCACGTGGTGTCGGGCCGCAATCCGGTCATATTCGAATGCATTGGAGCTGGACGTGCGACAGCACCAAGGCTCGAAAATGTTCCGCGGGTTTGAGCAGAAATTTGCTTGCGACAAAGCGCGGCATGCAACGCGTTCGGCGCCTTTCAAGCCTTGATTTCGCGCGCATTGCCGCGCAGAAACCGTCCGGGGGCGATGGACGGAGTTGATTGTGGCGGGCGTCATCGTATTGATCGTATTGCTGGGAATCGCGTTCGCGGCCGGCTATTTCACGCGTGAATACATCTCCAACAAACGACGTGCGGAGGCACGCCGCTGGCGCGAGTACACCGAGCCGGATTGGCTCCCCGCCAACGCGCCCGCCAACACCAACGAGATCGCGAGCGCTATTACGGCCATACCCGTCGTCAGCGGCGAGCTCGGCCAGATGCTGAACCGCTGGGAGACGCGGGCCCGCGCCCGCCGCGCGGGGTAGGGCGCGGTTCTCGTAGCCCGGATGAGCGACTTGTCCGCCGAAGCTCGGAGAGCGAAGGCGGAAGCGACATCCGGGACAGTGCTTGTGGAGGCCGGCAAGAGCAGCGATACCCGGCACAGCATCGTAGGGTGGGCAAAGGCGCGCTTGCGCCGTGCCCACGATCTCTCGACGATGGCGGAAGCGTGCCCACGAGCGTTCGAACTCGTGAAAGATGGTGGGCACGGCGCTTTGCGCCTTTGCCGCACCCTACGGCACCTTGCTGTGTCGCCCTCTGTCAATCCGCCTTCGCAAAAATATTCCACTTTACCGAAATTCGGTTTCGGCGTATGTGTCGTCCATCCCGGCTCATCCAAGAGGGGCGATCTTGTGTCGTCACTGTCGCGAGCCGGGCTTGCGGTGGACGCGGCAGCGTCGGCATGAGAGGCGCGGGCAGGGCGGGTAGTCCCTGTGAGCCCGAGGCTTCGTGCAGACGAGCGGCGCTGTCAGGTTCGTCTCGCCTGTAAGTTTCTGGCTTCGTCGACAGGGCTGGAAATACTGCGGGCGACATGGCGGGCCGTGCGTACGGCAAAACCGTGTGGTCCTGACCGTCGTTGCCACGGTCAAGCCTGTCGCGAAGGTGCGAGCGAGCCCAACCGGGCAGACTGCATCATCCAATTCGCGGGGCGAGGGAGGCCAGAAGGAAAGTTCGGCTCCCGGGAGAGCACGGCATAAGCCGTCCAACCACTGCGCAGGGAAGGCCGAGTGATCGGCACCACCTGTATGCTGCTGTGCGGTTCTTCCTGCGTGTGCATTTTCGCGCAGCGGACCGCGGGTGCGAGGTCGGCACCCGGCCTTCCCTGCGCCCTCTTGGCTCAAGAGGGTGGAGCGACGAAGCAAAGCTCGGGTGATCTCAGCTGCGAGAACGAGAAGGCGTGTCTGCGCGTCACAAGCTCGATCTCGTAGGGTGGGCAAAGGCGCTCTTGCGCCGTGCCCACGATCTCTCTCGGCCGCAAAAGATACGTGGGCACGCTTCCGCTTTGCCCACCCTACGGCACTGCGTGTCCGGATGTTCATTGGTGCATCACAATGACGAGGTGGAAGGAGCGTGCGTCCACTCCACTCTCGTGCCCCGGACGCAGCGCAGCGCCCCGGCGATGCGAAGCATCGTCCGGTACGGTGCGCTGCAGAGCCGGGGCCCATGCCGCCCGGTACCGTGTCGCGCTGGGTCCCGGCTCTGCGCCGCAACGCTAAACGCGTTGCGTCGCGTCCGGGACACGGAGACCTGCCCCCAACCAGGTCAGGTCCCTTGACCATCTTTTGGCGTTGCGGTTGCTGCCATTTTTCGTCTAGAAACAGGCCACTGAGCCTCCCGGCAACCAACCATCAACGGTTTTGGCCGAGGATTTGTGGGCTCAAAAGGGTCTGGCAATGCTGATTCGCGGCCAAATCGAGGGGATTTCGGGGGAGGTGGCTCTGGCCGCCGCCACGATCCCGGCCGCGCTGCTGCCCACCCTCCTGATTGGCGGGCTTCTTCTTAGCTGCCCCTGAGGGCCGACTGGGCGCCATGCGCCTGGGCGCTCAGGGGTTGGTCGAGATCACCGGACACCTCAAGCGCCAAGGGACGAAACGGTCTGAACGGCGCAAAAGCTCAAAAGGAAATTTGAAATGGCCACCGCGAACAAGTCCGACAAGGACCGCGTCATCATTTTCGACACCACGCTGCGCGACGGCGAGCAGTGCCCCGGCGCCACCATGACCTTCGAGGAAAAGCTGGAGGTCGCCGAGCTCTTGGACGATATGGGCGTCGACGTCATCGAAGCCGGCTTCCCCATCACCTCCGAAGGTGACTTCCAGGCCGTCAGCGAAATCGCCCGCCGCTCCAAGAACGCTGTCATCGCCGGCCTGTCCCGCGCCCACCCCGCCGACATCGACCGCTGCGCCGAGGCAGTGAAATTCGCCAAGCGCGGCCGCGTCCACACCGTGATCGCGACCTCGCCGCTGCACATGCGGGTCAAGCTGAACAAGACCCCGGAGCAGGTGATCGAGACCTCGGTCGCCATGGTCGCGCGCGCCCGCAACCAGATCGACGACGTCGAATGGTCGGCCGAGGACGGCACCCGCAGCGAGATGGATTTCCTGTGTCGCATCGTCGAGGCCGTGATCAAGGCCGGCGCCACCACGGTGAACATCCCCGACACCGTCGGCTACACGGTGCCGGAGGAATACACCCACTTCATGAAGACGCTGATCGAGCGCGTGCCGAATTCGGACAAGGCGGTATTCTCGGTGCACTGCCATAACGATCTCGGCATGGCGGTCGCGAACTCGCTGGCCGGCGTCGTCGGCGGTGCGCGCCAGGTCGAGTGCACCATCAACGGCATCGGCGAGCGGGCCGGCAACGCCGCGCTCGAAGAGATCGTGATGGCGATCAACGTGCGCAACGACAAATTCCCCTACTGGAACAAGATCGACACCACCCAGCTCACGCGCGCCTCGAAGGTGGTCTCGGCGGCGACCTCGTTTCCCGTCCAGTACAACAAGGCGATCGTCGGCCGGAACGCGTTCGCGCATGAGAGCGGCATCCATCAGGACGGCGTGCTGAAGGACGCCTCCACCTACGAGATCATGCGGCCCGAAATGGTCGGGTTGAAGCAGTCCTCGCTGGTGCTCGGCAAGCACTCCGGCCGTCATGCCTTCGTGCACAAGCTGGAGGAGATGGGCTACAAGCTCGGCCCGAACCAGCTGGAGGATGCGTTCACGCGGATGAAGGCGCTCGCCGACCGCAAGAAGGACATCTACGACGAGGACATCGAGGCGCTGGTCGACGAGAAGATGGCGGCCTCCCACGACCGCATCAAGCTGACCTCGCTGACCGTGATCGCCGGCACCCATGGCCCGCAGCGCGCGACCATGAAGCTCGACGTCGACGGCCAGATCAAGATCGAGGAGGCCGAGGGCAACGGTCCGGTGGACGCGGTGTTCAACTGCATCAAGCGCCTGGTGCCGCACGAGGCCAAGCTGGAGCTGTATCAGGTCCACGCCGTCACCGAGGGCACGGACGCGCAAGCCGAAGTGTCGGTGCGGCTGTCGCAGGAGGGACGTGCGATGACGGCACGCGCGGCGGATCCGGATACCCTGGTGGCCTCGGCCAAGGCCTATCTCGGCGCGCTCAACAAGATCGTCATGAAGCGCCAGCGCGACACGGTGACCACCGCAGCGGCGAGCTGACAAGCGAAGCTGCGAGTCGTTGCACCTCTCCCGCGTGCGGGAGAGGTCGGCGCGTCCGGGCGATGCGAAGCATCGTCCCGCGCGCCGGGTGAGGTTCTCTCCTCTGGGGGATTGTCCCGTTGTGGAGATACCCTCTCCCCAACCCTCTCCCGCAAGCAAGCGAGAGAGGGAGCGCAGCGGTGCGCGCGGCAATCAGGTTGAATACCAGCCCTGCTAACGGCCAATAGCAGCGCAGGCCGGCGGCCTGTATTGATCTCGTCGGCATGAGGAAAGGCTGCTCGGCATGCCGGGCGGCCCAAATAACACCAGGGAGAGACTATGCGCACCTTCGCGATCGCTGCGTCCATCGCGGCATTGGCACTCGGGCTGGCCGGGCCGGCGTCGGCCCAATCGCCGATCATCATCAAATTCAGCCACGTCGTCGCCACCGACACGCCGAAGGGCAAGGGCGCGGAGAAGTTCAAGGAGCTGGCCGAGAAATATACCGCCGGCAAGGTCAAGGTCGAGGTCTACCCGAACTCGACGCTGTACAAGGACAAGGAAGAGCTCGAGGCGCTCCAGCTCGGCAGCGTGCAGATGCTGGCGCCGTCCAACTCCAAGTTCGGGCCGCTCGGCATCCGCGAGTTCGAGGTGTTCGATCTGCCCTACATCCTGCCCGACATGAAGACGCTGCGGAAGGTGACGGAAGGCCCGCTCGGCACGCGCCTGCTCAAGCTTTTGGACGCCAAGGGCATCACCGGCCTTGCCTATTGGGACAACGGCTTCAAGCAGATGAGCGCCAACAAGAAGCTGGTCACGCCGGCGGACTATCAGGGCGTCAAGTTCCGCATCCAGTCCTCGCGCGTGCTGCAGGCCCAGTTCAAGGCGCTGAGTTCGCTGCCGCAGGTGATGGCGTTCTCGGAAGTCTACCAGGCACTCCAGACCGGCGTGGTCGACGGCCAGGAGAACACCTGGTCGAACATCTATACCCAGAAGATGCACGAGGTGCAGAAGTACATCACCGAGACCAATCACGGCTACATCGGCTACGTCGTGATCGTGAACAAGAAGTTCTGGGACGATCTGCCGGCCGACATCCGCGACCCGCTCACCAAGGCGATGAAGGAAGCGACCGACTTCAGCAACACGCAGTCGCAGAAGGAAAACGACGACGCTCTGGCCGAGATCAAGAAGAGCGGCAAGAGCGAGATCATCAAGCTCACCCCGGAGCAGGACGCGGCGATGCGCAAGGCGATGGAGCCGGTCTACAAGGACGCCGCGGGCCGTGTCGGCCAGCCGCTGATCGACGAATTCCTCAAAGAGGCCAAGAGCGCGACGAACTGATTGATCCCTACGATCGACGAAAGGCTTCCGTGCGGCCTGCACGGGAGCCTTTTTGTTGCGAATGATTTCGGGTTGCGGCTGGAGGTAAAATCGGTCGTCACATCCAGGTTAAGGATGCGCTCCCTGTCCAAGTTGTAATTTGCGTGTCAGCCGTCCGGCGCTCATCTTGATGGACGTCCTTCCAGAGGAGGTTCGGATGAGGAAGTTCACCATCGCCGCCATCGCCGTGCTCAGCATTGCCGGCTCGGGCGCGGTCTATGCCCAATTTCATCGCCCGTGGATGGAGCACGTCCGCCACATCCGCATGAACCCGGAAGACCGCGCCGCCTTCGTCGACGCGCGGATCGCCGCCGTCCATGCCGGGCTCAAGCTGAACGCCGATCAGGAGAAGCTGTGGCCGCCGGTCGAGGCTGCGGTGCGGGAGTTCGCCAAGCTGCGTATCGACCGCGCCAATGCGCGAATGAATGCCGGGCCGGGCGACGGCGACAAGCCGGAGGATCCGATCGCCCGCCTGCGCCAGCGCGCCGAGGACATGGGCGCCAGCTCTGCGGCCCTGAAGAAGATCGCCGATGCCGCCGATCCGCTCTACAAGACCCTGGACGAGGGCCAGAAGCGGCGCCTCGCCGTGCTGACCCGCCACCGCGGCCCGTTCGGCGGCGGCGAAGACGGCCCGCGCCACTTCATGGAACGCGGCATGGGCCGGATGATGGAGCGCGGCATGGAGCACTTCCATCATGACCGTTTCGACCGCGACGGCGGCTCGGGCCGCGACCGCGAGGGCCGGCTCTGAGCGAGCGGGGATTCCGCGACGATTAACCTTGGCGAAGCCGCTGGAATCCAGCGGCTTTTCGCTTTTCCGGACCTGTGCAAGAACCTTGGAAAACTTGCGTCCGATCGCTTGCCAGACCCGGATCGCTTTGCTAAACGACCGGCCTCGCAAGGCTTTGACCGGCCTTTCGGGCGCATAGCTCAGTTGGTAGAGCAGCTGACTCTTAATCAGCGGGTCCCAGGTTCGAGCCCTGGTGCGCCCACCACCTTTAAGAGATTGGCCCGCAAGGGCTTTTTTAAATTCTTCGATAGAACAAAGCGCGTCTCGTGCGACGTTTTTTCATTGGGGTGGACACGGCCAGATGGTTATTCGGCTTTTCCCTTGTTTCTATATCTTCACCCATTCGATACAGCGCACAGATCCGATGGCACAAGTCGATTACGTGCTTGTCGTAGAATAGGATATTGGAGCGGCCGAAACGGACGATCTGTTCTGTCCGTCGCAGCAAGATACTGCTTGCTGCAGAACCAAAACCAGAATGTTCGGGTCGGGATTCGAGTCGTTTCGCCACCAACACTGGCAACGACTTTGTGCGCCAAAGTACGATCTTCCACGATGTTGTACTCCTGACGGTAGCGGTTCGAGCGCTCGTACGGATTGTCTCAGCCGCGAAAGGGCGGCGAACCTTCTGAAAGTTAGGTGGATGCCACAAGAGGGCGTTGCGGGACGGCTGGCCCGAGGAGGGGCGGCCGAGTTCGAGGGCTCGGACGCAGGGGAAGGCTTCCTCCTTCTACCGAGGCAGTGTCCGGACCCATCAGCTTTCGCGTGGGCGGCCATAGAGGTTTGCCGAAAATAGTCGATCAGTTCAGTAGCCTGGCTGCCTTGCCTGAAACCCCGCTGTTCCTCAAGATCGACGAAAGGGACCATATGGATGAACTGATGGCGGCGTACGGTGACATCACCGCTTCCGGATCGGGCCCTCCGAACCGCAATGCGCAATGCGATGCGGCGAAGGCGGCGCAGCGATCGCTGGCGGAGCCATGCGCAAACAATCGTTGTGCACGCACGATCTAGCCGCCTTAACCTCTTCCGCGTCAGCCGCGCTTTCGCTGAGAGGGTGGCTTAAACTCCACGACCTCGTGCTGGTCGCTCGGATTAGGTGGCTCATTCTTCTTCACGATTAGCTCAAGCTCGAGAGCCTCGAAGGCGAGCTCATCCGCCAAGCGCTTAAACAGCTCGCGCTTTTCCGTATCCGTCGCCTGCTGACTCATCAACGAAAAGTCTCTGGCGTCAGCGAGGACCTTTTCCAAACGTCGTCGGAGGTCCTCATGTTGTGCCGGCTCAGCTTCTAAACTTATCCTCGGCCCGAACAATCAGTTTGCTTGTTCGGACCGCACGGGAGTCAACTACCGAAACGGGATATTGGCTCTTTGCGAACTGCCAAACTGGCCGCTTATTCTAGCCGCGACGGTCTCCCGGGCTGAGGCATCCCTGTTCGGGCTCGCCGATGATGCATAGAACTACCATACCTGAAGGGGCATGAATGTTCGAAAGCGCACAGACGCGAGTGTTGCGCCGGACTAGGTTGCGATCGATCCCGGACGCTCGCGAAGGGCTCCGGGCCCAACGGCCTCGGGGGGATGCCAAATGTGCCGGCTGCGCTGGAGCGGCTCCGTCCGCGAACGCAGTGCTGTCGGCTGCGTGCCGGGTATGAGGCAGGAGTAAGCTCGGCAGATTCTAGATCAAACGATGGTCGTTCCTCGTGCGTACTTTCCTTCTCATTGTGGGAATATGGCTACTGGTGAACGTTCTGTTCGTCGTAGTTGTCCTGCCCTCGCACAGGCCGGCACCTGCTCGGCGCGCAGGAACTCCGTCTCCGGTAACGATCAACACGACGGCCCGCCGATCGGACGATCACGACCCGCCACTCCTGCGGCGCGGGATGATGCCGGTTACAATCAGAGTTCTTTTCGTCGTCCTCCTCCATCCAGTCTTTCGAACGTGGAATGCGGTGAGGCGGCGCTTCAGAGGGCTCCACGACTAGACGCGGGCCATCGCGGGCTTGAGATTCCCGTCGATGTCCTCACTGCGCCGCGGGGCCCGAGCGATTCAGCGAGATCATCAGCCAAATCGCCGGCGCTCTCGCTTTGGCGATGGCTCCAAGCAGGTTATGATCCGCGGTTGGACGACGATGTGAAAAGCTCAGAGCCTCAGGGGGTAACAGCCGGCGTCAGCATTCCCATCCCAAAATGCCGCAATCGGCGCTCAATTTGTCTGCCGCTTTTGAGCTGAAGCCCCATCGATCAGGAAATCGTCCAAATCTCGGCCGCTTCGAAGCTGCGGCCGCAGCCATCGAGGCTGCCTGCCGCGACCCGACCACGTCTCCGCTGGGTTCTTCGGATTGCGATATTTGGGACGAACGGGCGGGTATGGACGGCGGCGCCTACGATTGAGCCGTGTGGCCTCATTGGCCAGTCCAATCTTGTGGAGCCTTTCCTCCAAATGGGCTTTCTGCACCAACATTTTCTGAGTGAGTTTGGCGGCGACCTCTTGGTGAAGTATCCAGAGCTCGTCAACGGAGAGCGAATTGAAATGCGCGGTGTTCACGGCTCCATCCGAATCTTGGGCACAAGGCCCAGACAGACAAGTCGGGAATCCGGGAGCAGACAAGCCGTCAGTTAAATATTGACCGTGCAATCCACATTTAAATGCGAGAGGTGGCGGGGAGAAAGGCGCGACAGTGGTAATATCGTGGCAGTGTATTTAATTTGCTGCGGGGGGCGACCACGTATCGTGACATCCACAAACTCACCCCTCGGCCAGTTGCGCCTTCGCGTTGCCATTGCGACGCGGGGACGAGCGCCAACGATGGCGATCAACCGGGCGGCGGCGCCGCGGATTGCGGGCGGGAGCGAGGTCCGGCGCAACTCGGGTGGCTCGATGAATCGATCGCGCTGCCTCGTGTTGCCCCCTTGGAGTGCTGGACCGGCATATTAATTAGGTGGCCAAGAGTACAATTAATTCCTCGCGCTGCCCGATTTAAGCCGCATGGGAGCCGTTGTCGCCCCTAAGGCTCGAGCGGGGTGGGGCGCACCCGGGAGTTTTCGATGGCCGGTCATTTGCGATTGTACTTCGCCAGTTTGGTCCTTGTCGGAGGTTTTTCGGCGGCGCCTGCGTCTTCCGATCCTCTTGCCGACTTCTTCAAGACTGCCACGTCCCAACCCACGGTAACCTCTCCGCCGCAAGCTGAATGCCTTGCGCGTCCCGGTACCTCGACCACTGGTGGACAGCATTGGGTCTACCGAACGGACGGTCGCCGCAAATGCTGGTTCCTGGCCGAGGGCATTGCGACGGTGAAGAAGCCCATTCGGGCTCGCGTGGCCAAAGACCGCAGCGCCAGTTTGGACGAAAACGGGACGAGACGGAGCGCGGTCGTTGATGCGCGCGCGGAGTTGCTGGGCTCCGCACCGCCCGAGCAAGCTCAGCCGCCTGTACCCGAAATGAAGGTAGCTGATGCCGCTTCCAATCTCGGCACGGGCCTTACCCTGATGTCGGCGGCCCCCATTGTCGATCTTCCCAACCAGCTCACGCCCGAACACTCCGTGTCGGGCCAAGTCGACGTTGGGCAGCTTCTCGCTGCCGCGCCCGCCGCACCTCAAGATATGCCGCTGGGCGGGCGCACTGCAGAGGCGCACGGCGAAGCGCGCAGCTGGACGGCCTGGTTGGGTGTGCTGCTGATGACGCTTGGTGGCCTCTCGCTCTTAAGCTCGAGCCGCACGCTTCGGCACGCGTGGAGATTACGCCACTGAGGTAGCTTAGACACGAGGTACAGCCGCCGCGCAATCGGTGGATTCCACGAGCTGGTATAGCCGAACTGCCACACGTACAAAGGTTCCGTGCGCCACACCTAATTTGGCACTGCCTTAGACGGACATTCGAGTACGATGACGGTCGCCTTTGGGATCGGACTGCATTATGCGGTACAAGGTGTTCGTGGTGGACGGCAGCCGGCAAGTGATCTGCGCTGCAAAGCTCGACTGCATTGACGAGCAGGCGGCGAGACGCCGAGCCGAGCAGATGCATGACGAGCACGACGTCGAGCTTTGGGAAGGCGATCGACTCGTTGCTGTGTTCCGAAGTGTAACGCCGAATGAAGGTCGGAGCTAACGCGAGATCCTGAATAGACGACCAGTCTCGCCGCCGAGTTAGTTCGAGCGTTGTGAGCCACCCCGGCCTGGCTGGTTGCCGAGATGTCGCAGCGACATCGTCGCCGAGGCTCGCTACTGCGAGGATGAAGGCGCCAGTCCTCTTTCAAAATAGTGGCAGATGCGAGGAATGCGGGCAATCCGTGCATCGGATAGCGCGAGTGAGCCAACGCGGGTCAACCTTCGGACCCGGCGGGACTCTAGACGGCTCTTGCTCTGCCGCTCGCTTTGGTGCGCCGTCTTCTGCCGATTGTTTTTGCTTCTACATGTCGGAGCTTACTTCGAAGCTTCTCCACCGCTCTAAGCTCCTCCAACAGCGCCTGGTGCCGTTCGCTCAGAATAGCACTAGAAAAAATCTGACGCGTACTCGACATCACATGCCTCAGAAAATGACTTGAAGTAAGAAGTCGACGAAAAGCGAAAGACAAAGAACGCTCGGCTGAAGCTCAATGAGCTAAAGCCGCAGCCGCCAGATGCTCCCAGTACTCGGCCTCTGCAAGCAGTTTCCAGCTTCTCTCAGGTCGGAGTGCGGCGGTCTGTCGGCAAAGCAACGCCATTGCGCGAAAGCGGCGGGCAGCTTCCATTTCAACCTCCCATGTATTCTTTTCCCCAACATATTTTTCAATTTTGCGATGGAGTCATCATGATTATATACTATAATATAATATAGCATTGAATGGACAGTCGATTTGGTTCCCTTCGCGAGTTAGCCGGCAACTCGTTTCGGTTTAAGCTTCACATCGATTTCGAATGCTACTAGTCGGGGGCCCGTTGCACGTTAAGGCGAAGAGAACGTGGCGCGGGACAGCGATGTCAGAAATCCCGACCGAGACTCTTCTCGTCACACTCCAGAACGCAAGCGAACCCTCAGCAGCTGGACCTCGCCGGTTCCGGTCAATTCGCGCGTGTCCTCCTTATCGCCCGCCGCGGTAGCCAAGGCCCAGCTAAACGATTCAGCTTGGCTCGGAATGGGACCCGGTCATGCGCGCATAAGCGTACACCGAGCCACCAGCAAGCCTGCGCAAAGGTCGCATCCACCTAGCTCTCTCCTCGGCCCTGGGCGCAACTCGGGATTGCACCCGTAAATTGCCCAATGTCGCCCGCCTGGAACCGGTGGGAAGATGACACCCATGAAAACCCTGAAGCCGAAGGAATGGAGCGATCTCGAGCGCAGGAAGCTTACGGCGATGATCCGCCGGCGGTACGGCGCGGCGGAAATTGCCGCAGCTCTTCGCCGGCATGTCGGCTCAGTCAAGCGGATGGCGCGAGCGATGGGGCTACTTTTGAAAAAATGACTACCGGAGTTTCATGGATTTGTTGGAAGAGAGGAGGCCTCAAGCGCCCTCCATACTGAGTAGGCCTTGATCCGTCGGGCGCGCACCAATCACGTTTGGCGCAAAGGATTGCGAGACTGTTGCTTTCATGCGTGGTCTTCGCAGATAGGGCTGAGTTTCGGCTCCAGTTGGCTCCCTGCGACTGCCGATCTACGCGAAGCAAAGATCATCTCGCCGGCGCGTGCATCTCGGGAGACAAGCCGTAAAATTCCGGTGTCGCCCGCAAGAGAGGGGCGCAAGAGCCTCTTTGTCATTGATTTTGATGCATTAATCATTAAATCTCAAGCATAAATAAATTAAATAGACTGAGGCATTAATTTAAATTAGCTTCGGTTTTAATTCGGGAGTGAGATCGTGGCGCTTCTTGATCACGATTGTCGCTTCTGAAGCCGCGAATTTGCTGAATCAATAATTGCCAAAACGTGGGCGGCCAAGCACCGACCGCGATGGGCAGGGGGATACCGCTCTAGATCCTTTCACGTAACTTGGCAGCAGTTGATGGATTGTCGCTGGTAGGCGGACCTATCACCGTCCGAGCGAGCGCTACCAATTTGCGTGAATTGATTTTGCGGCGACGCTCTCTGCTCTGCATTGGCAGACGAGGGTTGCGAATGACGTGCACGCATTTTGTAGCAATGCTCGGCCGGGCTCGGGCAATTTCGAATTCTTCTCCGTCAACTTGCGATCGCTCGATCGAGCCAAGTTTGCGGTTTGCAAACATAGCGGCTGTCAGGCGCGCGACCGTGCACACGGCATCCGCTCGCGAGCTCGGAGCGGCTCTAGCCCCAAACAGGCTTGAGCGCTGTTTGCACATTTTCGAAGCGCTGAGCATGACGGCAGGCATGCTGAGCAGCCCGGCATTTTTCTTCAGCAGTGTAGGCAAGGCAACGGCCGATCATCCCCGCGCCATTGTGCAATTTGTGCCGGTCCGCGAATGCGGTCGGCGCACCACCCAGAGGATTTGAGCCATGGCGACGCAGACAACAGGTGGCGGCAGCACGGTTTCGTTCGGCAATACTCCGCAAGCCAACACGGACAGTTTCTCGTTTACGGAAGACGCCAGCAACATTCTCATCTTGAACGTGATGGCAAATGACCTTGGGGGCGCGGCCAAGACGCTGTTCTCGCTGGACAATGGAACGAGCGCCTCCGCGTCCACCAAGAGCTACGCACCGGCGGACTTGCTGGTCAAAGATGTGGCGTACAGCAGTGATGCCGCCGGAATGGCCGCAACCGCTGACCGCAGCGCCCTCGGTGCACGCATCTGGATCGCAGCGGACGGCACCGTTCATTACGATAAGGGCGACATCAACGTTCAGCTTCAGGCGCTGGCGACCGGGCAAACGCTGACTGACACATTCACCTACGCTATCCAGCTGGGCAATGGCACGCTGAGTTGGGCGACCGTGACACTCCAGTTCAATGGGGCAAACGACTCGGTCTTCATCACATCAAGTCCGCAGAGCGGCTCGGTGGTAGAAGACGCGAATGCCACACCCGATCTCTCGGATTCGCAGAGCGCGGCCGGCACTATCAGTTTCAACGACGCCGATCTCAGCGACACGCATTCGGCCTCGTTCGCGGCAGCCTCTTCCAACACGACTTCGCTCGGCGCCTTCTCGCTCGATCCTGTTAACGAGGCGGCCAATGCCGCCAACGGCGCGGTGCAGTGGCACTACAATTTGAACAACGCGGCGGCGCAATACCTCGCTGCGGGCCAGACCGTCACCGAGAGCTTCGTGGTGACGATCAATGACGGCCACGGTTCGACAGCTACCCAGACGGTGACGGTCACGATCACCGGCACCAACGACGCGGCCACGGTCTCATCGGACTCGAAGTCCGTCACCGAAGGCGATAACGCGGCGGCGCTCAACACCAGCGGCCAGCTCAGCATCACCGATCCCGACACGGGCGAAGCCCATGTCGTGGCGCAATCGAACGTCCACGGCACCTATGGCGACTTCAGCATCGATGCCAACGGCGCCTGGAGCTACACCGGCAATGGCGCCCACGATGAGCTCACCGCTGGCCAGCAGGTGCAGGACCAGTTCACGGTGACCAGCCAGGACGGCACTGCCACCGGCACCGTGACGGTGACCATCACCGGCAGCAACGATGCGGCGACAGTCTCGTCGGAGGCGAAGTCCGTCACGGAGGGCAACACTGCCGCCGCCCTCAACACCAGCGGCCAACTGACGATCGTGGATCCCGACAGCGGCGAAGCCCATGTCGTGGCACAGGGCAGCGTCCACGGCAGCTATGGCGACTTCACGATCGATGCCAACGGGGCCTGGAGCTACACCGGCAACGGTGCCCACGACGAGCTCACCGCCGGCCAGCAGGTGCAGGACCAGTTCACAGTCGCCAGCCAGGACGGCACCGCCACCGGCATCGTGACTGTCACGATCACCGGCAGCAATGACGCGGCGACAGTCTCTTCGGACTCGAAGTCCGTCAGCGAGGGCGACACGGCGGCGGCGCTCAACACCAGCGGCCAGCTCACCATCACCGACCCTGATACGGGCGCCCACGTCGTGGCACAGAGCAACGCGCACGGCACCTACGGCGACTTCAGCATCGATGCCAACGGCGCCTGGAGCTACACCGGCAACGGTGCCCACGACGAGCTCACCGCCGGCCAGCAGGTGCAGGACCAGTTCACAGTCGCCAGCCAGGACGGCACCGCCACCGGCATCGTGAC
>NZ_JADPKT010000087.1 GCF_023074075.1 Bradyrhizobium sp. 138 | reverse complement strand
CTGAGTTGCTCTCGGCTCTCGCCCGTCTTGAATGTGCGATTCGTCATGAACAGAATCGTACATCAACTCCCCAAAATGCCGAGTTCTTGCTCAGCCTCGTCGGGCAAAACACCCCGCCAAATCCTCCACCCCGCCTGTCAAGCCCGCCGGCGCAAATATTCCACTTTACCGAAATTCGGATTTGTCGTACAAGCGAAACACCCCGGCCCGAGACAAGGGGCGGATCGCGATCGTCACGAACCGCGGGCTGGGCAGCGATGGACGCGACGGCGTCGGGCGCGAAGCCCATTGCAGGGCGGGAAACCGTGAGCAAAAGGGCTTTCCGCGCATACGACCCGGCGCCGACAGCGTCTTCGCATGGCTTCGGGCGTGATCACACGCCAGCACTCGAAGCGACATGCGAAGACGTGCGCGGACGGCCAAGTCGTGTGGTCCTGACGCCCGGGGTCTGTGCGTCAAGTCCTGCGGTGATGCGGCGACCAACCGGTGCGCGCATCGATCATCTGCATGGCGACGGGGGCAATAGTGCATCGCTCCCCGGGGAGAGCACGAAGTACGCCGTAAACCATCGCGCAGGGAAGGCCGGGCGTTCGGCCAACCTGTGGTCCACCCCGTGTGCATCTTTCGCGCACGGACCTACGGGTGCCGCCGGCGCCCGGCCTTCCCTGCGCCCTTGTCTCCATAAGGGCCATGCGATCAAGCAAAGCTCGGGCGAGATGAGCCGCGAGAGCGAGAAGGTGTGTCTGCGGTTTGACAGCTGACGAAACGAGCGGTCAATCATTTGTCCGTGCCCCGGACGCAGCGCAGCGTCTCGATGGCGATGCGAAACATCGTCCAGCGGGACGGTGCGCTGCAGAGCCGAGGCCCATCTCTCGGATCGTTCGTGGAACATGGGTCCCGGCTCTGCGCAGCAACGCTACGCGCTGCAGCGCGTCCGGGACACGAGACGGAGTGGCGCTGCCACGTCCCCTCGTTGCGTCCCAATTATCCGCCCCACGGAATCCCCTCACCTCCGCATGATCGCCCCGCTCCCACCGCAAGCCGATCCAATAGACATTTCCCGACCCCGGCGGCATCCTGCCGCCATCAACCGATAACAGAGCGCCACGAAAGGCGGGGGAAACACATCATGTTGCAGACACGGTTCACTAGGCTCGTCGGCGTCGAGCACCCGATCGTCCAGGGCGGCATGCAATGGGTCGGCCGCGCCGAGCTGGTCGCCGCCGTCGCCAATGCCGGCGCGCTCGGCTTCATCACAGCACTGACCCAGCCGACGCCGGAGGATCTCACCAAGGAGATCGCGCGCTGCCGCGACCTCACCGACAAGCCGTTCGGCGTCAACCTCACCATCCTGCCCGCGATCAAGCCGCCGCCTTACGCCGAGTATCGCGCCGCGATCATCGAGGCCGGCATCAAGGTGGTCGAGACCGCCGGCAACAAGCCGCAGGAGCATGTCGACGAGTTCAGGAAGCACGGCGTCAAAGTCGTGCACAAATGCACCAGCGTCCGCCACGCGCTCTCGGCCGAGCGGATGGGCGTCGATGCCATCTCGATCGACGGCTTCGAATGCGCCGGCCATCCCGGCGAGGACGACACACCCGGCCTGATCCTGATCCCGGCCGCTGCCAACAAGATCAAGATCCCGATGATCGCCTCCGGCGGTTTCGCTGATGCCCGCGGCCTCGTCGCCGCGCTGGCGCTGGGTGCCGACGGCATCAACATGGGCACGCGCTTCATGGCCACCAGGGAAAGCCCGATCCATCAGCTCATCAAGGAGAAGATCGTCGCCAATGACGAGCGTGAGACCGAGCTGATCTTCCGCACCATGCGCAACACCTCGCGCGTCGCCAAAAACGAGATCTCGACCAAGGTCGTCGCGATGGAGAAGCAAGGCGCCAAGTTCGAGGACATCCGCGAGCTCGTCGCGGGCGCCCGCGGCAAGATGGTGTACGCCACCGGCAATTCGGACGAGGGCATCTGGTCGGCCGGCCAGGTGCAGGGCCTGATCCAGGACATCCCGAGCTGCGCCGAGCTCATCTCCCGCATCGTGCGCGAGGCGGAAGCGATCATCCGCGGACGATTGGAGGGCATGATCGTTCAGCCGGCGGCGCAGGCTGCGGAATAGTCACTTCAAGAAGCGAGAGCAATTCATGAAGGCTTACGTCTACGGCCCTGACGGCGCTCGGATTTCCGACGTCGCTCAACCAAAGCCCAAGGGCACGCAAGTGCTGGTGCGTGTCCGCGCCTGCGGGCTCAACCGCGCCGACACCGGCATGCGCAGGGGGCACGTCCATGGCGCGGCCGGCGGCGCCGGCACCGTGCTCGGGATGGAATGGGCCGGCGAGGTCGCCGAACTCGGGCCTGATGCAAAGGGCGTCAAGATCGGCGACCGCATCATGGGCTCGGGCGGCGCGGCATTCGCGGAATACACACTGGCCGATCACGGCCGGCTGTTCCGCGCGCCCTCGAACATGAATTTCGAGGAGGCGGCCACCCTGCCCGTCGCGCTCGCGACCATGCACAACGCCGTCGTCACCATCGGCGGCGTGCAGCCGGGCCAGAGCGTGCTGATCCAGGGCGCCAGCTCCGGCGTCGGCCTGATGGCGATGCAGATCGCGAAGCTCAAAGGCGCAAAGCTCGTGATCGGCTCGTCGACGGACGCCGCTCGCCGCGGCCGGCTGAAGGACTATGGCGCCGACCTCGCGGTCGACAGCTCCGATCCGAACTGGGTCGACGAGGTGCTGACGGCGACGAACGGCGAAGGCGTCGACCTCATCGTCGACCAGGTCTCGGGCAAGGTCGCCAATCAGAACCTCGCCGCGACCAGGGTGAAGGGCCGCATCGTCAATGTCGGCCGGCTCGGCGGCACCCATGCCGATTTCAACTTCGACCTGCATGCGGCGCGCCGGATCGACTATGTCGGCGTCACCTTCCGCACCCGCACCATCGAGGAGGTCCGCGAGATCTTCGACGAGGTCCGCAAGGACATCTGGGGCGCGGTGGAGTCGCGGAAACTTCAATTGCCGATCGACAAGGTGTTCGCGTTCGACGACATCGACAAGGCGTTCGAGCACATGGAGGCAAACAAGCATCTCGGGAAGATCGTGGTGACGGTGTGAGGCGCGCGGACACCGGCCGTAGGGTGGGCAAAGCGGAGCGTGCCCACGATCTGCATCTATCACTGACGAATGGTGGGCACGGCGCTAACGCGCCTTTGCCCACCCTACGGGCCGGCGCAAGACGTGGATCGCTCCTGCAACTCACTAGCGACTACGGCTGTGGATCATCGCTTGATGTTCACTCACGCCCTGCTAAATCCCCGCCATGACCTCCCAGCCCAACAAAACCTCGGTCGCGGCGATCTCTATCTTCGCCAGCGGCGGCATGGCGGCCGCCAAGTTCGTGGTCGGTATCGCGATCGGTTCGCTCGCGCTGATCTCCGAGGCCCTGCATTCCGCGATCGATCTGATCGCGACCATCATCACCTGGGCGGTGGTGCGGGTGTCTGACAAGCCAGCGGACGAGGAGCACCATTACGGCCACGGCAAGCTGGAGAGCATTTCGGCGCTGGGCGTCACCGCCCTGCTCTACGTGCTCGCCGGTGGCATCCTGGTCGAGGCCTATGGCCGGCTGCGCGAGGGAACCCCGCCGCCGACCGTCTCGGCCGTGCCCTTCGTGGTGCTGGTGATCGACATCCTCGTCAATCTCTGGCGCGCCCGCGCCCTGCATCGTGCCGCGCGCGAGACGCGGAGCCAGGCGCTGGCGGCGGATGCGCTGCATTTCGCTTCCGACGTGATGGGCTCGTCCGCGGTGATCATAGGCCTGGTCCTCGCCGCCCTCGGCTTCTGGTGGGGCGACGCCGCGGCGGCCGCCGCGGTCGCCGTGATGATCGCCGCGCTCGGCCTGCGCATGGCCGGCTCGACCGTGCAGACGCTGGTCGACCGCGCCCCGGAGGGCGCGCAGGAAAAAGCCACGGCCGCGATCCGCGGCGTGCCCGGCGTGATTGACGTCGAGCGGCTGCGTGTGCGCATGGTCGGGGCGACCACGTTCATCGACACCATCGCAAAGGTGCCGCGGACCTACCCGATCGACCGCGTCGAGGACATCAAGCGCAACGCGCAGGCCGCCGTCAGCACGGCGTTCGGCGATGCCGACCTTACTTTCGCTGCGGTGCCTGTCGCGCGCGACAACGAGACCGTGCGCGACCGCATCATGGTGATCGCGCGCAATTCCGGGCTCGCCATCCACCACGTCACGGTGCACGATCTCGGCGCCAAGCTGATCGTCGGCATCGACCTCGAGGTCGACGGCGGAATGCAGCTCGACGCCGCCCATGACGTCGCCAACACCCTGGAGCGCAACATCCAGGAGGAGTTCGGCGAGGACGTCGAGGTCGACGTCCATATCGAGCCGTTGGAACCGGAACTGCCGTTCGGGGTCGATGCCACACAGGAACGGGTGCGGACCATCGCCGCCGCGCTGACGGAATACGCCGCCGGCGGCGAGATCCACGACATCCACAATGTCCGCGTCCGCAACACCGATGCCGGCGAGATCGTCAACTTCCACTGCCGCGCCACGCCATCGATGAGCGTGATCAAGGTGCACGAGCAGGTCGACGCGATCGAGCGCGCGCTGCGGCGCGCGTTCCCGAGCGTAAAGCGCGTGATCAGTCACGCCGAGCCGCCGCGCGCGTGACGCGGCGCACGAGACGAGTCACCCGTTCTCGTTTCGGACTCCTCGCGCCCGTGAGTTTGCGGACGCACGATGCGCAAACTGCGCATTGGATAAGAATAATTTCGCGTTAACGATTCGTTGACTCTCGACAGCCCGCGAAAACTGGATTCAAATCAGTGTGATTCGGAAGCGATGTGGGGCTGCTTCCGGACTTCAGTTGCAAGCTGGTTTTCAGGGGGCCGAAGGCATGTCGCGTGCAGACGCCGCGAACGCGTGCGTCCAATCCGATTCGATCAAGGGATTGGCGCAATCGATCGCGAAACCTGCCTATCATCGGCTGTTGATCGCGGAGCCGGCGCTTCGTCGCGCCGTGCCGACGCTCATCATCGCGTTCCTGATCACGATCTGCCTCGGCGCGTTCGTGCAGGTCGTCGATCAGACGCGCCAGAAGCGGCTGGCGATCCGCCACGACATCTCCGCGCTCGCCGATCTGCTCGCCGAACGCATCGACCGCCTCACCTCGGTGCGGCAGGAGCGGCTCAAGAACATCGAGAACCTGCCGACGCTGCTGCCAGACCTGATCCCGTCCTGGGGCACGGCCTCGGGTCGCCACGTCATCGTCACCTCGGCCGGCATCGACCGCCGCGTCCTCGCCCGCATCCCGATCGACAGCGATCCCTCCGGCAACGACCGCCTGCTCGATGCCATCACCACGGCGCAACTGCTCGCGGCGCCGACGCGCGACGGCAACATCTCCGACATGACGCTGCCGAGCGGCAACGCCGCGATGGCGACCTCGCGGCAGATCAAGTCGATGCCCGGCTTCGTCACCGTGATCCAGGAACGCAACGAGCCGATCTGGGGCTCGGACGCCGCGCTGTCGGTGACTCTGTCGGCGACCACAGGCTTCGTCGTCCTGATCCTCGGCTTCGCCTTCCACTGGCAGTCCACCCGCGCCCGCGAGGGTGACCTCATCAACGACGCCGTGCGCGGCCGGATCGACACCGCGCTCAACCGCGGCCGCTGCGGGCTGTGGGACTGGGACCTGTCGCGCGGCCGGATCTTCTGGTCGCAATCGATGTTCTCGATGCTCGGCCTCGACGGCCGCAACGAGCTCCTCACCTTCGGCGAGGTCAACGCGCTGGTGAAGTCCGACGACATCGACCTGTTCGCGATCGCCGATCAGCTCATCTCCGAGAAGATCGACCACATCGACCAGACCTTCCGCATGCAGCATGTCGACGGCCATTGGATCTGGCTGCGCGTCCGCTGCGAGAAGACGCGCGGGGCGACCGATTCCAGCGTGCATCTGATCGGAATCGCCGTGGACATCACCGAGCAGAAGAGCCTCGCCGAGAAGACGGTCGAAGCCGATCTCCGCCTGCGCGACGCCATCGAGACGATTCCGGAAGCCTTCGTGCTGTGGGACGCGAGCGACCGCCTGGTGCTCTGCAACTCGCACTTCCAGCGCCTGCACAAGCTGCCCGACACCGCCGTCATTCCGGGCACCTCCTACGAGACCGTGCTCGAGGTCGGCCGCATGCCGGAGGTGCGCACCCGCCACAACGAGACCGCGGCCCAAGGCCCGGGCGCGCGCACCTTCGAGGCGCAGCTCGACGACGGCAGCTGGCTGCACATCAGCGAGCGCCGCACCAAGGATGGCGGCTACGTCTCGGTCGGCACCGACATCACCCGCATCAAGGAGCACGAGCAGAAGCTGGTCGACAACGATCTGCGCCTGCGGGCCACCGTCATCGACCTGAAGCGTTCGCAGGCCGCGCTGGAGCGCCAGGCGGTCGAGCTCGCCGATCTCGCCGAGAAGTACCAGCGCGAGAAGACCCGCGCCGAGGAAGCCAACCAGACCAAGTCGAAATTCCTAGCCAACATGAGCCACGAGCTGCGCACGCCGCTCAACGCCATCATCGGCTTCTCCGAGATCATGGGCTCGGGCATGTTCGGCGAGCTCGGCAGCGAGAAGTACCAGGAATACTGCCAGGACATCCTGACCAGCGGCCACTATCTGCTCGAGGTCATCAACGACATCCTCGACATGTCCAAGATCGAGGCCGGCCGCATGAAGCTCGACATGGAAGAACTCGACCTGTCGCAGACGCTGGCGGAATCCTTGCGGGTCGTCACCGGCCGGGCCCAGGACAAGCACCTCACGCTCGACGCCGACATCGCAAAATCGATCTCCGTCGTCGCCGACCGCCGCGCCACCAAGCAGATCATCGTCAACCTGCTCTCCAACGCCGTGAAGTTCACGCCGGATGGCGGGCGCATCGTGGTGCGCAGCCGGCAGCTCGACGACCGGATCGTGCTGATGATCGCCGACACCGGCATCGGCATCGCGCCGCATTCGCTGGCGCGGCTCGGCCGCCCGTTCGAGCAGGTCGAGAGCCAGCTCACCAAGACCTATCACGGCTCGGGCCTCGGCCTCGCGATCGCCCGCTCGCTGGCGCAGCTCCACGGCGGCTCGATGCGGCTGCGCTCCAAGCTCGAAGTCGGCACCGTCGTGCGGGTGACCCTGCCGCGCGACGCGGTCAAGGCGGCGTCCGGCATATCGGCCGCGGCTTAGGACGAGCTTTGATTGAATCGATGCGAGCCGAGGGCCCACCTCTCCCGTAGGGAGGGGTGGGCACCGACACTGCCGACCCGCTCGATCTCACGATGCTCTATAATTGCAGCGACGGCGCGACTTCGCGCGCGACGTTGACCAGGGCTGCGATTAGCGGCGTCATCGGATCGCGCTGTGGGATCACCATGCCGATGCTGTAATTGACGTCGGGATCGGTGATCGGTATCGAGCGCACCGTGTCCGAAAGACCGAGCGTCTCGGCAAGCTTGGCCGGCATCACGCTTGCCCAGCGCCCCGTCTTGACATGCGTGAACAGCACCAGCAGCGAGTTCGAGGTCAGCGTCGGCGTCGCCTCGGCGCCGACCGAGCGCAGCGCTCGGTCGATGATGCGGCGGTTCTGCATGTCGGGCGTCAGCAGGCATAGCGGCACCTGCCCGACCTCCTTCCACGTCACCGTCTCGCGGTCACCGAACATCGCATCCGGCGCGGTCAGGAGACGATAGCTCTCATTGTAGAGCGGAATGGTGCGCACCTTGCCGATCGGCTCGTTCTCGATATAGGTCAGCCCCGCATCGACCTCGAGATTTTCGAGCAGCCCCAGCACCTCGGACGAGGTCGTGGACTGGATGCGGAAGCGCACCTCGGGATGCCGGGCGCGGAACGGCGTCGTCAGCGCGGCGACCATGCCGAGCACGGTCGGAATCGCCGCGATGCGGATCTCGCCGGAGAGCTGATGCTTCAGCCCGTTGATCTCCTCGCGCATCGCGCGGGCATCGCCGACGATCCGCCGCGCCCAGTCCAGCGCCCGCTCGCCTTCCGGCGTAAAGCCCTGGAACCGTGACCCGCGCTGGACCAGCATCACGCCGAGGATCTCCTCGAGCTGCTTGAGCCCGGTCGACATCGTCGGCTGCGTCACGCCGCAGACCTCCGCGGCGCGTCCAAAATGACGCTCCTTCGCCAGCGCCAGCAGCAGTTCAAGCTTGTCGATCAACCGGTCGTCCCCTCGGATTCCATCGTGGCATGCAAGCTAACACGTTGGGCTCGCACCAACACGCAAAAAACCGGCAGCCGCTCCAACTTTCATTGCCATTTCGCATCGATCGATCGCGGTTGCAAATCGATCCGAATCCGCAATCGCAGCACGGGACAGCTTTATTGATCTGCGAATGATTCCAACTAGTTTGCGCCAGAGGAAACGCTCTGGTTGAGAACGAAGAATGACAGCGGTTTTTGAGCCTTGGAACGAGACGCGCGGCGCCGAAATCATCACCGAACATGCCAACCTGGAGGGCGCGACGCTGGTCATCCTGCATGCGCTGCAGGAGGCGTTCGGCTACGTGCCGGAGGCGGCCATCCCCATGGTGGCGCAAGCGCTCAATCTGTCGCGCGCAGAAGTGCATGGCGTGTTCACGTTCTACCATGACTTCCGCCACAAGCCGGCTGGCCGTCATGTGCTCAAGCTCTGCCGCGCGGAGGCTTGCCAGGCCGCAGGCGGCGATGCGCTGGCGGCGCGCGCAGAAGCCAAGCTCGGCGTGTCGCTCGGCAACACGACGGCGGATGATCGCGTCACGCTGGAGCCGATCTACTGCCTCGGCCTGTGCGCGACCGCACCGTCCGCGATGCTCGATGGCCGCCTGATCGGCCGGCTCGATCAGAAGCGCCTCGATGCACTGGTTGCGGAGGCACAGCGATGAGCTTGCGTCTGTTCGTCTCACGTGATGCCGGCGCAATCGCCGTCGGCGCAGACGAGGTCGCGCTGGCATTGGAGCAGGCAGCAAGCGAGCGCGGCGTGGCGGTCGAGATCGTCAGGACCGGCTCGCGCGGCCTGTATTGGCTTGAGCCGCTGGTCGAGGTCGCGACACCGCAGGGCCGCATCGCCTTCGGCCCTGTCACGGAGGCCGACGTGCCCTCCCTGCTCGATGCGCTCGCCAGCAACACGCCGCATCTGTTGCGGATCGGCGCGACCGACGAGATCCCCTGGCTGAAGCGCCAGACCCGCCTCACCTTCGCCCGTTGCGGCGTGATCGATCCGCGCTCGCTCGACGACTACCGCGCGCACGACGGCTACAAGGGACTTGAGCGTGCCCTGTCGCTCGGCTCGGATGCGATCCTCACCGAAGTCACGGCATCGGGCCTGCGCGGCCGCGGCGGCGCGGGCTTCCCGACCGGCATCAAGTGGAAGACGGTCGCGCAAGCCAAGGCCGACCGCAAGTTCATCGTCTGCAACGCCGACGAAGGCGACAGCGGCACCTTCGCCGACCGCATGATCATGGAAGGCGATCCCTTCCTGGTGATCGAGGGCATGACCATCGCCGGCCTCACCGTCGGCGCGACCAAGGGCTACATCTACATCCGCAGCGAATATCCGCATGCGGTGGAGGCGATGGATGCTGCCATCGTCGCCGCCAGGCGCGGCGGCCATCTCGGTGACAAGATCGGCGGTTCCACGTACTGCTTCGATCTCGAAGTCCGCGTCGGCGCCGGCGCCTACGTCTGCGGCGAGGAGACCTCGCTGCTGGAGAGTCTCGAAGGCCGCCGCGGCATCGTCCGCGCCAAGCCGCCGCTGCCCGCCCATCACGGCCTGTTCGGCAAGCCGACCGTCATCAACAACGTGCTGTCGTTCGCCGCCATCCCCTTCATCCTCGCCGAGGGCGCCAAGGCCTACGCCGATTTCGGCATGGGCCGTTCGCGCGGCACGATGCCGATCCAACTCGCCGGCAACATCCGCCATGGCGGACTGTTCGAGACCGCCTTCGGCGTGACGCTGGGCGAGCTCGTCGACGACATCGGCGGCGGCACGTTCACCGGCCGCCCGGTCCGCGCCGTGCAGGTCGGCGGTCCCCTCGGCGCCTATTTCCCCCGCGCGCTGTTCGACACGCCGTTCGACTACGAGGCCTTCGCCCAGCGCGACGGCCTGATCGGCCATGGCGGCATCGTCGTGTTCGACGATAGCGTCGACATGCGCAGGCAGGCGCGCTTCGCCATGGAGTTCTGCGCCGTCGAATCCTGCGGCAAGTGCACGCCGTGCCGGATCGGCTCCACCCGCGGCGTCGAGACCATCGAGAAGATCATCAACGGCGAGCGCGTGAGCGAGAACCTCGCGCTGGTCGAGGACCTCTGCAACACCATGAAATTCGGCTCGCTCTGCGCGCTCGGCGGCTTCACGCCCTACCCCGTGCTCAGCGCATTGAAGCATTTCCGGGAAGACTTCATCCCGGCGCCGACCACGCTTCAGGCCGCGGAATAGGAGCACGACAATGTCTCTGATCGAAGAAATCGACTTCGGCACGCCGGCCTCCAAATCGGAAACGATGGTGACGCTGACCATCGACGGCAACGAGGTCACCGTGCCCGAGGGCACCTCGATCATGCGGGCCGCGATGGACGCGGGCCACCAGATCCCGAAGCTCTGTGCCACCGACATGGTCGACGCGTTCGGCTCCTGCCGGCTCTGCCTCGTCGAGATCGAGGGCCGCGCCGGCACGCCGGCGTCCTGCACCACGCCGGTGATGCCCGGCCTCGTCGTGCACACCCAGACCGAGCGACTGAAGCAGCTGCGCAAGGGCGTGATGGAGCTCTACATCTCCGACCATCCGCTCGACTGCCTCACCTGCGGCGCCAACGGCGATTGCGAATTGCAGGACATGGCCGGCGCGGTCGGCCTGCGCGACGTGCGCTACGGCTATGAGGGCGAGAACCATGTCTTCGCCAAGTCCGACGGCTGCAGCAACGACCATTGGATGCCGAAGGACGAGTCCAACCCGTACTTCACCTACGATCCTTCCAAGTGCATCGTCTGCTCGCGCTGCGTGCGCGCCTGCGAGGAGGTGCAGGGCACCTTCGCGCTGACCATCTCCGGCCGCGGCTTCGACAGCCGGGTGTCGCCGGGCATGAGCGAGAGCTTCCTCGGCTCGGAATGCGTCTCCTGCGGCGCCTGCGTACAGGCGTGCCCGACCGCGACGCTGACCGAAAAATCCGTGATCGAGATCGGCCAGCCCGAGCACTCCGTCGTCACCACCTGTGCCTATTGCGGCGTGGGCTGCGCCTTCAAGGCCGAGATGCGCGGCGAGGAAGTGGTTCGCATGGTGCCCTACAAGGACGGCAAGGCCAATCGCGGCCATTCCTGCGTCAAGGGCCGCTTCGCCTGGGGCTACACCAACCACAAGGAACGCATCCTGAAACCCATGATCCGCGAGCGGATCGAGGATCCCTGGCGCGAAGTGTCCTGGGACGAGGCGTTCTCGTTTGCCGCCGCCAAGATGCGCGGCATCCAGAAGACATATGGCCGCGACGCCATCGGCGGCATCACCTCGTCCCGCTGCACCAACGAAGAAACCTATCTGGTGCAGAAGCTGATCCGCGCCGGCTTCGGCAACAACAACGTCGACACCTGCGCCCGCGTCTGCCACTCGCCGACCGGCTATGGCCTCGCCACCACATTCGGCACTTCCGCAGGCACGCAGGATTTCGACTCGGTCGAGGACACCGACGTCGTCCTGATCATCGGGGCCAATCCGGCCTCCGCTCATCCGGTGTTCGCCTCGCGGCTGAAAAAGCGGCTGCGCCAGGGCGCCAAGCTGATCGTGATCGATCCGCGCCGCACCGAGATGGTGGAATCGCCGCATGTGAAGGCGCTGCACCTGCCCCTGATGCCCGGCACCAACGTCGCGGTGATGACCGCGCTGGCGCATGTCATCGTGACAGAAGGCCTCGTCAACGAAGCCTTCGTGCGCGAGCGCTGCGACTGGAGCGAGTTCGAGGAATGGGCGGCTTTCGTCGCCCAGCCCAACAACAGCCCGGAAGCCACCGCCATCCTCACCGGCGTCAATCCGAAGGATCTGCGCGAAGCGGCGCGCACCTACGCCACCGGCGGCAATGGCGCGATCTATTACGGCCTCGGCGTCACCGAGCACAGCCAGGGTTCGACCACGGTGATCGCGATCGCCAACCTCGCGATGGCGACAGGCAATATCGGCCGCGCCGGCGTCGGCGTGAACCCGCTGCGCGGCCAGAACAACGTGCAAGGCTCCTGCGACATGGGCTCGTTCCCGCACGAGCTGCCGGGCTACCGTCACGTCTCCGGCGATGCCGTGCGCGACCAGTTCGAGGCGCTGTGGAACGTCAAGCTCAACCCCGAGCCGGGCCTGCGTATTCCCAACATGTTCGACGCCGCGGTGGAAGGCACGTTCATGGGGATCTACGTGCAGGGCGAGGACATCCTGCAGTCCGATCCCAATACCAGCCACGTGGTGGCGGCGCTGTCGGCGATGGAATGCGTCATCGTCCACGATCTCTTCCTGAACGAGACCGCGAACTACGCCCATGTCTTCCTGCCCGGCTCGAGCTTTCTCGAGAAGGACGGCACCTTCACCAACGCCGAGCGCCGCATCCAGCGCGTGCGCAAGGTGATGACGCCGAAGAACGGCATGGCCGACTGGGAGGTCACCATAGGCCTTGCCAAGGCGATGGGCTTCGAGATGAACTACAGCCACCCCTCGGAGATCATGGACGAGATCGCAGCACTGACCCCGACCTTTGCCGGCGTCTCCTATGCCAAGCTCGACGAACTCGGCTCGGTGCAGTGGCCCTGCAACGACACGGCGCCCGAGGGCACGCCGGTGATGCATATCGACGGCTTCGTCCGCGGCAAGGGCAAGTTCGTCGTGACCGAATATGTCGCGACCGACGAACGCACCGGTCCGCGCTACCCGCTGCTGCTCACCACGGGCCGCATCCTCAGCCAGTACAATGTCGGCGCGCAGACACGGCGCACCGACAACGTGGTCTGGCATGCCGAGGACCGGCTCGAAATCCACCCCCACGATGCCGAGCAGCGCGGCGTGCGCGACGGCGACTGGGTGCGGCTGAAGAGCCGCGCCGGCGAGACCACGCTGCGCGCCGAGATCACCGACCGGGTCGCGCCCGGCGTCGTCTACACCACCTTCCATCATCCGGACACGCAGGCCAACGTCATCACGACGGACTATTCGGACTGGGCGACCAACTGCCCCGAATACAAGGTCACGGCGGTGCAGGTCTCGCCCTCGAACGGCCCGTCCGACTGGCAGAAGGCCTATGACGCGCAGGCGCGGCACTCCCGCCGCATCGCGCCGGCCGAGGCGGCGGAGTAACGGCATGCACGTCGCGGTTCAGGCGGTCGATCGCGAAATCTGGCGCAACGGTGTGGCGTCCGAAGGCACGCGATTCATTCCGGAGGAGACGCCGCTGGCGCTGACCTATAATGGCGGCACCTACGCCGTCATGATGGGAACGCCCCAGAACCTGGAAGATTTTGCCGTCGGCTTCAGTCTGGACGAAGGCATCATCAAATCGGTCGACGACATCAAGTCACTTGACATCGTTCGCCTCGACGATGGCATCGAGCTCAGGATGTGGCTGACGGCGGACGATGCGGCGCTCATCAGCGAGCGCCGCCGCCATGTCGCCGGCCCCACCGGCTGCGGCATCTGCGGTATCGAATCCATTGCCGAAGCCGTGCGGCCTGCGGCGGTGGTATCGCACGGGCAGAGCTTCACGCCCGAGCAGATCATGATGGCGGTGCAGGCCATCGCGCCGCTGCAATCGATCAATCTGCAGACACGCGCGGTGCACGCCGCCGCATTCTGGTCCCCTGCCGGCAGCATCGTCGCGCTACGCGAGGATGTCGGCCGCCACAATGCGCTGGACAAGCTCGCCGGCGCGCTGGCGCGCAGCCGCAACGACGCGAGCGGCGGCATGGTGCTGCTGACGAGCCGCGTCTCGGTCGAGATGGTGCAGAAGGCGGCCGCGATCGGCGTCCCGGTGATGATCGCGGTCTCCGCGCCGACCGCGCTCGCGGTGCGCACCGCGGAAGCCGCCGGCATCACGTTGATCGCGATCGCCCGGCAGGACGGATTCGAGATATTTACGCATGGCAGCCGGATCGTGGCTCGCCATGCCACGGAGGTTGCCGATGTCGCCTGACCGCCTGATCTACATGGCCAACCAGATCGGCAGATTCTTCCAGAGCCAGGGCCACGGCAAGGCCGTGCCGGGCATCGCCGAGCATATCAAGAAGTTCTGGGATCCCCGGATGAAGCGCGCGATCTTCGCCCATCTCGATGCCGGCGGCGCGGGCCTGGAGCCTGATGTGCGCGAGGCGATCGCCGCGCTGAAGCAGGCTACGCCCCTTCCAGCAGCGCCCTGAACACGCGCCGCACCTCGCTCTGGGTCTCCTTCACGCGCGCCTCCAGCGAGGAGAAGTCCGGGGTGTCACCGGCCCGCGCCATCACGCGCTGCAGATCGGTGCCGGCGGTTTCCGGCTTGAAACGGTCGCTGACGCAGAGCCGCAGGATCTGCGTCAGGTCGTGATAGAGCCGGGCTGCGGCACGCAGGACCTCGGTCTCCGACTGCGGGAGCACGCCGAGCCGGCAGGCATTTTCCAGCACCTGCATGGTGCTGACGTCGAGAATGTCAGGCTTCTCATGGGCGTGCACGAGCTGGAGATATTGCGCGATGAAGTCGATATCGACCATGCCGCCGGCGGCATGCTTGAGATCCCAGCAATCGCCCTCGCCCTTCTCCTGGGCGATCGCACGCCGCATGTCGGCGACGTCGTTGGCGGTGATGGCGGCATCGCGGCGGCGGGTCAGCACGTCGCGGATGACGCGCTCGATCCGCATCCGGAATTCGGGCGAAGCCGACACCACGCGGGCGCGCGTCAACGCCATGTGCTCCCAGGTCCAGGCCTCGTTGGCCTGATAGTCCGCGAATGAAACCAGGCTCGAGGCCACGGGGCCGGCGCGCCCCGAGGGCCGCAGCCGCATGTCGATCTCGTAGAGCACGCCGTAATTGGTGCGCGTCGTGAACGCACTGATCAGGCGCTGGGTCAGGCGGGCGAAGTAGTGCGCGCCCTGCAGCGATTTCGGCCCATCGGAGTCCGGATCGTCGGCGTCGAAATCGTAGAGCAGGATCAGGTCGAGATCGGACGACGCCGTCATCTCGCGGCTGCCGAGCCGGCCCATCGCGATGATCGCGGTCTCCTGATCCTTGATGCGGCCATGCTGGGCGGCAAAGCGGTCGGCGACGAGGCCATGCACGGTGTGGACGATGCCTTCGGCGACATCGGCAAAGGCCGTGCTCGCCTGCTGCGCCGAGACGGTGCCGGAGAGAATCCGCGTGCCGATCAGGAATAGGCTCTCCTGCCCGAACAGGCGCAGGCGATCGAGGAACTCTTCGTATGAGCCGGCATCCTGCACGGTCGCAGCCAACCGTCCCGACAATTCCTGCCGGTCCGGCATGGCGCCGAAGAAGCGCGGATCGATCAGGCCATCCATCAGCTGCGGCTGCCGTGCCAGCATCTCCCCTAACCGGGGCGCTGCGCCCAGCACCAGCGCCACCAGCGCGACGAGATCGCGGTTCTGGCCGAGCAGCGTGATCAGCCGGCCACCGCGCTGGAGCGCACCGAGGAAATGATCGAACGCCACGACGGCGCGATCCGGCTCCTCGGCACGGGCAAGACCGTCGATCAGGGCCGGCACGAATTCGACGAAGGCGTTCCGAGTCGCCTCATTGCGGAACACGCGATAGTCGCCGGTGACCCAATCGCGCACGGTCTGCGCGACCGCGGCAGGCTTCTTGAAGCCGAGCGCCACGAGATGCTGGAGCAGGCGCGGATCGTCCGGACCTGCACTGTAGTCGAGCGCCGGCAGTTTCGCGGTGCCGGTCGGATCGTCGCCCTCGAACAGCTTTTCGTAATGGCCCTGCACGATCTTGAGCTGGCGCAGCAGGTCGCGGGCAAAGGCCTCGCGATCCGGATAGCCGAAGAAGCGCGCGAAGCGCTCGACCGCGTCCTTGTCCTCGGGCAGCGTATGGGTCTGCTCGTCGGCGATCATCTGGAGGCGATGCTCGACGCGGCGCAGGAATTGGTACGCCTCGGTCAGCTCGTCGCGCGCAGCAGGGGTGATCCAATTGCTCGAGGCGAGAATGTCGAGCGCCCTCAGCGTCGGCCGCACCCGCAATGCCGGATGACGGCCGCCGGCGATCAATTGCTGGGTCTGGGCAAAGAACTCGATCTCGCGGATGCCGCCGCGGCCGACCTTGACGTTGTGCCCCTCCACCGCGACCTCGCTCTGGCCGCGATAGGTCTGCATCTGCCGCTTCATGTCGTGGACGTCGGCGAGCGCCGCGAAGTCGAGATGCTTACGCCAGACGAAGGGCGCGATCTCGGCGAGCAACGCCTCGCCCGCCCTGGCATCGCCGGCGCAGGCGCGCGCCTTGATCATCGCGGCGCGCTCCCAGGTGCGCCCTTCCCGTTCATAATAGTTCAGCGCAGCGTCCCGCGAGATCGCCACCTGCGTCGAGGACGGATCGGGCCGCAGCCGCAGATCGACGCGGAACACGTAGCCGTCATAGGTGCGTTGCTGCAGGATGCGCGCCATGCCTTGCGTGATCCGCACGAAGAACGGCTGCGGCTCGATGTCTGGGGCCAGCGTCGTCGCATCGGGATCGAAGAACACGATGAGATCGATGTCGCTGGAATAGTTCAGCTCGCCCGCGCCCATCTTGCCCATGGCGAGCACGATCAGCCCGCAGCTCTCTTCGGGCGCCTCTGGATTGGGCGGCGAGAGCTTGCCGCGTGCGGCTTCCTGCCGCAGCAGATATTGCAGCGCCGCCTGCACTGAGGACACCGCGACATCGGTCAGCGCCGCCGTCACCCGCATCACCGGCCACACGCCGCCGATGTCGCACAAGGCAGTCAGCAGCGCGGTCTCGGCCTTCATGCGGCGAAGCAGCCGCATCACCTCGGCCTCATCCGCCGCCGCGAGCACCGCGCTCCTCGCGTCCGCGATCAGCGCCGTCAGATGCGCATCCGGATCGCATTCGAGCAGCCGGATCAGGCGCAAGGCATCGGCGCGCACCAGATCGAACAGATAGGGCGAGAATTCCGCGATACCGGCCACGATATCCCTCGCGAAGGGATGAGCCAGCAGCGCTTCGAGACGGGCCGATTGGGCCGGCTCAAGCTCGCTCAGCCAGCTTTCGAAACGTCGGTCGTCGGTTGTGGAAGCGGCAATATGGGGAGCTTCCGCAAAGCGCGCGGCCAGCCTCTCACCATGCTTGTCCGCGTTTCCCGGCGCGGAGTGGTTCATGCCACCTTCTGTGGCACATCCGGTATTGGCGGAGCAACCCTGTCGCCGGCACCGGCGTGCGCCGGCAGCACCAGCGTGGCGACGAGACCGGGCTGGGCGTCGCCCAGCCGCAATTCGCCGCCGTGCAATGTCGCAACCGCCGAGGCAAGGCTGAGGCCGAGGCCGGAGCCCGGCAGCGTGCGACTGGCTTCCAGCCGCACGAATCGCTCGACGGCATGCTTGCGGTCGGCCTCGGGGATACCGGGGCCGCGATCGGTGACGCTGAGCAGCACCTGGTCGCCGTCACGCCTCGCCTCGATCGTGATCGGCCTCGCGTCCATGCTGACCACGGTTCCGCTCGTCTGCGCAACCGGCTTGCCGTATTTGATCGCATTCTCGACCAGATTGGCGAGCGCCTGGCTGATCAGTTCGCGATTGGCATGAACCGGCGTCGGCTCGGCTTTGACCTTCAAGGTCATGCCGTCATCTTCGGCAAGCGGCTCGTAGAGCTCATGGATGCCACCCGCGACCTCGGCCGCGTCGAAATCATCCATGTTGCCGCGAGCCTGTCCGGACTCGGCACGCGCGATCATCAGGAGCGCGTTGAAGGTGCGGATCAGACCGTCGGATTCCTCGATGGTCCGCTCCAGCGCCGCCCGGTAGTCGGCCTCGCAGCCCGATTTCGCCAACGCCTCCTCGGCGCGGTTGCGCAGGCGCGTCAGCGGCGTCTTGAGATCGTGGGCGATGTTGTCGGAGACCTCCTTCAGCCCCGCCATCAGCGCCTCGATCCGCTCCAGCATGGCATTGAGATTTTCGGCGAGACGATCGAGCTCGTCGCCGCTGCGTCCGACCGGCAGGCGCTCGCTGAGATCGCCGGTCATGATGCGCTGTGCGGTCCCCGTCATGGCGTCGATGCGCCTCAGCACACGGCGCGCGACGAAGACGCCGCCGCCGAGGCCGAGCACCACGACGATCAGGACCGACCATTGCGCGGCCTTGGCGACGATGCCGAACAGCCGCCGCCGCTCGGCAAGGTCGCGGCCGATCAGCAGCCGGAAGCCATTCTCCAATTCGGTGACGCGCACCAGCGCACGATGGTCGCGGTCATCGGCGTCCTCGATCCGCCGGTAGGCGGTCTCCGACCAGCCGCGCGTCGCCATCACACCGGGCGCCAGCGAGCCGACATTGCCAGCGATCGCCTGCCCGGTCGGCGTGGTCACGAGGTAGAGATTGGCGCCGGGCCGCAGCGCCCGATACTCGATTGCCAGCACCAGGGCGCGCAGGCCGCGGCGGCCGTAGATCTCGGAGATCTCCGAGGTCTCGGCATTGACCGTCTGCGTGATCTCTTCGGTGATCAGCCGCCGCGTATTCCAGGCGAAATAGGCCAGCAGCGAAGCCGCGAACATCGCGAACAGCAGCAGATAGACCAGCGTGAGCCGGAACGCCGTGGTGCGGACGAGTTTACCGAATGCCGTCACGGATCATGTACCCGGCGCCGCGGATCGTGTGCAGCAGCGGGCGCTCGAAGCCCTTGTCGATCTTGGAGCGCAGCCGCGAAATGTGCACGTCGATCACGTTGGTCTGCGGATCGAAATGATAGTCCCAGACGTTCTCCAGAAGCATGGTGCGCGTCACCACCTGTCCGGCATGCTTCATGAGGTATTCGAGCAGGCGGAATTCGCGCGGCTGCAGCGTCAGCTCGTCCTTGCCGCGGGCAACGCGATGGGAGAGCCGGTCGAGCTCGAGATCGCCGACGCGGTAGAGCGTGTCCTCGGCGGGACCGCCGCGGCGGCGCGACAGCACCTCGACCCGGGCCAGCAGCTCGGCGAAGGAATAGGGCTTTGGCAGATAGTCGTCGCCGCCGGCACGCAGGCCCTTGATGCGATCGTCGACCTGTCCGAGCGCGGAGAGAATCAGCACCGGCGCCGTGTTGCCCTTGTCGCGGAGCGCGCCGATCAGCGCCAGGCCGTCGCGCTTGGGCAGCATGCGATCGACCACCAGCACGTCGTAATCGCCGTTTTCGGCCATGGCGAGGCCCTCCTCGCCGTCGGCGGCGTGATCGGCAATGTGTCCGACTTCGCGAAACGCCTTCACAAGGTAATCGGCGGATTCGCGGTCGTCTTCGATGATGAGGAGGCGCATCGTGCGTTCGGCGGCGGTCAAGGAGGTCAACCTTCTCTAAACATGGCGCGAGCGGCAATCGCATGCAAGCCGAGTGGGAGACTCTGGCATCGAGAAAAAGGCGGGCGGTGAAGCTGGGGGGACTTCACCGCCCTAGGCCTTCCGACGGAGGGGGGCGTAATTCCACCGGAAGGTAGACAGGGGAAGCGATTGTTACGCTGCTTCCCCGAAGGGCGCCGGCGGCGGGGGCGACTGATGCCGGCGACACCCTTCATCTCATGACATCCCGAGGCTTACCCCTTGGCGAGGGGCACCGCGACGAAGCGCGACTGGCCGCCGCTCTTCACGCGCATCAGGACGCTGTTCTTGTTGTCGGTCCGCGCGGTAGTGATGGCGTCGCGGACTTCGCCGGCGGTGGCGACGCTCTTGCCGCCGACTTCGAGAATCACGTCGCCTTCCTTGAAGCCGCGTTCGGCCGCGGCGCTCTTCGGATCGACTTGCGTAACCACGACGCCTTCCTTGCCGGCGCCGGCCACGGTATTGGCGGGTGCGACGGTCATGCCGAGCTTGGGCACGTCGGTGCCCTTGGTTGCACCCTTGCCACTGTCCTGATCAACGTCGGCCTTGGCCTCGACCGTGTTCGGCAACTGGCCGAGGGTGAGGTTGACGACCTTGTCCTGGCCCTTGTGCAGCACGTTGAGCTTCACGGTCGCGCCGGGCGCCATGCCGCCGATGGTGCGGGCAAGCTCGCGGGCGTCCTTGACGGATTCGCCGTTGACCGACGTGATGACGTCGCCGGACTCGATGCCCGCCTTCGCGGCCGGACCGTTGGCCTGAGGCTCCGCCACCAGCGCGCCTTCGGCCTTCTTCATGCCGAGGCTGTCGGCGATGTCGGACGTGACGGGTTGAATCTGCACGCCGATCCAGCCGCGGCTGACCGAGCCCTTGTCCTTGAGCTGGGCGACCACGCTCTTGACGGTATTGGCCGGGATCGAGAAGGCGATGCCGACGCTGCCGCCGGAGGGCGAGTAGATCGCGGTGTTGACACCCATCACCTCGCCGTTGGTATCGAAGGCCGGACCGCCGGAATTGCCCTTGTTCACGGGCGCGTCGATCTGGATGAAATCGTCATAAGGACCATTGCCGATGTCGCGGCCGCTCGCCGAAACGATGCCCGCGGTCACGGTGCCGCCGAGGCCGAAGGGATTGCCGACCGCGAGCACCCAGTCGCCGATCCGCGGCTTAGCGTCGGCGAGCTTGGCGAACGGGAAGTTCGAGCTGCCCTCGACCTTGATCAAGGCGAGATCGGTGCGCTGGTCGGTACCGATCACCTTGGCGGTGTAGGTCTTGCCGTCGTCCGTGGTGACCTCGACCTTGTCGGCGCCGTCGACCACGTGGTTATTGGTCACGGCGAAACCGTCGGCCGAGATGAAGAAGCCGGAGCCCTGGCCCTGCACCACGCGGCCACGACCGCCGCCCTTCAGACCGGGGATGCCGTCCGGACCGCCGAAGCGGCGGAAGAAGCGCTCCATCGGCGAGCCCGGCTGGAACGGCGAGGAGGAATCGTCGCCGTCATCGTTGCTCGCGGTCTTCTCCTTCATGTTGACCTTCACCGAGATCACCGACGGCTTCACGCGCTCGACGATGTCGGCGAATCCGACCGGACGCTCGACCTTGCGGACCTCGTTGTTGACCTGCGCATGCGCCGGGCTGGAGAATAGGTCGGCCGGCGAGGTCGAGGGACTGAAGCCATAGACGGCCGCGCCGAGACCGGCGACGACCGAGGCCATCAGCGCGAACTTGCGCGCGGAGAACACCGGCCGGCGCGGCTGCCGGTAGGACGGAAGGTTTGAGAGGTCGATACGGTCGGTCATGCAGAGATCTCCAGGGGCCTTGAAATCCATTTGGTGCCCAAGGGCGGCACCTTACGGACCTGAAGATGGGGGCTCCCGCCTTACCGCGCGCTGGCGGCGGGGTTAAACTTTTGTAATGAAGGGACGAAGCGGATGCGGCAGTTTAGCGCAGGCCGAAAATCGTGATCTTACAGGAACTTAATCGAGTTCCCGCAACAGCGCGAAAGTACGATTTTTAGCGCGGCTAGCTCGCTCTGACGCTGACGATGAACGCGCCGACCTCGCGCTTCAAGGTCTCGGCCTGCTGCGACAGATCGACCGCGGAATCCCGTGCCTCGGCGTATAGGACGATCTCAAAGCTCGAGACATCTAGGACGATTTGGCATCGTCCGACATCAACGCAGCAAGCCGCGCTTTCTCGTCGGGCGAAAGTGGCGGTGCTGGTACATCTGCACCGCTTCGCGAGCGACGCCGGATTTGCAGCCATAGCGCAAGGCCACCGCCGATCAGCAGCACCGGCCCGAGCAGCCACAGCAGCACGGTCTGACGCTCGAAGCGCGGCTTCAGCAGCACGAATTCGCCATAGCGCGCGACCAGGAAGTCGAGCACCTGCGAATTGCTGTCGCCGGCGCCGATGCGCTCGCGCACCAGGAGCCGCAGATCGCGCGCCAGCGGCGCATCGGAATCGTCGATCGACTGGTTCTGGCAAACCATGCAGCGCAGCTCGCGCGACAGCTCGCGTGCACGGGCTTCCTTGGCGGGATCCGACATGATCTCGTCGGGCTGCACCGCGTGCGCCGCAGGCAAAGCCAGCAGCATCAGCAAGGCGAACGCAGCCATCATCCGGCGCATCGGATTACTCCGCCGGCTGAAGGCGCTGCTTGGCCCGCGCCGGCTTCGGCGCGCCGACCCGCAGGCGCCGATCGGACAGCGACAGCACGCCGCCGAACGCCATCAGCACCGGCCCCCACCAGATCAGGAGCACCAGCGGCTTGTGATAGATGCGCACGGCAATGGCGTCCTGGGCCGTGGCATCGCCAAGCGAGATGTAGAGCTGGCTCGCGCCGCGCGTCAGCAGCGCGGCCTCGGTGGTCGACGAGCCGCGGGTGGTGAAGCTGCGCTTGGAGGGCGTCATGACGCTGAGGGTCTCGCCATCGCGGCTGACGTTGAACTCGGCGATCATCTCGCGGTAATTCGGGCCCTGCCGCTGGAGCAACCCGTCGAGCTTCACGTCGAAGCCGGCGATGTGGGCGACGTCATTCTGCTTCATCGTCGCGATATATTCGCTGTTCCAGGTGGTCTCGCAGACGATTCCAATCAGCGCCACGCCAAGACCGGCATGCGCAAACGCCGTGCCCCAGGCCGAGCGCGGCAGACCGCGCGCCCGGTGTAGCGCCGTTGCGAACGGCAGCCGCACGAGGCCGGTCCGCTCGACAATGTCGGTGACTGCACCGGCGATGACGAAGACGCCGAGCCCGATCGCAAGCGGCGCCAGCGCGCTGCCGCCGCGTACCCAGGCCCAGGTGATGGCAATCACGACGAGCCCGGCAACGCCGGCCGCGAGCAGGCGCTGCGTCACGCCGAGCAGATCACCGCGCTTCCACGCCAGCATCGGCCCGAACGGCACGGCAAGCAGCAACAGGGTGAATAGCGGCGCGAAGGTGAGATTGTAGAAGGGCGCACCGACCGACATCTTGAAGTCGGCGAGCATCTCCATCGCCAGCGGATAGAGCGTGCCGAACAGCACGACCGCGCAGGCGACCGTGAGCAACAGATTGTTCAGGACCAGCGCGCCCTCGCGCGAGATCGGCGCGAACAGGCCGCCCTGCTTCAACGAGGTGGCGCGGCCCGCGAACAGCGCCAGGCTGCCGCCGATGAACAGGCAGAGGATCAGCAGAATGAACACGCCGCGGGTGGGATCGGTGGCGAAGGCGTGCACCGAGGTGATGACGCCCGAGCGCACCAGGAAGGTGCCGAGCAGCGACAGCGAGAAGGTCAGGATCGACAGCAGGATGGTCCAGACCTTCAGCGCGTTGCGCTTCTCCATCACCAGGGCGGAATGCAAGAGCGCGGTGCCGGAGAGCCACGGCATCAGCGAGGCGTTCTCGACCGGATCCCAGAACCACCAGCCGCCCCAGCCGAGCTCGTAATAGGCCCAGTACGAACCCATGGCGATTCCGAGCGTCAGGAAGATCCAGGCGACCAGCGTCCACGGCCGCACCCAGCGCGCCCAGGCCGCGTCGATCCGCCCTTCCATCAGCGCCGCGATCGCGAAGGAGAACGAGATCGAGAACCCGACATAGCCGAGATAGAGCATCGGCGGATGCACGGCGAGCCCGATGTCCTGGAGCACCGGATTGAGATCGCGTCCCTCGATCGGCGGACTCGCGATGCGCAGGAACGGATTCGAGGTCACGAGAATGAAGAGGTAGAAAGCGCTGGCGACCCAGGCCTGCACGGCCAGCACATGCGCGCGCAGCGACAGCGGCAGATTGTTGCCGAAAGCCGCGACCAGCCCACCGAACAACGCGAGGATCAACACCCACAGCAGCATCGAACCTTCATGGTTTCCCCACACGCCGGTGATCTTGTAGAGCAGCGGCTTCATCGAGTGGGAATTCTCGTAGACGTTGGCAACGGAGAAGTCGGAGTTCACGTGCAGCATCACCAGCGCCGTGAACGAGGCGCCGACAAACAGCAGCTGCGCCAGCGCGGTGGAGCGCGCCACGTTCATGAGCGCGGCATCGCGCAGGCGCGCGCCGATCAGAGGCACGACAGACTGGATCAGCGCGAGCCCAAGCGCCAGCACCAGCGCGTAATGTCCCGACTCCGCGATCACCGCACCGCTCCTTGCGGACTGCCCTGCGCCGTCGTGGCCGCGGGCTTGCTGCCGCTTCCCCCCTTGCCGTCGTAATCGTCCTTCCAGTGCCCCTGCTTCTTCAAGGCGTCGGCGACGTCCTTGGGCATGTAGGTCTCGTCATGCTTGGCAAGGACGGTATCGGCCTTGAACACGCCATTGGCGTCGAGCGCGCCTTCGGCGACGACGCCCTGCCCTTCGCGGAACAGGTCCGGCAGAATGCCCTTGTAGGCCACCGGAAGCTTGGCGCCACCGTCGGCGACCTCGAAGGTCACCGCGAGATTGTCGCCGCGCTGGAGCGAACCAGGCTGCACCAGCCCACCGAGGCGAAACCGCTTGCCGGGCTCGACGTGCTTCTCGGCGACCATGGTCGGCGTCGAGAAGAACACGATGGAGTCGCGAAGTGCGTTGAGCACCAGCGCGGCCGCGAGCGCGAGCACGGCGAGCGAGCCGCCGATGATGGTCATCCGTCGCTGCTTGCGCGTCATGGCGTATCCGTTCTCCGCGTCTGTCGTCCCGGCATCGTCATCCACCGAGCCCGAGAGTCCTGAGGCCTTCGTTGAGCTGGCGAAGCCGCTCGGCATCGCTGGCAACCGCCTGCCGGGCATCGGTCGATGCCCCCATGGCCTTGTCCCGTTCGCCCATCACGAGATAGGCGCGCACCAGGCGCAGCCAACTCTCGACGTCGTCGCCGTTCTGCTTCAACCGGGTGGCCAGGCGTTCGACCATGCCGCGCACCATCGCGTTGCGATCGCCCTCGGCCATATCCTTGGAAGCGGCAATCGTTTCATCGGACAGCGCCGGCATCGTGCCGCCGCCACCGACTCGCGCCAGTGAGGACTGCACCAGGGCCCGCCACGGCGCATCCGCGGGCGCTTTCGCAAGCAGCGCGCGCCAGATGTTGGCAGCATCATCCTTGCGGCCGTCCTGCTCGGCGGCGAGGCCGAGGAAGTAGTTCGCCTTGGGATCGTCGGCGTCCAGAGCATGGGCGCGCTCGAATTCAGTCTTGGCCTCGGCGGTCACCACGCCGCCGGCGGCAGCCGCGATCGCTTCGCCGAGATCGGCCCGGCGCTCCGCGCTTTCGCCATTGTAGGTGAGCGAATTGCGATAGGCGCGCACCGCATCATCGAAACGGCCGAGCCGCTGCAGCACCGGCGCAAGCACATTCCAGCCGCGGCCGTCGGTTGGATTCTTCTCCAGATGCTGCTGGACCTGCTCGACGAGATTCTCAAGCGACTGCACCTTGCCCGGCGCGCGCTCCCGTTGTGCCAGCGGAAAGTCCTGAAGCTTGGGCGAGCCGAGCGGCATGTAGACGCCGGTCGCAACCAGCGGCAGGCCCGCGAGCGCGAGCACGGCCGCCGCGCGCCGCCATTTGAGGCTCGACTGCGGCGCAATTGCCGGCTCGCTGGCCGCCGCGGCGAGCAGCCTGCGGCTGATCTCGACGCGCGCCGCCTCGGCCTCGGGTGCGGCAATCAAGCCTGCGGCGAGATCACGCTCGATCTCGGCCAACTGGTCCTTGTAAACCGCGACCTCGCTGCCCTGAGCTTGCGCGCGTCCGTTGCGGCCAAGCGGCAGGAGCACGGCGAAAATCGCCGCGACCGTCATCAGCGCGAACACGAACCATAGCGTCATCAGGCAAGCTTCCGGCAGCGCACGAACCGCGCCCATAGGTGCCTTTACACCACGGCCAGACGATGCGGCAATTGACAATTGTCAATTCGGCACGACCGCGCGTCGTCTCGAAACTGTGAAGGACCAACGGCTTAGCCGATCTCGAAATCCACGCTTTGCGCGGCGGCCTCGCCGTGCCCGTTGAAAGCCTTCAGGAAGTATGTTCCCGGCCTGACTGCATCCGGCAATCTGATGCGCAGCGCACCGACCGGAACCGGAGATGCGACCCTCGTGATCGTCTCGGACAGGTGCCGACCGCTTGCCTTCTCGACCAGCACCACTTTGGCACCGACCATCAATCTTTGATACTTGGCAACAACGACGCGGTTCTCAATTTCGATGGAGCTGATAACGGGTTTCATGCGCCCACAGATGGAAGTTCCCCGAATTTGCACGGGGACCGTACGGCGCGCCACCGGGACCGTCAACCACAAATTGTGATCACAAAAATATGCGCTTGGATCAGCTTGCGCGCGACGATTTGCGCTCGCCCGTCGCTGCGTTCTCCGCGGCCCGGCTCATCAGCGAGGCGTAATCGTCGCCGAACAGCACCTGGCAGAAGCGAATCGCGGCCTGCACCTGCTGTTGCCTGTAGGTACGGACCTTGTGATCGGCGGCGCGCAGCGACTGCACCAATTGCTCGGTCGAGCGTTCGACATATTGCTGGAGATCGGAATAGGTGCGCAGCGTCACTTCGTTGATCGCGAGCTCGCTCGCATAGTTGCGGCAGGTCGCGACGAAGTCGATCAGCGCCGCGGTTTCCTCCACCTCGGTGCCGTCGATCCGCGCGCCCGGCGGAATGTCCTTCTCGGGGCGCTGGCGCAGGATGCGGCGAACGCGGCCGGGAACGCTGTCGATCTCGGATTGCAGGGCATTGGAGATGTCGGCCCGGATCGAGGTCAACTGCTTGCCCCAGGCGGAATCGTTGCGCAGGTCGAGCTCGGTGCGCAGGCCGCGCACGCCGTCGTGCAACGCCTTGAGATTGCCGGCAACGTTGTCGAAATGGCCGCGCTTGATGTCCATGCGCAGGGTGGCGGCAACGCAGGACAAATCGTGCAGCGCGATCGTGACGGCGACGCCATAGGGCGTTGCCGCGACGCGGATCTCGTCGTCGGACGCAGCCATCTTGATGGCGAGGCGAATGATCTGCCACGGGGCGGTCATCCGCTGCACCACGACCGACAGTGCGAAGGGCAGCATCTGCGGGGTCTGGAGCACCGGAATGTTGAGCGCCGACGTCACCGAGGCGATCTGGGAATCGCCGAACGCGCGCAAGGTGCGCGGCAGCTTCTCGTTCAGGCTGGCGATGGCCTCCCGGACCTGAAGCACCGCCCCGATCGAATAGAGGTCCTCGATCACGTTGGGCGGGCCGACCCGGGCCAGCGCGCGCGACTTGTCGCCGCCGCCGGGGCCCGTCAGCTCGAAGATGGCGTCCGCGGCCACCGCCTGGAGCCTCGAGGCCAGCGCCTCGACCTGCCCTGCACTGTCGGCCGGCATGCGAGCCAGCGCCGTCTCGAGTTCGTTGACCTTGTCCGGGGCGCCGTCGCGGCCGAGCCATTGCCAGATCGGCTGCAGCGAGGAGCGCCGGATCTGCCCGACCCTGACAGGGGCGCCCGCCTCGACCAGGAACGGTTCCAGTGCCTGGAACAGCAGCCGCGACAGATCGTCCGTACGCGGCGGCGCGACCTCATCGGCTTGGGTCTTGCGGACGATCTTGCGCAACTGCTCGAGCACGAGTGTCGCCACCGCCGTGTCCTGGCCGCGCTCGAGGGCGCGCTCGAACTCCCGCATCAGCAGGGCCTGCGCCTGCGGCGGGAGCTGCGCGAGATATTCCCTCAGCCGCTCGATCGATGTCTGGCTCATGCGCCCGGGTAATGCACGGTAAAATGGCGGACATGGATGCGTCCGGGCGCGATCATAGGGGGGCCCACTTAAGAAGCCGTTTAGGAAGTCGAACGGAATCCTTCCGGTTGGCTTCGGGCGGGCCTTGGCGAGGTCGAAAAACCACGTCGGAACAAGGGATTATACTCCCGGAAGGACCAGGTCGGCGCGCAGGCCGCCGGTCGGCGCGCCGCCGAGCGCGAGGCTGCCGCCATAGAGCGCGGCAAGGTCGGTCACGATCGACAGCCCCAGTCCCGAGCCGGGCTTGGATTCGTCGAGCCGCTGGCCGCGTCGGGAGACCTGGGCGCGCTCGGCCTCCGACAGACCGCGGCCGTCGTCATCGACGATGATCCGCAGACGCGGGCCGGCGCCAGACTGGTGCGGCGTCTCCACCAGGACCTCGATGAAGACGCGCGAGGTCGCCCATTTGCAGGCATTGTCGACGAGATTGCCGACCATCTCCTCCAGATCCTGACGCTCGCCGCGAAATCTTGCCGACGGATCGGCCTTGGCTTCGACCACGATGTCACGATCGCGGTGGATCTTCTCCATGGTCCGTCGCAGCGCCTCGATCACGGGCGCCACCTCCGTTACGGTCGCGACCACCGAGACGCGCGCGGCGATACGCGCACGCTCCAGATGGTGGGCGACCTGGTCGCGCATCACATCCGCCTGCTCCATCACCTTGGCCGCGAAGGGATCGGCGACGTGGGCGCCGGCCTCGTTGACGATGACCGAGAGCGGCGTCTTGATCGCATGGGCGAGATTGCCGACATGGGTGCGCGCACGCTCGACGATTTCGCGATTGGCCTCGATCAGCGCGTTGGTCTCGCGCGCCAATGGCGCGATCTCGACCGGGAATTCGCCCTCCAGCCGCTCCGCCCGCCCGGAGCGGATGTCGGCGATCGACTCCGAGATGCGCTTGAGCGGCGCGAGGCCGAAGCGGACCTGGAACACGGTGGTCAGCAGCAGCACGATGCCGAGCGCGGTGAAGGTGCCGCCGAGATAGTAGTCGAAGCTGCGCGTCTCGTCGAAAATCTCGGTGTCGTCGCCGGCGACGCTGACCAGATATTTGCCGTCGGCGCCGAGATCGACCGGCCGCTCGACCATGCGCAGGTTCTGCCCCTCGGGCCCGTCGACATAGCCGAGGCGAATGCCGGCGGCGGTGAGCTCGGCGCCCTGCTCCTCCAGCTTCGGCAGCTTCTTGTCCCAGAGCGAGCGCGAGGAGCGCACTTCCGGCTTCTCAGTGTCGGTCCGCGTGATCTGCCAGTACCAACCGGACAGCGGCAGCTCGAACAGGGGCTCGCCAAGCGACTGGAACTGACGGTCCGGCGGCTCGTCGGGGGTGGCGACCTCGGCGATCAGGGTGCGCAGATAAAGATTGAGCCGGCGGTCGAAGGCGCGCTCGGTGGCGCTCTTGTAGACCGACGACAGCACCACGCCGGTGATGGCCAGGATCACCACGAGCCAAGCGGTCGCCGACAGGAACAGGCGGTTCGCAAGCGAACTAGCGCGCATCGGAATGATCCCGGGGAGCGCAGGATGGCAGGGCGTCAGAGCTCATGTCCGGACCAAGGCCCCTTGCGGGCTGCCCGTCAAGCCCGAACGCGTCAGGCGGCCGGCGGGGTCAGGAGATAGCCGAGGCCGCGGACGGTCTGGATGATGTCGACGTCGAGCTTCTTGCGGATGCGGCCGACGAAGACTTCGATGGTGTTGGAGTCGCGGTCGAAATCCTGGTCGTAGAGGTGCTCGACCAGCTCGGTGCGGGAGACCACCCGCCCGGAGTGGTGCATCAAATAGGCCAGAAGCCGATATTCGTGCGAGGTCATCTTGACCGGATTGCCGGAGACGCTGACCCGGCCGGTCCTGGTGTCGAGCGTGACAGGACCGCAGCTGAGCTCGCTCTGGGCATGGCCGGTCGAGCGGCGCAGCAGCGCGCGGATGCGCGCCAGCACCTCCTCGAGGTGGAACGGTTTGGGGACATAGTCGTCGGCGCCGGCGTCGAATCCCTGCACCTTGTCGCTCCAGCGATCGCGTGCGGTGAGGATCAGGACCGGCATGGTGCGGCCGTTGCGACGCCAGGCCTCCAGCACCGAGATGCCGTCCTTCTTCGGCAGGCCGATGTCGAGCACGACGGCATCATACGGCTCGTTATCGCCGAGATAGTGCCCCTCCTCGCCGTCGAAGGCGCGGTCGACGACATAGCCGGCGTCGGTCAGCGCCTTGGTGAGCTGCCGATTGAGATCGGGGTCGTCCTCAACAACGAGCAGGCGCACGCTTCTCTCCAGACAAAGGCCGCATCAACACCGCACCAGATGAGCAATTCCGGCGTGAACTGAATATGAACGCCGGGAACTGCCTGCGTTACTTTTTGGTCATATACGATGTGTTTGCAGCCAATGCGACTGCGCCCGCCCTGCGACCGGACGAGCCGGCAGCATGGCGGGCGCAATATGCCGCTTACCGCGGCGGGCCGGAAGGTCCGCCCTTCCCGTGAATTCGGCCGTCAGGTCCGGAAGAACACGAACCAGACGACGGCGAGGATCAGGATCGCAAGGCCGGTCGAGATGGCGAGCAGCGCCGCCACCGAGGGCCCAGGCTCGCCCTGACGCGCCTCGGTCGGAGTTTCCACGATCTGATGCTGCTCTCGCGTGGTTGCCATGATGCCCTCAATCTCTGGATGTCGCTTCCGATAGCCGCGACGTCCTCGCAGCCGATGTCCCGAGCCAACGCGTGATGGGATATGATGTTCCGGCTTTTGGGCCCCGGATCGGGCAACGGCCGCAGGGCCCAGCGACCGGTTAACGCAGTTGCAAGATTCAGCAACCGACCTTGCTTTGATTCGTTGTTCCCCGATGGTATCCTGATCGTCTGTCCCTGTTGCGTTTGGAGTAGCCCATGGCCCCCCGCGCCAATTGGAAGGGTTTTTTGCGTCTGTCGCTCGTGACCTGTCCGGTCGCGCTCTATCCGGCCACTTCGGATACCGAGAAGGTCTCCTTCAATCAGATCAACCGCAAGACCGGCCACCGGATCAAGTACCTCAAGGTCGACGCCGAGACCGGTGACGAGGTGACCTCCGAGGACATCGTCAAGGGCTACAAGGTCGACACCGACACCTATATCGAGGTCACCAAGGACGAGCTCGACGACATCGCGCTCGACTCGACCCACACGATCGACATCGACGAGTTCGTGCCGAAGGCCGACATCGACAACCGCTACCTGATCCGCCCCTATTATCTCGTGCCGGACGGCAAGGTCGGCCACGACGCCTATGCCGTGATCCGCGAGACCATTCGCAGCATGGACAAGGTCGCGATCGGCCGCGTGGTGCTGACCAACCGCGAGCACATCATCGCGCTCGAGCCGCTCGAGAGCGGGCTGATGGGCACGCTGCTGCGCTATCCCTACGAGGTCCGCAGCGAGACCGAATATTTCGACGACATCCAGGACGTGAAGCTCACCAGGGACATGCTCGACCTGGCAAAACACATCGTCGAGAAGAAGTCCGGCGCGTTCGAGCCCGAGCTGTTCGAGGACCATTACGAGACCGCCCTGATCGATCTCATCAACAAGAAGCGCTCGGGCATGCCGATCGCAGCCAGGGCCACGCCGAAGAGCGGCGGCAACGTCATCAATTTGATGGACGCGCTGAAGAAGAGCATCGCGAACGAAAAGGATGCCGCGCCTGCGGCGAAGGTGGCCAAGGACACCTCCAAGGCCAAGAAGCCGAAGAAGCGCGTCGAGGGCCAGCGCGAGATGCTGCTCCCCATCGCCGGCAAGGGCGGCAAGGATGCTGCGGCGAAGACGGCGAAGGACGCTTCGAAAAAGGCCGCCGACAAGCCGGTGCGCGCCCCGGCGCGGACGAAGAAGGCAGGCTGACAGCATCGCATCTGCAATCACACCGTGACGTCACTCCTCGCGGATCGGGCGGCCTGACATGCCCTGGTCGACGGCGTTCGACGATCCCGTTCGCGTCGACAGCAAACGCGAGCTGCTCACGCTTCAGCAAGCGGCGGACTACATCATGCGCTTGCCCGAGGACGCCCAGCACGAGGCACATTGGCAGACCGCCATCGAGACCTTGATCAAGGCCGCCGAGACGGGCGGCGGCTGGATGATGTTCGCCCGCATCGCGATGTTGCGGGCGCTGAATGCCGGCGGCCGGCGCGGATGAGCGCGATGGCTTGGCAAACAGCCTCAACAATCCGTTAACCGGCACTCGCCTGCCCGGCGCGACCGGCCTCCCGGCTCGCATCAGGACCTGCGGCTGGCGCACTTCACCACCCCTGCCGGCGGGGGTCTGCCGATTTGAATCCATTTGGACGGACCGATGGAACCTTAATTTAAGGGGTGTCGTCGTATCAGCGGAGGCGCGACTTGCCCGGGCTTAATTCTTTTGGCGCGCATAAGACTTATTCGATCTATTGATGAGTCCGATGACGATGCGACCCTACGTTGGATCGGACGAACAGGAGTTGGCAATGCGTTTGCTGAGGTCGTTCCTTGCCGATGAAAATGGTGCAACTGCGATCGAGTACGGCCTGATTGCCGCGGGGATCGCGCTCGCGATCGTCACCATCGTGAACAGCACCGGCAGCGCGCTGCTCAGCAACAAGTTCAACGCGATCGACGCCGCCACGAAGTAACCGGGCGGATAGTGTGGGCGACGGCACGCATGATCCGTGTCCCGGACGCGCTGCAACGTCCTTCACGTTGCGGCGCAGAGCCGGGAGCCATCTTTCCGATGATCGCGCTCTGAGACATGGGCCCCGGCTCTGCAGCGCACCACGCCGCAAAGACGCGGCGCGCTGCGCTACGTCCGGGGCACGAGACCGCTGCTTGCGGGAGTTCGTAGGATGGGTAGAGCGAAGCGAAACCCATCAATACTTCTTCTCCGTTGAAACATGATGGGTTTCGCAAGTGCTCTACCCATCCTACGACATCGCAGGCATACCTTCGCATTCTCGCGGCTTGATTCGCCCGAGCTTTGCTGTCTTCTTCCGCCCTTATCTAGAGCAAGGGCGCAGGGAAGGCCGGGCGCCGGCTGGCACCCGAAGTCCCGCGTGTGCGAAAGAACGCGCACGGGGTGGACGACAGGTGATGCCGGTCGCCCGGCCTTCCCTGCGCGGATGGTTTTCACGGTGTCCTTCGTGCTCTCCTCGGGGAGCGTTGCACTATTGCCCCCGTCGCCTTGCAGATGACTGATGCGCGTGCCGGTTGGCCGCTACATCACCGCTTGACTTGACGCCAGAACCCCGGGCGTCAGGACCACACGACTTCTCCGTCCGCGCACATCCTCGCTGGGTTCTCCACGGCTGGCGTGCGCTCACCGTCGAGACCATGCGAAGACGCTGTCAGCGCCGTGTCGTATCGCGCCCGTCGCTGCTCACGGTTTCCCGCCCTGCAACCAACATGACGCGCCGACGCCGTCGCGGCCACCGCATCCCGGCCCGCGTCTCGTGACGATCGCGAAACGCCCCTTGTGGCGGGCGGGATGGCCAGGCTTGTACGGCAAAACCGAACTTCTGTAAATTCGAATATTTTTGCCGGGAGATATCGACCCACGGCTTGCGTGTTTTGGCCGTCGGGCACCACAACGGATGGTGGGTGGGACGGGGCCAGCTCCGGGGCAGGCAATCGCATATGACGTTTGGCGGCGCCCGTGCGCGCGCCTCGTCCTTCGAGACGACCGCGGAGCCTGTCATCGGGCCGCGCTTTGCGCGGACCCGGTGGCGGTCTCCTCAGGATGAGGCTAAGCAGCACCCTTGCCCCGTGAAATTGTAGTCGCGCACTCCGTCCTCATCCTGAGGGCCCGCCGAAGGCGGGCGTCTCGAAGGATCGCCGCAGCCGAGATTCCCGCCACGCTTTTGACGCCATGCGAGTCCTGATATCCTTCACCACGGCGCCGCTCGACGAGCGATGCCGCCAATCGATGAACCAGAGCGGCTTAAAGGATGCAGATGAGAAGCGTGACGCTGTTGGCTCTCGGCCTGATGTTGATCGGCGTCTGGTCGCAGGGCAGCGCGAGGGGACAGACGTCGGTCGCGCCGCCGGTTTCGCTTGTTCCGCCAACCGCCTCACCGCCGCGCGCGAACACCGAGAATTCGAGGATTCCACCGGCGGCCGCCGGCAGGGAGGCCTCACCATCCGTCGTCCATGGGCCGCAGCCGAATCCGGCCACCGACTATGATGGCTTCAGCGTCGGCACCGCCGATGACAACGACACACCGAGCCGGGCGGCGCCGCGATCGCGCGCGGCACGGGACACCAGATCCAATGCGGATGCGAATGACCTCGACCAGGAAGATGCGGCCTTGAAGCGAAAGCTGATGATCTGCCAAAACTGCAGATAACGCGTCAGTTCGGACAGGGCTGTCCCGCCGCACCCCACGTCGCCATGTCCTTGACGTGATCCTCGAAGGTCCCCGGCGGCGTCGAGCGGCCTGCGCCGGGAGCCCAGCCGCGGGGAATGAATCCGCTCAGGGATGCATCGTGCCGCAGGTGCTCGACGAGGCCGGCGGCGTCGCGGCCGCCATTGCGCTTGGGATCCTTCAGCTGCGCGCAGATCTCGGCGCCGCTCTTGCCAAACCAGATGAAAGCGACCGGGGCGAGCTGCCAGTCGATGCCGGCGCGCGGCGGTGCCGGTGCCGGCTCGTTCGCCTGTGTCGAGGTCATGTGACAGGTCGAGCACGGGATCGCCTCCGCGCCGATGCGGCTCTCTCCGCCGTGGATGTTCATTCCATGCACGCGAGGCCTGGTTTCGCCTGCCGGCGTCCAGATCGGAATGGCCTTGGCATCGACGTGGCAGTTGGCGCAACGCGGATGAGTCACCACCGCTTCGATCCGCTTCCAGGCCTCCAACCCCGCCGCCCGGCTCACACTGCCCGGCGGCAGGATGTCTTTGCTGGCTTCGTCCTTGGCCGCGACAAGTCCCGTGAGGGCTGCAACCGACGAAGCGATGAGGACCACCGCGATCAAAAATCCCTTCATCATCCACCCTCACACGAAATCGATGAACTTGTTGAAAGGCATCTCGCGGATGCGTTTTCCGGTCGCCGCGAAGATCGCATTGGCGAGCGCAGGCGCTGCGGGAGGCACCGGCGGCTCTCCGACTCCCCTCACCTTCGGATCGTTCTCGAGCCCGCGAACCTCGATGACCGGGCATTGATAGATCCGCATGGCTTCGTGGTGATTGTAGTTGGTCTGCTGCACCGCGCCCTTGGCATAAGTCAGCTCGCAATTGATGGCGTGGCCAAGTCCCCAGATGACGCCGCCCTGCACCTGGTTCTCGAAATTGACGGGATCGACGACCTTGCCGACATCGACCGCGACCCAGACCTTGTCGACCCTGATGCCGCGGTCCGTCGCCGTCACCTCGACGACTTCGGCGGCCGGTGTCCCGAACGACTCCACGAAGGCGACGCCGCGCCCTCGGCCGTTACCGAGCGGTCCGTTCCAATCCGACATCTCCGCGACCGTTTCCAGCACCTTGCGATAGTGCGGCACGGTGCACATCGCGATGCGCGCCTTCAGGGGATCGAGGCCCGCCGCATGGATCAATTCGTCGATGAAGCTTTCGGTGAAGAAGCCGGATGTCGAGGCACCGACCGAGCGCCACGTCGTGCTCGGCGAAAGTCCCTGCGCTTCGTAGCTCGTGCCCCGAAAATTGGGAATGTCGTAATAGACGTTCCACAGGCCGGCGGCCAATTGCCCGTCGGGATCCTTCGAGGGCGTCCCCGAACGCTCGAGCAGCCCCTTGAGCGGAGTAGTCGAAGCCAGCTGCAGATCGGCCGCGACGATCTTTCCCTTGTCGATGCTGCCGCGATGCCGTGCGATCGCGATCTGCCGCGGAATGTCCTGGAGGAAATCCTCCTCGCGCGAGAACACGAGTTTGATCGGCGTTCCCTTCATCTGATTTGCAATCTCGGCGAGAACGCGGACGTTCTCGTATTCGAGACGGTGGCCGAAGCTTCCACCGCTCCACTGATTGTGGAAGGTGACCTGTTCCGGCTTGAGGCCGATCGCCGTCGATGCGACCCACTGCACGAAGCGTGGGCTCTGATGGCCAACCCAGATTTCCATACCCTTGTCGGTGACGAGGCCGACCCCGTTCAGCGGCTCGAGCGGCTGATGCGCCACATAGGGCGCGCGATATTCGGCTTCGACGAGCTTGCCCGTCTTCAGGGCGCTCTCGATGTCGCCGGTCTTTCGCCACTCCTTGCCGAGGAACTCCGGCTTGAACGAGGATTCCAGCACTTTCCAATGATCGGCCTGCTCGGAGGGATAGGCCGAGGGCGCCCACTCGCAAGCGATGGCGTCGACCGCCTTCATCGCGTACCAGCTGTTCGTGGCGATCACCGCGACGCCATTCTTGATTTCGAGGATCTTTTTCACCCCCGGCATCGCCCGCGCCTTGCCGGCATCGTAGGATTTCAGCGGCTGCCCCTTGTTGGGGTTCAGCTTGACGGAGGCGTAGAGCATCCCGTCCATCTTGATATCGATGCCGAACTTCAGCTCGCCCATGACCTTCTCGCGAACGTCAAGGCGCATCATCGGCTTGCCGAGCATCCGCCATTTGGACGGGTCGCGCGGCTGTGCATCGAGCACCGGCGGAATTTTCGCGGCATCTGCCGCGAGTGCGCCATAGGCGATCCTGGTTCCGTCGGGCAGGACCACATGGCCCGATTGCGTGCGAAGGTCGGCCACTGCGACGCCCGAGCGTTTGGCTGCGGCGGCCTTGAGCGTCTCGCGCGCCACCGCACCGGCGACGCGCAGCTTCTGATAAGTGTCCGGAATGGTGCTGGATCCACCCGTCATTTGCAGGCCGGACTTTCGCAGCCATTCGAGCGTCGCCGCGCGCGCTTCCTCCGCAGCCGGGCTTTGGTCCGCGGCCACGAACGGCGCGAACTCGTCGGCAAAGCCCGTGTTGAAATAAGCGGGACTTGGACCGGCGAACCGGATTTCGAACTGGCCGGGATCGAGGTCCATCTCCTCGGCGATCATGATCGGCTGCACCGAGCCGACACCCTGGCCGATGTCCGCGTGTTGCGCGATCAGCGTGATCTTGTCCGGGCTGATCTCGACCCAGGGATTGAAGGTCACCGAATTCGCGCCGAGGCCGGCGGCCAGCGGATTGCCGTCGGCGCTGGGCACGGCCGCTTCGGCGCTGCCATAGGCACCAAAAGCGATGCCGCCGGCGACGGCAGCGGAGCCGAAAACGAAAGCTCGCCGCGAAAGGGTCTGCATGTGGCCCATCTCACTTCTCCGCCATCTTCTTGGCCGCAGCCGCATGGATCGCCGCACGGATGCGCGGATAGGTGCCGCAGCGGCAAAGATTGCCGGACATCACCTGGTTGATCTCCTCGTCCGTCGGCTGGGAGATCAGATCCAGAAGGGAGATAGCCTGCATGATCTGGCCGGTCTGACAGTAGCCGCATTGCGGGACCTGATGCTCGATCCAGGCCTGCAAGACCGGATGCTGCTCCTTCTTCTCGAGCCCTTCGAGCGTGACGACCGACTTGCCGGCGACCTCGCCGATATGCGCCTGGCAGGATCTGACCGCCATTCCATCGATCTGGACGGTGCACGCGCCGCATTGCGCGACCCCGCAGCCGTATTTGGCGCTGGTGATGCCGAGCTCGTCGCGCAGCACCCAGAGCAGAGGCATCTCCGCAACGACGTCGACCTGGCGCTTGATCCCGTTCACCGTGAGCTCGATCATGTCGATATGTCCCTACATAACGCCGAAGCTACGGTGCTCCCGCAGCTTCAAAACTGTCAAACCCAAAGCCTGCAGCACCGGCGCTCAGTTTCGAATTCGCACGATAAAGGTTTGACTCGGTGGCCGGCTGCATGTGCTGTGCTGCCTGTTGCTTCAGCGCCAAGTCGCATGGCGTGCGCCTTCTCGTCGCGCGACACTTTGATCAATACCGAGGGCAGCTGCGAACCGCAGAGTAGCGATCGCTCGTCCTGCATGGCTGACCTACCTGCGGGCGAGATCAACTGCGCTTTACGCTTCCCGCAATTCCTGATCCTCTCTCTCTCAAGCCGGATCAACCGGCCTTGCCAGGGAGAGAGACGCCATGAAGCTCGGCACCGCCATTGCGGAAATCATGAGGCGCGAGGGCATCGAGATCCTCTGCGGCTATCCCGTCAACCACCTGATCGAGCATGCGGCGAAGGCCGAGATCCGCCCGGTGATGGTGCGGCAGGAGCGCGTCGGCATCCACATGGCGGATGCGATCTCGCGGGTGACGTCGGGCCGCAGCATCGGCGCGTTCTGCATGCAGCATGGCCCGGGCGCCGAGAATGCCATGGGCGGCGTTGCGCAGTGCTTTGGCGAATCCGTGCCGGTGCTGGTGCTGCCGATGGGCTATCAGCGCAGGCTCTCCCATATCGAGCCGAACTTCAATTCCAGCGAGGCGATGAAGCCGTTCGCGAAATCGTCCGAGCCAATCATCCTCGCCGCGGAAGTCGCCAACATCTTCCGCCGCGCCTTCACCAAGCTGAAGAATGGCCGCGGCGGGCCCGTGATCGTCGAAATCCCCTCCGACATGTGGAACGAGGAGGTGCCGGAGCCGCTCGACTACACGCCGGTGCTGCGCACCCGCTACGGCGCCGACCCCGTGCATGTGAAGCATGCCGCCGGCCTGCTCGTGAATGCAAAACGGCCTGTGATCTATGCCGGCCAGGGCGTGCATTACGCGCAAGCCTGGCCGCAGTTGAAGCGGCTCGCGGAGCGGCTGGCGATCCCCGTCACCACCAGCTTAGGGGGCAAATCGTCGTTCCCGGAAACCCATCCACTCTCGCTCGGCTCGGGCGGGCTCGCGGTGCCGCGCGCGGTGCCGAAGTTTCTGAGCGAGGCCGACGTCATCTTCGGCATCGGCTGCTCCTTCACCGAGACGAACTTCGGCATCGCGATGCCGAAGGGCAAGACCATCATCCATTCCACGCTCGATCCCAATCATCTCAACAAGGATGTGGAGGCCAGGATCGGCCTCGTCGGTGACGCCGGCCTCGTGCTCGACGCGCTGCTGGAGGAGATCGGCAAGACCGTCACTGCTGATCGCGATGCTTCCGCAGTCGCGGCCGAGATCGCGGCCTCGCACAAGGAGTGGCTGGCGAAATGGATGCCAAAACTCACCAGCAACGATGCGCCGCTCAGCCCCTATCGCGTGCTCTGGGATTTGCAGCACACCGTCGACGTCGAGAACACCATCATCACGCATGATGCCGGCAGCCCGCGCGACCAGCTCTCGCCGTTCTGGAAGTCGGTCGCGCCCCTCACCTATCTCGGCTGGGGCAAGACCACGCAGCTCGGCTACGGCCTCGGCCTTGCGATGGGCGCCAAGCTCGCCAAGCCCGACAAGCTCTGCATCAATGTCTGGGGCGATGCTGCCATTGGATTCACGGGCATGGATTTCGAGACGGCGGTGCGCGAGCGCATTCCGATCATGTCGATCCTGCTCAATAATTTCTCGATGGCGATCGAATTGAAGGTGATGCCGGTCTCGACCGAAAAATATCGCTCGACCGACATTTCCGGCGACTATGCCGCAATGGCGCGCGCCTTCGGCGGCTACGGCGAGCGAGTATTGAGGCCGGAGGACATCGTGCCCGCGATCAAGCGCGGTATCCAGAAGACGCAGGAGGGCATCCCGGTGCTGCTGGAGTTCATCACCAGCAAGGAGACCGAGGTATCGCGGCCGGGCACGTGAGACGGGGCGCCCATGATTAAGCCCAACTGCTTGCGCCGCCGTCCACCTATCCCCGACGGGAGACAGGGCAATCGTAGATAAATACGCGAGGACCGTCGCGGTTTGCTCCGCCTCTCCCGCTTGCGGGAGAGGCCGACGCGCTCGCAGAGCGCGGCGGGTGAGGGCTCGCGCCACGCAGGGACATTCTCAGCAATCCTCAACAATCCCGACGCGGAGACACCCCCACCCCAACCCTCCCCCGCAAGCGGGAGAGGGAGCCCAGTGCCAATGCCGCCCGATCGTACACGCCATATAGATCGCCCTACTCGGGAGAGGCGACTCCGCCACTGCCTCTCGACCAGGCTGGTTTCAGTTGGTGCCGCGGCCGCAGGCGCTGGCTCCGGCCGCGGAAGATGTGATAATCCGGCCCGGTGCCGCGCCTGTCGCGGCATCGAGCCGGATCAGGAATGACCACCCCTTCCAACGAAATCGAGGAACTGGAGCGCCGATTGCGATCGGCTGCAGCCGAGACTTCGCAGCTGCGCAGCGAGCTGGCGATTGCGCGGGATCGCCAGAGCGCCAGCGCCGAGATTCTGCGCAATATCGCGGCCTCGCCCTCCGATGCCCGCCCCGTGTTCGCTGCGATTGCATCAAGTTCCAAGCGCTTGCTCGACGGCTTCTCCGCCACCGTGCTTCAATTCATCGGCGACGAGCTGCATCTCGTGGCGTTCACGCCGACCAGCCCGGAGGCGGACAAAGGGCTCAAGGCCTCGTTTCCGCGCAAGATCGCGGACTTCCCGACCTTCGCCCTGGTGCGTGACGGCGAGACCATCCAGTTTCCCGACAGCGAAGCCGATGACGTCCCCGAGCTGAACCGCGAGCTGGCGCGGATGCGCGGCTTCCGCAGCGTGCTGTTCATGCCGCTGATGAACCGTGGCACGCCCGTCGGCATGATCAGCGTCACGCGCGCTGAGCCAGGCGCGTTCGCGCCCGACCTCGTGCAGTTGCTGCAGACCTTTGCCGACCAGGCCGTGATCGCGATCGAGAATGCGCGGCTGTTCAACGAGACCAAAGAGGCACTCGAACGCCAGACCGCGACGGCGGACATTTTGAAAGTGATGGCGGCCTCGCCCTCCGACGTGCAGCCGGTGTTCGAGGCCATCGCCGCCAACGCCAACCGGCTGATCGGCGGCTTTTCCACGGCTGTGCTGCGCTATGTCGACGGCGCCGCGCACCTTGCCGCGTTCACGCCGACCGATCCGGCCGGCGATCGCGTGCTGCAGGCCTCGTTCCCGGTGCCGTTCGCGCGATTCCCGCCCTATTCCCTCGTGGCCCATGGCGCCGCGGCGCAATTGCCGGACACCGAGCTCGAGCCGGCGGCGCGCGACATCGCGCGTGCGCGGGGCTATCGCAGCATGCTGTTCACGCCATTGATGAGCGAGGGCGAGGCCATCGGCATCATCATTGCGACGCGCCGTGCGACGGGCGCGTTCGGCGATCATCATGTCCGGCTGCTGCAGACCTTCGCCGACCAGGCGGTGATCGCGATCAAGAATGTCAGCCTGTTCAACGCCACCAAGGAAGCGCTGGAACGCCAGACCGCGACCGCCGACATTCTCAAAGTGATCGCGGCCTCGCCCGCCGACGTCACGCCGGTGTTCCAGGCCATCTCCGACAGCGCCAAGGCGCTGATCGGCGGGCACTCCTCCACCGTCACCCGCCTCCTCGATGGCATGCTGCATCTGGCCGCCTTCACCACCGACAATGAGGCCGGCAACGCCGATCTGCTCAGCTCGTTCCCGGCGCCGCTGTCGGCGTCAGGCATTCACAGCCGGGTGGCGAGGAGCGGCGAGTATGCCTTCCGCAGCGACATGCAGAACGAACCCGACCTCACCGACGCCATGAAGGAGCTGGCGAAGACGCGAGGCTATCGCAGCATCCTCGTGGTGCCGATGCTGCGCGATGGCGTTGCGATCGGCACCATTGCCGTCACGCGGCCGCAGCCCGGTCACTTCCCGGACAAGGCGATCAACCTGCTCAAGACCTTCGCCGACCAGGCCGTGATCGCGGTCGAGAACACGCGCCTGTTCAACGAGGTGCAGGATCGAACAAGCCAGCTCGCCAAATCGCTCGACGATCTGCGCGCCGCGCAAGACCGGCTGGTCCAGACCGAGAAGCTGGCATCGCTCGGCCAGCTCACCGCCGGCATCGCGCATGAGATCAAGAACCCGCTCAACTTCGTCAACAATTTCGCATCGCTCTCCGCCGAATTGACCGAGGAGCTGAACGAGGTGCTCGCACCCGCGGCCCTTGCGGACGATATCCGCAGCGAGGTCGACGAGCTCACGGGGCTGCTGAAGGACAATCTCGAAAAAATCGTGCAGCACGGACGGCGCGCCGATTCCATTGTGAAGAACATGCTGCTGCATTCGCGCGAGGGCGGCGGCGAGCACCGCCTGAGCGACATCAACGCGGTGGTCGAGGAAAGCCTCAACCTCGCCTATCACGGCGCGCGGGCCGAGAAGCCGCAGTTCGACGTGACGCTCGAACGCGACCTCGATCCGGCGGCCGGCTCGGCCGATGTGTTCCCGCAGGAGATCACCCGGGTGCTGCTGAACCTGATCGGAAACGGATTCCATGCGGTCGCCAAGCGCAAGGCGGAGAACGAGGCGGCCGGTTACACGCCGGTCGTGACCGCCGCGACCCGCGACCGCGGCGATCACGTCGAGATCCGCATTCGCGACAACGGCACGGGCATCCCGGACGAGGTGAAGGAGAAGATGTTCAATCCGTTCTTCACCACCAAACCGGCCGGCGAAGGCACCGGGCTCGGATTGTCGATGAGCCACGACATCGTGGTGAAGCAGCATGGCGGCACCATCGACGTCGCGACCGAGCCGGGCAAGTTTACCGAATTCACGCTTCTGCTGCCGCGCAAGAGCAGCTTTCCGGATGGCGGTGGCTGAGCCCCTACTCCGCCATCTCGACCGGTTGCTTCGCCGTGGGCCCGGCCAGCGGCCGCTCCTCCATCGCGATCAGGCACAGCGCGGCAATGCTCATCAGCGCGGTGGCGGCGCCGAACACGTAACGGAAGGCGTGCCGCATGTCCTCAGTGGGTATCGCGACGGCGCCCGCGGCGTGATGCTCGCCGGCGAGCGGAACGTCGATGCCGAGCGCGATCAGCAGGATTGCCGCGAACGCGGCGACCGTGAACGAGGACATCAACGAGCGGAAGAAGTTCATCGCGCCGGTGATGGTGCCGACTTGCGGGCGCGCGACCGAGTTCTGCAGCGAGACCACGCACACCGGAAAGGTGGTGCCGAGCCCGAGCGCGAAGGCCGCCATCAGCGTCAGCAGACCCCACAGCGGCAGGGTGGTGAGCGTGAGGCCGAGGCCGCACAGCGCGGCCCAGGACGTACCGATGATGGCGACGCGCTTGTAATGCTTGGCGCGCGCCATGGTGCGGCCGGCAATCGCCGCGCCGCAAGTCGAGACCGCCGCGAGCGGAATCAGCGCAAGGCCCGCCTCGCTGGCGGTGAGATGATAGACCTGCTCGTAATAGAGCGGGAGCTGCACGGTGAGGCCGGTGATCGCCCCGAGCCCGCAGCCGCCGGCCGTCAGCGCGAACGGCGCGACCGATCCGGTCAGCAAGGGCAGCGGCAGGAACGGCTCGTCGGCCCGCCGGGCGTGCCACACGAAGCTGACCGCGAGCGCGACGGCGCCGCCCACCATCGCCAGCACGGTCGGCGACAGCCACGGATAACGCGAGCCGCCCCAGGTCAGCACCAGCATGAAGACCACGGCGGAGGCCATCAGCAGCACGCCGCCGAGCCAGTCGACCTTGCGCTTGCGGTGGAACACCGGGATCTTCTTCATGTTCGGCAGCAGCAGCGCGATTGCGGCGGCCGCGAGCGGCAGATTGATCCAGAAGATCATCGACCAGTGCAGATGCTCGGCGAACACACCACCGATGACCGGGCCTAAGATTCCGCCGACCATCCAGACGCTGGAGAAATAGGCCTGGTACTGGCCGCGCTCGCGCGGGCTGACGACATCGGAGATCACCGTCTGCACGACAGGCATGATGCCGCCGCCGCCGAGACCCTGAAGGCCGCGCGCCAGGATCAGCATCGGCATGTTCGGCGCGATCGCGCACAGCACCGAGCCCGCCACGAACAGGCTGAGCGAGATGATGATCATGGCGCGGCGGCCGTAGATGTCGCTCAAGGTGCCGAACACCGGCGCGACCGCGGTCGAGGCGAGCAGATAGGCGGTGATGACCCAGGAGAGATTGGAGACGTCGTGGAACTGGCGTCCGATGGTCGGCAGCGCGGTCGCGACGATGGTCTGGTCGAGGGCGGCCAGGAACATCGTCAGCATCAGGCTGATGACGATGGTGCGGACTTCGTCCTTCGACAGCGGCGCCGGCGGCGCGATCGACGGGGCGTCATCGACGCTGATGACCTCGCTCGGAAGCCGAGACAGCTCCTCGGCGATATCGTCGGGCAAAGTCTGGATGTCGGCAGAACTGGTCTGCCGTTCGAACTTGTTCATTTCGATCGGACGTCGTGGGGCGGCGCAACGCCGCGAAGGATTCGTTCTATGCAGCCAATGTAGACAGCAAAGTTCTTCCCAGGCAGGCACCGCGGCGCATGGGAGCATCCCACCCGCGGGTCATCCCGAACAATTGAATGGCGGCGTGCGCCGGATCAGTCCTTCGGGCGTCGCTTCAGGCGGGCCCGTTTCGGCAGCAGGGCCGGCCATTGCACGATGTGGTCCTCGAGCTCCTCGTCCGGGATCTCCTCCTCGCTGCCCTCGACCCGGCCGCGCACGGAGACGCCGGCGTCGTGCACGGTGTTGGGGTCGCCCGACACCAGCGGATGCCACCAATAGAGGTCGCGGCCCTCGGCAACGAGCTTGTAGCCGCAGCTCGGCGGCAGCCAGTTCAGGGTGCGGACATTGGCCGGCGTCAGGCGAACGCAATCCGGAACCTTGTCGGACCGATTCGGATAGTCCTTGCAGGCGCAGCTCGCACCATCGAGCAGCTTGCAGCCGATATGGGTGAAATAGATGTCGCCGGTGTCCTCGTCCTCGAGCTTGTTCAGGCAGCAGCGCCCGCAGCCGTCGCACAGGCTTTCCCATTCGGACCCAGACATCTCTTCCAACGTCTTGGTTTTCCAGAAGAATCCTTCCTGGCCTGAAGGTCGTTTGGGAGCTGCGGTCATGCGCCTCAACAAAGGTTCGAAAGAGCAACTAGCAACGCCATCTAGAGCGTGCCGCTGGGGTGGTGCAAGCAAGGCCCCTTTGAGGCCCGTAATGCCCCGGGGTCAATTAGGCCTGTTGTTCAAAATCGCGAGCGTGACCATTGGTTTATGGGCTCCGCTCGGCTAGAAGGAACAGCAAGTCCCTCGGATGCTGGCCGGGCGCCTTGGGTTTGCCGCAACGTTCCCCCAAGACGTCTCGATGCCGCCCCGGCCGGGTGCTTGAACGCTTTCGCAGCGAGCCTCAAGGGTTCTAGGTGCGCCAGATCATACCACCGCATTGGAAGCAGAAGGTCCGGAACTTCTTCCTGGACCTCGATGCGCGCATCGACTCCTCGCTGTTCTCCTCGGCCAAGGGCATCCGCGAGCTCTACGAGCGCTACTCGACCTTCATGGACCGCTTCTATGTCGGGCGGTGGAAGCGCTGGGTGTTCATCGAGCCGCTGTCGGAGGCCGCGACTCTCGGCCTCGGCGGCCTGGTCGTGATGCTCACCCTCGCCATCCCCGCCTTTCGCGAGACCGCGGACGAGGACTGGCTGAAGAAGTCCGATCTGGCGGTGACGTTCCTTGATCGCTACGGCAACCCGATCGGCAGCCGCGGCATCAAGCACAACGACTCGATCCCGCTGGAAGATTTTCCTGACGTGCTGATCAAGGCGACGCTGGCGACCGAGGACCGCCGCTTCTACGAGCATTTCGGCATCGACATCGCCGGCACCGCGCGCGCACTCGTCACCAACGCGCAAGCCGGCGGCGTCCGCCAGGGCGGCTCCTCGATCACCCAGCAGCTCGCCAAGAACCTGTTCCTGAGCAACGAGCGCACCATCGAACGCAAGGTCAACGAGGCCTTCCTCGCGGTCTGGCTGGAATGGCGCCTGACCAAGAACGAGATCCTCAAGCTGTATCTGGACCGCGCCTATATGGGCGGCGGCACCTTCGGCGTCGACGGCGCGGCGCATTTCTACTTCAACAAATCCGCGCGCGACGTGACGCTGGCGGAAGCGGCGATGCTCGCCGGCCTGTTCAAGGCGCCGACGAAATACGCGCCCCACATCAACCTGCCCGCCGCCCGCGCCCGCGCCAACGTCGTGCTCGACAATCTCGTCGATGCCGGCTTCATGACCGAGGGCCAGGTGTTCGGCGCCCGCCGCAACCCCGCCTTCGCGGTCGACCGCCGCGACGAAGCTTCGCCGAACTACTATCTCGACTACGCCTTCGACGAGATGCGCAAGCTGGTCGACACCTTCCCGAAATCGTACACCGAGCGCGTCTTCGTGGTGCGCCTCGCCATCGACACCAACGTGCAGAAGGCGGCGGAAGACGCGGTCGAGAACCAGCTGCGCCAGTTCGGCCGCGACTATCACGCGACGCAGGCCGCGACCGTGGTCGCCGATCTCGACGGCGGCATCCGCGCCATGGTCGGCGGCCGCGACTATGGCGCCAGCCAGTTCAACCGCGCCACCGACGCCTACCGCCAGCCCGGCTCCTCGTTCAAGCCTTACGTCTACACCACTGCGCTCCTGAACGGCTTCACGCCGAACTCGATCGTGGTCGACGGCCCGGTCTGCATCGGCAATTGGTGCCCGCAGAATTATGGCCATTCCTATTCCGGCTCGGTGACGTTGACGCAGGCGATCACGCGCTCGATCAACGTGGTGCCGGTGAAGCTGTCGATCGCGATCGGCCAGAAGAACGAGCCCAAAGCACAGAACCCGGCCAAGGTTGGCCGGGCCAAGATTGTCGAGGTCGCGCGCCGCTTCGGCCTCAAGGCGCCGCTGCCTGACACGCCGTCGCTGCCGATCGGTTCGGACGAAGTCACCGTGCTCGAGCACGCGGTCGCCTACGCGACCTTCCCCAACCGCGGCAAGGCGGTGACGCCGCATTCGGTGCTGGAGGTGCGCACCGGCGCCGGCGACCTCGTCTGGCGCTGGGACCGCGACGGGCCGAAGCCGCGGCAGGCGATCCCCGCCTCCGTCGCCGCCGACATGGCCGGCATGATGAGCCACGTCGTCAGCGAAGGCACCGCGCGCCGCGCGGCCCTCGACGGCATTCCGACTGCGGGCAAGACCGGCACCACCAATGCGTATCGCGACGCCTGGTTCGTCGGCTACACCGGCAATTTCACCTGCGCGGTGTGGTACGGCAACGACGATTATTCGCCGACCAACCGCATGACCGGCGGCTCGCTGCCGGCGCAGACCTGGCACGACATCATGCTCGCGGCGCATCAGGGCGTTGAGGTCCGGGAGATCCCCGGCATCGGCATGGGCCAGAAGCTGCCGCCGCAGCATGTCAGCAACGCGCAGGCCAACGCGGCGCCGAAGATCCTGGAGACCAAGCCGGGCCCGCCGCCGGTGTTGACCAAGCGCGGCGCCGACATCCTGGTGCGCGTCGAGAAGCTGCTGGACGACGCGGCCAAGACCGCAAAGAAATCGGCCGACGCCGGCACCAAGCCGGCCGGGCCGTCCTCGGCGACGAGCGCGCTCGCCTTCCCGCAGAACTATGCGGAAGAGAATGCCAACGCCTCCGTCCCGCGCAAGAACTGATCGAAACAAGTGCGGCTGATCCTGATCACATTGACGGCCCTTCTGCTCGCGACCGTGGTCGGCGTCGGCGCGACCTGGATGACGACGACGCGCGGCACCGAGATCGGCGCGCTGACCATCGGCGCCTGGACCGCGCGGCCGCGCACCGGCACCGCCGACGTCGATCCCTATTCGCGCGCCACCATCGTGCGCAACGGCGAGCTGCCGATCGGCACCGGCGACGGCGTCGCCTTCACCGCCACCACCGACGACAAGAAGAAGGCGCTCGACGGCCGCTGCGACGTCGTCGTTTCCGGCGTGACGCCGCCTGCGCGGTTCTGGACGCTGACGCTGTACGACCGCAAGGGCCACCTCGTCGCCAATTCGCTCCAGCGCTACGGCTTCACCAGCCAGGAGATCGTGCGGTCGTCCGACGGCTCGTTCGAGGTCCGCATCGCCTCGCGCTCGCGCGCCGGCAACTGGCTGCCGACCGGCGGCATCGAGCGCTACGCCCTGATGCTGCGCCTCTACGACACGCCGGTGGGCGTGGCGACGCGCACCCAGCGCGATGCGCCGATGCCTTCCATCTCGACGGTGGGCTGCTCATGATCCGCCTGGCGTTCACCATCGTTGCCGGCATCGTTCTGGGCCTCGTGGTCCATCTCGTCAGCGTGCTGGCGCTGCCGCGGATCGCGACGCAGGATGCCTATTCACGACTGACGCCGATGACCAAGCTGAACGGCGTGACGCAGCTTCCCCTCGCCGATCCGCAGACCTCGCCGATGCCGTTCATGGATCCGGCCTTCGCGCTGGCGATCTGCCGCTACGACCTCTCGGGCGGGCCGATCAAGCTGACGGTGCCGGTGAGCCAGGCCTACACCTCGGTCTCGTTCTACACCCGAAACGAGATCGCCTATTACGCCATCAACGACCGCTCCGCGGGCCGCAAGGTGATCGAGCTCGATTTGATGACGGAAGCGCAGCACAACGAGCTGCCCGAGGATGAAGAGGTCACCGCGGCCGACCGCCTGATCATCGATTCCCCCTCTACCACCGGCCTGATCCTGATGAAGGCGCTCGCCCCCGAGCCTGGCCTGATTCAGCAGGCGCAGGCGACGCTTCAGGCCGCGAGCTGCGGACCGCAGACCGAGCAGCCCGCCAAGGCAGAGCCGCCGCGCGGCCGGCGCTGAAGCGCGGCCAGTTCGGCACGTCAGGGAGCGGCGAGTACGGCAGCGCGATCGATCGCGTTCGGAAGGATTTGATAGTTCGTTTGGATCAGCCCGCTCGACCAGCATGCAGGAACACAGCTTACGCTTTCGGCCATAGCGGACGTTGTCGTGCGTACAGCGGATGGCGGGTTTTGCCCCGAAGCCGACGTTGCGGAAGGGTTCGAATGCGGATCAAAAACGGACATCGGCCGTTATCCCGAGTCGGGCGCTCACAAGGCTAACCCTCGGAGACAGGAATGAATGAGATGTCGCGCCGCGAAAGCACGCTCAAGCTGGCACGTGCCAGATTGAAGGCATACGTCGACAAGGATCGGGCAGCGATCGAGGCACTCCTATCAGACGATTATCGCTTTTCCAGTCCAATCGACAATCAACTGGATCGCGCAACCTATCTGAGCCGCTGCTGGCCCAACAGCGAGAAAACTACCTCGTTTGACGAGATGCTCGCGATCGAAGATGGAGACCGTGCAGTTATCGTCTATGAGGCAGCCGCCCGAGACCACAAGTTTCGCAACTGTGAGGTCACCACCGTGCGCGGCGGCAAGATCGTCCGGGTGGAAGTCTACTTCGGATGGGACTTGCCTCATAAGGCTCCAAAGGGCGGCTTTATCGAGAATACGGGTGAGGGACACGCGTAGTCAGCGCTGTCTGGTCACGGCTCACCGTTCTCGGACTGCAAAAAGACTAGCAAGAAGCCCCCGCTGTGAAGCTTGAACGCTGCTAGCAGCGACTTCAATTCGTCGTGGTCTTGCCGCCGCGCATGGACACGAGCTTTTCCTCACGAAATCGGAGAATGAACCATGCGGTCTCATCGAAACCGTTTGCGAGCTTTCCTTCGTGAGAATACACCATCTGAGCAGCTTCCGATTTCGACGGCGGTCCCAGCGCCTTGACTACCTCCAAACGCGACATACCCAAATGCAGCTTGCCGTCGAAGACGAGGGGCGCGAACTTTTCCGGGATGACGGCGCAATCGGTCGAGGTCTCGGTGTCTTTCTCGGTGAGCTCTTCCACGATCTCTGTGACGAGATGGTCCGGGCCGCCTATCTCTCCGCTGGACACCCATAATCGATGCTGCGCGCGCTTATAACACAGCCAATAGATGCTACCTCCAGCGTCGCCCTGGTGTTGGATGGTCCCTTCACCCACGGCTTGGCGGACTGCGCCGAGCGACGTCTCCTCGAAGCGGCCAGCGAATGCGCCTAGCGAAAAGCGGGTCGCCAATCTCTTCACGACCGTCGGCCGCACGCGCCCGAACGCATGTTCGTCGAATGGCGGCGGCGGTGTCTGCGCGGAGCAGTCGCCCGCGGGGATCGCGAAAAGGAGAAGCAGCAAGATGAGCGTCTTTCGACCATCAACTCCGAATTGCCTTACATTGGAGCTTGAGCGCTTCTGGAATAGCTCCCTTCCTTTGGCAAGGAGCGCGTCAACACCGAGGTCTCTGACGCGGCCAGCCGCTATGTCGGCCAGTCCTTTATCTATTTCTCGCCTCAGCAGGTTGCGCTCAGGCGTCGAGAGTGCGGGCGTCAGTTTCCGGGTATCGGACACGTCAGTCCTCATCGACGGCTCGCTCCGCGAGAGTTCATGATCCGGCCGCCCCGGATGACTTCTCGTGATTTGGTGTCCGTGTGCCAAGGAGCGGTTCACGCAAGGGGCGGATTTTCTTCGAGACGCTCGATCAACAATTCAGTGAGGGCCTGGACCTTCCGTGCGGGATGCTGGCCCGGCGGGCGAACGACGTATGCACCTGCCGAGGGTGGTGGATGGCGTGTCATGACCGGAACAAGCGCGCCCGACGCCAGGTATTCACGGATCACGCAATCGGGGAGCCAGGCGACGCCGAGCCCTGCGGCCGCGGCGACGGCGAGAGCTGTGCCGTTGTCGGCCTTGAAGCGCCCGCGCGGATGAACCGTGACGATGTCGTCGCCATCCATGAATTGCCAGGTTTCAGTGCCCTGCATCAGCGCTTCATGGGCGATGATCTCGTCCAGCATCTCCGGGGCACCGTGCGCCTTGATGTAGTCCGGGCTCGCGACAAGTTTCCCGTAGATCGGCCCGACACGTCTCGCGATCAGGTTGGAGTCTGGAAGATAGCCAACCCGAATGGCGCAATCGAATCCCTCGGCAATGATATCGACGAAGCGATCGCTATAGGCGGTGTGGATGTGAAGCTGCGGGTGACGTCGCCCCAGTTCTGCGAGTATGGGCGCGAAATGGGTCGGCCCGAAGGTCAGCGGCACGGCAATTCGCAGGCGGCCGCGAAGATCGCCCGCGGGCCGGATGATTTCCATGGCCGTGTCGATCTCGGCGCGGACGACGGCTGCATGGCTTCGAAACGTGATGCCGGCTTCTGTGAGAGCGGCGCCACGGGTGGTTCTTGCAAGAAGCTGGACGCCCAGCTCCGTCTCAAGCCGGAATAGCCGCCGGCTGACAATCGACTTCGAGACCCCGAGCCGGCGCGCGGCGGCCGAAATGCCCCCGGCATCGGCAACTTCGACGAATGTCGTCACGTCTTCAATGTCCAACTCGGCGTTCCTCAATTGGCGACACAGCTTGGCAGAACAGGGCGCTATCGTATCACAAAGGGGAATGACAAGTGTCTGGGCACGGCGCCGCAGTCGGCGCATGTCCCCCCACAACAGAGGATATATTCATGAGCTTTCGTAACGGGCTTGCTTCGCTTCTTCGCCCCGAAGATTCGGTGCTCGTTCTGATCGACCATCAGCCCTATCAGCTTGCGAATCTGAACAGCCACGATCCGCACATGGTGGTCAACAATTCGACGGCGCTGGCGAAGGCCGCGAAGGCCTTCGGCGTTCCCACCATCCTGACGAGCGTGATCGCCGATCGCGGCGGTCTCATCTTCCCCCAGATCACGGATGTCTTCCCCGGTCAGGAGGTGATCGACCGGACCTTCATCAACACCTGGCAAGATCAAAAGGTGGTCAACGCTGTCAAAGCCACCGGCCGCAAGCAGCTCATCATCGCCGGCCTATGGACCGAGGTCTGCGTTGCGATGCCGGCGATCCAGGCGCGCGGCGAAGGTTGGGACGTGACGGTTGTCACCGATGCGTCCGGCGGCACGTCGGTCGAGGCCCACGAGGTCGCCATCCAGCGCATGATCGCGGCTGGCGTGAACATGGTGACCTGGCTGGCCGTGGCTTCGGAGTGGCAGCGCGACTGGGCCCGGACAGAGCATGCCGCCGAGCTTGCGCAGCTGCTCGTGCAGCATTCCGCCGGAAGCGGCATCGCCTTCCTGTGGGAGCAGCAACTGCTCAACACGCCGGTGCCGCGCGCCGCACGCTGATCTAACCGGGGGGTGACGAGAACCACGAGCGATGCGCGGCGAAAGCTGACCGCTTGTCGCGCCTCGTCATCCCCCTTCCCTATGCGGGTCGTCCATGCCTGGAACACGGGGCCGGGCCGCGGACTCGATTGCAGCACCTTCGACGCCATCTGCGCGAGTCGTCGCGGGCCAGTTTCGCCAACCTTTGAGGATTCCAGCGGCGATTCGATGGTCTGGCCTCAAAACTCCAGCTTGTCGCGTACAACGTCTCAGCCTTTCGTGCTGGCGGTCTTGTCCAACGCCGCCCGCAAGCCTTCAGCGAGCTTGATGGCATCGTCGTTGGCCCAGAAGTGCATGAAGAAGAGCCGCGGCTGTTCATCCAGCATGTGGCTGTGCAGCGCGGTTACCTCGATCCCGTGCGTCCGCAGGGCGGCGATGACCGGGTTCACCTCGTCGCTGGTCAGCACGAAATCACCGGTGATGGCCGCCTTGCCTCCGCCGGTTGGCTGGAAGTTGATGGCGGTCGCAACGCCCAACGCGCCGACAGGGGTCAGCGGCATGCCGTCCTCCGTGATCGGGTCCCGCCGCTTCACGTTGAACTGATAGATGCCGCCATTGCCCTGCCCTTTGACGCCGATGATCTGGTCGAGCTTCGCGGTATCGAGGTCGATGGCGGGCGCCGGGTTGGCCGGTGCCGCACCCGTCAGCGGGGTCTTGCTTTCGGCGAGCGCACCGTGAATTGCCGAAGCCAGCTTGATGGGATCCCCGTGGCCGGCGATGTGCATGTAGAACGTCGCCGGGCTCGCGCGCAGGAGATGATTGTGCACGGCCGTGATCGCAAGACCGTTCGCGATCATCTTGGCCATGACGGGATTGACCTCGGTCTCGAGCAGCACGAGGTCACCCATGACCATGGCGCCGCCATGTGCAGGTTTGAACGCGACCCAGCCGCCGAGCGCGAGCCCCGGCTTGATCGGTACCCCGTCCAAAATCACGGAGAGATCGGTGCGGGGAAAGCCGTAGCGATGAACATCATCCGCAACATTGGGCTTCCGGCCCAGCGTTTCGTCGATCTTCTGCCAATCGACATTCTGCGCCTGAGCCGTCGCGATGAAGCAGGCGCCGATGACCATCAAAGCCGGAATCGTCTTTCTCATTGAACTGCTCCTCAAGGCTGGATTTCGCCCGCCGGCGCCTCATTTCTGCTCTTTGATCTGACCGCCGCTGTCGACGACGAGCCGCACTTGTTTGCCGTTCTTCACGGCCTTTGCGGTCGTCCCCTCGGCGGTCGACTTGATGTCGCTAACCTGCGAATAGCCGGCAGCCTGGAGTTTGGCGACGAGCTCCTCCGGTGTCAGAGCGTATGCGCTCGACAGCCCTGCCGCGAAACACAGGACCGCGTAAAAGATTCCTGTACGCATGATTGTTCTCCTTGCGGGATCCCAGCCCCAGGTGAGATCGGCCTGTGTCACGGCGCCGCCTCGGCGTGGCCGCCGCGCACGATGAACCAACAATTTTTCGGATGAGATCGGGTATGGAGACATGCTGCGCCCTTGGTGATCAGGACGCGATGCTTGAGCGTGTCGCCTCACGGGGAGATCGCACGGTCCCCGGTACCGCGAATGAAAAACCCTGGCCGCAGAGCTGTCAACCGGCGCCTGCCCGAGGCGCATCACGAAAGGGTCACCGTTCGATGGAACCACATCGACGGCCACTCTTTGACTGGGCTCTCACCTTTCTGCCTCACAGAAATCCGGTCGAAATCCAGGGGATCGCAGCAACCACCAGCGTGCCGATCAGCAAGGCCACGATATAGCCGACGATCGGTCCGATGCCTTCGTCGGGACTGATGCGGCTGATGGCGCAGGCGGCGTAATAGCCGACGCCGAACGGGGGCGATGATTACGAAGAAGATGAGCAGGTTTCGCGACCAAGCGGTTGGTGGCGCCCCTTGCCAGACGTTCCACCGACATTCGCTATGTCGGCCATCATCTGGTCTTTCCCCGCGCAGGCCAGCAGCGTCGCGCCATCCGCGCCTTCACCGAGTGGATCACGCGCGAGCTTGCGGCCGGCCGCTCGGCTTGAGCGATGGCAGCAGTTGTCAAGCGACAGTAGGACGCAATCGCAACTCGATTGCACCATTGATGCTGCAAGCCTCGGGAGCTATCGATCCACCGAACTGACCTTCAAACGGGAGGAACGCATGAGCACCATCACCGGCGGCTGTCACTGCGGCGCAATCCGTTATCAGATCGAAGGCGAAATGATCGTGCACGCGCTGTGCCACTGCCGCGATTGCAGAGTTCACGCCGGCGCTCCACTTGTCGGCTGGACGATGTACGCGGAGGACGCCGTCAAGGTGACCAAGGGCGAGCCCAAGGTGTACCGGTCTTCGGAACATGCGCAACGGCACTTTTGCGGCGACTGCGGAACCGGCCTGTTCTATGTCAACGCCAGCATGCAGCCCGGGATCATCGACGTCCAGAGCGCGACCTACGACGATCCCGATGCGATCCCGCCGACGATGCACATCCAGGTCGCCGAGCGCCTGCGCTGGATGGCGCACGCGCACGAGCTGCCGACGTTCGACCGTTTTCCTCCGCAGCCGTAGCGGCGATATCCGACTGGTGGAACGATCGCCGCCGAAGTGCCGCTCAGCTTGCGCATTGCAACTGCCTCATGTGCAGCCGCAGCCGGAGGCACCCGCCCTCTTCGCCGCCTCGTCGGCGGCGCAGCACGCCGAGACATCTTCCTTGGCCGGACCGCCGCAACATTCCGCTGCGGCCCCTTTTTCCACGCCACCGCGGGTGCAGACGCCGGTCTCCGGCAACACCAGCTCGACCCGCGCCGCGGCCTTCTTGTCGCCGGCGATGTCGGCGGCGATCGAGCGGACCTGCTCGTAGCCTGTCATCATCAGAAAGGTCGGCGCCCGGCCGTAGGATTTCATGCCGGCGACGTAGAAGCCCGGCTCGTCATGCGCGAGCTCGCGCGCGCCGTGCGGACGGACCGTGCCGCAGCTATGCTCGTTGGGATCGATCAGCGGCGCCAGCGCGACCGGCGCCTCGATGGCCGGGTCGAGCCGAAGCCGCAGCTCGGACAGGAATGAAAAGTCCGGACGAAAACCGGTCGCGACGATCAACTCATCCGCAATCACGCTACGCGCGCCGCAGCCGGCGCCGGCCGAAATCCTGAGGCGACCTTCGGAGTCCGACACATGCGTGACGCCGAATCCGGTCTCGACCGCGATCTTGCCGGCAGCGACCAGCGCGGCGAAGGTCGAGCCAAGCTCGCCGCGTGCGGCAAGCTGGTCGTTACGGCCGCCGCCAAAGGCCTTTGCGGGTTCAGTGCCACGCAGGAGCCAGACGGGCTTGGTGCCGGGCACTTCATCGGCGAGTTGCACGAGATCGATCAGCGTGCCCACGGCGGAATGGCCGGCACCGAGCACGGCAATGGTCTTCCCGGCATATCTGGCGCGATCTGTGCTCCGCACGTCCGGCATGCCATGGGCGATGCGGTCCGCGCGCTCGCGTTCGCCGATCGCCGGCAAGCCGTTGCTGCCGGCGGGATTGGGCGAGAACCACGTGCCTGACGCGTCGATCACGGCGTCGGCGCGCAGCACTTCGGGGCCCTTGCCGTTCTGATAGCGAATCTCGAACGGCGCCGGCTCCCTGCCCTTCGTCCTCGCCTTGTCGAAGCCGGCGCGGCTGATCGCCGTGACACGGCTCGAGGTCCGGATCGCCTCGCGCAGCGGCGTTCGCGTCGCGAGCGGATCGAGATAGCGCTCGATCAGCTCGCCGCCGCTCGGATAGGGTTGCGGGTCCGGCGAATTCCATCCCGTCAGGGCGAGCAGGCGCGCCGCCGCCTTGTCGACATTGTATTCCCACGGCGAGAACAGCTGCACGTGCTGCCACTGACGGACCGCATGGGCGGCCTCACCTCCGGCCTCGAGCACGATGGGCGACATGCCGCGTTCGAGCACGTGCGCGGCCGCCGCGAGGCCGACCGGCCCTGCCCCGATGATCGCAACCGTCTTCCCGCTCATTGGCTTCTCCCATTTTTCTAGAATCATGGAATAAATCCGCAAAAAAATCAGGCCGCCGTTTGCGCGCCCTTGCATTCGGCCTCGTCGGCACAACACTCTGCCGCCATGAAATCGAGCAGGCCTCGCATCGTGTCATAATTCGCATGACAGACCAGGCTGGTGGACTCACGCACCTGACTGACGAGCCCGACCGACACCAGGCTCTTGATGTGGTGCGACAGCGTCGAGGCCGGGATCTTCAGCTTTTCCTGCAGGCGGCCGACCGGCATGCCTGAGTGTCCGGCGCGAACGAGGGCCCGATAGATCTGGAGCCGGGTCCGGTTGCCCAGAGCTTCCAGCCGTGCTGCTGCGTCATCGATCTTCATGCTGGGGACGATGCTCCACATCAAGCAGGCTGTCAACGGTATTTCCAGAATATTCGAAATATAAAGCCATGGACTTCAGATTGACGCCATCTCAATAATTCCATAAGTCTGGATATATGGAAACCGAAGAAGCCGTTCTGGCGCTCGCGGCGCTGTCCCAATCGACCCGTCTGGAAGCCTTCCGGACGCTGGTCCGGCACGAGCCTGACGGCCTTGCGGCAGGCGATCTCGCCCGCCTGCTGGAAGTCCCCCAGAACACGCTTTCGGCGCATCTGGCGATCCTCAGCCGCGCGCGCCTCGTCTCCTCGGAGCGGCACAGCCGCTCGATCGTCTACCGCGCCAATCTCGGCGAATTCCGCGACATCGCGGTTTTCCTGCTGCGCGATTGCTGCGGCGGACGCCCCGAAGTTTGCGAGCCCGTCGTCGAGACCCTGCAATCCTGCTGCTCACCGAAGCGAAAGGAGCGGGTGCGCTGATGGAGGCCTTCGACCTTTCGCGGCGCCTCGCGGCCGAGGCGCTCGGCACGGGCATTCTCGTCGCCACCGTGGTGGGGTCCGGCATCATGGCGGAGACCCTGACCAAGGATGTAGCGCTTGCACTGCTGTGCAACACCTTGCCGACCGGGGCCATTCTGGTTGTCCTGATCACGGTGCTCGGTCCGATCTCCGGCGCGCACTTCAATCCGGCCGTCACCCTCGTCTTCACCGGCAAGCGCGAATTGCCGGTGAACGAGGCTGCGCTCTACGTGATCGCGCAGATCGCCGGCGGCATCGCAGGAACAATAGCCGCGCATCTGATGTTCGGACTGCCCCTGCTCGACCTCTCGACGAAGGTTCGCACGGGAGGGCCGCAATGGTTCGCCGAAGCCGTCGCTGCGTTCGGGTTGGTCGCGACGATCCTGGCCGGCATCCGCTTTCAGCGCACGGCAGTGCCCTGGCTGGTCGGGCTTTACATCACGGCGGCCTATTGGTTCACGGCTTCCACGTCGTTTGCCAATCCGGCAGTCGCCATCGCAAGGTCGCTGACCAACACGTTCGCCGGCATTCGCCCCGTTGACCTGCCCGGATTCATCCTTGCAGAGCTCTGCGGCGCGTTCGCCGGTATGCTGCTGATGAACTGGCTGCTCGGCGCCTCGCAGGCACGCGGCCCTGTTCCAATTGCGGAGATACCTCGATGACCATCACCATCTATCACAACCCCGACTGCGGCACCTCGCGCAACACGCTGGCGATGATCCGGCAGAGCGGCACTGAACCCGTCGTCATCGAATATCTGAAGACGCCGCCCTCGCGGGAGAAGCTGATCGAGCTCGTCAAGGCGATGGGCATTTCCGTGCGCGCGCTGCTGCGCGAGAAGGGCACGCCGTACAAGGAACTCGGCCTCGACGATCCCAGATGGTCCGACGACGAGCTGATCGACCAGATGCTGGCCCATCCCATTCTGATCAACCGTCCGATCGTGGTGACGCCGAAGGGCACGCGGCTGTGCCGCCCTTCGGAGGCCGTCATCGACCTGCTGGACAATCCCGTCGGCCGCTTCGTGAAGGAGGACGGCGAAGTGGTGGAAGCGCGCTAGGTTTACGGCGGCGCGCAGTCGCGGACCAATCCTGCAGGCCCGGCGCGCAATCGCAACGAACGGGTACGCGCCTCGCCGATCCTATTCTGCCGCTTGCGAGGCTTGCATGGCGCACGCGGGCTCGTCGGCGAGCGCCGGTTGCTCGCCACCCGGCAGCCCCCGCCCCTTCACCAGGCCGAAGATCGCGGGGATCACAATCAGCGTCAGCAGCGTCGATGAGATCATCCCGCCGATCATCGGCAGGGCGATGCGCTGCATGATCTCCGACCCCGTTCCGGTGCTCCACATGATCGGCAGCAGGCCCGCCATGATGGCGACCACGGTCATCATCTTCGGCCGGACGCGCTCGACGGCGCCCACCATGATGGCGTCATGGAGATCGGCCCGGGTGAAGCCCCGGCCCTCGGTGTTGCGCTTCGCCTTCATCTCCACCAGCGCGTATTCGAGATAGATCAGCATTACGACGCCGGTCTCGGCGGCGACGCCTGCAAGCGCGATGAAGCCGACGGCGACCGCGACGGAGAGATTGAAGCCGAACCACCACATCATCCAGATGCCGCCGACCAGCGCAAACGGCAGCGACAGCATCACGATGAGGGTCTCGGTCATTGCCCTGAAATTCAGGTACAGCAGCAGGAAGATGATCGTCAGCGTCACGGGGATCACGATCTTGAGGCGCGCTGCCGCGCGCTGGAGATATTCGTACTGGCCGCTCCAGACCACATAGGTGCCGGCGGGAAACTGGATGCTCTCCGTCACGGCGCGTTGCGCGTCAGCGACGTAGCTGCCGATGTCGCGATCGCGGATGTCGACATAGATATAGGTCGCGAGCTGACCGTTCTCGGTGCGGATCGACGTCGGCCCACGCGCCGGCTCGACCTTGGCGACCTCGCCGAGCGGCACGGCGCCGCCCGCCGGCATCGGCACCAGGATGTCGCTGGCGATCGCCTTGGGATTGTCGCGCAGATCACGCGGATAGCGCATGTTCACTGTGAAGCGCTGCCGTCCCTCCACCGTCGTGGTTACGGTCTGGCCGCCGAGCGCGGCCGCGATGGTGTCTTGCACGTCCTGGATCAAAATGCCGTAGCGGGCGAGCGCCTCGCGGTCCGGGACGATCTCGAGATAGTAGCCGCCGATGCCACGCTCGGCGTAAGCCGACGACGTTCCCGGGACCGTCTTGATCACCCGTTCGATTTGCTTTGCCAGCCGGTCGATCTCGACGAGATCGGTGCCCATGACCTTGACGCCGACAGGCGTACGGATGCCGGTGGATAGCATGTCGATCCGCGCCTTGATCGGCATGGTCCAGGCATTGGAGACGCCGGGAAACTGCAGCGCCTTGTCCATCTCCGCAATGAGGCTGTCGACAGTGACGCCGGGCCTCCATTGCTCCTTCGGCTTCAGATTGACCACCGTCTCGAACATCTCGGTCGGGGCCGGATCGGTCGCGGTCGCCGCCCGCCCCGCCTTGCCGTAGACGGACGCGACCTCCGGGAACGACTTGATGATGCGGTCCTGCGTCTGCATCAGTTCGGCTGCCTTGGTGACGGAGATGCCGGGCAGCGTTGTCGGCATGTAGAGCAGCGTGCCCTCGTTCAGCGCCGGCATGAACTCGGTTCCGAGCTGCTGCGCCGGCCAGATCGTGACGGCGAGCACGACGAGCGAGGCCAGGATCACCAGCGCCTTGGCGCGCAGCACGCCCTTGATCACCGGCCGGTAGATCCAGATCAGAAAACGATTGATGGCATTCCTGCCCTCCGGCACGATCCGGCCGCGGACGAAGATCACCATCAGCGCCGGCACCAGGGTGACGGACAAGAGGGCCGCAGCCGCCATCGCGAACGTCTTGGTGAACGCGAGCGGGCTGAACAGCCGCCCCTCCTGCGACTCCAGCGTGAAGATCGGCATGAACGATACGGTGATGACCAGCAGGCTGAAGAACAGCGCAGGCCCGACTTCGGATGCGGCATCGATCAGGATCTGGACGCGGGACTGCTCGGGCTTGGCGCGTTCGAGATGCTTGTGGGCGTTCTCGATCATGACGATCGCGGCATCCACCATGGCGCCGATCGCAATCGCGATGCCGCCTAAGCTCATGATGTTCGAGCCGAGGCCAAGCAGCTTCATGGCACCGAACGCCATCAGCACGCCGACCGGCAGCATCAGGATCGCGACCAGCGCGCTGCGGACGTGCAGCAGGAACACGATGCAGACCAGCGCAACCACGACGCTCTCCTCGAACAGCGTATGCTTGAGCGTGTCGATGGCCGCGTAGATCAGATTGGAGCGGTCATAGACCGGGACGATCTCGACCGACTTCGGCAGGCTGCTCGCGATCTCCTTGAAGCGCCTTTTGACGTTCTCGATGACGTCGAGGGCATTGACGCCGAAGCGCTGCAGCACGATGCCGCTGGCGACCTCACCTTCGCCGTTCAGCTCGGCAATGCCCCTGCGCTCGTCCGGTCCGAGCTCGACACTGGCGACGTGGCGGAGCAGCACCGGCGTGCCATTGCTCGTCTTCAGCACGATGTTGCCGAGATCGTTGATGCCCTTGATGTAGCCCTTGCCGCGGATGACGTATTCGAACTCGGCGAGCTCGACGGTGCGCCCGCCGACATCGGCGTTGCTGGCGCGGATCGCGTCGCGGACCTTCTGCATGCTGATGCCGCGATCGCGCATCCGCTGGGGATCGAGCACCACATTGTACTGCTTGACGAAGCCGCCGATGCTGGCGACCTCGGCGACGCCTTCGGCCTTGGCCAGCGCAAACTTCAAATTCCAGTCCTGGATCGTGCGGGTATCCGCAAGGTTCAGTTCCTTTGACAGGACAGCGTACTGATAGACCCAGCCGACGCCGGTCGCATCGGGACCGATGGTCGGGCTGACGCCGGCGGGAAGCCGCGACGCAGCGCCGTTCAAAAACTCCAGGACGCGCGAGCGCGCCCAGTAGATGTCGGTGCCGTCCTCGAAGATCACGTAGACGAACGACACGCCGAAGAACGAGAAGCCGCGCACGACCTTCGATTTCGGCACGGTCAGCATCGCCGTCGTCAGGGGATAGGTGACCTGGTCCTCGATCACCTGCGGCGCCTGGCCGGGATATTCGGTATAGACGATGACCTGCGTGTCCGAGAGGTCGGGGATCGCGTCCAGCGGAAGATGGAGCAGCGCATAGAGGCCGGCGGCGGCGGCAAAGCCGGTGCCGAACAACACGAGCAGCAGGTTGCGCGCCGACCAGGCGATGATGCGGGCGATCATTTGCGGTCTCCCGTCGCAGGGCCAGGTTTGGACGCCTGAGGCGCGGCCTCGGCAAAACCTTTGAGCGCGGCCTTGAGATTACTTTCCGCATCGATCAGGAAGTTGGCGGATGTGACCACCGCCTCACCGTCCGCAAGTCCGTCCCGCACCTCGATGTAGCCGCCGCCGCGCCGGCCGAGCTTCACCTCGCGTGGCTCGAAGCGCCCCTCGCCCTTGTCGACAAGGACGGCCTGGCGCGCGCCGGTGTCGAGCACCGAGCTATCCTGGATCGCCAGGACCGGCGTGCTATCAGCCGTGTTGATATCGGCATCGACATACATATCCGGCAGCAGCGCTGCATCGGGATTGGCGAGCTCGATCCGGACGCGAACCGTCCGGGTCTCGCGGTTCACCTGCGGATAGACGACCGCGATCTTGCCGCTGAAGATACGGCCGGGAAAGCTGCGCGCGCGCACCGCCACGGATTGCCCCACCGCGACATTGCCGAGATCGCGCTCGGCGACGTCGACCAGCGCCCAGACCAGCGAGGTGTCGGCAATCCGGAACAACACGTCGCCGGGATTGGCGCGCATGCCTTCGATTGCGTTGCGTTCGAGCACGATACCGTCGCGCGGCGCCGACCAATGCACGGTGACGGGCGCGACGCGCGTCTTCTCCATCTCGGCGATCACAGGCTCGGGGACGTCGAGATTGACCAGCCGTTGCCGCGAGCCGCGGCCGTACATCTCGACGCCGCCCACCGTCTTGGACGTGATCGTCGCGAGATATTCCGCCGCGGCGGAGGCGACTGCCGAACTGTAGATCTCCATCAAGGGCTGGCCCGCCTTCACCCGCGTGCCGGTGGTGACGTCGGCGACTTTCTGGACAAAGCTCTCGGCGCGCATTGCGATCACCGAGACGCGACGCTCGTCGAGCTGGATGGTGCCGGGGGCCTTGACCGCGACGCGGATCGCGCGACGTTCGACCGGTTCGGATTTCACGCCGGTGCGCTGGATCTTGCCCGGCGACAGCTTCACCGTACCGTCGTCGACCTCGTCGCCTTCGTAGACGGGGATATAGTTCATCCCCATCGGATCCTTCTTCGGCACCGGCGAGGTGTCGGGCAGGCCCATGGGATTGCGGTAGTGGAGGATCTTTCGCGATGACGCCGCTTGCGCCGGCTTCGGTGCCGCCTGATCATCGTCGTAGACCGGCAGATAGTCCCGGCCGCGGTCATCCTTCTTCGGAGCGGCGGACCAGAGCGGCGCGCCGCTGGGATCGCGATAGTAGAGCGGAGCTCGGTTCGCTGGTGCCGCAGCCGGGGTCACCTCCGCATGAACGGACCAGCGCCCGCCGTTCGAGAACCAGTACACGCCCAAGGCGAGGCCACCGCCGAGAGCGAGAATCGTCAGGAGACGCAGCGTCTTCATGGTGTGTCTTCGCGCGGCGAGCGCGCGTCCATGTGAATAGGAAAGGAAGTCCGGACGCCGCGGGCGGCGTCCGCACGCTCACTTGGTCGCCGTGACGATCACCTTGCCGGTGACGGTCTCCGCCTCGCCCTGCACCTTGGCCGACAGCGTGACCTGGTAACGACCGGCCATCGGCAGGTCCGTCTTGAAGGCGTAGACGCCCGGTTCCTTCGACGGCAGCGGCGCGACCGCCGATTCCATCTCGGCCATGCCGTCCGGGGCCATGTCGACGCGAGTCTTGAAGATGACGGCGTCCGCCACCGGCTTGCCGGTCTGCTTGTTGGTCAGGCGCACCGAGAGCGTGACATCGTCGCCCTTCTTCATTTGCGCAGCGACGGGCTCGAAGGCGTAGTCGGCGGCGCCCGCCATCGCCGCGGAAGCGGCAAGCGAAAGGGTGGCGGCGAGCGCCGCGGTGCTGAATTTGGAAAGCATTGTCCTGTCCTCATGAATTGATCTCGCCGTGGCGCATGAAGCGCGCACGTCAGGCGTCGTCGCGCACAGGCGTGCTGCGCGCGTCGCGGGGCTCAGCGAGATCAGATTCGAGGAGGCCGGAAGGGAGGACTGCCGCCGCGGACGGACACGACCTGATCCTCAGGGATCGCGATCTTGCTCGCCGCTACGGCGAAATGCCCGAAGGCGACGGGCCTGATGTCATCGAGCGCAATGGTGCCGCCGACGCAGCAAAAGCCCATCCCGCACTTGTAGCCGCCCGTGTTGGCCGGTCCCTTCATGTCGGGGCAACAATCGTCCATCGCCATCTCGGCATCGCTGCCCATTGGCATGGTCGCCTGCATGTCATCCGACGACATTGCAAGGCCGGATGCGGACGCGCCAACGGGCAGCATCGCCAGGGATATGGCGATTGCAAATGCCAGGATGGTACGGACGAACCGCATCTATATCGACTTACCTTTCGGCCCGGGACGCCTCCTTAGTAACATATTCCAGCGCCAGCGGCGCTTGTTGATCCGGATCAAGCATTCGTGACCGGGGTGCTGGCCGGCACCGTCCCCGTCTGCCCGGCTCAGATTTTCGGGATCTTCGCCCGCTCGACCACGCCGGTCCATTTGGCGATCTCGGTCTCGATCAGCATCTTCATCTCCCCCGGCGAGCTGCCGCGGACCTCGCCGCCGACGGCCGTCTCCAGACGCTGCTTGAGCTCGGGGTCCCTGAGGGCGTCCAGAGTCGCTGCATTGAGCGCGGCGATGATGGCGGGCGGCGTTCCCTTGGGGGCGAGCAGGCCTGCCCAGGTGCGCACGTCGTAGCCCTTGAGGCCGGCTTCCTGAACCGTCGGGACATCGGGGAGCAACGCGGTGCGCGTCGGCGACGTCACCGCCAGCCCCCGGATCGCGCCACTCTGGATTTGTGGGGCCAGCAAAACGGGGGTGCCGACGATGACGGGAACGTCGCCACCGAGCAGCGCAGTGGTGGATTGAGAATCGCCGCGATACGGCACGTGCACGATTTCGACGCCTGCGGTGGCGTTGAGCAATTCTCCCGCGAGGTGATGGGTGCTGCCGAAACCGACCGATCCGAAGCTGAGTGAGCCGGGCTTTGCCTTGGCCATCGCAATGAGCTCGCCCAGCGATTTGGCGGGATAGTCGTTACGCACCGCAATGACCAGCGCGTAGTACACCAGCGTCGAGATCATCTCGAAGCTGTCGGCCGGCTGGTAGGCGAGGCTCTTGTAGGTCGCCGCGGAAATCGCGTGCGCGCCGGTGACGAGGCCGAGCGTGTAACCGTCGGGCGCCGCCTTGGCGATCGCGTCCGCCGCGATGTTGCCGCCGGCGCCCGGCTTGGCCTCGACGATGACCGGCTGCCCGAGCCTCTTCGACAGCCCGTCGGCGATGATGCGCGACAGCGTGTCGGCCGCCCCGCCGGCGGCAAAGCCGTGCAGCAGGCGGATCGGGCGCGACGGATAATTGTCCGCCGACGCCGGCCCGGTTGCGAGACAAAAGCCAAGAAAAACACCAAGCAGAAAAATGGCCGCAGCAAGCCGCTTCATCCCAAGCATGGATGCATCCTCCCTTTGATTGTTATCTCTTTGGCCGCAGCGCGTGCGGCGTCATTCAAATCGAATTGAATTCGCTACCGCGCGAACTCCGTGCATTCAGGCGATGGCGGCATGCCCCACACGTCGCGCGGCAGCCCGACCCAGACCTTCGGCCGTTGCGGACGATCGCGATGCCAGGGGCGCGGCTCGAAATAGCCGAGCTCCTCGTCCGCCATCCGGTCGAGATCACAAAACAGCTCAACCAAATGGCCATCGGGGTTGCGGTGGTAGATCGCGGTGTTGTGACCGGGCCCGTGACGCACCGGGCCCCAGAGCACCGGGAGCTTGTGCCGCGCGAGATGGTCGCAGGCCCGATGTATGTGGTCGGGACCGCGCAGCTCGAAGGCGAGGTGATGCAGACTGCGCACCGGCGCGCGCGCGAAGTTGAGCGTGTGATGCTCGAAGCCGCTGCGCATGAAGACGAAGCGGTCCTCGATCCAGTCGGAGACCCGCAGGCCCATGATGTTCGCATAAAACTCCGATGTCGCGCGCGGATCGGGCGTACGCAGCGCGACATGGCCGAGCTTGCTGACGGCGAGCCCGCCGATCCGCTCCTGCGCAGGCGTCGGCGTCCAGCCCTGGATCAGCTCGAAGCGCGTCCCTTCAGGATCGATAAAGGACAGCAGCCTGGGCACGCCCGGCAGGGAATCGCTGCAAAGCTCGGGCCGCAAATCCGCCTGCTTCAGTGCGGCGCCCAGTGCTTCGATCTGGACATCAGGCGATATCTCGAAGGCGATGCTGTTCAGCGCGGCGTCGCCCGGCTCGATCACGAGTGAGAGCTGCTCGGAATCGCTGGCGAGGAAGATGCGGTTTCCATCGCGGGCAACGAGGCCAAGACCGATCATGCCGCGGTAATAGTCGAGCAGCCGCTCCGGATCGGGCGAGGCGAATGTCGCGTGCCGCAGTCGGGTGAAGCGGGCAATGGGTGCTTGTGTGCTCATCGTGCGGTCCACCCCCTCATGGAATCATGATGATCTTGCCGAGCGCGGAGCCCTGCTCCAGCAGCGTATGCGCTTTCCTGACCTCGTCGAGCCTCAAGACCGCCGAGATCGCCGGCTTGATCGCGTTGCGACCGAGCGCCTCGATCACGCTGCGCATCAGGCCACGGCGGCCGTCGCGATCATGGTCGTAGATGTGGAAGGAGAAGCAGCGCACGGAAGGGCAGATGTCGAGATGGTTGCGCATCGCCGCCATCAAATTCTCTTCGGGCAATCCGGCGAACGCGTTGTACGACAGCAGCGTGCCCCATTTGCCGAGTGCGCCGAGATAGCCGGTAAATTCCGGCCCGCAGACGTGATCGAGCACGAGGCCGACGCCCTCGCCGTTGGTCAGTTCGCGGGTGCGCGCCACCACATCCTCGCTCCGGTAGAAGATGATGTGATCGGCACCGTTCGCCTTCGCGAACGCGGCTTTCTCCTCCGTCGAGACCGTGCCGATGACGGTCATTTGCGCGAGCTTTGCCAGTTGCACCAGCGCGGTGCCGACGCCGCCGGCGGCGCCGATCACCAGTACCCTCCCCGGTGCGCGCGGATGACGGCACTCATGCAGCAGGGCGTAGGCGACCTGGTAGTTCGACAGGCACACGGCGGCTTGCAGGTCGACATTGTCGGGCAGCGCGTGAACGGCATCCGCGGGCGCGACCACGTAGTCGGCATAGCAGCCGCCGCGCTGCGACAAATCGCGGGCGCTGAGCAGCACCTTCTGGCCGATCGCAAAACCCTCGACGCCGGGCCCGAGTGCAGAGATGCGGCCGGCAATGTCGTTGCCGGGGTTGGCCGGCAGCGGCGGCATCCATTTGTAGACACCGCGCCGGATCAGCGCGTCGGGCTGACCGACCCCGAACGCCTCGGCCCGGATTTGCACCTGGCCGGGTCCGGGCACAGGCACCGGAAGCTCGACCAATTCGAGTGCATCCGGCCCACCCGGCTGACGCACCAGCACCGCCCTCATGTCTTCAAGCTCCCCGGACCATATTTTCGAAAATCATACCGTTTACGAAAATTATTGCAAGATGGTCGTGGGCGCGGCATCTTGGGCCATCGATTCAACGACAGATCCCATGCCCGAGAGCGCCATTCGCCCCCGCAAGGAATTCGGCAAGACCATCGCCGCCGACATCACCCATCGGCTGCGCGAGGAGATCATCGCTTGCGCGCTTCCGCCGGGCGAGCCTTTGCGCTTCGACGTGCTGCGCGAGCGGTTCGGCGCGAGCTTCACGACGCTGCGCGAGGCACTAACGGCGCTCGCCGCCGAAGGCCTGGTCGACGCGCAGGAGCAGCGCGGATTTCGCGTCGCGCCGGTCAGTCGCCAGGATCTGGTGGAGGTCACCGACGCGCGCGTGCTGATCGAGGTGGAATTGATCCGCCGCTCGATTCAAAGGGGCGACGACGATTGGGAAATCGCCGTGATCTCGACACTGCACAGGTTGAAGCGGATCGAGCAGCGTGATCCCGAACATCCCTTGCGCGATCCCGAATGGAAGATCGCGCATCGCCAATTCCACCAGGCGCTGGTCTCCGCCTGCGGCTCGGCCACGCTGCTCGCCATTCGCGCCGAGCTGTTCGACCGCGCCGAGCGCTACCGGCATTTGTCGGCCAATTTCCGGCCGCGCCCGCGCGACAAGGCCGGCGAGCACCAGGCGATCATGCAGGCCGCGATCTCGCGCAATGCCGATCTCGCCACACAGCTGATCGAGAGCCATATCCGCTCGACCGCCGACAACGTCGCAAAATACGCAACCCACCTGCTCGACACCGAATAGGCACCGGCATTTTCACGCAGCGGGCTTGCGTCGCGGACAATTTTCGAAAATAATAGGACCTATCGAAAATCGGAACCCTCGGGGCGAAACCATGAAGCTGCTGTCGTTCTTGGATGGAAATCGGGAAAGCTGGGGGGCCGTTGTCGAAAACACCGTCGTCGATCTCGGCCGCGCCCTGCCCCAATACCCGACGCTTGCGGACTTTCTCGGCAGCGATGACTACGCCAAGCGCGACACGATCGTCGCCGGGCACAAGCCGACGCTGGCGCTGAGCGACGTCAAATATCTGCCGGTGATCCCGCGCCCCGAGAAGATCGTCTGCGCCGTGCGCAACTATCTCGACCACCACAATGAGGCGGTCGCATTCGGCATGAAGCGCGAGATCACGGAGTTTCCGCCGATCTTCCTGCGGGTCTGGCGCTCGCAAGTTGCGCACAACGCGCCTGTGATCCGGCCAAAAGTCTCCGACAATTTCGACTGGGAGGGTGAGCTCGCAGTCGTCATCGGCAAGGGCGGCCGTCACATCAGCCAGGCCGATGCCTGGAGCCACATCGCGGGCTACTCGATCTACAACGACGTCAGCGTGCGCGACTGGCAGCGCCATGCCCAGCAGATCGCCTCCGGCAAGAACTTCGTCGGCACCGGCCCGTTCGGACCGTGGCTGGTCACGCCGGACGAGATCGACGATCCCACCAAGCTGAAGCTTCAGACGCGCGTCAACGGCAAGGTGGAGCAGTCGTCCGACACCTCGATGCTGATCTTCTCGATCCCGCGGCTGATCGAATATTGCTCGACCATTTTCGACCTGGTCCCCGGCGACGTCATCGCGACAGGCACGCCGGCCGGCGTCGGCTTCACCCGCAAGCCGCCGGTTTTCCTTAAAGCCGGCGATGTGGTCGAGGTCGAGATCGAGAACATCGGCGTGCTCAGCAATCCCGTCATGGACGAGGCGTAAGACGCCGCATGTCCTACGATATTCGCAAGACCGCGCTCGGCGTCGAGACCATCTGGCACGAGCGCGGCCCACGGCTGGAGAAGCCGCTGCTGGTCGGCACCGCCATTGCCGTGATCCGCAATCCCTTCGCCGGTCGATTCGAGGCCGATCTGATGCCGTTTCAGGCCTCTTTACGCGAGCTCGGGCGCGAGCTGGCAACACAGCTGATCGCGCAGCTCGGCGGCGCAGAGCGCATCGAGGCCTATGGCAAGGGCATCATCGTCGGCGAGGACGGTGAGCTCGAGCATGGCGCCGTCTGGCACGAAGCGGGGGGCCACGGCATGCGCGAGGTGCTGGGACAACCTAAGGCGATCGTCCCGGCCGCGAAGACCATCGGCGGTCCCGGCACGCGCCTGATGGTGCCGCTCGGCCATATCCATGCCGCCTATGTCCGCAGCCATTTCGGCACGGCTGAGATGACGCTGTGGGATGCGCCGCGCCGCGACGAGATCGCCTTCGGCCTCGTGATGGCAACCGGCGGCCGCCCCCACGCGCGCATCGGCGGCCTGAAGGCGTCCGAGATCTCCGTGCATGACGGGCAGCGCTGACGCGCACGCCGCCATTGACGACCTTCTATCCAAGCAAGCCCTTCAATCCCGCGTAGATCGAGCCGACGGCGGTCGCGGCGACGCCGGCGAGGGGCCCAACGGTCTGCATGAGGTCCTGGATCAAGCGGGCGCGGCGGCGCAGCTGTTCCTCGCCGACATGCTGTCCCAGCAGGCGCGCCACGCGGAAGGCGAACGCATTCGGCTTGCCGCCCTGTGTCAGCACGCGCGGCAGCACCTGGAAGATCACGACGCTCAGGATATTTCCGGAGACGAAGGCGAGCAGGATGCTGGCGCCGTATTCGAACACTTCCCGCCATTCGATCCAGGCTTGCGGCAGGATCGGGACGTGATCGTGAATTCCCGTGACCGTCAGCATCGACAGGACGCTGATGGCCGCCGCCAAGAACGCCAACACCAAGGCCGCCAAGGCCGAAACCCGGTGCAGCGGGTAGGCCACGAATCCGAACAGCAGCGGTATGGCGATGGACGCAATCCGAAGCGGGATCGGAGAGACGTTGAAGGTGATGGTCACGAGCACGTGCGCGATCACCAGGAGAAGGGACGGTATCGCGACGTAGAGAACCGCATGCGTCGCGAAATAGCGCAGCGGATTCTTGTACCGTTCGAGCCGGACATTGACCCGGTCGAGATCACGCCTGAGCCTGTCCAGATCGGCGACGATCTCCTCGATCTCGAGCAAGGTTGGCCGCACCGCGCGCAGGTCGCGCGAGCAGTGCTTGCACGCAATGGCTTCGTCCTTGATCGTCTCGGCACAGAACGGACATTCCATCGCTAACGCGAATGCCTCCGCCTCATGAAGGCCTCGGCCTCGTCTCTGGCCCGTTTCAGCTCGTCGCGCAGCTCCTCGCGCTTGCGCAGGAGATCATCACGCTCCGCAATCAGCGTCGCGGGAGCGGCGATGTCGCGCCCGCATGACGCGCAGACAAGCGCTCCTTCCGCGGTCCCTGCTTTGCAGTAGGGACACGTCACTTGGGCGCGACCTTCAGCGTGAAGACGGTCGTGCCCGAACGGCCATCACTGTCCTTGATATCGACACGCACTGCGTATTCTCCGGGCGGCAGCTCCGCATCCTGCATGTTGATGCCATCGGCCTTCACGAACGGCTTGACGCGCGGGGTCAGATCGACATTCGGCGTCCGGAGGAAGATCATCTTGACCGATTCCGGATCGATCTTTGCCCCGCCATAGGACTGGAATTTCAAGACCAGCGGCAAGGGTGAGCTCGCCGAGTCGCCCGGCGAGATGAACTCGACTTTCGGGCCGCGCATGATGCCGCGCTGTTCGACGGCAACCGCGCCTTTCGGCGGCGGCAGCCTGGCTTCCTCCTCCGTGATCAATGGCGTGGCGCGCGATGATCCGGAGAATAACAAACCCGCAGCCACGAGGCCCAGCAAGACATTCCGCTTCATTTTCCGTGCACCCCTCCCCGGTTCGTCAACGCAAGCCGCCATCGCCGATGATGGTGTAAGGCGCCCAGAACAGCGGATGCGCATAGGCAAACTCGGTCTTGCCCTCGCTGTTGAGATAGCCGGGACCATCGACGAGGGCCATCGTCGCCTGCCGCAGCGCCTCGCTGCGCGATAGCTTCGGATCGTCGGCCTGCCGCTTGAACAAGTCTGTCACCAACTGCCGCGCCGACTGTGAATGCACCGACCAGTTCGTCACCAGCAGGGCGCGCGTGCCGGCGTAGAAGAACGCACGGCCGAGCCCGGATGCCGCCTCGGCCCCTGCGCCTGCGCCGGCACCGGTGTTACAGGCCGACAGGACGACCCAGTCCGCGTCCAGCTTGAGGCCGAGGATCTCCTCCATGGTCAGGAGCCCGTCGCCGCCCTCGCCCGTCACCACCGGCGACGACAAGGCGAGTGCCGGTTGCGTCAGTCCATTCAGCTCACCCGGAACCAGACCGTGGGTGGCAAAGGCTAGGATCTTGAAGCCGGAGAGGTTCATGGTCTTCACCGCGCTCTCCGTCGCGCTCTTGCCGAGAAACAACACCTTCGCGGGATCCGCCTGCAACGCCAGCGCGATCGATTTCAACTCGTCGGCCGTGTCGGGAAGCCGGGGCAACAGACCGAGCTCGGCGCTGTCGACGCCGTCGAGCTTCGGACTGTTGCGCCGCTTCAGCGGCCCACCGCGCGTGATGTTGCCGCTGGCGTCGGCGACCTGAATCTTCTGCCCGCCGCCTTCCGCCTCGGTCTGCTGGTCGCTGTTGAAATAGGGATCGCCGAAGGCGATGAGGTCGCCGCGGCCGGACTTGCCAGGCGGCAATTGCCGCAGGGTCCGCAGTGCAGCCGCCGACGGCACCGTCGACACCGCATGGGTTCGCGCCAGCCACGGCACGTTCCGGTAACCGATAAAGAGCGGATCCTCGTCTACGGCCACCTCCGCTGGCGCCGTCGGCAACAAGGACAGCGGCAGCAGCCCCAGCGCGCCGTTGGTTACGACGATCAGGTTCTTGGCCGGCTTCCAGCCGCTCTCGACCGGCTTGAGCAGCAGCTCGTAGAGCTCATGGCCGAGCTTGAGGTCGAAGGGTGGAATGTCCGAGATCATCGCAGCCTGCGGCTCGAGCGCTTCGCGCAGCTTGCGGATCTTGCTCTCGATGTCGCCGATCTTGGCCTGGACAGCGGCAAACGCCACCGGCCCCGACTTCGGCACGGCCCAGACGAAGCTGCCGTTCTGGCCGAAATAGAACGACAGCATGGCTTCGTCGTTGGCGAGCGTCGCGCGGATCTCCGCGACGCTCGGCGGCTTGGGCGAGACGAGATCGGCGTAGATCGGAAACTTCTGCTTGATCTCCTGACGCGCCTTGTCGCGCTGGCCGCGCAAGGCGGCGATCGAGGCCTGAATCTGTGCAACGCCTTTCTCGTCCCGCTCGGTGGACGGAAGCGCCAGCACGTTGTTGAGGGTGCCGAGCTGAGCGTTGACCTGCTTGGTCAGGTCCTGCTCCTTTCGGACGAGCTCAGCGAGCGCCGGATCCTTTGCCGCCGCCCGCGCACTCGAGGCCGCCAGCGCCTGCTGCACGGAGCGGCCGCGGACGGCATCGGCGAGGCTGAACGTCTCTTCGCCGATGTCCTTGCCGGCGCCTTCCCTCCCGAGTAGCAGCAGATAGCTCTCGACGATGGTTTGCAGCCGCTGGCTGCGCGCGGCCACCACGGTGGTGTTCTCGTCATCGGCGTTTTCGTTGGCGCTCGCCATCATGACCGGAATGGCAGCCTTGAACTCGCGGATCGCCTCGGCATCGCGCCGGGCGCGCATCAATCCGACCGCCAGCGTGCCGCGCGCCGAGGCGGCGTCGAAATGATTTTCTCCGACCCGGGCGATCTGCTTCTTCACCAGTTGCTCGGCGGCGGCAATGCCGGCATCCAACTGACCGGCGCCATAGAGCGACATGATGCGGGACGGATTGAGCTCGAACACCTGGCGGCGCTGCGGCTCCCAGCGGGCGACGGCCTTGTCGATCCGGGAAAACATCTCGCTCGCTTCGGCGTTCTGACGGCGCAGCGTCAGGATGCCGGCGAGCTGCGACAGCAGTTGCACCGTCGCCTGGGAATCCTCCGGCACACCGACGGTCTTGTTGATCTCGAGGGCGACGCGGCCGAGCTTCTCGGCCTCTTCGTAACGACCCTGGTCGACCAGAATGCCCGCCAGCCCCATCACGAAGCGCGGCGTGACGGAGTTGTACTTGCCGGTATCCTTCAGGCGCGAGAGCAGCGCGCGTCGCGCGTCGATCTCGGCTTCGGCGAGCCTGCCCTGCTTCGCCTTCATGCGCGCCTGGTTCAACACGGTGCCGTCGATCGCCTGCAGCAGAATGGTTTCCGCCGGCGGATTGTCCGATTCCATGATCGCCTTGGTGCTTGCGCGCTTGCGCAGCTCGGCGTTGCGATAGGCGGCCTCGGCGTCGGCGAACTGTCCACGCGCCTCGAAGATCAAGGCACGCGCGAGCTCCAGCTCGCCTTCCCAGCTCTGGCCGAACTTCGCATAGGCCGCCCGCCAATTGGGATGGCCGCTGGTGCGGGCCTCCTGGATCGCGGTTTGGCTCCGACGGAGATAGGCTTCGGCCTGTGCGACGTCGCCCATCTGGATGAGGGTGGCGGCGATCCCGCGATTCGTACTGAACTGCAACCCCTTGGCGCCTGGCATGCTGGCGGATTCGCGCAACAGCCTTTGCATGATCTCGAGCGAGCGCTTCGGGTCGCCGGCGAGAGCGTGCTGCAGGGACTGAAGCTGCAACATCCGCCCCAGCAAATGCGGGCCGACGGCGCCGCGGCCGACTTCCACGGCCTTGTCGGCATCAGTCACCGCTTCGGCGAGCCGGCCGAGTTGCGCGCGCGCATTAGCGCGATCGAAATAGAACTGTGCGAGATCCTGGCGGGACTCCTTCCCGGTCGGCGCGGCATCGGCGTCCGACTTCAATTCCGCGATCGTCTTCTCGTCGGGCTTGTCGCCGTCGAGGATCGCCGTGATGTCGGCGATGCTGCGCGGCGGCGCAACGAAGTCCTTCGGAAGCGCGGCGCCTGCCTCGAGCTTGGGTGCCGCCTCTTTCGGCATTTCGACTGCGACATTGGTGCGGCCATTGGCGGCATTCAGCGCCGCCATCACACAGGCCTTGACCTGAGGCGAGGCCTTGGCGCGGCAAGCTTCGAGATTGGCACCGCCGGCGGGCCCTCCGCCGGCGCGCATGCACGCCTGCACGATCGGCCGGCCGACCGTCATTCGGCAATTCTCGAGCGCTGCCTCCTTGGTCAGCGCGGCTGCGGAGCCGGTGGATCCGAGCAGAATGGCACATGCCAGCAAATGGCGGGGAGTAATGTCCAGACGGCTCTTGAACGGACGCGTGGCGTCTAAGCTCATCTCGAAGGACCTTCGGGTAAAATGACTTTGAAGAAACGAGACAATCCTATCCCGCCGGCCCGGAAGGACAAGGGCATTCAATGGAGTTCCCGAAGACCTCAACAGGATTGGGACGGCTGCGCGATGCCCGGCTCGACGAGCGGCGGGGACCGCCCGCTCAGCCCTTCGAGACGACCGCGCGGCCGTAGGGCGGTTGCGCCTGGACCGGCGGGTTGGCGGTCTGGGCGGCGAGCTCGCCGATCAGGCGGTCGGCGTCGGCGGCCATGCCGTCGGGGGCCTGGATCACCAGCCGCTCCAGCGCCCAGCGGTAGGACGAGACGCGCTGCGCCAGGCACTGCTGCACCCACTGCACGATCAGCGAGTTCTCCTGCATGCGCGCGACCGCATCGTCCCTCTCCTTCGGTGAAAGCGCAGAGACGCGCGCCATGCTGGCATCGCGCTTCCTGTCGAGATCGATGACGCGGATCGCGCTGGCGAAGAACGGCTCGAAGCGGGTGATGTCGTTGCGCACGTCCTCGATCAACTGCGCATAGCGCGAGGAATGCGAGCGGTGCGGTTCGTCAATCAGCGTGCGCCCGTACATGGTGCGGTCGAACACGATCTTCTGACGCCAGGGCGAGGGCAGCGGCTTGTAGTCGCCGAACACGCTCTTCCATGCGGGCCGCGACAGCGGCGGCTCGATCATGGGATAGGCGAGGTCGCGCAGCTGGCGCTCTTCGTCGGTGAGCTGGAATTGCGAGGGCTTCAGGCCGACGCTGGAGGTGACCTCCGCGCCCAGCCAGCGATGCATGTCGTCGCTGCGCATGTCGGCGCGGGTACGGCCGAAATCACCGCCGCTGCACGCACCGAGCGTGGCAGCGAACAGTGCGAGCAGGACGGCCGATATGACGGGCCGGATCTGGCGGATGGTGTCCGGCATTGCACGAAGCCGGATGTCAGCGACGGCGGCGACGGCGCCCCGGCGCTGTGCCCTGCTCGGGCCCGCGATCGCCGCTGGTTTCATCTGCCTCGCGCTCGATACGGATGACGGGAAGGATCAGGATCGTTCCCATGTCCGCGCGCGGAGCGACATCCCCCGACGAGCCCACCCGGCGACCGGCCGGAAATTCAATGATGGTCCCCATGTCAGCTCTCTTCAATTGCCGCGCGACCGGACGCGCCCTTGCAACATGCATTCATTAAGATCAGTTCATGGTTAACGGGGTGTAAACACGGCGTTCGGACCGTATCCGCACGGACCGGGCCGCGGCGTCCCGCTGCGGCACGAGATCGCTACAAGACGAGCGTTCGGCTTCACGCCTCGTTTTCCTTAACGAGCCTTTAAAGGAGCCTGCCGTAGGCTGGCGGCGAGTATCTCTTCCAGGTCGCGTATCTCTCCATGACCAAGTCGCTGTTTCCCGGATTCGACGGGCTGATGTCCCTCTCCCGTCGCGAAGGCGTCGATGTTCGGCCGACGCTGTTGCGCGTGCTGACCGACCTTTACGTCCAGACGCGCATCCACAGCGACGACGAGCAGCGTCAGTTTACCGAGCTTGCAACCCGGCTGATCGAGCAGGTCGACGATGCGACGCGCGCGGCCATCAAGGCCAAGCTCGCGATCTATCCGCAGACACCGATCCCGGTGCTGCAGAAGCTCGGGCTGGTGGCAGCACAGGAAGGCCGCAGGGTTCCGCTCGCCCGCGAGATTCCCACTCCGGCACCCGCACCCGCGCCGGTCCGCACGCCCTCGGATGCCGAGCTGCGCATGGCCTCGAACATGGCGATGCAGCCGAAGGACGCCGCCGAGATCCACGACATGTTCTTCCGCGCCAGCGCATCCGAGCGCGCGCTGATCCTGCACAATCTGGCGCAGACCCCGCTGAAGGCCGCGCTCCGGATTCCGACCGTGCGCGCCAAGCGCGCGATACAGATCCTGGAGATGGCGGCGATCGCGGGCGATTTCGAGAACTTCACCCTGGAGCTCGGCGACAGCCTGATCCTGCCCTCGCGCGTCGCGGCGCAGATCGTCGATGATGCCGGCGGCGAAGCGCTCGCGGTTGTCGCGCGCGCGCTCGACATGCCGAGCCCGAACTTCCAGCGCATCCTGCTGTTCTTCAAGCCGGAGATCGGCAATTCCGTGAACGAGGTGTACCGGCTGTCGCGGCTCTACGATCGCCTCAGCGACCGCTCGGCGCTGGTGATGCTGGCGGCCTGGCGCGGCTCGACGCTCGCCGTCACCCGCGCAAAGTACCAGTCGTCGCTGCACGACGGCGAACGCCAGCGCGCCCGCGCAGGCGCGAGCCAGACGCGGCCAGGCGTGCAGCCTGGCGCGATGCCACCGCGCCGCACCGGTACCGACGGATCTTCGGAGCGTTGATCCTGCTCGCGCGCTGACGCTGAGCGTAGAGCGCGCAGCATCTCTCCGAGTTCGTCATTGCGAGGAGCTCTTGCGACGAAGCAATCCAGAGTCCCTCCGCGGACAGATTCTGGATTGCTTCGCTGCGCTCGCAATGACGGTGGAGGCAGCAGTTACGTCTTCGCCAGTTCCAGAAAATGCCGCCCGGCGCGGTCTTCGGTCTCGACGATCCAGGCGTCCGGATCGAAGCGGATTTCTCTGGTCAGCCGTTCCTCGATGGTATGCTCCGGCAAGGGTTGCGGCGCGACCGGCACGAAAAAGCGATCGACCGGGCGGCCATCGTCGTAAGAGGTCTGCGGCGCCGGCACGTAGAGCATCGCATTGCCGTCGAGCAGCGACACCTTTACGAACACCGCGCCCGCCTCCTCGGCACCGCGACGGCGCACCGCGCCGAACACGCCCTCGGTCTGGCACCGGCGCAGATAAGCGGCGACCCATATGTTGGATTTCAAACGCATGAGTCGAACGATAGGCCAGTGGCGCAGTCAGCGCCAGCCGTCGCGCGCGCGTGGAAATTATTCGACGGGATGGCCGATCGCCGCACCGAGCTCGCGCAGCAGCCGATCGGACAGCTGGCCGGTGACCTGCATCTTGTGCTCGCGCTCGAACTTCTGGATCGCCGACTGAGTCTCGCCGCTCATCGTGCCCGTAATCTTCAAATTGCCGTAGCCAAATTCGGACAGCGCGCGCTGCACGCCAGCGATGCGCCGTGCGGCCGGGCTCTGCGGCGCAGGAATCGGGGCCGGCGGACGCATAGCGGACGGCGGCGTCGAGGTTGTCGCCTTGACCAGATTGGTCATCGGATCGTTCGCGCGCGTCGAGGCGGTCGCCTCGATGGGTTTTTCGGGCGCCTTCTCGGCGGCACGCTCGGCGGGTTTGGGCTCGGCGCGGAATTCCGTCGCGCGCGGCTCGAGCGGCGATGTATCGGCGCCGACGGGCCGCGGACGCGGCAAGGGATTCGACAGCGACGCGGAGGACGGCGCGGGAAGATTGATCACCGTGCCGAACATCGGCGCAGGATGCCGGCCAGTCTGGAGGAACAGCGCATTGGCAACGATCGCACCGATCGCGGCGACGGCGACGAGGCCGGCCAGCGTGTCCTTGGGGCTGTGCAGCAGCACGCGCATCACGAGATTGCGCTCGGTCTCGATATCGACAACCGCGGCTTTGGCGCCACGGCGGCGGGGTGCGGATTCGTCCTTGGCAGACTTCTTAGGCACTTTTCTTCACCAAAGCGGGTTGGTCCTGAGTTTGGTCATGAGACTCTTGGCGCAGCACCGGCGTCAGCGTCGCTATCTTGCTCTCGGCCGGCTTGGTTTGCGGCGGCGTGTAGACGAGCGGCAGCTTGACGGTGACGGTGGTGCCCTCCCCCAAGCCGCTTTGTACCGTCAATTCACCGAGATGCAACGCTATGAGGTTCTTCACGATCGAAAGTCCGAGCCCGGTGCCTTCGTGCCGGCGCTGATAGGTCTTGCCCGCCTGGAAGAACGGCGCGCCGATGCGCTTGAGATCGTCGGGCGCGATGCCGACGCCGGTGTCGCTGACGCGCAGCGTCAGCTGCGATCCGGTCACCGCAGCGGAAACGGAAACCTGGCCGCCGCGCTCGGTGAACTTGATGGCGTTGGCGACGAGATTGAGCACGATCTGCTTGAAGGCCCTGGGATCGCCGGTCATGACCGGCAGGTCCTGCGGCGCGTCGGTGACGAGGTCGATGCCGTTCTCCCGCGCTTTCAGCGCCAGCAGGTTGCAGCAATGCAACAGCGAGGCGCGCGGCGCGAACGGCTCGGACGCGATCTCGAAATTGCCCGACTCCATCTTCGACATGTCCAGGATGCCGTTGACGACCGACAAGAGATGCTGGCCGGAATCGTTGATGAGCTGGGCATATTCCTTGCGCTGGGCTGCACCCAGCATCAAGGTCTGCTCCTGCGCGATCATCTCGGAGAAACCGATGATGGCGTTCAGCGGCGTCCGCAGCTCGTGGCTCATGGTGGCGAGGAAGCGCGTCTTGGCGGCGTCGGCCGCTTCAGCGGCGCTGCGCGCCTGATCCAGCGCCTGCTCGGACAGCTTGTGGCCGGTGACGTCGCGCATCACCGCGACGACTTCGGCCTCGCGCGGGACGTCACTATGAGGATTCTGGCCCATATCGTGGTCGAGAGGGCGGCAGCGCATCTCGACCCAGAGAAAATCGATCTGACCGCGCTCCGAACCATCCGGCTCACGCCGCAACCGGAACTCGACGCTGCATACATCACCGCGCGCAGCATCGGACAGCGCGGTGAGATAGGCCGGGCGATCGGCGACATGGACGCGGTCGAACAGGCCATGACCGAGCAGTTGCGTCACTGATACGCCGAGCATGGCCTCCGCCGCAGGCGAGATGAACTGCACCGCGCCGTTGCGCTGATGCCGCGAGACGACGTCGCTCATATTGCGCGCGAGCAGGCGATAACGTTCCTCCTCGCGCGACAGCAGCGCGACGCCGGTGCGCGCGAGCGATTCCGCGCCGAAGGCGAGGCCCGCGGCATAGAGCGTCGCCGAGGCGACGCCGAACGCCATCAGCACGCCGCGTTCCGCGGCGCTGGTGTCTGCTGACGGCAGCCAGCCAAGCTGACTGAGGAGGATCAGGATGCCCGCACAGGACAGCGCGAGCAATGACGCGAAGACGGTGACGCGGCGCGAGGCCGACAGCGCGGCTTCGAGGGGAACCACGACCAGCCAGACCGCGGCGAATGATTCGATGCCGCCCGTGGTGCCCGCAACCGCTATGATCAGGCCGGCGAGCGCCAGCGACGACAGCACATGCGCGCCCTCAAAGCGGCCGGTGCGCGACAGGAACCAGGACAGCAGGATGGGCGCGATCAGCCATGCGAAAGCGGCGACCTCGATCGCGCTCGGCGCCCCACGCATGGCGAGATAGACCGGGAATGCGGCAAAGGCCGCCAGACTGCCGAGCAGCCGCGGCGCCATGAAGGCACGATGGCGCGCTCGCATCAGCGCATCGTAACGCGCGGAGGGATGCAGCAGCGCATCGAGACAATCGCGGATGATACTCAAAACTGTCACGGGTCTCGCGCTTCGGCTCAATCGTCTGAGAAGACGCGCCGGAACGCCTCCTTGTCGTTGAGCCACCGTGTCAGAGCGACCTTAAACGAGTGCTAAGGCGCCGCGGCATGCGGCCGGACGCCGGAACATCGCGGGGCTTTTTAGATGATTTGGCGACGTCTTCAGTGAGGATGGTGAACACAGGGTTTCACCTTGCCGCGCATGGTTTCGAATTGGTGGATGCGCCTGCCAGCAGAATCACGGGCGCCGGCGTCAATCGAAAATTTACGACATCCTCGATCGCGAAGAATTTTGCGTAAATTTTCCGCGAATTAAGCTCAAGGCAATCACTTGCGATTTATCGAGAGTTGCTAGGTCCGACGTCCGCGGAGATCGCCGCGGGCGGGATCGAACGTACAGGTCGCAAGATGCGCTTTCTGCTTCGCATCACATTCTGGCTCGGGCTGGTGCTGGTGCTCCTGCCCAGGGACAAGACACCGGACTCGGAAAAGCTGCCGCAGATCGGCGCCGCCGATGCGGTGCAGGCTGCGACTGCGGCCGTCTCCGACATGACCCAATTCTGTAAACGCCAGCCGGCGGCCTGCGAGGTCGGCGGACAGGCCGCGACCATCATCGGCCAGCGCGCCCAGGACGGCGCGCGCAAGATCTACCAGATCATCAACGACAAGAAAGAGCAGATCTCCAACGACAAGAACGAGAAGAACGACAAGAACGACAAGAAGGCGCCCGACCATACCGGCTCGATCGCGATGGCCGGCGAAGGCGATGCTGCCTCGAGCGAAGCGCCACGGGACACGCTGAGCCAGGACGACCTCGCACTGGAATGGCGCGGCCCGCAGCCGGCGAATTAGCGCGGAAACCCTATCGATTTCGGCTTCTCGCATCCCTATATTGGTGGGAAGCGGGAACACGGGCCAAGATGACGACGATCGACGAAATCAGGGACAATTTCGAGCTCCTGGACGAGTGGGACGACCGCTACCGGTACGTCATCGAGCTTGGCCGCACCCTGGAACCGATGCCGGAGGCGGAACACTCCGCCGCCAACAAGGTGCAGGGCTGCGTCAGCCAGGTCTGGCTGCAGAAGCTGGTCGACCGCGGCAATGGCGTACCGATCCTGAAATATCGCGGCGACAGCGACGCGCATATCGTGCGCGGGCTGGTCGCGATCGTGCTGTCGCTCTATTCGGGCCGCACGCCGCAAGAAATCCTCGGTACCGACGCGATCGCTGTGTTCAACGAGTTCGGCTTTCGCGATCATCTGACGCCGCAGCGCTCCAACGGCCTGCGCTCGATGGTCGAGCGCATCAAGACCGACGCGAAAGAGGCGCTGGCGGAAGCGTCGTGAGGAAGCTTCGTAGGCAGCTTTCGTAGGGTGGGTTAGGCGAAGCCGTAACCCGCCGTTTTCCTATCCGCAGAAGCAGAAGTGGTGGGTTACGCTGCGCTAACCCACCTACGAGAACGGTGCCCGGCGCTACTTCCCCTTCTTGCGCTGCTGCTGTCCGAGACCCATCTGCTTGGCCAATTGCGAGCGCGCCACCGCATAGTTCGGCGCGACCATGGGATAGTCGGCCGGCAGGCCCCATTTCTCGCGGTATTGCTCCGGCGTCATGTTGTACTGCGTGCGCAGATGGCGCTTCAGCGACTTGAACCGCTTGCCGTCTTCCAGACAGACCAGATAATCCGGCGCGATCGACCTTTTCAGCGAGACCGCCGGCTTGGCCGGCTCGAGCGGCGCGGTCTCGGTGCGGCCCGACGACACCCGCACCAGGGCGCCATGCACCTGGCTTATGAGATTCGGAATATCCGCAGACGGCGTCGGATTGTTGCTGAGATAGGCCGACACGATGCTCGCCGTCAGCTCGATGAAATTCTTAGCCCCGGCATCCGACATGGGCCCGCCCTCTCTCCACCTTGCGCCTCACGGGATAGACGACGCCGAACTATTCCGTGTCAACAATACGTTCGGCCTTCACTTGGGCGCAGCCGCCTCAGCCGCGCTGGTCGAGATGGGCGCGCAACTCGTCGATCGAGGCAAAGCGCATCATGCCCTCCGGCATCTGCGCTTCGATCGAGCCGTCGGAATAGAGCGAATAGGCCATGCCGTCGACGATGCCGGATTTGAGCACGGTCACGGGCGGCTGCTCGACAGGCGGCGGCGTCGGCTCGGGTGCAGGCGGCGGAGCGGCCTCCGCAAAGGTCGAGGGCGAGCGCGGCGGCGGGCGGCGCAAGGCGGCCGGAGGCTCCGGCGGACGCATGCGCTCCGGCTTCGGCCAGGCATCGTCAAAGCTTGCAGGCGGACTATCCAGGGCCTCACTGGGCTCCGCAGGTAGCTGCGGCGGCGCGCCCTCGGTGGCCTTCGCCTCCAAGCGTTCGCGCTCCTTGCGCGAAGTCGAGGCGAACAACAGGTTGCGCCGGCGCGGCGCTTCCGGGGCCGCGGGCGGCGTCGGAGCTTCCGGCTCCGGCGGCACCTCGACACGCGGACGCTCGCGCGCGGCAGCTTCGCTCTGCCACGGCGGCGGGCCTCCGGCCGGTGGTGGCGGTGGCGGCGCCGGTTCGCTCCTTGCGGCCGAGGCGGGCATCGGCTCGGGCGCAGCGGCGCCGGGCACGGCAAGGCCCGGCCCGGGCACGGCAAGACCCGGCAGCACGGGCCTGACCCGAACCTCGGACGGCGCACCGGCCAGCCGGCGAGCGATGCCCTTCAGTTCCGCGACCACGGCATAGAGGCCGGCCAGTAACATTCCGGAGCAGACTGCGATCGTGCCCGAGATTATGAGAGGGCTGCCGAGACTGAACTCCCTGACGGAGAAGCCAAACAGGATCGACAGGAGGCCCGCCACGACGGCGAAAATCCCCGCGATCAACAATGCCAAGGTCATCGAACTCACCCCCGGCCGCACATCCACACGCGACCCGTCACGCCACGATACCGTCATACGATGTTCCACGCCAACGGCGAATTGCAGGCAACGTTCCTAATGGGAAGGAAATCAGGGACTTATTCACATTCCCTTCAGCTAGGGCTCGCTACTGCTTGGCTACTGCTCATTATCCGGAATTGCTGCGTCGCATCAGGAATTTAGCCATAATGCCCAATTACTTGGTAATGGAACTGCGCTATAGGGAGTCCGGGGTTGAGGCCCGCGCGAGCCAGCAGGGCCAAGAGGGGATTCCGGGGCACCGATAGCCATGACATCCATCACGACTTCGGCGATCGACACGCCTCAACGGCGCTCGGTCGAACGGACTTGCGACGATCTCGCCATGCTGGTGCTGGCTGCGGTCGCCGTCATTGCAGGCTTGACCTTCCGCGATTACGGCCTCGGCTGGGACGATTACACCCACGCCGAATATGCCGACCTCCTGCTGCGCATGTTCGGTTCCGGCTTCAAGGACACCGCGGCGCTCTCCTTCGCCAACCTCTATATGTATGGCGGCGGCTTCGACATGGTCGCGGCCCTCCTGCACAAGATCATTCCGCTCGAATTATTCGAGACGCGGCGTCTGGTCGGCGCCATCGTCGGCGTGATCGGACTTGCGGTGACCTGGCGGCTCGGCCGCCGCATCGGCGGCCCCCTTGCTGGCCTTGCCTCACTCCTGCTGCTCGCGCTGTGCCCGATCTTCTACGGCCACATGTTCATGAATCCGAAGGATGCGCCCTTCGCGGTGGCCATGATCATCCTGATGCTCGGCCTCGTCCGGCTCGTCGAAGAATATCCGCAGCCGTCGCCGCGCACGATCCTCATCGTCGGCCTGGGTGCCGGCCTCTCGCTCGGCTGCCGCGTTCTCGGCGGGCTCGCGCTGGTCTACGCCGTACTCGGCTTCATCCCGCTGTTCCTGGAGGAACTGCGCAGCGAGGGCCTGCGCGAGTCGGTCCGCCGCTTCGCCCATGTCCTCTATGTGCTGCTGCCCGGCCTCGCGTTCGGCTATCTCGTGATGGGGCTGATCTGGCCGTGGTCGATCATGGAGCCCGGCAATCCCTTCGAGGCGCTGACCTACTTCTCGCACTTCTTCGAGAAGCCGTGGAAGGAGATGTTCGACGGCGCGATCGTGTCGGTGCCGGACATGCCCTGGTCCTATCTGCCGACGCTGTTCGCGCTGCAGCTGCCCGAGGTGATGCTGGTGCTGACGGCCGGCGCCGTGGTCAGCACCTTCGCCATGCTGCCGCGACGCGAGGTTCCGGCGCGGCGCAAGACCATCCTGCTGATGCTGACGCTGGCTGCGACCCTGCCGCTCGCGATCGCGATGGTGAAGCGGCCGGCGCTGTACAACGGCATCCGCCATTTCGTGTTCGTGATTCCGCCGATGGCCGTGCTCGGCGGCGTCGCTTTCGCCTTCGCCATGGAGCGCCTGCGCGCCAATCACCGCACCTGGCAGCCGGTCGTGCTCGCCACGTTCTGCTTCGGCCTCGCGCTGTCGCTTGCCGAGATGATCCGGCTGCATCCCTATCAATACACTCATTTCAACCACATCGCCGGCACCGTGCGCGGCGCCGACGACCGCTTCATGCTGGACTATTGGGGTCTCGCGCTGAAGCAGGCTTCGGACGAATTACGCGAGCAGATCATCGAGCGCCAGGAGGTGCCGCCGACCAATCGCAAATGGAAGGTCGCGGTCTGCGGTCCGCAGCGCCCCGCGCAGGTCGCGCTCGGTCCCGACTTCACCATCGGCTGGGATTCCAACGCAGCCGATTTCGCCATGACGCTCGGCGAGTTCTACTGCAAGGGCCTCACCGCGCCCGTGATGGTCGAGATCAAGCGCGACGACGTGGTGTTCGCCCGCGTCTACGACATCCGCGGCCGCAGCATTTCCAGCCTGCTGTCGATCCCGGCGCCGTAATAACTTTCTCCGGTCGCCGTAACGCTTCCGCCTTCGCTCTTCGGGCTACGGCGGACAAGCATGCGGGCTACGCTGAACTGCCGCGCGCCTTTGGCGCCTTGCCGCCAGCCTCACCCAAGACTAGGCTCCCTCTCCGCAACAACGATGTTCGGAGAGATCAGCCATGTCGCCAGCGGAAGCGCGCCTGAAAGAAGTGCCGTCTGATATGACGGAGGCCGAGTGGCAGCAACGGGTCAATCTCGCCGCCTGCTATCGCCTGGTCGCGCTGTACGGCTGGGACGATCTGGTCGACACCCACATCTCCGCGCGCGTGCCCGGCCCCGAGCATCACTTTCTGATCAACCCATACGGGCTGATGTTCGACGAGATCACGGCCTCCAGCCTCGTCAAGGTCGATTTGCACGGCAACCAGCTCTCCGAGAGTGAATACACCATCAACCCGGCGGGCTTCACCATCCATTCGGCGATCCATGAGGTGCGCGAGGACGCGATCTGCGTGCTGCATCTCCACACGCTCGACGGCACCGCGGTGTCGAGCAGCGCAGAAGGCCTGTTGCCGCTGAACCAGACCGCCCAGCTCGTCACCCACGACCTCGCCTATCACGACTATGAAGGCATCGCCCTCGACCACGACGAGCGGCCGCGGCTGCAGAAGGATCTCGGCGACCACAACCACATGCTGCTGCGCAACCACGGCACGCTGACGCTAGGCCGCTCGGTCGCCTCCGCCTTCGAGCGCATGTATCACCTCGAGCGCGCCTGCTCGATGCAGGTGCGCACGCGCGCGCTCGGCACGCCGGTCTATCCGGTCGAGGAGATTGCGATCGAGAAGAACACCGAGCTGCTCGCCAACCGCGATCGCGCTGAGCTGCGCGCCACCAACCTCGTGTGGCCGCCGCTGCTGCGCAAGCTCGACCGCGAGCTGCCGGGCTATCGGTCTTGAAATTTTCGGGATCTGGTGTAGAGTAGCGCCAACGAACCTCTACGCCTTTTGGAATGAAACGCCGCCCAATCCCGGGCGGCGTTTTTATTTGGTGAGCTTCGTAGGGTGGATTAGCGAAGCGTAATCCACCATGCTTCCCGAGAATGCGGGACGACGTTGCTGGATTACGCAAGCGGACTGCGCTTCGCGCAGCCGCCTGCTAATCCACCCTACGGCACCCGAATATGAAGGTCTCGTAGGGTGGGCAAAGCGGAGCGTGCCCACGTTCTTTTGCGATCATTGAGAGATGGTGGGCACGGCGCTTTGCGCCTTTGTCCACCCTACGGCAGCTCGGCCTACTTCACCTCCGCCAGCGCCGCGAGAATCCTTGCCCAGGAGCGGATGCCCTTCTGGAAGCTCCGGAGATCGTATTTCTCGTTCGGCGAGTGGATGTTGTCGTCGTCGAGGCCGAAGCCGACCAGCAGCGAGTCGAGGCCGAGCGTGCGTTTGAAGTCGGCGACGATCGGGATCGAGGCGCCGGAGCCCATCAGCACGGTCTCCTTGCCCCACTCCTCCGTCAGCGCCTTGCTGGCGGCGGCGAGCGGCTTCATGTTCCAGTCGAGCGCGACTGCGGGCGCGGCGGAATGGTCGCCGAATTCGACCTTGCAGTCGCCCGGCAGCCGTGCCGTGACGTAATCCCGGAAGGCCTTGCGGATCTTTTGCGGGTCCTGCCCTTCGACCAGGCGGAACGAGACCTTTGCCGAGGCATGCGAGGGGATCACCGTCTTGGAGCCCTCGCCGATATAGCCGCCCCAGATGCCGTTGACGTCGCAGGTCGGGCGCGACGAGGCCTGCTCGATCAGGAGGCGCCCCTTCTCGCCGGCGGGGATCGATAGCCCGATCGGCTTCAAAAACATCTCCGGCGTCAGGTTGAGCTTCTTCCATTGCTCGAGGATGTCGGGCGGCAGATCCTTCACCCCGTCATAGAAGCCGGGAATGGTGATGCGATTGTCGTCATCGAACAGGCCGCCCAGAATTTTCGTCAGCACCCGGATCGGGTTCATCGCGCTGCCGCCGAACACGCCGGAATGCAGGTCGCGGTTGGCGGCGGTGATCTTCAGCTCCTCATAGAGCAGGCCCCGCAGCGAGGTGGTGATCGCCGGCGTGTTGCGGTCCCACATGCCGGTGTCGCAGACCAGCACGTAGTCGGCTTTGAACTCGTCCTTGTTGGCCTCGATGAAGGGCACGAAGTTCTTCGAGCCGACCTCCTCCTCGCCTTCGATCAGGAAGGTGACGTCGATCGGCAGCGAGCCCGTCACTTTCTTCCAGGCGCGACAGGCTTCGACGAAGGTCATCACCTGGCCCTTGTCGTCCTCGGCACCGCGCGCGACGATGATCTTGCGGCCATCGGCATGATCCGTGACCATCGGCTCGAACGGCGGACGGTGCCACAGATCGAGCGGATCGACCGGCTGCACGTCATAGTGCCCGTAGAAGATCACATGCGGCCGTCCGCCGGCCCCGGTCTTGCCGACGATGGCGGGATGGCCGGCGGTCGGCCTCACCTCGGTCGCTACACCGAGAGTGGCGATGTCCTTGGCAAGATGCTCCGCCGCCGCCTTGCAATCGCCGGCAAAGGCCGGATCCGCGGAGATCGACTTGATCCGGAGCAGCGCGAACAGGCGCTCCAGGCTGTTGTCGAAATCCTTGTCGATGTGATCGAGCACGGATTGAAGCTGCGCATTGGCCATGGTCGGATTCCTGACGTTTGAGTCTCTACGGCATTTCAAGATGCCTGGGTTTTAGCGCCGTCGCAGGCTGGGAGCCAGCCGCAACCGGCGGATGGCGGATGTGCCATGCGAGCGCACCCGCAAGAACGGCGGTCGCAGCGAGGTTGTTACCCCAGGCCTGAAAGGCATTGGGAAACCACGGCAGCGCCAGCAGCATGAGAATGCCGGCAGCGCCGAGGGCGAGCCAGGTTCCGAGGCGCACCTTGGCTCGCACGTCGAAGGCGGCGCGATGCATCAACACCGTCATCGGGAAGAACAGCCACATGAAGTAGTATTGCCGCGCCAGGGGCGAGGCCACCGTGATCAGGCAGAGCAGGATGCCGAGCTCCTCGGCATCCGAGCGCGCCGTTCGCCGCGCTTGCGAAGGCATGATCGCGATGAAGCCGAGCCCGAGCAATGCGCACAACACCAGCACGATCCAGTTTGCCGTCCTGTAGTCGACGTCGATGATATTCATCGTGCGTGCCGGCTTGTTGGGGCTATCCTGATTGTAGTTGACCGGGCGGACCAGGCGGTGCGTGACGGCGATCAGCGACTGGTTGACCCATGACCAGTTCTGCTCGTCGCGCTGGCCAAAGCCCTTTTCCGAGTTGGTTCCGACCATGCCGTGATACCAGAGCGCGAGCTCGGCCGCGTTGCGCTCGAAGCCGCGGATCGGCGCCGGCACGACATAGAGAAGGATGCCGGTGAAGGCGACCGTAGCGATGACGGCCTCCCATTTGCGCCGCCAGATCAGATAGGGCAGCACCGCAATCGGAAACACCTTGATGGCGGTGGCGAGCGCGAACATGAAGCCGGCGAGCCATGACCGCTGATGCCGCAAGCTCCAGAAGCCGTAGAGCATCATCGCGAGCAGGACGAGGTTCGGCTGACCGAGGTCGAACATGTCGAACACGAAGGGCACGGTCACGACAACAGGCAGCGCTTCCAGCCAGGGACCTGGTTTGCGGTCCGAGCCGGCCATCACCTGGGAGAACGTCCCGGTATACCACCACGCCATCGCATTCAGGATCGACAGGACGAGGTAGAGCGGGATCTTGCCGAGCCAGCTTGGGATCGCCAGCAGGATCGCCGGCAGCGGTGGGTAGATGTAGTCGAAATACTCGATGGCCGTGGCGGGATAGAACGGCTCGCCTTGCAACACCCGCTGCCCGGCCCAGTACCACAGCAGGTAATCCTTGGTCTTGCCGCGGCCGAAAATCTCGGGGACGAGCACGTCAGCGGTCAGCAGGATGCAGCACAGCAGAAACAGCAGGTCCAGCGGCGCGCGCAGCGACAGGCGTCTGGGCGCGTCAGGCTTGGCTAACAGGGCGGGCGGGGTCACGGAGTGGTCCTGTGCGGCGGCGAACAGGACGTAGCAGACCGGCGCAGGCTTGGAGAGCCCCTCACCTGAAATTGTAGAGGTGGTGACCTCCAGCTACCGCCGCAGCAATCCGCCGAGCGCGCCGCGGATCAGCGTGCGGCCGATCGAGCCGCCGAGCTGGCCGCCGAGCGATTTGCCGATATTGGCAGCCATCCCGCCGATCACCTGGTTGGTGACCGATCGCGTCACGTCGCGCGCTATGACCTGGCCCGTCGACAGACGGCCACGCTTGACGTTGGTGCCGAATACAGTGCCGACGATCGAGCCGATCTGGCCGAAAATGCCGCCGCCGCTTCCGCCCGCGGAGCCTTCGGCTGTCGCCGCCGTGCCGGCAATGCGCTTCTGGATCATCTCGTAGGCGGATTCGGCATCGACGGCGGTGTCGTATTTGCCCTTCACCGGGCTTGCCGCCATGATCGCCTTGCGCTCATCCGGCGTGATCGGTCCGATGCGGGCCGATGGCGGCCGGATCATCACCCGCTCCACCATCGCCGGCGTGCCGTTGCCCTCGAGGAAGGATACCAGCGCCTCGCCCTTGCCGAGCTCCATGATCACCTTGGCGGTGTCGAGCTTCGGGTTGGGCCGGAAAGTCTGGGCCGCGGCGGCGACCGCCTTCTGGTCGCGCGGGGTGAAGGCGCGCAGCGCGTGCTGCACCCGGTTACCGAGCTGTCCGAGCACGCGGTCGGGCACATCGACCGGGTTTTGCGTCACGAAGTAGACGCCGACCCCCTTGGAGCGGATCAGACGGACCACTTGCTCGATCTTGTCCAACAGCGCCTTGGGCGCGTCGTTGAACAACAGATGCGCCTCGTCGAAGAAGAACACGAGCTTCGGCTTCGGCAGATCGCCGGCCTCGGGCAGCTCCTCGAACAGCTCCGACAACATCCACAGCAGGAATGTCGCGTAAAGCCTGGGGTTCTGGAGCAGCTTGTCGGCGACCAGGATGTTGACCATGCCGCGGCCGTCGCGGTCGGTCTTCATGAAGTCCTTCAGCGTCAGCGCCGGCTCGCCGAAGAATTTGGTGCCGCCCTGGTTCTCCAGCACCAGGAGCTGGCGCTGGATGGTGCCGACGGTGGCTTTGGTGACGTTGCCAAACCCCTGCGCGGCCTTCTTGACGTCGGCCAGCGGGCTCTCTTCGACATCCGCGCCCTTCTTGCCGGCGTCCGGCACGATGGCGTCGAGCAGCGCACGCAGATCCTTCATGTCGATGAGGGTGAGGCCGGCGTCATCGGCGACGCGGAAGGCGACGTTCAGCACGCCTTCCTGCACATCGTTCAGGTCGAGCATGCGCGCGAGCAGAAGCGGCCCCATTTCCGTGACGGTGGCGCGCACCGGGTGGCCCTGCTCGCCGAATACATCCCAGAACACCGTCGAAAACTGGTCGGGCTGGAAATTCAGCCCCATTTCAGTGGCGCGCTTGAGGATGAAGTCCTTGGCTTCCCCGATCTGAGAGACGCCGGAGAGGTCGCCCTTGACGTCAGCCGCGAAGACCGGAACGCCGGCACGGGCAAATCCTTCCGCCATGACTTGCAGCGTCACCGTCTTGCCGGTTCCGGTTGCGCCGGTGACGAGACCATGGCGATTGGCGAGCGCCAGCGTCAGCCATGCCTGCTCGTCTCCCTTGCCGACGAATATCTTGTCGTCGGTATCGCCGAGCTTGCTGTTCTGTGCGGTCATTATTCTCTCTGATCTTTCTGCCGGGTTTCGCGTATTGAAACTCAAAGGCGACAGTTCCTTGAGTTTAACGCAAGTCGCGCGTCGATTGAAACCATTCTACGCGCCGGAGATGCGACATTGTCGGATAGGTGGACGACCTCAGCCGAAAGTAGGAACGAGGCGTTCGCAACGCGGCAATTTTTCGTCGATTCCATCTCGGCTCTTGCATCGCTGCAACACTCTTCGCGCGTTCGAAGATGAATCGCGACGACGGCTGCGTTCATCGCTTGTATTTCACATCACACCGGCTCAAGATCATTTTCGAAAGCAATATTCCGGCAAGCAAACCGGCTGAGGGGCGGGCCTTATGGACGAGCTGATCGGGCGGCTGGCGACAAACGCCAGCATAGATGGTGCTGTCGCTGAAAAGACCGTCGGCATCATCCTGGGCTTCCTCCGCAGTGAGGGTCCTCCCGACAGCGTGCAGGCCCTGATCGATCATATACCCGGAGCGGAAGCCGCGATCGAGGCATCCAGGAGCGGCGGCGGACTGTCGCGGCTGATGGGCGGCGGCTTGATGGCCGTCGGCACGCGCCTGATGGGCCTCGGACTTGGCATGTCCGAGATTCAGGACGTCGCCCGTGAACTTTTCCGCTTCGGCCGAGACAAAATCGGAGCAGATCAGATGGGCAAGATCGTTGCGGGGACGCCGGGCCTCAGCCAGTTCGCCTGAAGCTTTGGCATTTCATATCGAGTATCATGACATATCCGATCTCCGAGATTGAGGGCCTGTCGGTCTTTGCCGCCAACAAGTTGAAGGCGCAGGGCATCCGCACCACCGATGCGCTGCTCGAGGCGGCCGGCACGGTGAAGGGCCGCAAGGCGCTTTCCGCCAAGACCGGCATCAGTGAGCAGCTGCTGCTGGAATGGGCCAACGTCTCCGACTACATGCGTATCCCCGGCATGGGCCGCGCCAAGGTCGGTCTGGTCCGCGCCGCCGGCGTCACCACCGTGCGCGAGCTCGCCTATCGGAATCCGGCAAGACTCACCCAGAGCATGCGCGACGCCAACGAGAAGAAGAAGCTGCTCCGCATCCTGCCTTCCGAGAAGTCGGTCGGCGACATCATCGCCAAGGCGAAGAAGCTGCAGCCGAAGATTACGTATTAGCTCCGCGTTCGGCGTCATGTGCCGGACGCGCTGCAACGCCCCTTAGCGCTGCGCTGCGTCCGGGGCACGAAGGCTCCCTCCCCGCTTGACTCCCCCTTCCCGACCGCGCAAAGCGGGCGCCATGAATGCCTCGCCCTCCCCATCCGTCCCGCCGGCCGGCTCGGCCGGGCCAGATGCGCTGCGGATCCTGCTGGAACGGCCTGTCCCGGCGGTGATGGGCGTGCTCAACATCACCCCGGACTCCTTCTCCGATGGCGGCAAGTTCATCGCGCCCGAGCAGGCGCTCGCGCGGGCGCGGGCGATGATCGCGGATGGCGTCGACATCATCGATATCGGCGCCGAGTCCACCCGTCCCTACAAGGGCGCAAAGGCAGTCACGGCGGAGGACGAGCTCGCCCGGTTGAAGCCGGTGCTGGCGGGCGTGGTTGCACTCGGCGTGCCAGTCTCGATCGACAGCATGAAGGCCGAAGTGGCGGCCTTCGCGCTCGATCAGGGCGCGGCGATCGCCAACGACGTCTGGGGCCTGCAACGCGACGCCGGGATGGCGCCGCTAGTGGCCGCAAGAGGCGTCCCCGTCATCGTCATGCACAACCGCGACGATGCCGATCCCGCCATCGACATCATCACGGACATGAAGACGTTCTTCCTGCGTTCGCTGGATATCGCCACAAAAGCCGGCATCGCGCGCGACAAGATCGTGCTCGATCCCGGCATTGGCTTCGGCAAGACCGCCGAGCAGAGCATGACCGCGCTGGCGCGCTTGCGCGAATTCGAGATGTTCGGCCTGCCGATCCTCGTTGGTGCCTCGCGAAAACGCTTCATCGCCTCGGTGTCGCCGTCGGAGCCATCAGGGCGGCTCGCCGGCTCGATCGCCGCGCATCTGATCGCCGTGCAGCGCGGCGCAAAAATCATTCGGACCCATGACGTCGCCGAGACCTTGCAGGCCTTGCGGGTCGCGAACGCAATCGAGGGCAAGCAATGACCGATACGATCTTCGTCACCGGCCTGTCGATCCACGCCCGCCACGGCGTGATGGACCACGAGACCGAGGTCGGCCAGCGCTTCGTCATCGATCTCGAACTCTATACCGACCTGTCGGAGCCCTCGCGCAGCGACCGGCTCGCCGATACGGTGTCCTATGCCGACGTCGTCGCGACCACGACGGCGGCGTTCAAGAACACCAATTACAAGCTGCTCGAGCGCGCCGCCGGCGCTGTGGCCGACGCCATCCTGTCGACCTTCCCGCGCGTCCGCGCCGTGAAGATCACGGTGCACAAGCCGCATGCGCCGATCGCCGCGATCTTCGATGATGTCGGCATCATGCTGACGCGCTCGCGGAATCCCTGACATGGCGAGCGTGCTGATCGCGCTCGGCGGCAATGTCGGCGATGTCCGCGCGACGTTCGCCAAGGCGATCGCCCATATCTGCGGCATGGCGCAAGCCACATTGATCGCGCGCTCGTCGGATTACACGACCCCACCCTGGGGCGACGAGAACCAAAATCCCTTCATCAATGCCTGCATCGAGATCGAGACCGGCCTCGATCCGCACGCGCTCTTGTTCGTGCTGCAGAAAGTCGAGCAGAAATTCGGCCGTACGCGTGACAAGGAACGGCGCTGGGGACCGCGCACGCTCGATCTCGACATGATCGCCTATGACGATGTCTCCTTGCAGAAGCCCGATCTGACCCTGCCGCATCCGCGCCTGTTCGAGCGCGCCTTCGTGCTGGTGCCGCTGGCTGAGATCGCGCCCGACCGCGTCATCTCAGGCATTCGTGTGCGTGACGGGCTTGCCAGCGTCTCGACGCAAGGCATTGAGCGGCTTCCGGATACCGGCTAACCAAAAACAACCGTTTGCAGGGACGGTCCGCCGTGGCAATTTCGCCTGCGAATAACACGATTTCGGGAGCCCCTCGCCGCATGACCTCCGTGACTGACGACCTGCCACTGGCGGCGGATTTTCCCCAAGCGACCGTCGAAGACTGGCGCAAGCTGGTCGACGGCGTGCTGAAGGGCGCGCCGTTCGAAAAGCTGGTCGGCAAGACCTATGACGGCCTGAAGATCGAACCGCTCTATCCGCGCGCCAAAGGCGTTGCGCCCGTGGCGGGACGGCCGGCGGCCGCGCCCTGGCAGATCATCCAGCGGATCGACCATCCCGATGCGGCGCTCGCGAATGCGCAAGCGCTGACCGACCTCGAGAACGGCGCGACCGGGCTCGCGCTGGTGTTCGCCGGCGGCAGCGGCGCCCATGGTTTCGGCCTGGAACCTTCGGCCGATGCAGTCGCAAGAGTCTTGAAGGACATTCATCTCGATGCCAGCATTGGCCTCGAACTCCAGATCGGGCCGCAGTCGCGGATGGCCGCGATCCATGTCGCGGAATATGTGAAGAGCCAAGGTCTCGACCCCGCCGCCTGCGACATCCGCTTCGGGCTCGATCCGCTCGCGGCCGGCGCGGTGTGGGGTCATAGCCCCTATACTTGGGAGGAAATTATTCCGGCCCTCGCCGGCGCCATCAAGGGCCTCGCAGGGCTTGGCTTCAGGGGACCGTTCGCCTCTGCCGACGGACGCGTGATCCACGATGCCGGCGGCTCGGAGGTGCAGGAGCTTGCCTTCGTGCTCGCCTGTGGCGTCGCTTATTTGCGCGCGATCGAAGGCGCCGGCGTTCCGCTCGACCAGGCGCAAGGCATGGTCTATGCGCGGCTCGCCGCGGATGCCGACCAGTTCCTGACCATGGCGAAATTCCGCGCGCTGCGGCTGTTGTGGGCACGCATCGAGACGGCCTGCGGGCTGACGCCAAAACCGCTGTTCATCGCCGCCGACACCGCCTGGCGCATGCTGACGCAGCGCGACCCTTACGTGAACATGCTGCGGGCGACCATCGCGACGTTTGCCGCCGGGCTCGCCGGCGCCAACGCGATCACCGTGCTGCCGCACACGCTGGCGCTCGGGCTGCCCGATCCGTTCGCGCGGCGCGTGGCGCGCAACACGCAGCTCCTGCTGTTGGAAGAGAGCAATCTCGCCAAGGTCAGCGATCCCGCGGCAGGCAGCGGCGGCATCGAGACGCTGACCGCGCAGCTTTGCGAGGCCGCCTGGGCTCTGTTCCAGGAGAGCGAAAAGGCCGGCGGCGCCTTCGCCGCGCTTCAGCAAGGCCTGTTTCAGAGCAAGGTCGCGGCCGCGCGAAAAGCGCGTGACGCCAACATTGCAAAACGCCGCGACGTGCTGACCGGCGCCAGCGAGTTTCCGAACCTGCATGAGAGCGAAACGAAGGTTCTCAAGGCGACGCCGGTCGCGCTGGCACCGTATGGCGAGCAGAAATACAAGTTCGATGCGCTGCCGCCGATCCGGCTTGCGCAACCGTTCGAGGCGCTGCGCGACAAGTCCGATGCGGCGGTCAAGTCGCGCGGTGCGCGGCCAAAAGTGTTTTTGGCCAATCTCGGCACGCCCGCCGATTTCACGGCGCGTGCGACCTTTGCCAAAAGCTTCTTCGAGGCCGGCGGCATCGAGGCCACGGGCAGCGAGGGCTTTGCTGATCCGGCCAAGCTGGTCGACGCCTTCAAGGCCTCCGGCGCCGAGCTCGCGTGCCTCTGTTCCAGCGACAAGGTCTATGCCGATCAGGCGGAACCTACCGCCCGGGCCCTGCAAACGGCAGGCAGCAGACATATCTATCTGGCAGGCCGCCCGACCGATGCCGAGGCGGCGCTGCGCGCAGCCGGAGTCACCGGTTTCGTCTTCGCCGGCGGCGATGCGCTTGCGACACTGCAAGACGCCTATCGACGGATGGAGCAGGCATGACCGACACCTCTAAACCCATTCTCACCGGCGGCTGCCAATGCGGCGCAGTGCGCTTTGGCGTGATGACTGCGCCCACCCGTATCTCGATCTGCCACTGCCGCATGTGCCAGAAGGCGGCAGGCGCGCCCTTCGCCTCCTTTGCCGACATCAACAAGACCGATTTTGCCTGGACCAAGGGACAGCCGTCGTTCTTCCGTTCCTCCACCATCGCCGAGCGCGGCTTTTGCGCCGCCTGCGGCACGCCGCTGAGCTTTGGCCGCATCGACGGCGACCGGATCGAGATCATGACCGGCGCGTTCGACCGTCCCGACCAGATCGTGCCGACGCGGCAGTTCGGCACCGAATCCCGCCTCGGCTGGGTGGTCGGAATCGCCAACCTGCCGAGCCAGACCACGCAGCAGAATTACGGGCCGGAGAAGATGGCGACCATCGTCAGCCATCAGCATCCGGACCATGATTAGGATATGGTTGAAGCCATGAGCCGCATTCCTGATTTCGCCAATGTCGCCTTCGAGAGGGCAACCACCGCCGCACCATCAGGCAGCGCCGAGCCGTGGCTGACGCCCGAGGGCATTTTGGTGAAGCCCGCTTATGGCGAGGCCGATCTGGCCGGGCTCGATTTCCTCGAGACCTACCCGGGCATCGCGCCCTATCTGCGCGGCCCCTACCCGACCATGTATGTCAACCAGCCCTGGACCGTCAGGCAATATGCCGGCTTCTCCACGGCGGAAGATTCCAACGCGTTCTACCGCCGCAACCTCGCGGCCGGGCAGAAGGGCCTCTCGGTCGCCTTCGATCTCGCCACCCATCGCGGCTATGACTCTGATCATCCCCGCGTCGGCGGCGACGTCGGCATGGCCGGCGTTGCCATCGATTCCATCTACGACATGCGCACGCTGTTCGCGGGGATTCCGCTCGACCAGATGAGCGTGTCCATGACCATGAACGGCGCGGTGCTGCCGATCCTCGCGCTCTACGTCGCCGCCGCCGAGGAACAGGGCGTGCCGCCGGAGAAGCTCTCAGGGACGATTCAGAACGACATTCTGAAAGAGTTCATGGTGCGCAACACCTATATCTATCCGCCCGCGCCGTCGATGCGCATCATCTCGGACATCTTCGCTTACACCTCGCAAAAGATGCCGAAGTACAATTCGATCTCGATCTCCGGCTATCACATGCAGGAGGCCGGCGCGACGCAGGACCTCGAGCTCGCCTATACGCTCGCCGACGGCGTCGAATATCTGCGCGCCGGCCTTGCCGCCGGCCTCGACGTCGACCGCTTCGCGCCCCGCCTGTCGTTCTTCTGGGCGATCGGCACGAACTTCTTCATGGAAGTCGCCAAGCTGCGCGCCGCCCGCCTGCTCTGGGCCAAGCTGCTCAAGCCCTTCAATCCGAAAGACCCGCGCTCGCTCTCGCTGCGCACGCATAGCCAAACCTCGGGCTGGTCGCTGACCGCGCAGGATGTCTTCAACAATGTGATGCGCACGACGGTGGAGGCTATGGCGGCGACGCAAGGCCACACCCAGTCGCTGCACACCAACGCGCTCGACGAAGCGCTGGCGTTGCCGACCGACTTCTCGGCGCGCATCGCCCGCAACACCCAGCTCTTCCTGCAGCAGGAGAGCGGCACCACCCGAATCATCGACCCCTGGGGCGGCTCGTATTATGTCGAGCGGCTGACGCGCGACCTCGCGGCGAAGGCCTGGGCCCACATCCAGGAGGTCGAGGAGCTCGGCGGCATGGCCAAGGCGATCGAGGCCGGCCTGCCGAAGCTGCGCATCGAGGAGGCCTCGGCCAAGACGCAGGCCCGCATCGATGCCGGCAAGCAGGCGGTGATCGGCGTCAACAAGTACAAGCCGACCGACGAGGACAAAATCGAGATCCTGAAGGTCGACAACACCAATGTCCGCCGCTTGCAGGTCGACAAGCTGACGCGGCTGAAATCCGAGCGCAACCAGAAGGACGTCGACGCCGCGCTGGCCGCGCTGACGCGCTCGGCCGGCGAAGGCAACGGCAATCTGCTGGCGCTCGCCATCGACGCGGCGCGGGCGAAGGCGACCGTCGGAGAAATCTCGGACGCGATGGAGAAGGTGTTCGGCCGGCACCGTGCGGAGATCAAATCCATCACCGGCGTCTACAAGCGGGAGGCGTCCAGCATGGGCAATCAGGTCGAGAAGGTTCAGGCGCTGATCGACGCCTTCGAAGAGGCCGAAGGCCGTCGCCCGCGCATCCTGGTCGCAAAAATCGGCCAAGACGGGCACGACCGCGGCCAGAAGGTGATTGCATCGGCCTTTGCCGATATCGGCTTCGACGTCGACATCGGCCCGCTGTTTGCGACCGCCGACGAGGCCGCCCGCCAGGCGGTCGAGAACGACGTCCACATTCTCGGCGTCTCCTCGCTCGCCGCGGCCCACCTCACCGCCGTGCCGGAGCTGAAGGCCGCGCTGAAGAAGCAGGGCCGCGACGACATCATGATCATCGTCGGCGGCGTGGTGCCGCCGCAGGATTACGACGCGCTCTATGCTGCCGGCGCGGAAGCGATCTTCCCGCCGGGCACCGTGATCGCGGATGCGGCGGAGGAGCTGATCCGCAAGCTGAACGCGCGGCTGGGGCATAGCGAGGCGGCGGAGTAGCTGATAGACTGGCCGCACGACTGGCCAGGTGTGTCCATGACGCGTGACGAAATCATCGCTGCCATACGCAAGAATGCCGATGCCATCAAAGGCAAAGGCGTATCGAAGCTTGCCATTTTCGGCTCACGCGCCCGCGACGATTATCGGCCTGACAGCGACATCGACGTCATCGTCGAGATCGAGCCGGACACCTCTTTTTCGCTGCTCAACTTGATCGATGTCGAGCACATCATCGAGGATGCGACGGGCTTGCAAGCGCAGGCAACTGTTCGCCGCTCCCTTTCTCCCCGCTTCGCGGAGCGGATCGCAGACGACATTCTCGAAGTGTTCTGACGTGCCCCCGACTTTTGCCGACCGCATTGGCCATATCCTGGATGCGACGGACAAAATCAGGCGGGCCGTGGCTGCTCAGAGACCTTCGCCCAGGACGTCTTCATGCGTCTTGCGGTCGAGCGGTTGCTCGAGGTCGACCGCCGAGAAGAAGAAGCGCGGCGCCAGCGAGACCGCGACCGACGAATGGTTCAAGGAGTTGAAGCCGAGCCTCTTGAAGATCGGCGCGGTGACGCTCGCGCCTTCAACTGAAGCCGGCAAGAGCTCCGGCCTCACCTTCCATTACCCGCCCTACGCCGTCGGTCCCTACGCCGAGGGCGGGTACGTCGCCTTCGTGCCGTGGGAGACGCTGAAGCCTTACCTGACCGCGGAAGGCACGCGCATCTTCGGCGGCGCGCGGCCCAAGGGCGATGCGGACGAGCCGTGAGCGATCGCTAACTGGCCCGAGCCAGCGTCCGCGCCAGCGAATCCGCCCAACCGGGAATCCAGGACGCAAACAGGGCCTGCCAGCGATCGGCGTCCGCAGGTTCGGTAGCGAGCGCGACCGACCATTCGATGAGAGTGCGGTCGCCCTCGGTGATCGGGCGCAGATGCATGGTGCCTTGATAGTGCGCCGGCGCTGGCTTTGGGCTTCCGTCATCTTGCGGATAGGGCAGCGCTTCGAGACCGGCATAGGTCAGGCTATGCTGTTGGTCCGAGTGATCGACCAGGCGCTGGCGGATCCAGTTTCCGAGATAGCAGAAGCGTCTGATGGCGCCGACTTCATCGCCGCGCCTGTCGTCTTCGATCACGCTCTCGCTCACGCCGTCGATATAGGCGGGATAATTGTTGAAATCGCGGATCAGCGACCAGACTTCGTCTAGCGGGCGGTCCAGCACCGCGCTGTAATAGGCTTGGGTCATCGGGGGCTTGCCTTTGGTTTTCCTTACGCGCTCAGATTGACGGCGCGTGCCGGCAAAACCCACCCGATTTCCGATGGCCCCTCCGATGGGCATGCAGTTTTCACACAGCATGTCGATCTCGTTGGTAGCGCTACCTTGCAGCGATGCTGCAAAGCCGACTAGAATGTCGCCATTGACAAGAGCGCCCGACGTCATGGGCGCCGCTGGGAGGCATTCAATGTCCAAGATTTCGCGCCGCAGCTTTGCGGCTTCAACGGCCGCAGTCGCGGCATCCGCCGCTTTCGGGTTCAAGCCCGCGCTCGCACAAGCCTATCCGGCTCGGCCGGTCACGGTGATCGTGCCGTGGGGCGCAGGCGGCGGAACCGATGCGACCGCGCGCATTGTCGCCGCGCTGCTGGAAAAGGACCTCGGCCAGCCCTTCAACGTGGTCAATCGCACCGGCGGCTCCGGCGTGGTCGGCCATAGCGCGATCGCGACCGCTCAGCCCGACGGCTACACCATCGGCATGCTCACAGTCGAAATCTCGATGATGCATTGGCAGGGGCTCACCGACCTGACGCCGAAGAGCTACACGCCGCTCGCGCTGATGAACGAGGACCCCCCGGGCATCCAAGTCTCCTCCTCCTCGCCCTACAAGACGGTCAAGGAGCTCGCCGAGGCGATCAAGGCCGCCCCTCCCGGCAAGTTCAAGGCTTCAGGCACCGGCCAGGGCGGCATCTGGCATCTGGCGCTGGTCGGCTGGATGCAGGCGATGGGCCTGCCCGCCAACCAGGTCGCTTGGGTGCCATCGAACGGCGCGGCGCCCGCGATGCAGGATCTCGCCGCCGGCGGCCTCGACCTTACCACCTGCTCGGTGCCGGAGGCGCGTGCCATCATCGAGGCGGGCAAGGCCAGGAGCCTCGCGATCATGGCGCCCGCGCGCAATCCTGTCTTCAAGGACGTGCCGACGCTGAAGGAGGCGATGGGCATCGACTACGCGACCGGCGCCTGGCGCGGCATCGGCGCACCGAAGAACCTGCCACCGGAGATCGCGACGAAGCTCACCGCGGCGCTGAAGAAGGTCTACGAGTCCGCCGAGTTCAAGGACTTCATGAGCAATCGCGGCTTCGGCACCGTCTGGGGCGATGCCGCGCACTTCGCCAGCTTCATGGACAAGGGCGACGCCCAGATGGGCGAGGCGATGAAGGCGGCGGGCCTCAGCAAGGCGTAATTGTTCACCTTTCCTCGCGTGCGGCGGTTTCGCATATGAAGAAGAAGGTGGCGAGTAGCTCGCTTGCTGCCCATCCTTCGAGACGCCCGCCTAGGGCAGGCCCTCAGGACGAGGTCGTGTTTTGCGGCGAGATATCAGACCCTCATGGTGAGGAGCCCGCGAAAGCGGACGTCTCGAACCATGCAGGCCAAGCGCTTTCGGCACATTCGCTAGCCCAACCCACGCGGGGAGAGCGAGCGCTTCTCCAGGAATTCTGACAGGACTTCTCCCTATGCGTCTTCCCGACTCCGTCACGGGATTGTTTCTCGTTGTGCTCGGCGCGGCGGCTGCCTATGGCGGCTGGATCTTGCCGCCGGTACCGGGGCAGCCGGTCGGTCCCAACGTGTTTCCGCTGGTGATCGGCACGGGGCTGGCGCTGTGCGGGCTCGCGATCGTGTTCGGGATCGGCCACTCCTTCGAGGAGGAGGAAGAGCTGATCCCGTTCGAGGACGGCCAGGCCGCCCCGCCGCCGCAAAGCAAGCTCTACGGCCTGCGCGCCCTGCTGCCGCCGGCGCTGCTGCTGTTCTATGTGTTTGCCGCCGACCGGCTGGGCTTCATCATCACCGCGGCGATCATGGTCTACGTCACCTCGACCGCGCTCGGGGCCAAATGGAAGCTGACCCTGCCGCTCGCGGCGCTCTCGCCGTTCGCCATTCACCTCATCTTCGGCAAGCTGCTGCGCGTGCCGCTGCCCGCCGGCCTGTTGCCGACGCCCTGGTAATCCCATGCTGAAAACCCTGCTTGACGCGTTCGCGCTGATCTCCACCTGGGAGGTCATCATCGCGATGTTCGCAGCCTCCGTGTACGGCCTCGTCATCGGCTCGCTGCCGGGCCTGTCAGCAACGATGGCGACCGCCCTGCTCGTCCCCGTGACCTTCTATCTGTCGCCGATCGCGGCCGTCGCGACCATCGTCGCGGCGTCCTCGATGGCGATCTTCTCCGGTGATATTCCGGGCGCATTGCTGCGCATTCCCGGCACGCCCGCCTCCGCCGCCTATGCCGACGAGGCCTATGCCATGACCCGCAAGGGCCAGGCCGAGCTCGCACTGGGTGCCGGCGTCTGGTTTTCCGCCGTCGGCGGCATCGCCGGCGTCCTGTCGCTGATGATCCTTGCGCCGCCCCTTGCCGAGATCGCGCTGTCGTTCTCGACCTTCGAATATTTCTGGCTGGCCCTGCTCGGCCTGATGTGCGCCACCTTGGTGGCGCGTTCCTCGCCGGTGAAGGCGATCGCCGGCATGTTCATCGGCTTGCTCGTCTCCTGCGTCGGCATCGAGAATCCCGGCGGCGTACCGCGCTTCACCTTCGGCCTCACCGATCTGTTCGGCGGCATCGAGCCGATCCCGGCGCTGGTCGGCGTGTTCGCGGTGGCGCAGGTGATGCGCGCGATGCTGACGCCGGAGCCGCCGCCGCTGCCGCGGCGAAAATTCGGAAGCATCATGGCCGGCCAGTGGCGGCTGACCAAGCTGTATCACTGGCAGATGACGCGCGGGAACATCGTCGGCATCATCATCGGCGTGCTGCCCGGTGCCGGCGCCGACATGGCCGCCTGGGTCTCCTACGCGATGTCGAAGCGCTTCTCCAAGGAGCCGGAGAAGTTCGGCACCGGCCATGTCGAGGGCCTGGTCGAGGCCGGCGCCAGCAACAATGCCAGCATCGCCTCGGGCTGGGTGCCGTCGCTGCTGTTCGGCATCCCCGGCGACACCATCGCGGCGATCGCGATCGGCGTGCTTTACATGAAGGGTCTCAATCCGGGCCCGACGCTGTTCACCGAGAAAGCGTCGAGCATGTACGCGATCTATCTGATGTTCATCATCGCGAACATCATGATGATCCCGCTCGGCATCGCCATGATCCGCGTCGCGGCCTACATCCTGCTGGCGCCGCGCTCGGCCATCATGCCGATCATCATGCTGTGCTGCGCAGTCGGATCGTTCGCGATCGGCAACAACATGTTCGGCGTCGTCACCGTCGCCGCCTTCGGCATGGTCGGCTATGTCATGGAGGCGAACGGCTATCCCGTCGCCGCCATGGTGCTCGGCATCGTCATGGGCACCATGGTCGAGCAGGCCTTTGTCACCTCGCTGATCAAGTCCGACGGCAGCATTCTGCCGTTCTTCGAACGTCCGGTTGCCGCCATCCTCGCCGCGATGGCGATCGGCGCCCTGCTGTGGCCGGTGATGGTGTGGGTGTGGCGCAAGATGAAACCGGCGCAGACGGCGGCGGCAGCATCCCGGTGATTCCAGGCGGGCGGCCCTCGCCTGCCCCGCCGCGGCGTTGTAAAGCAGGGCATGACTGAGAAGAAAGCCCCGCTCGACATCAAGACCATCGCCAAGGACCTGCGCGCCGGCAGCCGCGCGGCGCTGGCGCGCGCCATCACGCTGGTGGAGAGCCGGCGCGGCGACCATCAGGCGATGGCGCGCGAACTGGTGCAGATGCTGCTGCCGGACACCGGCAAGGCTTTCCGCGTCGGCATCACGGGATCGCCCGGCGTCGGCAAGTCCACCACCATCGACGCGCTGGGCACCTATCTGATCGAGCAGGGCCACAAGGTCGCGGTGCTTGCCGTCGACCCGTCCTCGGCGCGCAGCGGCGGCTCGATCCTCGGTGACAAGACGCGGATGGCGCGGCTGTCGGCCTCGGATGATGCCTTTATCCGCCCGTCGCCGTCCTCGGGCACGCTCGGCGGCGTTGCGGCCAAGACCCGCGAGGCCATGCTACTCTGCGAGGCGGCTGGCTTCGGCGTCGTGCTGGTTGAGACTGTCGGCATCGGCCAGTCCGAGACCGCGGTCTGCGACATGACCGATTTCTTCCTCGCCCTGATGCTGCCGGGCGGCGGCGACGAGCTGCAGGGCATCAAGAAGGGCCTGGTCGAGCTCGCCGACATGATCGCGATCAACAAGGCCGACGGCGACAATCTCAAGCGCGCCAAGATCACCGCCGCCGACTATCGCGGCGCGCTGCACATCCTCAGCCCCCGGTCCGAGCATTGGCATCCACCGGTCGAGACCTATTCGGCGCTCACTGGCGATGGCATCGCAAAGATCTGGCAGAAGGTGTTGGATCACCGCAAGGCGATGAACGCATCCGGCGACTTCGCCGCGCGCCGGCGCGATCAACAGGTGAAATGGATGTGGTCGATGCTGGAGCAGCGGATGCTGGCGCGGCTGCGCAGCGAGGCATCGGTGCGAACGAAGGTCCGGAAGATCGAGGCTGAGGTCGCCGACGGCCATCTCACGCCGGCGCTCGCCGCCGAGCAGATGTTGGGGTTGCTGCAATGAGGGAAAAACTCCGCGTTCTCCTCACCGGCTTCGGGCCGTTTCCCGGCGCGCCCTACAACCCAACGCAGCCACTGGTGGCGCGGCTCGCGCAACTGCGCCGTCCGGCGCTCGACGATGTCTCGATCTCCAGCCACATCTTCCCGGTCACCTATGCCGCGGTCGACCAGCAATTGCCTGATGTGCTCGCGAAAGTGAAGCCGGATGCGCTTTTGATGTTCGGCCTCGCCGCGCGCACGCCCTACCTGCGGATCGAGACCCGCGCGCGCAACGCCGTCACCATGCTCTGGCCCGATGCCGCCAACACCCGCTCGAGCAAGCGCGGCATCGCCGGCCACGCGGACGCCATGACATTCGGCCCGCACACGGCAAGGCTGCTGCGCGCCGCGCGCCTGACCGGCATCGATGCACGGCCCTCGCGCGATGCCGGCGCCTATCTCTGCAACTATCTAAGCTGGCGCGCGATCGAGCGCGTCGGGGCCGGTGGCCCCCAGCTCGCCGCGTTCATCCATATTCCCCTACTCGCGCGCAGCGGCGCGGTGCGCCGCAAGGGGGCGCCGCGCATCACGCTGGAGGAACTGGTGGATGCGGGCGAGGCCATGCTGATGGAGACGGTGGGGCTGGCAAGGAAGACGCGGAACACACAGGTTTCGTAGGGTGGATTAGCGAAGCGTAATCCACCATCTTGGCTTCAGCAAACACCGTAATCGCAGTGAGATGGTGGGTTACGCCGCGCGGACCGCGCTTCGCGCAGCCACGAGGCTAACCCACCCTACCGCACCTCCCTGTGTAAACATTTAACCCTACCGCGAACAATCCTCACGGCCCCGGCCGCGCTGCGCTACCTAATCCCGCGCGGACGCCCGCGTCCGCCGGAGGACGCCTCATGGACCTCAATCGCCGCCATCTCATCGGAGCTTCCACCGCCGGCATCGCCGGCGCGCTGGCCATACCGGCCGACGCCGCGCGCGCTGCGCCGCTGACGTCCCTGCTCGGCCGCGATGCCACGCAATACGGTGTGCGGCCAGGCAGCAACGAAGATCAGACGCGCGCGCTTCAGCGCGCCATCGATGAGGCCGCGCGGGTGCAGATGCCGCTGGCGTTACCGCCCGGCATTTACCGCAGCGGGCTGCTGCGGCTGCCGAACGGCGCCCAATTGATCGGTGTGCGCGGAGCGACGAAAATTCTCTTCACCGGCGGCGCCTCGGCGATCCAGAGCGAGGGCTCTGACGCGATCGGCCTCACCGGCATCACCTTCGACGGCGGCAGCGTTCCATTGCCGGCGCGACGCGGACTGATCCACGTTCTCGGCGGGCGCGACGTCCGCATCGCCGATTGCGAGATCACGAAGTCGGGCGGCAGCGGCATCTGGCTCGAGCAGGTATCCGGCGAGATCTCCGGCAACATCTTCACTGACATCGCGGTGACGGCAGTGGTGTCGTTCGATGCCAAGGGTCTTCACGTCTCCCGCAACACCATCATCGGCACCAACGACAACGGCATCGAGATCCTGCGCACGGCGATCGGTGACGACGGCACGCTGGTCACCGACAACCGCATCGAGAACATCAAGGCGGGCCCAGGCGGCTCCGGTCAGTACGGCAACGCCATCAACGCCTTCCGTGCCGGCAACGTGATCGTGCGCGGCAACCGCATCAGGAACTGTGATTACTCCGCAGTGCGCGGTAACTCCGCTTCGAACATCCATATCACCGGCAACAGCGTCAGCGACGTGCGCGAGGTCGCGCTGTATTCCGAGTTCGCCTTCGAGGCCGCGGTGATTGCCAACAACACCGTGGATGGCGCCGCGGTTGGCGTCTCCGTCTGCAATTTCAACGAAGGCGGCCGCATCGCGGTGGTCCAGGGCAACATCATCCGCAATCTGATCCCGAAACGCCCGATCGGCACGGCGCCGGACGACGACGCCGGCGTCGGCATCTATATCGAGGCCGATTCATCGGTGACCGGCAATTTGATCGAGAACGCGCCGTCCTACGGCATCGTCGCCGGCTGGGGCAAATATCTGCGCGACGTCGCGATCACCGGCAACGTGATCCGCAAGGCCTTGGCGGGCGTCGGCGTCTCCGTCGTTCCGGGCGCAGGTATCGCGCTGGTCAACAACAACATGATCTCGGAAACCCCGCGCGGCGCCGTGGTCGGCCTCGATCACGCGCGTGCTGTGACCTCGGACCTGTCAGCGGACGGGGCGCAGCGGTTTGCGCAGGTGGTGCTCGGCGGGAATGCCGTGCGGCGATAAGTGCGCGGCTGGCAGAGGGCCGTTCATCCTTCGAGGCTCCCCATGGGGCGCGTTGCGCCCCATGCCTCGCGCCTCGGGATGGCGGGATAGCCTGAAGTTGTCGCATCAAAACTTGACAACCAAAACACCGCCGTCATCCTGAGGTGCGAGACACGTGGCGCAACGCGCCACGTGGGGAGCCTCGAAGGATGATGTTGTGGGCATCTATGTCTACATGCTGCGATGTGCGGATGGCTCGTTCTACATCGGAAGCGCGACCGGCGAGGATACGTCCAAGCGTGTCGATGAGCACAACGCCGGAGCTTATCCCGGGTATACCTATTCGAGGCGGCCTGTCGTGCTGGTGTGGTCCGAATATTTCGATCGGATTACCGACGGCATTGCTGCCGAGCGCCAGCTCAAGGGATGGGGCCGTGCTAAGAAGGAAGCACTTATCCATTCAGATTGGAAGGCGGTGAGTCGGCTTGCGCGGCGTCGGGCAGGAGCGCCTAAGTCGAAGAAGTAAGCTTGATGCGGCGGCAGCCGGGCCGTGCATCCTTCGAGGCTCCCCATGGGACGCGTTGCGTCCCATGCCTCGCGCCTCAGGATGACGGGGCGAGAGGTGCAGTTGCGTTCCCTTTGCCCACGCTCAGGAGCCTTAGAACGCGTTCCGCAGCAGCGGGTATTTGGCTTCCAGGCCGTCGAGGCTGAGGGTGAACTCGACGACGCGCTCGGGGGCTGCGACGATTTCCTCGGCCGGCGGCGCGAACTGCGGCAGGAGCGCTGCCATTGCAGCGGGCGCGGCGACCGGCGGCCGCACAACAGGCGCGGTGAGTGGCGCCATCGTGGCGGGCGCGGCGAGCGGCGACCTCACGGCGGGGGCGGTGAACGGTGCCCTCGCTGCGAGAGCCCTCAGCGGCGGCATCTCAGCAGGCGCGGTGAACGACGCCATCGCGGCAGGCGCCACGAGCGGTGCAGGCATGGCGAACGGCGCGATCGGGGCTTCCGTGATCTCGGCCAGAACGTCCGGCTTCGGATCGAGCCTGACCGGCACGGCGGTTTCGGGGGTGATGTGGACGGCCTTCGGCTGCACGGTCTGCGCCTGCTGCTCGCGCGGAAACACGCGGGGCATCGTCGCCGGCGACCAACCGAAGGCGGGCGTCACGCTCGCAGCCGCCTCGGCGACATCCCGGCCGGTCGCGAGCGCGCGCCAGGTCTCGACGGCACGCTTGGCCTCCTGGATGTTTTCCAGGAATGCGATCTCGGAATGATAGCGGCGCCAGCGGCCGGTTTCGAACATTTCGGACAGATGCTGCAGCCGCTGCTCGGCGAGAGTGCACCAGCGTGCCGCAATGTCGCGGCCGACAGCCACGTCGCGAACGACTTCTTGGCGATGTGTCATAAACCAGCCCGTCAGGAGAAAACACGGACGCGGGGACGCAACGCACACGAATCAATTTAGACGCGACATGAATATTTTGTGGAAAAGTTTTGACTTGTCCAGCAACGACACCGCGTTCGTCATCAAACTCCGTAGTCGCGCGGAGATTTGCTGTGTTTTCGAGTCAAGCTTCGCACAAGCATAACGGTCTTGCGGCATGCCGAGCGAACGATCGTGACGAACGAAGGTGCGATCCTTCAACCGCAAGCTGAACGGGTGCGAGGCTTCAAAGAATCGGACGCCTGAAAAGAAGAGACCCGTCCGGGGGGACAACCGGACGGGTCGAGCCATATGGGCGCTTGGGGTGGATGGGCGCTCGCGCCTAATATGACTGATGGGGAGGGATGACCGCTCCCACATAATTTGGTCGTGGCAGCTGGCTGAACGTTCAACGCGGCGTTGGCTTTTTTGAGCTTCGGTCCGCGCGCATCTTTGTCGCGGCCGCTATCGCGCCGCCGGCCTATCCGCCTGAGAAATCGTGGATTTATCGTCGGCACTCGACAGCGAAGGTTGTTCGATCGCGCGGCTGCCGGGCGCCTCGCGACGCGTTCCGGCATCTTCACGTTTTGTTGTACCGGACGCAGCCGCGACCGGCGTCGCGCTGTCGGCGGGAACAGCCATGACCGCGGCGAACGCATCGGTCTGCCCGTCGCCGAAAAGCTCGTCACGCCCGGGGGAGCCGAGATCGCGCGCGGTCTTCGCCAGCGTCATGCGCAGCGCCTCCGGCTTCAAGGCGTAGTTGCGCTCGAGCAGCAACGCCGCGATGCCGGAGACATAGGCGGCCGAGAACGAGGTTCCCGACGTCATCTGGTATTTGCCGTCCGGCGCCGGCAGGAAGATGTCGACCCCTGGCGCCGCGACCGCGATGTAATTGCCGCGGTTGGACGCGGTGAACAGCCGGTCCTGCTGGTCGGTCGCACTGACCGCGATCACGTTGGGATTGGCGGCCGGATAGAGCGGCGGCGATTTCGCGCCGGCATTGCCGGCGGCCGCAATCAGCACGAGGCCGCGCGCGGCGGTGGCCGCGATGGCGCGCTCGATCACCGCGTCCTTCGGGCCGGCAAAGCTCATATTGACGATCTGCGCGCCGTGCTCGGCGGCGTAGTTCAGCGAGCGCAGGATGATGTAGGACGAGCTCTCGGCGCCGCCGTTGGTGCCGCCGAAGGCACGGATCGCGATGATGCGCGCCTGGGGCGCGCTGCCCATCAGCCTGGCATGCGCCACGATCGCACCGGCGATGCCGGTGCCGTGGATGTGCGGCCCCTCGGCGCTGCCGAGCGCATCGAAATTGTCGGCGACGGAATTGGCGAGCTCGGGATGCCTGGCGTCGATGCCGGAATCGATCACGGCAACCGTGACGTTGGCACCGTGCGCCAACGTGTGCGCCTGCGGCAGGCGGAGTTTTGTCAGTGCATATTGCGCAGGATCGCCTTCGCTCGGCGTCGTCGATTTCTGGTCCTGGAGCACGTAACGGAAGTTCGGCTGGACCGAGCGCACGCTGCCGTCGGCCGCGAATTCGCGCCGCACGGTCTCGTAGGGCCGGCCATCGGTGATGCGGAACAGACCGAATGTGGCCCCGATCAGCGGGAAACTCTCCGAGGAGACGCGCGTCAGGCCGTGCCGGCGGGCGAGCGCGTCGGCATCGCCGGGCGACAGCGCGCCATCGATCTCGGCGACGAACTCGTTGGCGAAGCTGCGCGAGGTGACCGCGACCGGCGTGTTGTTGCCACGCCCCTTGCCGGCGCTTTTCTTGCCTGATGTTCCTGTGCCCTCGCCGCCTGCGTTCGGCTGCCCTGTGCATTCGCCGTCAGCATCACGATAGGGTGCGGTGCAGGCCGGATAGAGGTTCGGCGAATAGCGCGCATAGGGCAGCACCGGCGTCGTCGGCCGTATGCGCGACGTCGTGGTGTGGGGAATGGTCGCCATCGTCCGCGGGCCGCGGTCGACACTGACCGCACGGGCCGCAACACTGGGGGTGACGCGCGGGGCGATGCTCGGAGAGATGGTCGGCGTTCGCGAGGGCACGCTGATCGTGGGCGTGCGCATGATGGCCTGCGCCTGCGCAACCTCGACGCCGAGACAGGCGGCGATCAGAAGCGCGGCGCCGACCGATGAAGCGTAGGCCCCGGCACGCACCCTGCTTTCGGACTTGCCCGTCATCGGCTTGGCCGCGCGCTTAAGGCGTCGCGACGGCGAGGTTGACGAACTTCTCGCGCTGCATCTTGCCGAGCAGCGAAGCGAGCTCGTCCTGGCTCATGGCCTTGTCGAACTGGAGGCGGAACATGCCGCCCTTGGCCCCGTCGACGATCGAGGCGTGGTAGCTGTCGAGCAGCCCGGTGATGTCGGCGATGCGCGCCTCGGGCGTGAAGCGCACCAGCGCCCGCGCCGGCGCAGCCGTGCTGCCAAGCTCGCGTGTGATCGGCGCGCTGGTCGAGAGCGAAGCGGTCTGGAACGTCGCCGGCTGGTTCTTCATCAGCACGGCGCCGATGACACCGGCCTGCAGCACGAGCGCGACGGCGCCAAGGCTCGCCGACCACGCCAGCGTGCGCGGTGACAGGCTCGCGAAGAAGGTCGAGATGCGCGCCGACAGCGGCAGCGAGCTGCTCGCCCGCACCGGCTCGGCGTCGATCGCGACGAACAGCTTCTGCATCGCGCGCGTCGACGGAGCCCCTAGGCTCTCGTTGAGATGGATGGTCTCTTCGTACTCGCCGCGGATGGCGGCATATTGCTTGGCAAGCTCGGGATCGCGCGCTAGCGCTTCCTCGACACGGCGCGCATCGCGCGCGTTCAGCGTGCCGGCGGCGTGCCAGGGCAGCAGCAGTTCAATTTCACTGGGCTCTTGCTCCAGCATCTTCTTGCTCAATGCCATCATGGCCAGCCTCGCTCAATGCCGGCTGCCTTCAGCAGTTCGGCCAGTTTCTTGCGCGCATAGAACAAGCGCGTCTTCACAGTGTTCTCCGGTATTCCGACGATTTCGGCCACCTCTTCCACGGACTTCTCGTGGTAGTAGACGAGATCGACGATTTCCCGGTGGTCCGGCGAGAGGCCCGTCAGACACTCCCGCAACGCCTCACTGGTATCCTTTTTCTGCACCACCGTTTCCGGATCGTCGGACGTATCCTCGATCGCGTTGGCGGCCTCTTCGTCCAGCTCGAAATCCTTCCTGCGCCGGAGCGCAGACAGGGCCTTGAATCGGGTGATTGCCAGCAGCCAGGTGGAAACGGCGGATCGGCCCTCGAACTTGCCGGCCTGACGCCAGACGTCGAGAAACACCTCGCTGATGAGGTCTTCCGCCGCCTGCTCGTCCCGCACGAGCCTGAGACCGAACCTGTAGACCCTGACATGGTGCCGCCCGTACAGCACCTGCATGGCGAGCCGGTCACCTTGGGCGATCCTGGCGATCAGGACCTCGTCCGAAGCCGCCTGTGTCACGCTCAAAGGCCGTCTCGCAAAGTTGGTCGGGTCGATACGGCGGACGGTTCGACGCGGGGGGCAAAATTGTTTAACCTACCGCAGTCATACGGGCGCCTGTGTGATCCACCCCACATACGCGCATTTTTCTTGTCCCACCCACGGCCATCGGCCACCACGATCCAGATCGGTAACATAATACTGAGATACTTCCCTGCGGAATGCCTGTCCGGCACAGGCGGCCCGGCCTCATCCGGTTCCATAGCAACCCTGCACGACATATGTCTCGCCAAGCCCGCCTTTGGCTCGACCGCATCGCAACGGATGCCTGATCACCGGTAAAATTTCTTCCGCCGGCCCATCACCTTGTTCCGCGCTGCACGGTTCGGATTCGGTTTCAAAAGGATACCAAACCTAAAGGCTTGCCACGTAGATTTTTACGCTGACATCCACCATTGGCGGGACCATGAGCACGGCCGCGACGTCCTTTCCCGAGAGGAGTGCCGCTGAGGTCGCGGATCTCGTCCTCACGCCCGAGGCAGCGGCCCCCGACGTCCTGGCGCGCCGGATCCGCCAGCGCCGCCAGATGTATATCGGCCAGGTGGCGAGCTACTCGCTGGGCGGCTCGGTCCTGCTGCTCTACGCCTATGGCGGGACGGTCTCCATGGCCGTCCCATCGCTGTTCTGGCTCGGCGGCCTCCTGATCATCGGCACCTTCACCGTGCTGTCGGAAGCCGGCTTCGGCGACCGGTTCGAGGATCATTATCTCACCGTCTTCCAGATCTCGGCGCATATGTCGCTGCAACTGCTGTTCCTGCTCGCAGTGCCGACGGTCGGGGTTGCGTTCCTCGCCGTGCTGTTTCTGATCTTCGCGTTTGGCACGCTGCGGATGACGTCGAGCCAGGCGATGGTCACCTGGGGCCTTGCCACCTGCGGGCTTGCCTTGGTCTTCCTCGGCTCGGATCTGCCGATCGGACTGCCGGTTACGACTCGCCTGGAGCGAACCGCCTCGATGCTCTGCTTCGTGCTGGTGATCGGCCAGTGCGCCTTCCTCGGCCTGTTCGGCGCCACCCTGCGCAAGATTCTGTACCGGCGCAGCATCGAACTGAAGGCCGCCTATCAGCGCATCGAGGAACTGGCGGAGCTCGACGAGCTCACCGGCTCCTACAATCGCCGCTGCATCATGCGCCGTCTCGACGCCGAGATCGAAAAGTCGCGGCAGGCGTCGGCGCCTTGCGCGATCGCGCTGATCGATCTCGACTGGTTCAAGCGCATCAACGACGCCCACGGCCATCCCGTCGGCGACGAGGTGCTGCGCACCTTCGCGATCACCATTTTCGCCAACATCCGCCCGGCCGACTGCTTCGGCCGCTACGGCGGCGAGGAATTCCTGCTGCTGCTGCCGGACACGTCGGGCGATGCCGCGCTGCGCATGCTGGAGCGCTTGCGCAGCATCGTCGCCGATCTCGACTGGAGCGCATTCTCGCCGGGCATGCACGTGACCATTTCTGCGGGCGTCGTGGCGCTGCGCGACCTTGATACTGCCGACACGTTTCTCGCGCGCGCCGACCGCGCGCTTTATTCCGCCAAGGCGCAAGGGCGCAACCGCATTGCAACGAGCTGACCAACCCATTTCTTCCCGGTGCGACAGAAGCCGACGCCGGACCGAACGCTCCAGGACAGGGCAATGAGATCCAGATCCGCAAGGCCATCCGAGAATCTGCTGGAGGAACTGCAAGCTGCGCTCTCGCACGGCACCGTCGCGCGCCGGGTCGAGACGCTGCGCCGCGTGACCGATCTCTTCGTGGGCAACGCGGTGGATTATTCCGACGACCACATCCGCGTGTTCGACGACGTGTTCCAGTGCCTGATCGAGCAGATCGAGGTTTCGGCCAAGGCGCTGCTCGCCGACCGCCTCGCACCGATCGCGGCCGCGCCGCCGAAAATCATCCGCACGCTCGCGCTCGACGAGGTCATCGAGGTCTCCGGCCCGGTGCTGTCGAAATCGGAACGGCTGGACGAGACGACCTTGATCGAGATTGCGCGCACGAGGGGCCAGGCGCATCTCAAGGCGATCTCGCTGCGACGGGTGCTGTCGGAAGCACTGACCGACGTGCTGGTGACGCGCGGCAACGAGGACGTGGTGCAGTCGACCGTCAGCAATCCGGGCGCTCAGTTCTCCGAGGGAAGCCTCACCGATCTCGTCACCCGCGCCGAGCGCGACGACGACCTCGCCGCCTGCATCGGCCTGCGGCCGGACCTGCCGCGTCATCACTATTTGAAGCTGGTCGCCAAGGCGTCCTCGAGCGTGCGCAGGAAGCTCGAAGCCGCGCATCCGGAGCTCGTGGACGAGGTGTCGAGCGTGGTTCAGGAAGTGGCCCAGCGGATCCGCGCCGCCGCCATGACGAAGCAAACCGAGATGGCTCGCGCGCTGGTGAAGTCGCTGCACGAGGACGGCCGTCTCAACGAATTCCAGGTCACCACGTTCGCCGAGCAGGGCAAATTCGACGAAACCAATGCAGGCCTCGCCGCGCTCGCGGGCGTCGCGGTCGAGACCGCCGAGACCATGATGATCGAAAGCCGTACCGAGGGCGTGATGATCCTCGCCAAGGTGGCGGGCATGTCCTGGCCGAGCGTGCGGGCCATCATCGCCATGCGCGAGAAGCTTTCGGGCGCCTCGCAGACCGACATGCTGACGCTGCGCGACGCCTACGAGGCGCTCCGCAGCTCGACCGCACAGCAGGTGCTGCGCTTCCACCGTATGCAGAGCACGACGCCGGCGGCCTGATGCCGGCTCGCTAGTAGCGCAGGACTTTGGATCCCACCACCGCTCCGATCGCCGTCACCAGCGCGGTCGCGATCGTGTACCAGGTCGCGACGAACAGCGGGGAATCGTCGGTGCAGTGCGAGGCATAGAGCGTCGCGGCAAGGCCGGCCGACACCAGGCCGGCGAGCGCACCGGCGAGCGCGGGGCGCGAGGGCGCGCCATGGCGCAGGCCGAACAGTGCGCCCGCGAGCAGCGGCAGCGACATTGCGGGAATCGCGAACAGGCACACCCTGGAATTCTTGCCCATCATGCGCATCGTCATCGGCATGGCCGGCGCCATCATCGCCTCGCTGCCGATCGCAACCGCAAGCAGACCGACCGGAAGCAGCAACAGCCAGCCCCAGCCGCGCATCAAGGCTTCGGGACGCGACAGATGCAGGCTGATGATGATCGCGGGGATCGCAAGCGACAGCGTGACCGCGAACTTCATGTCGAAGAACGGGTTGCGCATGGCGCTCATCACGTCCGGCCGCACGCCGAGGAAGGTCGCGAAAATCAGGATCGACAAGGGCGCGGCCACCAGCAGCGCCATGGTCAACACGGCGCCGACGCGCGGCACCCGATGGGCGTTGTCGGCCGCGAGCGAGCGAATGAGTTGATCGGTATCCATGACTAGTGGTCCCGCAATTTGGCAGTCAGTGCTGCAAGTCCGCGATGCAGTGCGACCCGCACCGCGCCTTCGCTCATCGAAAACTTCGCCGCCGTGTCCTTGATCGAGGCGCTCTCGACCGCGATCGACTGCAGCACGTCGCGCTGGCGCTGCGGCAGCGTGTTGAGATGGGTTGCGACCTCGCCCGCGGAGGCCGTCTCCTGCGGTGCCTCGCCCGGCAGCGTCTCGGCGAAATCGTCAATGTTGACGAAGACGCGTCTGCCGCGTCGCCTGAGCGCATCGATCAGCTTGTTGCGGGCGATCGCGAACAGCCAGGGCGCGAAGGGGGCCTCGCTGTCCCAAGTGTGCCGCTTCAGATGCACCGCCAACAGTATCTCCTGCACGATATCCTCGGCCTGGTCCGGAGGTTGCCCGGCCCGCGCCAAGCCACGCCTCGCCGCGGCGCGCAGCACCGGCGTGACCGCCCTCAACAGGCGATGATACGCCGCATCATCGCCTGCCATGGCCGACCGCATCAGGCCGGTCCATTCGTCCTCACGTCCGCGCACGCGCGCCCCTCACCATGCAATTCGGCCGTTCGTTCAATTTGTTACGCGGGTCCCTCACGATCACGAAATCGTGATCCGCGCCGGAAACTCGCGATCGATACGGCCGGAAACGTCTGCGACGGCTCATAACACCGATCGGCTCGCCCCGCACCCGGCGGCCGGCTGCATCACCCCGCTTTGCCCCGTTTTTGCCCGGTGTAGCCCGAAGATTCCCATTTTCTGCCCCGCTGTCGTCACGCCCCCGGGTCTCTGTTCGTTCCCGGGACGGGCGGAATTGGGGAGATCGTCAACATGATGAAAGCCAGCGGGCGCGCGGCATTGATTCTTCTTGCCGGGCTTTTCGTGCTGTTCGGCGGCGTTGCACAGGCGGCGCCGGCCCAAGCCACGGGCGGCAATTCGGACAGCGCGGGCAAACAGGCCGAGGCGACCAAGCCGAGCAAGCACCGGCGCCACGAGTCGCGCCGCACCAACAGCAGCAAGACGGCGCAGAAATCCGACGACAAGGCCGACAAGAACGACGTCCCGGCAAAGGCCGAGGAGCCGAAGGCCGACAACAAGGCCGACAATGACATGCCGGCCTCCAGCCAGATGCCGCCGGCGGTTGCCAATGCCAATGCGCAGCTCGCCGCCGATGCGCCGACCGCGGCTGCGGCCTCCGCGATGACGGACCGCGCCAACGACAATGTCCAGGCCGCGGCCGATAATACCAATGCCGCGGCTGCCGACGGCCAAGTTGTCGCGCCCGATCAGCTCAACGACATCGACCGCGCCTTGCAAGAGAACAGCCCGCCGGCGCAGAAGACTGTGGTCGCCGCAACCGAGGCGCAGCCCCGGCCGGCACCGGTGATGGCAAGCAGCCAGCAGAGTTCGGCCTGGGACCAGAGCTCGCTAATCGGCAAGATCTTCATCGGCGTCGGCACGCTGCTGACGCTGGCCTCGGCCGCGCGCATGTTCATGGCCTGATTGCCGGTTCCGCCAGGACGCGCGGCCCGCGCGTCCTGCGTCCCGGGCCCCCTTGAAGCCATCCGCGCCAGCGGGCACATTGCCCGCCCAATCAAAAGCGTGGGTGGAGCATGGGCACGTTCGAACACATCATCGTCGAAAGCATCGGTGCGGTCGGCATCATCAAGCTGAACCGGCCGAAGATGCTCAACGCGCTCTCCTTCGGCGTCTTTCGCGAGATCGCAGCTGCCGTCGACGATCTCGAGGCCGATGACGCCATCGGCTGCATCGTCGTGACCGGCAGCGAGAAAGCCTTTGCCGCCGGCGCCGACATCAAGGAGATGCAGCCGAAGGGCTTCATCGACATGTTCTCGGAAGATTTTGCCGCGATCGGCGGCGACCGCATCGCGCGTTGCCGCAAGCCGACCATTGCGGCGGTTGCCGGTTATGCGCTCGGCGGCGGCTGCGAGCTCGCCATGATGTGCGATGTCATCATCGCCGCCGACACCGCAAAGTTCGGCCAGCCCGAGATCACGCTCGGCACCATTCCCGGCATCGGCGGCACCCAGCGCCTGACGCGCGCGATCGGCAAGTCCAAGGCGATGGACCTGTGCCTCACCGGCCGGATGATGGATGCGGCGGAAGCCGAGCGCTCCGGCCTCGTCAGCCGCATCGTGCCCGCCGACAAGCTGATGGACGAAGTGATGGCGGCAGCCGAGAAGATCGCCTCGATGTCGCGCCCTGCGACCGCGATGGCCAAGGAAGCCGTGAACCGCGCTTTCGAGACCACGCTCGCCGAAGGCATGAGCGTCGAGCGCAACCTGTTCCACTCGACCTTCGCGCTGGAGGACCGCTCCGAGGGCATGGCGGCGTTCATCGAGAAACGCAAGCCGGTGAACAAGAACCGGTAATCTCGGCGAACGGTCAGGCTTGTGTAAGGCTCTGCCGCGTTCCCGCGCGCCCCCTGTGACGAAGCTGCAACAAGCACGGATTACATGGAGGTTTTCCCCGCGGCAGTTTGCCTGCGGGACCTCGGCTGGTTAAACAGTTAAGAGGCCACCGTCGGCGGGGGCGGACAGCCAGGGTTGCGGGATAAGATGATTGGGCGTGCCGCCAGAGCTGGTCGCGTGACGATGCGGCATCGATCGGGCGTGGGTCCTGCGCTTGCGACTTGGACCACGCTGGCGCTCTGCAGCGCCCTGCCCTCCGCCGCCTGGGCCGAAGCCCTGCCGGAGGCGCTGGCCAAGGCGTACCAGACCAATCCGCAGCTCAATGCCGAACGCGCGCGACAACGCGCCACGGACGAGAACGTGCCGCAGGCCCTCGCCGGTTACCGGCCGCAGATCGTGGCGAGCCTCAGCGCCGGCCTGCAATCGGTGCGCAATCTGCTGCCCGACAACACGATCCAGACCGGCAACCTGAAGCCATGGATCATCGGCGTCACCGTGACGCAGACCCTGTTCAACGGCTTCCGCACCGCCAACAACGTGCGAGCCGCCGAACTGCAGGTGCAGTCGGGCCGCGAGGCGCTGCGCAATGTCGGCCAGGGCGTCCTGCTCGACGCGGTCACCGCCTACACCAACGTGCTCGCCAACCAGTCGCTGGTCGAGGCGCAGCGTTCCAACGTCGCCTTCCTGCGCGAGACGCTCTCGGTCACCCAGCGCCGTCTCAACGCCGGCGACGTCACGCCGACCGACAGCGCGCAGGCCGAGGCGCGCCTCAATCGCGGCCTTGCCGATCTCAACGCCGCCGAAGTTGCGCTTGCCGTCAGCCAGGCGGTCTATGCGCAAGTGATCGGCAATTCACCGTCGCAGCTTCGGCCCGCCGAGGTCGTCGACCGTTATCTGCCGAAGAGCCGCGAAGACGCCATGACGATGGCGATCCGCCAGCATCCCGCGGTGATGGCCGCCAGCTTCGATGTCGATGTCGCCTCCACCAACATCCGCATCGCAGAAGGCGCGCTGCTGCCGAGCGCGACCATCCAGGGCAGCGCCAGCAAGAGCCGCAACAACGACCCGACGCTCGGCACCTTCGCCGAGGACCAGGCCTCGATCGTCGCCAACGTCACCGCGCCGATCTACGATGGCGGCCAGGCCGCCGCGCAGACCCGGCAGGCCAAGGAGATCACGGCGCAGAGCCGGCTCGTGCTCGATCAGGTGCGCAACCAGGCGCGCACGGCGGTGGTCAGCGCCTGGGTTGCCAATGAGGGCGCCAAGATCACGGTGTCGGCTTCGGAGTCCGAGGTGAAAGCCGCGACCGTCGCGCTGCAGGGCGTGCAGCGCGAGGCCGCCGGCGGCCAGCGCACGACGGTGGACGTGCTGAACTCGCAGGCCGATTTGATCCAGGCCAAGGCCCGCCTGATCGGCGCGCTGCGCGACCGCGTCATCGCCTCCTACACGCTGCTCAGCGCCATCGGCCATCTCGACGTCAAGACACTGAGCCTGAACACGCCGGACTATCTGCCCGAGGTGCACTACCACCAGGTCCGCGACGCCTGGCACGGCCTGCGCACGCCATCGGGGCAGTAGGCGCTCGGCGTCGCACCGCCTTCCAGCTCCATCCAGCACCGGCCATCCTGGCGCGCTACTGAGATCGCTTTGACATTCTGTAGCCCATGGACTACAGTCACACCTCATGACTGAGGTGAGGCAGACCGAGCATTTTTCGGAGTGGCTGAATCGCCTCAAGGACGCCAATGCGGTCGCCCGGATCACCGTCCGCATTCGCCGCATGCAGATGGGAAATCCCGGCGATAACAAGAGCGTTGGCGGCAACGTCCGGGAAATACGCATCGATTATGGTCCCGGCTACCGGATTTACTATGTGCAGCGCGGCGCGCAGATCGTGATCCTGCTATGTGGCGGCGACAAGCGCACGCAGCGACAAGACATCAAGCTAGCCCAGCAACTAGCGGAGACATTGTGATGCCAAAGGCGCCAAAAACAACGATGAAAACGGCGTCCACGACGACGCGCTCTGACGCTGCCGACTATCTCAACACCGAGGAGCGGCAAGCCATCTATATTGCGGCTGCATTGGAGACCGGAGATGCCGATTTCGTTCGTGACGCGCTTGGGCTCGTCGCGCGTGCGCGCGGCATGAGCGCGATCGCGAAGAAAGCCGGCTTGAACCGCGAGAGCCTGTACAAGGCCCTTGGCGAGACGGGAAATCCGGAGTTCGGCACGGTCATGCGCATCGTCGGAGCGTTGGGGCTGACATTGTCGGCCCAACCGGCGACAAGCGGACGGACGTCAAAGCGCCGCCGCGCTGCCTGAGGGAGCGCGCCGCACGTCGCCCGAAACGTCGCAATCGCTGTTACCGGTCGCACAGCCGGTTCAGCCGGTCTCAGGATGTGAACATGAAAAGCCGCCGCATCCATCTGATGGGGGCCTCCGGCGCCGGCGTGACGACGCTCGGCCGGGCGCTTTCGGGCCGGCTTGCGCTGCCACATCACGACAGCGACGACTATTTCTGGCTGCCGACCGCGCCGCCCTACCGGACGACGCGCCCGCCATCCGAGCGTCTGCGCCTGATGCACGAGATGTTCCTGCCGCGTCTGGATTGGGTGCTGAGCGGATCCGTCACCGGCTGGGGCGAGGAGCTCGTCGCGTATTTCGATCTCGTCGTCTTCGTGACTGCGCCGCGCGAGCTCCGGATGAAGCGATTACGTGCCCGCGAGGCCGCTCATTTCGGCGCCGACGCCGTCGCGCCGGGCGGCTGGCGCCACGATGAGACCGAGTCCTTTGTCGATTGGGCCTCCCACTACGAAGCCGGGGATCGCGAAGGACGCAATCTCGCCAAGCATGAAGCGTGGCTCGCGGGCCTGCCCTGCCCGGTCGTGCGCGTTGACGGCTCACGCCTGCTTGCCGATCTCGTCGAGCAGCTATGCAACGAGGCTGAGCGGCTGCCGGGCTGATGTGATACTGTCCCGGCCACAACAAACAAAAACAGGGAGAGAAATCGTGCTCAACCGACGCAGCGTCCTGCTTGCCTCCCTTGCGGCCGGAGTCGCCATGACCAGCAAAGCCCATGCCCGCGCGGCGCAGCCCGCGACGCCGATCAATTTCGACGTCCCGGCGCATGCCTGCGACTGCCACACCCACATTCATGGCGACGTCGAAAAGTTTCCGTTCTTCGCGGGACGCGTCTATACGCCGGAGCCGGCTTCGCCGGAGGAGATGGCCGCACTGCACAAGGCGCTGCGTGTCGAGCGCGTGGTGATCGTCACCCCCAGCGTCTACGGCACCGACAATTCCTCCACTCTGTTCGGCATGAAGGCGCGCGGCGCGACCGCGCGCGGCGTCGCCGTGATCGACGACAAGACGCCGGAGAGTGCGCTCGACACAATGCATCAGGACGGTTTCCGCGGCATCCGCCTCAATCTCGCGACCGGCGGCGTCAATGATCCCAATGTCGGACGACCGCGCTTCGCCGCCGCAGTCGAGCGCATGAAGGCGCGCGGCTGGCACGTGCAGCTCTACACCACGCTTGCCATGATCTCGGCGGTCAAGGACTTGGTCGAGACCGCGCCGGTGCCCGTCGTGTTCGACCATTTCGGCGGCCTCGAAGCTGAGCGGGGCCTGGAGCAGCCGGGCTTCTCCGATCTCGTCGCGCTGGTGAAGTCCGGCAAGGCTTATGTCAAGATTTCGGGCGCCTACCGGTCCTCGAAGCTCGCGCCGGATTATCAGGACATGGTGCCGTTCGCGCAGGCGCTGATCGCGGCCAACCCGGATCGCATCGTCTGGGGCACCGACTGGCCGCATCCGGATTCGAGCCGCGTCGAGGGACGCAAGGCAACCGACGTCGCGCCGCTCTACCAGATCGATGACGGGCGCTTGCTCAATCAGCTTCCGGTATGGGCGCCGGACGCGAGCGTGCGCAAGAAGATCCTGGTCGACAATCCGGCGCGGCTTTACGGATTCTGACGGTCAGCGCGCGCGGCGCGAGAAGAAGGAGATCAGCACCGGCAAGGTCACGAGGATCACGACCGGCGCCAGCATCATGCCGGTGACGACGACGACCGCAAGCGGCTTCTGCACCTGCGAGCCGATGCCCTCCGACAGCGCCGCTGGCAGAAGGCCGACGCCGGCGACGACGCACGTCATCAGCACCGGCCGGAGCTGCAGCTCACCGGTGCGCACCACCGCGCTCATGCGGTCCATGCCCTCTTCGATGAGCTGGTTGAACTGCGACAGGATGATGATGCCGTCCATCACGGCGATGCCGAACAGCGCGATGAAGCCGATCGCTGCGGAGACGCTGAACGCGGTGCCTGAGATCAACAGACCAAGCACGCCGCCGAAGATCGCCATCGGGATCACGCTCATCGCCAGCAACGTGTCGGTCATCGAGCCGAAATTGAACCAGAGCAGCACGCCGATCAGCGCCAGCGAGATCGGCACCACGATCGACAACCGCCGGATCGCGTCCTGGAGATTGCCGAACTCGCCGACCCAGTCCATGTGCGAGCCGGGCGGCAATTGCACCTGCTGGGCGATCTTCTGCTGCGCCTCGCGGATCGCACTGCCGAGGTCGCGCTCGCGCACCGAGAACTTGATCGGCAGATAGCGTTCCTGCTGCTCGCGATAGATGTAGGCGGCGCCGGAAACGAGGCTGATGTTGGCGACCTCGCTCAGGGGGATTTGCGTGACGGTGCCGTTCGGCCCGGGCGCGCCGATCCGCAAGTTCTGGATCGCCTCCGCGCTCCTGCGGTATTCCGGCGCGAGGCGGACGATGATCGGGAAGTGACGGTCGCTGCCCGGCTCGTAGAGATCGCCGGCGGTGTCACCGCCGATCGCGACCTTGATCGTGGCGTTGATGTCGCCCGGCGCAAGACCGTAGCGCGCGGCCTTGGCGCGATCGATATCGATCTGGACGGTCGGCTGCCCGAGCGAGGTGAACACTGCAAGATCGGTGACGCCCTGCACGGTGGCCAGCACCGATTTGATCTTGTTGGCGGTGTCGGTCAGCGCCTGGAGGTCGCTGCCGAACAGCTTGATCGAGTTCTCGCCCTTCACGCCGGAGACGGCCTCGGAGACGTTGTCCTGCAGATATTGCGAGAAGTTGAACTCGACGCCGGGAAAGCGATCGTCGAGCTGCTTGAGCAGCTCCGCGGTCAGCTCTTCCTTGTCGCGCGTGCCCGGCCACTGGCTCACCGGCTTGAGCGGCGCGAAGAACTCGGCGTTGAAGAAGCCGGCGGCGTCGGTGCCGTCGTCGGGACGGCCGTGCTGCGACACGACGGACTCGACCTCCGGCCTGGCCCGGATCACCTTGCGCATCTCGTTGACGTAGGAGTTACCTTCCTGGAGCGAGATGGTCGGTGGCAGCGTGGCGCGAATCCAGAGATTGCCCTCTTCCAGCTTCGGCAGGAATTCGAGCCCGAGCAGCCGGCCGAGCGCGACCGTCATCAGCACGAGGCCGACCGCACCACCGAGCACGATGTTGCGGTTGGCCACCGCCCAATTCAGCACGGGCATGTACAGCCGGTGCAGGATCAGCATCACCTTGGTCTCAGTCTCATGGACATGCGCCGGCAAGATGATCGCAGACAGCGCCGGCGTCACGGTGAATGTCGCCAGCAGGCCGCCGGCCAGCGCATAGGCATAGGTGCGCGCCATCGGTCCGAAGATGTTGCCCTCGACACCCGACAGCGTGAACAGCGGCAGGAAGGCCGCGATGATGATCGCCGCGGCGAAGAAGATCGAGCGCGAGACGTCGGCGGCCGCGCTGAGGATGGCGTGGCTCTTCATGCCGAACAGAGTCTCGTTGGACATATGCTCGGATTCCGACATCGGCGTCGTCTGCGTCAGACGGCGGAAGATTGCCTCCACCATGATGACGGTGGCATCGACGATCAGGCCGAAATCGATCGCGCCGACCGACAGCAAATTGGCCGATTCCCCGCGCAGCACCAGGATGATGACGGCAAAGAACAGCGCGAACGGGATGGTGGCGCCGACGATCAGCGCACTGCGCAGGTCGCCGAGGAAGATCCACTGCAACAGCACGATCAAGAGAATGCCGACCACCATGTTGTGCAGCACCGTGTGGGTGGTGAGCTCGATCAGGTCGCCGCGGTCGTAGATGCGCTCGATGCGCACGCCGGGCGGCAGGATGCTGGAGTCGTTGATGGTTTGAACGAGCTGGTGAACCCGCTTGATGGTCGGCGAGCTCTGTTCGCCGCGGCGCATCAGGACGATGCCCTGCACGATGTCGTCGGCCTCGTCGAGGCCGGCAATGCCGAGGCGTGGCTTCTGGCCCACGGTGACGGTGGCGACGTCCTTGACCAGCACCGGATTGCCGCCTGTCTGCGCCACCATGGTATTGGCGAGATCGTCGATCGACCGGATCAGGCCGACGCCACGCACGACGGCCGATTGCTGGCCGATATCGACGGTGTTGCCGCCGACATTGACGTTCGAATTGCCGACCGCCTGGAGCAATTGCGGCAGCGTCAGACCGTTGGCGACCAGCTTGTTGAAGTCGACCTGGATCTCATAGGTCTTGCTCTTGCCACCCCACCCGGTGACGTCGATGACTCCCGGCACGGCGCGAAAGCGGCGCTGCAGGATCCAGTCCTGAATGGTCTTGAGATCGAGCACGCTGTAGTTCGGCGGTCCGACGAGACGGTAGCGGAAAATCTCGCCGATCGGGCTGAGTGGCGAGATCTGCGGCTGCACGTTGCCCGGCAGCGGCGCAAGCTGCGCCAGCCGGTTCAGCACCTGCTGCAACGCCTCATCATAGGTGTAGGCGAAGGAGAATTGAATTTTGACGTCGGAGAGACCGTAGAGCGAGATGGTGCGGATGGTCGTGATGTTCTTCAGGCCCGCAACCTGGGTCTCGATCGGGATCGTGATGTAGCGCTCGATCTCTTCCGCCGACAGCCCCGGGCTCTGCGTCACGATGTCGACCATTGGCGGGGTCGGATCGGGATAGGCTTCGATGTTGAGCTGGTTGAACGCGATCAGGCCGCCGATCAAGACAGCGACGAACATGCCGACCATCAGGAAGCGCCGGTTGACGGCAAGAGCGACGAGACGATCCATTCAGGTCTTCAATTTTCTTGGGTCGTCGATCAGCTGCCGGACGCCGCGCGGTCGATGAACAGGCTGCCTTTGGTGACGATCTGCTCGCCGGGTTTCAGATTGCTGGTGACCTCGACGAGATTGCCGTTGATGAGGCCGATCTTGATCTGGCGCAGCTCGACCGATTTGTCCTCGCGCGCGACCCAGATCCGGACCTTGTCGGCTTCATAGATCAACGCCTGTTTCGGCACCGCCGGCGCGGCACGGTCACCGGCCGAGTAGATCGTGACGTTGGCGAACATCTCCGGCTTGAGCAGGCCATCCTTGTTGTCGATGGTGGCGCGAACCAGCAGGCGGCGGGAGTTGGGATCAATCGCAGCGGCGACGTAATTGATTTTGGCCGTCAACGGCCGACCCGGCAGCGCCATCACGTTGACGGTGATGTCCTGACCGATGCAGATCGCCGCGGCATCGCTTTCGCGCACGAACGCGGTGAGCCAGACCGTCGAGAGGTCGCCGATCACGAAGACCGGATCGCTGGCACCGGAATTGACGTACTGGCCTGGGCCGATCTTGCGCTGCACGACCGTGCCTGATATCGGCGAATAGATCGTGATCTCCCGATCGATGACGCCCTTGTCCTGGAACGCCTTGATGGTCTCGTCGGTGAAGCCGAGGATGCGCAGCTTGTTGCGCGCGGCTTCCAGCGCGGTCCCCGAGGAGCGCATGTCGTTTCGCGCCTGAACCTGGGTCGCTTCCGCCTGCTGATAATCCTTGAGCGGAATGGCATGGCCCTCATAGAGGTCCTTGGCGCGCTTGAACTGGATGTCGGAAAGCTCGAGCGCCGACTTGGCCTTGTTCTGCGCGGTCATCGCCGCGATGAAATCATTCTGGGCCTGCACCGTGTCGGCGGCCTCGATCGTGAACAGCGGTTGACCCTGCTTCAGCGTCTCGCCCGGCTTGGCCAGCAGCTTGGTGACGCGGCCCGCATAGGGCGAGAACACCGGCGTCGAGCGGTCCTCATCGACGGCGACCTTGCCCTCGGTGACATACTCGGCGCGGAAGCTCCTGGCCTTGACCGGCTCGATCGTCAGCGTCGCCCATTCGGACGGCGTCGGCGTGAAGTTCTGCGCATTCCTGCGCGACTGGCTGGAGATCTCGGAGTGCTTCTTTTCCTTGGGCCCCGAAGTGAGGAAGCCGTAGACACCGGCGCCGACACCGGCAAGAGCCAGTAAAACTACGGACGTGATCATCCGTTGTTTTGTAAACACCTGCAATCGCTTGGTATTTTCAACTACCATTTAGCCCGGTCGTGTCTGCGACGATCTCGGCAAATGACTGCCTCATCGGTCGCGCTAATAGTGCCGAATTCTGATTTCAAACAACCTAAAAAACGCAGGACGCCTCGCGGTCGACGTTAAAATTTTGCGACATGTCAGCTTCGTGTCAGCTTGGCACCGGCCACTGTGCCGGATGACTGCCGAGCGGCATCGCCGGACGGCTCCATTGCGCCGGCGTCGTCGACAGCAGCGCCGAATGGCGCACCGCCTTCAACATGCCGAAGCCAGATGGCATGCTCTCGATGAACGCAGTATGTACGGCCGCCCCCGTAAGATCCGGGGTATTCAGCCCGCCGTCGAGCCTGCCGAGATTCCACAGCCAGCGTCCGGTCTGCGCCAGCGACACGCGCACGTGCCAGCTGCCGCCGGCGCGCGCCTGACGCGCCTTGGCCATCATCGCGCCGAACGCCATCAGATAGCCGGTGGCGTGGTCGAGCATCTGCGCCGGCAATTCCTTGGGACCCTCGAGGCCGGCAGCACGCCCCTCGGCGTGGTTGAATCCGCTCGTGGTCTGCACCAGGGAATCGAAGCCGCGCCGCTCGGCCCAGGGGCCGGTGTGGCCGTAGGCCGACAGCGTCACATAGACGATGCCGGGATTGATCTTCGCGGCATCCTCCGGCGAAAAACCGAGGGCGGCAAGCGCACGCGGGCGATAGCCTTGCGAGAAGATGTCGGCATCCTCTAGCAGCTCGCGCAATTGTGCCCTGCCCGTCTCGCTCTTCAACTCGATGAAGGTGGTGAGCTTGCCGCGACCGGTGTCGATGGTGAGCCAGTCAATGGCGGGCAGTTCCGGTCCCGACACCAGCAGCACGTCCGCGCCATGCGCAGCGAGCGTGCGGCCGGCGACGGGACCTGCGATGACGCGGGAGAGATCGAGCACGCGAAGCCCCGAGAGTGGACGATCGTTGTTCGATGATCCCTTCGATGATCCTTGGGGCCACGGCTTTGGCGCGGCTTCGCCGATCTTCTCGATCGAGATCAGCGGCAATTGCGCCAGCGCACGCGCCTGCGGCAGCGCGGACCATTCGTCGTAGCTGCGCATCAGGGCAACGACGCCGCCCGCAGCGTAGGCCGCAGTCTCGAAATCTTCTCCCTTCCAATGCATCAGCGCCGCCTGCACCTCGTCGCGCTCGGCCTTGCAGCCGAGCACCTTGCAGACGGCATCGCGGTGATGCGGAAAGTTGGTGTGACAGCGCACGAAGCGGTTGTCTCCGGTCCTGTAGACACCGGCGATGGCGTCCCAGGCCGGCGGCGGCGGCTTGTCGTCAAGGCGGAGATAGCGTTCGGAGCGGCACTCGGCGACGGCGTGGCGCATGTCGACATGGACGTCCTGCGTCTTGCCGCTGCGCAGCCGCCAGATCTCGGCGGCCGCGAGCCCGGCGGCAGCTATCGTCGTCTGTCCGGCGACGGCAACACGGAATGAGGACGGAATCTGCGGCTCCTCGCCCGTCAGCCGCACGCGTTCGAGCGCAGCCTGATCGCCGCCGGCGGAGGTCCAGATGCCCTTGAGAATATCGGCGGGGCTTTGCATGGCCGCTTCTCTCGCTTTAGTTTTCCCGACCATCCCACGTTCAGAGAAAGGATTGCAATGGCCGCCATCGATCCCCTCACCGCGGGCGCCGTATTCGTCGCAACGGCGGCCACCGACGCGGTCTATGTGATGTTCACCTCGGCCGTCGTCGCGCGCAAGCGCGTGCCGGCCGCGACCTGGAGCGCGGTCTGGTACATGCTGTCCTCCTACGCCGTGATCAGCTACACCGAGAACGCCTTTTACGTCGCCTTCGCCGCGATCGGCTCATGGGTCGGCGCCTACGCCTCGCTGACCTTCCTGCACCGCCCGCCCGGCGGCCCACCGGTCGGAGCGGCACCGGAGTGAGGGGAAGAATTTGTTACGAGCTTTTGTAGGGTGGGCAAAGCGAAGCGTGCCCACGACTTTTGTACAAGTTGAGGAATGGTGGGCACGGCGCTCACGCGTCTTTGCCCACCCAACGGCAATTGAGGATGAGGCACGAGATCGCTCAACAAGCTGCGCCTCTCTCCACGTCATTGCGAGGAGCTCTTGCGACGAAGCAATCCAGACCGTTTCCGCGGATGCATTCCTGGATTGCTTCGCTGCGCTCGCAATGACGATGTGGAGGCTTCTGGGCAATTCGAGAAACGGCTATGCTTGCGGCACAACAACAAGGAAAACCAAACAATGGATTTCGGTCTCAAAGGAAAGAACGCCATTGTGCTCGGCGGCACACGCGGCATTGGACGGGCGATTGCGGCGACGCTGGCCGGTGAAGGTGCCAATGTCGCGGTGTGTGCGCGCAATGCCGATCAAGTTGCCACCACCGTCACCGAATTGAAGGCGAGCGGCGTCAAAGCCACCGGCAGCCCGGTCGACATCATCGACGGCGCAGCGCTGAAATCCTGGATCGAGGGCGCGGCAAAGGAGCTCGGCGGCATCGACATGCTGTTCTCCAATGCCGGCGCGATGGCGCAAGGCCACGACGCCGCATCCTGGCAGCAGAATTTCCAGCTCGACCTGCTCGGCGCCGTGCATGCGTTCGATGCCGCCCGGCCCTTCCTCGAAACGAGCGGCGCGAGAGACGGCGATGCGGCCTTCGTCATCATCTCATCGATCTCGGCAGCGCAGGCCGACACGGCCAGCTCCTACGGCCCGATCAAGGCCGCGCTGATCCACATGGCCAAGGGATTGGCGCGGCAATACGCCAAGAAGAAGATCCGCGTGAATGTCGTGTCACCCGGCACCGTCTATTTCAAGGGCGGCGTCTGGGAGATGATCGAGAAGAACATGCCCGAGCGTTACAACGACGCGATGAAGCGCAACCCAACCGGCCGCATGGCAACGCCGCAGGACATTGCCAGCGCGGCGGTGTTTCTGGCGAGCCCTGTGTCGGGGTTCACCACGGGATCGAATCTCGTCGTGGACGGCGCGATCTCGAACCGGGTGAATTTCTAGATCGTTAGCTCAGGCGTAGGGTGGGCAAAGCGACTTGTCCGCCGTAGCTCGAAGAGCGAAGGCGGAAGCGTGCCCACGGCTTTCGCGAATGGTGGGCACGGCGCTCACGCGCCTTTGCCCACCCTACGGCAGCTGAGCTGGAGACGCACAGCTTCAATGAAAATCCCGCGACGGCGGCAGGATGCGGACGTTGCGGGGGTGGCGGATTTTTTGCGCTGGCATGTCTGCGAGCGCGCGGGGGTCTTCGTTGAGCGGCTCGACCAATGTGGCGCCTGCCGGCACCGGATGCTTGCGGCCCAGGGCATCGCCCGCGAGGCCGACCAGATCGTGCGAGCGATCGACCATGCGCTGGGCAATGAGATGTGTCACCTTCTCGGGGCTGCTCTGGATATAGCCTTCGACCAGGATGAGGCGCGCGCCCATCACTTCTTTCCGGTACTGCTCCATGATCTTGGGCCACACCACGACATTGGCGATGCCGGTTTCGTCCTCCAGCGTCATGAACACGACGCCGCTGGCGCTGCCCGGTCGTTGCCGCACCAGAACCACACCAGCGCAGCGGACGCGGCGCCGCTCGTTCTCATGGCTGATGGCCTTGCAAGCCACCACCCGCTCGCGCGAAAACATCTCGCGCAAGAATTCCATCGGATGGCCCTTCAGCGAGAGCCGGATGGTCTGGTAGTCCGCGACCACCTGCTCGGCGCGCGGCATCAGCGGCAGTGGCTTCGCATGCTCATCCGGCTGCTCGCGCGCGGTCGCCGCCTCGAACAGCGGCAGCGGCACGTCGTCGGGCAGCCGCCGCACCTGCCACAGCGCCTCGCGGCGGTCGAGCCCGAGCGAGCGGAACGCGTCGGCATCCGCCAGCAAGATCAGCGCGCGCTTGGGCAGGCCGGTATCGCGGGCAAAGTCCTCGAGCGAAGTGAAGGGCCGCCGGGTGCGGGCGGCGACAATGCGGTCGGCCCAGTCTAGCTGAGGCATCGGCGGTGCTACACCTCTCCCATAGGGAGAGGTCGCGCCGAAGGCGCGGGTGAGGAGTACGGTCTCTCGAGGGACCTGAGCCCCCTCACCCGATTTGCTTCGCAAATCGACCTCTCCCCGTTGGGGAGAGGTGAACGGAGCCTGCGGCAAGACCGGCCCAATCACGGGAAGTTCTTCAGGTAAGTCTCTGAATGACAGCTGAGAGCGTTTCAGTCTCTCCTCATCCTCGTCCAGCCAGTGGAAGCCATCGATCTGGCGGAAGCCCAGGCGCACGGCGCAGAATTTGCCGCTCCCCTCCTCCAGCGTGTTTTGCGCAAAGCTGTAGGACACGTCGATGTCGCGGACCTCGACGCCGTTCTTGCGGGCATCGCCGACGATCTGCGCCGGCGCATAAAAGCCCATCGGCTGCGAGTTCAACAGACCGCAGCAGAAGGCGTCGGGATGGTAGTGCTTCAGCCACGAAGAAATGTAGACCAGCTGTGCAAAGCTCGCGGCATGGCTCTCCGGAAAGCCATAGGAGCCAAAGCCCTTGATCTGGTCAAAGCAGCTTCTGGCAAAGTTGGCATCGTAGCCGCGCGCCACCATGTTGCCGATCAGCTTCTCCTCGTATTGGCCGATCGTGCCGACATTGCGGAAGGTCGCCATCGAACGGCGCAGGCCGTTGGCCTCCTCGGAGGTGAATTTGGCGGCTTCGATCGCAATCCGCATCGCCTGCTCCTGGAACAGGGGCACGCCTTTCGTCTTGTGCAGCACCTTGTAGAGCTCGTCCGCGGGGCCATGCTCGGGCGCTGGCGAGGGATAACGAACCTCCTCCAGACCGTTCCGCCGCCGCAAGTAAGGATGCACCATATCGCCCTGGATCGGACCCGGCCGCACGATCGCGACCTCGATGACGAGGTCGTAGAAAGTCCGCGGCTTCAGGCGCGGCAGCATGTTCATCTGCGCGCGGCTCTCGACCTGGAACACGCCGAGCGATTCCCCATCGCACAGCATGTCGTAAACCTTGGGATCGTCCTGCGGGACGCTCGCCAGCACCCAGCGCTTACCCTTGTGCTGATCGATCAAGTCGAAACATTTCCGGATGCAGGTCAGCATGCCCAGCGCGAGCACGTCGACCTTCATCATATGAAGCGCATCGACGTCGTCCTTGTCCCATTCGATGAAGGTGCGGTCATCCATCGCGGCATTGCCGATCGGCACATAGGTGTCGAGCCGGTCCTGCGTCAGCACATAGCCGCCGACATGCTGGGAGAGATGGCGCGGGAATTCGATCAGCTCGGTCGCAAGCTCGACCGCGAGGTTGATCATGGGATTGTTGGGATCGAGGCCGGCCTGCCTGACCTGCATGTCGTTGAGGCCTTTGCCCCAGCTGCCCCACACCGTATCGGCGAGCGCGGCGGTGACGTCCTCGGTCAGGCCCAGCGCCTTGCCGACGTCGCGGATGGCGCTGCGCGGACGGTAGTGGATGACGGTGGCGATGATCGCGGCGCGGTGACGGCCGTAACGGCGATAGACATATTGCATCACCTCCTCGCGGCGTGAATGCTCGAAATCGACGTCGATGTCGGGCGGCTCCAGCCGCTCCTTGGAGATGAAGCGCTCGAACAACAGATCGACCTTGGTCGGATCGACCGAGGTGATGCCGAGCACGTAGCACACGGCCGAATTCGCCGCCGATCCCCGCCCCTGACACAAAATGTTCTGGCTGCGCGCATAGTGCACGATGTCATGCACGGTGAGGAAGTAATGCGCGTATTTCAGCTCGGCGATCAGCGCGAGTTCCTTCTCCAAGGTCGCGCGCAACTTGTCGTCGATCTTGCCGTCGAAATATTTGTCGACGCCCGCCCAGGTCAGATCCTCCAGATGCCCCTGCGCGGTCTTTCCCGGCGGCACCGGCTCATCAGGATATTGGTATTTGAGCTGGTCGAGCGAGAAATCGATTCTGTCCGCAAAGCGCATGGTCTCCGCGATCGCTTCAGGAAAATCGCGGAACAGCCGCGCCATCTCCCGCGGCGTCTTCAGGAACCGCTCGGCATTGGCTTCCAGCTTCCGCCCGACCGCCTCGATCGTGGTCTTTTCCCGGATACAGGTCAGCACGTCCTGCAGCGGACGGCGCGCGGGATGATGATAAAGCACCTCGTTGGTTGCGAGCAGCGGCACCTTTGCCTTCATCGCGAGATCATCGATCAGCGCCAGGCGGCGCCGGTCATCACCGCGATAGATAAGGCTCGCCGCCAGCCATACGCCTTCGGCGCGGCTGTCTTTAAGCTTTGCGAGGACATCCAGCGCCTGCGCCGGCTCGAAGCGATGCGGCAGCGTCAGGATCAGGAGCTGGCCTTGCGAAAACTCCAGAAGATCGGCGAAGGTGAGACGGCACTCGCCCTTCTCGATCCGCGTGATGTCGTCGCCGCGCTTGCCCCTGGTGAGAAGCTGACAGAGCCGGCCATAGGCCGCACGGTCGCGCGGATAGACAAAAATGTCGGGGGTGCCGTCGACGAAGACGATGCGCGCGCCGATCAGCAGTTTCGGTTTGTGCAGCACCTTGTCGTTGTCGAGCTCATTCCAGGCGCGCACCACGCCGGCCAGCGTGTTGTGATCGGCGATGCCGATCGCGGCAAGGCCGAGCTTGCTCGCCTGATGCACATAGGCGCGCGGATCCGAACCGCCACGCAGGAAGGAGAAATTCGTGGTGATGCCGATCTCGGCATAAGCGGGCGTAGTCATGCGAAGAGACCGTGCACATACCAGTTGGGCGGAGCGGGCTTGCCGTCGGCGTCGAACACCTCGCCCTCGTAGAGACCGTCGCGAAAGATCCAGAAGCGCAGACCCTCGGCATCCTCGATACGGAAATAATCCCGCGTCAGCTGCTTGCCGTCCTGCCGCCACCATTCCATCGCGATGCGCTCGGGCCCTTCCACCCGCACCACCGCATGTTTTGCGCGACGCCAGGTGAATTGATGCGGCGGTCCGTCGGGCACGGTCGCAAACGGCACGGTGACCGGCTCCGGCTTGTCGAACAGCCGCAAGGGGCGCAGCGGCGGCTCGCTCTCGACACGTGCGGGCCATTCGGCCTGCATGGCGGCAGCGAGATGATGCTGCGCCGGCGCGGCCATCGCCGCACATTCGGGGATATGCGTATCCTGCGGCAGGTGCACGACGACGCGCTTTCCGCCGATGCGGGCGGCGATGCGATCGATCAACGCGGCAAGCTCGTCATTGTCGTGGACATGGGCGTCGAGATCGCGCTGCTCCTGCACCACGATCTCGGTGCGGCTCGCCGACAGGCGCACCATGTCGAAGCCGAAGCCGGGATCGAGGGGATCGGCGAGCGCATCGAGGCGTTCGCGGAACAGACGGTCGATCACCGCGCTTCGCGTCACCGGGCGTCCGGTCTCGACCATGATCATGCGCACCACGCCGTCGGTGCGGAAGAACGCCGCCTCGAGCCGGCGCGCGCCTTTGCCCTGTTTCTCCATGGAGGCAATCAACGTGTCAGCGAGCCGCGACAGCGTCATCGCGATCATGGTGTCGGTCGCGATCGGCTCGGCGAAGCGCTTCTCCACGATGTAATCGGGCAGCGGCTTGCGCGGATTGATCGGCGCATCGCCCTGCCCCAGCGCATGCGCGAGCAGTGTGGAGAACCGCGCGCCGAACCGCGCCGTGATCTCGCTTGGCGCGCGCGCGGCGACGTCGCCGATGGTCTTCAGGCCGGCACGGCGCAGGCCGGTGGTGATAGCCTCGCCCGCGCCGAGCGCGGACACCGGAAATCGCTCGATCGCCGCCGCCTCCCCGCCATCGGCAACGATGCTGCTAGATGCCTGCCGCGTCAGCGTACGCGCACAAACTGAGGTCCCGGCGATCGCCGCACCGACGGCGAAGCCCTGACGCGCGAGCGCACGAATCAGCGTCTTGAGCAGCGCCGCCTCGCTGCCGAACAGATGCGCGCAGCCGGTGATATCGAGGAACAGCCCGTGCGGCGGGTCGAGCGCCACCAGCGGCGTGAAGCGGTCGCACCAGTCGGCGATGTCGCTGAGCGTCTTCGCATCCGCCACGACATCGGCGTCGAACACCCGCAAATCCGGACACATCGCCCGCGCATTCGCCAGCGGCTGGCCGATATACAGGCCGAGCCGCTCGGCGGCCTCGTCCAGCACATGGATCACCAGCGCATTGTTGTCCTTGATGACGACGATGCTCGGATGAGGGGGTTTACCCAGCCCGGCGCTGCCAAGGAACCGCTGGATCCGGTCGATAGGCAGGCGCGGCAGCCACAGGCTGAGAATACGTCGACGGCTCACTGAACTGGCACTCATCACATTTCCATTCCATGATCCACCGGCCACACGGGCCATGACGATTGCGCAACAGCTCGGCATCGAAGCGCGGCGCGCCCCAGGCTTCCCACGCTGACCCTGGCGGCGAATGCGCCGCGCGCAGCATCCATCGTGTCTCCGCGGTCGAGGGCAAAGGCTGCGCCGCCATGCGCAGCAAAAGGCCGGTGACGCCGGAAGATTGCGCGGCCAGCGTCAGCTTGCGGCTCGCCACCAGATCGAACTGCCTGGTCTCGCCCCAGAGCTCGAGCACGACGGCGCCCAGCGCATCGCAGGCGAGCGCATCGGCCGAGGTTCGCAATGCACTCTCGACATCGGCAGCGCGCACCATCACCACGCGGCGCGGATCGAGGCCGAGCTCGGCGAGCCCGTTCATCGACAGCGCGCCTGTTTCGATGTCCGAAAAATCCTGCCGCACCCACAGTAGCGGCTTGCGTGCCGTCACGCGCCCTGCGAGGCCCATGACAAACCCCGTTGCCGCCGCGCCTTGAGGCCCAGCGCAAAACACCTCGTGGATCGCCGCGCGCGCGAGCCCGCCCTTCAGCGCGGTATCGACCTCGCTGTGGCCGAGTGCGACGCGATCGTATTGATGCACGACCTCCGCCGTCTCGATGCGCTCGATCTGGCCGCGCAAGGTCGCAAGCGCGCTTCCACGTGCGCCGCTCATGCTCGCCGCTCCTCAGGAATTGGTGCCGTGGTCTTCAAAAGAAGAACCAGCGGCTGGCTCATTTGTTCATGATATGTTCTAATATAAAGCTAACGGGCCCCGAAGAGTCAATCGAATTGGTGCTCAATCAGATTCATGAGCGAAATCAAGAGGATTCAAGTGCCATGTACCTCATCACCCTCGACAGCGAGACCGATTTCGAGAGCTGGCGCAAAGCCGCACGCGCACTCACGCTGCATCAGATTGCGCCGGCCGACGTGACGTGGAACGTGCAGGGCCGTGCGAAAGACAGCGTAGCGGCCGGACTATGCGAAGCGTCAAGCTTTCCGCCGACTGAAACCGACAGCACCTTCAGCGTGCCGGCCAATTTCATCGAGCTCGCCCGCGTCGCGGCTCTGCACCGCGACGATGAACGCTTTGCGCTGCTCTATCGCCTGCTGTGGCGGTTGCGGAGCGACCATGATCTGCTCGAGATCAGGACGGATCCCGACGTCGCTCAGGCGACAGCGATGGCCGGCAACGTGAAACGTGACGTGCAGCGGATGCGCGACGTCATTCGCTTCCGCGAGATCGGACGTGAGCACAAGGCACATTACGCGGCCTGGTTCGTGCCGGAGCATCACATCGTCGAATTCGCCGCTCCCTTCTTCGCGCGCCGCTACGCCGACATGCCCTGGTCGATTCTCACACCGGACATTTGCGCCCACTGGGACGGCCACGCGATCTCGTTCACGCCGGGAATCCGCCAGACCGAGATGCCCGCCCCAAACCGATTGGAGGAAACCTGGCGCCGCCACTTTCGGCCGAACCACCTGATCATGCCCGAGGCGCCGAAGCAGCGCCGCAGGAACCTGTCGGAAGCCTCGATACTTGAACCTCTGCTCGCCGACGCCGAACGCTGGACCGGCGGGCGGGTCCCCCCTTGGCCGGAGGCTCCGATGAAACGCAAATCCGCAGTCGACAATCTCGAAGCGCTGCGCGAGGAAGCCGCGCATTGCCGCGCCTGCCATCTCTACAAGGACGCGACCCAGACCGTGTTCGGCGAAGGTCCGAAGTCGGCAAACATCATGCTGGTCGGCGAGCAGCCCGGCGACAAGGAAGACCTTGCCGGCCATCCCTTCGTCGGCCCGGCCGGCCAGATGCTCGACCGTGCGCTGGAGGAGGCCGGCGTCGACCGCAAGAAGGTCTATGTCACCAACGCGGTCAAGCACTTCAAATTCGTGCCGCGTGGAAAAATCCGCCTGCACCAGAAGCCGAATACGCCTGAGATCCGCGCCTGCCGGCAATGGTATGAGCGGGAAGTTTCGGCAATCCAGCCGGATCTCATCGTGGCGATGGGCGCCACCGCGGCGCAAAGCGTGTTCGGCAAGATTACCCCGATCGGCAAGAACCGTGGCCGGCTCATAGACCTTCCCGACGGACGTAAAGCGCTCGTGACGGTGCATCCGTCCTATCTGCTGCGGCTGCCCGATCCGCAAGCCAAGGTGCTGGCGTATCAGCGCTTTGTCGAAGATTTGAAGATCGCCGCCGGCTTGCAGAAGAAGGCCGCACGGGCTGCCTGAATACTGGCGGGAAAACGGTTTTCACGCGGCGGTTGTCATCCGGCCTTCAAATCCATCGCGGACAATACCCTTACTTTAAAGTTAAGGGGCGTCCAGACATGACCGATGTTGCATTCGACCGCGCGGTAGCAGATCCCACACCCGTCCAGCCGGCCTCGCGGCCAAATCTCGACAAGGGCTTCAATCCGCTGACGATGATCCTGTTCTTCGGTATCCTCGCCGCGGGCCTGCTGTTCGTCGCCTACAGCATCTATGCCGACGTCAGCGCGACCGGCACCAAGGTCACGACCTATCTGCCCTACATCCTCCTGTTCGTCGCCTTGCTGATCGCGCTCGGCTTCGAATTCGTCAACGGCTTCCACGACACCGCCAATGCGGTGGCGACCGTGATCTACACTCACTCGCTGCCGGCTGAAGTCGCGGTGATGTGGTCGGGCTTCTTCAACTTCCTCGGCGTGCTCTTGTCCTCCGGTGCGGTCGCCTTCGGCATCGTCTCGCTGCTGCCGGTCGAGCTGATCCTCCAGGTCGGCTCCAGCGCCGGTTTCGCCATGGTGTTCGCGCTGCTGATCGCCGCGATCCTGTGGAATCTCGGCACCTGGTTCTTCGGCCTGCCCGCCTCTTCCTCGCACACGCTGATCGGCTCGATCATCGGCGTCGGCGTCGCCAACGCCGTCATGCGCGGCCGCGACGGCACCTCGGGCGTGGACTGGACCAAGGCCACCGAGATCGGCTACGCGCTGCTGCTGTCGCCGCTGTTCGGCTTCATCTGCGCCGCCACGCTGCTACTGCTGCTCAAGTTCATCGTGCGCAACCCGGCCCTCTACGCTGCGCCCGAAGGCAACAAGGCGCCGCCCCTCTGGATCCGCGGCCTCTTGATCGCAACCTGCACCGGCGTCAGCTTCGCGCACGGCTCCAACGACGGCCAGAAGGGCATGGGCCTGATCATGCTGATCCTGATCGGCACCGTGCCGACGGCTTACGCCCTCAACCGCGCGCTGCCGGAATCCCAGGTCGTCCAGTTCCAGAAGACCTCGGATGCCGCCGCCAAGGTGATCTCCGCGAAGGGCGCCGGCCACAGCATCATCGGCGATCCCCGTCCGGCCGTGACGCAATACATCACGCTGCGCCACATCAACGAGGGCACCTATCCCTCGCTCGCCGTGCTGGTGAAGGACGTCGGCAATCAAGTCGCCCAATACGGCTCGCTGAACAAGGTCCCGGCGGAAGCCGTCGGCAACACCCGCAACGACATGTACATGACCTCGGAAGCGATCCGCTTCCTGATGAAGGACAAGGAGAACGATCTCAGCAAGGAGGAGATCGCGACCCTGAACGCCTACAAGGGCTCGCTCGACGCCGCCACCAAGTTCATCCCGAACTGGGTGAAGATCGCGGTTGCCATCGCGCTCGGCCTCGGCACCATGATCGGCTGGAAGCGCATCGTCATCACCGTCGGTGAGAAGATCGGCAAGAGCCATCTCACCTATGCGCAAGGCGCCTCGGCCGAACTCGTCGCCGCCGCAACGATCGGCGCCGCCGACGTGTTCGGCCTGCCGGTCTCCACCACCCACGTGCTGTCGTCCGGCGTCGCCGGCACCATGGCCGCGAACGGCTCGGGCCTGCAATGGTCGACCATCCGCAATTTGCTGATGGCCTGGGTGCTGACGCTGCCCTGCGCGATCATGCTGTCGGCCACGCTCTACGTGATCTTCTCGCGGATGTTCTGAGCGATCGCATTACTCTAAGACAAAGGGCCCGTGCGATGCACGGGCCCTTTTCATCTCTGCTTCGGCTTCGGCCTTACGACGCCGCGAGCGACTCCTCGACCAGCTTGACCCAGTAGGACGTGCCGAACACGATCGCCTCGTCGTTGAAATTGTAGGCGGGGTGATGCAGGCCGGCGCTGTCGCCGTTGCCGCAGAAGATGAAGGCGCCGGGCCGGGCTTCCAGCATATAGGCGAAATCCTCGCCGCCCATCAGCGGCGGCATCTCGTGCACATTGGCTTCCCCTGCGACCTGCCTGGCGATGCGCCGCGCCACCTCGGTCTCCGCCGCATGGTTGTTCACGACGGGATAGTTGCGCTTGTAATGCAGGTCGATCTTGGCACCCGTGATCTGGGCCACGCCCGCGACCACCTCGTGCACACGCTTCTCGATCAGCTTGCGCACCTCCGGCGACAGGGTGCGGATGGTGCCCCTCAGTGTCGCCGTTTGCGGAATGACGTTGCGGGCATTGCCGGCGTGGAATTCGCAGATCGAGATCACGGCCGATTCCAGGGGATCGACGCTGCGCGCCACGATCGACTGCAAGGCGGTGATCACCTGCGCGCCGACCAATACGGAGTCCACGCATTTGTGCGGACGCGCGGCATGGCCGCCGAGACCCTCGATCATGATGTCGACCTCGTCGGTCGCCGCCATGATCGGACCGGGCCGGATCGCGAACGAGCCGATCGGGATGCCGGGGCCATTGTGCATGCCGTAGACCTGCTCGATGCCGAAGCGCTCCATCAGGCCGTCCTTGACCATGGCAGCGCCGCCGGCGCCGCCCTCTTCGGCCGGCTGGAAGATCACCACGGCATCACCGGCGAAGTTGCGGGTCTCGGCGAGGTAGCGCGCTGCCCCGAGCAGCATCGCGGTGTGGCCGTCATGGCCGCAGGCGTGCATCTTGCCCGGCGTCTTGGAGGCGTAAGGAAGGTTGGTCTGCTCCTCGACCGGCAGCGCATCCATGTCGGCACGCATGCCGATCACCTTGAGCCCCTCGCCGGCCGGCTTGCTGCCCTTGATCACGCCGACCACGCCGGTCTGGCCGAGCCCGGTCACGACCTCATCGCAGCCGAACTCGCGCAGGCGGTCCGCAACGAATGCTGCGGTGCGGTGAACGTCATAAAGCAGCTCGGGATGCTCATGGATGTCCCGGCGCCAGGCCTGAATATCGGGTTGAAGGTCGGCGACGCGGTTCACGATGGGCATGGAGGGTCTCGAACTTTGTTGGGATAGAGGACTGTCTAGCATGCAAGCGTCGGTCCACCTAACTCCCGCCGAACAAGGGTCGCCCTGTGCTCTCGTCATGGCCGGGCTTGTCCCGGCCCGCCGCGTCTGCCTATTAGGACAGAACGTTAAGTGACCATCCGGGTGGAAGCAGAATGCCGAGGCGGCTCGAAGGTGAGTTTGACTATATCGTCGTCGGAGCCGGTACGGCAGGCTGTATCGTCGCCAACCGGCTGTCGGCCGATCGCAATAACCGCGTCCTCGTCCTCGAAGCCGGCGGCGACGACAACTGGATCTGGTTCCACATCCCGGTCGGCTATCTCTTCGCCATCGGCAATCCGCGCTCGGACTGGATGTTCAAGACCGAGGCCGAGCCGGGCCTGAACGGCCGTTCGCTCGCCTATCCCCGCGGCAAGGTGATCGGCGGCTGCTCGGCGATCAACGCCATGATCTCGATGCGCGGCCAAGCCGCCGACTACGATCACTGGCGCCAACTCGGCATGACCGGTTGGGGCTATGACGACGTGCTGCCGCTGTTCAAGCGGCTGGAAGATCACTTCCTGGGCGCAAGCGAGCATCACGGCGCGGGCGGCGGCTGGCGCATCGAGGCGCCGCGGCTGTCCTGGGATATTCTCGATGCCGTCGGCGACGCCGCGGAGGAGATGGGCATCAAGCGCATCCCGGATTTCAACACCGGCGACAACGAAGGCACCAGCTATTTCCACGTCAACCAGAAGCGCGGTCGGCGCTGGTCCTCGGCGCGCGGCTTCCTCAAGCCGGCCTTGAGGCGCCCGAACCTGCGGCTCGAGAAGCACGTGCTGGTCGATCGCCTCATCATCGAGCAAGGCCGCGCCATCGGCGTGCGCTTCATCCAGAACGGCGAGATGATCGAGGCGCGTGCGAAACGCGAGGTGATCCTCTCGGCCGGCGCGATCGGCTCGGTGCAGGTGCTGCATCGCTCCGGCATTGGCCCTGCCGACTGGCTGTCGCCGCTCGGCATCGACATCGTCATGGACAAGCCCGGTGTGGGGCACAATCTGCAGGACCACCTGCAGCAGCGTGCGATCTACAAGGTCGAGGGCGTGCGCACGCTGAACGAGACCTATTACAATCTGTTCCGGCGCGGCCTGATGGGGCTCGATTACGCTTTCCGCCGCCGCGGCCCGCTGACCATGGCGCCGTCGCAGCTCGGCATTTTCACCCGCTCGGATGCGACGCGCGCACGCGCCAACATCCAGTTCCACGTGCAGCCATTGTCGCTCGACAAGTTCGGCGATCCCCTGCACCGCTTCCCCGCCATCACGGTGAGCGCCTGCAATCTGCAGCCGACCTCGCGCGGCACCGTGCGGCTGCGCTCGGCAAGCCCGGACGAGAAGCCGATCATCGCGCCGAATTATCTGTCGACCGACGACGATCGCCAGGTCGGCGCCGATGCCATCCGCACCACCCGTCGCCTGATGCAGCAGAAGGCGCTCGCCAAATATCGCCCGAGCGAATATCTGCCCGGTCCCACCGTCGGCGACGACGATGCCTCGCTCGCCAAAGCCGCGGGCGATATCGGCACCACCATCTTCCATCCCGTCGGCACCGCGAAGATGGGCGCGGTCAGCGATCCGATGGCGGTGGTCGACGAACGCCTGCGCTTCTACGGCCTCGACGGTTTGCGCATCGTCGATGCCTCGATCATGCCGACGATCACCTCGGGCAACACCAACACGCCGACCGCGATGATCGCGGAGAAGGGCGCGGCGATGATCTTGGAGGATGCGAAGTGACCGGCGTAGCCCGGATGGAGCGAAGCAACACTGCTCCCGGATTACGCTGCGCTCCATCGTCTCCGCGGAGGCTTCGCTCGCAATGACGGTCGCCGAGATAGATCGGCGAAACTACGCCGACCTTCTCACCGCGTTGTCGACCAGTGTCTTGCCGAGCGACCAGATCGCGCCGGGGACCTTGTGGCTGCCGGCGATGACGTCGTCGAAGGCGCGCTCGATCCAGCTGCAGTCTTCTTCGGTGATAGTCAGCGGCGGCAACAGCTTGATGGTGTGGCTGCCGTGACCGGCGACCTGGGTCAGGATCTTGTGATCCTTGAACAGCGGCACGGTGATGAGCTGGCAGAACAGGCCCTTGTTGGCCGCCTCCAGCACGTTCCAGGAGGCGCGGAGCCGCAGCGACTTCGGCGGGCCGAACTCGACGCCGATCATCAGGCCCTTGCCGCGCACTTCCTTCATCAGCTCGTAGCCGGGCACCATGCGCGTCAGCGCGAGGCGCAGCTCGGCGCCGCGCTTGGCGGCGGACTCGATCAGCTTCTCGGACTCCATGACGTCGAGCGTGGCAATGCCCGCAGCCATGGCGAGGTCGTTCTTGGAGAAGGTGGAGCCGTGCACGACCGCACGGTCCATCTGGTTGAAGATCTTGTCGAAGATGGCCTTGCGCGTCAGCACCGCACCGACCGGCACGTGGCCGCCGGACAGCGACTTCGACAGCAGCACCATGTCGGGCTCGACGTTCCAGTGCTCGACCGCGAGGAAGCGGCCGGTGCGGCCCATGCCGGTCTGGATCTCGTCGGCGACGAACAGCGTGCCGTATTTCTTGCAGAGCGCGGCCGCGCCGGGCAGGAACTCGTCGGTGGGCATGTTGACGCCCTTGCCTTGAATCGGCTCGACGACGAAGGCCGCGACCTCGCGCGAGGCCAGCGCCTTTTCGAGCGCGGCCAGATCGTTGAACGGGACCGGAGTGCAACCCGGCAGCAGCGGCTCGAAGCCGGTGCGGAAGTTCGAATCGCCCGTCAACGACAGCGCGCCATAGGTCAGGCCGTGATAGCCGTGGGCGCAATAGACGATGCCGGGGCGGCCAGTGGCGCCGCGGGCGAACTTGATTGCGGCCTCGACGCATTCGGCGCCGGAATTGGCGAAGAACGCCTTGTCGAGATAGGGAACGTATTTCAGGAGCCGCTCGGCGAGCACGCCGGCGAGCACCGAGACGTCGAACTGGACGAGATTGGGCAGGTCGGCGTCGAGCACGCTCTTGAGGGCCTCGCGCATGACGGGATGGTTGCGCCCGATCGCAAACACGCCAAAGCCGGACAACAGGTCGAGATAGCGCGCGCCCTCGCGGTCGTAGAGATACTGCCCCTGCCCCTTCTGGAAGCCGACGTCGTAACCGATGGTCTTGAGGACCCGAACGAACTGCTCGTTCAGATGCCGATTATGCAGGGCGCTACGCTGGGCCTGACGGTCCGCGAATAGCTGAGACATGTCTGGATTTGGACTGTGCATCCGCTACATACTTCGGTTGAGGGCCGTTTCGTCAACTGAAAACGGACCGTTCCTGAAAACGGTTTGTGCGGCCTTTTGCCCTTTTTCGGACCATCTTCGCAAGCACAGCTTTAGACCATGTTGCACTGCCGAGGAACTATCATGCGTTTGGCCCTTTACACCGGAATAATACTGGCTGGTGGTTACACCTGCCTGACCCCCGCGCTCGCTGCCGATCCCACCGGCGACTGGCGAGTTGCCGACGGCGTCGCCAACATTCGTGTCGCCCAATGCAATGGCAGCATGTGGGGCGCGGTTTCCTGGGAAAAACAGCCCGGCGGCCGCGACGAGAACAACCCGGATGCCTCGAAAAAGAACAGGCCGACGCTCGGCATGGCGACGCTGATCGACATGAAGAAGAAGCCCGGCGCCGATCAATGGGAAGGGCAGGTCTACAACGCCAAGGACGGCCAGCTCTACAGCGCAACCATCACGCCTGCCGGCAGCGACCAGCTCGAGATCAAGGGCTGCGTGATGGGCTTCCTCTGCGGTGGCGAGACCTGGACCCGGGTTGGCCCGCCCATCCCCTTGAGCACCGCCAATGCCATGGCCAAGGGCGCGCCCAAATCCGCCGGCGCGGCGCCGAAAGCCGCAGGAGCGACGGTCGCAGCTGCGCCTGCGCCTGCAGCTCCGAAGTCCGCCGGCGCAGCCAAGCCCGGTCAGAAGGGCGCCGCCGACCCGGTCGGCGACATCTGCCTACTCCCTGAGATTGCGGGGTTTGCCCATTAGGGCCGGCTGGAACAGCAGCACGGCCGCGAGCGTCGTCACCAGCGAGAGCGCCAGCAGCTTGCCCATGCTGGACGTGCCGGGATGGCTCGACAGCCACAGGCTGCCGAACGCGGTCGCCGTCGTCAGCGCGCTGAAGAAGATTGCGCGCGTGAGGCTGGTCTGCAGCAGGTTTGTCCTGCCCGAGCGCCAGGCCACGACATAATAGATCTTGAAGGCGACGCCGACGCCGAGCAGCAGCGGGAATGCGACGATGTTGGCGAAGTTGAGCGGCAGACCGATCAACACGCAGATCTCGAGCGTCACCGCGCCCGCAACCAGGAGCGGCACCAGCGTCATCAGCACGTCGACGAACCGGCGCAGCGTGACCCACAGCAACAGGCCGATCACCAGCAGCGCATAGATGCCGGCGTGGATGAACGCCCGCACCACGGTGTCGCCGGATTTCAGGATCGAGACCGGCCCGCCGATCGCGGTCGGCTCGGCAACGAGCACCGCCGCCGCAAATTTGCGCAGCGTGTCGTTGTCGTTGGGATCGCCCTTGGGCAGCGCCTCGACGCGGATGACGCCGTCCTTGCTCTTCCAGCCGCTGACGAGATCGGGCGGCAGTGACTTCAAGGTGACAGGCTCGGCCTGCATCGCGCTCCTGAGCTGGTCGAACACGATCTTCATCGGCGTGACGAACACGTCCTGCGCCTTGCTGCGCGTGGCCTCGTCGCCATTGGCGAGCTTTTCGAGCGCGTCCGCCAGACGGCGCGAGGCGACCGCACCCGGGCCCTTCGCATCGCCGGCGGTCCGGCGCAGATTGTCGACCGAGGACTTCAGCGCTTCGACGTTTTCCTGATCCGTCGGCGCCGCGTCGATCTGGTCGGGATTGAGTGCGGGGTTCAGCACCTTGGCGCCCTGCGCGAGAAGCTTCAGCTTCGGCGGCTGGTCCTGCGGCACGAAGCTGTTGAGCGACATCACCCTGAGCACCTCAGGCACCTTCTCCAACTTCGCCTCGACCGCCCTCGCCTGCTCTTCCGACGTGGTCATCACGTTAATCGCATTGGCGCCGGTGTTGGGGTCCTTGCGCAAATCGAGGAAGGTCGCGATCGATTCCGCGTGCGGATTGCGCAGGTTCATCGGGTTAAAGTCGAACTTCATGAAGTAGAGCAGCGGCAGGCCGCCGAGCGCCAGCAGCAACGTGCCGCCGACGATCAGCACACGGTGTTTCTCCAGGAAGTGATCGAGCGGCGCCAGGAAGGCATAGCCGACCGGCTCCTTCTCGCCGGGCGGATTCAGCAGCTTCAGCATGGCCGGCAGAACGGTGATCGACGAGAGGAACGCCACCAGCATGCCGACGCCGGCGATCTGGCCGAGCTCGGCGATGCCCTTGTAGTCGGTCGGCATGAAGCAGAGGAAGCCGGCGGCCGTCGCCATCGCGGCGAGCGACAGCGGCACCGCCGAGCGCTTGGCCGCCAGCACCAGCGCGCCCGCCAGATCGTTGTGCTTGAAGCGCTCCGAGCGATAGCGGACGCTGTACTGGATGCCGAAATCGACGCCGAGGCCGACGAACAGCACCGCGAACGCGATCGACAGCAGATTGAACGATCCGACCATCATCAGGCCGGCCGCGGTCGTGATCGCAAGGCCGACGAAGAGATTGACGAACACGGCGAAGATGATCTTCGCCGAATGCAGCGCCAGCCACAGGATGACCAGCACCACGAGAACCGTGCCGACGCCGTTGATGACGGCGCCCTCCTGGACGGTGGCGTATTCCTCGTTGGCGATCGGGACCGGCCCGGTCAGCCGCACCCGTGCCTGGTATTTGCTCGGAAAATCCAGATCGGCTGCGGCCTTGCGGATCGCATCGGTAGCGCCCTTGCCGGGCTCCAGCGCGTTGTAGTCGAGGATCGGCTTGAACTCGATGAAGGCGCGCTTGTCCGAATCCTTCAGCGGCTCGTCGCTGACGAGCTCGCGCCATGAGAAGCTCGCTTGACCCTTGTTGAGCACGGTCTCGACGGTCTGCGCGATCAGGTTGAAAGGCCGCTCGGTGTTGTCGAGCTTGACCTGACCGCGCTTGACGCCGGCAAGGCCCGTCTCCAGCGCGCCGGTCAGACCGCGGATCGAGGGATCGCCGGCCATGATCTCGATCAGGGGCGCGGCGGATTCGAACTGGCCGGTGATCTTACCGACCTCCTCGGTCGGCAGGAACAGCAGGCCGTTCTTTTCGAAGAACTCGCCGCTGCCGAGCTGCTGCATCGACTGGAAGTTGGTCTTGTCGTCCTTCAGCTTGGCATAGAGTGCGTCCGACGCCGCGCTCGCCATTTCGGGCGTCTTGGCCTCGACGACCGCCGTGATCGTCGCATCTCGGTCGAAGGCCCGGTCGAACTGCTGGTCGCGCTGGCGCCAGTCCAGATTCTGGGCAATCAGCGAATTGATGTCGGTGTTGATGGCGAAGTGCTGGGACGCGTAATGGCCCGCGGCCACTGCCAGCAGGAGCCCGAGAACGACGACGAGCGGGGCAAACCGGGTGCAGGCCCTGACGATGGCAACGACGACGCTTTGCAGCACTTCTTTTCTTTCTGCGGTTAACAGCTTGCCGGAAACGCCCGCTGTTTATCGGAGTTCCCGGGCGAAACCTATTGCTGTTTTGGGCGGTTCTCGCCGCAACAATGTTCGAGGTAAACGGCGGGAGACCGGGGCAAAATCATGCGGGGGCGTCGGTATAGCCGGGGAGTTGAGGCGGGAAAGTGACGAAGGGCTGGGCAGAGATATTGCCCAGCTTGCAGGCCATAATCACCCTACTATATTACCTTAAACTTGACCCCGGAGGCCCTGAGGTTTCATTCGACCTTTCCTTGCTGCCGATTTTTTGACACAAAGTCTTGTGCCTCCATGCGCCGGAGCCCCGACGAGGGTGGGTGGCTACCGCGTGCGCGAACCAATGGTGCGGATATTGCAACTCATTGGTCAGTATCGGGGTGCCGCCGGGGACTTGCGAAGCGGATTGGTGCAACTTGCGTGATGGGCGACCAATGGAAGTTTATCTGGCGCAACCGCGCGGCTTCTGCGCGGGGGTGGTGCGTGCAATCGAGATCGTGGAACGGGCGCTGGAGAAGTACGGCCCGCCCGTCTACGTGCGCCACGAGATCGTGCACAACAAATACGTCGTCGAGAGCCTGAAGAACAAAGGCGCAATCTTCGTCGAGGAGCTGTCGGAGGTGCCGCCGAAGGCCGTCACGGTGTTCAGCGCCCATGGTGTCGCCCGCAGCGTCGAGGAAGAGGCCGCCGCGCGCGACCTTCCGGTGCTCAATGCCACCTGCCCCCTGGTCACGAAAGTTCACAATCAGGGGAAGCGTTACATCAGCAAGGGCCGCACCCTGATCCTGATCGGCCATGCCGGCCACCCCGAGGTCGAGGGCACGATGGGCCAGGTTCCCGGCCCCGTGCTGCTTGTCCAAAGCGTTCAAGAGGTTAAGGCCTTGACGCTGCCGGCAGATGCGCCAGTGGCCTACATCACCCAGACCACCCTGTCGGTCGACGATACCAAGGACATCATCGCGGCTCTCCAGGAGCGCTTTACAGACATTCAAGGTCCGGATATCCGGGATATCTGCTATGCGACACAGAACCGCCAATCTGCGGTAAGGGACTTGAGCAAGCTGGTCGACGTGATCTTGGTGGTGGGCGCTGCCAACAGCTCGAACTCGAACCGGCTTCGCGAAATCGGCACCGAAGCCGGCGTCGCGAGTTATTTGATTGACGACGGCAGCAAGCTCAATCCGGAGTGGTTGAAAAATGCCAGGACCGTCGGCATCACGGCCGGCGCTTCGGCGCCTGAGGTACTCGTGGATGACGTGATCGAAGCGATGCGGCGGATCGGACCGGTCAAGGTCCAGGTGCTGCCGGGCCGCGAGGAAAACATCGAATTCCGGCTTCCGGCCCAACTGGCTGCGAGCTGACCCACCCGAATTGAAAAGCCCAGAAAGAAACTTGTAATGGCCATCCCCTTCTTCAAGGAAATGCGTATCGGCGGCTATTTGCTCAAGCAGAAACTGCTTGGCCGCAAACGCTATCCGCTCGTGCTGATGCTGGAGCCGCTGTTTCGCTGCAACCTCGCCTGCGTCGGCTGCGGCAAGATCGATTATCCGGACGCGATCCTCAACCGCCGCATGACCGCGCAGGAATGCTGGGACGCGGCCGACGAGTGCGGCGCGCCGATGGTCGCCATTCCCGGCGGCGAGCCGCTGATCCACAAGGAGATCGGCGAGATCGTGCGCGGCCTCGTCGCGCGCAAGAAGTTCGTCTCGCTCTGCACCAACGCGCTGCTGCTCGAGAAGAAGCTCGATTTGTTCGAGCCCTCCCCCTATCTGTTCTTCTCCGTCCATCTCGACGGCCTGAAGGACCATCACGACAAGGCGGTGTCGCAAAAGGGCGTGTTCGATCGCGCCGTCTCCGCGATCAAGGCGGCCAAGGCGCGCGGCTTCACCGTCAACGTCAACGCCACCATCTTCGACGGTCACCCGGCCGAGGAGATCGCGAAATTCCTCGACCTCACCGTCGAGCTCGGCGTCGGCGTCTCGATGTCGCCGGGCTACGCCTATGAGCGTGCGCCGGACCAGGAGCACTTCCTCAATCGCACCAAGACCAAGAAGCTGTTCCGCGACGTCTTTGCGATGGGCAAGGGCAAGAAGTGGAATTTCATGCATTCCGGCCTGTTCCTGGACTTCCTCGCCGGCAACCAGGAATACGAGTGCACGCCCTGGGGCATGCCCGCGCGCAACATCTTCGGCTGGCAGAAGCCCTGCTACCTCCTCGGTGAAGGCTACGCGAAAACCTTCAAGGAGCTGATGGACACCACCGATTGGGAAACCTACGGCACCGGCAAATACGAGAAGTGCGCCGACTGTATGGCCCATTGCGGCTACGAGCCGACCGCGGCGACCGCAGCCTTCAACAACCCGCTGAAGGCGATGTGGGTGTCGCTGCGCGGCGTCAGGACCTCGGGTCCCATGGCGCCGGAGATCGACATGTCCAAGCAGCGCCCGGCGCAGTACATCTTCTCCGAGCAGGTCCAGAAGAAGCTCTCCGAGATCCGCAAGGACGAAGCCGCCGCCGCGCAGGCGAAGGCCGCGCAGAAGGCTTCGACCGCGGCGTAAGCGGACGCGATCATCTCTCACGACCAAGGCTCGGCCGCGATCGCGACCGGGCCTTTTCTTTCGAGCAAGTCTCGTGGGGCTTGGAGGCACGCTGTCTAACCCAGCGTCATTGCGAGCGCAGCGACTTGTCCGCCGAAGCCTTGGCGAAGGCGGAAGCAATCCAGACTGCCTCCGCGGAAAGATTCTGGATTGCTTCGTCGCAAGGGCTCCTCGCAATGACGGAGTATGCAGCACCAGCTTGCTCTTCCATGCGCTCTCTTCATCCCAGACACACATCCGCGTTCTCGCGGCGCTTTTCGCCCGAGTCTTGCTCGTGTTCACCGCCCTCGAAAGACCAGAGGACGCAGGGAAGGCCGGGCGCCGGCGGCACCCGCAATCCGTGCGCAAACAAAAGATGCACACGGGGTGGATCACAGGTGATGCCGGTCGCCCGGCCTTCCCTGCGCGGATGGTTTTAACGGTGTCCTTCGTGCTCTCCTCGGGGAGCGTTGCACTATTGCCCCGTCGCCTCGCCGCTGATCGATGCGCGCGCCGGTCGGCTGCCACATCACGGCGAGGTTTGACGCCAGAACCCCGGGCGTCGGGACCACACGACTTCTCCGTCCGCGGACGGCCTCGCCAGACACATCTGAGGCTCGCGTGTGCTCACCCCCGAGATCCAACCTGGCCGCTGTGACTGCGCCGTGTCGTAGCGCGCCGCGCATGACTCACGGTTGCCCGCCCTGTCATCGCCTGTCGCGCCGGCGCTACCGCGTCCACCGCACCCCGGCCCGCATCTCGTGACGATCGCGAAGCGCCCCTCTGGCAGGGCCGGGATGGCGTGTGTATGCCATAAATCCGAAATTCGGGAAAGTGGAATATTTTTGCGAGGAGGGGTTGACGGGGTTGGGTGTTTTGCCCGACGCTTCGCGAGACGTCTGCCGGCGCTTCCCCTCGGCCATACCGGGCCTTCAAAAAATCAAAAACAACCCCATGCAAAGTAGAACCTCACCCTCATTGCGGTGACGCAGTGCACTTAATTGAGGCAGCGTCTAAAGCCTCCGCGTTCATCATGGTTAAGTGCACCGAAACTACACTGTTACCGAAACCGAAACTAAGTAAGCCATGCGGAGTGCCCGCTGACTGATGCCTGCTATTGGCGGTTTGCAAATGAGCAGGGCGACTACGATAGTCCCTCGTCTCGAAGAATTTGCTTCGCCCCTTCGTCATTGAGCGCGGCGGCTCTCCGCACCCAATAAATGGCTCGCTCAAGATTCTTCGAAGCACCATTTAGGCCGTGATAATAGTTTACGATCATCTCTCGAATAACGGCTAAATCACCAGCCTCCGCTACTCGCTCCTTCAAATCGAAAGCTCGAAAGTAACGTTCCTTGGCAGCTCCAAGCCCACGCCGAAGAGCTCCTGAAAGATAGAGAAGCGACTCGCAGTCGTCCGGAGCGATAGACCTCTCGGCTCGTTCCATCCAGCTTAAGCTCGACGAATTGTCGCCCTTGTCCTGCAAATACTCCGCCATCTCGATCATGGCGAAGATAGAGCCCTTGGAAATAAACTCTTCCAGGTACGCAATACCCTTTCCTTCTTCGCCTTGTCTGAAGAGCTCCCTGGCCTCCCCCACTTGAAAGCCAAGCGCATCCGAGAACTGCATAGTCTAATCTCCCGGCCGACTTAGACTACCACGACCAATTGCGGTGCAGTCCAGCACTGTCACCGTAATCGATCGCTACCGCCAGCCCCCGGCACGTCAATCCAGTACTACCCCGACTATCCTGCTTCGCGCACGCCTGCATGGCCCGCCTGTCTCGCCGCCTTGACGAGCTTGCGCTCGAAAGTGACGAAGGCCTCGCAATGTCCCGATCTCGTCAGATGCAGCGCATCGGCGAAATCCATTCCCCTCTCGGCAAGGTCGAGCGCCGCCGCGACCATCGCGCCGTCCTCGACCATGACGGTCGGAAGTCCTGCGAACGCACGAAGCGCGTTCACGACGTCCGCAGCCTGATAGCCGTACGCGCTTCGCAGCACCCATTCGACTTCGAGGAGCACCGTGACGGCGGCAAAGACCCTCTGGCCGTCGATCAGGGCGCGGGCACGCGCGGATTGAGTGGCGTGATCTCCGGTCAGGTAGCGGACGATCAGATCGGTATCAATCGCAATCATGCCGCCGCCTGGCTTCGGCAAGCACGCCTGCGTCCATCTCTTCGAGCGTCTTCGGCTTGCCTCGATAATTCAAGACGCCGAACACCTCTTCCGGTCGCGTCGCCGCAAAGGCCGGCGCAGGCTTCAATAGGACGCCCTCCGAAGTCTCCTCGACGGTAAGCCGCGTTCCGGCCTTCCAGTCCCGCGACCTGCGAATGACGCTGGGCAGGATGACCTGCCCCTTGGTGGAAACGATAGTGGTGAGCTTATCCGTGTCGGCCATGGCCCAACCCTTCCGAGGTAGGAAAATGTAGATGAACACAGATGGAGTCAGATTCAAGCCGGCGGCTCGGTGAGGAAACCACATCGCGTCGATGGCCCGCCTGTGACGACGATCTCGCAGCTCAAAACAAAAGGCCCGGTCAGACGACCGGGCCTTTTGTTTCTCAATTGATCGACGCCCCGCTCAGGCCGCCTTCGACACCAGCGGCTCGCTCTCGATCAGCTCCGTGCCGATCAGATAGTCGCGGCAGCCGCGCAAGGATCGCAGCGCGCGGTTGAAGTCGAGGCCGGTCGAGACCAGCGCATGCAGCGTTGCCGGATTGCGCACGATGCCGCGCAGCACGGCGGCGAGGTCGATCTGGCCGTTCGGCTTGATCGCGGCGCGGGCGATTGCCGGCAGGGCGCGATGGGCGGGATCGCTGATGACGCGGACCGCTGCAAAGGGCAGCCCGGCTTCAGCGGCGTAGGCGGCCGCGATGTGGCTTTCCATGTCGACGGCGGCAGCGCCCGTCTCCGAATGCAGCGCCGCCTTACAGGCGCGCTTGGTGACCACTTCCTCGGCACCGGCGAGGCTGCCGCGCACCACGCGGCGGCGGCCCGAGGTCAGGCGGTCGATCAGATCGTCGCCGAGCGAGAGCCCGGCAGCCCAGCGGGTATCGCCGGACAGAACTTCGGTCGCCAGCACGACGTCGCCGGAGCGCAAGCTCGGGTCGAGCCCGCCGGCCACGCCGAAGGAGATCACGCCGCGAATCGTATCGGGATCCACCACCGTCAGAAGCGCCCGCAACTGGGCCGGGCTGCTGGATGAACAGATGACCGCCATTCCGGGCCCGGCCGCAATGCGGGCCTCCTGAACCAATCCAGTCACGATCAGTATCGGCCGCGGGTCGATGGTATTACCCGCGGTAAAATAGTCCCCCGTCCCCAAAGTCACATTCCGACCCCTACCACCCTGCTGTTGGTGTTCCGCAAGTTCCGATACCGCGCCAACGCCCACAGCGGAAAGAACTTTGGGTAACCATGATAACGTAGATAGAACACACGGGGGAAGCCTGTGGCGGTGTACCGCTGCTCGTCCCACATCCCTTTTTCGTTCTGTGTTGCAATCAGGTACTCCACCCCGCGGGCGACGGCCGGGTGATCAACCTCGCCTGCCGCCATGAGGGCAAGCAAGGCCCATGCCGTTTGCGAGGCGGTCGAGGGCGCGGCCTCCCATCCGCGGTAATCCAGCCGGTAGCTGACGGCATCCTCGCCCCAGCCGCCGTCGTCATTCTGGATCGAGGCCAGCCAGTCGGCCGCCTTGCGAATCATGGGGTCGTCGTGGCGGACGCCGGCCATGTTGAGGGCACAGAGCACCGACCAGGTTCCATAGATGAAATTCATGCCCCAGCGGCCGTACCACGATCCCTCCGGATGCTGGGTCTTCCGGAGGTAGGCGACCCCGTCGGCCACATGCTTGCTGGTCTTCTCGGTCTCGCCGAGCTGGGCCAGCATCGAGATGCAGCGCGCCGTGACGTCCTCGGTCGGCGGATCGAGCAGCGCGCCGTGGTCGGAGAACGGGATGTTGTTGAGATAATATTCGAGATTGTTGACGTCGAAGGCGGCCCAGCCGCCGTCGTCGCTCTGCATGCCCTCGATCCACTCCCGGCCGCGGGCGATCGCGGCGTCATAGCCGGTGGCGCCGTGCTCCCGGCGCATGCGGTCCATCGACATCACCACCACGGCGGTGTCGTCGAGATCAGGATAATGCGCGTTGTTATACTGGAAGGCCCAGCCGCCCGGACGCACGTCAGGCCGCTTTGCCGCCCAGTCGCCCTTCACCTCGAGCTCTTGCCGCGGGATCAGCCAGTCGAGGCCCTGCTTGGCCGCCGGCACCGCCGTGTCACCGCCGGCTTCCAGCAACGCGTGGGCGGTCAGCGTCGTGTCCCACACCGGCGAGACGCAGGGCTGGCAATAGGCCTCCTCGCCCTTGATGACGAGCAGCTTGTCGATGCCGCGGCGGGTGATCGCGCGCGGCGGATAATTCTCGTCCTTGCCGAGCGCGTCGTACATCATGACGATGTTGGCCATGGGCGGATAGATCGCGCCCATGCCGTCCTCGCCGTTGAGCCGTTCCTCGGTGAAGGCGAGCGCCGCATCGATGGCGCGCTTGCGCAGGCTCCTGGGAAACATCGGCTCGACCACGCGCAGGATCGCATCGAGCGAACGGAACAGCAGAAACCAGGCCATGCTCTGGTGCGGCGCCTTCGCGGTCATGCCGATCGAGCGTGGATCCTGCAGGAACAGCTCGTCGATGCCGACACCCAGCGGATTCCGCGCGCGCGGCTTCAGCGCCGCGAGCACCATCAACGGCACCATGGTGGTGCGCGCCCAATAGGAGATCTTGTTGAGGTGGAACGGCGACCAGAACGGCAGCAGCACGATCTCGATCGGCAGCACCGGCACCGCGCGCCAGGTCACCACGCCGTACATCGCAAGCAGGAAACGCGTGAACACGTTGCTGTGGATGGCGCCGCCGCGGGCATGGATCGCCTCGCGCGCACGCACCATGTGCGGGGCGTCGACGGAATCACCGATCATCTTCAACGCGAAGTACGCCTTCACGCTGGCGCTCATGTCGAACTCGCCGTCGTGCACCAGCGGCCAGCCGCCATGGGCGCCCTGGATGCGGCGAAGATAATTGGCGATCTTGGCTTCGAGCGCGGCGTTGACCGGCTCGGCGAGATAGTGGCGCAAGAGGACATATTCGGCCGGGATCGTGCAGTCGGCCTCGAGCTCGAAGACCCAATGGCCGTCGGATTGCTGGAAACCGATGACGCCCTGCGTCGCCGAGGCAATGCTCGATTCCAAAGCTTCGCGGCTGGTCGCGTTCACGGAATCCATCTCGCTCGATTGCTCCGATAGTCGATGAAAGTTGGCCGGGAGATTGCCCGTCAGGGCCGCTTTGCAGCCAGAACCAGATCGGCAGCGCGATCACCGGACCGGACCGATCCCTCGATGGTTGCAGGCAATCCCGTAGCAGTCCAATCCCCCGCAAGAAACAGGTTTTTCAGCGCAGTGACCGGCCCTGGACGCAGGGCATTCTGGGCGGGTGTCGCCGCAAATGTGGCACGGCGCTCGCGCACGATCTGCCATGGTGGCAGCTCGCCGGAGACGCCGCTGGCCTCGCAGACGTCGTTCCAGATCGCCTGCGCGAGTTCCTCGCGCGGCATGTCGACCAGACGGTCGCCATTGCTGATGGTGACGGAAAGCCGGTTCGGGAACGCGAACAGCCACTCCACGACGCCGCCGATCACGCCGAGGATCGGCGCCGAACCCTGCGGCGGTTCAATACGGAAATGCGCATTGACGATGGCGCGAAACTCCGTCGGCGTCTTCAAGCCCGGCAGCAGGCTGGCGGCGGCGCGCGGCGGCACCGCCATCACGACGACATCGCCCTCACTGAGCTGGATCACATCCTCGCCGCCGAAATTCAGCGCGCTGGCCTTGCCGTCACTGGTCGCGAATGAACGCAGCTCGTGACCGAGCTGAACAGTGTGGCCATGGTCCTGCAGAAACTTCACCGCGGGCTCGATCAGCACGGCGCTGAGGCCATCGCGCGCGATCAGGGGACGGCAGGCCTGTCCACCGGCAAGCAGCGTCTCGCGCACGATCGCGCCGGCAAGCCCGGCCGAGCCCTCGGGCGGATCGACGTTGAGAGCTGCGAGCAATAGCGGCTGCATCAGGCGCTGATAGAGCACGCCTTCACAAGGAATCGACTTGCCGACCAGCGTCTCTTCCGAGGCCCAGATCAGCGGCGCCAGCTTCAGGTAATCGGCAAGGCCGGTGTCGGGCACACGGCGACTCTCGTCGAGCACCCAGGTCGGCAACCGGCCGGCGCCGAGATCGATCTGCCAGCGCTGCCCGGTCTTGATGTCGACGAAGGGAAACTGTGCGCTTTCAGGGCCGACGAGACCGGCCTCGGTGCCGATCGATCGCGCATAGCCACGCGCGTGACTGTTGCCCGACAGCAGCAGATGATTGCCGTTGTCGATGGTGAGATTGGTGGCGCCGTCGAAATAGGAACGGCAGCGGCCGCCGGCCTGCTGCGTCGCCTCGTGCACGGCGACCTTGAAGCCGGCATTGGCGAGCCGCACGGCGGCGGAGAGGCCGGAAATCCCAGCACCGATGATGTGAGCTGTGTTTTGCATCAGATGAAAGCGTAGCGGAGCAGGATCAGGATACGTGTGACCTTCGACACACGCACCGGCTGGCGCGGCGCATTGAAGCCGCGCGCAATCAGCAGATCCAGAATGGAATGATAGTATTTCGACATGATCCGCGGCGCCCGCACCGCGCGGCGCTTGTTGCGGTTCATGATCTCGTCCGACTTCTCGAAATGCATCTTCGCACGCTGCGTCAGCGGCAGGCAGACCTTCGGCAGCGCGCGCTCGGCGATCACGCGGTTCGGATCATCAGAGGTGATGCCGGCATGCAGCAGCGCCTCGCGCGGCAGATAGAGCCGGCCGAGACCGGCGTCCTCATCGATGTCGCGCAGGATGTTGGTGAGCTGAAGCGCGCGGCCCAGATGATAGGCGAGCTGGATCCCGTCCTCTTCGGGCAGGCCAAAGACCCGCACCGACAGCCGACCCACGGCGCTGGCGACGCGATCGCAATAGAGATCGAGCGTCGCCATGTCGGGCGCGCGGATGTCCTGCGGCACGTCCATCTCCATGCCGTCGACGATCGCCAGGAAATCCTCGCCCTTGAGACCGAAGGTCTTCACCGAGGCGACGTAGTCCTTCAGCCGCGGCGGCGGATTGCCCTGATAGAGCGCGTCGATGTCGTTGCGCCACTCCTGAAGCGCGGCGAGGCGCTCCTCGCGCGGGCCATCGGAATCGGCGATGTCGTCGACCTGGCGGCAGAAGCTGTAGATCTGGAACATCGCTTCGCGCTGGTCATGCGGCAGGATGCGCATCGCGGCGTAGAAGGAGCTGCCGGATGCGGTCGAGCCATAATTGGCGCCGGGCGATGTCGCCTCAAGCGTCATGTGCAGTCCCCGGTCTGGAAATGGCCTTGCGTCCGATCGCGCGGCGGCCGACCTCGCCGATCATCCCGGCAAGGCTGAAGGTGAGAAGCTCGAACTTGTTCAGATGCACGCGCTCGCGCAAGGGATCGCGCACCTTCAAGAGGCGCACGATGCGGTCGGCATAGGCCTGGATCACCGAGACGTCGACGCCGAGGCGGTAATCCCGGATCTCTGCAGCTAACGACCTGCCCTCGTCGAGCAGCGCCTCGTTGCGGACGGCGAGCCCTTGCAGGCAGGCCAGCATCGCCGGCGGCGACTGCGCGAGGGCGAGCTGCTCGACGGAGGCGCCGTGTGCTGCCAGCGCATCGCGCGGCAGATAGACGCGGTTGAGCTCGCGGAAATCCTTGCCGCAATCCTGCAAATGGTTGTTGATCTGCAGGCCCGCGCAGAGCGCATCCGATGCGGCCCAGGTCGAGGTGCTCTCTCCGTGGACGTCGAGCATGAAACGGCCGACCGGCATCGCCGAATAGCGGCAATAGTGAATGACCTCGTCCCAATTCTCGTAGCGCAGCTTGGTCACGTCCATGCGGAAGGCGATGAGCACGTCGAGCGCATGGCGCGGCGCCATGCCGCGTTCGGCGAGCGCGCGGCGCAGGGTCACGGCCTCGGTCTGGGTGTCACCCTTGCCGAGCAGCTCCGCCTCGAGAAGGTCGAGATAGCTAAGCTTCCGGTCGGGCGGCAGCGTCGCGTGGTCGGCGATGTCGTCGGCGGTGCGGACGAAATTGTAATACGCCAGGATCAGGGCGCGATGACGCGGATGAATGATCCAGGACGCGACGGGAAAATTCTCGTCGCGGTCTCCCTTACCGGATCGCAATTCGCTCGCAGAGGTCATCGAGGGCTGGCTTACAATCGTTTGGATAGAAAGGGCTTCTTCGCTCGCGGGCTGATGCCGGCGATCCGCCGCGGCCCCCATATAGGGGAATACGGCCGCAAAACCAATCCTGTCTCTCGATGGCTGCCCTTCCGCGGATTGCGCCCGAAAAGGCGGCCCTCAAGGCCGCCCTTTGTGGGCCAGTGGCCGAGCTTACTGGTTGTGGGTCTTCAGGACCTGGTCACAGGCCTGCGAGATCTTGGCCCGGTTCTCCTTGAGGCAGGCCAGGATGGTGAAATCGCCCTGGTCGATGACCGGACGGCAGAACTTCTGCACGTCGCGCGTGCAGGCCTTCTGCTCGGCGTCCGTGCCACGCCCCTGCTGGGCGAACGCCGCCGTCGAAACAGATGCCGACAGCAGGGTGAGAGCGACGAGAAGCTTACGCATTGTATTCCTTCAATTCTGACGGCAGAAGCGCACCGGACCCGGACTGCACAGGGCGGACGACCGGAACGGATTGTTCTGATGGCAAGTCGCCGCTTCTGTAGCGGCCTCAGAGAAGGCACAAGCGCTGGCAAATGCGGCCAAATTGGCGCCGCGCCCACCAAATCAGGTCTTCCCTCGACCTTCCTTGGCAGATGTAAGGGGTTGATACTACGTCATAATTCAGAGGCACTGCGTTTTACTGCATACCTGTTGCAGAGCTGCATCTCTCCAACCCGCCTTTCCCGCCGGAAACATGCGGAAACGCGGCAAATCGGCCACTCCAAGCCTGGCGCGAGGCGTCGTGAAACGCCATCTGTGGCGGCTCGGCTTTGAACCTGACACAGGCTCGGCGCACTAAACTTTCGATGTGGCGAGACGTTCTCAAGTGTATGCGGGCGTCGTTCCAAAACGGGATATTCGAGATGACATTCTTTGGGCGATCTGGACTGGCAATCAAGGCGGCTGGCATTGGGGCGGCGCTGCTCTTCTCGGTTTCGACTGGCCACGCTCAGTCGGCCGGCCCGTTTGCCGGTTTCGACGGCGCCTGGACCGGCACCGGCACGGTGTCGCTGTCCGACGGCTCCACCGAGCGCATTCGCTGCAAGGCCGACTACAAGGTCGCCGGCAGCGGCCTCAGCCTGAAGCAGGCTCTGCACTGCGCGTCCGACAGCTACAAGTTCGACCTCACCAGCGACGTGACGAGTCAGGGCGAGCGCATCTCCGGCAATTGGAGCGAGGCCAGCCGCAACATCTTCGGCAATCTCCAGGGCACCGCCGGCGGCGGCCAGATCGACGTGTTCGTCGAGGCCAACGGTTTTGCCGCCAACCTCTCGCTGCGCACCAACGGCACCAAGCAGACGGTGCAGATCAGCTCCAAGGGCGAGATTCGTGGCGTCAACATCACCATGACGAAGAGCTGATCCTCTCGTCTCAGCCAAGAGAAACACGGCCCCCGGTTCGCGCGAGCCGGGGGCTTTTTGCTGGCATTCGTGGGATCATCCGCGCCGAGGCGAAAGCGCAGGGCGGCCTTCGGCGCTTCGCTCAGATCGCCGGCTTGTCGGTGCCCTGCAGCTTGGCGTGCAAGTTGATCAGCCACATTGCCGTCGGCCTGAGGATGAAGAGGTCGGCGACCAGCGCCATGACCATCGAGAAGGCGCTGAGCCAGCCGAACAGCCGCAGCGACGGCAGGTCGGAGAACACGGTGACGACGAGGCCGCAGGCCAGCACCACCGTGGTCAGAATCAGCGCCGGTCCAACCAGCACGGTCGCCCGCTCCACCGCGAGCCCGGAGCCGACGCCCGGCTTGCTCTCCAGCCGGAGGCGGTTGAGGAAGTGGATGGTGGCACTCAAGCCCAGCCCGAACGAGACGGTGAGCGCGACGACGCTGGCGAACTGCAGGCCCTCGCCCATCGCCCACAGCACAGTTCCCGACATCACCACGGGGAAGATGCCCGGCAGGATGCAGGCGAACATCACCACCCAGGAGCGGAAGGCAAGGCCGATGAAGATCGCGACCAGCGCGAATTCGACGGTGAGCCCGCGGTTCAGCTTCTCGATCATGCTGGCCGAGTTGCGCGCGGCGATCGCGGCAAGACCGGTTACCGCGACCTCATAGCCGGGATGCTTCTTGCGGACGGCGTCGAGCTCGGAATCGAGCTTGTCGACGATCGGCAGGAGCTGGCTGGAATCCTTGTCCGGCACGCGGCCGGCCACCACGACGGCATCCTGCTCGGCGTCGATGAAGCGCCGCACCAGATGCTCGGGGATGACGCTGACATATTCCTTCAGCGTCGCGACGTCGGCGCTGCCGGCCTTCTCCGCCAGCCAGCGGCGCAGCGTCTCCAGCGACCAGACGTTGCCGACGCCCGCGGCCTTCTCGACCGTTGCGTGCACCTCGGCGATGGTCTGGAGCGTCTCCGGCGAATAAAGCGATTGCCCCTTCGGAAACGCGATCAGCACGTTGACCGGATTGGCGCCGGTGAGCTTGGCATCAAGCCGGTCGCTGGCGGCAACCGCCTGACGCTTGTCCGGCACCTGGTCGGCGAGCCGGTAGCGCGGCTCCAGATTGGCGTAGATGACGCCGAGGCCGCCGACGAACAGCACCGCGATCAGGCTGAACAGGCCGGGACGTCCGACCATGCGCACCGCGATCCAGTAGCAGAAATTGCGCAGCGCCTGGACGCCGGCATCCGCGCTCTGGAACTTGACCGCGAAGGTCTTCTCGTTGCGCACGAGCAGCACGCCGAACACCGGCACCAGCGACAGCACCGCGACCAGCGCGATGATGGTGGCGGCGAGACCCGCCTCGCCGAACTTGCGGATCAGGTCGGAGTTGGAGAACTGGAGCGCGATGAAGGAAATGCCGGCGGTGCCGTGCGTCAGCACGCAGGCCGGTCCCACCACCAGCACGGCGTTCTTGAACGCGGTGAACTTGTCCTGGCCCGCGATCAGCCGGTCGCGCGCGGCGAAGGTGAGCTGCATCGAGTCCGAGAAGCTGATCACCATGATGAGCGGCGTCATCACGTTCAGGAACATGTTGAGATTGAAATTGGCCCAGCCGAGCGCGCCGAGCGCCAGCAGGATCGCGATCATCGGCGGGAATGCCGCCGCGACCATGAAGGAGATCTTGCGGAAGAAGATGATGGCGATGATGCAGCCGGCGAGAATGCCGAGAATGTTGTAGGTGAGGCCGTCGCGCTCGACCGCGTTGCGGATCTCGAGCTGCATCACGGGCACGCCGGAGAGCTGCACGTTGAGTCCGGTGTCGCTGAGATCCTCCTTCATCAGCCCGCGGATGTCGGCGACGGTCTTGGTCAGCTTGCTGGAGGCGACCACCTCCGGATCGAGCGACAGCACGATCAGCGCCAGCGTGCCGTCTTCCGACAACAGCTTGCCGCGGATGATCTCGTTGTTTTTGACGGTCTCGATGAACTTGTCGTAGTCGGCACCTTCGGGCAGCTCGGGCGGGAACAGCGCCGCCGGCAGCCTGCCCGGCGCCGGCGCCTGGCGCGCCGAGAACAGCGAGACCAGGCCGCGCGTGCCCTCGACCAGCTGCATGTCGGTGACGAAGTCGCGCAGCTTCTCGAGATTGTTTCGCGCCAGGAGGTTCTTGCCTTCCACCACGACGAGGACGTCGAATTCCTCGGCCGGGAACTTCTTGGTCACCTCTTCATATTGGCGGAATTCGCGGCTGTCGGAGCGGAACAGCTGCGACAGCGAATCATCGATCTTGATCCGGTGGATGCCGAATACGGCACCGACGATCAAGACCAATAGGACGACGCAGGACACGATCGGCGCCCGGACCGCGATCAGCCCGAGCCGCTCCAGCCCGAAGGCGATCGAGGACGTAGGCCCCTGCTCGACCTTGTCGACATGAACCTCATTCTCGCTGTGCTTTTCGAGCATGCCTTATCCAGTTCCTAAATCGGCTCAGTCTTGAGAGCTTATCGCGCCCCGCGAACGGCTTGAAAACGCCATACCAATGGGAGGCTTGCCCTTTGAAAATGCGCGGAAAATCGCCGCGAGGGGTTTAGCAGGTCAACCGGTCTTTTCGCAAGCAGGCGAAGTGTGGCCAAATCGATCAAGAAGCGGCGATCTGGGCCGGGATGCCGCTCATCCGGGCGGGAATGTGCCAATTCGAGGCGGTGCGCGGTCCGCGCTCTCGTCCTTGAGCGCCACGCCGCTGACCTGCCGCGCCAGTCCCTCGCGGACCAGCCAGGCGATCTTGAAGGCGGCCTCGTCATAACTGAGCCCGGCGTGGTGGATGTTGGACACGCAATTGCGCTCGGCATCGGTGCGGCCGGGCTTCGGCGCGAACGTCAGATAGGCGCCGAGACTGTCGGGCGCCGACAGGCCCGGCCGCTCGCCGATCAGCGTCACGACCATGCGCGCGCCGAGAATGGCGCCGATCTCGTCGCCGAGCGCGACGCGCGCGCCCGAGGCGACGACGACGTGGCCGACCGCGACGCCATCCCCTTCCGCTTCCGCGAGCAGCGGCAGCAAGTGCCTCACCAGGGCCACCGCATGGGCATGGACCGCGGCCGCGGACAGGCCGTCGCCGATCACGAGCGCGAGCTGGCACGGGGCCGAGGCTGCCCGCGCCAGAAGCTCGGCCGAGCCGGGTTCAAGCCGTCGTCCCAGATCCGGCCGCCTCAGGTAGTCTCTGCGGTCGATCGCCTGGCTCCTGACCTCGGCGACGGCAAGTCCAAGCGCGCCGAGATCGGCGAGCAGACGCGGCGCATCGAAGGCGGCGTGCACGGCATCGCGGGCGCGGGCATGATCGAGCGTGAAATCGAGCAGCGCCTTGGTCGGCACGCTTGCGCCACTGCGCCCGAGCGCGACACGTGCGGGCGTGAATGACCTGAGGTCGATGGTCGGGCGAGCCAGAGCGGACTTGTCACTCATTCGGCGGGAACAGCGGCCTCGCGCAGCCGGATCGAGTAGTTCGAGGCGTTCTGCTTGCCGCTGGAGGCCGCGCGGGCAAAGGTGATGAGGTGATGCGCGATCGTGGCGCAGCCGATCAGGCCTTCGATGTCGCCGCGCCTGATGCGCCCCAGTGCGAACTTCCAGAACACGCGCCTGTAGTCGCCGAGCACGCCGACCTTCCAGAAGATGTTGCGCAGCATGACGAGGCCGCGCCGGATGTTCGGCCAGGTCTTCATCTCGTCCGGCGTCGGCACCTTGAGGCGGTTCACATAGACGTGGTCGCATTGATGCTGGTAGCGCGCGTAAACCTTCTCGGGCGCGTAGGCGACCGCCATGGCGTGCTTCCACGAGGCGACGACCTCGTCATAGGGCAACAGGAAATCGACGTTGGAATCGCGGCCGTCGTCTTCGACCAGCCGCCCCTCACGCTCGAGCCGGTCCCACAGCGGGGTCTTCGGCAGCGCCTGAAGCAGGTTGATCGTGAGCAGCGGAATACGCGAATCCTCCACGAAGGCGAGCAGGGCCTCCGACGTATTCGGCTTGTCGGTGTCGAGTCCCATGATGATGCCGGACACGACCTCCATGCCGTAGGCGTTGATGGTGCGCACGCCCTCCAGGATCGGGACCATCATGTTGTGGTCCTTGTGCATGGCGTGCAGCGCATCGGGGTCGGGCGTCTCGATGCCGCAGAAGATGGTGATGAAATAGGCCTCCCGCATCTTCTCGAGAATCTCGGGACGCTTGGCGATGTTGAGCGTCGCCTCGCAGGCGAGCCGGACAACGTAGCCGGTCCGCTTCTGCCATTCGATCAGATGCGGCAACAGGTCCATCGCCGCCTTGCGGTTGCCGATGAAATTGTCGTCGACGAAATAGACCGTGTCGGTCATGCCGCATTCGCGCAGGCGGTCGAGCTCGGCGATGATCTGCTGCGGCGACTTGATGCGCGGGTTGCGGCCGTAGAGACCGGGGATGTCGCAGAACTCGCACTGATAGGGGCAGCCGCTGGAATACTGGATGCTGCCGAGGAAATACTTCTTCACGTCCGCGAGCTCGTAGGCCGGGATCGGAAACTCCGTCATCGGCACGCGGTCTTTGGTCGTGAGCACGACTTGGCTCTCGGGGCGCGAGGTGTCGCGCGACAAAATCTCGATCAGCTGGTTGGTGGCATCGCCGAGCTCGCCGACATGGAGATAGTCGAACGACGGGTAGTAGTCGGGACAGGCGCTGACGGAGGGGCCGCCGAGCGCGACCGGCAGGTCGAACTCATGCGCGCGGCGGCAGATGTCGTTCATCTGCTGGCGCTGGATGTGCATGCCGCTGACGAAGACCGCCTCGGCCCATTCGAACTCTTCCCTGGTCGTGGGGCGGAGGTTCTCGTCGACGAATTTGACCTGCCAGTCTTTCGGCAGATAGGCCGAGATCAGCAGCAGCCCCTGCGGCGGCATGAATGCACGGACACCATCGGTCAACGGATAGGAATACTCGAACGTACCGAACGACGAGGTGTAGCGCGGAAATACACAGAGGATCCGCCGGGACGTTCCGTTACTTTCAGCTCGCATCAAAGCTCCCCCGCCACGCTCGACCGAATGGTGCGGAAATTGCCAGCCAGACAGATAGCGTAATGCTGTCGCCGGAATTTCTCAATATCGTGGCACAAGCATAATTCCGGGAGGCGCCGATGGTTTCCTGAAGGGGAGAGTTTGAGCTTCGTACCGCCTCACGCGATCAGCCGCGAGGCAAAATCAGGCAGCAGGCCTGCATCGCCGGCAAGCCGGAAATCGGCCCCCGTAATGCCCGACCGCGCCAGCCAGTCGTCGAATTCCGGCGCGCGGCGCAAACCGAAGACGTCACGGACATAGAGCGCGTCGTGAAAAGACGTGGATTGGTAGTTCAGCATGACGTCGTCGGCACCGGGGACGCCCATGATGAAGGTGACGCCGGCGGCGGCGAGCAGCGTCAGCAGATTGTCCATGTCGTCCTGGTCCGCCTCGGCATGGTTGGTATAGCAGATGTCGATCCCGAGCGGCAGGCCGAGCAGCTTGCCGCAGAAATGATCCTCCAGGCCTGCCCGGATGATTTCCTTGCCGTCATAGAGATATTCCGGGCCGATGAAGCCGACCACACTGTTGACCAAGAGCGGGGCAAAGGCGCGGGCGACCGCATAGGCGCGCGCCTCGCAGGTCTGCTGGTCGACGCCATGATGGGCGCCCGCCGACAGCGCCGAGCCCTGGCCGGTCTCGAAATACATCACGTTCTGCCCGACGGTGCCGCGTCGCAGCGACAGCCCGGCCTCCTGCGCCTCCTTCAGAAGCGCCAGGTCGATGCCGAAGCTGCGGTTGGCGGCCTCGGTGCCGGCGACCGACTGGAAGACGAGATCGACCGGCACGCCCTGCCCGATCAGCGATAGCGTCGTCGTGACATGGGTCAGCACGCAGCCCTGCGTCGGGATCTTCAGCCGCGCGATGATCTCGTCGAGCAGGCGCAGCAATTGCGCGATGACGGCCGGATCGTCGCTCGCGGGATTGATGCCGATGCAGGCATCGCCGGCCCCGAGCAGGATGCCGTCGAGGATCGAGGCGGTGATGCCCCTGGCATCGTCGAACGGATGGTTCGGCTGCAGCCGCGTGCTCATCCGGCCCTTCAGGCCGATGGTGTTGCGGAAGGCGGTGGTGACCTCGCATTTCCGGGCGGCCAGGATCAGATCCTGGTTGCGCATCAGCTTTGACACGGCGGCCGCCATTTCCGGCGTGATGCCGCCCGCCAGCTTGCGCAGGACATCTGGGGTGGCGGCATCCGACAGCAGCCAGTCGCGGAAGCCGCCGACCGTCAGGGAGGCCACCGGCGCGAAGGCCTTTGCGTCATGGCTGTCGATGACGAGACGGGTGACCTCGTCGGCCTCATAGGGAATGACGGCTTCCTGCAGGAATCTTGCGAGCGGTACGTCGGCGAGCGCCATCCGCGCCGCGATCATCTGCTCGGCCGTGTCGGCGGCGATCCCGGCCAGCCGGTCGCCGGAGCGCGGCGGCGTCGCCTTGGCAAGGAGGTCGCGCAGGTCCGCGAAGGTGTGGATCGTGGCGTCGATGGTGTGGCGGTAGACCAAGGGCTCCTCCGGGTTCGTCGGCCAATGGCCGAGTCCAGCGCGATCCCAAGACTATACCTTCAGATCAAGACGCTGAAATATCTTACCTTTCTTTCGACTTAGGGCGAAGGCGCAAAGCCTGCCCGTTAACGCTGCATCCATCTTCATTCTGCATAGTTTTGCATCAAATCCAAACGACCGTGCTCACCGGGCCGCTCCAGGCCATCTCAGGCTCCTTGAACACCATGCCATCAGACCGATCTGGGAATGCCGCCGGCCTCGCCGGCCGCTTCACGCTTGCCAACAAGCTCTATGCGATCTTCGCGCTGTTCGCACTGCTCACGGCGGCGATCGCGGGGCTGTCCGACTACAACAGCCGCCGCAGCGCGGACCTCGCCAGCGCGATCGAAACGGCGAACGCCGCCGCGCTGAACGTCGAGCGGGTCAACTCGCTGGTCTATGCGGTCGTGATGGAGTCGCGCGGCGTCTACATGTCGACTGAGCCTGCCGTCGTGAAGAAATACGGCGAGGGCCTGCTCAAGTTCAACGAGCAGATCCTGGGCGTCGTGAAGCGCTGGGAGACCATCGTCAAAGCCGACGATGCCGAGCAGTTCGCGACCTTCAAGAAGCGCATCGAGCAGTTCGTCGAGTTCCGCAAGGAGCTGGTGCGCCGCGGCGTCGAGATCAATGCGGCCGCCGGCCGCGAATGGGGCGACAACGACGCCAACCGCAGCGTACGCTCGGCCCTGAACAAGGATCTCGAGGCGCTGTCCAAGGTCTATGCCGAGCGCGGGAGGCAAATCGCGCAGCAGACCGAGACCAATCGCGAATTGTCCTTCGTGCTCACCTGCCTCGGCGGCGTGGCTCTGGCCCTCGTCGTGATCGGCATCGTCATCATCGCCCGCTCGATCGCCCGGCCGCTTGCCGCGATCACCGCCACCATCAAGCAGGTCGCCGACGGGACCGAGGACGTCGTGGTGCCGCACTCGGGTCGCGCCGACGAGATCGGCGCGCTTGCCCGCGCGATACAGGTCTTCCAGGATGCGATGGACCGCAACCGCAACCTCGCCTCGCAGGTCTCGCAGGATTCCGCCGCGCGCGAGGAGCGCGCCCGTCACATCGAGCGATCCGTCGAGGCGTTTGGCGAAGCGATCGGCGCGATCATGCGCGGCCTCAGCGACAACGCCTCCGTCATGCGCGAGACGGCGCAGACCATCACCCGCGTCACCGCGGACGCCTCCAGCCGCGCCGGCACGGCGGCGAACGCCACCGAGCAGGCCTCGCACAACGTCACGGCGGTGGCGGGCGCGGCCGAGGAGCTGTCGGCCTCGGTGGTGGAAATCGGCCGCCAGGTGCGGCAGAGCGCCGGCGCGGTCGAGCAGACCGGCCAGCGCACTGAGAAGTCGATCTCGGAGATCGAGAGCCTTGCCGCGGCCACGCAGCGCATCGACGGCGTGCTCAGCCTGATCCAGGCGATCGCCGAGCAGACCAACCTGCTGGCGCTCAACGCCACCATCGAGGCCGCGCGGGCCGGCGATGCCGGCCGCGGCTTTGCCGTCGTCGCCCATGAGGTGAAGGCGCTGGCAGGACAGACCGCGAAGGCGACCGCCGACATCAGCGAGAACGTCGCGATGATCCAGGCTTCGACCCGCAACGCGGTCGACGCCGTCAGCGAGATCGGCGGCGCGGTGCGCGAGATCAACGAGGTCACTTCGGCGATCTCCGGCGCCGTCAGTCAGCAGGACGCCGCCACCCGCGAGATATCCTCCAACGCGCAAAGCGCCGCACAGGGCAACGCGACGCTGGTGGCGAACATCACCTCGCTCCGCGACGCCATCGGCGAGACCGACACCGCGGCAGCTTCGGTGCTGACGGCGGCCAGCAGCCTGACCGAGACGGCGGACACGCTGTCGCGCGAGGTGGAGACGTTCTTCCGGAACTTGCGGTCGGGGTCGGCGGACGGCCGCATCGCCAAGGCGGGGTGACGAAGCGTCCACCGTTCACGACGACGGCGGCGCCCAAAAGAAAAACTGAAAAACAACCCCATGCACAGTAGCCGGGGTTAGCGAGATCAATGACTTGGCTGAGCGTTCAGCCCACCGGCCCAGTGGTCCAATCGTCACCGGACAGCGGCTTGACCGCGACGTCAGGAATGACTCCAAGCTCCATGCTCGGATCGAAGTGGCGCATCGTCCGCTCATTGAGGTCAATGATGCGACCGGGCCTGAGCGGCCCCACGTCGTTGATCTTGACGATGACCTTCTTACCGACGGCCTCGACGAGAGCATATTTCGGTCGCGCTCCAAATTTGATTCCACCAAATTTCTGACGCAAGTTCGTCTTGATGGCAGCCGCCCAAACCGAGGGATCATAACGCTCGCCGGAGGCTGTGCTCGGGCCGCCCTCCTCCTTGCCGGGCTTGAACGGATTATACGTGGATGCTGCGCCAACGATCGCATCCCCAGAGGCGGCATCGACGACGGCGCTTGAATGAACCCTATTTGTTTCGCTTCGCGCGACGGACACAGAAACGACAAGCGCAATCAGGGCGCCGCAAATCGCGGCGCTCGAGCGGAACACCATTATATCTCCTTTGATTTTCTCGATCGTCCGGTTCACGACGCCGCAACATGGGCAAGCGAACGCGAAAGCGTTTCGGAACTTGCGCCAATCTTGTGCGGATTCCAGCCAACCCTGGCTGCGGAACCGTTGCGGGAACCAGAGCAGTCCCCACACAGTGTTTTAGTTGCCACCGTCTAAGACAGGGATTGCGTCAGCAACATGACACCGAGAGCCACGAGTCTCCGCTCCGGAGTCTTACGTGCTCGGCGATAGAAGCGCATTGCGCGACTTTCCAACAGCGCAAGACTGCAGGACACGTTGCATATCGTTGTTCGGCAACAGGAGGCTCGAGCCTACTCCACCCCGCCGCGCTTGATCAGCTCCTTGCCCACCGCGGCGAGATGCACCTGATCCGGCCCGTCGCCGATGCGGATGAAGCGGGCGTAGACATAGGCGCGGGCGAGGAACGTATCCTGCGAGACGCCGGCAGCGCCGTGGATCTGGATGGCGCGATCGATGACACGGGCGGCCATGCTGGGGACCACGATCTTGGCGGCGGCGATCAAATCGCGCGCCGCCTTGTTGCCCTCGCGATCCATCTTGTCGGCGGCCTGCAGCGTCAACAGCCGCGCCTGGGCGATCTCGCAGAAGGAGAGCGCGATATCCTCGCGCACGGAGCCCTGCTCGGCGAGCGGCTTGCCGAAGGCCGTGCGTGTTGAAAGTCCATGGTGGTCTCTCCACAATCGAAAGTATGGTAGGGTGGGCAAAGCGAAGCGTGCCCACGCATTCCTTGCGACTGAGAGAGGTGGTGGGCACGGCGCGAGGGCGCCTTTGCCCACCCTCATATGGGGATTTGTAAGTCAAGCCTGTTCGATCTGTCCGGGTAAGGGACTTGCGGTAGGAGGGCGGCGCGCGGAGCCATGCGTAGCGCA
>NZ_JADPKT010000007.1 GCF_023074075.1 Bradyrhizobium sp. 138 | reverse complement strand
GTTCTCAATTTGATCCTCAACGCGATCGAGGCAATGAACTGCCTCGACGTTGGCGGACGGGAGCTGCGGATCAGCACGGCTGCAGATGCCTCAAATCTCGTTGTTGTCGCCGTACGGGATACCGGACCTGGACTTGACGTGGCAATCGTTGATCGCCTGTTCGAGCCCTTCTACACCACCAAGCCGGACGGGACCGGCCTGGGCTTGTCGATTTGCCAATCGATCATCGAGGCGCACGGCGGACGACTTTGGACCGGCGCGAATGAACCACGGGGGGCCGTGTTTCAGTTTAGTCTGCCTTCGGAACAAGGGTGATCCACGTCGCTTTTCAGGAGCGGGCGCTGCGCAGACAGGGGTTCACGGCCTCACAGGAGTTCACGGCCTCGAACGCATCCTCGCTACGGATGCGATAGTCCTTCGATCATACAGGTCGCAGCAGCGCAAGGAGCGGCGGGTTCGCTTGCTTGCCAGCGCGGGGAGCGTCGCGAAGCGCGACGTTCTGATGGTGGTTCGCTTCCCAATCTCACTGCGCTTTGACGTCGTCCCCAAACCGCCGCGCCAACGCCGTCAGCACGACGAAGGTCGCGACCCACACCATCCGCGCGCCGTAGCGGTCGTGCGGGCCCGAGATCACGCCGCAGATGAAGGCGTTGCCGAGCAGGGCCAGCGTCACGGTCGCGGCCAGCAGCGTCAGGTCGTCGAGCCTGCGCCGAGCGAGCGCGCGCGCAAGCAGCGCGACCAGCGCCAGCATCGAGGCCAGCGCCACCGGCACGTGCAGCCAGTTGATGGTGTCGAAATTGACGCCCCAGTGCTGCTGCCGCGCCGCGCGCATCGGCGCGGCCTGTGCGGGGATGTAGCGCTCGATGATGCCGCGGGTGTGCGGGATCCAGCCGTTGGTGCCTTCGCCGGTGGCGACATGCAGCAATTGCTGGCTCATCGCCCGCAGCGCCGCGCCGGCCTGCCAGGCCGGATAATCCTTCAGCGACTGCACGACGATGTAGCCCATCTCATCGTTCAGCCCATCGAAGCGGCCGAGCGTGTTGAACATGCTCTTGCCCCACAGGAACTCGTCGGCGCTCGCCGGCAACTCGTTGCGATACGGGCAGAGCTTGTAGCGCTCGCGCGGGCAATGGTCGTTGAGATAGTGCGCGACGATGCCGTCCTGCATCATGCGGCCGAAGGCGACGCCGTAACCGCCGGGCGTCCAGGCCAATTTACCGGACAACGCATAATTCGCCGAGACCAGCATCAGGCCGCCCACGACAATGGCGAGGCTCGCCTGCGCCAATCCGGCAAGCGGAAGGCGCTCCTTCAGGAACGGCCGCACCATCCAACCCGCGGCGCAAAGGCCGAGCAGCACGCCGAGCGTGGCGCTGTGGGTTGCCGCGGCAAAGGCGGTGAAGACGAACAGCGAGATCTTTTCGAGCGCCGATGTCCGCTGCCCGCCGACGACCAGCAGAAACAGCGACAGTACCGATAAGCCGGCAAAGATATCGGTGAGCAGCATGCTCGCCAGCCAGGGCAGCGCGGTCGACAGGATCAGGCAGAGGCAGATCGCGACGAAGCGGACGGTCTGCATCATCGAGAGCACGCGAAGGGTGAGCTGCAACAGCCACAGCGTCGCCAGCGACTGGACCGCGAGGTTGATCCAGAAACCAAAACTCTCGCCATAGTGCAGATAGAGGCCGAACACCGTGGAGCGGCTGGGGACGAGATAACCCTCGTACCAGCGCGCCAGATAGCCGCCGGTATCCCATTGCAACAGCGGGTAGCCATTCCAGAACGCCGGCGCGATCATCAGAAGGGGCAGGGCCACCGCCGCCACGCGCAGCCAAAGGGAGCCCGCGGCGCGCGCGCGCAATTGATCGGTGGTGATGCTCAAATCTGCTCCCGTCCTCGCTTTCCGACCATGCCCGCAATAACGGTCGGCAGAGAATTCACCAATAGTTTGACGCCGCCCGGCTTGAATTTGGCAAAACTCTGACCACTTTGAGCCGACCTGCCGCTTGGGGACCTCGGAAGAAACCTTTGTGTTTCAACGTCTTGGCATGCTTTCGCGGGGCAAGGTGCTGTTCACTCTCAGGCAAGCCGGTCAGGACTTTGTCGCCTAGACTATGCTATAGAACCGATCAAACGAGCCCATTCGAAAGAGCATCCCAGAGAGCAAATCCATGGCAGTGCATCAGGTCAATCCGGGAGGAAAGCTCGCATCGCTCGATCCGATCTGGGACCGGATCAGGGGCGAAGCGGAGGACATCGTCCGTCGCGAGCCGGAGCTTGCGACCTTCATCTATTCGTCGGTGCTGCATCACGGCCGCCTGGAAGATTCGGTGGTCCACCGCGTCGCCGAGCGGCTCGATCACTCCGCGCTGTCGGGCGACCTGGTGCGCCAGGCCTATATTGAGGCGCTGCGCGACGATCCAGACCTCGGCAACGCCTTCCGCGCCGATCTCGTTGCCGTCTACGACCGCGATCCCGCGACCTCGCGCTTCATCGATCCCTTGCTCTACTTCAAGGGCTTTCACGCGATCCAGACCCATCGCCTCGCGCACTGGCTCTATCTGAAGGGCCGCAAGGATTTCGCGTATTATCTCCAGAGCCGCGCCTCCGCGGTGTTCCAGACCGACATCAATCCCGCCGCGCGCATCGGCCGCGGCATCTTCCTCGACCACGCCACCGGCTTCGTCTGCGGCGAGACGGCAGTGATCGAGGACGACGTCTCGATCCTGCACGGCGTCACGCTCGGCGGCACCGGCAAGGAGAACGAGGATCGCCACCCGAAGATTCGCCACGGCGTCTTGATCGGCGCCGGCGCAAAGATCCTCGGCAATATCGAGATCGGTCATTGCGCGCGCATCGCCGCCGGCTCGGTCGTGGTCAAGCCCGTGCCGCACAACGTCACGGTTGCGGGCGTGCCCGCCAAGGTCGTCGGCGAGGCCGGCTGCGCCGAGCCGTCGCGCACCATGGATCAGATGATCAACGCCATGGGGCTTTGAGACCCGGCTTTTGACGTTGAAAAGGGCCGGATTCCGGCCCTTTCGATCCCCAAATTCTCTAGCAATTCATGCTGGCGGTTCGTCGCGTCTCGTCCTAAAACCCGCCGACCATTTTCGATCGGAGACTTGCCGTGGACGTCAAAGAAGTCAGAAAGCTCGACGCATATTTGAAGCGCGTATTCGGCAATCCCAAGATCCGCGTCGTGCCGCGGCCGAAGAAGGACGATTCCGCCGAGGTCTATATCGGTGAAGAGTTCATCGGCGTGCTGTTCGTCGACGACGAGGACGACGATCGCTCGTTCCAGTTCCAGATGGCGATCCTCGAGGACGATCTCGTCGATCAGGAGTAGAAGCTACACAGACACTTCGGCTGCGTGCCCCGGACGCAGCGCAGCGCCCCCGGCGATGCGAAGCATCGTCCGGTGCGGTGCGCTGCAGAGCCGGGGCCCATGCAACGGCGGAGCGCGGAGCTTTCTGGATCCCGGCTCTGGGCAGCGGCGCAAGAACGCTGCAGCGCGTCCGGGACACGCATCGAAGATCGAGGCGCGCTCTCTCCACACCGTCATTGCGAGCATAGCGAAGCAATCCAGAGACCTCCGCGGAGGGAATTCTGGATTGCTTCGCTGCGCTCGGACGGTTTCGCGACCCGCTCTACCAGTCCGTCACCGCCGTGATCGACGTCGCCACTGCGCGGAGCTCGGCGGCGAACTCCGCGATCGCCGGATTGCGAATGATCTAAAGCGACCATCGGCTCTCGCCGCGCGTCAGTCGCGCGACATGGACAAGCCCGCGAGAAGCGGAGCGTATGCGGCGAGCCTGCGGGATATGAACTCCGTGAAGAGCCGCACGCGCTTCGTCTTGCGCGTCTCCCCCTGCGTGAGAAGCCAGAGCGTTCCGTACATATGCAGGTCGGTGCCCGGCACTCTCACCAGCAGGGGGTCGGCATCGCCGACGAAGCACGGCAGTGTCGTCATCCCGATCCCCTGTCTTACTGCAACGATCTGCGCCTCGGCGTCTGTGGTCCTGAACGGAACCCCCGCGGTGCGGACCTCGCGGGCCCAATCCGGAATTCCATGAATGCTGATGACGATCCACCGGATCGGATCGGGCGCGCCCGCAGGCGACGCGGCTAGTCGATCCCTGGACATGTAAACGCCGCCGAACAGCTCCGGTCCCTTCAAGCCGTGAAGATTGAGCGGCAGGGTTTTGCGGTCGTAGACGACGCGGATCGCGACGTCGGCCTCTCGGTTGGTCAGATTTGCCAGCTCGCCGGACGACAGGATTTCCATCTCGATATCCGGATGCAGACGCGCGAAATCGGCGAAATCAGGCATGAGCAGGTGTGTCGCAAGCGGCGGTGCCAGCGTCACCCGCAGAAGCCCGCGCACGCTCTGGTCGCGCCCGAAGACGCGTCTCCAATAGGTGCGACGACGCTTCCATCTGGTCCGCGAACTCGAGGACCTCCTCGCCCGCAGCCGTCAGGCGGTAGCCCGAAGGCAGCTTTTCGAACATGTGGACCCCGAGGCGGTCCTCGAGCTGGGCGATGCGTCGCAGCACGGTCGCGTGGTTCACTCCGAGGCGCTCGGCGGCAGCGCGCACCGAGCCTCCGCGCGCGACGGCAAGAAAGTAGCGAACGTCATCCCAGTCGATCATGGTGCGATCCCGCACCGCGCGGTGCGCCTTCCAAAGCCCGCATCTAACACATCGAAGGCAGTACGGGGCGGTCATCATAGCCTAGGCCGACAAGCACGGCCCAGTTCCGGACGGCGGACACCGATCGTCGCGGCCGACGTCACTCGTCCGGCCGGATCGATTTCGCACCACCGATGTGCGCGCTTCCACACTCAACGCCTGATGCCGGCAGACCCATGTCGTGGTTCTCGGGGCAGATGCCGTCCCGACGAATGGAGAAGTTATGAGAAAGCTTGAGGGTAAGGTTGCAGTCATCACGGGTGGATCGAGCGGCATGGCACTCGCGAGCGCCAGGCGGTTCGTTGAAGAAGGCGCCTATGTCTTCATCACGGGCCGGAGGCAGGAGCCGCTCGACGAGGCCGTCAAGCTGATTGGCCGGAACGTGACCGGCGTGCGCGGCGACGCGGCCAATCTCGACGACCTCGACCGTCTGTTCGACACGGTCAAGCGGGAAAAGGGAGGGATCGACGTCCTGTACGCGAGCGCCGGCATGGGCGGAGCCGTCCCACTGGGCGAGGTTACCGAGCAGCATTTCGATGCGACCTTCGGCCTGAATACCCGCGGCACGCTGTTTACGGTCCAGAAGGCGTTGCCGCTGTTTAGCGATGGCGGATCGATCTTCATGACCGGATCGGTTGCTTCGGTGAAGGGTTTTCCCGGCTACGGCGTGTATGCGGCAAGCAAGGCGGCATTGCGCTCATTCGCACGCACCTGGCTCAACGAGCTGAAGGGCAGGAATATCCGGGTGAACGTGCTGAGCCCGGGGCCGATCGCCACACCGATGCAGGACCAGGTTCTCACCGAAGAGGCGAAGCGGATGTTCGAATCCCTGATCCCGCGGGGAAAGATGGGTCGTCCCGAGGAAATTGCGGCAGCCGCGGTGTTTCTTGCTTCAGACGATTCGAGCTTCGTGAACGGGGTGGAGCTGTCTGTCGACGGCGGCTTCTCGGCCATCTGAAAGGCCGGCAATCAATATCAACACGGATCGGAGAAGTATGATGAGCTACGCAATTGTAGGATTCGGTAAGGTAGGCCAGGCCCTCGCCAAGGCCTTTGCCCGTAAAAACATCGACGTGACCGTCGCGAGCCGCCAGCCGCCCGAGGCGCTGGCGCCGCAGGCTCGGGCGATTGGACCCACGGTCGTCGCCAAGTCGCTGCGGAATGCGCTCGAGGCCGACACGATCATCCTGGCGGTCCCGTTCGGGGAGCATCGCGAGGTTGCCAAGGCCCTGCCGAGCTGGAAAGACAAGACGGTCATCGACGCGACGAACGCGTTTGGAGAAGAGCTGGACGGTTTCCCGTCCTCCGCCGTCGTCGCCAAGGCGTTCACCGGCGCCAAGCTGGTGAAAGGTTTCAATCACCTGGCTGCGGCCAAGCTGGCTGCCGATCCGCTCGTCGATGGTGGGCACCGGGTCGTCTTTCTGTCCAGCGACGACGAAGACGCGGCCGCTCCCGTGGCGGCCTTGGCCAGGCAACTGGGGTTCGCACCGGTCAATCTGGGAAAACTCAACGAGGGTGGCGCGCTGGTGCACGCACGCGGGCGCACTTGGGGCCAGCTCATCTTCCAGGATGTGTTCAGGAAGGAGCAGTAATCGGCGTAGCGGCGCCGTTCGAGACGCCCGACGGAGCGGGCGGATTACGCCTTGCGGCTAATCCGCCCTGCGCACTGGCCGTGACGACGCAGGCTTGCCCTCGACCGCCGCATCGATAATCGCGGAGAACTTGGGCCTTGGCATCGCGATATTCAATTTCGCGCACGGCAGTAGCTTGTCTGACACAGGAGCGAAGTCGAGGTGACGAGATATGTTCGCTGGTTGGTTGTCATTCTACACAGCGATCGGCTTATTGAGTGCAGCACCGTCATTGTAATGCTCACGTGCCTTGCCGCCAAAATCGCGCAGTGCCTTGCGAATCTCGGCGACGTTCAGGTCGAGCTTGATGTCGACTGAGTCGAACCCGGCCTTCCTGAACATGCCGCCGACCAGTGCAGCATCATTCGCGGGGTTCGCCAGCCGCGCCACGTTCTTGTAGGCCGAGTTGCCCATGATGAGCGCGACGCGCTTTTCCGCGTGCGCGGAGCTGGTGCCCAACCAGATCGCAAAAATCAACAGGGCAATTGCCCGGAGCGCACCCATTTCAACCTCAAATCAGAATACACGAGAGTATTCGGAGTGTTCTGGCAGCAACAGAATTCATGCACAGGCTTCCTCCTCGCCTGGAGCCGTCGTCAGTTGCAGACTTCGATGTTAACAAGGGCGTGGCCTGTGCTTTTCGATTCAAGGTGACAGCCCGACCGAACCGGACGACAGCCCGCACCGTTACAAACCATTTGACCAGATGCAGCCGGCTTCGCAGGTGCGGCTTCGACCTTCTTCCGCTCGTTGTCTTTCGACTTGGCATCCTCGCGGGTCGCGACCGGCTTCTTGTCCTGCACCTTCTCGCATTCGTTGTCGTCATTGACGCGATAGCCGGCGCGACAGGCGATCTTCACGCAGGCATCGCCGTCAGCCTTGAAGCCGTGATCGCACACCAGCGGGCAGACCCGGCCCGGCTTGGCCTTGATGACGTCGAGCGCGTCGAAGCTCGCGAGCTTGGCGTCGAGCTTCGTCCCGGCATATTTGTTGAACAGGGTCAGCGAGCGCTGCGATGACGCGTTCCAGTCGCCGTCCGCCGCGGTCGCCAGACAGCCGACGCGGCGCAGCTCGGATTGCACCAGCTTCGCTGTTTCTGCGGGCGACAGGCTCGGCGGCGATGACGTTGGCGCGACAGCCGCAACCTTCGTGGTATCGGTAACCTGCTGCTTCTCTGTGGTTCGCTGTTCGGTAGCCTGCTTGTCGGCCAGCGCCTTGGCGACGGCTGCTTCTGCATCCTTCCTGCGCTGCTCAGCGGCCGCCGCCTTGGCCTCCTCGATCTGCTTGGCCTTCTCGGCAGCGACGCGAGCCCCTTCGGCAGCTTTGGCTGCAGCAGCGGCTTTCTCCTGCTCCGCCTTCTTGGCGCGGTCGATTGCGAGCCGGGCTTTCTCGTCCTCGGCCTGCCTGGCCTTCTCCGCGGCGGCGGCGCGGGTTTCTTCGGCGGCGATCTTATTCAGCTGGCCTTTGGCGAGATCGGTATAGAAACCGCCGGGAAAGCGGTTCAGGAAGGCCGTCCATCCGTCACGGGTGCCCAGCTGAAGCGCCAGTTCGTAGTCGCGCCGGATTTCGGCGTCCGGGTTGGCCTGCGGCCCCGCGACGACCGGCTTCGCTGCAACCAGCGGCAGGTCATCGCCGCCAAGCGAGCCGTAGACAAACGGCTCCTGCTTGTTGCCGGTGCTCTTGAGCACATCGTCGCGAACGAATCGAAAGGCCTTGCCCAGGTCGAGCCCCGGCGTTGGCAGGCGCTCGACGAGAGCGGTGGCGAACGGGCTGTTCTTGGCGTCGCCGTCCGAGGCGGTCGAGCCCGCCTTGGCCGCAAAGGCGATCATGGTGTTCGGGCTGGTCGGCTCGACCTTGGCCAGGCCGCGTCCGATCGCGCGCGAGGCGATCGTACGTTTCATCGTCTTGGCAAACGGGTTGTCGCGACAGGCATCCAGGATGACGAGGCGAAGCTGCTTGGCAGGTTCGACCGCGAACAGGGCCCGGTCCAGCGGCAGCGTTTCGTCGAGGACATCGCTGTCGGTCTCGAGAGTCGCGTCAGTGGGGATCAGGTAATTGGTGCCGTCGAGCTCGATGCCATGACCGGCATAATAGACCACCGCAACGTCGGCCTCACGTGCCTTGCCGCCAAAATCGCGTAGCGCCTTGCGCATCTCGGCGACGTTCAGGTCGAGCTTGACGTCAACGGCGTCGAAGCCCGCCTTCCTGAACATGCCGCCGACCAGCGCGGCATCGTTCGCGGGGTTCGCCAGCTTGCCCACGTTCTTGTAGGCCGAATTGCCCAGGACGAGCGCGACGCGTCGCTCGGCCATTGCCGGACCGCAGCCGAGCCCAATGGCAAGAATCAACAAGAGAAAACGAAGCCGCTCATTGCAGCCCCAAGTCACGAAGCAGCCTCCGACGGCCGCTCAATCGCAGATTTCGCGAGGCGAAGTAACGATATTGCCATTGCGAGCGTTGGTATCCAGGTGACACCCTTTGGCTACGGGTCGGCATCCGGCCGGTCCGCAATACATCTGGCCCGAAGCCTGCGGCTTCGCAGGTGCCGCTTCAGTTTGCTTCCGCTCCGTATCCCGCTTCTTGGCATCCTCGCGCGTCGCGACCGGCTTCTTGTCCTGTACCTTCTCGCACTCGTTGTCGTCGTTGACCCGATAGCCGGCGCGGCAGGCGATCTTCACGCAGGCATCGCCGTCGGCCTTGAAGCCGTGATCGCACACCAATGGGCAGACCCGGCCCGGCTTGGCCTTGATGCCGTCGAGCGCCTCGAAGCTCGCCTGCTTGGCGTCGAACTTCGTTCCCGCATATTTGTTGAACAGCGTCAGTGAACGTTGCGACGACGCATTCCAGTCGCCGTCTGCCGATGCTGCCAGACAGCCGACGCGGCGCAGCTCGGACTGCACCAGCTTCGCCGTCTCCTGCGGCGACAGGCTCGGCGGCGATGAGGTTGGTGCGACAGCCGCAACCTTCGTGGTATCGGTAACCTGCTGCTTCTCTGTGGTTCGCTGTTCGGCAGCCTGCTTGGTGTCATTTGCCAGCCTGTCGGCGAACGCCTTCTCGGCGGCCTGCTTGTCAGCCAGCGCCTTCGCCACTGCGGCTTCAGCCTCCTTCCGCCGCTGCTCGGCAGCGGCCGCCTTGGTCTCCTCGATCTGCTTGGCTTTCTCGGCCGCCGCCTTGGCGTCCTCAGCGGCCTTGGCGGTCGCAGCGGCTTTCTCCTGTTCGGCTTTCTTGGCCCGCTCGGCCACGAGCCGAGACTTCTCGTCCTCGGCCTGCCTGGCCTTTTCCGTAGCGGCGGCGCGGGTTTCTTCGGCGGCGATCTTGTTCAGCTGGCCTTTGGCGAGATCGGTATAGAAACCGCCGGGAAAGCGGTTGAGGAAGGCTGTCCATCCGTCACGCGTCCCCAGCTGAAGCGCGAGTTCGTAGTCGCGTCGGATTTCGGCGTCCGGGTTGGCCTGCGGTCCCGCGACGACCGGCTTCGCTGCAACCAGCGGCACGTCATCGCCGCCGAGCGAGCCGTACACGTACGGCTCCTGCTTGTAGCCGGTGGTCTTGAGCACGTCGTCGCGCACGAAGCCGAACGCCTTGCGCAGATCGAGGCCTGGCATCGGCAGGCGCTCGACCAGAGCGGTGGCAAACGGGCTGTTCCTGGCATCGCCGTCCGAGGCGGTCGAGCCGGCCTTCGCCGCGAAGGCGATCATGGTGTTCGGGCTGGTCGGCTCGACCTTGGCGAGGCCGCGGCCGATCGCGCGGGAAGCCACCGTGCGCTTCATGGTCTTGGCGAACGGATTGTCGCGACAGGCGTCCAGGATGACGAGGCGAAGTTGCTTGGCCGGCTCGATGGCAAACAGCAATCTGTCGAGCGGGAACGCCTCGTCGAGAACGTCGGTATCGGTCTCCAAGGCGGCATCGGTCGGGATCAGATAGTTGGTGCCGTCAAGCTCGATGCCGTGGCCGGCGTAGTAGATGACCGCGACATCGGCCTCGCGGGCCTTGCCGCCGAATTCGCGCAGCGCCTTGCGCATGTCGACCACGTTCAGGTCGAGCTTGACGTCGACGGCGTCGAAGCCCGCCTTCCTGAGCATGCCGCCGACCAGCGCGGCGTCGTTCGCGGGGTTCGCCAGCTTGCTCACGTTCCTGTAGGCCGAGTTGCCCATGATGAGCGCGACGCGCTTTTCGGCCAGCGCAGCGCCGGTCCCAAGCCAGGTTGCAACAATCAATAAAACAAACAGCCGAAGCCGCATTCCAGCCCCCGAATGCAATAGCGTCAGATTACTCGCAGAATAGCCAAACGCAATCTACGATCAGTGATATCAGTCACACACTGGTGTGGCGATCCGGGCAACCCCGGTACCGGATGGAGGATGCGCAACCGCATCTTTCAAGTTGATCTCCCCATGATGCCATTGTGCACTTGTTTTGCCCGATGGGTCAACGGCCGTTCGAAAAATACGAAAATGCTTAATGCCTCCGATGCTACTGTGCATGGGGTTGTTTTCGCAGTTTTTGTTTTAGGTAGCCCAAGCCGGTCTCGCGGCAGAGCAGGGCCTACCCCTTCGGCCCGCGCAGCTGCACCGTCAGCTTCTCCATCGCATCCGCCACGTCCCGCCACTGCGACAGCCAGCTGCGCGGGAAGCGGAAGGTGAGGTCGGCGCCGCCGACGCGGCGCTCGGACAGGCACATGCCCGGGGTGGCCGCATCGCGGGTGCAGCGCGCGGTCAGTGCCGGGCTCGCGGCGGAATAGAGGTCCTCGCTGCCGTAGGGCGTGTCGGCGCGGAACATCCGCATCGTCAGGCCGTCCACGGGCTGGGCTGCGGCCTGGTCGAGGTAGCGCGGATAGATCGTGGCCGTGCGCTGCTCGGGCGCGAGCGCATCGTGATGGGCCGCGATCGACAGGAAGATGCGGTCGATCGCTTGCACCGCCGCTTCCACGGTGTCGGCGGTGACGTGCTTGGGTGCACCGGGCGGCTCCAGCGAGGGATAGAGGAAGTCGAGATCGATCCGCTCCTGCGGTCCGGAGTGCCGCTGGATCTTCATGCGGATCGCCGTCGTCGGCAGGTTGAACAGCGTGCCGCCGACGCTCACCGGCAGCTTGTCCGGAGCGTTCGCGCCGCGCGTGCCCCAGGTCGGCCACAGCAAATAGGCGACGAGCGCCACCGCGCATGCCGCAGCAATGCCGCCGAGCACGATCGGGACGACATGCGCCCTTGTGTGCGTGCGGGGGGACCTGAAGGGAGCTTCCGAAAACACCGTCATGAGCTTGCGCTGGGTCGAGCCGGACCTCGGCCGGTGGCCGACGAATCAGCGGCGAATATGCCATGCGGCAGCGATTTCGCGCAGCGTTCCAGCGGGGACGGCCCTGCGTGGGAGGGGCAGCGGTGTTAACCTTCCCTTAAGGATAATGTAGCGTTAACCGGCACGATTTGTCAGAGGAAGGCGGTGGCGTTGCGTAAGGGCGGACCGTTCCGATGACACCTGAAGCTCTCAATACCTTCTTCTCGATCTGCATTGGTTTCGCGCTCGCGGGCGCGCTCGTGAACGGATACCAGGCGCTGGCGCAGCGGCCCGCCGGCTTCGGCCTGTTGCAGGACGGCGTGGCGCCGAAGACCTTCGCGGCGGTGCCGTTCCTGGTGTTCGCCGCGCCCTTCATCATCATGCGCAACACGCTGCGCGGCATGCGGGTGGAAAGCCGCCGTGCCGAGTTCGTGATGATGGCGACCGTCATCGCCGGCTTCTGGAGCATGATGAGCGGCACCTTCTTCCTGATGACGCTGCGCGCGGCCGGCGTTCTGGGCTGACGCCCGGCAGGACTGCCCGGCGGGGCGGCCTTTGCCTCTTCGCCGCCGTTTCGCTATGGCTGAGGTCGACCTGACAGGAGACCCTCATGGCGATCTACGAGCTCGACGGGCAGGCGCCCGACCTTCCCGCCGACGGCAATTACTTCATCGCCGAGACCGCCACTGTGATCGGCCGCGTGCGCCTGAAGCCGGGTGCGAGCGTCTGGTTCGGCGCCGTGCTGCGCGGCGACAATGAGTGGATCGAGATCGGCGAGGGCGCCAATGTGCAGGACGGCTCGACCTGCCACACCGATCTCGGCTTTCCGCTTGTCATCGGCCCGACCTGCACGGTCGGCCACAATGTCATCCTGCATGGCTGCACCATCGAGGAGGGCGCCCTGATCGGCATGGGCTCGATCGTGATGAACGGCGCCAGGATTGGCCGCAACAGCATCGTCGGTGCCGGTTCCGTCATCACCGAGGGCAAGGAATTCCCTGAACGGTCCCTGATCATCGGCTCGCCGGCGCGCGTGATCCGCACCCTCGACGACGCCCAGGTGCAGAAAATGGGGAGTGCGGCGAGGTTCTACGTGGCCAACGGTCCGCGTTTCAAAAAGGGCCTCAAGCGCATCGGTTGATGCGTCAGTGGTCCCCTCGGCCGCGCCTCCCGGTTCCGCGCCGTAAAAATACCGGCTGAAACTTTAAGCCTCCGCTAGCGCCGCATGGGTATCGTGGGGTGTTTTCAACCGCGGGGGGAGCTGCGCCATGGACGCTGCGGCACCGGCATCCGGCCTCGTCGCCGGAACCAATTTATTGAAGAAGCTCGTTCGCTTCGCGCGCGGCGCCGACACGCTGACCGTTGCGGAGAAAGTCTATAGCATTGCCGCCTTCCTTGCGATCGTCACCACCTTCCTCTTGGTGATGTCGGTCCAGTCGGTGCGGTTGCAGACGACTTATCGCCACATGCATGCGTCCTCGGCCGCTGCGGCGATCAACGTCGGGCGCATCAATGCGCTGATTTACGCCGTCGTGATGGAATCGCGCGGCGTCTACATGTCCACCGATCGTCGTGCGATGATGCCGTTCGCGGACGGGCTGATACGGCGCAACCGCGAGCTTGCCGAGGCCGTGAAGAGCATGGAGCGGACCGTCAGCAACGACGATGCCGAGCAGTTCGCCGCATTCCGCCAGCGCATATCGCAGTTCATCGAATTCCGCCAGGAGCTGGCGCGGCGCGGAATGGAGATCAGCTCGGCGGCGGCACGCGAATGGGGCGACAACAGCGCCAATCGGACGGTGCGCAGCAAGCTCAACGCCGATATCGAGGCGCTCGAGCGCATCTACCAGCAGCGTGCCCGCGAGGCCGACGAGCTCGCCAATGAGAACCGCTATGCGGCCGCCTATCTGTTCGCGCTCGGACTGGCGGCACTGATCTTCGCGGGCCTGAACGTCGTCGTGATGCGGGGCTCCGTCGTCCGCGCGCTGACCGATATCACGCAGGCGACCGACCGGATCGCGCAAGGCGACGTCAAGAGCGAGGTGCCGCATTTGCGCCGTCACGACGAGATCGGACGTCTTGCGCGCGCCGTGCAGAATTTCCGCGACGCCGTGGCGCGCATCGTCGAGCTCGAGGAGCTCGAGCTCGGCACCGCGCAGGCGCGCGACGCAGCGATGACCGAGCGCGACAATTTCAACGACAAGTACCAGGCCAAGAAGTGGCAGCTTTCGGCCGCCATCAACAGCATGCCGCAGGGCCTGATCATGCTCGACGGCAAGGCAAGCGTGGTCGCGATGAACTCGAACTACCGCAAGATCTACAATCTGCCTGAGACGATCCAGGCTGGATCGGCGACGCTCGAGGAAATCCTCCAGCACCGGGTCGATAGCGGACTGTTCAGCGGCGACGTCTCCAAATATGTCGCAGCCGTTCTCGAACGCATCGCCAAGCGCGAGCCGACGGCCTACGAGATCGCGCTGAACGACGGCCGCATCATCAAGATCTACGAGCGTCCGATGGACGGCGGCGGCTGGGTATCGGTGCAGGAAGACGTCACCGAACAGCGTCAGCGTGAGCGCATTCTGGAGCGGATGGAGCGCTTCCTCGCCACCATCATCGAGAACGTGGCCGAGGGCATCATCGCCAAGGATGCGCGCAATTTGCGCTACGTCTTCGTCAACAAAGCCGCCGAGAAGATGATCGGCATGACGCGCGGCGAGATCATCGGCAAGACCGCGCGGGAATTGTTCTCCTCGGAGGCGGCCGCCCTGATCGAGCGGCGCGATCAGCAGCTCCTCGCGCAGAAGCAGCAGCTCGAGCCGATCATCGACACCATCGACAATCCCGCGCGCGGCCGCCGCGTGATCTCGGCCCGCCGGGTGCAGATCGGCGGCACCAACGAAGAGTCCCACATGTTCGTGACCATGGTCGAGGACCGGACCGAGAAGATGGTGGCAGCCGCATAACCACCGGCGCGCGCGATCCGGAGCGGCGCGTCAGCGCTTCTCGGATTCGGCCGCTTCGATTGCGCCTGCGGCCTTCTCGTGGCCGGCGGCCCACAGCGCATGCTCGTCGCTGCCGTCGAGGTAAGGATTGGCCTCAGCCGGAATGTTGTCGCGCGCGGCGCGTTCGCCTTCCGCAAAGGGATCGCGATCGGTCATCGTGATTTGCCTCCTCGGCTCTCAAGTTGATGTGACGGCATTTGTTCCGGAACTGGTCTTCGCCGCGGCGGTTGACCGGTAAAGGAGAATTTCCGATGGCTGCATCGCCCGCCACCGCCTCAGTCAAAACCATGATGCTGATCGTCGCGCTCGCCGTGATGCCGGCCGTCGCCTTCGCGCAGGCGAGCGGCGGTTCTGCCGGATCGCCTGGAAGCCCTGCAGGATCGACCGGAGGCGTCGCCAATTCGCCGGCCCCGCCGCCCGGCACCAACAGCCTCGGCACGGCGCAATCATCCGGGCCGGGCTCCGGCGTCACCACGGGCACCGGCACCGGTGGGGCTGCTGCTGATGCCGCCGTCAACGCCGAGAATCGCATGCTCGACAAGAAGCTCAAGAGCATCTGCCGCGGCTGCTGAACGCTCGCGCGGAAGTGAGGCAGTGTGGCTGTCCGGAATGTCCGCGTGACGCTAGCTTGGTCCTGCGTTGAAGCGTGGAGCGTGTCCACGCGGAGGATCGAGTGATGTTACGCAGGATGATGATGGCGGCGCTGACCGTCGCGGCGGTCGGGCTGTCAATGCCGCAGGTGGCCCAGGCGCGGGGGTTCGGACATGGCGGCTGGGGCCACGGAGGCGGCTGGGGCCATCGCGGCCATTGGCATGGCGGCGGCTTCTGGCCAGGTGTCGCAATCGGGGCGGGTCTCGCCGGCGCCGGCTATTACGGCGCCTATTACGGCTACGGCTCGCCCTATTACGGTGATCCCTACTATTATGGTACCGGCTACAACGATGGTTATGGTGGCTGCTACGTCGCGCGAAAGCGCGTTATGACGCCGGCGGGCTGGCGCACCCGCCGCGTGGATGTCTGCGAATAGCGGCCCACTAAAAAACAAGGCCGTTGACGCAGTATACCGTCAACGACCTTGCCAGCCCCGGACATTGAAATCGGCTCACGCCATCCGGTAACGGCGAGCATCGCGTGGAATCATACGGACGAATGTGATCCAGTTCACAAGTGGCGAAAATAAAGTTCCGCCGTGTGGCCCGCCGCTTAGCCGCGCGAGCGCTTGCGCGCGCTGGCATGGACGCGGTGTCGCGCCGGTTTCCTGCGGGTAACCGTGGGCGTTTCGACCTCGGTCGCCCGTGCGCTGGCAAATGACTGCCGCAGCCCATCGATGGACTCGTTCAGCGATGCGACCTGCTCGGACAGACGCTTGGTGTCGGCCTGCTGCGCTGCCAACAGCCGCTTCATGGTCTGGAGCTGGTCCTGCACGACCTGGAGCTGGTCGATCGATTCCTGCTGGGTCGCCTCCAGCCCCTTGGTCTTCTCGACGAGCTGCTCGGACGCCTGGGCGGTCCGCGCCTGAAGCTGCCGCGATGCCACCACCCGGTCGGTCTCGGGTGCCGCGCCGGTATAGGCCCGCCAGATCGCGATCGAGGTCACCCCCGCGATCAGGAGCAGGAGCGCTGCGGCGGTCAGCGCGATGGGCTGGGCGCCGAGGCGGAGAAGGGGGGTGGACGGCGTGTCCTGTGCGAGATCGATCATCGCTGACAAAACCCAAATTGAAACTTGGTGAGTGGCGAAGACCGGCAGCTTGCAAGCCGCCGGGGCGTCCCGAAAACGTTACGTTTCGGCAAGGAATGGGACCAAAAAGAGGCTAAGGGCCAAAAAACCAATCATCAGCAGGCCTTGCGGCCCCCGAATGCCCCGACAGGAGCATGGTTCAGGGCTGAAACTGAGAAAACAGCCCGGAATAGCTCTTCGAGCGCGGCGCGGCATAGGGCCCGAGCCGGGAGGTCTTCAGCCCCAGCCGCACCAGTGATTCCGCCAGCGTCACCGCGGCCGTGACGCCGTCGATCACGGGCAGGCCGTGCGTGGTGGCGAGCTCGGCGGCGAGATCGGCCATGCCGGCGCAGCCGAGCACGATAGCCTCCGAGCGGTCGTCACGGATCGCAGCCGTGATCTCCGCGGAGATCTTCGCGAGCGCACCGGTGTTGCGCTCCTCGAGCGCCAGCACCGGCACCTCGGCAGCGCGGACGCGAGCGCAGCGATCACTGAGGCCGTATTTTCGTAGATTGTGCTCGATCGGCACGATGGAGACATCGAGCGTCGTTACCACGGCAAAGCGGGCGGCGACCAGGCTCGCCATGTGGAAGCCGGCTTCGCCGATGCCGATCACTGGCCCCTTCGCGACCGCGCGCGCGGCATCGAGGCCGGTGTCGTCGAAGCAGGCGATGATGTGGGCCTCCGCGCCGTCGCGGTCGGCCTCGCGGATGCAGCCGAGCATGCCGGGGACGGCGAAGGCTTCGTCGTAAAATCCCTCGATCGAGACCGGGCCCATCGTCGGCTGCCGCGCATCGATCACGGTACCCGCCAGCGCGATCGCGCGCGCCGCAGCGGCGATCTTCGCCGTCATGGATGCAGTGGTGTTGGGATTGACGATGTGCAGCCGCATCTGGATCAGACAAGCCTCTTAGACGAGTCCCTTGCCGGCGTCCGAGCCCTTGGCCGCCTGCCGCTTGTTGAGCATGTGGATGGTGCCGAGGGCAAGCGTGATCACCGTGAACGAGACCGCCGAGATCACGGTGCCGAGCGCATAGATGTCGGGGTTCGTCACGGTAGTGGTGAGGCCCTGCAGATCCAGCGGCAATGTATTGACCGCCCCGATCGCCTGGCTGGAGCGGGCGAGCTCGTCCCAGGACAGCGTGAAGCCGAACAGGCCGATGCCGATCACGGAAGGAAGGATGATCGGCAGCACGACATGACGGAAGGTCTGCCACGGCGTCGCACCGAGATCGCGCGCGGCTTCCTCGAGCCGCGGGTCGAAGCGGTTGAAGATCGCGAACATGATGAGCAGGCCGAACGGCAGCGTCCAGGTCAGGTGCGCACCGAGCCCGGAGGTGAGCAGGCCCATCGAGGTCTCGAAATTCTCGTTCCAATGCGCCTTGATCAGATCGTCGATGATGCGGAATTCAAGCGAGATCCCGAGCGAGGTGATGATCGAGGGCACGATCAGGCTTGCGATCGCCGAGTAGAACAAGACGCTTTGGGCCCTGAACCTCCTGCGGAACGCCATGCCGGCGGCGACCGAGAGCACGACGGTGACGATCATCACGATGATGCCGAGCAGCAGCGAGCGGCGGAACGCCGCGCCGAGATCGACGATGCCGGTGCCCTGGAACAGTTTTGCGATCCAGAAGGTCGACACCCCGTTCATCGGGAAGGTGAGGCCGCCCTGCGGCCCCTGGAACGACAGCACGTAGATCGCGATCATCGGGCCGTAGAGAAACAGCACATAGGCCGCGAAGAAGATCGCGAGCACGTAGAAAGAGCGCGGGCGTCCTTCCTTCATGCTCTAGAGCTCCTTCTTGATGTCGACGATGCGCGACATCATGGTGATGATCAGGAAGGTGATGACGAGCAGGATCACGGCGTTGGCTGCCGCCGCAGGGAATTGCAGCGCATTCACGCGCGTCTCGATGATCTTGCCGGCGGCGGCGATCTGCTGGCCGCCCATCACGCCGATGGTGATGAAGTCGCCCATCACGATGGTGATGACGAAGATCGAGCCGATCACGATGCCGGGTTTTGCCAGCGGTATGATGACATTGACGAGGGTCTGGAAGCCCGTCGCACCGGCGTCATAGGCGGCTTCGATCAGCGATTTGTCGATGCGCACCATCGAGTTGAAGATCGGCACCACCATGAAGAAGGTGAAGAGGTGCACCAGCGCCAGCACCACGGAGAATTCGGAGAACAGCAGCCATTCGATCGGGTGGTTGATCAGTCCGGTCTTGACCAGGCCGGAGTTCACCAGCCCGTTGCGCCCGAGCAGGGGAATCCAGGCGATCATGCGGATGACGTTGGAGGTCCAGAACGGGATCGTGCAGAGCAGCGACAAGCCCATCTGCCAGGTCTTGGACTTGACGTGGAAGGCGAGGAAGTAGGCGACCCAGAAGCCGATGAACAGCGTGATCGCCCACACCAGGAAGCAGAGCTTCAGCGTCTTCAGATAGGTCTTGCCGATGGTGCAGAGATCGGGGAGCTGCGCGATGCAGCCCTCGAACGTGTCGGTGTAGCCGCGGCCGGAGAAGGCCGGCAGCAGCTGGTATTCGTTGTAGTCCCAGAACGAGACGATGACGACGAAGACGAGTGGAATGAGGAAGAAGGCGAGAAACACCAGCATCATCGGCCCGGCCTGGAGCCAGGAGATGAAGGACGGCGACAGGCGCGTCGGTTTTGCGGCGCGCGCTGTGCCCGACCCCGGGAGCAAGCCCGGGGCCGCCTGTTGCAGGATGTCTTCCGACATGTCCATCACGCCGCGATGAACTCATTCCACTTGCGGACCATGTAGTCGTTCTCGTCCATCACAGCGTTCCAGCACGCGACGCCGCCCATGCGGTCCTCATAGGAGCCGCCGTCACGCACCGCGCCGGCCTTTTCGAGCAGCGAGCCGTCGGGCGCCTTGATGTCCTTCTCGGCCGGCTTGCCCTCCATCCAGTAGGCCCACTCGTAAGGCTCCATATGGGCCTTCGCGGTCGAGAGCACGGCGGAGTAGTAGCCTTGGCGGTTGAGATAGGCGCCGGCATAGCCTGATAGAAACCAGTTGACGAACTCATAGGCCCATTCGAGCTTCGCACCCGACACGCCCTTGGAGACGCAGAAGCCGGAGGCCCAGGAGCGATAGCCTTCCTTCAGCGGCTGGAAGGTGCAGGGGATGCCCATCGAGCGCACCTTGGTCACCGCCGGCGACCACATCGACTGGATCACCGTCTCACCCGAAGCCATCAGGTTGACGCTCTCGTTAAAATCCTTCCAGAAGGCGCGGAACTGGCCGGCCTTCTTGGCCTCGGTCATGACCTTCATGGTGAGATCGATCTCTTCCTTGGTCATGTTGCCCTTGTCGGCATATTTGTACTTGCCGGTGGCTTCCACGACCATCGCGGCGTCCATGATGCCGATCGAGGGGATGTTGAGGATCGAGGCCTTGCCCTTGAATTCTGGATTGAGCAGCTCGGACCACGAGCCGATGGGACGCTTGATCAGGTCGGGACGGATGCCGAGCGTGTCGGCGTTGTAGACGGTCGGGATCAGCGTGACGAATTCTGTCGCCGACGTCGCAAACTTCTTGGAATCCTTGCCTTCGAGGTAGAGCACCTTCCAGGGCGCGGTGCCCTGGCCGCCGATCTTCTTGCCGCCGGGCGTCTCGCCCTTGGTGAAGACGGGCGTGATGTTGCCGAACTCTTTGATCTTCCTGGCATCGAGCGCAAGGATGTTGCCCGACGGCACGATCTTCTTCAGCGAGAAATATTCGGTGTCCAGCACGTCGAAGGAGTTCGGCTGGGTCATCACGCGCTTGGTGACGTCGTCAGTGGTCGCGGTGATGTATTCGATCTTGATGCCGGTGTCCTTCAGACACTGCTTGGAGATGTCGTCGCCCTCGTTCACGGCGGTGCCGAGATAGCGCAGCACCTTCGCATCGGCCGATTTCACATAGGGAAAGCCGGTGATGGCGCCGGAGCCGGCGGCAAGGCCGGCGAAACCCGCGGTGCCCTTCAATAGCGTGCGGCGGCTGACGCCGGTCTTCCTGGTCGTCTCGGTCATTTCGCTCACTCCTCTGTTGCGCATTCCAGTGATCGATCGGCGCTATTGCAGGCGTTGCGCCTTGGCGGGATCCCAGGTGGCCAGCACACGATCGCCCGGACGGAACGGCTGGACGTCGAAGGTGGCTTCGGGAACGTGGGAGAACAGGGCGGTGCCGTCGTCGAGCGTGAGCGAGACGGCGACATAGGAGCCCTGGTACTCGGTCTGGGTCAGCAGCGCCGGCGCGCCGAATGCACCATCGGTGAACGGCGCGATGCCGAGCTGATCGGCGCGCACGGCGATGAGGTTGCCGGCGTCGTTGAGCACGTTGTGGCCGCCGATGAAGCGCGCCACGAATTCGGTGCGGGGATGGTGGAAGATGTCGCGGGCCGTGCCCTGCTGCTCGATCCGGCCGTGGTTCATCACCACGATGTGGTCGGCGAGCGCCATCGCCTCTTCCTGGCCATGGGTGACCTGGATGAAGCTGATGCCGAGCTCGCGCTGCAGCCGCTTCAGTTCACCGCGCATCCGCACCCGCAGGAACGGATCGAGCGCGGACAGCGGCTCGTCGAGCAGAAGGATCTGCGGCTCGGTGATCAGCGCGCGGGCGAGCGCGACGCGCTGCTGCTGGCCGCCGGAGAGCTGCGCCGGCAGCCGGCCCGCATAGGGGCTCATCGCTACAAGCTCCAGCAATTCGCCGGCGCGCTTGTGGCGCGTCGGCTTGTCAATGCCGCGCATCTTCAGGGCGAAGGCGACGTTGTCGATCACGCTCAGGTGTGGAAACAGCGCGTAGGACTGGAACATCATCGCCGTGCCGCGCTCGGCCGGCGGCAGGTCGGTGACGTTCTGCGCACCGAGGATGATGTCGCCCGCGCTGACCGCCTCGTGGCCCGCGATCATCCGCAGGGTCGACGTCTTGCCACAGCCGGACGGGCCGAGCAGGCAGCAATAGGTGCCGGCCGGGATCTTCAAATTGACGGTGTCGACCGCCAGCGTCGTGTCATAGCGCTTGGTGACGGCGACCAGTTCGAGAGCGGCGGGAGTGGCCATGGCGTGTCCAAGGAGGGGCGGTGCTGCCGCTCTCTCCGCAAGGTCCGTGCCAATTGCCTGTTCGGTGGTCAAATTCCAAAACTATGCAGCCAGGTCAGATCGTTAGATCGAATCCGGCGTATCCGTTCCGCCCACCCCGTGCGCAGCCATCTGCACACAAAACAGGCGAAGATTGTATAAAGTTTCGCCTGTGATTGGATACAGCTCGTCGACTAACATTCACGTTCGAACGTCGCCGATGAGCCTGACACCCATGGCCGCCAAGCCTCGCCCCAAATCCGACGCGCCAGATGCGAGCGATCGTGTCAGCCGCATCCGGGAGGGTGTGACCGCGGCGATCCTCGAGCATCGCCTGCTGCCGGGTACGAAGCTCGGCGAGGACGAGATCGGCGAGATCTACGGCGCGAGCCGTACGCTGGTTCGCACCGCGCTTCAGCAGCTCGCGCATGAGGGCATTGTCAACATCGAGAAGAACCGCGGCGCCTTCGTCGCGCGTCCGACGCCGGCGGATGCCCGCGAGGTGTTCGAGGCGCGCCGCCTGATCGAGCCCACCATCGTCGATCGCGCCTGTGAAGCGGTATCGCCGGCCTGGCTCGACCGTCTCCAGCGGCATCTTGCCGAGGAGCGCGAGGCCGAGCTGCGCGGCGACGCGCGCGCCTCGGTCCGGCTCTCCGGCGAGTTTCACCGGCTCATTGCCGAGATGAGCGGCCACAGCATCTATCTCGGCTTCCTGAAGGAGCTGATCGCACGCTCGTCGCTGATCATCCTGCTCTACCGCCGTCACGACACGCCGGCCTGCGGCACCGATCACCACGCCGGCATCGTCGCCGCAATCCGCAAGCGCGACAGAGAGGCCGCGCGCGGGCAGATGCTGTCGCATCTGGATGAGATCGAGGCCGAGCTGTTCCTGAAGGATCCGGCGGCCGACGAGCTACGGCTTGCCGACGTGCTGGGTGCGTGAGCGCTAGGCGGTGAGGTGCGATCGCTCAGATCGTATTGCTGCTACGCCGGATCGTCGGGAACCGGAGTTTTGCTCCAGGAACCAGGCTCAGTCTCCGTGAGAGGGCGTGCAGCGCTTCTTGTCACAATTGGAATTGTTGCAATCTGGGGCCCGTCATCGGACGCGTGACTTCTAAGCGTCTCCAGGACCAGGAAGAATTTCTCGGCTAGCATGCGTCAAGTTCGCTGGTGCGTGCGTCTTGGTTTCGAGGACAGCGAGATTCGCTATCAAATCGATCACTCGCGAATCTCTGCAGCAGTTTAGGTCGCGACGTTGCGGCGAATTATGACAGTCGACGATCACGCAGCGCGACGTAAGGCGACTATTCCTCGCCGGCCTCGCCAGCTATATGCTGGCGTTCTGTCATCAAACTGTCATGTCGGAAATGCTGAAATCAAATGCTGCGTCGGCGCGCAAAGCGGTGAGCGCGCCGGACGGGACCTCTGTCCCAAAAGACAACAAGAGAACGCAAGTCGCCGCGGGCTTCCTGAGGCAAATTGAGGAGGGCGCGGAAGCCGCGAAAGCCGAGGGCGCTGTGAGTGATCAGACGCCATCGCAAGACGAGACGCCCGCGCCAACTCAGTCGACTGCCGCCGCACGGCCGGCTGGCGAAATCGAGCTCAAGCTCGTCGTCGATGCCGAGCGTATCGCGCATTTCAATGCTGCGCCTGTGATTGCGGCGCACGCGCGCAACAAGGGCGCGCGAAAACACCTCAAGTCGGTCTATTACGACACGCCCGAACGAGAACTCCGGCGCAATGGCCTCAGCCTGCGCGTTCGCCAGAGCGGTGCGCGCTTCGTGCAGACCGTGAAGACCGAGGTTGCGGACGATCCGCTGCGCCGCGGCGAGTGGGAGGCGAACGTGCCGTCGCTTGCGCCCGTTCTCGCGCTGGCGATGCCCTTCATTCCGGAGAAGATCCGCAGCTCGCTCGAAGTGCATCCGCTCGAAGCCGTCTTCACCGCCGACATCCATCGCCACGCACGGATGATCGACCTGCCGACGGGCACGGTCGAGGTCGCGTTCGACCAGGGCGAGCTGACGGCCGATGGCCGCTCGCTGCCGGTGAGCGAGATCGAGCTCGAACTCAAGAGCGGCAGCGCGAGCACGATCTACGAGGTCGCCTTGCTGCTCGCGGAGCAGGGGGCGGTGAAGCCGTCGATCCGCAGCAAGTCGGCGCGCGGCTTCGACCTTGCCGCCGACCTGCCGCCGGCGGCGCGTCGTCCGCGAAAACTTCGTCTCGATCCGTCGGTGTCGCTCGACGAAGCCTTCGCGACGATCCTGCGCGCCTGCTTCCTTCATCTGCTGCAGTCGCGGCCGGCGGCCGAGGACAGCCGCAATCCGGAAGGCGTGCATCAGCTGCGCGTCGCGCTGCGCCGGCTGAGATCGGCGCTCGATCTGATGCGATCGGTCGGCGCGCTCAGTAACCTCGATGCACTGCGGTCGGAAGCAAAGTGGCTGGCGCAAGAGTTGTCCGCCGCGCGCGACTGGGATGTCTTCCAACTCGAGACCTTGCCGACGATCGCAAAAGCTTGTCCTGCGGTCGCAGGCTTCGATGCGCTCGGCCGGGCCGCGGCAAGGCGCCAGTCCGAGGCCTATCGCAGGGCGCATCATGCGCTCGACGATCGCCGCTGCGCCGTGTTCCTGATCGGCCTCGGTCACTGGATCGAGACGCGGGGCTGGCGCAACGACGTTGCCGCCGAAGATCTCGGCCAGCTCGCCGAGCCCGCCGTCAATTTCGCGCAGCAGATCCTGTCGAAGCAGCACGCGAAGGTGCTCAGGCGCGGCCGCCGCTTCAAGTCGCTGACGACCCTGCAGCTGCACAGGGTTCGGCTCGCGACCAAGCGGCTGCGCTATCTCGGCGGATTCCTGCTGCCGCTGTATGAGGACCGCAAGTCGACGCGACGCTTCTCGCGCCGGCTTGCCGATCTGCAGGAGGAGCTCGGCGCCTTCAACGACATGGCGGTCACGGCATCGCTGCTCGAGGGGCTCGAGGCCGAACCCGGCAGCGCCATTGCCGCGGCTGCGATTGCCGGCTGGCAGGCGCGGGCGTCCGCCGGTGTCCAGCCGGTCTTGCGAAGCACCTGGCGCGATTTCACCGGCGCGCGTGTGCCGTGGTCGCGGCAGACGCAGCAGGATTGATCGCGCATCCCCCAGAATGAGGCGTCTCTCGGCAGCGCGGGATAGGAACTCTCATCCTGTCGCGTCGTTTGTGTGTCGAGGAGCAATGCCATGAATGTACGGGATGAGCACACCCGATCGCTCTGGATGGATGTTTCGGTTGCCGATGCGCCGGCGCTATCCGGGACGGTCGGTACGGACGTCGTCGTTGTCGGCTCCGGAATTGCCGGGCTATCGGTCGCCTACGAGCTTGCAAGCCATGGGCGCACAGTCGTGGTGCTGGACCGCGGCGGCATCGGCAGCGGAATGACGGCGCGCACCACGGCGCATCTGGCCTCCGCGCTCGACGACGGTTACGACGCGCTGGTGAGGGTGCGCGGCCTTGACTGCGCGCGGCGCCACTACCAGAGCGTCGCTGCCGCGATCGATCGCGCCGAGGCCATCCAGGGCGCAGAGCACATCGACTGCGATTTTCAGCGCGTCGACGGTTATTGGGTGCAGGCGCCTGAAACCGCCGCATCGGAGCTGGACGCGGAATTGAATTGCTGCCGCAAGCTCGGAATGCCCATCGAAAACTGCATCGAGCCAACCCCGTTCCATGCCAAGGGCCAGGTGCGTTCGCTGCGCTTTGCCCGCCAGGCACGCCTGCACCCGACCAAATATCTCGCGGGTCTTGTGAGCGCATTGGAGCGCCGGGGAGCGAAACTCTATGCCGACACCTGTGTCGAGAGCATCGATCAGCGCCATGACGAGATGGTCGTGACGACCGCCTCAGGCTACGAGATCCACGCCGCCGACGTGGTGGTCGCGACGAACTCGCCGGTCAATGTACAGGTGGCGATCCACACCAAGCAGGCGCCTTACCGCACCTATGCGCTCGCCGCGAAGATCGCAGCCGGCACGCTGGACGATGCACTCTACTGGGATACGCTCGATCCCTATCATTATGTCCGGCTCCAGCCGCATTCTGCCGACGAGGATATCGTGATCATCGGCGGAGAAGATCACAAGTCGGGTGAAGCGAACGACGGCGCACAGCGCCTTGATGCGCTCGAGCGCTGGGCGCGCGAGCGGTTGCCGGCTTTGCGCGAGGTCACGCATCGATGGTCCGGCCAGGTGCTGGAGCCGATCGATTTCGCCGGCTTCATCGGCCACACCCCCGGCGAAGAGCACGTCTTCCTCGTCAGCGGCGATTCGGGACAGGGGATCACGAACGGGCTCGTCGCCGGCCTCTTGGTGACGGATCTGATCACGACGGGCGCGAGCCCGTGGGAAGATATCTATGCCCCGTCGAGAAAGATTCAGAAGAACATCGGCGAGTTCATCAGCGAGAACATCACGCCGCTGAAGAATTTTGCCGAGTATCTTACCGCGAGCGAGATTGCGAGCGTCGAACAGTTGCGGCCCGGCGAGGGGCGGCTGGTCCGCAGTGGCCTGAAGAAGATCGCGGCTTGCCGGGACCGCAACGGACGGCTGCATCTGCACTCGGCCAGCTGCACCCATCTCGGCTGCGTCGTGCACTGGAATGCGCTGGAGCAGTGCTGGGATTGTCCCTGTCACGGCTCGCAATTCGCACCCGACGGCACCGCGCTCAATGGTCCGGCGGTCTCGCCGCTCGGCGAGGTCGATAAACCGGCCCATCTCGAAGCCGCGGAGTGAGCGGAAGTCCCCCAAAAAAAGTTGCGGCCAGCCATTGGGGGATGGCTGGCCGCGCGCGAACCGGTCTGGGACGGGGAGGGGTGGGGATGTGACCGGGCCGCGTAACTCCTTGTCTCTTGCCTAATCTCTCGCGCTGGCGGTGGAGACCGCCGGCCTGGTATCGCCGAGCGAGACCCAGACGTTGGGATCGCTCTGCGACTGGCGCTTGACGAAGCGGTAGCCGGTCTCCGTCCAGGCAAGGACGTTCTCGTTCTGATTGTCGAGAACGTACTCGCCCTTGTCGGTCTTCACCGTCAGCACCGCGTGTCCTTCGCCCTTCTTGTCGCGCACGACGGTGATGAGCAGGGCCTCGCGCGGCCATCCGGCATCGATCAGCATCTTGCGCTTCAACAGCACGTAGTCTTCACAATCGCCGTAACCGTCGGTCGGCAGCGACCATTTCTCGATCACGCCCCAGTGCTCCTGGTCGGTCAAAGGCTTGACGGTCTCGTTGACCCAGCGATTGACCTTGACGAGGTCGCGCCATGCGGCCTGCGACATCACGATGTCGCGTGCCTGCGTCGGCGCGCCCTGGCACTGGGCGGTATTGTCCGCACAGAACTCGACCCAGCCGATCGGCGCACGCGTGGTGTCACCGAGGCTCGCGTAGAGCAGACGGCTTTCGCCGGCCTGCGCTGCCGCGCTGATCCCGAAGAGCATGGCGGCGAGCGCCAGTCCCTTCCCCTGTCCCCTGAAATCAAACATTGCGGCCCCCGTTTCTTGTTGGGACCACATTTCGCATGGAGCTTTTGAGTTGCCGCTAAGTCAGCCAAGTCAAGTCGAGACGAATACAAGTAAAAACCGCGGCGAATTCGATCTATACTTGAATCGAATTCTCATAAAATTTGAAACAACTGCAATTGATTCAAATTTTATCGATTAACGCGGAAAATGCTGGCGGAACGCCGTTTCCATGCGCAAACCGGCCGCGCGTTAACCCGCGCAAGGCGCATCACCACGCACGAAAAAGGCGGCGTCCGCATCGCGGAGGCCGCCTCAAGGGCTGGAAATGCAGTGGTTTTGAGGTCGTCGCGCTTTACCGCGCGGTAACGCTCTCTTCGAGTGTCTCGATCGGCTGCGCGTGGACGAACTCCAGCGCGAAGCCGTCTTCGAGGTTTCGGACCACGCGGCCCTGGACCCGGCCGAGCAAAACCGTCGATTTCAGCGGCGGCCGGTTCTCCGCGGCAATGGCAGCACCGGACAGCGAGAGGTCGATGATGCGGCAGGTCATCTTGGTGCCGTCCTCGAGGGTCAGCACGGCGATCGGGTTGCGCGGCACGATACGGTCGTGGCGGCGGTCCTCGGGCAGGTTGAGGATGTCGCGGTTGGCGAGCCAGGTCAGCTGTGCCGCGAGCTTGTCGCGCTTCCTGGGCGTGGCACCGATCGTCATGGCGAAGCCGTTGTCGATGATGCGGGTGATCTTGCCCTCGACGCGGCCGATATGGTCGAGATAGGCGACCACGCGGTCGCCGACATTGCCGATGCCGGGAGCGAGCAGGGCGAGCCCGCCCGGCGACATGTTGATCACCTGGCACGGGAATTCGCGGCGGTCCGGCAGCATGTAACGGCCGAGCAGGTGCACCTTCACCCGCTGGAAGCGTCGTCGCTCCTCGGCAGCCGGAAGAAATTTTTTGTTCGCCAACGCCATTTCCAACACCCGACCCCCCGCCCGGGCGGAGTCCGGGACGACCCTAAGGTGCATAGGGTTAATGCCGCGTTAGGATTGGGAGCGGCGGTCACGGACAGACACAATGCGCTCGAAAAGCCACATCAAGGGCGGGCAGCCCAGCACCGTCAGTGCGCCGAAGTCGAGCGCGACCGCGGCACTTCCGGCTGATTTGGCGAGCCGGCCCGCCACCGCCGGGCCCAGCATCATCGCGGCATAGAACAGAGTGTAGAACACGCCCATGCCGATCGCCCTTGTCTCCGGCGCGAGCACGCGGGCGGCCAGGCTCATGATCGGGCCGGCCGGATGGCCGCCGATCAGCCCGATCAGGACGAGGATCGTGATCACGGCGTCGGACCGGGTCAGCCAGGCCAGCAGTCCGGCCACCACGAGGCTGGCCGCGCTCGCCAGCACCAGTGGCCGTTTGAACCGATCGGCCAGATAGCCGCCCGCCGGCACCGAGATCACCGACAGCCACATCACGAGGCTGATCTCCGATCCCGCCGCCGCAATGCTCCAGCCGCGCTCGGCCAGCAGCGAGGGGCCGAACGAGAAGATCATCGCGAAGCCGACATTATAGAGACCCCAGATCATGCCCGCGACGATCACCGCCAGCAGCGCCAGGCGATCGAGCCGGCCAGAGCCCACCGGCTTGGCGGCCGATCCCGGCGGGCGCTGATAAAGCGCGATCAGCACGATGCCCATCGCCGTCAGCGTGCCGGCCGCCAGAAACACCGCGCCTGCGCCGTAGGCGGAGCCGATCACCGGCAGCACCAGGAGCGAGATCGCAACGCCGGCCGGCCATGAGTTGACGAAGATCGCCATCGCGGTTGCGATCTCCTTGCCCGCGAACCAATCGGCGGCCATCTTGGTGAGCTGCACCGTCAGCAGCACGCCGCCAGCGCCGGAGGCGAGCCGGCCCGCCAGTTGCCAGCCCCAGACGTCGGTCGTGGCCATCACGAGGCTGCCCGCCGTCATCAGCAACAGCGCGGCGATCGTCGTCGGCCTGTCGCCAAGAGTTCGGCCGATCGCGCCGCCCGGCAGCGCCAGCACGACGCCCGGCGTGAAGTAGAGCCCGATCAGGATGCCGATGTCGGCCAGCCCAACGCCAAAAGTCTGTTGCAGCAGCGGCGCGACCGCGGCCACGCTCTGGAATTGGAATGCGATGGTGAGGCGCACGATGAACAGGATCGCAAGAACGCCCCAGCGATTGCGCAACGCTTCATCTCCCCCAGGCCCTGTGTCGAGCGTGCGGTGGAGAGAGGCCGGAGTCAACCGGCTGCCTTCCTCGCCGCCCGCCCGTGAAGCAAGCCCAGCACGGCCAGCAGCACCGCGGCCGACAGCCCGAGCGACCAGTGAATGCCGATCGCCGCGCCTGACAGCCCGACCGTGATGCCGCTGAAGGCCCGCATCCCGAGTCCGGCCATATTATAGAGGCCGACGACGCGGCCGCGGATGTCGTGCGGCGCATTCAGCTGCACCAGGGCCTGCGCCATGGTGTTGAACGACAGTTCGAAGAACCCCGCGCAGAACAACAGCGCGATCGCAACCGGATAGATCGGCACCGCGGCGAAGCCGAGCAGCGCCACGCTCCAGAGCATCGCCAGCATGATCGCGGTGCGCGGCGTGCCTTTGAGGCGTCCCCAGGATTCCAGCGCAATGCCGGCCAGCAGCGCGCCGGCGGCGTCGGCCGCGAGCAGCACGCTGTAGGAGACGCCGGGATCGCCATGGCCGAGATCGCCGGCATAGCCCGGCATCTGGGCGTGATAGGCATTGCCGATCATGAAGGAGGTGAGGCCGGCAAGCCACGTCATCGCCGTCAGCACCGGCTGGGTGCCGATGGCGCGGATGGTCAGCACGATGTCGGCAAGGCCGCGCACGGCAAAGCGCCGCACCGCCACGCTGTTGTCGCGCATCGGCGCCCAGAACAGCCAGAGCAGCATCGGCAGGTAGAACAGCGTGTTGAAGATGATGCCGTGCGAGGTGCCGAGCGTCAGCATGATGATGCCGCCGACGGCAGGCCCGACCAGGATGCCGAGATAGCGCGCCATCGCGTTCAGCCGCACCGCGCTCGGAAGATCGGCGGGGCCGACGAGGTCGTAGAGCAGCAGCTGGTTCGGCGTCTGCCACAACACGCCGGCGCAGCCATGGATCACCAGCAGCAGCATCGCGTGCCACATCTGGATCGTATCGGTGAGGAAGAAGAAGCCCCATCCGCTCGAGGCCACGATGAACAGCAGCATGCCGCACTGGATGATGCGGCGCGGATCGACCCGGTCGGCGAGCCCGCCGACCGCGACCGAGAACAGCAGAAACGGCAACCAGTGCGACAGCACCGCAAAGCCGGCCAGCGCCGGCGAATGGAATTTCTGGAACACCACCCAATAGCTGATCACATGCTCGATATTGTCGGCCATCATCGCCAGCACATAGGCCATGAACTGGAGGCGGTACGGCACCGACTTCATCGCCGCGAACGAGCCGGACGCGACCACGGGATTTTGGGGCAGGGGGTTCAAGGGGGCTACCTGGGTGAGACGCTTGGCGCCTTACACGTTCGCTGGCCGGCGCTCAAGACAGTTGGGTGTGCTTGAACAGCAGCCATGCACTGCTGCCACAAGCTCAGTCGTGGCAGGCCCCTCATGCAGGCCGCAAATTTATCCGTTATGATTGCCCTTATGGAACAGGACAGTCTCTACGATCGCCCGGATCTCTACGACTTGCTGGCTCCGCCGGACGTGATGCTCGAACGGTTCTATGTCGAGATCGCGCGCGAACGCGGCGGCCGCGTCCTTGACCTTGCCTGTGGAAGCGGTCGCCTGACCATTCCGCTGGCGCAGGCGGGCCTTGATGTGCTTGGCGGCGATCTGTCCGCCGCGATGCTGGAGCGCGCGCGAAATCATGCCAGAGCGCACGCGGTTGGGCCTGGTTTCGTCCAGCTGGACATGCGCAATTTCGATCTCGGCGGGCAGACCTTCGACACCGTCATCGTCGCCATGAATTCGGTCCTGCACCTGCATAGCCGCGACGAGTTCAAAGGCTTCTTCGGATCAGTCGGCAGGCACCTGTCGCCGAACGGCCGGCTGGTGTTCGACGCGTTCTTGCCCAATATTGCCATGCTCAACGCTGATCCTGACAAGCGCGAGTTGACCGCCACCGTGGTCCACGGTGCCCTCGGCACGATCACCGTCGAGGAGACCGCGCGCTACGACCCGCTGACGCAGGTCAGGCATGTGAATTGGTACTGGTCGAGCGAGACCGAAAATGATTTTTGGCAGGTGCCGCTGCAAATGCGCTGCGTCTTCCCGCAGGAGATGCCACTGCTGATAGCTTCGGGCGGCCTGAGCCTGATCGAGCGGTTCGGTGATTTCGATCGCAGCCCGATGGTGGCGGGAAGCATGCGGCAGGTATGCGTGTGCGGTCTCTAGGCGAGCGTCTTGACATACACCGCATAAGGCACGCCCAAAATATGCGGCGCCTCGCCAACCCTGACAAACCCCATCCGCAGATACATTGGCAGTGCCACCGTCATGATCGGCGTCGTATGCAGTGCGATAACGCCGGATTGGTCACGCTCGGCGCGGCGAAGGCACTCTTCCGTCAATTGCCGGCCGATGCCCCTGCCGCGCGCGAGGGGATCGACCACCAGCATGCGGATGACCGGCCAGGCCGGATCGAAGAAGGCCGGCTTCGGCGCTTTCGGACCCATATAGGCGACGGCGCCGACGATCTGGCCGCCATCCTCGGCGATGATGATCTCGCCGGTCTCGGCAAGTTGCGGCATCTTCGCGGCATTGGCATTGAACAACGGCCAGTCGGAATAATGCGGCTCGAATTCCGCGAAGGCCGCCAGGGCGACGTGCACGATCGCGTCGGCATCTTTCGGCTGATAGTCACGTAGCATCGGTGTTGTCCTTGTAGTCCGGATGCAGCAAAGCGCAATCCGAGACTGCCGCTCCCGCATATCGCTGCACTCATGCGGGCTACGAGACTGCCGGCTTGGCACGCGCGCGCATCTCACATACGCTTTGCCTTACGCCCGCACCAACCAATCATAACAGACGGGCACTGAGGAAACAGCCATGCAACAGATCCGCGTCTGCACTCACGCTGGTCCCGGCTCGGAGCCCGTCATCCGCACCGTGCCGTGGCCGAAGGTCGGCCGCAAAGCCGCGTTGATCAAAGTCGGCGCCTGCGGTGTCTGCGGCACCGATCTGCATATCCTGAAGGGTCACTGGCCGAAGCCGCTGCCCTGGCCGTTCACGCTTGGCCACGAGCTCGGCGGCATCATCGTCGAATGCGGCGAGGCGTTCACCGAAGACTTCATGAGCAAGCCGCTGAAGGTCGGATCGAAGGTGATGATCCCGCCGCTGATGCCGTGCGGGCATTGCTATTACTGCATCCACTATCCGCAAACCGCCAACAAGTGCCTGACGCCGGTCTATTACGGCCGCTATCTCGGCTTCGAGAAGGCGCCGCACATGTGGGGCGGCTGGGCCGAATATGTCTATGTCGATCTCGACATGCTGCCGGGCACCAAGATCTACAAGCTGCCCGACGACATGTCGCTGCGGCTAGGCGCACTGTCCGAGCCGCTGACCTCCTGCATCCGCGCCTTCAACCGCGCCAGCCGCGCCGGTGGTTTTTCCTGGGGTGACACGGTGGTGATCCAGGGCTCGGGGCCGATCGGCATTCTGGCGGTTGCAGCGGCAAAGGAGATGGGGGCAGGGCGCGTGATCTGCGTCGGTGCGCCGGAGGAGCCGCGGCTGAAGCTCGCCCGTGAGTTCGGCGCGGAGGCGACCGTGAACATCGAGGAGCTGAAGTCGCCGCAGGAGCGCATCGCGCGCGTTCGCGACATCGTCGGCGGCTTCGGGGCGGATGTCGTGATGGATTGTTCGGGGCACCCGACCGCCGGCCCCGAGGGCATCGAAATGCTGCGCGACGGCGGCACCTATGTCGAGATGGGCCAGTTCACCGACGCCGGCTCGATCGACACCTCCTGGCACCGCATCTGCACCAAGGACCTCAACGTGCTGGGATCCTGGGGCTTCACCGGCAACGACCTGCCGCTCGGCGTCGACATGCTCTACCGCACCCGCGACAAATACCCGTGGCTGAAGATGCAGACGATCTATCCGTTCACGGAAGAAGGCGTCGCGCAGGCGGTGAGGGACGCGATGGCGATGAAGACGGTGAAGTCGACCATCGTGCCGTGGCCGGAGCTGGTGGAGTAGAAGATGTCGTCGATCCCGCACGATCTCGCGGCCTTTCTGGTCGAGGCCAAGCGGCGCACCTATGCCGGCCTCGATGACGACGCGACCGTGGCGGCGCCGTCGCTCGCCGGCTCAAAACAGCTCGAGCACCGCGCGCCGCCCTATGCCTATCGCGATATCTATTTCGGGATGGGATTTTTCGTCGGGACCGTGTCGCGAGATGAGCGATTGATCTGGTCGATGAGCTACAGCGGCGGCGTCCGCGCAGAGATCGGGGATCGCGAGACCTTGCTCGCGATCTACAAATTCCTGCGGCAGGCTCTGCTGGGCGTGCGCGTCGAGCAGCCCTACCGGGGACGGCCTCTGTTCGAGCAGGCCGGCATGGTCTACCGCAACGAGATCGAAGGCGCGCTAGATCGTTTCCACGGCGTCGAGACGATTGCGCGGCAGGACGGCGTTCCGCTCTACGAGCTCCGCTATAGTGGCGGGCTGCTGCGTTAGTCTCCAGCCTTGTAGCCCGGATGAAGCGAAGCGAAATCCGGGGCCGCTGGTCCCGCATTCCGCTTTGCTCCATGCGGGCTACGAGCCGGCATTTGGAATGAAGGATACGATGGCAAACGAACAGACACCCGAACCAACCCAACGCCCCCGCTCCCCCTTCCGCGCCATCCGCGCGATCGACTACACCGTCGTCTTCGTGCGCGACATGACGGCGATGCGGCGCTTCTATGAGGACGTTCTCGCCTTATCCCTGCTGCGTGAGCTTTCGCCGAATTGGATCGAGTACGGCGTCGGCCCCAACACGCTGGCGCTTGCACGGCCGGGCCGTACTGCCGCTGATGCGCCGATCCCGGCGGGCAGTGCCTCGCTGCAGCTGGCGTTCAAAGTGTCGGCCGCCGAGGTCGATGCATGCGCCGACGAACTGGTCCGGCTGGGCATTGTGCTGGTATCGCCGCCGACGAACCAGCCCTTCGGCCATCGCACCCTGTTCTTTCGTGATCCCGACGGCAATTTGCTGGAGATCTATGCGGAGATCTGAGCGGCCATGCCCAAAAGTTCCATCTGAGTTCCCCGAACTATTCACGCCGAGGTGAAACTTAGGCCCAAGTTCCCGCTTTCACTTCGCGGGAGAGGTGCCGTGAAGCGAATCCTGAAATCACTGACTTACATCCTGGCTGCGATCTACTTCCTGGTGGATGCGGTCTTCATGACCGTGGCGAGGCCGATTTCGCGCTGGCTCGAGCGCCACTTCGTATTCGAGCGACTGCGAACCTGGATCAGATCGCTGCCGCCTTATGCGTCGCTCGCCCTGTTTTCCGTGCCCGTGATCATTCTGGAGCCGGTCAAGCCCGTGGCGGCCTACCTCGCCGCAACCGGTCAGGTCGTGAGCGGTGCTGTGACTTTCATTGTCGGAGAGCTGCTCAAGCTCGTGCTGGTCGAGCGCCTGTTCCATCTCACGCGCGACAAGCTGATGAAGATTCCTGCATTCGCCTGGACCTACGGCAAGTTCGCTGAGGTGAAGGCCTGGCTGCAGGCGACCGAAGCCTGGCGCGCCATCCGCGCCTTGAGCTTTGCGGTGAGAGACATCGTCGCGCGGGCAAGAGCAAGACTGATCGGCAGCTTCAGCAAGCTGGCGACGTCCAGGGACTAGGGGTTAACTTGTGACCCTCTATGCGAGCTTGCGCGCCGCGGCAGTCGCCTTGTCGCCCGTGTTCGGCGTGCCGGTCGGCTCGATCAGCATCAGGTGAACCTCCTCGCGTGCCACCGGGCGATGCTCGACCCCTCTGGGCACGACGTAGAGCTCGCCCGGACCGAGCGTGACGGTGCGATCGCGCAACTCGATGTCCAGATGGCCTTTCAGGACGAGAAAGAAATCGTCGGTATCGTCGTGTTTGTGCCAGGTGAACTCGCCCTTCACCTTCACCACCATCACGTCGCAATCATTGAAGGTCGTGACCGTGCGCGGGGACCAATGGTCGTGAAAGGTCGCGAGCTTGTCGGCGAGCGATATGCTGTCGGCCATGTGTCCCCCTTTGCTCTCTCGTGAGCCACAATCTGGGAAGGGATCGCCGAGGCGACAAGACCGTATCCGTTAACCTGTCGAACTGGTCCAAAAAACCGCTGCAACCTTCAGGCGCGGCTCTCTTCACCAAGCCATGCATCATAGGCATGGTGATTTCCGAGCGCTTGGCGTAAAGAGCGCGCAAGAGCAAATCCAGCGTGCGGTCGGGCCGTTTGCCCCCCACGCGAGCTCAGGCCCGCCAGTACACTGTTTGCGCGCCTGAATTAACCAAGGTTTCCCATCCCGTGTCCTTTCCGGCCCTGACCCCGCCGCTCGCCCGCGCTTTGGCCGAGCGGAACTATGATTCACCGACTCCCGTTCAGCTCGCCGTGCTCGCCCACGAAGCGACCAGCCGCGACCTTCTGGTCTCGGCGCAGACCGGCTCCGGCAAGACCCTCGCTTATGGCCTTGCCATGGCCAAGGATCTGCTCGGCGATGCTGAGCGGTTCGGTCAAGCGGCCGCACCGCTCGCCCTCATCGTGGCCCCGACCCGAGAGCTCGCGATGCAGGTTCAGCGCGAACTGGCATGGCTCTACGGGCATACGGGCGGGCGCGTTGTCTCCTGCGTCGGCGGCATGGATCCGCGCCGCGAGCAGCGCGAGCTGGCGGCCGGCGCCCACATCGTGGTCGGCACGCCCGGCCGGCTCTGCGACCATTTGCGGCGCGGCCGTCTCGACATCTCGGAATTGAAAGCGGTGGTCCTCGACGAGGCCGACGAGATGCTCAATCTCGGCTTTCGCGAGGACATGGAATTCATCCTCGAGACCACGCCGGAGACGCGCCGCACCCTGCTGTTCTCGGCGACGTTCCCGCGCGGCATCGTCGCGCTGGCGAGGCAGTACCAGCGCGACGCCTTCCGCATCGAGGTCGCCGGCGACGAGGGCGGTCATGCCGATATCGAATATCGCGCCATCCGCATTGCGCCCGCCGATGCCGAGCACGCGGTCGTCAACGTGCTGCGCTTCTACGAGGCGCCGAGCGCGCTGGTGTTCTGCAGCACACGCGATCACGTCAGGCATTTGCAGGCAGCGCTGCTCGAGCGTGGCTTTTCCGTCGTCGCTCTCTCGGGCGAATTGACGCAGAACGAGCGTACCATGGCGCTGCAGTCGCTGCGGGACGGACGCGCCCGCGTTTGCGTCGCGACCGACGTCGCCGCACGCGGCATCGACCTGCCGAGCCTCGACCTCGTCATCCATGCCGACCTGCCCAACGACGCCGAAGTGATGCAGCATCGCTCGGGCCGAACGGGGCGCGCGGGGCGAAAGGGGACGAGCGTCCTGCTGGTGCCGCCCGCGCGCCGGCGGCGCGCGGAGCTGCTGCTCAATCTCGCAGGGGTCGATGCGGATTGGGGTACGGCGCCGCAGGCGGAGGAAATCCGCAAGCTCGATCACGACCGCATGAAGGACGTGTTGTTCACCGAGGAGACGACGGCCGACGATCTGGCGCTGGCCCAGGCGCTGCTGGCCGAGCGGTCGGCTGAGGATATCGCCGCGGCGCTGGCGCGGCTTTACCGCGCGCGGCTGCCGTCGCCGGAAGACATCATCGATCCCGGCGAGCGAACCGGCAAGCCGCGCGAGGATCGCGGGCGCGACAGATTTCAGGGCGATGGCAGCGAGGATCGCGCCGCGCGGCCACGATCGAAATCCGGCAAGGCGTCATCGAAGCACGGCATGGCGGAGACCAGCGTCTGGTTCCGCGCCGCGATCGGACGACGCAAGAATGCGGAGGCGCGCTGGCTGCTGCCGATGATCTGCCGCCGCGGCGGCATCGACAAGCGCGACATCGGCGCCATCAAGATCATGGACACCACGACCGAGTTCGAGATTTCCGAGCGGGTCGCAGAGTCGTTCGCCGCCAAGGTCAAGCGTCCGGACAAGGAAGACAGCATCCGCATCGAGCCGATGGCGGACGCGCCGCAGCGACAGGAGCGTTCGGAAGGGCGGTCCCACGCGCCGCGCCGCGAGGCCGGCGAGCATCGTGAACGGCGCGACGAACGTCCGCGCGAGGCAAGTGGATTCAAACCACGCAGCAAGTCTCACGGCGAGCGCGCGCCGAAATTCGACGAGGCGCCTTCGTTCGGAAAGAAAAAGAAGCATCGACCGGGCCACGCAGAGCCGTCATCGGTTACGCCCTGGCCCGTGAAGGGCGCACCGGGAAAGAAGACGAAGAAGAAAAAGCATCGCGGTTGAGCTTCTGCCGTTCAGCGCTGACGGCGAGGGCGCCGCTTCATGCCTGCGTGAGCCGGCTGGCCAGGGAGGGACGTTACGCCGCGGCAAGGTCCCGCAGCATGTACGTCGCGCCTTCGCCATAGGATACGAGCTTTGCGCGCAGCTCCGCGTCCGCCTTGACGGGCCGGAAGCCGAGGCGCTCCCACAGCGGCCGCGTCGCGTAGACCGAGACCAGTGCCAGCGTCGCGATGCCTGACGCACGCGCCAGCTGCTCGATATCAGCGATGTAAGCGCGCACAACGCCGCCGCGAAAATCCGGCAAGACGGCGACGTCGTGGACATAGAGGCCGTCCGCATCGTCAGGCAATCGCGCGAGAAAACCGTCGAGCGGCGGAATCCGGTGCTGCCTCCAGGGATGCGAAAACCCGTAGCCGGCGATCTCATCGCCGGCTACAAGCACGCGGCATCCATCGGGATAGAGCCGCATCTTCTCGGCGAACACCTCGGGTCTTTCAGGAAGGTCAGGATGTATCCGCGCCGCGATGGCGCCGATCGCGGGCAGGTCGGATGCGTGCGCGGGACGCCAATGCGGCTTGCTCATGCCTTTATCTCGGATATTCGAGCTGCATCGCGACGAAGTCGGCGGTGCGCGGTCCGTAGCGCGCATCGATGGCGTGCAACGTCTGGTCCAACGCCCGTGCCGGCGGCAGGCTGGCGGCGTCCGTCGGGGTCTGCTTCGCTGGCCAATCGGCCGCGACCTTGTCCGGCAAGATGCGAAGACCGCTGCGGCTCGTCTGCGCCTCTGCCGTGGCCGCGAAGGTGAGGGCCCGCGAGCGAAAGGTGCGCGACCACGCATCGGCGACGAGCGCAAGCGAGACCTCGTCGATGCCAGGCGTCAGCGCGATTCCGAGTTGCTCGCGCCTCCAGAATGCGAGCGTGTTGGCGATCGCCGTCAGCGCGAAGGGGCGCGTGAACTGGAACGCCTCGCTGCGGTGGCGCGCATCCCACTGCGCAAGACCGATCTCGCGGGCGACCGCCTCCGCCTTGGCGCGGCCGGCGATGGCCTCGACCAGGGTCAGGGCCATCGGCATGGATGCGGTGATGCCGGTCGTTGTCGCAACGCCGCGGTCGACCACCAGCCTGCGGTCCGCGACATAGCGGATCACCGAATGCTTCTGCAGATCGCGCACGGAATACCAGTGCGTGGTGGCCTGCCTCCCGTCGAGCAGCCCGGTGTTGGCAACGACCTTGGCGCCGACGCAGACGCCGATGACGATCGCGCCCTTGCCGGCCTGGCTTCTGATCCACTGCAAGGCCACAGCATCGTCTTCGCGGCTCATCGCGGGCACGATGACGTAATCGGCGCCATCAGGATGCGCGGCATCGAACGCGGCGATGGTCGCGTGCGGCTGCACTTTCAGCGCGGGATAAAGTGTGACGGGTCCAGGCTGCGTCGCCAACGTGAGGACGTCGGCAACATCGGCGCGGGCGAGGATGCCGTATGGCATCAGATAATCGGTGGTCTCGCTCATGTCGTTGATGCCGACGATGGCGATCAGGGGACGTTTGCGCTTTGGCGGCTTCAGCGCCGCGAGCGTCGCCTCGGTCTCGTCCTTGGATATCGCGGGCGCGGTTCCCCGAGCCGGCGCGCCAGGCAGCAGGAACAACCAGGTTCCGCCGATCGCGGCCAGCAGTGCCACGCAGGCGACGCCGCTCCACGCCAAAATGCGCCACATCATGATGATGTCACCCGATCCTCGTTGCTTCACGCGAGGCGGAAGCTAACGCTTGTCAACGACATCAGGAATGACGCAGATCCTGCAAAAACGGCCATCCGCACGCGTTGATGTGTCGCGCGGCGGGTTCCTGCTGCGCGATGCGCGTCAGGCAACGGAGATTATCTCAGCCCCTCATACACCATCAGCCCGCGTGCGATCTGCAATTTCCGGATCGCGCGCGGCAGGAGTTTCTCCGGCTGGTGCAGATAGCGCCAGGAGGTGAGGGTGAAGGTTGACAGCGCGCCGCATTCGTCGTCGAACGGCGCGAGCACGCCGGTCACGCTCACCGGCGTGTGCGGGCGCGCATTGAACGGCAGCAGCAACAGTTCGAGATAGGCCTTGCTGCCGTCCTCGCGCGCGGCGGTGACGCCGGCGATCGCACCTAACGCTTCGTCGGCGACGACGGTTGCGATCTCCTCGATCTCGCTGCGGCTCGCATCATCGAACAGCGCCGCAAAGCTCTGATCCTTGAGGTCACACCCTGCCAGGGCGCAGACCCGCGTGCCGGCGACGCGGAACGGGAAGCCGAGGTTCGGCTCGCAGGAGAGCACGAAGATGTCGCCGAGCAGGCCGCGGACCGCGGCCGGATCGATGTCGGCCCTGTCGGGGGCCCGTGCAGCGCCGCGCTTCTTGTCCCAATACGCGAAGAACGCGCGGCTCGACGGATGTTTCATGTCTGAACGCTTACCCCGGGGTGCAACCGCGAAGGGACAAACCTGTCCCGCTTCAGTGCACCCGCGATCCCTTGTGTTGTTGTGCAGGAGGGGATTTGCAGCGTCCATGCCGAGAGGGCGTTTTCGCAGCTCTTGAGGCCGGCTTTGCGTCGTTAACGTTAAGTTAACTATGCGCTTTGCAGCTCGCGCCCCGCTGCTATGGTGGCCGCAGTCGCAAGCCTCGCCGCTTTTCTCCAGGTTCTCGGCGGGGTCTGTACACAGGGCGTCAAACAGTTTGGCCACGGGCCGGGGAGGGGTGGGGATACACCTTCATTCCTCCGGTACCGGCAAGGCCGACACGGACAGGCAGGGCTTTCCCAGGGCCCTGCCTTTTCCGTTTCAGCCACCGGCCCTCGTGCCCCGGACGCAGCGCAGCACTTCCCTGGCGATGCGGAGCATCGTCCAGTCGTGATGCGCTGCAGAGCCGGGGCCCAGCGCCCCTGTCCGGGTCAAACTCGACATCCCGCACGATTTCCTTTTGTGCACTTGCGCAAGGCTGGCAAAGGCGACTATCAGCAAGCTCGTTGCCCCGGTCGCGCTGAAAGCGAAGCTGCCTTGGACTCCTCTCAAGATTCTCCGCCGCAAGGCCAAAATCCTCAAGAGGAGGTGCCGGCGGTCGTCGAGGAGGCTCCGCGCGAGCCGGTCCTGACGCTGCCCGGGGCGCTGACCGCCTATATCGTCCTCGTGGCGGTGATCCATCTGCGGGTGCTGCTGCCGCCGGAGGTCGAGAACTGGACCATCGACGTCTTCGGCTTCATCCCGAAGCGCTACGATTCCTCGCTGCTCAATCTGGAGATTCCCGGCGGGGCGGGTGCGAAGGTCTGGACCTTCGTCACCTATTCGCTGCTGCACGCCAATCTGACCCATCTCGGCTTCAACGTGCTGTGGCTGCTGCCGTTCGGCAGCGCGCTGGCGCGGCGCTTTGGCGCCGTCAGGTTCTTCCTGTTTCTCGCGGTGACGGCGGCGGCCGGCGCGCTCGCCCATCTCATCACCCATGAGCACGCGGTGGCGCCGATGATCGGCGCCTCGGCCTCGGTATCAGGCGCGATGGCGGCCGCAATCCGCTTCGCCTTCGTCCGCGGCAGCTTCCTGTCGTTCAACCGTTCGGACGCCGATACCGCAGCAAGGGTTCCGGCATTGCCGCTGTCGCGCGCGCTGCGCGACGGGCGGGTGGTCGGCTTCCTGGCGGTGTGGTTCGGCGTCAACATCATCTTCGGCGTCGGTGCGATCGGCGTCGATTCCGAAACCACGACCGTGGCCTGGCAGGCGCATATCGGCGGCTTCTTTGCCGGCCTGTTGCTGTTCACCCTGTTCGATCCCATGCCGCGCGTGCGAAGCGATGCTGCGGATGCGTCATCACAGGACGTTTCAGACCGTATTTGAAGCGGCGCTTGCGGCGCGGCCCGAATTCATCCATCATTCCCGAGAAGAATGTTCCGAAGCTGCAAGCTGCTAGCGGCGATGCTTCGTAAAGCGCACGAACGTGAACCGGCGCTGAAACTGTTAGTTGAAGACTCGAAGAACAAGTCCTGACCGCCCAATGGCGGGCGGATCCGATTCAGGGAGGCGACAATGACGGTACGTTCCATTCTCAACACCAAGGGCCACCAGATCATGAGCGTCGAGCCCGACGCGAAGCTGGCTGCCGCGATCAAGCTGCTCGGCGAGAAGAAGATCGGCGCGGTGCTGGTGATGAACCAGAGCCGGCTCGAAGGCATCCTGTCGGAGCGCGACATCGTCCGCGTGCTCGGCGAGCGTGGCGCCGGCGTGCTGGAGGAGCCGGTCGCTCAGGTCATGACCCGCAAGGTGGTGACCTGTAAGGAGACCGACACGGTTGCCGAGCTCATGGAGATCATGACATCAGGCAAGTTCCGCCATCTGCCCGTGATCGACAACGGCAAGGTGGTCGGCCTCATCTCGATCGGCGACATCGTCAAGCGCCGGGTCCAGGAATACGAGTCCGAGCAGGAAGCCCTGCGCGACTATATCAAGACGGCCTGAGCGGCTTCACTCGCTGATCTTGGGCGCGGCGCCTTCGGGCGGCGGTGCCAGCGCGTGGATGGCTTCCTGAATCGAATCCAACGCACGCTCGGCGGCGCGGGTGCCCAAGGCGATGAGGTCCTCGGAACGGTGGAAGTCGAACCAGCCGAAATGGCCGACCCGCGGCGTGATCAGTAGATCAGGCGGGTCGCCGGCGAGGCGGGCGCGGGTGATACGATCCTGCATGATGTTGAAGGCATCGACCATCACCGACGACAGGCCGGGCCGGCTGCTGCTGCTGCCGTAAAACTCGCGCTTTACTGTCTTCTCGGGCGAGAAGAATCGCGGAAAGCGCCGTTTTGACGTGGTCTCCTCCGCCACGGGCACGACCGGTTCGGGTATCGCGCCGTGCGAATAGACCGTCGTCGAATAGGTGAAGATATCGCTGGAAAGATTTGCCGCTATGACGATTTCGGCGCCGAGCGCCCGTGCCGCCGAGACCGGCACCGGATTCACCAGCGCACCATCGACCAGCCATCGGTCGCCGATCAGGACCGGAGAGAAGATGCCTGGCAGCGCATAGGAGGCGCGCATCGCGTCGACTACGCGGCCACGCGTCAGCCAGATCTCGTGGCCGGTACGGACCTCGGTTGCGACGGCGGCGAACTTGATCGGGAGATCCTCGATCAGGGTCCCTCCGCACGCGTTTTCGAGCCGGGTCGCCAGCTTCTCGCCGCCGATCAGTCCAGAGCCGTTGAGGCGGATGTCGAGATAGCCGAGGATGTTGCGCATGCCTTGCAGGCTGCGGCCCCACTCTTCCAGCGTATCGAGCCGGCCGGACGCATAGAGGCCGCCGACCACTGCGCCAATCGAGGTGCCGACCACGACGTCAGGCGTGATGCCGTTGGCGAGCAGGGTTCGGATGATGCCAATATGGGCGAAGCCGCGGGCCGCGCCCCCGCCGAGAGCGAGCCCAATGACCGGCCGGCGGATGCTGCCCAGACCGACCTTCTCGCCAGCCTTCTCGCCGTTCGCACCCCGTCCCTTCAATATGTCCAGCACCGAAACTCTCCTACGCCGGGGCAGCCTCAATCGTCAGACTAGGCATCATCGCAGCTCCGCTCCGCCAGAACTAGGGCGAAGCATGGTTTATGCCGCTTTGGAAAGCGCACGGGGCAGGAGTATGGCGAGGGGCGGCTGCCTCTGGACTAATCACGCAGGCGTCAACCGGGTTCCACAGAACCGTCCCAGAACCGTATTTCCCGGGGGTTCCGAGGCTTGAATTTGCCGCGTTTTCAGTGAAAAAGCAGGGACATGACACGCGGGGGTGACGGCATCATCGGATGGCGGCGCAGCGGCAGGCTGCTGCCGGCGCTGATCCTCGCCGCGTGCCTCGTGACCCCAGGCCAAAACGCTGCACAGGCGCAGCTTTTCTCCGATCGTCCGCCGCCGGTGCCGCCGGCCTCGGTGCCCGACCCCGGCGGGGCCATCAATCTGGCGCCGCCCTCCGGGCCAGGCGCCGCTCCCCCGAGCCTGCCGCCGACCCTGATGCAGCCGACGACCCCAAGCATGCCACCGCCTGCCGTCACGACCGTGCCGCCGGCCGCCCCGCTCAACGCGGCCGCGCCCGGACAGGGCGTACTGTCGCTGACCGCGAAATACGGCAAGGACTCGGCCCCCATCACCAGCGGCCTGGTCTGGCGCGTGTTTGCCGACCGTCCCGATGAGAACGGCACCTTCAAGCTGATCCGCGAGGACCGCAACGCCACGCCCAACATCGTGCTGTCGCCCGGCAATTACGTCGTGCACGTCGCCTTCGGCCTCGTCAGCGCGGTGCGCACGGTCAGCCTGAAGGCCGAGACCGACCGCGAATCCTTCGTGCTGCCGGCCGGCGGACTGCGCATCGAGGGCCGGGTCGGCACCAGCCGCATTCCGCAGAACCAGATCTCGTTCGCGATCTACAAGGGCAGCCAGTTCGAATCCGGCGAGCGCGCCTCGCTGGTACCGAACGTCGCCGCCGGCGACGTCGTGCTGCTGCCGGAGGGCACCTACTACATCATCTCCAACTATGGCGATGCCAATTCGGTGGTGCGCTCCGACATCCGCGTCCAGGTCGGCAAGCTCACCGACGTCACCATCACCCACCGCGCCGCCGTAATCACGCTCAAGCTCGTCAGCGACAGGGGCGGCGAGGCGCTTGCCAACACCGCCTGGTCGGTGCTGACCCCGGGCGGCGACGTCATCAAGGAATCGATCGGCGCCTTCCCGCGCGTGGTGCTCTCCGAAGGCGAATACCGCGCCATCGCCAAGAACGAGGGCAAGGTCTACGAGCGCGGCTTCAACGTCGTCAACGGCGTCGACGGCGAGGTCGAGGTCGTCGCGCGCTAAAGCATGATCCGGAAAAGTGCGCCGCGGTTTTCCGAAAAGATCATGCTCAAACAACAACCTAAAGCGCGATGACGTTTCATCCTGATCGCATCGCGCTTTAGGACACGGGCGTCGGTACCGGTTGTGGCGAGACGCCAGACTTTGCGCTTCGCATAATAGTTCTCATCCGGCGCACGAGCGAGCATCCCCGAATACCGCTGCCTCCGACATTACTTCAGGTGAGCCAGCCGTGCTCCGCCTCCTTCGTGCTCAGCATTGAAGGCCATGTCAGCGCTACCAAGCGGTCTCTTGGGGCGGGAGAACACCGCTGGCGAGGGCTTATTCCAGACCATCGGGCCTTGGCCACAAGTGGTGCAAGATGCCTATTTCCGATCATCAAATTTATTCTCTTTCCGTCCTGCTGGGTTATATGTCGGGCATCCATCCAACGGAGGAGGCCGGAGCAGGCTTGTGCGTCTGCGAGACCGGCAAGGGGCAGGGGACCAAGCGCGTCGGCATGTTCGAAGTGATCCTCACCAGGCGCAAGCGGTTTGGCTGGCGATGGCAGGTGTGCGACCAGTCCGGCAAGATCTTTGCCGATGGCTTCGAGCGCACCCGGCCGTCGGCCAAATATCAGGGCGAGCGCGCCTTGTTCTTCCTGTTGTCGCAGGCTTATTTGCGCAACCGCTCCGCCGCGTCCAGCGAGGACTAGCGGCCGGGCCCGTCGCTTCGCTCATCCGGGCCACAACACCTTGCGTTGCCCGTCCGGGCAAAACACCCAAGATCGCGGTCAATCCGCGCCGCGAAAAATATTCCACTTTACCGAAATTCGGAAAGTGCGTATATGTCGCGGCAACCCGGCCCAAGGAAGAGGGGCGTATCGCGATCGTCACGAACGCGGACCGGGCGGCGGTGGACGCAGGTTACATCGGCGCGAAGAGCTTCGCAGGGCGGAGAGCCGTGAGCGAGAGTGTCGCGCACACGACCGGTGTGATCGGCGTACGGCAAAATCGTGTGGTCCTGACGCCCGGGGTCTGTGCGTCAAGGCTTGCGGCGATGAGTGTGGCCCAACCGGGCCCACGCATCATTCATCCGCAAGGCGACGGGGGCAATAGTGCAACGCTCCCCGGGGAGAGCACGACATAAGCCGTAAAGCCACTGCGCAGGGAAGGCCGGGATGTCTCCGGTTGCCCTGTTCTCCGCTATGCACGAAGCACACGCAATCTGCTCTTGGCATGGCGGTCCACGGGAGCCAACCGGCTCCCGGCCTTCCCTGCGCCCTCTTTCAAGTGAGAGCAAGGCAACGAAGCAAGACTCGGGCAAAATGAGCCGCGAGGACGCGAAGGTGTGTCTGCTGATGAGATGCGAATTGAAAGAACGACGCCGCCCCCACACACTCCGTCATTGCGAGGAGCTCTTGCGACGAAGCAATCCAGACTGCTTCCGCGGAGGGATTCCTGGATTGCTTCGCTGCGCTCGCAATGACGATGCTGATGCAGCTGCACAAGATCTTCCACCGAACGGGCCGCTGCCAATGTTGTCACCGCCTTCGCCCCACTGTCATAGTCTCTAACGCGCACTAACCAACACCCGACTTAAAACTGTCATAATCACCGAACGGAACGCGCGCCCGCGACCTTTTTACATGTCGTTAAGTGCGCCTGCATTGGATGCGCCGGGGAAAGTGCGTTGGGGATTGCCATGACTGCCGCGAATAAGATGCCGGGAAAACCGGCCGCCGAAATGTTCGACGACATCCCGGTGCTCATGCGCAAATGGCATGCCGCGTTGAAGCCGGGCGAGCGGCTGCCGCGCTACGAGGATGTGATGCTCGGCAGTCTCGGACGGCTCGCCGATCACATCGCGCTGCTGAGGAACGACGGCACGCTCGAACTGTCGCGCAGCGGGCGCTATGTGCAGAAATGGCTCGGCGAGGAGCGCTGGGATATCCTCGTCGCCGAATTGTCGCCGGATTGCGCCACGGCGCTGTCGGAAGCGGCGACGAGCGCGCTTGCAAACGGACGACCGCACCAGGCCAGCGCACATTGCGTGCGCGACGGCATGGTGCGGACCTACGATGTGCTGGCGCTGCCGACGGCCTCGCGCTGGGGCGCCACGCTGGTCGGCGCCTATATCAACGAGCGCGGCACGCAGTACAATCTCCTGGACGCGATCTTCGCCTCGACCGATGACGCGGTGGTGTCGCTCGCGACTCTGCGCGATGCCGCCGGCAAGCCGTTCGATCTCCAAATCGTGCATCACAACGACAGCGCGGGCGCACTGCTGAAGGTTGCGAACGGAAGCCTGTTGTGGCGGCGCATTGGCGAGGGCACCACGCTGCTGGCCTTGCCCGAGATCACGGACTTCCTGCTCAAGGCCGTCGCGGGCGGCCGCGGCGAACAGCTCGAGATCGAGAGCGAGGGCCGGCACCTCCGCCTTGGCGCCACGGCCTTCGCCGACGTGGTCTCGCTGACGATCTCCGACGTCACCGCGTTGAAGCGCCGCGATGCCTCGTTCCGCCTGCTGTTCGACAGCAATCCGATGCCGATGTGGGTGTTCGACGCGCAGACCAAGGAGTTTCTCGGCGTCAACGACGCCGCGGTCCAGCACTACGGCTATAGCCGCGCCACCTTCCTGCGCATGAAGCTGCACGAGATCTGGCCGGAGGACGAGTGGGACAGCCACGCCGAGGCGCTCGAACGCGTCGGCGATGCCTATCATTCCTCGCGCAACTGGCGGCACTTGCGTGCCGACGGCAGCGAGATCGAGGTGCTCACCTTCGGCCGCCGCGTCGCCTTCGACGGTCGCGACGGCTATCTGGTCGCGGTGGTCGACATCACCGAGCGGCGCAAGGCCGAAGCGCGCATCGCGCACATGGCCCATCATGACGGGCTCACCGACCTGCCGAACCGCGAATATTTCCAGGAGCGCCTGAAGCAGGCTCTGGACCAGGCCGGGGACAAGCGCGTCGGCGTGCTCTACATCGATCTCGACCTGTTCAAGAACATCAACGATTCCTTCGGTCATCCCGTGGGGGACCGCCTGCTCAAGCAAGTCGCCGAACGCCTGACCATTGCGGTTCGTGGCGCCAATCTGGCGGCCCGGCTCGGCGGCGACGAGTTCGCGGTGATCCTGGCCGCCGACGTCTCGCCCAACGAGGCCAGCGCCTGCGCAGGCCTGCTGATCGACATGCTGAAGGCGCCCTATGATCTCGACGGTCAGGAGATGGTGATCGGCGCCAGTATCGGCATCGCGCTGTCGCCCGGCGATGGCACGACGCCGGAGGAGTTGATGCGCAACGCCGACATGGCGCTGTACCGGGCGAAGTCGGACGGCGGCGGCGTGCACCATTTCTTCGAGCGCGAGATGGACCTCCAGGCGCAGAAGCGCCGCGACATGGAGCTCGATCTGCGCCGCGCGTTCGCCAATGGCGAGTTCGAGCTGCACTATCAGCCGCTGGTGTCGATCGCCTCCGACCGCATCTCCGGCTTCGAGTCGCTGCTGCGCTGGCGTCATCCGGACAAGGGGATGATCTCGCCGGCGGAGTTCATTCCGGTCGCCGAGGACATCGGCCTCATCACCCAGTTGGGGGAGTGGGTGCTGCGCGAAGCCTGCGCCGAGGCGGTCAAATGGCCTGCCGACGTCAAGGTCGCGGTCAATCTGTCTCCGGCGCAATTCCGCAGCCGCAATTTGGTTCAGGTCGTGATCTCGGCGTTGGCGCAGTCCGGCCTGTCGCCGCGGCGGCTCGAGCTCGAGATCACCGAGTCGATCTTCCTCGCCGAGACCGATGCCAATCTCGCCATCCTGCACCAGCTCCGCGAGCTCGGCGTCGGCATTTCCATGGACGATTTCGGCACCGGCTATTCCAGCCTGAGCTATTTACGCAGCTTTCCGTTCGACAAGATCAAGATCGACCGCTCCTTCGTGAAGGATCTGGCGCAGCGGCCCGACTGCGGCGCGATCGTGCGCGCGATCTCGGGCCTCGGCCGCAGCCTCAACATCACCACGACCGCGGAAGGCGTCGAGACCGAGGATCAGCTCGACTGGCTCCGCGCCGAAGGCTGCAACGAGGTGCAGGGCTTTCTGTTCAGCGCGGCGCGGCCCGCCGGCGAGATCGCAAAGCTGCTGGCCGATTTCGGCCAGCGCGCCTCACGGGCGGCGTAGCCCCTCGGGGTAGCAGTCGTAGACCAGCGCCTTGAATGCGGGCGTGATGCGGCTGCGCTCGTTCTGGGTCTGCTGCATCATGAGGTAAACCATGTCGAGCTTGGGATCGACGCCGAAATAGGTGCCGCTGCCACTGTCCCATTTCAGCTCGCCGAGCGAGCCCGGCGGCGGCGGTTTTGCGTTGCCGGGATCGGTCCGCACCGCAAGGCCGTAGCCGTAGCCGAAGCCGTCACCCGGGAAATAGAAATAGTCGCGTCCGACGCCGGAGCCGGGCCCGATGTGGTCGGTCGTCATGGCCTTGAACGCGGCGGGGCTCAGATAGCGCTTGCCCTCGAACTCGCCGCCGTTCAGCAGCATCTGCGAGAAGCGCTGATAGTCGGTGATGGTCGAGAGCAGGCCGCCGCCGCCGGACTGCCATTCGGGGTGGTCGAGACGCTCGCGCTCGCCGGCCAGCAGGATGAAATCGTTCGGCAATGGCCGCGCCATCCGCGCCAGCTCGTCCTCGGTTGCGAGCACGAATTTGGTGCTGCTCATGCCGAGCGGATCGAAGATGCGTGCTTTCAGGTATTCGTACAGCGTCTGGCCCGAGATGATCTCGATGACGGCGCCGAGCACGTCGGTGGAGTGGCCGTAACGCCACAGCGTTCCCGGCTGCCGTGCCAGCGGCAGCTTGGCGATCCGGTCGGCGAATTCCCTGTTGTTGAATTGGCCTTCGAAGATGTTGGCGGCCTGGTAGGCCTGCTCGACCCATTTGCCGCCGATATAGTCGTAGCTGATCCCGGAGGTATGCCGCAGCAGATCCTCGATATTGACGGGACGGACCGGCGGCACGAGGTCGAGCTTGAGCTTGCCGTCCGGCTCGGTGACTTCGAGACCGACCTTGGTGTCGGCGAAGAGGGGGATGTATTTCGACACGGGGGCGGTGAGCGCGAGCTTGCCTTCGTCGATCAGCATCATCGCGCCGAGGCACGTGATTGGCTTGGTCATGGAGTGGATGGCGAAGATCGTGTCCGGCGTCATGGCAAGGCCGGTTCGGGTATCACGCACGCCGAACGTCTTGAGGTAGACTGGCTTGCCGTGCTGCTGCACCAGGATCACGGCGCCGGGCAACCGGCCGCTCGTCACCTCGTCGTTGAAATACGTCGTGATGCGGTCGAGCCCCTCGGACGAGGGGGCGGGGATGTCGGCGGCCCGGCTTCGCGCCATCGAGCCGGCGAGCAGCGCGGCTCCGACCAGAAAATCACGACGCTTCATCCGGCCTTCCTCCCTCGGCGGGATCAAAGCCGCAAGACGCGAGATGCGTCAACACAACATCGATTAAAAACGCGTCACGATTTCCGAAAGGAACGGTCGCGGACGATCTTCGCTGGGCTTGGTCGGCGTGCCGATATGGACGAAGCCGGCGAGCTTTTCGTCCGGCTTGAGCCCGAGTCCGTCGAGCACGTCGCGATCGAAGGAGAACCAGCCCGTAAGCCAGCAGGCGCCGTAGCCGAGCGCGGTCGCGGCCGTGACGATGTTCATGGCGCTGGCACCCGCCGACAATTCCTGCTCGAACGCCGGCACCTTCGGATGGGGCCTCGTGAAGCTGACAATGCCGATCACCAGCGGCGCATCGGCAAGGCGCTTGCGCTCGATCTCGACGTCGGCCGCGGGCGCGCCGGGATTCTTCCGCGCGAAGACCTTCGCGATCACCTCGCCGGCGCGCTGGCGGGCATCGCCCTCAAAAATGATGAAGCGCCAGGGCGCCAGCTTGCCGTGATCAGGCACGCGCGCGCCGATGGTGAGGATGGTCTCGAGCTCGGCCGCCGAAGGGCCAGGGGCGGTCATCTCGCGCGGCTTGACCGAGCGGCGGGTCTTCAGGAGTTCGATGGCGTCGGGCACGAGGCGTAGTCCTTTGTTGAACTACAAAATGAGATAAGGAGCCGGCGGGGATATGGAAGCCGGTTTAGATCGATTATGATAGAGACGTGCCAATATTCGAGCTGTCAGCTATGAAGGCGCTGGTCATCAGATCGCATCGCGAATACCGCCACGTCCTCAAGTCGATTGAGGATTTGATGAGCGCCGAGATCAGCTCACCCGCAGGCATGCGCCTCGACCGCCTGGTTGGGGCAGTCGAGGCGTGGGAGCAGAGGCATTACCGGCTAAACCAACCGAGCTAAGCCGAACCGCGCACCCGCTTCACGTCCGGCGGGGTTGCCTCGTCGACCAGCGCGGCGATCGCCTCGGCGGTCGTCATCACTTTCTGGCCGTCGCTGCCGAGGCGGCGGACCGAGACCGAATGCGTCTCGGCCTCCTTCTTGCCGACCACGAGCAGCGCCGGGATCTTGGCCAGCGAATGCTCGCGGACCTTGTAGTTGATCTTTTCGTTGCGCAGGTCGATCTCGACCCGAAGCCCTGCGCGCCGTGCCTGTTCCATTACCACCTTGGCGTACTCGTCGCCTTCCGAGGTGATGGTCGTGACCACCGCCTGCACCGGCGACAGCCAGAGCGGGAAGTTGCCGGCATAGTGTTCGATCAGGATGCCGATATAGCGCTCCATCGAGCCGCAGATCGCCCGGTGCACCATGACCGGCGGTTTCTTGCCGCCGTCATGGTCGATGTAGAACGCGCCGAACCGCTCCGGCAGGTTGAAGTCGACCTGCGTGGTGCCGCACTGCCAGTCGCGGCCGATGGCGTCGCGCAGCACATATTCGAACTTCGGCCCGTAGAAGGCGCCTTCGCCCGGGTTGATCTCGGTCTTGATGTGATTGCTCTGCGACTGGATCTCGCGCAGCACCGTCGCCATCACCCGCTCGGCGTGATCCCACATCTCGTCGGTGCCGACGCGCTTGTCGGGCCGGGTCGAGAGCTTCACCGTGAGGTCGCCGGTGAAGCCGAAATCGGCATAGGTCGACAGGATCAGGTCGTTGATCTTCAGGCATTCCTCGGCAAGCTGATCCTCGGTGCAGAAGATGTGCGCATCGTCCTGGGTGAAGCCGCGCACGCGCATCAAGCCGTGCATGGCGCCGGACGGCTCGTAGCGATGCACCACGCCGAACTCGGCGAGGCGCAGCGGCAGGTCGCGGTAGCTCTTCAGGCCGTGCTTGAAGATCTGCACGTGACCCGGGCAGTTCATCGGCTTGAGCGCAAACCAGCGCTTGTCCTCGGCCTCGTCGCCGGCCGACTGCGCCGCGAACATGTTCTCGCGATACCAGCCCCAATGGCCCGAGGTCTCCCACAGCGCCTTGTCGAGGATCTGCGGCGCGTTGACCTCGCTGTAATCGCCGGTCAGCCGCCGGCGCATATAGGCGATCAGCTGCTGGAAGATGGTCCAGCCCTTCGGGTGCCAGAACACCACGCCCGGACCTTCCTCCTGGAAGTGGAAGAGGTCGAGCTCGCGCCCGAGCTTGCGATGGTCGCGCTTTTCGGCTTCCTCGATCTGCTTGAGATAAGCGTCGAGGTCCTCCTGCTTGGCGAAGGCGGTGCCGTAGATGCGGGTCAGCATCGGATTGTTGCTGTCGCCGCGCCAATAGGCGCCGGCCACCTTCATCAGCTTGAAGGCGTTGCCGACCTTGCCCGTCGAGGTCATGTGCGGGCCGCGGCACAGATCGAACCAGTCGCCCTGGTAGTAGATCTTGATCGGCTCGGTGCCCGGAATGGCATCGACCAGCTCGACCTTGAACGCCTCGCCCTTGTCGCGAAACACCTGCTTGGTCTTTTCGCGATCCCAGACTTCCTTGGTGAAGGGCTTGTCGCGCGCGATGATCTCGCGCATCTTCTTCTCGATCGCGGCAAAGTCTTCCGGCGTGAACGGCTCGTTGCGGAAGAAGTCGTAATAGAAGCCGTTCTCGATCACCGGACCGATGGTGACCTGCGTGCCCGGCCACAGCGTCTGCACGGCTTCGGCCAGCACGTGCGCGCAGTCGTGGCGGATCAATTCGAGCGCGCGCGGATCGTCGCGATTGACGAGCTCGAGCTTGGCATCGGCCTCGATCGGGTCGTTGAGGTCGGCGAGCACGCCATCGAGCGCCATCGCAACCGTGCGCTTGGCCAGCGACGGCGAGATGCCCTTGGCGATGTCGAGGCCGGTGATGCCCTGGTCGAACTGGCGCTGGGCGCCGTCGGGGAAGGTGAGGGTGACTTTGGCGGCGGGGGACACGGGCTTCAGATTGGAGAGGCTGTACTGGAAGCCGGACTCGGATTTGGGCTGGTCGGTCATTGCTTTTCTCCTGAGGCTCACTCCTGCGAACGAGCGCAGGTAAGCGGGAACGAGCGATATATCAGGGGATTCGGCCTGCGCAATCCGGCAATTCCAAGAAATCGGCGCGCAAAAGCCGGGACGGTGCACCAGCTATTTCCAGCAACGGCCTTTAACGGGTGGCGGGCCCGCGCTACATGCGCCTGCATGGAAAATGCACGCGACCGGCGTTTCGCGCCAACCGCCCTGATGCTCGGCAATCTCGTCACCGGCTGCTCCGTGCTGGCGCCGGCGGGCATGCTGCCGGAGCTGGCGAGCGGGCTCGACGTCAGTATTCATGCGGCCGCGCTGCTGATCACCTTCGGTGCGGTGACGCTGTGCATCGGCTCGCCGCTGACGGCCTGGTTGACCAGCCGCATCGAACGGCGGACGTTGCTCACGACGACGCTGGCGGTGCTTGCCTTGGGCAATCTCGCCTCGGCCTTTGCGCCCGACTACACCAGCCTTCTCGTCATCCGTCTCGTGATGCTCGCGGTCGGTGCGCTCTATACGCCGCAGGCCGCCGGCACGGCGGCCTTGATCGTGCCGGCCAAGCGGCGGGGCAGCACCATCGCCTATATCTTTCTCGGGTGGTCGCTGGCTGCCGCCGTCGGCCTTCCGCTGATCACCTTCATCGCCAGCCGCTATGGCTGGCGGGCGGCCTATGGTGAGATCGGCGCGCTCGGGTGTCTCAGTTTCCTGCTGTTGCTGCTGCGGCTGCCGGCGGGGGTGAAAGGCGCGCCGGTGGATTTGAAGACCTGGCGCGACGTCGGAGGCAACAGGACGATTTTGCTGCTGCTTGCGATCACCATGCTGCAAATGTCGGGGCAGTTCGTGGTGTTCACCTTCATGGGCCCGCTGCTCAACAGGCTCACCGGCGCCGGCCCCGATGCGATCGGCATGGTGTTTGCGCTCTACGGCGTTTGCGGCTTCCTCGGCGTCGTCTTCGCCACCCGCATCGTCGACACCTCGGGACCCTATCGCACCTCGGTCCTGTTCACCTGCCTGCTGCTTGCGGGGATCACGGGCTGGGCGCTCGGCGCGGGCACGCTGGCTGTCATGACGTGCGGGGTCGCAATCTGGGGCCTCGGCTTTGCCTCGACCAATTCGATGCAGCAGGTGCGGCTGGTCGCTGCCGCGCCGCCGCTGGCATCGGCGACCGTCGCGCTCAACACCTCCGTCCTCTATATCGGCCAAGCGGTCGGCTCCGCCATCGGCGGATTGTTGTTCGCGCGCGAGCTCCTGCATACGCTCGGCTTCGTCGCGGTCGGTTTCGTCGCGGTGGCGCTGATTCTGGTGATCCTGACCCGGCCGGCCGCTGCCGCCACGGCCTGAACGGGCGTGCAAGGTGCTTGGCAAACCGCGCATCGGAGCGCTAGAACGCCGGGGCATGGGGACCAAAGAGAGTTGACAGAAATGAGGATGATTCTGGCGGTTGCCGCGGTGCTCTATTCAGCCTCCGCGTTTGCGCAAGCCGACAAGCCACCGATGGTGGGGGACAAGCCGCTGGTGCAGGTCAAGCCCAAAGGCGCCAAGGAGGCGGCGGCGAAGCCGGCCGCGACGCCGAAGGGCAAGCCGCAGTCGGTCGCCGTGCGGCTGCAGGCCTGCCTCGATATCGACGACGGCACCAAGGACCGCCTCAACTGCTACGACGCCGTGATGCCGCCGGCCCCGAAGCCGAAGCCGGCGAAGGCCAAGGGCTATGCCGATTGCCGTTTCTTCAAGGAAGAGGACGAGCGGCTGTCCTGCTACAACGGCTTCGCCGAGGCCATTCCGAAGCTGCCCAAGAACTGAAGAAGGCACATGCTCAGCCGCCGATCCGGCTGAGCAGCTTGCAGGCCTAGCGGCTCGAGGCGACGCGCGTGAGTGCCAGCGACGGCGTCGCGGACATCTTCACCAGCACGTCCTTGAGCGGATCCCGCGTCCAGGCGCGGGTGACATAGTCGCGATGGGTGATGCCCTCGCCGGTCTCGACGAACACCACGCTGCCGGGATGGAGCGGCCCATCCATGTCCTCGGCGACGCTGATGCCCTTCTGGCGGAGCATGCTCATCAGCTCGCGGTCGCGCCGCGCGGTGTGGCGGGTGTAGGCGCTGACGAAGAATCCGGAGCGGTGGCTCTCGATCCAGGACGCGAACTTGTCCATTTCGCCATAGACGGCGTCGAGCAGCACGACGCCGCGGACGCGGTCGCTGATGCCGCCGACCTCCAGGCTCCAGGCCGTCGGCAGGAAGCCGCCGCTATAGCCGACGATCACGATCGGCATGTTGGCGAAGGCGCGCGCGCTGTTGGGATCGCCGGTGACGCGGGCGAGGTGGTCGGCGGATTCCGCCATGAAGCGCTTGAAGCCGCCCGGCTGCCAGAACTTGCCGGCGCTGGAATCGGCGGCATCGACCGCCATCTGCGGTGCAAGCAGCACGGCATTGGCGCCGGAATCGGTGATCTGCTTGGGCACCAGTTGGCGATCACGCACGTCGCGTTCCAGCGTTGCGCCATTGCCGTGGAAGAACACGACGATCACGCCCGGCTTGCGCACGTCGAAATGCTCGGGCACGTGCACCAGCACGCGGCTGTCATTGTAGGTCTCGTCCTGCCAGAATACGCGACCGGAATAGCTGCGATGGCCGCGGCGATCGCCCTTGGAGATGTTGAGGAACGGTGCTTCGGAGGCGGGGTTGTTGCCGAAATAGGGAAAGGCCGACGATTTCATGCTGACGAGGGTCGTCAAGTCGTCGCGTGCCGGACGCTTGTAGGGGACCTGCGGCTCGAGCGAAGCGACCTTGTAGGGGGCCTGCTCCGGCATCTGTTGCTGCACTGCGCGCTTGGGCGAGAAGTCCGACATCTGCCGCTGCAGGAGACGTTCGCTCGCCGAGGGGAAGCGCTCCCTGAATTGCGGGGCAGGGAAGCGATCCTCGAACGTGTCGCCGCTTGCCACTTGTTGGTTTGTCTTCGCAACGACCTGAGTGCCCCCTTGGACATTGGCCTGCGAATTCGCCGCAAGGGCTGCCGGGTTCGGCGCCTTGCCGCATTGAACCAGTGTCAGCGACAGCGGCACCAAGGCTGCGATCAGGCCGACCCGGAGCGCACGACCGCGCCGATCGGACGGCGTCCGATCGGCACGATTGTCAGCTCTCAATTTCGGAGCGGCCCCGACCATCCACCCATGACCCCAAAGTCACGTCCATCGGCAAATCCTTCAACAATTGAGCCGATGGGCGTTTAGGCGACGTTAAGCGTCCGGAGAAACTTCCCCACATCCGGAACGCTCAAAAGGACCATGCAATCGTGTCCTGATTGTGGGGACGGGGAACGGGGTTTCCCGGGGCGTACGCAGCTTTTTGGCCTGGGAGCGGGCATATGCGGTGCTCAAATACCTGTTTCCCTCGCCTCATTTAACCCTTGTTAACTCTGCTTGAATTGACTGGGCCAAACTGCACGATGCGCCCAAGGCATGACCGCCTGAGGCCAAGGACCCCCGATGACGGCAGATGCGGGAACTGCTCCCTGGATTGGCCGGCTGACCGGAAGCGGGAGCGGGGTCTCGGTTCTGGTCGCAACCGCCATCGTCGTCGCCGACATGATCGGCGTCGGTGTCTTCACCAGCCTCGGCTTCCAGGTCAAGGATATCCCGTCCGGCTTCTCGATCCTGCTGCTGTGGACCGTCGGCGGCGTCGTCGCGCTATGCGGGGTGTTCGCCTACAGCGAGCTCGGGGCGATGTTTCCACGCTCGAGCGGCGAATACAATTTCCTCGGCCGCGCCTATCATCCGGCCTTCGGCTTTCTCGCCGGCTGGGTCTCGGCGACGGTGGGTTTCGCGGCGCCGGTCGCGCTCGCCGCGATGGCGTTCGGCGAATACGCCAAATCGGTGATGCCCGATCTGCCGTCGATTCCGCTCGCCATCGCCGTGGTGTGGCTGGTCTCGCTCGTGCAACTGACCGGCGTCAGGCACTCCGCGACCTTCCAGCTGATCTCAACGATCATCAAGGTCGTGCTGATCGTCGCCTTCCTGGTCGCCGGCTTCGTCATCGGCGTGCCGCAGCCGATCGCCTTCACGCCGCAGCCGGGCGATCTCACCCACATCGTCAGCGCGCCCTTCGCGATCGGGCTCGTCTTCGTGATGTATTCGTTCTCGGGTTGGAACGCCGCGACCTATATCATCGGTGAAATGAACACGCCGCAGCGGAGCCTGCCGCGCGCGATGCTGGTGGGCACGCTGATCGTGCTCGTGCTGTATGTCGCGCTGAACGCGGTGTTCCTCTACTCGACGCCGGTCGGCGAGCTCGCCGGCCAGCTCGACGTCGCCAGCGTTGCCGGCAGCGCTATCTTCGGCGATCTCGGCGGCCGGATCGTCGGCGCGATGATCTGCGTCGGCCTGATCTCTTCGATCTCTGCGATGATGTGGATCGGTCCCCGCGTGATGATGACGATGGGCGAGGACATTCCTGCCTTACGCGTCTTCTCGAAGCGATCGGCGCGCGGCGCGCCGGCCTATGCCATCCTGTTCCAGCTCGTCGTCGCCAATCTGCTGCTGTTCACGCGCAGCTTCGAGGCGGTGCTCGACTTCATCCAGTTCGCACTGCTGTTTTGCTCGTTCTTCACGGTAGCCGGCGTCATCAAGCTGCGCATCACCGATCCCGATTTGCCCAGGCCCTATCGCGCCTGGGGATACCCGTTCACGCCGCTGGTTTTCCTGCTCGTGACCGGGTTCATGATGTACTACCTGTTGACCGAGCGGCCGGTGCAGTCGCTCTCGGGGATGCTCGTCATGCTCTCGGGTCTGTTGATTTATGCTGTTTTCCGCAGGCGGCCGGTCGCCGCTGGCAATTCACACAATAGCGAATAGATATGTTTCGCCCCTTCAGAATTGCGGCCGTCGCGCTTGCCCTGCTGGCTGCGGCGGTCTCGTCCGCACACGCCGCCGACGTCACCTTCGACGACACCGCGCGCTTCCTTGCGGGCATGCAGCCTTCGGCGGACTCGCCGCTGGTGCCGCTCACGAAGGATCCGAGCTGGCAGCGCCATGCGAAGTTCTTCGACGGCGCCTTCGCCCAGCTCGAACAGCGCCAGCTCTCGAAGATCCGCAATTGGGCCGAAATCAATCTTGCCGCGCCCCGGCCGACCATGTTCTACATGTTCAGCGGCCCTGACTTCCTCTACGCCAACGCCTTCTATTCCAAGGCCAGCACCTACGTGCTCGGTGCACTGGAGCCGGTCGGCGCTGTGCCCGATTTGACGCGGCTGCCGCGCGGTTCTGTCGGTGCCGCGCTCTACATTGTCGAGCGTTCGCTCGGCTCGATCCTGAGCTTCTCGTTCTTCATCACCAAGCAGATGAAGGTCGACCTGCATGCCAATCAGGTCAACGGCACCTTGCCGATCCTCTATGTCTTTCTCGCGCGCTCCGGCAAGACCATCCGCAACGTCGAGATGGTCGCGCTCGACGACAAGGGTGGGGTGCATGTCGGCGACGACAATCCGGGACGGAATGCGACGCACGGCGTCCGCATCACCTTCGCCGGCTCCGACGGCGAGGCGCGCACGCTGTATTATTTCTCGACCGATCTTTCCAATTCCGGTGCGCGCGCCACGGGCTTCCTGAAATTCTGCGAGACGCTCGGGCCCGGCAACAGCCTGCTCAAGAGCGCGTCCTATCTGCTGCATTCCGGCAATTTCACCGTCGTTCGCGACTGGCTGCTCGCCAACAGTGCCACCATCATCCAAGACGATTCCGGCATTCCGCTTGCGAACTACAATGCGCGGCAATGGCGGTTCTTCCCGTTCGGCCGCTATCTCGGCCCGATCGACGAATTCCCCGGCCGCTACCAGGAACGCTATGCCGCGCTGTTCACGCGCGCCCAGCCGATCGATTTCGGCGTCGGCTATCGCTGGCGGATGCACGAATCGAATTTGCTGCTCTCGGTGAAGCTGTCTGGCAACGAGGTCGCGCCGGAGGCGGAGGCCACCTCGTCTGCCGAGCCGGCGCCAAAGCCGCCGCGCCCGAAGCGGCCACGTCCGCCGGAATCGATTCCGCCGCAGTCCGGGCGCGTCTACTGGTTTCGCTGACTACCAATGCACGCTCTGGCTCGGCACGATGAAGCTCGTCGTGCTTGGCTGCGTCGCAAGGCTCCTCGCCAGATACCAGCCTGAGCCGAGGACGAGCGCGAGCAGGACGATGATGGCGAGCAGGTCGATGGTTCTGGGATCGTGTCCCCTGTGACTGAAATTCGGACCAGGCCTGATGTGAAAATGAGGGCTGATTTTCCAGCGCATTGTTGTTTCCTCCCGGAGGAGCGGCATAACAACGTGGGAAGGAAGTCCAAGGTTCCGCTCAGGTCCTTGATGCGCAAGGCATCGCAGCAATCTCAGGATGCATTGACGCCGCGCCAGCGGCCATAGCGCCATGGCAGATACCAGCGCGCGCCTTGCGGCGCGGTGAGCGGCACGTTGTCGATGCCCGACGTGCCAAACGGATTGCAGCGGAGCAGCCGCGCCAGCGTCATCCAGCCACCGGCCCAGAGTCCGAACCGTTCGATCGCCTCGTCGCCATAGACCGAGCAGGTCGGAAGATGCCGGCAATTGTAGCCGACCAGAGGCGACAGCGTATGCCGATAGAGCCAGATCAGCGCGCGGCCGAATCTGCGCGGGAGCCGAAGCGCCCCCTCGACCGAACTGGAACAATGCCCGCAGGCTGAATGCTTCATGTGCGCTGTGCTGCCACGTTAGGCGAGGTGTTGCACGGTTCCGGGGCAGGGAACTCTAAGCTGTTGTTTTCGCGCCATATTTTGCATGCTTTTTGGGAGCAGTGCAGCAAGTACCTGTGGACGAGCTGTATTCCCCCGGATACCATTTTTGTGACGTCCAAGTGTAGAAACATACGCCTGTATGATGGACTCAGTGGGCGCTACCGGGGATTGTTTAGGGACCTTGGGGCTTGGGGAAGGAACCAGATTGAAACTTCTGAACTCCCTTAATCTTCGCGGCTGGTTGCTGGTGGGAACCGCCGTATGTGGAGTCGTGCTGGCTGGCGCCGTCGCGACACTTGGCTCGTCCGCCCGCGCCGGTGCTGCTCTCGAAGAGCGCAAGCTGCCGATGAAGTTCAACTGGGTCGCCTGCGAGCCGAACTGCCGCGGCTGGGTCAGCGCCGTGGGCGTCATCACCGCCGATACGCCGAAGGATTTCGAAGAGTTTTCCCGCGGTCGCCAGCTTGGCGGGGCCACCGTGGTGCTCGATTCCAGCGGCGGTTCCGTCAATGACGCGATCACGCTTGGCCGACGCTTCCGCAATCTCGGACTATTGACCACGGTCGGCGTAAGCCTTCGCGGCGGGCAGTCGGCCCGGCCGGCGGTCGCGCCTGAGGCCTATTGCGAATCCATGTGCGTGTTCCTGCTGCTGGCCGGCAAGAAGCGCTACGTGCCGGAAGCCGCCCATGTCCGCGTCCACCAGATCTGGATGGGCGACCGTGCCGACGATGCCAAGGCGGCGAGCTATAGCGCGCAGGATCTGATGATCGTGGAGCGCGATATCGGCCGTCTGGCCAAATATACCTTCGACATGGGCGGAGCGGGCGATTTGCTGTCGCTCGCGCTCAGCGTGCCGCCCTGGGAAGATCTGCACGAACTGGACGCGGGCGAGCTCAAGCTCACCAATCTCGTGACGACAGATCTCGTGGCCGACGTGCTGCCGCATGTGGACATCTCCGCGCCGGCGATGGCGGCGCTGGCCCCGAAGACGCAGGCCAAGTTCGGCGCGGAACCGGAGCAGCCTGGCAAGTCGACCCAGACGGCGGAAGCCATGGTGCCGACGGGCGGTGTGGCCGCGCCGGCTACAGCTGCGGCGACGCCGAAGTAAGCTCAAATCTTGCCAATTGTTCCGCGGCGCGCGTCGCCGCGGACTGACGCGGGGAGTTCAGCCCTGCGCCACGGCCGGCTGCTTGGCTCTGGCTTCGATCTGGCCGATGGCGTCGACCACGGCATCGAAGGTCAGCAGCGTCGAGGCATGGCGGGCCTTGTAGTTGCGGACTGGCTCAAGGAACTTGATCTCCTCCCATTTGCCTTCGGGAGGCGCACCGTTTTCCTTCAGCATCTTGCGAACAGTCTCGCGTAACTCACGGAGTTCGCTCGCAGTCGATCCGACGACCCGACTTGCCATGATGGATGAAGAGGCCTGGCCAAGGGCGCAGGCCTTCACGTCATGGGCGAAGTCGGTGACGGTGTCTCCGGTCATCTTGAGATCGACCTTGACGGTCGAGCCGCACAGCTTGGAGTGGGCGGTGGCGGAGGCATCGGGGTCCGACAGCCGTCCGAGGCGCGGAATATTCCCGGCCAGTTCGATGATCCGCTTGTTGTAGATGTCGTTCAGCATGTGATGGAGTCCAGCACTTCCGCACCCGATCGGCCTTGGCGGGCAGCGTCCACGGTCCTATATAGGGTCGCAACTGGCGGAAAAACAGTCCAGCAGCGCGCCGGCGGCGATTTCCAACTGTGCGGCCGGCATTGCAGCCTGCGGACTCTTGCGCCAAGACTGTTCTCTTCAGGCGTCCGGCGGCTTGGCCGCCCCGTCTGCCGGTGACACTCCGGCCGTTAAGGCCGTCGAACGGAGAAGATATGGACGCTGCAATCAAATCCATCCGCCCGGGCAAGCCCTCTGACCGGCAGCCCGAGAGCCGGCCGGCCGAGCTTGACCCTGCCGAATTCCTCGCGGCCGCCGTTCGCGCCGACCAGCCGCGCCCGGCGCGTGCCGAGGCGGAGGCGGCGGTCAAGACGCTGCTCGCCTATATCGGCGAGAACACCGAGCGCGAAGGCCTGCTCGACACGCCGCGCCGCGTGGTCGAGGCCTTCGACGAACTCTATCAGGGCTATCACCAGTGTCCGGCCGAGGTGCTCGACCGCACCTTCGGCGAGACCGCCGGTTATGACGATTTCGTGCTGGTGCGCGACATCGAGTTCACCTCGCAATGCGAGCATCACATGATGCCGTTCTACGGCAAGGCGCACATCGCCTACACGCCGGTGGAGCGCGTCGTCGGCCTGTCCAAGCTCGCCCGCCTCACCGACATCTTCGCCCGCCGGCTCCAGACCCAGGAGCACCTGACGGCGCAGATCGCCGCGGCCATCGACGAGGTCCTGAAACCCCGCGGCGTTGCCGTGCTGATCGAGGCGGAGCATACCTGCATGTCGGTGCGCGGCGTCGCCAAGCATGGCGCCTCCACCTTCACCAGCCGCTTCACCGGCATGTTCCGCGACAATCCGGCGGAGCAGGCCCGTTTCCTGTCCCTGGTGCGAGGCACGCGCTGACCTCGCGAATAGATCGGCAAGGTCGTGTCCGCTCACTCCCATGAAATCGAGGAAGGCCTGGCCTTCCAGCCGCGCTTCGACACGAGCGGGCTCGTGACGTGCGTCGCGACCGACATCGCCACCGGCGACGTGCTCATGGTCGCGCACATGAATGACGAGGCGCTGCGCAAGACGATCGCGACCGGCGAGGCCTGGTACTTCAGCCGCTCGCGCAATGCCTTGTGGCGAAAAGGTGAGACCTCAGGTCAAACCCAGCGCGTGGTCGAGATGCGCACCGATTGCGACCAGGACGCGGTCTGGATCCGCGTCGAGCAGATCGGGGCTGCCTGCCACACCGGCCGGCGGTCCTGCTTCTACCGCAAGGTCGAGGCCGAGGGCGGGGGAGCCAAGCTCGTCTTCACCGATGCCGAGCGGCTGTTTGATCCGGACGCGGTCTACAAGAAGTAGCTCTCTGTCATTCCTGGGGCGCGCAGCGCGAACCCTGCAGTGACAGAGACTGCCGGATTAACCCCGCATTAACTATACCTGTCCCACGGTGAGCCGATAGGGCGTCCGAATTGCCGGCGCCGCTCAACGCCGCGCAGGGCGGGCACCTCATCATGTCGGTCGACAATTTCAGTGCGACGCAGACGGCCGGTCTCGATCCGTCGCGCGCGCGCGTCGCCGGTGCGATCAAGCAGGCCTCGAACGTCAGCGGCGTCAGCTTCCAGTACATGCTGACCACCGCCAAGATGGAATCGGATTTCAATCCGACGGCCGGTGCCACGACGTCATCCGCGCATGGGCTCTACCAGTTCATCGACCAGACCTGGCTCGGCACCGTGAAGGAGGCCGGCTCCCAGCTCGGCTACGGCAACTATTCCGCCGCCATCACCAGGACGTCGTCGGGCAGCTACACCGTCGATGATCCCGCCATGAAGCGGTCGATCATGAAGCTGCGCGACGATCCCGAGGCCGCCTCCAGCATGGCGGCCGCGCTGACGCAGTCGAACAGCTTCAAGCTCACCGGCCTGCTCGGGCGCAGGCCGAGCGACAGCGAGCTCTACATGGCGCATTTCATGGGCGTCGGCGGAGCCGCAAAACTGATCGCTAATGCCGAGGACAATCCGCAAGCGGTCGGTGCGCGGCTGTTTCCGAACGCGGCGTCCGCCAATCGTTCGATCTTCTACGCCAGGGACGGCCGCGCCCGCAGCGTCTCCGAAGTCTATTCGGTGCTGGACGCACGCTATGCCAGCGCCGCCAATTCGAAAGTCACCCGCAGCGCGATGGCGATCTATGGCGGCACGCCGTCGACCACCGAGGTCGCGAGCGCGAGCGGCATACAGCCCACCGCGCCGAGGGTCGACAACGCGGCTTATCTCCAGACGTTTCCGAACACGAATGCCGTGACGCCGGTCAGCGCGACATCATCGACGACGGTCGCTGACAATACGCCAGTCGCGCCGGCATTCCGCTCGATTTATCAACCCGGCGACACCACGCAGCCGGTCTCGACCACGGTGCAGAAATTATGGGGCAACAACGCCTCGCTGATGTCGGTCGCGTCAGCTGCACCTGATGTGCGACCGCCGCAGCCACTCGATCTCTTCAGCGATCGCAGCGGCACGTTCTCGAGCTAATCGCCGTCTCGTGTCCCGGACGAGGCGCAACGCGCAAGCGATGCGCCGCAGAGCCGGGACCCAGGCCGCGCCCACCGCTCTCAAACACCTTGGGCCCCGGCTCTGCAGCGCATCGCCGAGGCGCTGCGCTGCGTCCGGGGCACGCGCGGCAGGCGCCTCTGTTCCCTTAACAAAACGTCAATAAAACCAGCCGCTTATGGTGAACGCTTTGTTAAGCGTCGTGGTTTATTTTGTGTTGCAGGTGACGAGCCGTCACCATTTTCGTTTGTTGTGTAAGCCGGAAGCAGCATGATTGTTCGGCAGTTCATCAATTGGATCAGGACGGCGCCCGCCGGCGAGCGCGCCGAGGCCACACGGGCGTTGGCCCGGGCCTGGCTGATCTCAGACCTTTCGACAGACGACCGCATCGCCGCCGAAGGCGCGCTGTTGATGCAGCTCGACGATCCCTCGCCGCTGGTGCGGCAGGCGATGGCCGAGGCCTTTGCGCGCAGCTCCGATGCTCCGGCGTCGATCGTGCGGGCGCTGTCGGCGGACCAGCCGACCGTCGCGCTGCCCGTGCTCGAACATTCCCCGCTCTTGATCGACGCCGATCTCGTCGACATCGTCGCGACCGGCAATGACGAGGTGCAATGCGCGGTTGCCCGCCGCATCGCGCTGCCGGTCTCGGTCTGCGCCGCCATCGCCGAAGTCGGCTGCGCGGCAGCCGCGCTGGAGCTGATTGAAAATCCCCATGCCGAGCTTGCCCCGTTCTCCTGGAATCGCATCGTCGAGCGCCACGGCCATCTCGCCGCGATCCGCGAGGCGATGCTGGTGCTGGATGATCTGCCGTCGGCAACGCGCGCCGCGCTGGTCGCAAAGCTCTCCGAGACGCTGGCGCAATTCGTCGTGGCGCGGAACTGGCTGAGCGCTGATCGTGCCGATCGCATCACCATCGAGGCGCGCGACCGCTCCACCGTCAACATCGCCGCGCGCTCGCGCGGCGAGGACATGCAGGGCCTGGTGCATCATTTGCGCGTGACGGGGCAGCTCACCGCCGGCCTGATCCTGCGCGCGCTGCTGTCGAGCAATCTCGACCTGTTCGACGCGGCGCTGGCCGAGCTCGCCGATCTGCCGCTGGCGCGGGTCTCCGCGCTGCTGCACGACCGCGGCGGCAACAGCCTGCACGCGCTGCTTCGTCGTGCCGGGCTTCCCGAGGCGACGTTCGCGGCGTTCCAGGTCGCACTCGATGCCTGCCACGAGCAGGGCTTCGTCGACAGTGACGACGGCGCGGCGCGGCTGCGCCGGCGCATGGTCGAGCGCGTGCTCACCCATTGCGAGTCCGACGAGGCCGCGACCGAGCCGCTGATGGTCCTGCTCCGCCGCTTCGCCACGGAATCGGCGCGGGAGGAGGCACGGCTGTTCTGCGACGAGCTGGTCGCGGACGAGGACGCCTACAACGATCTGATCGCGGCCTAGCGAGATATCGTAGGGTGGGTTAGCCGCAGGCGTAACCCACCTCTTTCGTTTCCGCGGTGGCAGAAGTGGTGGGTTACGCTGCGCTAACCCACCCTACGATTTTTGCGCAATGACGGGGAAAGAACTCAGCCTTGCTCCGCCGGCACGATGCTCGGCGCCAGGATCACCTCGAGATGCTCGGGCCGGTCGCGGTTGACATGGGCGAGATAGTCGTCGGCGACCTTGCGCAGGCGACGGCTGAGCTCGGCGGAGACGCTGATGCTGTCGAGCCTGGTGTTCTCGTGCACGATGGCGAGGATGGCGTTGATGTGGTGCGTGAACAGCTCGGCCGGCACCTTTTCCAGATCGGGCGCGTGCTCGATGACGCGGCACAGGCTCTCGGCGATGCCCGCCGCGGCCGGATAGCCGAATGTCGCGGCGTCGCCCTTGATGTCGTGGGCGGCGCGAAACAGCTCGTCGCGCCTGTCCTTGGTGAAGCCGTCATTGCGGATGGCGACATAGGCGGCCGACAGCCGGTTGACCTCGGTGGTCATCCAGTCCTTGAACTCGCCGGAAAGGCCCGCGAGCGCCTGCTCGGCGCGGCGGACCGGATCGTCCAGGTCCTTCTCGTCGACGCGGCGCAGAACCTTGCGCAGCGGGTTGGGCTGCGTGATGATTTGATGCGTGGCGAAGGCCTTGACCTCGATGTCCTTTGCGCTGTTCTTCGCCATGATGCCTGCCTCTGAAGACGTTGCGCTAGATGGTGGAGCGGGCTTTGTCGAGCAGCGAAGGCTGCTGCAGCACCTCGTGCTTTTCGCCGACGCGGCGCTCGGGGCCCATATAGGCGGAGTTGGTGTTGCGGCGCCGGTCCGGCCCGAAATAGGTCTTGGTCTTGATGAAGGGGCGGGGATTGGCGACCACGTTGAGGATGCGCTGATAGAGCCCCTTGGCCGAGATCGGCTTGGCCAGGAATTCGGTGACGCCGGCATCGCGCGCCACCGTGACGCGGCGCTTCTCGGAATGACCGGTCAGCATGATGATCGGCGCGTAGGGGTTGCCCTTGGATTCCGGCTGCCGGATCATCTGCGCGAGTTCGAGCCCGTCGAAGATCGGCATCGCCCAGTCGGTGATGACGATGTCGGGCACGTAATGGCTGTACATTTCGAGCGCGGTGGCGCCGTCCTCGGCTTCGTAGACTTCGCGCGCGCCGAAGGAATGCAGCAGCGTCCGCAGGATGCGGCGCATGTGCGGATTGTCGTCGCAGACGAGGAAGCGCAGCTTGTTGAAGTCGATGCGGAACATGACGCCCGGGCCAAAAAGGTCAACCTTCGTTAACCATATCGTGGCGGCGGTTAACGAAGGGTTGCGAGCGAAGCGCCGGCGGCGGGCGGGGCGGCGGCTCTAGTAGCCGAACTGCTCGCGCAGGATGCGCTCTTCCAGGCTGTGGCCGGGGTCGAACAGCATGCGCATCGAGATGCTCTTGTCGGACAGGACCTCCACGCGCCGGACCCTGCGGACCTCCTCATGGTCGGCGACCGCCGCCACGGGACGCTTGTCGTCCTCCAGCACCTCGATCACGACATAGGCGGTGTTGGGCAGCAGGGCGCCGCGCCAGCGCCGCGGCCGGAAGGCGCTGATCGGGGTCAGCGCCAGCAGGGCGGCGTTGATCGGCAGGATCGGTCCCTGTGCCGACAAATTATAGGCGGTCGAGCCGGCCGGCGTCGCCACAATGATCCCGTCGGCGATCAGCTCGGGCATGCGCTCGCGCTCGTCGATCATGATCCTCAAGCGCGCCGCCTGGGAGGTCTGCCGGAACAGGTAAACCTCGTTGATGGCGTGGTGCAGGTGAACGCGGTCGTTGCCGTCGGTCGCGCGCATCAGCAGCGGATTGATCTCGGATTCATGCGCTGCCTCGAGCCGCGCGCGCAAATCGTGCGTCGCGTATTCGTTCATCAGGAAGCCGACAGTGCCGCGGTGCATGCCGTAGATCGGCTTTCCCGTGTGCATGTTCTGATGCAGCGTCTGCAGCATCAGCCCGTCGCCGCCGAGCGCGACCACGACGTCGGCCTCCCTGGGATCGCAATTGCCGTAATCTCGGGTGAGTTGGGCGTAGGCGGTCTGCGCCTCGCTGCTCGGGCTGGCGACGAAGGCGATCCGGTCGTATCGCTGGGGCTTGATCATGGCTTGTCGGGCAGCGCTGCTGGCTGGAGGAAGTTCCGCCGGGCTCGTCTATACGAGGTGGACCTGTATTGTCGAGGATGACCGCCTCTCAAGGCAAATGAGCAATTGTCGATCCGGAGAACAAAACGGGTTGATCGAGCCCGCCCGGACGATGCCGTCGGACCGGTAATCCTGCAAACCGTCGCAATTCCGTACTAGCTTTCCGAGCGCGCCGGCTATGACAGCCGGGCAGGGAGAACGACCGTGCTCACGATGTTGCCGACATTGCGACGAACTGGGCTGGTGCTGGCCGTGTCCGCGGTCGCGCTCGCAGGCGTTGCGCGCGGGGATGATCCGCCGCAGCCGCGCTCCGAGGCGGCAGCGCCGGCGGGACAGAAGGGCGGTCGCGCCGGCAGCGCGCAAGGCGCCGCGCAGGCCTCGCCCTCGGCGGCCGAGCCGCACCGCCTCCCGCCTGATGCGACCACGAAGCAGACGATGGAGCTGCCCGGCCGCACCCTCAACTTCGCCGCCACCGCCGGCTCCATCCGCGTGTTCGACGGCAAGGGCGAGCCGCTGGCCGACATCGCCTATACGTCCTACCAGCTCGACGGCGCCGACCGCGCCACACGTCCGGTGACGTTCCTGTTCAATGGCGGACCCGGCGCGTCCTCGGCGTGGCTCCAGTTCGGCGCGGCCGGTCCGTGGCGGCTGCCGCTCGATGGCGATGCGCTGTCGCCGTCGGCCTCGCCCGAGGTGAAGCCGAACGCGGAGACCTGGCTCGACTTCACCGATCTCGTCTTCATCGATCCCGTCAGCACCGGCTACAGCCGCTTCGTTGCGAGCGGCGAAGACGCGCGCAAATCGTTCTATTCCGTCGACGGCGACGTCAATGTGATCGCGCTGGTGATCCGCCGCTGGCTCGAAAAGCACGACCGGCTGACCTCGCCGAAATACGTCACGGGCGAGAGCTATGGCGGCATTCGCGGGCCGAAAGTGGTGCGCCAGTTGCAGCTCCAGCACGGCGTCGGCGTCAAGGGCTTGATTCTGGTGTCGCCGCTGCTCGATTTCCGCGAGTTCACCGGCACCAGCCTTCTGCAATATGTCGCGACGCTGCCGAGTTATGTCGCGGTGGCGCGCGAAGCCAAAGGCCCGGTCAAGCGCGCCGATCTCGCCGATGTCGAGGCTTACGCGCGCGGCGAATTCCTGGCTGACCTCGTCATGGGCGAGGCGGACAAGGAGGCCACCAATCGCCTTGCCGACAAGGTCGCCGAGCTCACCGGCATCGACCAGGCGGTGAGCCGCCGGCTCGCCGGCCGCTTCGACGTTGGTGAATTCCGCCGCGAATTCGACCGCAAGAACGGCAAGGTGACGGGACGTTACGATGGCTCCGTGCGCGGCTTCGATCCCTATCCGGATTCGAGCAGCTCGCGGTTCGGCGATCCCTCGGGCGATGCGCTCCAGGCGCCTCTGACGAGCGCCGCCGTCGACGTGCTCGCACGCAAGCTGAACTGGAAGCCCGACGGCTCCTATGAGGTCCTGAACGGCGCTGTGGAAGGTCACTGGGATTTCGGCCGTGGCATCAACCCGCCGCAATCGGTGTCCGAGCTGCGCCAGATCCTCGCCACCGATGCCAAGCTGAACGTGCTGGTCGCGCACGGCCTGTTCGACCTTGCCACGCCCTATTTCGGAACGAAGCGGGTGCTCGATCAGATGCCGGCCTTCGCGACGCAGCGCGTCAAGTTCGTGGTCTATCCCGGCGGCCACATGTTCTATTCGCAGGGCGGCTCGCGGCAGGCGTTGCGCAGCGAGGTCGAGGCGCTGATCAGGGAGTAGGCCGCGATCTGCGAACGCACGTCCGGGTCTTCCGATCAGGTCATGCTCAGGCCGGTCGTCTGCGGCGCGATGAATGTCGCCGGGCACGCGGCGCTGGCGCGAGAAACAGCCTGCCAGGCAGATTCATTGATCAGATCGCAACAGTGGGAACTCGGTCGCGCAAAATGCCGCATCGGGTTTGTCGCACACCGTGATCTGGCAGCAACAGACTTCCGGCCGCGGTGGTCTATAAGCGATTATTCGCTTTTGGATTGATTTGCGATTGGAGGAATGTCGATGAAGAAGTTCCTTGTCTGCTTCGCCTTGAGTTCGTGCTTGTCGGTCCCGGCTTTCGCCGCCGACATGCGTATGCCGGTGAAGGCGCCTGTGGCAGCGGCAGTTTTCAGCTGGACCGGTTTCTATCTCGGCGGACATGTCGGCTACGGTTGGGGCCGGTCGAGGACCGATGTAGGTCTGCCCGACGCACTGGATTGCGGTGGCGGTCCGAGCTGCGAAAGCATTGCCTACGATACCAACGGCGCCTTCGGCGGCGCTTATCTCGGTTACAATTGGCAGGTCAATTCCATCGTCCTCGGCATCGAGGGTGAAGGTGGTTACATCGGCGCGACCAAGACCGTTTTCTCGACCATCGCACCGGACCATCGCTTCGAGACCTCGTATGGCGGCTACGGCGCCATCACGGGACGCCTCGGTGTCGCAGTCGATCGCGCGCTGTTTTACGGGAAGGGCGGCGTCGCCTTCGCCCGCATCAGGAACGAAGCCCTTGACGACGTCGGCGCGTTCATTCCGTCTCCGGATCCCGAGCATATCGGCCGCAGCAACACCACGCGGGTCGGTTGGGCTCTCGGCGGCGGCGTGGAGTACGCAGTGTCCAACAACTGGATCCTGCGTGCGGAATATCTCTACATGCAGTTCAACAACAAGACGGTGTTCGATCTAGGTGACGGCAGTGGCGGCGTTCCGCCCGCGACGGATCCGAGCCCCTATACGTTCCACGATCATCTGCACACCGCGCGCGTCGGCTTGGCCTACAAGTTCTGAGCTGCGCGCCGTCATTTGACCGCACACTGCGAGGCCTCGGGCGCAAGTCCGGGGCCTTCGCTTTGCGGCTAACGCTTTGTCCCGGAGCTCGCGACTTTTCCCTTGGTGTATCTCCGCGCGATTTCCTTCGCTACGACGTGCTCCGGCTTCACATTGGCGCCCGCGATCCAGATCTCGCTGACTTTGCCGCGCGCATTGCGGACGCGACGTACCGGCTCGCCATGGCTGGAATAGCCGGCAGCCCAGGCGAGCTTGCCGGTGTCGCGGCCGGTGACCTCGATCTCGGCGGCATCCATGAACGGGTTGTTGAATTGCGGGTTGGCGACCAGGACGCGATTGCCCGCGGGCACGAGATCGGTCGCGCCCCAGATCGTCCACCAGCGGCCGCTCCAGTCGCGCACACGCCGGTCCGCCGCACCGCGCGTCTTGAACACGCGCAGGATCTGCATCGCGCCGTCCATCCAGAACGGCGCCGCGCCGTCGATGGAGTTACTGAGGATACTGATCGAAAGCTCGCAAGCCGGGATGGAGCAGGTCCGGGAAATATAGCCCTGGAAGCCGCCGCCATGGCCGAACCAGTCCCAGCCGTCGGTCTTGCCGGCGCTGACGCCGAGACCGTAATAGCCCTCGAAGATCTGCGGAATGCGCCAATGGTGGCGCGTCATCTCGCGGCGGCTTGCGACCGACAGCACGCTCCTTTTGGCGTTGGGCGCAAGCTGCGCGAAGAAGCGCGCGGTGTCGCCGGCTGTCGCAACGAAGCCTGCGGCCGACGCCATCGCGTGCGCGGCATTGTCGCCGGGGATCACGCAACGCTCGCCGAACGGCACTTTTCGCGTGTGGCCGCACGCGAAGGGCGCGCTTTTGGGAAGGGGCGCGTCCGGCTCGGTCTCGCGCAGGCCCGCAGGCTCGATGATCTCGCGCTTGATCCAGGCAGAGTAGGGCTGCTTCGTCACGGCTTCGATGACGAGGCCGATCAGGCCAAAGCCGTGGTTGGAATATTTGAAGCGGGTGCCGGCTTCGATCGCGGCCGGCTGCTTCAATTCCGCGAGCAACTCTTTCGCATTCAGATAAGGACGGCGGTCGATGAACTGGCCGGAATCGGCGCCGTCGCGCGTCAGCCCCGCTGCATGCGAGAGCACCTGCGCGATCGTCGTCTCGGCGACGCGCGGATGCAGGCCGCCGACATATTGGCCGATCGTGTCGTCGAGCCGGATCTTGCGCTGCTCGCGCAGCTTCATGATGCCGGCCGAAGTGAAGCTCTTGGAATGCGAGGCGATCCGGAAACGGTGGCGCGGGGTGAGCCTTTCGCCGGTGTCGAGATTGGCGAGGCCGAACGCATGCTCGGCGACGATCTCGCCGCGATGGACAAAGGCGAGGATGACGCCGGGCTGCTGGATTGTCGTCAGCTGGAATTCGATCCAGGAGCCGATGTAGTCGATCGCGGATCGCAGCCACTTGTCCATTGCACACCAATTTGCGGGGGGGAGGTTGGTGTGCAAGGCTAGCCGAGAAAGCGGAACGGGCACAACCCTGAGGTTGTGCCCGTTCGCTTCGTTCGAAGGTACGATGTCTCAGTAGACGAGCGTCGCGCCGGTCGGCTTGTCGAGCGCTGCGGCAAGCGAGCGATACTCGGAGCTGTCGGTACCGGTGAGCGAGGCGATCTTGTTCAGATGATATTGCGCCTGTTCGCGGTTGCCCTGCTCGAGCTGCCAGAGGCCGTAATACTGCCAGGTGCGGACGTGGTTCGGATCGTCCTTCAGCGCCAACTCGTAATAGACCTTCGACGACTGGTAGTCGCCGAGCTTGCGATAGGAGTAGCCGATCAGGTTGGCGACGTCGGCGACGTCGTCTCGCCCCAGCGACTTCAACTGATCGATCGCGCCCGTGTAATCGTGCTTGTCGTAGATCGCTGCGTAGGCGGTGCGGTAGGCCGCGAGGAACTTGGGATCGCTAACGGAAGAGCTCTTCTTCTTGCCCTTCTTGGTCGAGGAGTCCGAGCTCGGCGGCGGCGAAGGGGAGTCGCCGCCCGCGGCATATGCACTGGACAGCACCGGCCCGGCCGCGAGCGACATGGCGACCAGTCCCGGCACAACAAGCATTGAGAGTTTGCGCATCTAAATTCTCCCGTATGGAACTTGGCGATCCTACACGATTGCCCAAAGACCGGAACACCCGTCTGGCAGAAACATTCCCGCTTCGCACGATCCGTTCGCTCGGCCGCAGATGACAAACTTGTCATCGAGATGAACGGAAGCCTGCAGCGAGCTTCAGATCGGGTTCAGCGCCTCGTCCCTAGGCTCAGGCCCACGATCGAAGGGTGGGCGAGAGGGCGCCGCCTGGAGATCCTTCAAGAGGAGACCACCATGCTGAAGACCATTTCCGCAGCCTTGCTCGCAGCTTCCGTGATCGCAGCCCCGGCCTTCGCCGCCGAGGCCGGCAAGACCACCACGACCGCCCCGGTGATCAAGGCGGACCAGGGCCAGACCAAGGCCTCGACCACCGCCGCAAAACCGGACGCCGGCGTCAAGGCCGACGTCAAGGCTGCCGACGGCAAGGCTGCCGACGCCAAGGCTGGCCTCAAGGCTGGCGACGCCAAGCCCGCCGACGTCAAGGCGGATGCCAAGGTGGATGGCAAGTCCGATGCAAAGTCGAAGGCGATGAACGCGAACGCCGCGGTCACGCCCGACGAGCACAAGACCGTGCGCACGCATCGCCATCACCACAAGCATCTGTCGGCGAAGAAGCTGAAGGCGCAGCCTGACGTGACCAAGCCGCTGGCCACCGACAAGCGCAGCTAAGGACTGATCCCGCGCGGCGGCACCCGCGCATTGCCCGCCGCCGCGCAGGCACTTCAGGCCCGTCCCGGCGCTTGTGCGAAAGCGCAAGCGCCGGCGGCGGGGTGCGTTGTTTGCGCCGCTGCAAGCGGAATTCCCTTCGCGCAGACGAGGGGCTAGAACGTCTCCTGATCTGATCGAGCGGAGAGCGGGCCTGTGGGGCGATTGGTGAGATGTGCGGCGATCCTGGCGTTGCCGTTGACGCTGGCGGCATGTTTCGGCAGCGATGGTGACCGTCCAACCTTCATCGGTGGGACCCAGGCCGGAGGGCCGCAGCCGTTTCCCGACAATTTCCGCAGCGACACGCTGGCCCTGATGCGCACCTATCTCAACAACCCCGTCGGCGTGCGCGAGGCCAGCATGGCCGAGCCGGTGCAGCGCGAGGTCGGCGGCCGGCAGTTCTATGTGAGCTGTCTGCATTTCACCCCGCGCGAGAGCGATGGCAGCTACAAGGCGATGCGGGAACGCGCGGTGATCTTCGTCAACGGGCGCGCGGACCGCGTCGTCGACCGCACCAGTGAGCTCTGTGCCGGCGCGGTTTACGCACCCTTTCCGGAACTCGAAAAGATGACGCGGTAGCGCAAAGCCCGCTTTCATCGCCTGCTGTTAGAACGACGATTGCCGGAGCCGCTGGATCACATTTCGGCGAGCTTTGAACGGAGTGGTTTCGGCTTGCGACAAATCGTTACGGCAGCGCTTGCGCAGGCGGCAAAAACAGTCGGCGCAGGCGAGGTGACGGAACAAAATCGCGCTGTTGCCACCCCGTCACAGTAACGAACGATCAACGTTCCGGCATCGCCGCGAAGCAACCCAATTCACGCCACGTTGTTTCCCGAGTGTCGCAAATGAAAGAACGGGGATGATCATGAAGTCGATTTTGCTGGGCGCAGTCGCTCTGCTTGCGCTGGCCGCACCGGCCGCAGCAGCTGACATCCAGCCGCGTCCTTATACCAAGGCGCCGGCAGCTACGCCGCCGGAAGTGATTTACAATTGGACCGGTTTCTACATCGGCGGCCATGTCGGCGGCGCGTTTGCCGGCGACAGCAGCTTCCAGTCCAGCGACGCCCGCTTCCTGGGCGGCGTGCAGGGTGGCTTCGACTATCAGTTCGCGCCCAATTGGGTGGTGGGTATCGAGGCCCAGTATTCCTGGCTGCCGACCAACAACAACGGCACCACGTTCCCGCTGGGCACCCAGGTGACCTCCAACACTGACCAGCTCGGGTCTGTGACTGGCCGCATCGGCTACACCTGGGGACCGACGCTGCTCTACGCCAAGGGCGGTTACGCTTGGCGCAATGGCGGCCTGGGCGTCAACATCGCCGGCGTGCCGCAGACCTTCACCGCCACCGGCAACAACAAGGACGGCTACACCGTCGGCGCCGGCCTCGAATACATGTTCGCGCCGAGCTGGTCGGCCAAGGCCGAATACCAGTACTATAATTTCGGCAGCACCACCTTCATCTCCGGCCCGGCCGACGTCGTCGGCGTTCGCGGCCGGGAAGACGAGCATACCGTCAAGGTCGGTGTGAACTACCGTTTCGGCTGGGGCGGTCAGCCGGCCTCGCGCTACTGACCCTCGGCGGCGAGATCTCGCTCTGACAAAGGCCGGCTCTGCCGGCCTTTCGTTTGCCGGCCAGCCCGCCCTCTGTTTGCAATGCGTGAACCATCTGGCGCGTCATTTGCAGACAAACATTCCGGTGCGCGCCTTCTCATGCCCGTCATGGGATTTGGGTAAAGCAAAAATAATTTTTGCCGCTTACGGAACTCGCGCTCCGGAACGCGTTATATGAGAATTACCGGGCTGGTGGGACGACGGACATGCGTATCTTGGTGTCGGCAGGGGTGCTCTGGTGCTTCGCCTGCCTGCCGTGCTCTGCACAGACAATCCTCAAATCCGAGCCTCTGATGCTGGCACCTTACGAGGTGGCCTTCGTCAAGGACGCGGCCTGTCCGTCGGGCAAGGTGCTGAAGGTCACCGGCGCCATCCGCGGGCTGCATCGCCGCAAGGCCTGCGTCGTGCTGGCTGGCGAGCAGGCCTCGCTGGCAGCCGCAACGCCCTGATCATTTTTGCGGCTTCCGCCGGCAGAACCTCACGAATTCAGCTCAAGCTCCATCCTGGACTGGCGCTCGGCCTCGGCCTTGTTCTGGTCGGGGTCCTCGCCTTGGGCGACCCGGCAGGGCTTGATCTCGTACTCATTGTCGAGCACCCGGCGCGGCCCTGGGCGGTCCTCGTCGGTGATGACATCCACGACCAGGCCGCTCCGGTGCGCAAGCTTCCAGACGTCGGACTCACTCGGATAGGCCTTGCTGATCTGGGCGTCGTTGCAAAACAAGGCGTAGGGCATTCTTCCCGCTCCCGGAAAGCGCGTTAACGACCTCATATAGCGTGGGTTCCAGGCAGCATCCCCGATCACGGGGCCGTGATCGGAGCTGCCGGGCCCTGAGTCCTTAACGAGTCCTGAATCGCGAAAAAAAGAATCCCTGGGACTCGTTTGGCGGAATCAGCGGATGTTTTCCGCCATGACGAGCGACCTGAAGACCTCCTGCGGGCACATGCTCCTGCCGCTCACGCTGGCGCTATTCGGCGCCTGCGCGGCCAATCTTTGGCTGGTGTGGTCCTGGCTGTAGGGCGCCCTGCCCGGAGGGCGGCGTTATTTTTTGGCCAGTGGGCCCGGGGCGTCGCGGATGGCGGCGCGCAATTTGGTCAGGGTTTCGGCACAATATTCCTCGCGCTCGCGCTCGAACCGCTCCTGATGCTTGCGGAAATTGGCAATGCGGGCCTGCATCTCGGTGCGGACTTCACTGCTCGCCCGCGGCGGCGAAAGCTGGATGGGCTGAGGCTGCGGAGGGGGCTGGGGCGGCTTGATCTCGGCCATGACGGCCTCGAGGACGACCCCCTCGACGGTGGCGGCCGGGGAATCCGACAGCGCGCCCGGCCGAAGGACGTCATCCTTCTTGCCGGTCACCGATTGGACGAAGGCCATTGTCTGCGCGATCAGCGCGTCGCGCTCCCTGATCCACTTCATGGTCCACCTCAGCCGTGCCCCATTCCAGCAAAGCGGCTGCGCCGAATCAAGGTGGTATGAAAGGGATTGCATATTTTTCCCGGTCGCCCGACATTGGGGGAATGGATGCCAAAGACGAACGAGTGGACGAAGCGGAGGGCCTGAGGCTCATCCGCGCGTTCCTGACGCTGCCGCCCGACAAGCGGGCGGAGGTGATCGCGTTCGCAGAGGAATTGGCGCGTGCCCATGGCCGGCCCGAGGAAGGCACGGAGGCCTCGCCGAGGTGAGCGCTATCGCTGGCGCGGATTGACGTTGACCTCGAACGGCGCGCCGACCACCCGAACCGGTGTCTGAACCGGCGTCGGGGCGACGTCGATCACCGCCCTTTCGGCGACCAGCCTTTCGGGGGCCGGTCCGAGCACCGGCTCGAGCAGCGCCAATGTGCCGGCCACGGCGCCACAGCACAGCGTCACCGTCGCCAGCAGAAACATGTTTCGGTTTTCTTCCCGGATCCGCATGGGTCGACAACGGCCAAGGGTGGGGCGCAGTTCCGGGCGGCGTCCGTCTTCGCACCCGCTATCCCGCCAACAGGAGACCGAGCGCGAAGACGAACAACATGGCCGTCGTGACGACGGCCGCCACAGCGCCTGCGACGAACCTGGCCTTCTCTTTTGAGGTGGCAGGGCGCATGGGACCCGGATGAGCAGAGCAGATTCGCTCAGGCATTTTTGGGCAAGTTCACTTGGCCTGTATATAACGTGTTTGCTCCGGAGTTTCGACGTGAGATCAGATCGTATCCGATGATCGCCAACCGTCCTGCCGTGCTCGCCCACGAACGTTTCGTTGCCGACCGCGACAATTTCGTAGGGCTCGATCTCGCCGCGCGGTTCGAGCGGATCGAGCGGACGAACTTTTGGGGCGCTGCCGGCTCGGTATCGGGCCTCGGCTCGGAGGACACGGCCACGGCCGCGATCCGGGCGGCGCTTCCACAATTGCTGCAACGGCTCGGCGCGCGCTCGCTTCTCGATGCGCCCTGCGGTGATGCGGGCTGGATCGGACGCATCAAGCTCGATCTCGACTACATCGGCATCGACATCGTGCCGTCGCTGATCGAGGCCAACAATCGCCGTGTGGCGAGCGGCGAATTGGCCGGCCGTTTCCTGGTTGCCGATCTCACGCGCGATGTGCTGCCACGTGCCGATCTGATCCTGTGCCGGGACTGCCTGGTGCATCTGAGCTTTCAGAACATCGCCCGCGCCACCGCGCGCTTTCACGAGAGCGGCGCGCAGTTTCTGCTCGTCACGACGTTTCCGGAATTCGAGGACAACCGTGATTGCGAGGATGGCGACTGGCGCGCGCTCGACATGACGAAGCCGCCGTTCAACTGGCCGGCGCCGCGCGCGTTGATCGACGAGCGCTGCGAGGAAGGCGATGGCGGCTGGCGCGACAAGAGCCTCGGGCTGTGGCGGTTGGAGGATGTCCGATGATCGATGCCAGATGCAGTTGCGGTGCTGTTTCACTTTCGCTTCCGGGACCGACCAAGCTCGTCGCAGCCTGTCATTGCATCGACTGCCAAAGGCGAACCGGGGCACCGTTCGGTGTTGGTGCGTTCTACCCGGTCGAAGCTGTCGCGATCTCCGGCGCGCCAAAGGAGTTTGTTCGCGCCGCCTCAAGCGGGGGCAAGGTTCGCTTCTATTTCTGCTCCGACTGCGGCTCGACGGTCTGCTGGAAGGCCGACAATCTGCCCGCGATGATCGGCGTCGCCGTTGGTGCGATCGCGGATCCGGATTTTCCGGCACCCGTCAGATCGGTGTTCGAGCAATCGAAACATGCCTGGGTCGAAATCGGCGGCACGGTCGTTGAGCACTTCGAACAAGGCGGCGCGCGGAAGAGTTCGGGCTGAGGCGCGGCCATTGAGCGCCGGTGCGGTCGGTGTTCGGTCAGGGACGCTGCCTGGCATTAGCCGGCGCTCCTGTCGTCTGTATCGGTTCACCGGGGGCACGGTCCAGCGGCGGGTGAGGTCTGGCGAGTCCTACCGTTCCGGGAGGTGCGTCGTTACTGGCCGTGCGGGGATTGACGCGCTCCAACGTGACCGTCGAAGCAACCACGATGGCGATAGCCAAGGCGACAGCGGATAGGGCTAAGGCTGCCCGGTCATTCGGGTCCATCGCTAGACCTCCGCGAGACGGCTCTATGGTCCGAGGATAACGCCGAACAGATGATTTCGTTCTTGCGGTGGTCGCCGATGGGAGCCGCCGCAGTGACCCAAGCGCAGCGGGAAAGCGGAAAAACCAAAGGCCCAGCGCCCCGCCTGGAGCAACTGCATTTGTTGTTTGCATTGCTCTCGACCGCAGCTCTTGCTGGTGACCAGGAAGCTTGCGCCGCTCAGAACGGGAAAAAAGGGACGCGCGGTCATTGCCAGGAGCTGGCTGCCGTTGCACTATTGCAGCATTGCCCAACAAAGGATTTTTAATGCGCACTGTGTTGATTGCGGTTATTGCTCTGGCTGCCACGCCGGCACTCGCCCAAAAGAACACCGAGCAAAAGGCGAATAAGTGCACCGTCGCGAAATGTGTCGCCGAGGGTATCAAGAATGGCTATGCGCCGGACCACGCCAAGAAGTGGTGTGCAGCCCATCCGGGTATTTGCACCAACACGCGGTGATCTCAAGCCGGACGAACAGGAGAAAGTTTCGATGAAAGTGTTTTCGATTGCTATCGGCATCTAGGCTCTTGGATTGCATCCCGCGCTGGCCCAGCAGAAAGCAACTCAAAAGGGGGGCCGAAAAGCCGAAGTACAAAACTTACGACGAGTGCGTAGCCGCCAAGAAGGCGACCGGGTGGAGCAGCAGCGAATACAGCGGCTGGTGCAGCCGGAATTCGGGCAATTGATCATGCGAGATCTTTTGATTGCTGCATTGATCCTGGCCTGAACCGGGGCTTTGCTCGTCGGACCTTGGAGAGGCGAAGCACCGGCTGACGGATTGGTATCTTCTCCAAGCCCGGACAATTCGGGTGCCGACTTGTTATTGATTGGCAGACATTAATTGGTGCCGGCTGAGGGGATTGAACCCCCGACCTTCGGTTTACAAAACCGCTGCTCTACCGCTGAGCTAAGCCGGCGACGCCTGGAGACGGGCAGGGCCTGCCCGTGCGCGCCGCAATACCAGACTTGATTGGAAAGTGCCAGAACCCGCGCTACGCCTCGCAAGACATGAATCAGGCGGCCCTGGGGCCGCCTGACGTGTCGCGTTCGATGTGGGCTGCTTACTGGCAGATGTGCCGGCGGCCGTCTGAGCCCTTGAACCAGGTGCCAGGCGTACAGACGAACCCGTTACGCTCGGCGTAGCTGCGGGTGTCCCAGCTGCGATTGTCCCAGCCGCGGTTATTCCACGAATTGTCGTAGGCGTAGGAATTGTCCCAACTGCGGAACGGCGCCGAGGCAATCGCGCCGGCGGTGCCGATCGCAGCGCCCGCCACGCCGGCCGCGACGTCGGTCGGCCAGAAGCCGGTGCGGCTCCTGTTCCAGTCGTTATTCCAATCGGCATTGCTCTGGCGATAGGAATTGGTCTGGCGGTAGGACGCGCGGCGATGGCGATAGCCGCTATCGGTGGACGGATTTCCTGGGCCGAGATTCTGGCAGTTGGCGTTGGGGAATTGCGCCGAGCAGCGGGTGGGATTGGTGGCCGACTGCGCCATGGCAGAGCCAGCCATCATGGTCGCCGCAATCGCCGTGGCTCCGAGAAGCTTGATGTTCATGGTTGTTGGCTCCCATTTTGTTGACGGGGGCTAAATGCCAAAGGCGCCGGACGTTCCGGTGAAACCGGTGGATTTTCGCCAGCGAATGGTCAAACGGGTGTGAGTGCACGGCGCGGTTCCGTGCGGCGGCGCGAGGCGCCGTTAACGCTTTGCTAGCTCGCTTTGCAGCATTTGCGCGGCGCGCAATCCTTACGCATTAGGCTTACCGGAAGTTGTTGGGCGGGCCTTAACCCTCTGTGCGTCGTGATCGGATAGGTTGCCGCCGCATAACCGGGGTCCCCTCATGCGTGCTGTGGCGCTCGCCGCCTTTCTGATCGGACTGCCTGCGACGGCTTTTGCCGGCGGCTTCGATGTCGTCGTTCCCGGCCGTCCCGGCGTGCCGATCATCATCAACAACATCGATGCGTCCTATGCCGTCGTCGAGGGTGTCTGGGGCCTGGGCAAGAACCAGCAAGTGCAGCCCACGATCTATGGCGGGCGCTATATCGCCGAGCGGCAGCCCGAAGACGTCGGTCACTACTATCCGACGCTCGGCCTGCGGCCCGGCTATGGCCGGCTCGAGGTCGAGCCGCCCGCGAACCGCAAATTGCCCAAGCCCGCCGAGAGCTATCACCAGAGCTGGGGCGCGCAATCGGCGCCGCTGCCGCCGCAGATGGATGTGCCGGTCGATCCGCCGCCGGTGATCCTCGCGCCCGAGATCAACGATCGTCCGCGGCCACCGCGACCGCGGCCGCACACAGAGATACCCGGCAGGCCGCCGGGTTAAGAAACGTCAAATCCAAACAAACAGAAATCAACAGGAGAGAGTAATGCGTCAGATGATTTCGGGACTGGTCGCGGCGGCTGCCGTGATGTTCGCCGCCACCGCGCCGGCCGCGGCCTGCGGCTTCAATCCGTGCCAGCCGGTTGCGCCGGTCTATTCCGGCTGCAACACCGGTTGCGGCGGCTATGGCTACGGCTATGGCGCCTATGAGCGTCTCGCCGAGCCGACCACGCAGTATTATTACGTCAACCAGGGCCCGACCTACACCGGCCCAGGCGCCTTCGCACCGTACCCGACCTATCGTGAAGACGCGGTCGTCGCGCCCGCCAATTACGGTTACGGCTATCGCGCCGCCGTGGCGCCCTATCCCCGCCCGCACTACCGTCCGTACCGCTACGGCTACGGCCCGCGCTACGGCTATCTGCCGCGCGTGCATTACGGCCACGCTCCGCGCTACGGCTACGCCCACCGCCACGCGCCGGCAGCGTATTACGGCGGCCACCGCGTGCTGCGCCGCTATTACTGATCTCTGATCGGTTGAGCTACGGGACGCCTGTCCGCGCGATGCGGGCGGGCGTTTTGTTTTTGATGTGACGCGAAGCCGCTACCGCTTCATCAGCCCCAGCCGGCTCGCGCCGACATAGAGCGAGAGCACGGCGGCGTTCGACACGTTGAGGCTCTTGATCTCGCCGGGCATGTCGAGCCGCGCCACGACGCTGCAGGTCTCGCGGGTCAATTGCCGCAGACCTTTTCCTTCGGCGCCGAGCACCAGCGCGAGCGGCTCGTGCAGCGCGACGTCCGAGAGGTCTTCGCTGCCTTCGCTGTCGAGGCCGACGGTCTGGAAGCCGCGCTCGTTCAGCGCGGTGAGCGCGCGGGCGAGGTTTTGCACGGTGACCATCGGCACCAGCTCGAGCGCGCCGGAGGCGGCCTTCGCCAGCACGCCGGTCGCTTCCGGACTGTGGCGCGCGGTGGTGACGATCGCCTTGACCGCGAACGCCGCGGCCGAGCGCAGGATGGCGCCGACATTGTGGGGATCGGTGATCTGGTCGAGCACCAGCACCATGCCTTCCTGCTTGAGGGTCTCGATGTCGGGTGAGGGCAGGGGCTCGGCCTCCGCGAGCAGGCCCTGGTGCACGGCATCGGGCGACAGCAGGCGGTCGATCTCCTGGGGCCGGACAATCTCGGGGGTGACGCGGGTCTCGATATTTTCGTCGGCAAGCCGCTTGGCTGCGTTCTCGGTCAGCGTCAGCTTGCGGATCTGTCGCGCAGGATTCGCGAGTGCCATGACGACGGTGTGCCAGCCATAGAGGATGACCGGTCCGTCGGGGTGCGAATCACGGTCGCGCCAGGCTGGCCGGCCGGCCGATTTCCCGGGTCTGTTGAAGGGCTTAGCCCCGCCGCGGGGACCCCTCGGGGTGAATTTTCGATCCTTCATGGGCTCGCTTGTGTCACGGGTCCCGGAATATGGCAATTTGGGCGCCCGCGAGGGCGATTTTAGCTGTTCGCCTCGGTTGACTTTGCCCCACCGGATCGCCCATAACCGCGCCCGGTCGCGCCCCCATCCGGGCTGTCGCGGCCTTCACGTTCCATGGCCGTCTTCGGTCCGCCGGCAAGGTCCGGCCCGATTGTGCTGCCGTCGAGCGGGGGAGTGTCCCGAGTGGCAAAGGGAGCTGACTGTAAATCAGCCGCCTCATGGCTTCGCAGGTTCGAGTCCTGCCTCCCCCACCATCCTGCTTCGCGCTGACGCGCTTCGCAGGATTGCAGCCTTTCACCGCGCGAAGCAGGATGCCCTCCGAAGCCTTGGCGAAGGAGGGCGGCGTCGATGCACTATGTCTATCTTCTGGAGAGCGAAGCCTTCGTGGGTCAGCGCTATATCGGCCTGACGACGAATCTCAAGCAGCGCCTAGCAGACCATAACGGAGGTAAATCACCGCACACGTCAAAGTACACTCCTTGGCGACTGGTGACTTACGTGGCCTTCGCGGACCTTGCGAAGGCACGCGCGTTCGAGCGTTACTTGAAATCCGGTTCGGGCCACGCCTTCGCGAAGAAGAGACTCTGGTGAGCCTAGGCGGACTGAAGCCGCCTCGAACCGTTACCCCATCATCTCCCGCACCATCGGCACCACTTTCCGTCCATAAAGCGCGATGCTCTTCATCAGCTTCTCGTGCGGCAAGGGACCCGCCGAATACTTCAGCTGAAACCGCGCAATACCGAGTGCCTTCGCCGTCTTCGCGATCTTCCGCGCCACCGTCTCCGGCGAGCCGACATAGAGCGAGCCGTGTTCGGCTTCGTTGACGAATTCGTCGCGGCCCATCGGCGGCCAGCCGCGCTCCTTGCCGATGCGGTCGCGCATGGCCTTGTAGTCCGGCCATAGCTCCTCGCGGGCCTGTTCGTCCGTCTCGGCGACGTAGCCGGGCGAGTGCACGCCGATCGGCTGCGCGGGGCGGCCGAATTCCTTGGCGGCGCGGTGATGGAGATCGATGAAGGGCGCAAAGCGCGCGGGATCGCCGCCGATGATCGCGAGCATCAAAGGCAAATCGTAATGCGCAGCGCGCACCACCGATTGCGGGCTGCCGCCGACGCCGATCCAGGTTTTGAGCCGGCCGTGCTCGACCGGCGGATAGACCCGCTGGTCCCGCAGCGGCGGACGCAGCTTGCCTTCCCAGCTCACCGGCTGCTGCGCCAACAGGGCCGCGAACAGATCGAGCTTCTCCTCGAACAGCTCTTCGTATTTGCGCAGGTCGAAGCCGAACAGCGGAAAGGATTCGGTGAACGAGCCGCGGCCGAGGATCACCTCGGCGCGTCCATTCGAGACTGCATCGAGCGTGGCAAAGCGCTGGAACACGCGGATCGGATCGTCCGAGGACAGTACCGTCACCGCCGAGCCGAGATGGATGCGCTTGGTGCGCGATGCGATCGCCGCGAGCACGGTCTCCGGCGAGGAGATCGCAAAATCGGCGCGGTGATGCTCGCCGAGGCCGATGAAGTCGAGGCCGAGCTCGTCGGCCAGCACGGCTTCGTCGACCACGTTGCGGATGACCTGCGCGTGGGGAAGCATGGCGCCGGAGCCATCCTTGGTGACGTCGCCAAAGGTATCCAGGCCGAATTGAAGGGGGGCGGTCATTGATCAGGTCTCTGCGGGCGCAGCTTGCGCCCGTCACTGTGGGAGGAGGATCGTTTGCGGTGGAGCTAGGGCGCGGCGGTCAGTGCAACAATGCTGCTCCGAGAAACGCACCGTTTCCTTTTTGGATCGTGTCGGGCTCGCGCGCGTGTTCAGTCGGATTTGGCGAACATCCCGACCAGGGTCTCGCGCAGCCAGCGCTGCGCCGGCACGGTGTCGTTGCGCTGGTGCCAGAACAGGCTGACGATGCGCGGCGGCGCGCGAAGCGGAAGCGGCATGGCGTGCAGGAACGGCGCGTTCCGGGATTGCGAGCGCAAATCGCTCGGCAGCACGGCGACGAGGTCGGACTGACGCACGACCTCATAGGCAGCGCTGTAGTGATTGACGGTCGCGACCAGGTTGCGCGACAGCCCGCGCGAGGCAAGGAAGAGATCGTAGGACGGCAGGGTCTTGCCGGCGAGGCTCACATCGACATGCCCTGCGCTCAGGAAGCTGCGCGTGCTGAGCCGCTTCTGTGCGGCGAGCGGATGGCCGCGCCGCATGAAGCAGGCGTAGTCGACCGTCCACAGCGAGCGCGAGCGGATGGCGGCCGGCTGCTGCGCTTCGTTGACATAGACGCTCAGCACGCAGTCCACCCTGTTGTCCTCGAGCTGATCGGCGATCTCGAGGATCGTGTTGGGGACGGTATGGACGCGCGCCTTGGGCGCGATCTTGCCGAAATGGCCGAGCAAATTCGGCATCACCAGCGAGGCGACGTAGTCCGACATCGACAGGCTGAACTCGGTCTGCGCGCGGCGCGGATCGAACACCTGCTCGTCGAGCGCGCCGCGGACGCTTTCGAGCGCCTCGCCGATCGGCTCCCACAACACGACCGCGCGCTGGGTCGGACGGATGCCGGTGCCGGACCTGACGAACAGGGGATCGCCGAGCGCCTCGCGCAGGCGCGCGAGTGCATTGCTGACGGCCGGCTGCGTCATCAGCAGCGCGTTCGCGGCGCGCGTGACGCTGCCCTCGGTCATCAGGGCTTCGAAGACCTTCAGCAGGTTGAGGTCGAGCGATCGAAACGACAGAACATTCACCGTGGTGATGTATGGGATCACAATTATAAATTATGACGATAATATCTCTTTGTCTATGGTTCCCCCTAACGACACTGCGGATGCCGGTCCGCCGGATTGAGGGGACTTTCATGTCGATGATCTCGGCGCGCATCGAGCGCCTGCCATTCGCGCGCTTCCACACGCATCTGTTGTTGATGGGTGGGCTCGGCTACATGTTCGACGCGATGGACGCCGCCGTTCTGGCGTTCATCCTGCCGGTGCTGCGCACGGCCTGGAATCTGTCGAGCGTGCAGATCGGCGTGCTCGGCAGCAGCACCTATATCGGCTTCCTGTTCGGCGCGTTGCTGGCGGGCACGCTGGGCGACCTCATCGGCCGCCGCGCCGTTATGATGTCGGCGCTGGCGCTGTATTGCGCCGCATCGATCGTCAGTGCCGCCGTGGACAGCTGGTCGTCCTTCTTCGCGGCCCGCGTCGTCGCCGGCATGGGCACCGGCGCCGAGAGCGCGATCATCGCGCCCTATCTCGCCGAGTTCGTGGCGCGGCGCTTCCGCGGCAGCTTCACCGGCGCGCTGGCCGGCTTCTTTTCCTTCGGCTTCGTCGCGGCGGCCTTGCTCGGCTACTTCATCGTTCCCGCCTATGACAATGGTTGGCGCATCGTGCTGGTGATCACCGCGGTGCCCGTCGTCATGCTGCTGTGGTGGCGCAGGGCGCTGCCGGAATCGCCGCGCTGGCTGGAAAGCCAGGACAGGACGAAGGAAGCCGAAGCGGTGCTGGACCGGATCGAGGCCGGCTTCGCGCGCCAGGGCGTTGTTCTGCCGCAACCGGTCGTCGAAGCAGCAGTGCCCGCCGGGACTGGCGGGACGCTGCTTGCCAATTTCGCGGCGCTGCTCGCCGGCCGGCAGGCGCGCATCACCGTCATGACCTGGATCATGTGGCTTGCGATCACCTTCAGCTATTATTCCTTCTTCGTCTGGATTCCCGGCCTGCTGGTCCAGAACGGCATGAGCATCACCAAGAGCTTCGCCTATTCGATCGCGATCTATTGCGCGCAGATTCCCGGCTATTTCAGCGCCGCCTGGTTCAACGAGCGCATCGGCCGGCAGGCGACCATTGCGTGCTACATGGTGCTCGGCGGCGTCAGCGCGCTCGGGCTCGCCTTCGCGCAGACGGACCAGCACATCATGGTCGCGGGGATCTTGCTGTCGTTCTTCATGAACGGCACCTATGCCGGCGTCTACGCCTATACGGCGGAGGTGTTCCCGACGCCGGTGCGCACCACCGGCGCCGGCCTTGCCTCGGCGATCGGCCGCATCGGTGCGATCGTCTCGCCGATCCTGGTCGGCTACCTCTATCCTAATTTCGGCTTTGCCGGCGTGTTCGGCATCACCACCAGCGTCCTGCTGATCGGCGCGCTCACCGTGGTGGTGATGGGGGTGCCGACCCGCGGCCGTTCGCTGGAAGACATTGCGGCAGGTGAGGTCGCATGAGGCAAAGGACACGCCGAGCCGATCCGCTGCTCGGCGCGGTGGCGGCGGCGCAGGGCAGGGCGGACCAGCCGGACGCGCTGTTCTCGGCGCTGGACCAGGCCTTGAAGTCGGCGATCGGGCACAAGCTGTTCACGATCCTGACCTACGACGACGATAGCGGGGAAGCGGCACGGATCTATTCCAATTGTCCCGGGCCTTACCCGACGGGCGGGCGCAAGCGCCTGACGCCCGGCCCATGGACCGAGGCCGTGCTTGATCGCGGCGAGGCCTATGTCGGCTACACCCTCGACGATCTGCGCAACGTGTTTCCCGATCACGAGTTGATCGCTTCACTCGGCTGCGAGAGCGTGCTCAACATGCCCGTGCGCTGGCGCGGGCGGACGCTCGGCTCGCTCAACCTGCTTCATGAAGCGGGCTGGTACGGCGAGGACGATGTCGCCGCGTGCCTTCCGTTCGCCCAGCTCGCCTTGCCCGCGCTGCTCACACAGTCCTGACCGGACAGGAAACGACCCATGCCCAGCACGCTCTTCAAGAATGCCGCTCTGCTCGATCCGCTTCAGCCGGAGCTACTGGAAGGCCATCACGTGCTGGTCGAGGACAATGTGATCAAGGAGGTCTCGGACCGACCGCTCCAGGTCACCGCCGATCGCACCGTCGACCTGAAAGGCAAGACGTTGATGCCCGGCCTGATCGATCTGCATGTGCACGCGGTCGCGGTCGAGCTCAATCTGGCGCAGCAGGTGCACATGCCGAACGTGCTGGTGACGCTGCGCTCGACGCTGCTCTTGCGCGGCATGCTGCGCCGAGGCTTCACCACCGTACGCGACGCCGGCGGTGCCGGCCATGCGCTGAAGCAGGCGATCGACACCGGCCTGACCGACGGCCCGCGGCTGTTCGTCTCCGGCCGTGCGCTGAGCCAGACTGGCGGGCACGGCGACATGCGGGCGCGCTCGGATTACCTCGCGAGCGATGCACCATGTCCCTGCTGCGTGCGCGTCGGCGCACTGGCGCGCGTTGCCGACGGTGTCGACGGCGTGCGCAGGGCGGCGCGCGAGGAGCTGCAGATGGGCGCCGACCAGATCAAGATCATGGCGTCCGGCGGCGTCGCGTCACCGACCGATCCGGTCGGCGCCTTTGGCTATTCCGAGGACGAGATCCGCGCCATCGTCGAGGAGGCACGCGGGCGCCAGACCTATGTGCTCGCGCACGCCTACACCGCTGCCGCGATCGAGCGCGCGGTTCGCTGCGGCGTGCGCACCATCGAGCACGGCAATCTGGTCGATGCTCCGACCGCGCGCCTGATGGCCGAGAAGGGCGCCTATGTGGTGCCGACGCTCGTCACCTATGAGGCGCTGGCGAACGAAGGCGCCCAATATGGCCTGCCGCCGGAGAGCGTCGCCAAGATCGCCGATGTGCGCGACGCCGGCCTGCGGTCGCTCGCGATCTACCGCGACGCCGGCGTGAAAATGGGGTTTGGCAGTGACCTGCTCGGCCCGTCCCAGCGTCTCCAGAGCGACGAATTCCGCATCCGTGCCGAGATTCTCGGTCCGCGCGCCGTCATCGCCAGCGCGACATTGATCGGCGCCGAGGTGCTGGGCATGGAAGGCGAGCTCGGCCGGATCGCGCCCGAAGCCATCGCCGATCTGCTGGTGGTCAACGGCAACCCGCTGCGCGATGTCACCTGCCTGCTCGGCCAGGGCGAGCACATCCCGATGGTGATGAAGGCAGGCAAGGTGCAGTTCGACAGGCTGAATGCCTAAAGCGCGATGAGATCGCGCTTTAGGTTGTTGTTTGAGCATGATCTCTTTCGGAAAAACTGCTGCACACTTTTCCGGATCATGCTCTAGCCGCTACCGCCACATCCCGCGCATCCGCGCCCCGATGTCGATCTTCGGCCCTTGCGCCGCGGTGCGGGCCGCGCTTGCTGCGGCCTTCGGCCAGGCGGTGCGCTCGAACAGGTGGACCAATTGCTCCGGGATGAAGCGGGTGCGCGAGGCGTAGACGTGGCGGTCGCCCTTGGCGGCCTGGCCGTGGGTGAAGAAGCGCTGGGGCACGACGAGATGCAGATCGTCCTTGGCGCGTGTCATCGCGACATAGAGCAGGCGGCGCTCCTCCTCGAGCTCGGCGCTGGTGCCGGCGCCGAGATCGGACGGCATGCAGCCGTCGACGACGTTGAGCACGAACACCGACTTCCACTCCTGGCCCTTGGCCGAATGGATGGTCGAGAGGATCAGATAATCCTCGTCGCGCAAAGGCGGCCCGGATTTGTCGCTGGTCGCATCCGGCGGATCGAGCGTCAGCTCGGTCAGGAATTTCTCGCGCGAGGCATAACCGCTCGCGATCTGCTCGAGCTGCATCAGATCGGCGCGGCGGGTCTCGGAATCCTCGTGGATACGATCGAGATGCGGCTCGTACCAGAGCCGCACGCGCTCGAGATCGACAGGCCATTCCGAATAGCGCAGGTTCTGGGTGGTGCGAACGAAGGCGGTCCAGTCGTCACCGGTGCGCGCCGGCACCGGCAGCTGACCGAGCGCGGCGAGCGGATCGGTGCTTTCCGCCATCTGGTCGAGCACGCGCTGCGCGGTCGCAGGGCCGATCCCCGGCAACAGATGCAGGATGCGGAAACCGGCGACGCGGTCGCGCGGATTCTCGGCAAAGCGCAGCAGCGCCAGCACGTCCTTGACGTGCGCGGCGTCGAGGAATTTCAAGCCGCCGAACTTCACGAACGGGATGTTGCGGCGGGTCAGCTCGATTTCCAGCGGGCCGGAATGCGAGGACGTGCGGAACAGCACGGCCTGGTGCTTGAGCAGCGCGCCTTGCTCGCGGTTGGCCAGCACCTCTTCGACGATGTAGCGGGCCTGGTCGGCCTCGTCGTGCACTGTGACGAGCTGCGGCTTGTGCGAGGCGGTGCGATCGGTCCACAGGTTCTTGGTGAAGCGCTCGCGGGCGAGGCCGATGACGCCGTTGGCTGCGGCCAGCACGGTCTGCGTCGAGCGGTAATTGCGGTCGAGCGTGATCATCTCGGCGCGCGGCGAGAAGCTTTGCGGGAAGTCCAGGATGTTGCGCACGGTGGCGGCGCGGAACGAATAGATCGACTGGGCGTCGTCGCCGACCACGGTGAGCCCGCGGCCGTCGGGCTTCAGCGCCAGCAGGATCGAGGATTGCAGGCGGTTGGTGTCCTGATATTCATCGACCAGCACGTGGTCGAAGCGGCCGCCGATCTCGTCCGCGATCAGCGCATCGCTCATCATCTGCGACCAGTAGAGCAGCAGGTCGTCGTAGTCGAGAACATGCTGGGCCTGCTTGGCCTCGACATAAGCCGCGAACAGTCCCTTCAGCTCGGCAGCCCATCCCGCGCACCAGGGATAGTGCAACCCTAACACCTTCTCGATCTCCATCTCGGCGTTGACGCAGCGCGAGTAGATCGACAGGCAGGTGCCCTTGGCCGGAAAGCGGCTTTCGGTCTTCGACAGGCCGCGCTCGTGCCGGACCAGGTTCATCAGGTCAGCGGAATCCTCGCGGTCGTGGATGGTGAAGGCGGGATCGATGCCGATGCGTTCGGCATATTCACGCAGGAGACGCGCGCCGATGCCGTGGAAGGTGCCAGCCCAGGTCAGGGCATCGCGCATGATCGCGGCATTGTTCTCGCCCAGCACCTTGCGGGCGATGCGCTCGACCCGGCCGGCCATCTCCGCCGCGGCGCGGCGGGAGAATGTCATCAGCAGGATGCGGCGCGGATCGGCGCCGGCGACGATCAGGTGCGCGACGCGGTGGGCCAGCGTATTAGTCTTGCCCGAGCCCGCGCCGGCAATGACGAGCAGGGGAGCGCCCACGGTCGCGCCTTCGGCCACGCCATGCTCGACGGCGCGGCGCTGCTCCGCATTGAGCGTGTCCAGATATGTTGCCACGAATCGCCCCGGTGAAAGGGCGAGAGTCGGCGATCCCGCCGCGAATCGCAATGCGGCTGGACGAGACCGGCTTTAGGATTTAGGGGAAAGACGACCCAAGGTTCCAGTTTCGAAAAGCCCACCCGGCATGACCGAGCTCAAGCCCGACCAGTTCGAGATGCGGCGGCTGGAATCGCTCAGCAACACCATTTTCGGTGTTGCCATGACGCTGCTGGCCTACGACCTGCCCAAGGCCGCGGTGTTCACCAGCGCGCCCGGCTGGAGCGACCTCGCCCATGTCTATTCCGGCAAGCTCGCCGGCTTCGCGCTCAGCTTCATCATCGCCGGCGTGTTCTGGATCAGCCATCACCGGCGGCTGGCGCGCCAGCCTGTCGGCAGCCGCGGCGCGGTGATCCTCAATCTGTTCTTCCTGCTCTCGATCGTGCTGCTGCCGGTGACCAACGGCCTCTACACCAATTACGGCATGAGCAGCGCCGTCGCGGTGCTCTACGGCCTGCACCTGACCGCGATCGCCGGTCTCAATGCCTGGCTATGGTGGACCATCCTGGGCGGCTGGCGCCAGGAGATATTGGCCTCGCTGTTTCCCCTGCTGGTGTTCATTCCGGGCACAATCGTAGCGGCGTTTGCGCCGCGCGTCGCGCCCTTCGTGTGGTTCATCGCCTTTGGCGGGCTCGTGATCCAGCGCTTCACCATCGCGCAGACCGAGCCGGACGCGTAAGGCGCCAGCTCACCCTTATGTCGCGCCGAACCCGTCGGCCGGCACGTAAAGCTTGACCGGGCGGATTTCGTAGACCGCAGTCGGATTGACCGCACGCAGCTTCCGCGCCGCCGCGATCGCCTCCTCCTCGGTGGCGCATTCGATCAGGTGGAAGCCCAGAAGCTGCTCCTTGGTCTCGGCAAACGGGCCATCCAGCACCATGCCGGCGCCGGGGCCGCGCAAGGTGCGGGCCTTTCGGGTCTCATCCAGGCGGGCGGCCGGCCCAAACTGCCCGCTTGCCCGCAACGGCGCCTGAACCTCGATGACTTTGGCCACCACCGCGGCGTCCTGCTCCGGCGTCCAGGACATGACCTCGTCTTCCACGTGATAGGCCAGGATGGCGTAAAGCATCGTCACCTCGTTGTTTTTCTGCGCAGATCCCAAGGACGCAGCACCGCAGGCGGTGCCGACAATCCCGAAGCAAAATATTGCGTGGCCCGCAAGCGGCGAAACCGTCCTGAAACCCGATTGCGGCCTTGCCATGTGAACGCCGCCGGAACTGGTCGCGACTGATGGACCATAAACAACAAGCTTTTTGCTGGAGGCGGCAATGTCGGGTCACACCATCAAGACGAGTTGCAAGATCATCTGCGATGCGCGGCGGGCGGGTCAGTCGGCGGCGGCCGATCTGCACGACCAGGCCGGCCATCACCGCTATTACGGCAGCTCGGCCGAGAACGGTGGTGAGCGGATCGTGGAGAGCCGGCGCGGCAAACGTCCGCGCGCGCCGAACGTCTGCGGCTTCTGAAGCCGTCGACGCGGCGCTGGTCCAACGTGGACGTCCTGCAAATATCGATCGCGGCGATGCCATTCCTGCTCTCGCTGGCAAGCCGGACCGCCAAGGTGATCGCACCGTGCCTGCTCGCGAGCATCGTCACCGTGTCCTTCAGCGACGAGCCGCACCGGGCCGTCATGGCCTGGTGCGTCGGCATCCTGATCGCCGCCGTCGCCCTGCGCGAGCGGCTTCGCACGCTCTGAGCCGATCGCTCCGAAGGGCAAATCCCAAAAGAAAAAGGCGCGGCGGGGAAGCCCCGTCGCGCCCGATTTCTTGCTCGCTGGTCCAGGGCTGAGAGCGCCCCGATGCCAAGCCCTTTATCGAGAGCTCAGCGGGCGATCCCAGCGAGGTGACAGCGCTTGGTAAAAGACACTGGATCACCTCCTTTCTTTGTTTCGGGAGATTTCAATATAGTCGGCGATGCTGCCGCTGTTAAGGGGCGGCAAGGTCCGGACGGAGCCAGCGCGGTTCGCAAGGCGGGAAAGACGCCGCAAAGCTGCCTTCTGGGCAGTTGAGACCGCAGCCCGGCCGTGTTAGGGAGCCCGTCACGCGGGTGTAGCTCAATGGTAGAGCAGCAGCCTTCCAAGCTGAATACGAGGGTTCGATTCCCTTCACCCGCTCCAAATGGACGTGCCCGGTCAAAGGGGTAAGCGCAGGTCCTGTTCCAACCTTTTGAAGATCCGGCCTCCGCTCGACGTCTTGTGCGCCTGCGCCGGCACGTGATCAGAAACATTAAAAATGGCCGTCGTCCGGAACGTCCATGGAGGTCATCGGTTGGTGATTCAGTGGGCGATCGATGAAATGGCGAAGCCAGAGCGAAAGCTGCGGATAAACCAAATCAAAGATTGGTCCACAAGCCCCGCCAGGTTGCCTCGGTAACCGGCGGGGTCCTTGTTTTGAAGACGGCCCCGGCGATTGCGCATGCGGCTTGGCCGCGACCAGCCGGTGGCGCGCGGCGCTCAGCAGCGCAGTCAGGCTGCAAGAGCGTCGAGATTGACTTCGCCCTTCGCGAGCGTGGTCAGCATGGCGTCGGTCGCCTTCTCCTCTTCCAGGCTCTCATGCAGGATGTTCTGGTCCTCCCTGAACTCGAGCTGCCCGGCAAGAGCTGCTGCGCTGCCATAAGCGGCAATCTCGTAATGTTCCAGCTTCTGGGCCGAGGCGATCATCGCGGCGTCGCGCAAGTCATCCTGCGTCACCATCTTCATCATCTTCGCAGTCTCTTCGATCAACGATTCGACGGCCTGATCGATGTGCACCCGCGCATCTGCGCCGTGCCTCTGCAGGATTGTCTGAAGCCGCTCGCCTTGTTGCACCGTCTCTTGCTGATGCTCGGCCAGGGCAAGTTTCAAGGAGGGATGCACCGCCGTCTCGGCCATTCGTTTGAGTGCGTCACTCAGCTGATCCTCCATGCTGACGAGTTCCTGCAGCTCGGCGACGTAAAGGTCTTTGAAGTTTTCGATCTTCATGATGTCCGTCCATATCTTGGGTTTGGGAGTCTTGGGTTTGGGACGATCGGGGTTCCGGATTTGGCGGTCAACCGCTGATCCGCGAGACTGTTCCTTGCCAATCGGGCGCAAACGACATTTGAGATCGAGGCGGAGAAACACAGAAGAAATTAGGAACAGCGAGACGGAGCCGTGCTTGCAGCATCAGGCAGGGCTTGCGAGGCGATATCGCCATGAACCATCTCGAAAACGCTCCCTTCGACAACGTCCAGGACCATCTCGGTGACCGTGGCTATTTCGTAGCCGCGCTCGACGACCTCATCACATGGGCGCGATCTGGTTCTCTGATGTGGATGACGTTCGGCCTTGCGTGCTGTGCAATCGAGCAGATGCAGGTATCGATGCCACGATACGACATCGAGCGGTTTGGCGCGGCTCCTCGCGCATCGCCAAGACAGTCCGACGTCATGATCGTTTCGGGTACGCTCTGCAACAAGATGGCACCAGCCTTGCGCAAGGTCTATGACCAGATGCCGGAGCCGCGCTACGTCATCTCGATGGGATCGTGCGCAAACGGGGGCGGCTACTATCACTACTCGTACTCGGTCGTGCGCGGCTGTGATCGCATCGTGCCCGTCGACATCTATGTGCCCGGCTGTCCTCCGACGGCTGAAGCCCTGCTTTACGGACTCGTGCTCCTTCAGAAGAAGATTCGGCGAACCGGAACGATCGAACGGTGACCCGATGAGGTGTGAAGTCGGGGTGGTTCACCGGGATCGGACCGCCCTGGAATGAGGCGAAGGCGCTGCAGCAGCCGTTACCGGATCGAGGCTCCAAGAAGCGTGGCGCAGCCTGCCGGCCGCTTATCGCGGCGGCGCCTTCGTCGGTGAGCATGGCAGCTGGAACAGGCAGGTGCTCAACGGCTACAAGGTGGTGTTCGTGCCGTTCACCGACGGCAAGGCGAGCGGACCGGCGCAGGACGTCGTGACCGGCTTCCTGAACGGCGACAACCAGGCGCGCGGACGCCCGGTCGGCGTCGCCATCGACAAATCAGGCGCGTTGCTGGTCGCGGACGACAGCGGCAACACGGTGTGGCGCGTGACCGCCGCGCATCCGCAGCTGACGCAACGTTAAGCCCGCCGGCGCGTTATCGGACAGACGTTCCTTTGAAAGCCAAGCCAGGAGTTGGACAATGGGCCTTGCTCAATATGCCATCGTGCCGGTGCAGGAGGAATGGGGCGTGCTGCACGACGGCGACGTCAAAAGCAGATACGCCACCAAGGAAGCCGCATTCGAATCGGCGGTCGCCGCAGCATCCCTCGCGCTGCGCGAGGGGCATGAAGTCCATGTCAGCGTGCCCGGCCGCGAAGCCGGCGAAAACGCGCTGGGTGTGTAGAGGCCGCTGGCCGCGGAACGGCATGCGAGCAATAGGAGGCCGCGATGACCAAGCCCCGTGAGCCGAACGGCGTCGAGCCATCCCGCTCCGAGGACGACATCCAGCGCGACCAGCTGGGTCCGCGCGGGGTCCCCGGTGCGCCGGATCCTGCCAAGATGACGCCGCAACGCGAGAAGAAGACGCCGAAGCATATTGATCCCGGCCATACGGCTTGAGCCGGCTCGGCGGCTCATATGATCAGACGATCAACCGCCCGCACCGCTCTGCAATTCTGAACGTGACCTCGGCACCGAGGTCGCGCTGTGCCTGCTGCGGGTTTGCGGGGATGGTCGCCGCACGATCCGAGCCCTCCATAACATCATGTTAGGTTTATCGCATAACTGGGTAATTGTGTTAGCCCGGCGAAAGCCTATTGTCGTCCTCACTCAAGACACCGACCGGCAATGCCAAGCGCTCGCGGAGCTCCGCGAGAGCGCCCGGGAAGTGCTGTCCAATTGTCCAGCGAAGCCCGCCAACGGGACGTCAACAAACAGATCGGGAGGAATTTTCTGATGGCTACGACGCGCGCGATCCATGGCATGAGCCAGTCCAGGAAGGCTGCCGCAAGCGGCTGGATCGGGTCGGCTCTCGAATATTATGACTTCTTCATCTACGCGACCGCGGCGTCGCTGATCTTCCCGCAAATCTTCTTCCCCTCGGACAATCCGACGGTCGCCATCGTCGCCTCATTGGCAACCTATGGCGTCGGCTATGTGGCTCGCCCGATCGGCGCCTTCGTGCTCGGACATTGGGGCGACACCCACGGCCGCAAGACCGTGCTCATCGTCTGCATGTTCTTGATGGGCGTCTCCACGATGGCCGTGGGCTTCCTGCCGACCTATCAGCAGGTCGGCATTTTGGCGCCGATCCTGCTCGTCATCCTGCGCCTGGTGCAGGGCTTTGCCGTTGCCGGTGAAATCTCCGGCGCGAGCTCGATGATCCTGGAGCACGCGCCGTTCGGCCGGCGCGGCTTCTATGCAAGTTTTGCGCTCCAGGGCGTGCAGGCCGGGCAGATTCTGGCAGCAGCCGTCTTCCTGCCGCTGGCGGCCTATATGCCGGCCGAGGCCTTCAACAGCTGGGGCTGGCGGATTCCCTTCCTGCTGAGCTTCTTTGTGATCGTCGCGGGCTATATCATTCGTCGCGAGGTCGACGAGACACCTGCGTTTGCCCGGGAGGACGAGCGGGGAGAAACGCCGCGGGCACCCATCATTCAGGCGATCAAGCTGAGCTGGCCCGACATGCTCAGGGTCATCTGCATGGCGCTGATGAACGTCATCCCTGTCGTTGCGACCATCTTCGGTGCGGCCTACGCGGTGCAGCCGGCCTATGGCATCGGCTTTGCCAAGGACGTCTATCTCTGGATACCGGTCCTCGGAAACATGCTGGCCGTGTTCGTCATTCCCTTCGTCGGCCATCTCTCCGACAAGGTCGGCCGCAAGCCGCCGATCATCGTCGGCGCGCTGCTCTCCGGCTTGCTCGCCTTCGGCTATCTCTACGCGATCAGCATCAGGAATGTGCCGCTGGCGATCCTGCTGTCGCTGTTGATGTGGGGCGTCGTCTATCAGGGCTACAACGCGATCTTCCCGAGCTTCTATCCGGAGCTGTTCCCGACGCGCACCCGCGTGTCGGCGATGGCGATCTCGCAGAACATCGGGACGACGATCACTGCGTTGCTGCCCGCGCTGTTTGCGACCGTGGCGCCGCCCGGCTCGGCCAGCATTCCCCTGACGGTCGGCGCGATCGCCTTCGGCATCACGATCATCGCCGCGCTGGCGGCCGTCTCGGCGCGGGAGACCTATCGGATCAGCATCGACGATCTCGGCAACCCCAAGGCCGTCCCGATGCCGCGGGCCGATTACGAGCGACAGCGTGCGGAGGCGGCGCGCGGTGCGGCCGCAATTCCGACCTGAACGTGACCGGACATGCCGCTGCGATCGATGAGATTTGCAGCGGCAGGCCTCCAGGCGCTATGTGTGTCTATTCGACTTTGTGCGCGCGAGCGCAATCATCATGAGGTCCAGGGATGAACCCCGTCGTCGTTGCCGTCGCCATCACCGGCTCCGTTCCGCGCAAGAAGGACAATCCGGCGGTGCCGATCTTGCCGGCGGAGCAAATCGAGTCGACGCACCAGGCCTTCGAGGCCGGCGCCACCCTTGCGCATATCCATGTCCGCAACGATGACGAGACACCGTCCTCCGACCCCGAGCGCTTCGCGTTGGTGCAGGAGGGGATCAAGAAGCTTTGCCCCGGCATGATCGTGCAGTTCTCGACGGGGGGACGTGGCCGCGATCCCTCGGCGCGCGGATCGTCGCTCTATCTGAAGCCGGACATGGCATCACTCTCCACGGGCTCGGTGAACTTTCCGACCATCGTCTACGAGAACAGCGCCGTTCTGGTCGAGACGCTCGCCACCGGCATGAAGGCAAATGGCATCCGTCCTGAGATCGAGATCTTCGATCTGTCACATTTGCATGGTGCTCGCCGCCTGATCGAGGCGGGGCTGATCGACGCCCGTCCGCACGTGCAGTTCGTCATGGGCGTCAAGAACGCGATGCCCGCCGACGAACACGTGCTCGACATCCTGTTGGCAGAGCTGAGGCGGCTGATCCCGAACGCGACGTGGACCGCGGCCGGGATCGGACGTCATCAGGCCGAGGTCATGGGCTGGGCGCTGGCGCGGGGCGCCGATGCGGTTCGCACCGGGCTGGAGGACAATATCAGGGTCGACAAGACGCGCCTCGCCGCCAGCAATGCGGAGCTCGTGAGCATCGCCTGCGAGGCTGTCGCGCGCCACGGCCGGCGCGTGGCAACTGCGGCCGAAGCGCGATCCTTGCTTGGGATCGCGCGTTAGGGCTATTGCCTCCTGCTGACATGCTTCCGGCTGCCTGCTGCCATTCGGCGGCCGGCGTTCCCGCGGGCTGAGTCCCCGGCTAAGAAAGGACTCACAGGCGCCATCTGCGCCAGCCCGGGCAGGCGACGATTGGAATGCGCTTCTTGACATCTGACAGCAGGCTGATGGGCGTCCTGCTGGTGCTCGCGATCACGCAGCTGGTTGGATGGGGCACGATCGGGCTTCCTGCCATCGTCGGGCGCGATCTCGCCGCCGATCTCGGCATGAGCCTGCCGGCGGTATTTGCCGGGACATCCGTTCTCTACATCTCGATGGGGCTGTGCGCCCCGTGGCTCGCCAAATCATTTGCACTTCATGGCGCGCGCAAGGTGATGATGGTCGGCACGGTCGTCACCGCGCCGGGCTTCGTGCTGCTGTCCCTCGCGCGCGAGCCGATGCTGTATTTCGCAGCCTGGATCGTGCTCGGCATCGCCGGCAGCGCCACGCTGTCGACCGGCGCCTATATCATGCTGAACGAGATTGCCGGGCGGCAGGCCAAGAACGCGATCGGGGCCTTGATGCTGGTGACGGGCCTGTCCAACAGCATTTTCTGGCCGACCACCTCGTTCCTCAGCTCTCACCTCGGCTGGCGGGGGACGTGCCTCGTCTATGCCGCGATGATGCTCGTCGTCGGCCTTCCGCTCTATGCGCTCGCGCCGCGCCGGAAAATCGCCGGGGATGATGGCGGCGCGCCGGCCAAGGCGGCACCGCCGCCCGCGATCCCACGGAGCACCTTCGGCCTCGTCGTCGCGGCGATCACACTGAACGCCTTCGTCAATTTCGGCATCAGCGCGATTCTGATTGAGCTGTTGCGGGCGGAGGGGCTGCCGCCGGCGCAGGCGCTCCTCTTCGGCTCGATGCTGGGCGTGATCCAGGTCAGCGCGCGCGGGCTGGATCTGCTCGGTGGCGGGCGGTGGGACGGGATCACGACGGGGCTCGTTGCGGGCACGGCGCTGCCATTGGCCATGCTGCTACTGATGCTGAGCGAGGGCGCGACCTGGGCCGTCGCGGCCTTCATCCTGCTCTATGGCGCCGGCAGCGGCGCGATGGCGGTGGCGCGGGCCACCATTCCGCTGGTGTTCTACGATCAGGCTGAATTCGCCAAGGCGATGTCGATGATCGCGCTGCCGCTCAATCTGGCCTCCGCGATCTCGCCGCCGCTCCTTGTCGGCTTGCTCACCGAATTCGGCAGCCGCGGTGCGCTCGGTCTCACGCTGGTGTTCTCCTGCGCGACGGTGCTGATCCTGGTCCTGCTCGGACGGCGGCGGCCGCAGGTGGCCGCGGCGGCCGTGACCTGAGCCGAGCAGGCTATATTCGCGGTGCGGAAAGTTGCGGACGGCCGTTGCCTTCGGTCCCCGGCAGGAGATGGCCGTATGCCGTTAGTGCAGGGCTCAGGGCGCGAAAATAGTGTATCCGCAGGGAGCGCGGGCTGCGATCTCGCCGCCGCGCCAAGATCCAGTTCCCGGAGGAAGCTTACATGTCGGCCCTGCCGCTCTCAGGCATCAAGATCCTTGACCTCACGCGCGTCCTCGCCGGGCCGTTGTCGGCCCAGATGCTGGGCGATCTCGGCGCGGAGGTGATCAAGATCGAGCGGCCGGGCACCGGCGACGACGCGCGCGCGTTCGGGCCGCCTTACCTGACCGATCCGGAAGGCAAGGCCAACAACAACAATTCCTTCTACCTCTGCGCCAACCGCAACAAGAAGTCGGTCACGGTCAACATCGCCAAGCCCGAAGGGCAGGCGATCATTCGCGAGCTCGCCAGGGACGTCGACGTCTTCATGGAGAACTACAAGGTCGGCGATCTCAAGCGCTACGGCCTCGACTACGAGACGATCAAGGCGATCAACCCCGGCATCATCTATTGCTCGGTGACCGGCTTCGGCCAGACCGGACCCTATGCGCCGCGCGCCGGCTATGACGCCATCCTGCAGGCGATGGGCGGCCTGATGAGCGTCACCGGGCATATGGACGGCGAGCCGGGCGAGGGCCCGATGAAGGTCGGACCTTCCATTGTCGACTACATGACCGGCATGAACACCTCGATCGGGATTCTCTCGGCGCTCTACCATCGCGATGCCAATGACGGGCAGGGGCAGCACATCGACGTCTGCCTGTTCGACACCGTCATCGCGTCGCTGTCGCACTGGCTGCAGATCTACCTCGTCAACGGCAAGACCCCGCCGCGCCGCGGCACCTGGGGCAATGGCGGCATGCCGGCCGGCGTGTTCCGCTGCACCGATGGCGAATTGATGCTGGTGGTCGGCAATGACGGCCAGTTCCAGCGCACCTGCGCCGTGCTCGGCGAGCCGGAGCTCGCGAACGATCCGCGCTTCCTCAGGAATAACGACCGCGTCGTGCACGGCAAGGAGATCATGGCGATCTTCGCCGGCCTGTTCCTGAAGCAGCCGGTGGCCTATTGGCTGGAGAAGCTGGAAGAGGCCGGCGTGCCCTCGGGCCCGATCAACAATTTCGAGCAAGTGTTTTCCGATCCGCATGTCCAGTCGCGCGGCATGCGGGTGAAGACGCAGCACAAGTTCGAGCCCGAGCTCTCGCTGATCCGCAACGCGCTGACGCTTTCGGGCACTCCGATCACCCAATACCGCGCGCCGCCGCTGCTCGGCGAGCACACCAAGGAAGTGCTCGGCGGCAAGCTCGGCTATGACGCGGAGAAGATCGAGACGCTGAAGCAGCAGGGGATCATTTAGCTTTGACGAAGCCGCGCGCGATCCTCCGGCTTGCCCGGGGCTTGCGGGCCATCCCCAGATAATCCCGGTCCGTAGTCTCACAGGCTTCCGTTCCGCGCGAGACTCTGATTCGATCCCTCCAGTCGAGTCCGGGGAGGGAAGTGAATGTCCTACACGATCGGGTTCCAGGCGAAGAACCAGAAGGCAATTCTGGCGACCGAGGCGGCCACCGCCAATCAGGCCGTCGCCATCGTTGCCGCACTGCGGCAGAGTGCCGACGAGATCAAGTTCATCCGCTCGCCGCAGGAAGGCGAGATGGGCATCGAGATGCTGCTGCTGCTCGCCAAGGAAGAGGCCGAGGAGATGCCGCAGCGGGCGTAATCACCCCCGCCACAGTTCGATCAGAAGCGAAACATGCCGGCTGCAATGATGATGTAGCACGGCGTCAGTCTCGCTCGAACCGAAGGTGGCTGACCATGAAACGCGAAGCGCTCCGCGTCGAACCGATCTCGACCTTTCTCACCCGTCGCAACGCACCGGTCTCGCCGGTGACGCGCGCCGGCCACATGATCTTCGTCTCGGGCCTGCCGCCGTTCGACCCCGAGACCGGCGAGATCGCGGAAGTGCCGATCGAGCGGCAGAGCGAGCTCGTGATGGAGCAGATGAAGCTCTGCCTCCAGGCGGCCGGCGCTTCGCTCGACAACGTCATGAAGTGCAACGTCTACTGCACCTCGACCAAACACTTCGCCGTCTTCAACGCCGTCTATGCGCGCTACTTCCCGAACGATCCGCCGGCGCGGATCTTCGTCTGCACGCCGGAATGGTTCGGCCCCTTCGACGTCGAGATCGACTGCATCGCCATGATGTGAGGTCAGCGCGCCGCCACCCGTGGTGCCGCCTTCGTCTCCGCCTTTCCCGCCGTCAGCGCCATCGTCGCCACGCTGACCACGCGCGCGACGACGTCCTCGACGTCGTCGAGATCGCATTTGCCTTCCGACAGCTTGGTCAGCCGCTCGCTCTCGCGGATGGTGTGGTGCGCCATCGCCAGCGCGAAGTTCAGACCCCAATAGATGTCGACGTCGCTGCGCTCGGGCAGGGCGCGCCGCATCGCGCCGGCGAATTTCCTGAGATGGTCGATCTCGCGGTTCTTGATGCGGCGGATCGGCGGCACGGATTCGATCGAGGCGCGGATCATGAAGCGCGCCGCGGTCGAGCGCTGGTTCTCGGGGCCGAGGCAGCCGCGCAGCGTCGGCCCGACCAGCGCGCGCAGGATCACCTCGATCGGCGCGCGGCCGCCGCCTTGTTCTTCCGCCGCCTTCAATTCGCGCAGGCGCTCGCGGTTGGTCTGAACCGAGCGGGTGACGAATAATTCCGCGATCAGCTCGTCCTTCGAGCCGAAATGATAGTTCACCGCCGCCAAATTGACGCCGGCCTCCGCGACGATGTCGCGCAGCGTCACGTCGCTAAAGCCGCGATCGGCGTAGAGCCGTTCTGCGGCGGTAAGAATGGCAGATCTCGTATGATCGCTGGCCATGACTGTCCCTGAGGGGAGGGAGTTGCAATTCAAACAGTTGTATGAAACTATCGTTTGAAGGTCGGAGATGTCAATCCGCAATCGGGACCCGTTCGCAACGCGAAAGGTTGGTTCCGAAGCGTCCGCAAGCCTGCGCTTGCGGGCTGCGCGCAAGGGGAGGACAGTCCGGCGCAAAACAGCCCGCGAAGCAAGCAAGCTCGCAACGAGAGACGAGGAGCGTCCCATGGATTTCGATCTGTCCCCCAAGCAGAAGGAATGGCTCGACCGCGTGCGGTCCTTCATGGCCAAGCACGTGCGCCCGGCGGTGCCGATCTACGATCAGCAGGATCACAGCGGCGAGCGCTGGAAAGTGATTCCGATCCTCGAAGACCTCAAGAAAAAGGCGAAGGCCGAGGGCCTCTGGAACATGTTCATGCCGCCGAGCGAGCATGAGGACGACGAATTCCGCGGCGCGGGATTGACCAATATCGAATACGCGCTGCTGTCGGAAGAGATGGGCCGCATCAGCTGGGCCTCGGAAGTATTCAACTGTTCCGCGCCCGACACCGGCAACATGGAAGTGTTCATCCGCTACGGCTCCAAGGAGCAGAAGCGCAAATGGCTGCGCCCGCTGATGGACGGCGAGATCCGCTCCGCCTTCCTGATGACGGAACCGGCGGTGGCCTCGTCGGATGCCACCAACATCGAGACGCGGATCGAGAAGGATGGCGATCATTACGTCATCAACGGCCGCAAATGGTGGTCGTCCGGCGTCGGCGATCCCCGCTGCAAGATCGCGATCCTGATGGGCAAGACCGATTTCAAGGCGGCCAAGCACCAGCAGCAGTCGCAGATCCTGGTTCCGCTCGACACCCCCGGTATCAAGGTCGAGAAGATGCTGCCCGTGTTCGGCTTCGACGACGCGCCGCACGGCCACGCCCAGGTGCTGCTTGAGAACGTCCGCGTGCCCAAGGAGAACATCCTGCTGGGCGAAGGCCGCGGCTTCGAGATCGCGCAGGGACGCCTCGGCCCCGGCCGCATCCATCACTGCATGCGTACCATCGGCAAGGCCGAGGAGGCGCTGGAGAAGATGGTGAAGCGTCTGTCCTCGCGCACCGCCTTTGGCAAGAAGATCGTCGAGCACTCCGTGTGGGAGCAGCGCATCGGCGAAGCCCGCACCAACATCGAGATGACGCGGCTGCTGTGCCTCAAGGCTGCCGACATGATGGACAAGGTCGGCAACAAGACCGCGCAGGCCGAGATCGCCATGATCAAGGTCGCCGCGCCCAACATGGCGCTGAAGATCATCGACGAGGCGATCCAGGCTTTTGGCGGCGCCGGTGTCTCGGATGAGGCGGGCCTCGCCAAGGACTACGCCCACATCCGCACGCTCCGTCTCGCCGACGGTCCGGACGAGGTGCACAATCGCGCCATTGCCAGACTTGAGGTTCGGAAGTATGCAAATTCTCCCAATCATTAGCGCGTTTTCAAGCGAAGTGGTTGCCGGTTCGCGCTAAGAAAACGCGTTAAACTACGAATCTGGAGATTCCGTTCCGACTTGTCGGAACGGAATCTCTGGGAGGGAGAGCCGGGAGGCGCTCCCGATCTGAAGAAACGACAGGCATGATGCGGTGACCGCTTGACGCAAGTGCGTCAGCGGTTACCGATTAGGATCATGCTCGACCTGAAAAGGTCAGGACTGAAAAGGGAGCGTCATCGTGGCCGACGGCGTCAGGAAAGACGAAGAGTTTTCGGGCACCAAGCCCGTCGAGGAGCGGCATCGTTTCGACGAGCTGCGCCTGGAAGCCTGGATGCGGGACAACGTCGAAGGCTTCGAGGGCCCGCTGGTCGTGCTCCAGTTTAGGGGCGGCCAGTCCAATCCGACCTATCGCCTGAACACGCCGAACCGTTCCTACGTGATGCGCCGCAAGCCGTTCGGCAAATTGCTGCCATCGGCGCATGCGGTCGACCGCGAATACCGTGTCATCGCGGCCCTTGGAAAGCAGGGTTTTCCGGTCGCGCGTGCCTATGCGCTGTGCCAGGACGACGGCGTCATCGGTGCCGCCTTCTACATTATGTCGATGGAGGAAGGGCGCGTGTTCTGGGATCCGACGCTGCCGAGCCAGGATGGCGATGCGCGGCGAAAGATCTTCACCAGCAAGATCGAGACGCTGGCCAAGCTCCACATGTACGATCCCACGGCGATCGGCCTCGGCGATTTCGGCAAGCCCGGCAACTACTTTGCGCGCCAGATCGACCGCTGGACCAAGCAATACCGCGCGTCGGAAACGCAGCACATTCCCGAGTTCGAGAAAGTCGCCGAATGGCTGCCCAGGACCGTGCCGGAGCAGGCGCGCGTCTCGATCGTCCATGGCGACTATCGCCTCGACAATATGATTTTCCACGCGACGGAACCGCGCGTGCAGGCGGTGCTGGACTGGGAGCTGTCGACGCTCGGCGATCCCATGGCCGACTTCACTTATCTCTTGATGCAGTGGATCATGCCGGGGCTCGACGGCGCCGACCTCAAGGCGCTCAACATCCCGAGCGTGGAGGAGGCCGCGCAGATCTATTGCAACGTCACCAAGATGACGGTGCCCGACCTCAACTGGTACTTCGCCTACAATCTGTTTCGCCTCGCCGGCATCACGCAAGGCATTGCCGGCCGCGTCCGCGACGGCACCGCCGCCAACGCCAAGGCCCTGGAGTCCGCCAAGCGCACCGTGCCGCTGTCAAAGGCATCCTGGGAATACGCGCAGAAGGCGGGCGCGGTGTAGGAATGACGAAGGCGCGGCTAGGATGGCCGCGCCTTTGGTTTGGGGCGAGGAGGCAGGATACGAGACCCCAATTCGCGTCCATACCGTAGGGCGGATTAGCGGAGCGTAATCCGCCGTTCATACGACGAGAGGGCGATGGCGGATTACGCTGCGCTAATCCGCCCTACACTTTCAACCCTTCGCGCAATGCGCGATCAGCCTCTCCACGAAGCCCGCGCATTTCTCCAACTCCGCCATCTCCACGAACTCATCCGGCGTGTGCGCCTGCGCGATCGATCCCGGCCCGATCACCACCGAGGGGATGCCGGCGATGTCAGCGAACAGGCTGGCTTCGGTGCCGAAGGCGACCTTGGCGTGGTCGTTGCGTCCCGCAAGGCTCTTGGCCAGCGTGACGATGGCGGCGTCGGCCGCGGTGTCGAGCGCGGGATAGTCGAGGATCTCCTCGAAATCGATGCCGCAATCCGCATGCCGCGCTTTCATCGCCGGCTCGAGCTCGGCCTTGGCCCAGGCGACGATCGCATCCGTGACTTCGCGCGACTCGGTGATGCCGATGCCGCGGCATTCGAAATCCACCGTGCAAGTGTCAGGCACGATGTTCAGCGCGGCGCCGCCATGCACGATGCTGGTGAGCAGCGTCGAGTGCGGAACGTCGTAGAGGCTGTCGTTTGACCGCGCGGCCGCGAGCGCAACGGCCCGGCGGCGGATCTCGACGATCAGCTCGGCGGCATATTCGATCGCGTTGACGCCGTCGGGCGCGATCGAGGAATGGCGAGCGAGTCCATGAAACGTCGCGCGCACCCCGTGCTTGCCCTTGTGGCCGATGATCACCTTCATCTCGGTCGGCTCGCCGATGAAGGCACCGAGCGGTTTGACCCGTTTCTTTGCGACCTCGCCGAGCATCGGCCGCACGCCGACGCAGCCGATCTCCTCGTCATAGGAGATCGCGAGGTGAATCGGCGTCTTCAGCTTGGCCTCCACCATCTCCGGCACCATGGCAAGGCACACCGCCACAAACCCTTTCATGTCGGTGGTGCCGCGCCCAAAGAGCTTGCCGTCGCGCTCGATCAGCTTGAACGGATCGTGGTTCCAGTCCTGGCCCACGATCGGCACGACGTCGGTATGGCCCGACAGCACCAAGCCTGGTCGATCCTCCGGTCCGATCGTGACCCACAGCGAAGCCTTTTGCCCGGTCGCATCGACGATGCGCTCGCCCTTGATGCCGAACGCGGCGAGATAGCTTTCGATATGGGCGATCAGGGGCAGGTTGCTGCGGTCGCTGACGGTGTCGAAGCCGACGAGGTCGGCGAGGAGTTTTCGAATACGTTCGGGTCTTGAGCTCTGCATTGTCTCGTTCTGTCAGGGAGTATGGAGGCTGAAGTGCTTGCAGGAACCATACCAATGTGAGGCGGGGTGGGGCAAATCAACGCGGTCCCGTAGAGGTTCGTAGGGTGGGTTAGCGCAGCGTAACCCACCATTTCGGTTTCCGCTGGCGCATAAGAGGTGGGTTACGCTCCGCTAACCCACCCTACGAGACTGCAGGCCACAACACCTTGCGTTGCCCGACGGGCAAAACCCGCCATGGGTCGGTCAATCCGCGCCGCCAAAAATATTCCACTTTACCGAAATTCGGAAAGGGCGTATGTGTCGCGGCAACCCGGCCCAAGGAAGAGGGGCGTATCGCGACCGTCACGAACGCGGGCCGGGCGGCGGTGGACGCAGGTCACATCGGCGCGAAGAGCTTCGCAGGGCGGGTAACCGTGAGCGAGAGCGTCGCGCACACGACCGGTGTGATCAGCGTACGGCAAAATCGTGTGGTCCTGACGCCCGGGATCTGTGCGTCAAGGCTTGCGGCGATGAGTGTGGCTCAACCGGGCCCACGCATCATTCATCTGCAAGGCGACGGGGGCAATAGTGCAACGCTCCCCGGGGAGAGCACGACATAAGCCGTAAAACCATTGCGCAGGGAAGGCCGGTTGTTGGGCTTCACCTGTATGCCGCTGTGCAGCTTTTTTTAAGCACACGCTTCGCACAGTGGACCGCGGGTGCCAGGTCAGCACCCGGTCTTCCCTGCGCCCTCTTTCAATCGAGGGTGAAGAGATGAAGCAAAGCTCGGGCGAAATGCGCCGCGAGAATGCGAAAGTGTGTCTGAAATTGAAATGCAGATTGAAAGAGCGACGCATTCGCCACACACTCCGTCATTGCGAGGAGCCCTTGCGACGAAGCAATCCAGAGTCTTTCCGCAGCGGCAGTCTGGATTGCTTCGCTGCGCTCGCAGTGACGGTGTTGATGCAGTACGCGCCCGAGCGATGAGGTCGTGCCCCGGACGCAGCGCAGCGTCTCTTCGACGGTGCGCTGCAGAGCCGGGGCCTATGTGCAATGGAACGAACAACCTGCTGGATCCGGCTCTGCGCAGCAGCGTAGGAACGCTGCGGCGCGTCCGGGACACGAGCGGAGTTCGTTACACCGGTTTCCCCGTATACGGCATCGAGGCCGTGAGGCCGCCATCCACCGGGAATGCCTGGCCGTTGACATACGAGGCCTCGTCGCTGGCCAGAAACAGGCCCATCGCCGCGAGCTCGTGCGGTTGGCCGGGGCGCTTGAGCGGGTTGAGCTGGCCGATCTTGTCCTGGGTGCCGCGCTCCTTGGCGCGGTCGAAGATCGGCTTGGTCATGCCTGTTTCGATCAAGCCGGGGCACACTGCGTTGATGCGCACGCCGGTGCCGGTGAGCGAATAGGCGGTGGTCTGCACCAGACTGATCACGCCGGCCTTGCTCGCGGCATAGGGATGTCCGCTGGCGCCGGCCTTGAGGCCCGCGACGGACGCGGTCAGCACGATCGCACCGGACTGCTGCTTCACCATGTGCGGCATCGCATGCTTCACCGCCAGGAACGGCCCGATCAGATTGACACGCAACACCTCCTGCCAATGCTCCACCGTCTGTTCTCCGAGCGGCACGAGTCCACCGGAGACGCCCGCGTTGGCCCAGATCACGTCGAGCCGGCCGTGGGTCTTCACCGCCTTGTCGATCACGGCAATGACGTCAGCCTCGGAGCCCGCATCCGCCATAATGGCCTCCGCGACACCGCCGGCTTTCTTGATCTCGTCGACGGTCTCCTTCACCGCCTCGGTACGATCGACCGCAACGAGCTTTGCGCCTTCGCGGGTGAACAGCAGCGCGGCGGCGCGACCGATGCCGCTGCCGGCGCCGGTGATGATGACGGATTTGCCTTGCAGGCGGCCCATGCGTTTCTCCCTTGTGCCTCGCGCGGCCCTTGCCGCGCGACGGAATTTCAAACAAGATTTCAAACGGTAAAGTGTCTTGAGACACGTTCGCTACTGACGTACAGCGACATCAAACGGGATGGAAGGGTTTCGATGACAGCCGAAGACAAGCCGAAGGTGGTCACGACACGGTGGTGGTGGGTCCGTCACGCGCCGGTGCGCAATGACGGCGGTAACATCTACGGCCAGTCCGACATCGCCTGTGATACCAGCGATACCTATGTATTCAATGCTGTCGCCAAGGTGCTGCCACGCACTGCGGTGTGGTATTCGAGCAATCTGAAGCGCACGCACCAAACGGCCGAAGCGATCTGGGCGGCCGGCTTCCCCAGGCCTGCGTTGATGAAACGGGAAGCGGACCTCGCCGAGCAAAATCTCGGCCGCTGGCAGGGCATGAACCGTGCGGAGTTCATCGCCAGCCGCCCGGTCGGCACGAGCTGGTTCGCCGACATCAACGAGCCCGCTCCCGGCGGCGAAAGCTTCGTGGACCTCTACAACCGCACGCGCCGCACCATCGAGCGGATCAACAACGAGGCGTCCGGGCAGGACATCATCGCGGTCGCGCATGGCGGCACCATCAAGGCGGCCGTCGGCCTCGCGCTCGGGGGCCTGCCGGAGCAGGGGCTGGCGTTCGATATCGACAATGTCTCGGTGACCCGGCTCGATCATTTCGCAAGTCCCGAGCGCACGGTCTGGCGGCTGCCGATGGTGAACCAGCAACCGTGGATCGCCGACGCTGCGCACGCGGCGATGCATCAGCCGGCGGGACCGGAAGTCAAGAAGCTGGCCTGAGAAATTGCGCGCTCGCACCGACGCGACGTAAGCTCGGGGCCAAATCAAATCGTACTCTGGGAGAGACACATGACCTTGTTCGACATGAAGGGGAAAGTCGCCGTCATCACGGGATCGACGCGCGGCATCGGGCTTGCGATTGCCGAGCGCATGGCCGAGCACGGCGCCAAGGTGGTGATCTCCTCGCGCAAGGCCGACGTTTGCGAAGAGGTGGCGAAGGGCATCAACGGCAAGTACGGCAAGGGCACCGCGGTCGCGATCGCCGCCAACATCTCGTCGAAGGAGAATCTGCAAAACCTCGTCGACGAGAGCAACCGTGCCTTCGGCAAGATCGACGTGCTGGTCTGCAACGCCGCCTCGAACCCGTATTACGGCCCGCTCGCCGGCATCTCCGACGATCAGTTCAGGAAGATCCTGGACAACAACATCGTCGCCAACAACTGGCTGATCTCGATGGTGGTGCCGCAGATGATCGAGCGCAAGGACGGCTCGGTCATCATCGTCTCCTCGATCGGCGGTTTGAAAGGCTCGACCATCCTCGGCGCCTACGCGATCTCCAAGGCCGCCGACATGCAGCTCGCGCGCAATCTCGCTTGCGAATACGGCAAGCACAATATCCGCGTGAACTGCATCGCACCTGGCCTGATCAAGACCGACTTTGCCAAGGCGCTGTGGGACAATCCGGAGAATTTGAAAGCCTCGACCTCGCGCTCGCCACTCTTGCGCATCGGCATCCCCGACGAGATCGCGGGTGCGGCGGTGTTCCTGGGATCTGCGGCCGGCGACTTCATGACCGGCCAGACCATGGTGATCGACGGCGGCGCGACGATCAGTTGAGGTTAGGCCGAGGTGCGGCCGTGATGGACGGTGCGCTCCCTCTCCCGCTTGCGGGAGAGGGCTGGGGAGAGGGTTGTCTCCGCAGTGAGATTCCCGATGAGGGGAAAGCCCTCACCCGGCGCTACGCGCCGACCTCTCCCGCAAGCGGGAGAGGTTGCACCGAGTTCGCCGCTCGATCGTTCGTTCAAGTCAGCCGAATCCTCTCCTCACTCCACCGCGCCGTAGACCAGATCCCGCACCAAGGTCCGCGTGTAGTCGCGCTGGCCGGGGCCCTGGCTCATGAACACCGCGAACAAATCTTCCTTCGGATCGATCCAGAAGAACGTGCCGGCAATGCCGCTCCAGAAATACTGGCCGACGCTACCGGGGAAGGGCGCGATGCCGGCCTCGCGGCGCACCGCGAAGCCGAGACCGAAGCCGTGGCCGGGCGAGAGCAGCGTGCCGTTGGTCTGAACGTGCGGACCGAGATGATCCGACGCCATCAGCTCCAGCGTCTTGCGGCCGATGATCCTGTTGCCGTCGAGCGTGCCGCCATTGCGTAGCATCAGGCAGAAGCGGGCATAGTCCATCGTGGTCGAGACCAGCCCGCCGCCGCCGGACTCCATCACCGGCTGTTCGAGCATGTTGAAGAGCGCGACCTTGTCGCCGGTCCAGGGATCGGCCGCGAACGGCTCGGCAAGCCTGCCAGCATTGGCCTCGCTGGTTGAGAAGCCGGTCTCGGCCATCTGCAGCGGCGCGAGCACGCGCTCAGTGAGGAACGCGCCGAGCGACTTGCCGCTGACGATTTCGATGATGCGGCCGAGGATGTCGGTGGAGCGGCTGTAGTTGAATTCCGCGCCAGGCTGGCAGACCAGCGGGAAACTCGCCACCAATGCGGCATGCTCGGCGTTGGTGATCTTGCGGCTGCGGACGCGGGACTCCTGGTAGAGCTTGTGCACGGGGCCGTCGCCCTGGTGCTCGTAAGTGAGACCCGAGGTGTGGCGGAGCAGGTCCTGCACGGTCATCGGCCGCGCCGGCGGCACCAACTCGAGCTTGCTGTCCTTGACGATGCCGACCTGTTGGCTGGCAAATTCCGGGATGAACTTTGCGACGGCGTCGCTGAGCAGGAGGTGGCCGTCCTCGACCAGCGCCATGACGGCGACCGAGACGATCGGCTTGGTCATCGAGAAGATCCGGAAGATCGAATCCCGCGCCATCGGCGCAGGCCCCGCCGGACTCTGCTTGCCGAGCGCCTCGAACCAGCCGACCTGGCCGCCCCTCGCCACGAGCACGGTGACGCCGGGAACCGTTCCCTTGTCGATCTCGCGCTTGAAGGCGTCCGACATGGCCTGCAGGCGAGGCCGCGACAGCCCAAGCGTCTCCGGGCGCGCCTCCGGCAAGGGCGGGGTCTGCGGGGTGATCGTGGCCTGCGGGGCGGCGGTCGCGGTCGCTGTAGCGGTCATGGGCGCTCCCAATTGTTCTTCATTGTCGGAAGCGGACTGTGGCCCAGAAACCCCGGTACAAACAAGCGAAGCCGGCGCGGTTCACCCTTGCAAACCGGCCGCTCTCTGTGCTTGAAAGCGCCCCTGATCCTAAGGCGACGCAGGGTCTGTAGGAGTGTAGCTCAATTGGTAGAGCACCGGTCTCCAAAACCGGGGGTCGCAGGTTCGAGCCCTGCCACTCCTGCCAGTCAAATCAATCACTTAAGTTGGATGCTGGCGGGATAGGGACGCGGACGTCCCTGGTGCGAATCGCCACGAGCCACCGCGCACGCTTGACTCGGCGCCAAGCCCGGCGGGGTCGCCTAGCGCGCCGGGGCCCGTTCCGCGTCGGTGGGAACCTGGCTGCGATCGACGTCCCGGATGGGAACGCGGCGCAGCAGCGAGACGATGGTGCCGCCGAGCTCGAAATAGGTGCGCAGCCGCAGCGCACGGGACGAGCCCTTCAGCTCCGCGTTCAGGCTCACCGGCACCTGCACGTAGGTGAGGCCGAGCTGCAGCAGCGAGATCAACGCGCAGATCTGATAGCCGTAGCCGTCGGCCTTGACCGCGATCTGGCGCAGCCATTTCACGGGGTAGACGATCATGCTGTGATAGTCGGACAGCCAGAAGCCGAACAGGCAGTTCAGGATGAACCGCAGCGAATGCGACTGCAGCGAGCGGTTGACGGAGCGGTCCGACTGGTTGTCGCGATAGGTGATGACGAGGTCCGCGGCGCCGGCCGCCTTGAACATCCGGGCAATACCCTCGTTCTGAAAGGCGTGATCGCCGGGAATGAGCGTGATCGCATCGAATTTCGCGCGCGACAGGGCGAATTCGAAGCCGGCACCGACACCACGCCGTACGGCGTTATGTTGCACGGTGATGCGGGGCTCGCTGGCCGCAAACTCGTCCATGATCGCGCCGGTGGCGTCGGTGCTGCCGTCGTCGATCAGGAAAATCTCGAAATCGTCAAGCAGCTCGCGGGCGAGCGGCAACACGCCGTCGATGGTGTCGGCGATCTTGTCCTGCTCGTTCAGCGCAGGAATGACGATCGTAAGCCTTTTTGCCGCCCTGGAAGGTGTCATCTTATGCCGCCCGTTGCCGGCCACTCTTTACTGGTGGAACCCCAGCGCAACTCTAGGTCATCTCAGCCGGGCGAACAATAAGGGGCCCGCAGATATGCCCCGCACAACCGGCATGAATCCGGCGATGTGTGTGTTCCGCGCAACTAATCGGAAAAATCGTAGAGACTGGTATCGCCGATGCCGAAGGCGCGGCGCAGTCGCCCGACGCGGCCTGCCGTGGCGCGCCCCGCGGCGGTCGCGGCGAAGTGCGAATCCACCGGTTCGACCAGCCCGCCGTCGACCAGATTCCCAATCCGTCCCTGGAACAGAGCTGGAACCTGCCGTTCGACGATGTCCGAAAGCGGAGCCCTTTGCTCAGGCCGATTGATGAGGCCGAGCAGAATGTCCAGGGAGACCGACTTGTACACCGCGCCAAAAGCGAAGACGTAGCCCATGACGCAAAACCCGAAAATCGACGCGGCGTCCCAGTACTGGAATTGCGGGACGACGAGGATTCCGAGCATCACACCGAGACAATGGGTGACGACCGCGGCGATCGCGAGCAGCATCACGGCTCCAAGCGTCCATCCGCGAGCGCGGGCCATCAACTGCAAGGCGGGCGCCAGCAAGGCGAAGGTGACGGCGGCGAAGAGTCCGACAACGAAGGACATCGTAACCGCTCACTCAAGTCCAGTCGACAGACGGACGAATTTGACGAGACGCGCGACCGCCACGCCCTTGGCCGTTGGGGCCAGCCGGCCGTCTGCCGTGATCACCATCCCCGCGCCGACGAGCAGCTTCAGACGGTTGTGGGTGAAGGTGCCGAGATCTCCGCCCTGCATATAGGCGACGGCCCATTGCTCCAGAGTGAGGGGACGCCCGGCCTGGACGAGTGCGGTGAGCAGCGTCAGCGTAAAGCCCCAGGCCAGCAGGCTGAACAGGATGTAGCAAAACATCATCGCCGTCGCCAACAGGAACAGACCGCCAAGCACGTCGTCGAAATGGCGTTGACCGGGGAGCGCGATGCAGGCGATCGCGTAAAGTGCGATGACGCTGACGCAGCCGAGCCGGAAGCGGCGGCCGGATCCGCCGGTGGCGGCGATGCGCGCGTAGCACAGCAGCAGCAGCGGCAGCGCGACGCTGAGACCAATCGCAGCGGCTTGCGCCGGGCCCGGTAGCATGTTCATTGCGGAAAATCGTCCCGGACGCCTCTCAGGCCCAGCCAGAGCAAAAGTCTATAGGAGGTCGTATTTTTCGGGTCAAGGGAGCCCGTCATGGTCGCTCTTGCGGACGTCACCTGGGCGTGCGAATCCTTGCCGGCGATGCCGTTCCTCCGTCCGAGATGTCCCCATTGTTGCGTGCGATAGTCGTCCTCCTCGTCGTCTTGCTGGCTGCGCATGCGCCGATGCTCCTGAATGACGGTCTCTTCATGGACGACTGGCTGGTGCTCAAGCCGCGTGCGGACTATTTCATCGACATCGATTTCCTGCTCAACGGCGCCGGTCATCCGATTTTCTACAGCTACGACACGTTCGCGAACTGGACCGGCGCCCCTGTTGCCGTGATGGTCTCGCTGGCGTTCGCCGGAATCGTCTTCGGCGCGACATCGCTGGCGCTGACGGCAACGCGTCTTAGTCTGCTCGACCGCGCCGAGGCGGTCGGTTTCGCGCTGATCGTCTGGACCTATCCGGGCTACCAGCTTTGGGCGGGCAAGGCGAACGCGGTCTACGTCTTCAGCTTCGGGCTCCTGTTCGTCGGTGCAGGGCTGTTGACACTGGCCTTCAGCGCAAGCGGCCTGCGGCGTGTGCTGCTTCGCCTGGCCAGTGCGCTCGTGTTCCTGCTGAGCTTCGCGCTCAACTCGACGATTGTGCTCTATGCCTTCGTGGTGCTCGGTCTCTACGTCGCGATATGGCGGGGCGGGCGTGCGGCGGACGGCTTCGTTCGTCGCACCTGGTTCGCAGCCTGGCGCTGCGCCCTCGGCTATCCGGAATTGATCGTGCTTCCCCTGACCTACTGGGGCACGCTCAATATCTGGTTCAAACGGATCGGCGTGTACACGCAACACTATGACGCCCATTTCCCCACGCTCGGCGAATTGGCAAGGGGATGGTGGGTATTTTTCGTGACCGGCTACAGGGACGTCCTGGCCCGCGCGATCCGCGCGGCAATCCAGGTCCCGGCGCTGTTCATCCTGGCCGCGGTGCTCGTCGGCATCGTCTTGCTGTTGCTGCGTTCCACCGCGAAGCCGACCACGTCCAGGCTCGCGATCGCCTTGCCGCTCGTGCTCGCCGTGGTTCTGTTCCTCGCACTATCATCGCCCTATCTGATCGCCGGCCTGCGGCCGTCATCCACGCATTTCTACGAGAGCCGTCATCTGTTGTTGTTCGGCCTGCCGGCGGCGCTGACGCTACTTGCGTTCAAGCGGCAAGCCGAACGTTGGATCACCCCCGGCGCCGCCTTTGCGGTCATGTTCGGGTTGGGCTTGGTCACGTCGATCGGCATGTTGTGGAGCGACTACGTCTTCATGCAAGCGAGAACGCTGAAGCAGGAGGCGCTGGCGCGCGACCTTGCCGGCCGGGTCCAGCCCGCCGCGACGGTTTATGCGCTCGACGACGGCTTTTTCGACTACCCGTCTCGGCATGTGCCGTTCGGCCTCGCCGAGGTCACCGGCATGCTCCGTCTTGCCTGGGGCAATCAGCCCTTTTTCGGATTTGCGCTGCGTGCGGAGCGGCCGGACATCCTCCAGGGAATGGACGAGGCGAGGAAGGCGCCGGGAAGCGCATTCCATCATTTCGATCCCTCGGGGCCGCAGGCGACGATCTCGTTCCAACCGGGCCCCGGAGCCGCGCCGAACCAGACCCTGGTGCGGAAATACTACGAATGCCGGTTGCTGGCGCGCTGCGATGTTGCGGAGTTTCTGGCTCAGCTTGCGCAGGTCACGATCACGGTCGGCCCGATCGCCGGCATCCTGCCGCTCGACGGCGCCAGCAAGAGCGCCGCGCCTAGCCGCTAGCCCGCTGTTTCCAGACCGTCTCCGCAAGCGCGATGTCGGTCACCGAATCCTCGCCGGAGGCCAGAGGTATGGCGTGCGACGCGATGTCGGAAACGAAGGCGTCGGCCTGGCGCCGAAACGCCCAGCTCGCTTCACCCGTCAGTCGCGTGCTCTGACCATCGTGATCGATGATGACCTCCGCCTCGTGCTCGGCAAAGGGTGGAGGCAATTCCAGGGTCACCGCGCCGCGCTCGAAATCGAACGTCAGTCCCTCGCGCCAGGCACCCTCCGACCCGTTCACGAGATCCAGCGTGCAGGTGATGCCGTCGAAATCGAGGGTGATGCGTGCGGCTCCCGAAGTCTCGACCGTGCTTTCGGCAATCGTTGGCGACGATCCGAGCAGGTAGCGCGCCAGATTGATGATATGGCTGAAGACGTTCAGAAAATTGTCGTAGCCGGGACGCATCGCGCGCGGCATCCAGTCGGGACCATCCTGCCAGAGCTCGAGCCCGTCCGGCCGCGCTTCGCCGGTCATCACGAAATTATCGTGCGAGCGGCCCGTGTCGCCGCCGAAGCACCAGCCTCTTGCCCGGACCATGCGTCCGAGCGACCGGTCGTCGCGCAAGCGCGTCAGCACCTGCAGCGCCCGCGCCACACCGGCATCATGACGCTTCATGTAGCCGATGCTGTAGACGAGGCTTTGCTGCCGCGCAGCTTCGACCAGCGAAATGGCCTGGGCCGTCGTGTAGGCCATCGGCTTTTCCGAGAGCACGTGCCGGCCGCTGTTCAGCGCGTCCAGGACAATCGGGCCGGTGGCGCGACGCTTCGTCACGACGACGACGGCGGACACCGCGCTGTCTGCGAGCAACTCGCGATGCGTGCTGTAAACCTGGGGGATGCCGAATTTCTGCGCGGCGGCTGCAGCGAGGTCCGGCCGCAGATCGGCGATCGCGACGACACGGCAGGCGGGATTGGCTGCGAAATTGGCGAGGTGGCACATCTGGCCGACCATGCCCGTTCCGATGATGCCAATGCCTGGCCTCACTGGCTACGATCCCTTGAAGCGCTTCCGGACGACGAGGAAATGCGCCGGCTGTCCCCAGGTGTTGATGAACGCCGGATCCGACTGGGTGAGGGCGGCGACCGCGGACGCATCCCGTCGCCCGATCGCGCCGAAGATGCGATGGAAACTGTCGAGCGTCGCAATCATGGCTTCGATGTCGGCAGCATCGTCGGCGAGAATGTCGCTCGTCCGGATCGTCTCGCGCAGGGACGCGAGGCCCGCGACCACGCGCGGCAGGCTCTCGCCGAAGGGATCGTCGATCATCGCATCGACGTCGAGGACCAGCGCCTCGATCGATGCCGAGATCGCCTGCACTGCATCGGCCTTGCCGACCAGATAGAGCTTTCGCCCGCCGAGGAAGCTCAGGCGGCTGCGGTCGAGGTGACGTGCGGCGCGACGCAGCTTCTCGTCGCCGGGCAGGACCTTCTTGTGCCAGTAGATGTCCAGGCTGTCGCGGTAGGCGGGCCATGCCGAATGGACGTCGAATCCCTGTTCATGCGCCGCCGTGCACAAGGCGGCCGCATCGAGGAAGTAGCGATGCCGAACGAACGGATTTTCCAGCACGTCCATCAGCCAGGATTCGAAGCTGCGCGTGTGCGGGATGCTGTTCCACTTCGCCTCGAACAGCATCTTCGCCGTTACGAGTGCGGCGCGACCGGTCAATGCCTTGCCGGCCGCATGGATCGCCTTGAGCGCGAGCTCGAAGAAGCCGCCATACCGCTCGTAGTAGGACACGACGGCGTAACCGTCCGGATTGAGCAGGCGGTGGAAGATGCCGAGCCACTTTTCGCTGGGCTGCACGGTGTAGATGAAGCCTTCGGCGTCGATGATGTCGAAACCGCGGTCGCTGCCGAAGCCCTCGACATCAGCCAGTGCAAGCTTGCGGAGAGGTTCGGTCAAGCCGAAATGCGCGAAATAGGCCTCGATCTTCGGATGTGCATGCCTGTTCGGTTCGGCGAGCGTCATGTTGGCGCCCCAGCCGGCAAACACCAGTGCGTTCTCGCCGGAATCGGGGCCGAATTCGAGCACCTCGGCATTTCGGAACAGCCGTGGCGGCAGCATCAGCTTATCCGAAAACAGCTCGCGCCGCTGGCTGGCGTAGGCCTCGAGCTCGGCGGCCGACTTGAAATTCCCGAACGTCGGCAGAACATCCTGACGTTCGTAATAGTTGAAGAGCTTGTCCTCAGCCATGCTGCGACCTTAGCGCCGCCTCGAGGCGATCGAGCTCGCTCCAGATGTCGGAGGGCGCGAAGATCGAAACGATCTGCAGCGGGCGCTTCACGGCCTCGCGCAGCCGGCTGCTGACCTTGGCCTCGTTCTCCTCGTTCACGGCGAGAAGACAGACCAGCGGCCCCGACTTGCCGGCAAGGTCGTCGGGCGAGCGGATCGGAATGCCGGTGCCGGGCAGGAACAGCCCCTGGCGCTCTTTCTGATCGTCGACCGAGACGTCGACGAGATCCGCCAGCTCGTGGGCGTTGGTGAAGGTGCAGGCGCGGCAGCCGGCGCCGTAGATGGCGATCTCGGCACCGCTCGCGCGAGCTTTCGCGAGAATCGGGCGGAGACGTGCGCCATACTCTCTTGCGCGCTGACCGAATTTCTCGCCGACGCCGGATGGCGCAGGCGGCACCTTCACCGTGCCTGCGGCACGGCGGGCCGCGATCGCGAGGCTGCCGCCGCTGAAATTGTATTTCTTCACGGACACCGCCTCGAAGCCATGGCGCGCCAGTAGCGCGAGCAGGGTCGGCTCGGTGAAATAGCTGACGTGCTCTTCCCAGAGCACGGAGAGATCTCCAACGGCCGAGCCGGGCGCGAAATCGGGCACGTCGATGAACAGCAGCCCATCCTCCTTCAGCGCGATCTTCACGCAGGCGAAGAAGTTCTCAAAATCGACGATGTGCTCGAGCACCTGGCGCGATATGACGAGGTCGAATTTGCCGGACTGAGCGACTGCGTCGTGGGCCATCTCCGGGCTGAGCATGTCGGCATAGACCTTGATGCCGCGCTCGCGAGCGATCTTGCCCGACACCGGATTGGGCTCGACGCCGACCATGACCTTGGTGCCGCGCTCGCGTAGCCTGTCCATGAACAGGCCGTCATTGCACCCGATCTCGAACACCGACTGATGCTTCGAGAATTTCGCGATGGTGTCGAGCTCGTCCACCTGGTGCGGTTCGGGCTTCCAGCTGCTGAAATTGTAGTTGAACTGGCGGTACAGAATGTCGGGATCGATCGGCTTGACGATCTGGGGCAGGCCGCAATCGCCGCAGGCCAGCACCTCGAACGGATACCGTTCCTCCCGCTCGTTTCGGCTATGCCGCAGCCGATGTGCAATCGGCATCAGTCCGAGGTCGATGACCGGACGCAGGTTGGTCGAATGGCAAAGGCGGCAATGGTCGGTCACGGCTTTGACTCTTTGCAGGAAAGGCAAGGGAACAGCGGCGCCCAGGCGATACGCGGCGCAGTTGAAGCCTATATAGCGCCGCAGGCCGTGCCACAATTCTTAAGTTGCCCCGGGCGGGCTATTCACAAGCCCCGGAGGTCCTCTGAAGCTGGCACCCGTGGCCTTCGCCGCGGGCTTCCGTCTTGCCGAACATGCGCGGAACCAACGAGATCGGAGCGAAGCACGACTTAGTGGCAGGTGAAGACCTGATCGAGGGCTTTGATGTCTGCTCGCTTACCGTTGGGGACAGAACGGTGCTTGACCACCTCAAACGGCTCTATGCCGTAAGCCTCCTGGTAGATTTCTTTCGACCTCGTCCGTAGTGCGGAAATGCCGGCCTCGACTTGGGGACTCAATGTTTGATCGCCATCCCTCCACGTCAACATCCAGTAGTTCGGAGTCTCGCTGTGAAGGGCGAATCGCTTCTCCAGCTCAGCCCCCCGAAAGAGGTCGGAGAAGCCGTTGAGCCAGAAATCGCAATTCTGCTTCTGGACATAGAACAGCTTGACGCCGAGCGCCCGAAGGGCGGCCTCTGCCGTGTCGGCGGTTCCTAGTGCGATCTTCCTGAAGTCGCGCGCGACGTCGCTTTCATAGGTGTGGATGACTTTGCCGCGCGTGAGCAGCGGCGAGAAATAGCAGGGCACCATCGCGCGGTAGCCATTGAGGGCGAGAATGCGATCTGCGCCGGTTGATTGCTGCAGCTCGTCACAGCGCTGCCAATTCTGGCTGACACGAGGCATCTGATCGAGTGGACGGCCCTGCACAAAAGCGATGGCCCGGTCATCCCTGAAGGTCTGCCAGGGATAGGTGGTGGTCATCCAGGCGCACGTGGCCAAAAGCGCCACGAGCACGGCAGAGGGAGCCAAGCGTCCCGAGAACCAGGCAAGCCCGAACCGCCGTAACAGAACCAGGCCCCAGCAAGCGATCCCGGCGGTCGCAAGCGGGAACAGCGCGTTCACGTGAATGGACAGTCTGATCAGGCTGGGAATGTTCAGCGTCATGTCCAGCAGACGGACGCTGGCAACGTAGGCGACAACGATGAAGAGACCTGCAGGATTGGGCAGCGGCGGCAACTTCGCGCCATCCGGTCGATCGCGACGGAGCTTTGACTCGGCGAACGCGACGGCGGAGATCGCCACCACGATGAGGAAAGCGACCGTGAGAACCGACCTGGCCTGTCTGAGGAAGGCGACGACTCCAGCTTTGCTCAGGAAGTCGCTGACCTCCAGCGACTGCGCCAGCACGAAATAATCCAGAATGTCGAGGCTGCCGAACTGCGAAAACCGCTCGATCGCCACGATACGCCGAAAAAGCGAATATGGATTTGTCGCTGGAATTCCGAGATAGAAGTAATTGACGGAGAACGCGAGAATGCATCCCGTGAGCGCTCCCAAACCCAGCAGGACGCTGGTGACGAGGCCGGGGCGGTCTCGTTGAATCGTCTTGGTGAACACGCCCAGCGATGAGATCACGAAGACGAGCGAGACGTACAGCGGATAGGAGGCGGCGACGGCAAGGCCGCAGATGCCGGCGGCAAACCTGTCGCGGCTTTGGGAAGAGCGAATGACGACCAGCAGGAAATAGACGAAGAACGCCGCCGTCTGAAGATGATATTTGCCGAACTCCATGATGTGGAGGCCGGCCTTGACGCTTGGCATCGTACGCGGCCACGCAAGCCCGAGGACGGCCAGGCCGAGCGCAATCGGTGTCATTGCGTCCTCCCACGACCGTCCGAGAGCCCGCAACGGCACAACAATGCGGGCGAGCTCGAAAATGACCGCGGCGATGCCGACGAAGTAGAGAAATGAGATGATCTGGGCGACGTGAGGAGGTAGAAACGTCGCCAGCAGCAAGTGCAGTCCGTTACCGTGGCCGATCTCGAAGTCGGAGAAGATGGGATTGTCGGCCGCAAGCCAGATGCTGTGATTTCTCGCAACTTCGGCAAGATACGGTGCGTAGAGCTGCGGAACGTCGGTCGAAATGACGTCGGGCATGACGGCACGATCGAGAAACACCGTCACCAGAAGCCAAAGGCCCAGTATCGACATCGCGATCAGCGGCAAGGTCACGGCGAATTTGCGCGACGCCTTGAAGGTGAGGGTGTCCCACCAGAGAACCGCGATCGCAGACCCAAGAACAATCTGCGGATACAGAAGGGAAAGCGCGCCAAGCCCAAATCCCATCAGCATCAGCGTGGCCGCGCCAACGAAAAATTCGTCCACGCGCTGAGCGGGTTCGTGCTTGATGAGGGAAAACGTCAGGCGGCCGGCCGCCATGATGAACCAGCCGAGATATGGCGTCAGGACGATCCAGGCGACGACGTAAAATCGCGTTGTCCAGCCCCCGTCGAATATCAGTGTTCGGTACGTTCCCGTCCGGTTCAGGTACCAGATGGAAGCAGCGGCCGGCGCGAAGACGAGGACGCGCCACCACAGCGCCTCGAGACCGGTGCGCAAATTCGCTTGGTTAATTGTCATTGCTTTGTCTAATCCGCTGTCGCGTCGACGAAAAAAGCGCAGATCGACTGAAGGGGGCTCGGTCGATTGGCTGCAGGATGAAAGGCTTGAAGGATAGTCATCTTTGTCGTTGCTAGATGGGTGTGACGTCGGCGGGCTTGGCAATGCCGCGCGCCTCGTCGGCGCTGAAATTGGCGCGCTCAGGCGCGATCAGCCATACCAGCCCACCGAACAGTCCGACGATCAGGCCGCCAAGGCCGAGCAAAACCGATATGGCAAGCGCCTTGTCGGATGCGATCCCGGCGAGGGCGAGCGCGGCAACCATTGCGCCTTCTCGCACGCCCCATCCTCCGATCGAGATCGGAACCGCGGACGACAGAATGACAAGCGGAACAAGAACGAAAGCATCGAGCGGGGAGAGCGGCGCGTCGAGGCCGGTCGCAAGGACATAGCAAGCCGCGACCGTGATCAGATGGATGATGACGGCGGCCGCCATCAGCGTTCCGCGTCCTTCGGCCGCCAGCGGAGCCCTGACCAGCATCGTGAATTGCACGATCCCGGCCGGCAGGGCGGCGATGATGCGAGGCGGCCAGCGATCCAGCGTGAGCAGAGCGATGAGGCCGAAACACGCAATGACGAGAACGATGATGATCGCGAACAGCAGCGAGCTGTCGCTGATCCGTTGCAGCAGGAACGGCATTCCTGCCAATATGACGGCACCAAGCGCCAGCAGCGCAAGAAACCGATCGGCTACGATGCTGCTGATGGTCGGCGACCATTGCACGCCATGCCGCCGCAGCATCCAGATCCGGACCGCGTCGCCGCCTGCGGGCAGCACCTGGTTGAAAAAGGTGCTGACCATGAGAATGCGCCAGCCGGGCAGCCAATCCAGCGGCACGTTGATGGCGCGGAGGATCAGGATCCAGCGGTGGCAAAGCACGAAGGTCTGGACAAACAGCAGCAGCACCGCGAGCGCCAGCATGTCCAGTTTGACAGCGAGAAGATCGGCTTGCAGGGACGACAAATCCTGAGACCGCAACAACAATACGAGGATACCGACCGAGACGGCGAGCTTGGCCAGAGTAACCAGTGCTTTTGCAGGCGGCTTCATCGGCTGGTGTCGTCCTCGATCATTCGCGGCGGGATCGTCGTGCAGGGACGGTCGGAGGCTATTTCCTCGCCAGATGCTCCGCGGCGAGCGTGGCAATCCGTGTGACGTAGTCCTGGACCTCGGCGGCGTCGCTGCCATCGGGGGCCCAGTCGGGAAATGCGGTACGGGAGGGATCGAACGGACCGGCGGTGGTTTCGTGGAACACCAGCCACTCCGAGGTGATCAGGATCGAGTGGTAGACCTGTTCGGGCATCCGGTAATAGCACAGGGCACCCTGGCCATATGGCGCCATTTCCAGCACGTCGCGGATGCGGCCGTCGTCCTCGAAGATCACGACCTGTGCGGTGCCTTCGATCAGGTGAAACGATTCAGGTTTGCCAAAATGCTTGTGGGGCCGCACATAGGCCTCGCGATGATGCACGATCAGCATCTCGTGCAGGCCGGACGAGGGATCGGGGTGCGTGCACAGCCGGCTGCGCAGACGCGGGTTGCCGGCGGCGATGCGCTTCAGCTCCGCGATCGTGGCGTCATCGGCCGTGACGATGGCGTCGTCCGAATAATAGACTTCGGGATTTTGCGCGCGCAGCGACGTCGGCCGGCGTGGGCTCGTCGCCTCATTCGAAGAAGATGAACCCATGGTCGCCCCGGTACCCGCATTTGTCGTAGATCCAGGCCCAGGTTTCCGGACCGTGGAAGCTCAGGCAGGTGAGCTGCCAGTAGAGCAAATTCGCCTTCTCGCGTTCGTTGCGGAAGGATTCGACCATCAGATATTTCGATGCGCCCCGTCCGACGCGCTCGATCTCCGCCACGGCCCGGAAGACGTCCTCGAGCGGAAGATTGTGCAGCACGCCGAGCGACACCACGAGATCGAAGCTGTGATCGGGGTAGGGGAGCTCGACGGCGCTGCCGACCTGGAGCTGCGGCCGCACCTCCTCCTTGGCATTGGCGATGCCGTAGTCGGAGATGTCGATGCCGGCGACCGTGAGGTCGGGGACGAGCTGGGTGAACTCGTAGAGCAAATAGCCCTTGCCGCAGCCGACATCGAGCACACTCATGCCGGGCTTGATGCCGTAGCGATCGATCAGCGTCTGGGCGAGCGGGCGCCAGCGTCCGTCATAGCGATAGCCGCCATAGCCATAGCGCCGGTCGCCGTCCCAATAGTCGCGCCCCCATTGCCGCGCCACGGTGGCGGATTCCGCCTTGTCGTGCTCGACCACGCGCTGAACGTAGTTCCGCCTGGTCGACGCGTGCATCGGCTGGAGCAGGTTGATCTCGGCCATGATCGTCAATCGGTCCGCGCCATCGTCACAGGATGGTCGCGTATTTGTTGACCAGCAGGATGTCCTCGACGGCCTGGATGTCTTTCTGCGACGACAGCGTGATCTCCTCGACCGCGGCGTGGAGGTCGCAGCCTTCGCGCAGCACGCGGTCGTAGATCTGCAGCCGCCGCGCCTCGTCGGGCGGCAGCATGAAGATGCTGTAGAGGATCATGCCGTTCAGGCGGGGCAGCTCGTCCAGGATGTCCTCGAGCACCATGTAGCTGCCGGGCATGATGTGCTCGACGGCGCTGAGCAGAAATTGCAGGTTCTTCCGCCGCGCGTAGTCGCGGATCACGATGTTCTGGACGTGCTGCGGGGTACGGCTGCCGTTCAGCGGCCGGGCGCCGATATAGCCGCGATGGCCGGCTCGCTCAGGCATGGAAGCCTCCCGGCAGCTTGTATTGCATGCCGACCCGCGTCGCCGGGCGCAGCAGGATCGGCTCGAAGAACTCGCCGAAGCGCTTGTCCGCGTAGGGCGACATGATGCTCTTGAAGCGGCAGTTCATGCTCCAGCGCGTGCCGGGCTCCTCGTTGACGCGGTTGCCGTGCATCAGAGTCTGGTTGAACAGCATCACGTGACCGTAGGGAATCTCGATGAAGGTCGCGTGCGGCTTGATCGTCTTGTACAGTTCCTCGGCGCTGCGCAAGTCAGCCATCCGGTCCTGCATGTTGCCGTTCAGCGACGGCGGCAGCAGGTACATCGCTTTGGTGCGGTGGACGTCGACCAGCGGCACCCACACCACGACCTCGAACGGCGAATCGCCCGACCAGACATCGGAATGGGTGGCGAGCAGCGAGGAATCGTCACCGGGCATCTGGATGCTGAGATTGACGCGGCGCTGCATGCAGAGCTCGTTGCCGACGATGGTTTCGATCGTCGAGCGCGCCAGACGGAAATAGGTCGGCCGGAACCAGGGCTCGGCGTTGAGGCCGTTGAAGACGTGGAGCCGCAGCCCGTTGAGATCGTCGACGCTCACCCGCGTGTGGATGCTGTCGAGCATCGCGTAGGGATCGTTGCTGTGCGGCAGCTTCAGATAATCCGCCGCGAGCTCGGCGGCGCGCCGCTGGATCCGATCGAGCCCGGCGCGATCGTCGGCCGGCGTGGTGACGAAGCCGTTGTCGATGAAGCGTTGCGCCAGCGCCTGCTCATCGGCCTGAAGGAAGTCCGTATCCGTCATGCAAAATACTCCCGGGCGGTCGCGCAGATATAGCTGATATCGGCGGCCGACAGGAACTGGTTGATGGGCAGCGTGAGGATCTGATCCGCCTGCCGTTCCGTCACCGGGAACGCGCCGCGGCCGTGGCCCAGATGGGCCGCCGCCGGCTGCAGGTGGATCGGGACCGGATAGTGGATTGCGGTCTCGATGCCCTTGTCGGCGAGATATTTCTGGAAGTCGTTGCGGCGGTCGGTCTGCACCACGAAGGTATGGAAGGTGTTGAATTCGATGTTGCGGCAGGGCGGAATGAACAGAGGGAGCCCTGCGAGCTCGGCGCGGTATTGCGCGGCGTTGCGCCGCCGGCGCTGGATCACGGAGGGCAGGTTGCGCAGGCGGATCCGCAGCACCTCGGCCTGGAGCGTGTCGAGCCGTGACACGATGCCCCATTCCTGGACGTCGCTGCGGTTGATCAGGCCGTGATTGCGCAGCCGGCGGATTCGTGCGGCGAGCTCGGCGTCGGCGGTGACGAGGAAGCCGGCATCGCCGGCGGCATTGAGATTTTTCAGAGGATGGGCGGAGAAGCAGCCGAACGTTCCCATGGTGCCGCTCATGCGGCCGTCATAGGTCGAGCCGACCGCCTGGGCGCTGTCCTCGATCACGGCGAGCGCGTGCTTGTCCGCGATCGCCACCAGCGGGGCCATGTCGGCCATGCGCCCGGTCAGATGTACCGGCATGATCGCCTTGGTGCGCGCCGTGACGGCGGCCTCGACCGCGGCCGGATCGATGTTCTGGTCCGGCAGCACGTCCGCAAAGACAGGCGTGGCGCCGACTGCGATGATCGCGGCGGTCGATGCCACGAACGAGTTCGGCGGGGTGATGACCTCGTCGCCGGGGCCGATGTCGAGCGCCCGCAAGGCGAGGATCAGCGCGTCGGTGCCGGAATTCAGCGTCACCACATGCGGCGAGCCGAGATAGGCCGACAATTCCTCCTCGAGCTTTCCGACTGCCGCGCCGCCGATGAAATCGCCGCGCTGGAATACACCTTCCACCGCCTGCATGATCTCGGCGCGCTCTTCCTCGAATTGCGCGGGAAGATTGACGTAACCGATCCGCCGGCGGCCGGTGTCAGCGTCCATGGCAGAACGTCCTGACAGTCTCGATGACGCGGTCCTGCTGTGCGCGCGTCAGATGCTGGTCGACGGGGAAGCTGATGACTTCCTTGGCGTGGCGGTCGGTAACCGGGAAGGCGCCGGGCGCGTAACCGAGATGCCTCAGGCCTTCCTGCTGATACAGCGGGATGGGATAATGGATCTTGGCCTCGACCCCGTTGTCCAGGCAGTATTTGTAGAGCTCGTCGCGCCGCTCGGCGAACACCATGTAGAGATGATAGACGTGCTTCACGTTGGGACGGCGCGGCGGAACGCGCAGGCCGGGCAGGCCGGCAAGGCCGGCGTCGTAATAGGCCGCATTCTCGATCCGGCGCCGCGTGATTTCGCTGGTCTGGCCGATCAGCCAGTTGCCGACGACGGCCTGGAGCGAATCCAGCCGCGAATTGCAGCCGAGGATCGCGATCTCGTCGCGGTTCTTCATGCCGTGATTGCGGATCAGGCGGAGCTTCTCGTTCATGCCGTCGTCATTGGTGACGACGACGCCGGCATCGCCCCAGACGTTGAGGTTCTTGAGCGGGTGCAGGGAGAAGCCGGCTGCGATGCCGTGGGTGCCGGAGCGTTTGCCCGCAAACTCCGACAAGATGCCCTGGCAGGCGTCCTCGACGACAGGCAGGTTGTGACGCTGGGCGATCGGCATCAGCTTGCCCATGTCGGTGACCTCGCCGGTCAACTGAACCGGCATGATCGCCTTGGTCTTCTCAGTGATGGCGGCTTCGACTTGGTCGACGTTCATGCAGAAGGAATCGTCGCAGTCGACCAGCACCGGCGTCGCGCCGGTCTCCGCGATGGCGCCGACGGTGGCGATGAAGGTGTTGGCGGCGGTGATGACCTCATCGCCATGACCAATGCCGAGTGCCTTGAGCGGCAGCTTGAGAGCATCGGTGCCGGATCCGACGCCGATGGCGTGGCGCACGCCGATCAGTTCGGCAAAGCGCTTCTCGAATTCGGCAACCGGCTTGCCAAGGGTGAAGTCACCGGTCGCCACCAGCCGGCCGATTTCGGCCAGGATCGGGGCGGGGTCGGAGAATTGCTCGAGCAGATAAGAATATCGAACGTCGTACATGTGACCCGTCAGGTGGAGTGGAGTTGAGGAGAGGGGGTGTGCGAGGCGGCATGCGCGCGCTCGATCGAGGTTGCAATCGCGGCTGCGGAAAGCCCGTGCTTCTTCAGCAGGGAGTCCTGCGAGCCGTAATTGTGCATGAAGCGGTCCGGCAGCGACAACCGAAGCATCGCCGGCAGGCTTGAACCGAGCTTGTCGATCAAGGCCTCCGCAACGGCGCTGCCGAGGCCGCCCGAGGGCACGTGCTCCTCCAGTGTTGCCACGAGCTTGACGCCGCGAACCGCCTGCAGCAGCGCTTCGGTGTCGAACGGCTTCACGGTGTGCATGTGCAGGATGCCGGCGCGAATGCCTTGCGCGGCCAGTAGGTCAGCTGCGGCAATGGCGCGCTGAAGCATGATGCCGGTGGTCACCATGAGAACGTCGCCGGGCGGCCGCATCAGGATGGCCTTGCCGATCTCGAAACCGTGCTCGGCCTTGGAGACGATCGCGTCGCCGCCCTTGCCGAGCCGGATGTAGATCGGCCCGGTCCAGTCGAGCGTCTTGTCCATCAGTCGCGCGGCCTCGTCGGCGTCGCACGGGCAGACCACCGTCATGTTCGGCAGCGCGCGCATGATGGCGATGTCCTCGATCGCCTGGTGCGTGGGGCCGAGCGGCGCATAGACGAGGCCGCCGCCATTGGCGATCAGCCGCACCGGCAGATTGTGCAGACAGAGATCGACGGCCACCTGTTCGTAGCAGCGGCGGGTGAGGAAAGTCGCGATGGTGTTGACGTAAGGCACGAAGCCTTCCATCGCGAGGCCTGCCGACATGCCGATGATGTGCGCTTCCGAAATGCCCTCGATCAGATGGCGCTTGGGAAATTCCTTGCTCATCGCACGCAGCGTGCCGGCGCCAGGATCGGAGCCGATGTAGAGCACACGCTCGTCGCGCGCGGCGAGCTTGTGGACCATGTTCATGGCGGTGTTGCGCATGGGGAGCCGATCAAAAATCGCCGACGGCGACGCGGATGGCGTCGAGCTCGCTGTCGGTCAGCTTGTTCTTGTGATGCCAATCGGCGTTGGATTCTGCAGCCGGCAGACCCTTGCCCTTGACGGTATGGCAGATGATCGCGGTGGGCTTGCCCGGAACGGCCGGGACCTGCTTCAGGACGGTGCGCAGGGCGCCGACGTCATGGCCGTTGAGCTCCTGCACGGCGAAGCCGAAGCTGCGCCATTTGTCCGCGAGTGGCTCCAGCGGCAGGACGTAGTCGGTCGGCCCGTAGCTCTGCAGCTTGTTGTAGTCGACCATCGCGACCAGATTATCGAGCCCGTGCTTGGCCGCGCCCATGGCGGCCTCCCACACCGATCCCTCGTTGATCTCGCCGTCGCCGAGCAGGACGAAGGTCCGGTAGCTGCGCTCGCGCATGCGGGCGGCGAGCGCAAGGCCGACGCCGATCGACAGGCCGTGTCCGAGCGCACCGGTCGACGCCTCGACGCCCGGCACCATGCCGTATTCGGGATGTCCGCCCAAAATACTGTCGGGGCCGCAAAAGCCGTCCAGCTCCGACAGCGGGAAAAAACCGCGATCGGCGAGCAGCGCATAGAGCGCCAGACAACCGTGTCCCTTGCTGAGGATCGCGCGGTCGCGATCGGGATCACGCGGGTTGTTCGGGTCGATCCGCAGCACGTCGTCGTAGAGCACGCGCACCATCTCGATCAGCGACAGGGCGGGTCCGACATGGCCGCGTCCCGCCGAACGGACAGAACCGAGGACAAGGCGGCGCAAATAAAGACTGCGCTCGTCCAGCATGCAGGTGAGGGCGGCTTCAGCGTGGGGTGAGATCTGGATCACGTTGGCAAATCGTTTGATGGAGCCGGCGGGCTTTGTCGAGCTGACCGGCAAGGCGGACCGTCAGATCGCCTCCTTGCGCGGCCAGGGCGCGCCGGGAGCGGCTTTCCGGCAAATAAGCATTCAGGACAATCAGGCACCAAATCGCCCCGAACACAGGATACAGTACGTCACGGCGGATCGCAAACGCGTCATCCCTAGCCTCGAAGGCGCGCGAGAGCCGTTCGATCAATCGGTTCGCGCTGGCCTCCGGCAGATCGCTGCCCGGGTGAATCGCGGTGTCGGACACCAGCTTGACCGGATCGTCCCAGCCGAAATATTCGAAGTCGATGAAGCGCAGCCTGCCATCTTCGGTGCGCAGCGCGTTGTGCAATCCGAAATCCGACGGGCTCAATGCGCGATGGGCGGGTGCCAGGTCCGCTGCGGGATCCCGGCCCAGTTCCGCATAGCGTTGACGGAGTCGCTGAATCGCGGCGGCCGTGCTGGGAATCAGGCTGCCGTCGATGAATGCGCGCAGGTCCGGATGATCGTCCGAGGCCCGCCTCAGGCCGTCGAGACGCTGCTCGTACTGGGCGACGGCTTGCTCGGGCGAAAAGATGCTGGCTGAGGCGTTCCGCAAATTCTGCGCACCCTCGGTCTCGCGCAGCTTCTGCAATTCGATCAGGAAATTGGCGAGCTGGTCGGCATCGTCTTTCTGGGGACGCAGCACCGCCGCTTCGCCGTCGAACCATTGATACAAGGCGCAGAACGCATCCGCGTCCTTCGCGACCGGGCGCGGCGTCGAGACGATACCGTGGCGCGACAGAAACGATAGCGCGTCATATTCCTGTCCCAGGCGATCGCGCCCGTCGGACGGATATTGCTTGAGGGCGAGGGGCGAACCCTCCGCCATCTCCAGCCGAAACACCCGGTTGTTGCCGCCGGACCGCGCCGGTTGGGCGGCCACGATCCGTGCCCCGGAGAGGCGGCTGCCGATCGAGATCGCATCCTGCGCGCTCAGGTCGGGCTCGCTCATTGTGCGAACACTCCGCGGTGGATATCGACCCAGGTCGCGATCGGTTCGCAATGCGCGGGATGGGGAGGCTGCGACTGCGTGAACAGGATCGATCGGGTCGCCCTCGGAAAATGCGGCTGCTCGAAGACATCGACGAGATCGTCAATGAAGATATCGAGCTTGAGGCTCGCGAGCCGCTCGACCTTGGCCGCCAGCGTGTCCTCGAAATAGATATCGCCTGCCGCCAACGCCGCATCGGCGACGTCGATGAGGCCCGCGCCCTTCAGCCAGCCGCGCGCCGCCTCGCGCAGATCGACGCGCTCGGGATCCTGGTGACCGAACCGGGTCTTGTGGCTGACGATGTAGACGCTCGCGCCGGCCTTGCGGCACGCCGCAAGGAACTCGCGGACGCCAGGATAGATCCCGGCGCCGCCAATGCCCTTGCCGTAGACGAAGCCCTGCAGCCCCTGCCAGGCCAGCTCACCGCCGGCGCGGGACCGCAAGAAATCCCGCAACTCGGTCTTCAGCCCGACCCAGCCCTCCGGCACCAACCCACGCTGGCGCGCGGCGGCGGCAAAGACCTTGTCGTAGCAGATGATCGTGTTGTCGAAATCGATGCCGATCCGCACGCCGCTCACTTCAGGCTGATGTTCTGCATCATCTTGATGTTGAAATACCGGGGATCGCTCAGCGAGTTCGGCAGGCGGCCGGCCCTGAAGGCGTCCACGAGGCCAGACACGGCCTGCTCGATGGTGTGCGTCGGCGCAAATCCGAGCTCGCGGCGGATCTTCTCCGAGGAGACGTGGTAGGAGCGCAGATCATCGGTCGGCTCGACGGCGACGTCGACGTTGTTTCCGACCACCGATTTGACGATGTCGGCGATCTTCATCAGCGAGTGGTTTTCGTAGCCGATATTGTAGGTCTTGCCGTCGATCTTCGCGTCTTCCTGCTGAAGCAGGAAAAGATAGGCCGCCGACATGTCCTCGATGTGCAGATTGGGCCGCTTCTGCGTTCCGCCGAACACGCGGATGCGGCCGGTGTTGACCGCGAGGTTGGTCAGGATGTTGACGACGACGTCGAGCCGCTGCCGCGGAGCGTAGCCGCAGACGGTGGCCGGACGAACCGTGCAGGTGACGAAGCCGGACGTGGCCTCGTCGGCGAGGTCGGTCTCGCACATCGCCTTGAACTTGGAGTAGTCCGTGAGCGGCTCGCAGGACAGTTCCTCGGTCACCTCGGCCTCGTCCTTGATGCCGTAAACGCTCGACGAGGAGGCATAGATGAAGCGCTTGACGCCGGCCTTCTTCGCGGCGCGCACCATCGGACGGAAGCAGTCGTAGTTGATGGACTTGCCGAGCCCCGGATCCAGCTCGAACGAGGGGTCGTTGGAGATGCAGGCGAGGTGGATCACCGCATTGTTGCCGCGCAGGGCCTCGTTGATCGCGGCCTCGTCGCGGATGTCGCCCTTGATCAGGCGCAGGTTCGGATTGTCGCGAACGGCGTTGAAGACGTCATCGCCGTACATGAAGAGGTCGAGCACCGTGACCATGTGGCCGGCCGCCAGCAACCGGGGAACCAGCACGCTGCCGACATAGCCGGCGCCACCGGTGACCATCACGTTCCATTTCTGATCAATCACTTGTCGTTCTCCGAATTTCTCGTTCGCATCACTTCAACAACGCGGTGACGAATTTGACCAGCGGCGCCTTTTCGACCGAGCTGCGGTGACCGACGATGCCGACCTTGATCGCGCCCGCCGCGTTACCGATGAAGGCGACGTCCTCGATATTGCCGCCGGCCGCCACCAGCGGCGCCGTAATCGTCAGGAACGCATCGCCGGCGCCGACCGTGTCCACGACGGTCTTGGTAAAAGCGGGCACACGCGCGACCCCGGTCTTCGACGAGAAGGGGTAACAGCCGAAGGAGCCGTGCGTGATGATCATGTTGTCGCAATCGATCTTGCCGTGCAGGCCGTCCTGGATCACCGATGCAATGTCGTTGAACTTGTCGGTGGCGGCGAGGCGCGCTTCCGGCGCGTCGATGCAGACGTAGTCGGCCCGTGGATATTTCGTGATCAGATTGTAGCCGTGGTTGCCGCTGTTGCTCTGGGCGTTGACCGCCAGGAATTTGGAGTTCGCGATCAAAGTGTCGATCGTGCTGGACGCGATCATGCCGTGACCGAAATCGGTGACGATGACCACGTCCGCGCCGCGCGCGCGTTCCGCGGTGACCTTGTCGATCTCCTTGCGCGCGCTCTCGTCCAGCGGCGTGTCGTCCATCGTGTAGACTTCGAACAGCTTGTGCAGATAGCCCATCTCGACGTACCGCAATTTGCGCGTCGTCGGGCGGCCCTGGATGCGGATCGGCGTCAGCGTGACGTTCGGGCGGACATGCGCGCGAATGAACTCTTCGGGGTAGTCGTTGCCGCCCAGCGTCGTGACGATCTCCACCGACTTGCAGAAGCTCGCCACGTGATTGGCCGCGGCAATGACGCCGCCGGCAAATTGCTCGCCATTCTTGAACAGCGTAGCGACGATGTTCTCCTTCGAAGCCTTCCCGAGCGCCGTGACGTACTGGTATTCGTCGATGATGGTGTCGCCGACCAGCACGACGTGCATGTCCTGGATCTTGTCGATCAGCCTCAGCAGGCGTTCGGCGCCGCCGCCTTCACGCACCTTCTGGAGATAGTCGCGCAAGGGTGGGTCGTAGATGTCGAAGTAGCGGTTCAGCAGCGACGACGAGCTGAAGGTCACGTCGCGCGTGAAGACGATCCGCCCGCCATGACGTTCGACCGCATCGCGCTCGGTGGCGATCTTTCCGGTGACGTCATCCTCGGGGTTTTCGTAGTCCGAGCCCTTCACGTAGATGTCGGGACGCACGGTATCGAGGACCGGCTCGGCGCTGGAGGTCCGGTTGATGCCGACCCAATCGACCGTGCCGAGCGCGGCCAGCATCTCGGCGCGCATGTTCTCCGGAAAGATCGGCCGCCCCGGGCCCTTGTTGACGAAACGGTCGGCGGTGATGGTCACGATCACCACGTCGGCCTCGTTGCGCGCCGCCAGGATGTGCCGGACGTGGCCGAGATGCACCAGATCGAACACGCCGTGGCACAGCGCGACGGTCTGGCCCTTTGCCTGCGCAGCGCGCGCAACCGCGCCGAGCTCCTCGATCGTCTTGATCTTCTCGTGCGGTGCCGGATGGCCGGCCGGCTTGTCTGTCGGTGCATTACCCATGTGAATTACCCAAAGCGCCGGTAGGTCTCAAATGGCCGGCGCGAAATTGATCGACTCGCAGCAACGATATCCGGCGAACCTGTTCAAGAGCTTGCCTTCGGCGAGCCCTTGTCGTCACCGAGATATTTGAACCAGTCCTTGGTGGCGTCGGCGATCTTGTCGACCGTCCACAGCGGCGCGTCCTTGTACTGATCCATCGATTTCAGCATCGTCGCGACGCCGTCCTCGAATTTCACCTTCGGCGTCCAGTTCAGGACTCGCTTGATCTTGGTGATGTCGGCGTAGGTGCAATCGGGCTCGCCCGGGCGCTTGGGAATGTGGACCTTGTCGCCGCCGAGAAGCTCGACCAACCGGTTGACGCTGTAGGTGTTGTCCGAACCGACGTTGAATATTTCGTGCGAGATATCGGAGCGCGCGGCAGTCACGAAGGCGTCCGCGACGTCGCTGACGAAGGTGAAGTCGCGCGTCTGCTCGCCATCGCCGACCACCGTGAAGGGCCTGCCGGCGAGCTTCTGCGCCATGAACACGCCGAACACCGCGCCGTAAGTGCCGGTGGTGCGATGACGCGGCCCGTATACGTTGAACAGGCGCAGCGCGACCGCGGGCAGCTTGTAGACCTGGCACCAGTGCATAACGCACTGCTCGCCGAGATTCTTGGTAAGCGCGTAGGGATACATCGGCCGGATCTCGGCGCTTTCCGGCGTCGGATAGACGTCGGGAATGCCGTAGCAGGATGACGACGCAGCGTAGACGAAACGCTTGGCGCCCGCGTGCCGCGCCGCCTCGAGAACGTTGACCGTGCCGTCGACATTGGCGCGATGATACGGGATCGGGGACTCGATCGAGGGGACGATGTCGGCCAGCGCCGCGAGGTGGAAGACCCAGTCGATACCGTGGAAATACGGTTTGATCGATTCGAGGTCGGTGACATCGGCCCGCACGACCTTCAGCTGGCTCGAATTGGCGCGCGAGGCCAGATTTTCGGGGCGGCCGATCACGAAATTATCGAGCGCGATGACCTCATGGCCATCATCGAGGAGGCGGTCGACGAGGTGACTTCCGATGAAACCTGCGCCGCCAGTGACAATGCATTTCATGGGGAACATCCGTGACGCGAATGCCCAGCGAAACAGGCCCGCCAATGTTAAGTGAAACTCGAAAGCCGACTATCAGCCGCTCGCCGACTTTGCAAGCATTATACCTTTGCAATCCTTGGTAATAGCCGGTATCACCCGGCCATGTTGCAATCGAGCCGCCAGCCCATGCCCGCCGAGTCCGTCGATCCCGATCACAAGGCTTTCCTCGACGATTATGTGGGGCGCCTCCATCGCGCGACGGCGGTCGACGACATCGTTTTTGCCGGGATCTCCGCCACCCGCGCCGCCTGGTTGCGCACGCGCGAGCAGGGTGGCCGCGTCATCTTCATCGGCAATGGCGGCTCGGCCGGCATCGCCTCGCATCTGGCGATCGATCTGGCGAAGAACGCATCGGTGCCTGCGCTCTGCTTCAGCGACGCGAGCATGATGTCCTGCCTTGCCAACGACTACGGGTTCGAGGATTGGATCGCGCACGCCGTGCGGCTGAACGCCCGTGCCGGCGACTGCCTGGTCGCGATCAGCTCGTCGGGACGCTCGAAGAACATCCTCAACGCGGTTGCGCAGGCGAGGGCGATGAAGCTCGATGTGATCGCGCTGTCGGGGATGAACGCTGACAATCCTCTGCGCAATCTCGGCGACGTCAATTTCTGGGTCGATAGCCGCAGCTACAACATTGTCGAAACCACGCACCAGTTCTGGATGATGGCCGCGATCGACCTCGTCATCGGTCGCGCGGAATATCCGGCATCCTGAGGCGGACACAAGATGCAGTCGCGGTTCAAACAGGCGGCCCTGTTTTCGGTAAAGCTGCTGCTGTCGATCGCCGTGCTGGTCTACATCGCGCGCGGGCTCGACCTGCAACGGTTGCGTAGCCATCTCGTCTCGGTCGATCCTTTCCTGTTTGCGCTCGCGCTGGCGCTGATCTTCTTCCAGACCTTCGTGCTCAACGGCCGATGGGAGCTGATCATGCGCGCGCTCGGCGTGTCGCTGCAGTGGCTCGCGGGCTGGCGCATCCTCATGATCAGCCTCTGGTTCAATCAGGTGTTGCCGTCGTCGGTCGGCGGGGACGCGGTGCGGATGTGGCTGCTGCGCCAGCGTGGCGTGCAATGGCCGCAGGCGGTCAAGGGCGTTGCGGCCGACCGTTTCACGGCATTGATCGGGCTGATCGTGCTGATGGTGGCCGGATTGCCGTTGCTGCTGTCGCGCGTGTCCAATCAGGCCGCGATCCTGGCCATCGGTGGGCTGACGCTGGCAGGCGTCGCCGGCACCGTGGTCCTGTTGACGCTCGACCGTTTGCCTGGGCGCCTCATCGCGCATCCGGCGATCGCAAGCTTCGTCCGGTTCGGAACGCTGGTCAGGTTTCTTCTCCTGCAGTCCGAGCGCCGCGCTTTGCTGTTCGGGTCGGCGCTTCTCATCCACCTCGTGACCGCGGCGGCGTGCTACTCCTTGGCGCGCGGTGTCGGAGCCCAGCTCTCGGTGCTGGACGCCGTCGTCCTGATTCCGCCGGTGGTGCTGTTGACGGCCGTCCCGATCTCGATCAGCGGCTGGGGCGTTCGTGAGGGAGCGATGGTCGCCTGCCTCGGTCTGGCGGGCGTGCCTTCCGAGGAAGCGCTGTCGGTTTCGCTCCTGCTGGGCGCCATCAGCGTGATCATCGGGCTCGTCGGCGGTGCGATCTGGTTGGCAAGTCCGGAGCGCGGCTCATATTCCGCGGACAAGGCTGCCAAGGCAGCGGAGGAAGCGCCCAGCTATGGGCTGGGCAAGGAAGTCTCGAGCCACCCATGACCCGTTTGAGCCCGTTGCTGCCGGTCTGGTCTTCACGGGGTGAGATTGCCTCACCCGATCGCGTGTCTCATTTTTCGGTTCCACGATGAAAAATCTGTTCTACGTCCGCCATACCTGCCGCCTCTGTCATTCGGACAAGCAGGAGCTTGTCGTCCCGATGGCAGGCATGCCGATCGGCACGCCGAACTTCCAGGTCCCGGACGCCAGCGTCGACGATCCGGTGTTCCGGGCCGCGGTGCCGATGGCGCTGCATCTGTGCAGGGATTGCGGCCATCTCCAGATTCTCCATGTCGGCAATCCCGAGATCCAGTACCGCAACTACGTCTACACCACCTCGCTCTCGCTCGGCCTGCGTGAGCACTTCGCCGGCTATGCCAACGACGTCGTCAGCCGCTTCGGCATTGCGCCGGGCTCGCTGGTCGTCGAGCTCGGTAGCAATGACGGATCGCTGCTCGGCTTCTTCAGGGAGCGCGGGATGCGGGTATTGGGTGTCGATCCCGCGGTCGACATTGCGCGGCGCGCGACGGAGGCGGGAATCGAGACCATCGGCGATTTCTTCACCGATGCCATCGGTCACCGCATCCTGCAGAGCCACGGCGCGGCGAGCGTCGTGATCGCCAACAACATGATCGCCAATGTCGACAATCTCGATCCGCTGGTGATCGGAGTTCGCGACGTGCTCGCGCCGGATGGATTGTTCGTCTTCGAAACGCAATACGGCGTCGACGTCACCGAGAAGAACCTGCTCGACACCGTCTATCACGAGCATCTGTCGTATTTTAACATCAAGCCGCTGATCCGTTTCTTTGCCCGGCTCGGCATGGAGCTGATCGACGTCCAGCACATCTGGACCAAGGGGGGCTCGATCCGCGTGACCGTGCAGCGTGCCGGTGGCGCCAAGAAACCGTCGGCCGAGGTCGCGCGCTTCGTTGCCGAGGAAGAGCGGCTCGGCGTCGATCAGCCGGCCTATTATGCGCCCTACGTGAAGCGGATCGCCGCGATCCGCGACGAGTTGGTCGCGATGGCCGATGCCGCCCATGCGCGCGGGCAGCTCGTTGCCGGCTACGGCGTCTCGGTCGGCACCACGACCCTGCTGCCGCAGTTCGGCCTGGAGAGCAAGATCGACTTCCTGGTGGACGACGACCCCAAGAAGGGGAACGTGATGGCCGGCCCGGGATATGACATTCCGATCCTGCCGCCCGCCACCCTCTACGAGCGCAAGCCGGCATTCGTGGTCGTCTTCGCCTGGCGCTATGTCGACCCGATCCGGGCCAAGCACGCCCGCTATTTCGCCGAAGGTGGAAAGTTCGTGGTGCCGCTGCCGGGCATTTCGATGGTCGACCGGGCCGACTGACCGCGCGTGCCGTCAGGCCGTGCAAGGGTGGGGCAGATAAGTTCTTGATTCGCCTGCGCTCTGCTCTGCCGCCCAGGAACGGCGATGGGGCCAGACGAGCCTCCTGTATCTTGACCTTTGGCCCCATTCGCAGTAGATACCCCGCACTCGCAGCCGGCCCGTTAGACGCGGATCTCCGGCGCGGCTTTGAAATCCCCGAACAATCGAGCCCGGTTTCCGGCTCATCCTTCGAGACAGAGGGCTGGGCCAACGGCGGCTGTTCGGATCCCTGAAATTCATTCGCGTCTGTCGACGGACGTTGGACATCAAAACGATGGCAGTCAGCCCGTTCAAGTTCTTGCAGGAAGTGCGCTCGGAGACGGCCAAGGTCACCTGGCCGACCCGCCGCGAGACCACGATCACCACCATCATGGTGTTCGTCATGGTCGCCGTGGCCTCGATCTTCTTCTTCGCCGCCGACCAGATTATCCGTGTCCTCATCACCTTCCTTCTGGGCATCCACTGATGGCAACAGCAACCGCTCAACTGTCTGACAAGCGCTGGTACATCGTCCACGCCTATTCGAACTTCGAGAAGAAGGTCGCCGAATCGATCCGCGAGCAGGCCAAGCAGCGCGGGCTCGAGGAGCTGTTCGAGCTGGTGCTGGTTCCGACCGAGAAGGTCACGGAAGTGCGCCGCGGCCGCAAGATCGACGCCGAGCGCAAGTTCTTCCCGGGCTACGTGCTGGTGAAGATGAAGCTGACCGACGAGGCGTTTCATCTGATCAAGAACACGCCGAAGGTTACGGGCTTCCTCGGCGCCGAGAACAAGCCGATGCCGATCTCGGAAGCCGAGGCCATGCGCATCCTGCACCAGGTGCAGGAGGGCGTGGAACGGCCGAAGGCGTCGGTGTCGTTCGAGATCGGCGAGAACGTGCGCGTGGCCGATGGCCCGTTCGCCTCGTTCTCGGGCGTCGTCGAGGAAATCGACGAGGCGCGCTCGCGCGTGAAGGTCGCGGTGTCGATCTTCGGCCGCGCCACGCCGGTCGAACTGGAATTCGGTCAGGTCGAGAAGGTCTGACCGGGTAATGCGCGAGACTTCGGTCTCACGCTAGAAGAGGCCGTGGGAGGACGAGGGCGGTTGCCAGCCGCCTGTTGATCCCGACCACGAACCTGAAACCGCCGGCGGCATGCCGGCACAACAGGAGTGATACATGGCAAAGAAAGTGACCGGATACCTGAAGCTTCAGGTCCCGGCCGGTGCGGCGAATCCTTCGCCCCCGATCGGTCCCGCGCTCGGTCAGCGCGGTCTCAACATCATGGAGTTCTGCAAGGCGTTCAACGCCCAGACCCAGAAGGAAGAGAAGAACACCCCGATTCCCGTGGTGATCACGATCTACGCCGATCGTTCGTTCACCTTCGAGATGAAGACGCCCCCGATGTCGTTCTTCCTCAAGCAGGCTGCCAAGATCCAGTCCGGCTCGAAGGCGCCGGGCCGCGACAAGGCCGGCAAGGTGACCAAGGCGCAGGTGCGCGAGATCGCCGAGAAGAAGATGAAGGATCTGAATTGCGACTCGATCGAATCGGCCATGAAGATGGTCGAGGGCTCTGCCCGTTCGATGGGTCTGGAAGTGGCGGGGTAAGCGGCTATGGCAATCGGAAAGCGTTTGAACAAAGCCCGCGAAGGTGTTGACCGCGAAAAGCTTTATCCGCTTGCGGACGCCATCAAGATGGTCAAGGAACGCGCGAAAGCGAAGTTCGACGAGACCATCGAGGTCGCGATCAACCTCGGCGTCGATCCGCGTCACGCCGACCAGATGGTCCGCGGCGTCGTGACCCTGCCGAACGGCACCGGCCGTACGCTCCGCGTCGGCGTGTTCGCCCGCGGCGCCAAGGCCGATGAGGCCAAGGCTGCGGGTGCCGACGTCGTCGGCGCCGAAGACCTGGTCGAGAAGGTGCAGAACGGCTCGATCGATTTCGACCGCTGCATCGCCACCCCCGACATGATGCCGCTGGTCGGCCGTCTCGGTAAGGTGCTCGGCCCGCGCGGCCTGATGCCGAACCCGAAGATCGGCACCGTGACCATGGACGTCACCGGTGCGGTGAAGGGTGCCAAGGGCGGCTCGGTCGAGTTCCGTGTCGAGAAGGCCGGCATCCTGCAGGCCGGCGTCGGCAAGGCCTCGTTCTCCGAGGAGAAGCTGGTCGAGAACATCAAGGCCCTGGCCGATGCTGTCTCCAAGGCCAAGCCGGCCGGTTCCAAGGGGACCTACATCCAGCGCGTTGCGGTGTCCTCGACGATGGGCCCGGGCGTGAAGGTCGAGCCGGGCACCATCCTCGGCTAAGGTCTCGAAATTGCTAGAGGCGAGGGGCGGAATTGGGCAACCGATTCCGCCCCTCGTCGTTTGTGAAGGCTTTCACCGGAAACACGAACAATGGCTGACAAGGTCCTGATCTATTCGCGCTTTCCCAAGTCGATGATGGCGCGCTTCGCCGAGCGGTTCGAGCTGCTCGACACCGGTGGCAAGCCCGCGCGGGAGGTGTTTTCGGCCGAGGAGCTAAGCGGCATCCGAGCGATGCTGACCGCCGGCGGCTCGCCGCTCGGTGCGGAGGCGATGGATCTGTTTCCGAAACTCGGCGCCATTGTCTGCTACGGCACAGGCTATGACGGTGTCGACCTCAAGGCGGCAGCCAGCCGCAATATCGCGGTCGCCCACAGTCCCGGCGCCAATGCGGCCTCTGTCGCCGATATCGCGATGACCCTGATGCTGGCAACGACGCGGCGGATCCTGGTGGCTGACCAATATGTCCGCAGCGGCGACTGGGCCGCCTCGAAGCAATCGCCGATGATGCGCCCGCAGGCCGGCATGCCCGGCCGCCGCATCGGCATCTATGGTATGGGCGAGATCGGCCGCAAGATCGCCGCGCGCTGCGCCGCCTTCGAGAGCGAAATCGGCTATTTCAGCCGCAGCAAATACGATTTGCCCTATCAATACTTCCCGACGCTGGAGGCGCTGGCCGATTGGTGCAGCGTGCTGATGGTCGCGGTCCGGGCAGGGGCCGAGACCAAGCACGTCGTCAACGCCGACATCCTGAAGCGGCTCGGGGCGGACGGTTATGTCGTCAATATCTCCCGCGGCTCCGTGATCGACGAGAAGGCCCTCGTGGCGGCGCTCACCGACAAGACCATCGCCGGCGCCGGCCTCGACGTCTTCGAAGAGGAACCGCACGCGCCCGATGCACTGACGGCGCTGCCGAATGTGGTGTTCGCCCCGCATATCGGCGGTCACACCCTCGAATCGCACGTCGCCATGCAAGCCTGCGTGCTGGCGAATCTGACCGCGTTCTTCGAGGGCAAGCCACTGCCTTATGGGGTCAAATCGGCCTGAATCGGTCCTTATCGGCCCGGGTCAAGCGCCCGCGGCAACAGATTGGAACTGGTGTGAATTTTGCTCTTGGCAAGCAGGCTCCGAGCGGTTAAAGAACCGCTTCCGGACGTGCCGGCCTCGGCTGGCGCGTTCGTGCACGCATTCCGAAAACCCGACGCGACAGGAGATCATTCCTTTTCAGGACGTCCGTGAGGATTTGCCCGAAAAGGAAGGAAAACCCGTCGGTGGGTGGAATGTGGGCAGAGGTCGGACGGTTCGCCGCCTGACCTTGTCCTGTCCAAGACTGCAGGCGCCCGCGAGGAGTTTCGATTTCTCAACGGCTTAATCGCATGGCCTGCATAGACGGGTGAAGACCGGATTTCACTTCGCCTTCCACCTTAAGGGGTGGTTGCGGAATGGGTCTGGTTCGGACCTCGACACGCCGTGGGTGCCTTCAGGTGCTCCCGGAGGGCAGGCTTTGAATCGTCGTCTCGCCCGGCGCGTGTCCGAAGGGTTTTTGACCCCGAGGTTCAGGTTTGGGGTGGGACGATGGGTGCAACCCGGCGGTCCCGCTTTTCGCGATGACCGCCAACCGGAGAGAGCTTGCTGTGGAACGAGCGGCAAAAAAAGAGGCGGTCGAACAGCTCAATGAGGTCTTCAAGACCACGAGCGTCGCGGTCGTTGCTCAATATTCCGGCCTCACCGTCGCCCAGATGCAGAAGCTGCGCCAGCAGATGAAGCAGGCGGGCGCTGCGGTGAAGGTCTCGAAGAACCGTCTCGCCAAAATTGCTCTTGAAGGCACTGACGTCGTTGCCATCGGCCCCATGCTGAAGGGACCGACCGTGATCGCCACTTCGAACGATCCGGTAGCGGCGCCAAAGGTCGCCATCGAATTCGCCAAGGCGAACGAAAAGTTCGTCATCGTCGGCGGATCGATGGGGAAGACCGTCCTGAATGTCGACGGCGTGAAGGCGCTTGCCTCGCTGCCGTCGCTTGATGAACTGCGCGGCAAGATCGTCGGCCTCATCGTGGCCCCGGCGACCAAGATCGCTCAGCTCGCCAATGCGCCTGCGGGCAAGCTCGCGCGCGTCATCCAGGCTCATGCCTCAAAGGGCGAAGCGGCCTGACGCCCTTCGCAAAACTCAAACCCGAACCAGACTTACACGTAAGGAACTGAACAATGGCTGACTTGCAGAAGATCGTTGACGACCTCTCGAGCCTCACCGTGCTCGAAGCTGCTGAACTGGCGAAGCTCCTCGAAGAGAAGTGGGGCGTTTCGGCTGCCGCGGCTGTCGCCGTGGCCGGCCCGGCTGGTGGTGGCGCTGCCGCCGCTCCGGCGGAAGAGAAGACCGAGTTCACGGTCGTTCTCGCCAGCGCCGGCGACAAGAAGATCGAGGTCATCAAGGAAGTCCGCGCCATCACCGGTCTCGGCCTGAAGGAAGCAAAGGACCTCGTCGAGGGTGCTCCGAAGCCGCTGAAGGAAGGCGTGAACAAGGAAGAAGCCGACAAGATCAAGGCCCAGCTCGAGAAGGCTGGCGCAAAGATCGAGCTCAAGTAAGCAGCGCTTACTGGCGCGGGGTCCCGGGCGGCAGCGCCCGGGATCTTGGTCCGCCCTCGACAAGGGGCAGATGCAAAAGGCGTGCGACGGAACGTTCTGACGCAGGCCGAACACGGAAAAGTGTGGGGATTTGCGGGTTTCACCCTCGAATCTGCACTATTGTCGCCCCATATCGGGTCGACAGCACGAAAGCGCGGTGGGCAGGGAGGCCGGATTTCCCTGTAAGCCGTTGGGAGAGCAAGCTATTTCGGGCTTTTGCAGTCCGTGAAGACAATCGTTGTGACGGGCGGGCGCGCACCAGCGCCCCGCGCGTCGTTTTGCGTTTTGAAGGTCTGAAGAACAGATTCAGGACATTCTCGCCTGAAGCTGAGTCTCCGGCCCCCAAAACGGGTTCGAAAAATTCAACCCGGGGAGCGGTGGCAGCCGCGTCCCGGACGGCGCGCCCGGAGCGGGCGACGAAAATGAGAGGCCACGATGGCGCAGCAGACATTCACCGGTCGCAAACGCGTTCGCAAGTTCTTCGGACACATCAAGGAAGTGGCCGAGATGCCGAACCTCATCGAGGTTCAGAAGGCGTCCTATGACCAGTTCCTGATGGTCGATGAACCCCAGGGTGGCCGTCTCGACGAAGGTCTTCAGGCGGTGTTCCGCTCGGTGTTTCCGATCTCCGACTTCTCGGGCACCTCGATGCTGGAATTCGTCCGCTACGAGTTCGAGCAGCCGAAATACGACGTCGACGAGTGCCGCCAGCGCGGCATGACCTTCGCGGCTCCCCTCAAGGTGACGCTGCGCCTCATCGTGTTCGATATCGACGAGGAAACCGGCGCGAAGTCGGTGAAGGACATCAAGGAGCAGGACGTCTACATGGGCGACATCCCGCTCATGACGATGAACGGCACCTTCATCGTCAACGGCACCGAGCGCGTCATCGTCTCGCAGATGCACCGTTCGCCCGGCGTGTTCTTCGACCACGACAAGGGCAAGACCCATTCCTCGGGCAAGCTGCTGTTCGCCGCCCGCGTCATCCCGTATCGCGGCTCCTGGCTCGACATCGAGTTCGACGCCAAGGACATCGTCTATGCGCGTATCGACCGTCGCCGCAAGATTCCGGTGACGTCGCTGATGTTCGCCCTCGGCCTCGACGGCGAGGCGATCCTGTCCACCTTCTACAAGAAGATCCTCTACAAGCGGACCAAGGAAGGCTGGCGCGTTCCGTTCGATGCCAACCGTTTCCGCGGCTACTCGACCGTCAACGACCTGATCGACGCCGACACCGGCAAGGTCGTGCTCGAGGCCGGCAAGAAGCTCACCGTCCGTGCCGCCCGCCAGCTCCAGGAGAAGGGGCTGAAGGCGCTGCGCATGTCCGATGAGGAGCTGGTCGGCAACTACATCGCCGAGGACCTCGTCAACCCGAAGACCGGCGAGATCCACGCCGAGGCCGGCGAGGAAATTACCGACAAGTCGATGAAGGTGCTCAACGAGCAGGGCTACAAGGAGCTGCCGCTGCTCGACATCGACCACGTCAATGTCGGCCCCTACATCCGCAACACGCTCTCGGCGGACAAGAACATGACGCGCGAGGATGCGCTGTTCGACATCTACCGCGTGATGCGTCCGGGCGAGCCGCCGACGCTGGATTCGGCGCAGGCCATGTTCCAGTCGCTGTTCTTCGATGCCGAACGCTACGACCTCTCCGCGGTCGGCCGCGTCAAGATGAACATGCGCCTCGACCTCGATGCGCCCGACACCCAGCGCACGCTGCGCAAGGAAGACATCCTCTCCGTCATCAAGACGCTGGTCGACCTGCGTGACGGCAAGGGCGAGATCGACGACATCGACCATCTCGGCAACCGCCGTGTGCGCTCGGTCGGCGAACTCATGGAGAACCAGTACCGCATCGGCCTCCTGCGCATGGAGCGCGCGATCAAGGAGCGCATGTCCTCCGTCGACATCGACACGGTCATGCCGCAGGACCTGATCAACGCGAAGCCGGCGGCTGCCGCCGTGCGCGAGTTCTTCGGCTCCTCGCAGCTCTCGCAGTTCATGGACCAGACCAACCCGCTCAGCGAGATCACCCACAAGCGCCGCCTGTCGGCACTTGGACCGGGCGGTCTGACCCGCGAACGTGCCGGCTTCGAGGTGCGCGACGTGCATCCGACGCATTACGGCCGCATCTGCCCGATCGAGACGCCGGAAGGTCCGAACATCGGCCTGATCAACTCGCTCGCGACCTTCGCGCGTGTGAACAAGTACGGCTTCGTCGAGACGCCGTATCGCAAGGTCAAGGACGGCCGCGTCACCGACGAGGTCGTGTATCTCTCGGCGATGGAAGAGGGCCGCTATACGGTCGCGCAGGCCAACGTGCCGCTCGACCCGAAGGGGCGTTTCACCGAAGACCTCGTGGTCTGCCGTCACGCCGGCGAAGTCTTGCCGGTGACGCCCGACAAGGTCGACTACATGGACGTGTCGCCGAAGCAGCTGGTTTCGGTCGCAGCGGCGCTGATCCCGTTCCTCGAGAACGACGACGCCAACCGCGCGCTGATGGGCTCGAACATGCAGCGCCAGGCGGTGCCGCTGGTTCGCGCCGAGGCGCCGTTCGTCGGCACCGGCATGGAAGGCGTGGTTGCGCGTGACTCGGGTGCCGCGATCGCGGCGCGCCGTTCCGGCGTGATCGACCAGATCGACGCGACCCGCGTCGTCATCCGCGCCACGGAAGATCTCGATCCGACCAAGTCGGGCGTCGATATCTACCGCCTGATGAAGTACCAGCGCTCCAACCAGTCGACATGCATCAACCAGCGTCCGCTGGTGAAGGTCGGCGACATCGTCAAGAAGGGCGACATCATCGCCGACGGTCCCTCGACCGATCTCGGTGAGCTCGCTCTGGGACGGAACGTGCTCGTCGCGTTCATGCCGTGGAACGGCTACAACTTCGAAGACTCGATCCTGCTCTCCGAGCGGATCGTGAAGGAAGACGTCTTCACCTCGATTCACATCGAGGAGTTCGAGGTGATGGCCCGCGACACCAAGCTCGGACCTGAGGAAATCACCCGCGACATTCCGAACGTCTCGGAAGAAGCGCTGAAGAACCTCGACGAAGCCGGTATCGTCTACATCGGTGCGGAAGTGCGCGCCGGCGACATCCTGGTCGGCAAGATCACGCCGAAGGGCGAGAGCCCGATGACGCCGGAAGAGAAGCTGCTGCGCGCCATCTTCGGCGAGAAGGCTTCCGACGTTCGTGACACCTCGCTGCGCGTTCCTCCGGGCGTGCAGGGCACGATCGTGGAAGTGCGCGTGTTCAACCGTCACGGCGTCGACAAGGACGAGCGTGCGCTGGCGATCGAGCGGGAAGAGATCGAGCGTCTGGCCAAGGACCGCGACGACGAGCAGGCGATCCTGGACCGCAACGTCTACAACCGTCTTGCCGAGCTCCTCGAGGGGCGGCAGGGCATTGCAGGTCCCAAGGGCTTCAAGAAGGACACCAAGATCACCCGTGCGGTGCTCGAGGAGTACCCGAAGTCGCAGTGGTGGCTGTTCGCGTCGCCGAACGACAAGCTGATGGCCGAGATCGAGGCCATGCGGAAGCAGTACGACGAGTCGAAAAAGGGGCTTGAACAGCGCTTCCTCGACAAGGTCGAGAAGCTGCAGCGCGGCGACGAATTGCCGCCCGGCGTGATGAAGATGGTCAAGGTCTTCGTCGCGGTGAAGCGCAAGATCCAGCCCGGCGACAAGATGGCCGGCCGCCACGGCAACAAGGGCGTGGTGTCGAAGATCGTGCCGATCGAGGACATGCCGTTCCTCGAAGACGGCACCCATGCCGACATCGTGCTCAATCCGCTCGGCGTGCCCTCGCGCATGAACGTCGGACAGATCCTCGAGACCCATCTCGGCTGGGCCTGTGCCGGCCTCGGCAAGCGTATCGGCCAGACGGTCGATGCCTATTTGTCGAAGCAGGACATCAAGCCGCTGAAGGAAACCTTGAAGAAGGTCTACGGCGAGGACGAGACGATCAAGTCGCTCAACGACAACGAGCTGATCGAACTCGGCCACAATCTGAGCCGCGGCGTGCCGATCGCGACGCCGGTGTTCGACGGCGCCAAGGAAGCCGACATCGAGGAGATGCTGAAGCTTGCCGGTCTGGACGCTTCGGGTCAGTCGACCGTCTATGACGGCCGCACCGGCGATCCGTTCGATCGCAAGGTGACGGTGGGCTACATCTACATGCTCAAGCTGCACCATCTGGTCGACGACAAGATCCACGCGCGTTCGATCGGTCCGTACTCGCTCGTCACCCAGCAGCCGCTGGGCGGCAAGGCGCAGTTCGGTGGCCAGCGCTTCGGCGAAATGGAGGTGTGGGCGCTCGAGGCTTACGGCGCGGCGTACACGCTCCAGGAGATGCTGACGGTGAAGTCGGACGACGTCGCCGGCCGTACCAAGGTGTACGAGGCGATCGTGCGCGGCGACGACACGTTCGAGGCCGGTATTCCGGAATCGTTCAACGTGCTGGTCAAGGAAATGCGCTCGCTCGGCCTCAACGTCGACCTGCACAACTCCAAGGTGGGACCGGCGCCGACGTCGGAAGCGGCCGAGTAATTCGACCTGTCATGCCCGGCCTTCCCGGCCGGGCACCGGCGCCCCGCCCGAGGCCTTGAGGGCAGGGCGCCTGCTCGAGTGATTTTCGAATTTGCGGCCGGAGGCGACCGGCACGCGAGGAGAAGACGATGAACCAAGAAATTATGAATCTCTTCAACCCGACGACGCCGGCTCAGGTCTTCGACCAGATCCGGATCTCGATCGCGTCTCCAGAGAAGATTCTGTCCTGGTCCTACGGTGAGATCAAGAAGCCGGAGACCATCAACTACCGTACCTTCAAGCCCGAGCGCGACGGCCTGTTCTGCGCCCGCATCTTCGGGCCGATCAAGGATTACGAGTGCTTGTGCGGCAAGTACAAGCGCATGAAGTACAAGGGCATCATCTGCGAGAAGTGCTCGGTCGAGGTCACGCTGTCGCGCGTCCGGCGCGAGCGCATGGGCCATATCGAGCTCGCAGCCCCCGTCGCCCACATCTGGTTCCTGAAGTCGCTGCCCTCGCGCATCGGCCTCCTGCTCGACATGACGCTGAAGGATCTGGAGCGGATCCTCTATTTCGAATACTACGTCGTGCTCGAGCCGGGCCTCACCGCGCTGAAGGATCGCCAGCTGCTGTCGGAAGACGAGTATCTGAAGGCGCAGGACGAGTACGGCCAGGATTCCTTCACCGCCATGATCGGCGCCGAAGCGATCCGCGAGCTGCTCAAGGGCATGGACCTCGAGAAGCTCGAGGCCTCCTTGCGCGTCGAGATGCAGGAGACCGACTCCGACATCAAGCACAAGAAGCTCGCCAAGCGCCTGAAGATCGTGGAAGCGTTCCGTCACTCCGGCAACAAGCCGGAATGGATGATCATGACCGTGGTTCCGGTGATTCCGCCGGACCTGCGTCCGCTCGTGCCGCTCGACGGCGGCCGCTTCGCGACCTCGGATCTCAACGACCTCTACCGCCGCGTCATCAACCGCAACAACCGCTTGAAGCGGCTGATGGAGCTGCGCGCGCCTGACATCATCATCCGCAACGAGAAGCGCATGCTTCAGGAAGCGGTCGATGCGCTGTTCGACAACGGCCGCCGCGGCCGCGTCATCACGGGCGCCAACAAGCGTCCGCTGAAGTCGCTCGCCGACATGCTCAAGGGCAAGCAGGGCCGCTTCCGCCAGAACTTGCTCGGCAAGCGCGTCGACTATTCGGGCCGTTCGGTGATCGTGGTCGGTCCCGAGCTGCGCCTGCATCAGTGCGGCCTGCCGAAGAAGATGGCGCTCGAGCTGTTCAAGCCGTTCATCTATTCGCGGCTCGACGCCAAGGGCCTGTCCACCACGGTGAAGCAGGCCAAGAAGCTGGTCGAGAAGGAGCGGCCCGAGGTCTGGGACATCCTGGATGAGGTCATCCGCGAGCATCCAGTGCTGCTCAACCGCGCACCGACGCTGCATCGCCTCGGCATCCAGGCGTTCGAGCCCGTGCTGATCGAGGGCAAGGCGATCCAGCTTCACCCGCTGGTCTGCTCCGCGTTCAACGCCGACTTCGACGGCGACCAGATGGCCGTGCACGTCCCGCTGTCGCTCGAAGCGCAGCTGGAAGCGCGCGTCCTGATGATGTCGACCAACAACATCCTGCATCCGGCCAACGGACAGCCGATCATCGTGCCGTCGCAGGACATCGTGCTCGGTCTCTACTACGTCTCGATCATGCGCGAAGGCCTGCCCGGCGAGGGCAAGGTGTTCGGCGACATGGCCGAGCTCGAGCACGCCCTGCACGCGAAGGTCATCCACCTCCACACCAAGATCAAGTACCGGTGGGAAGGCGTCGACGAGACCGGCAAGGTCTCCAAGCGCTGGATCGAGACCACCGCCGGCCGCGTCATGCTCGGCAATCTGCTGCCGAAGAACCCGCGCGTCCCGTACGAGATCATCAACAAGCTGATGACCAAGCGCGAGATCTCGGGCGTGATCGACCAGGTCTACCGCCACTGCGGTCAGAAGGAGACGGTGATCTTCTGCGACCGCATCATGGCGCTCGGCTTCTACAACGCGTTCAAGGCCGGCATCTCGTTCGGCAAGGACGACATGGTCGTGCCGAACTCCAAGTGGAAGATCGTCGACACCACCCGTACGCTGGCGAAGGATTTCGAGCAGCAGTACAACGACGGTCTGATCACCCATGGCGAGAAGTACAACAAGGTCGTCGACGCCTGGTCGAAGGCCACGGAAGAAATCGCCAAGGCGATGATGAAGGAGATCTCCTCCACCAAGAAGACGGCGAGTGGAGCCGATGCCGACATCAACTCGATCTACATGATGGCCCACTCCGGTGCCCGCGGTTCGCCGGCCCAGATGCGCCAGCTCGCCGGCATGCGCGGCTTGATGGCCAAGCCGTCGGGTGAGATCATCGAGACGCCGATCATCTCGAACTTCAAGGAAGGCCTCTCGGTTCTCGAGTACTTCAACTCGACCCACGGCGCCCGCAAGGGTCTCGCGGACACCGCGTTGAAGACCGCGAACTCGGGCTACCTGACCCGTCGTCTGGTCGACGTCGCGCAGGACTGCATCATCACGCAGAGCGACTGCGGCACCAAGCTCGGCATCAAGATGCGCGCCATCGTCGATGCCGGCACCGTGGTGGCTTCGCTCGGCTCGCGCATTCTCGGACGCACGGCCTGCGAAGACATTCGTGACAGCTCGGGCAAGGTGATCATCAAGCGCGATACGCTGATGGAAGAAAGCCATCTGGACGCCATCCAGCAGGGTGGTGTGCAGGAGGTGAAGATCCGCTCGGCGCTGACTTGCGAGCTCGTCAACGGCATCTGCGGCAAGTGCTACGGCCGCGACCTCGCCCGCGGCACGCCGGTCAACCACGGCGAAGCGGTCGGCGTCATCGCGGCGCAGTCGATCGGCGAGCCGGGCACCCAGCTCACCATGCGCACCTTCCACATCGGTGGTGCGGCGCAGCTCAACGAGCAGTCGTTCGTCGAAGCCAATTTCGACGGCAAGATCGTGATCAGGAACAAGGCCATCGCCCGCAACAGCGAAGGTCACCTGGTCGCGATGGTGCGCAACATGGTGGTGGCGATCGTCGATGCCGACGGCACCGAGCGTGCGACGCACCGCGTCCAGTACGGCTCGCGCCTGCACGTCGACGAAGGCGACAACGTCAAGCGCGGCCAGCGTATCGTCGAGTGGGATCCCTACACCCGTCCGCTCCTCACCGAAGTCGAAGGTACCATCGGCTTCGAGGATCTGGTCGAAGGGCAGTCGATCTCGGAAACGCTGGACGAGGCCACCGGTATCGCCAAGCGCGTGGTCATCGACTGGCGCTCGACCCGCGGCGGCTCGGACCTGCGTCCGGCCATCGTGGTCAAGGGCAAGGACGGCAAGGTGCTCAAGCTCGCCCGTGGCGGCGATGCTCGCTACATGCTGTCGGTCGACGCCATTCTCTCGGTCGACGTCGGAGCCAAGGTCAACCCGGGCGACATCCTCGCCCGTGTCTCGACCGAAAGCGCCAAGACGCGTGACATCACCGGCGGTCTGCCGCGGGTGGCGGAACTGTTCGAGGCCCGGCGTCCGAAGGATGCGGCGATCATCGCCGAAATCGCGGGCACCATCCGGTTCGGACGCGACTACAAGAACAAGCGTCGCATCTCGATCGAGCCGATGGACAAGACCGACGAGCCGCGCGAGTACCTGATCCCGAAGGGCAAGCACATCCACCTTCAGGACGGCGATGTCGTCGAAAAGGGCGACTTCATCGTGGAAGGCAACCCGGCGCCGCACGACATCCTTGCGGTCAAGGGCATCGAGGAGCTTGCGGCCTATCTGGTCAACGAGATCCAGGAGGTCTACCGGCTCCAGGGCGTGCTCATCAACGACAAGCACATCGAGGTGATTGTCCGTCAGATGCTCCAGAAGGTGGAAGTCACCGACCAGGGCGACACGGACATGATCTCCGGCGAGCAGGTCGACAAGATCGAGTTCGACGCGCTCAACGAGAAGGCCAAGGAAGAGGGCAAGAAGGTCGCCACGGGAACGCCGGTTCTGCTCGGCATCACCAAGGCGAGCCTCCAGACCCGCTCCTTCTTCTCGGCGGCCTCGTTCCAGGAGACCACCCGCGTCCTCACGGAAGCGGCGGTCAACGGCAAGGTCGATCCGCTCGAAGGCCTCAAGGAGAACGTGATCGTCGGCCGGCTGATCCCGGCAGGCACCGGCGCCTCCATGGCCAAGATCCGCGAAGTCGCCATGAAGCGCGACAAGCTGATCCTGGACGAGCGCGAGAAGCAGGCGGCCGTCGTGTCGCCCGCGCCGGAAGCGGAGCTTCCTGCACTGCCGCCTGCGGAATGATCCTTCATCCGTAGGAATACCGAGGACAATGAAAAGGCCGGCGTAAGCCGGCCTTTTTGCTGCTTTCATTGCCTGCTGCGATGCGGGATCGACCTTTGTTCATCTTTCCTTCAGGCGCAAAAGCGCTTCTGCTAGGAGAGTTTAGACCGGTGGATCCCGTGACGGGGGCAGGGCCGGAGACCACGGAACTTACATGCTCGATCTCGCAATCGTAGGCGGCGGCCCCGGTGGGCTGATGAGCGCCTGGTATCTCAAGCGCAAGCTCGGCGATCTCTGTCGCGTCACCATCTACGAGGCCTCCGACCGGCTCGGCGGCAAGATCGTCACGCGCAAGTTCGATTCCGCGCCTGCGATGTACGAGGCCGGCGTTGCCGAGATCTACGACTACTCGATGACCGGGCCCGATCCGCTGCGCGAGCTGATTCAGCATTTCGGGCTGCAGACCATTCCGATGGATGCCGAGCAGGTGCAGTTCGGCGGCGAGCTGCTGAGCGACGTGCCCGGCATGCGCCGCAAATACGGCGCCGAGACCGCGGCTGCGATCGAGGCGTTCCGCAAACGTTGTGCCGAGGTGATGTCGCCGATCGAATATTACGAGGGCGTCGGCGCGCACGACAACGACAACCCCTGGGCCTACAAGACCGCCGAGCAGGTGCTCGACGAGGAGGTCGAGGACGAAACCGCAAAGCGCTTCTTCAAGGTGATGGCGCGCTCGGACATCGCGACCGAGAGCCACAACACCAACGGCCTCAACGCGCTCAAGAACTATCTGATGGATGTCGACGGCTATATTGGCCTGTATTCCATCCAGAACGGCAATGAGCAGTTGATCGAGTGCCTGCAGTCGGAGGTCAACGCCGACATCCAGCTCAATCACCGCGTGCTCACCGTGGGCAGGGCGCCAACCGGCCGCTACCAGCTCAAGATGATGAACGGCAAGGGACCGGAGACCCGCGACTTCGATCTCGTGCTGGTCTGCCTGCCGCATTCCTGGCTCGCCACCATGGGGTGGGAAGGCGAACAGCTTCGCAAGTCGATGGTCAAGCACGTCTCCTATTTCGACCGTCCCGCGCACTACCTGCGCGTCTCGATCCTGTTCGACACGCCGTTCTGGGGCGAGAAGATTCCCGGCGCCTGGTTCATGTCGGAAGCCTTTGGCGGCTGCTGCATCTACAACGAGGGCGCGCGCCACGACGTCGGCAAGCACGGCGTGCTGAACTGGCTCATTCCCGGCTCCGACGCGCTGGCCTTCGCCAATCTGTCGGACCAGGAGCTGATCGACGCCGCGCTCAAGTCGCTGCCGGCTTCGCTCGGCAATGCGCGGTTGCATTTCATGGAAGGCAAGATCCATCGCTGGCTGTCGTCTGTGAACGCGATCCCGGGCGGTCTGCCCGTGCGCGACGTCATGACCAACCACCGGCCGGAGCCGAAGGAGCATCCGGGCATCGTGGTAGTCGGCGACTACCTGTTCGATTCGACGCTGAACGGCCTGCTCGACTCCTCGGACGCGGCGACCGACATCATCCTGACCGAGATGATGCGCCTGCGCCGCAAGCGCGCGCAGGATGGCAAGCCGGTCTCCGACAAGATCGACCGCGACTATTTCGAGAACTATCGCGGCCTTGGTCCCTATCACGAGGCATGGCGCCACTTCACCGACCCCGATTATCTCATCAGGCTGCTCGACATCGTCTGGGGCAAGACCAAGGGCGCCAAGCTGCTCGTCGCGGGCTCGGCCAGCGGCGAGCTGGTCGGTGCGCTGCGCGAGCGCGGCATCGATGCCTTCGGCATCGAGAACAACCGTGCGATCCACGCCAGGACGCCGAAGGCGCTGAAGAAGTACAACAAGCTCGGCTCGATCGCCGACATGCCGTTCAAGGACGGCGCGTTCGATTTCGTGTTCGAGACCAGCCTCTGCCATGTGTCCCCGAAGCAGGTGGTCCGCGCCATCAAGGAGCTGAACCGCGTGGTCAAGACCGGCCTGGTGTTTGGCTCGATCACCTCGGACATGGCTCCGGCTCTGATTGACCGCTACGACCTGCTGCGCGGCGTCAGGAAGCTCGGCACCTGGTGGGAATGGTCCGAGCTGTTCTTCGGCAACGGTTTCGACCTCTCGATGCACCGCAAGGACTGCACCGATGCGCTCTGGGTGGCGACGCTCGCCGCCAACAAGGGGCCGGGGCAGTGGTACGCCGACGCCGACAGCTTGCGCTATTCCTTCTTCGACAAGGTCGAGGACGAGGACGACGACGATTAGCCGCTTGGAGCGAGCGCCTTCGCCAATTGTTTTGCCGAATTCATCTTGATCGCATAGAATCGGTGCAATAGCGGTTACCGCTATCTCCTGCTTTCTCTGCGGTCATGCCGGCCGTCAGCATCGGTTGGTTTCATGGCGTCCAAACCCCTCCCGCCCGACAAACAGAAGCTCGCCGCGGAAGAGGCGGCCGAGCTCGACGACAAGCTCGCCGCCGCCAGGCCGGACCTCGAAGACGACGAGGACGGCGAAGACGAGGCAGATGACGAGCTGGAACTCGATGACGACGATGAGGACGAGGACCTCGTCGTTTTTACCGCGCGCGAGGCCGCCGGCGCGCTCGCGACCATCGTTGGGTTCGTCAAGCCCTATCTGACCAATTACAAGCGGATGCTGTCATTCGTGGCGTTCGGCGTCTTCGTCGAGACGCTGTTCAATGTCATCATGCCGCTCAGTCTCAAGTTCCTGATCGACGATGCGCTCGGCGAAGAGGACTTCCAGGCGCTGTACAAGATCCTCGGCGTGCTCGCCGTCGCCGGCATCTTCACCTCGATCGTCGCAGTCTGGTACGAGCGCTGGGATGCGCGGTTGGCCGCCTGTGTCATCTCCGACGTCCGCAAGCACCTGTTCGAGCACGTCCAGGACCTGCCGGCGGCCTATTTCGGCCGCACCAAGCGCGGCGAGATTTTGTCGCGCTTCTCGGTCGACCTCTCGGCCTTCGAAGGCGCGGTGAAAACTTTCGCCAACAGTGCCGCGCTGCCGTTTCTGGAATTGATCGCCGGCATCATCCTGATGGTGTCCTTGAACTGGCAGCTCGCGGCGGTCGCGCTGCTCGTATTCCCGATCACGCTGATCGGCCCGCGGATCCTGACGCCCAAGGCGGTGCAGGCCAATTACGAGCAGAAGCTCAACGAGAGCGCGCTGCTCGGCATGGTGCAGGAGAACGTGGCGGCGCAGGCCGTGATCAAGGCGCTCAGCCTGCAGCGCAAGATGTTCGGCTTCTTCACCTTCCGCAACGACGAGACGCGCAACAAGATCGCCTCGGCCGCGTTCCTGTCGACCATGGTGGAGCGGACGGTGACCATCTCGGTGCTGCTGCTGCACCTGGTCGTGCTGGCCATCGGTGCGTATCTGGCCACCAAGGGCCAGATCACCATCGGCACCTTCGTCACCTTCGAGAGTGCGTTCTGGGAGGTCTCCTACAACATCGCTCATGTGATGCATTTCATCCCGGTGTCGATCTCCTCGGCCGCCGCGATCCGCCACATCCAGGAGCTGCTGGACGAGCCGACCCGCAGTGCCGATCGCGCTGGCGCGCCCGACCTGCCGTGCATCACCAACGACATCACCTTCGATCACGTCACCTTCCAGTACGAGGGCAGTCAGACGCCGGTGCTAGACAATCTCAGTCTCAAGCTCAATGCGGGCAGGCGCATCGCGATCGTCGGCCCGAGCGGCTCCGGCAAGAGCACGCTGCTCAACCTGATCCTGCGGCTCTACGTGCCCAGCGAGGGGCGCGTCGCCATCGACGGCGTCGACGTCCGCAAGGTGACGCTGGATTCACTGCGCCGGAGCATGGCGGTGGTGTTCCAGGAGAACATGCTGTTTAACATGTCGATCCGCGAGAACATCCGGCTCGGCAAGGAGGGCGCCAGCGACGAGGAGGTGGAGGACGCCGCCAAGAAGGCCGAGATCCATCGCTACATCATGAGCCTGCCGCAGCGATACGACACGCCGGTCGGCGAGCGCGGCGACACCCTGTCGGGTGGCCAGCGCCAACGCATCGCGATCGCGCGCGCGATCATCCGCAACCCCTCGGTGCTGCTGCTGGACGAGGCCACCTCGGCACTGGACCAGACCACGGAAGCTGCGATCAACCGGACGCTGCTCAAGCTCGCCAAGGGCCGCACCATGATCTGGTCGACCCACCGCCTGACCTCGGTGGTCGAGATGGACGAAATCATCGTGATCTCAGGGGGCAGGGCGATCGAACGCGGCTCGCATGCCCAGCTGCTCGCCAAGAACGGCACCTATCGCAAGCTGTGGAACGACCAGATCCACCAGCCGCATGGCGCGGCGGCTCACGCCGACGACGACAGAGACGATGACGATGAAGTCGACCTCGAGGATGACGAGGACGACGACGGGAAGGAGTGACCGGGGGCGCACCGATTCTGGTCATCGGCATGCGCGCGGTCCGCACCTCACGGTCAGATCTTCGATTCGATAATCCGCTCGGATAGCTCTCAGGCAGGCGGCCGGAGCTTCGAAAAGCCGGGCAGCCGATACCACCGGCGTCAGTCGAGTGGGCGTCTCATCGCCCCGAAACGGAGAGATTAGCGTGCCTTAACGCTTTACGAGCAGAAAAGCCCTTGCGGGCGGCTATAAAGTTACTTTTTGCCCGGGTATAAATCGCCAAAGGGATGGCGAAATGTGAGCTGTGGTCCCATATCAGGGCGGCGCGGCGAGAGCGGCAAACAGCGATTTTGACAGGCTCCTGAGCGCTTTGTGACTGTCGTTTCGCCTTGACTTGAACGATTCTCACTTATAGAAAGCGCCTCACTTAACGACAGGCGGTGAGCATCGCCAGCGTCGGAACGGGCCACCCATTTGATCCTCTTGGGATCGCTGTGATGGGCACCAACCTCGACGAATGCCGCTCAAACGCTGTCGATCATAGCTAGGCAATGCCAGTGCGACTTTAGTTCTCTTGAGCACGTTCTCTTGAGATCGAATTCGGATGCATGACCTCAGTGCGCGGGCCGCGGCTTTATGCTGACCGGCCTCAATACTGCGGTCCTCTGTGGCGTCGAAGCGCTTTCCGCTCGTTGATGGAGCGGTTGGCGCAATTTCGCTTTGTGCGGATTGTTCCGCGGAAGGCGACCTCGTCGGGCAGGTAGCTCGAAAGAATTTGCAGTCCCGGCGACGGGCTGCGGCAAAGACAGCGGATCCGAAAAGGGTCCGCGACAGAACAAAGGGTAAGGCCAGGATGCCGACGATCAACCAGCTGATCGCTCAACCGCGTGAAGTGCAGAAGTCGCGCAAGAAGGTGCCGGCGCTGCAGCAGTCGCCGCAGAAGCGTGGTGTTTGCACCCGCGTCTACACCACGACCCCGAAGAAGCCGAACTCGGCGCTTCGTAAGGTCGCCAAGGTGCGCCTGACCAACGGCTTCGAGGTGATCGGCTACATCCCCGGCGAGGGCCATAACCTCCAGGAGCACTCGGTGGTCATGATCCGCGGCGGTCGCGTCAAGGACTTGCCCGGCGTGCGCTACCACATCCTCCGCGGCGTTCTGGATACCCAGGGCGTCAAGAACCGTAAGCAGCGTCGTTCGAAGTACGGCGCGAAGCGTCCGAAGTAAGCGGGAACCAGGTCCATGTCTCGTCGCCACTCAGCGGAAAAGCGCGAAGTCCTTCCCGATCCGAAGTTCGGGAACATCATCGTCACGAAGTTCATGAACTCGGTGATGTACGCCGGCAAGAAGTCGGTCGCCGAAGGCATCGTCTACGGTGCGTTCGGTATCATCGAAACCAAGACCAAGCAGAACCCGCTCGGCGTGTTCGAGCAGGCACTCGAGAACGTCATGCCGACGATCGAAGTGCGCTCCCGCCGCGTCGGTGGCGCGACCTACCAGGTCCCGGTCGAGGTTCGTTCGACCCGCCGTCAGGCGCTAGGCATCCGCTGGCTGATCTCGGCTGCGCGCGAGCGCAACGAGAAGACCATGACCGAGCGGCTGTCGGCGGAACTGCTGGATGCGTCGAACAACCGTGGCAACGCCGTCAAGAAGCGCGAAGACGTGCACCGGATGGCGGAAGCCAACCGCGCCTTCTCGCACTATCGCTGGTAACGGCGACACACGGAATCTGAGGAACACCCAATGCCCCGCGTTCATGCCATAGAGAATTACCGCAACTTCGGTATCATGGCGCATATCGATGCCGGCAAGACGACGACGACCGAGCGCATCCTCTATTACACCGGCAAGAGCCACAAGATCGGCGAAGTGCACGAAGGTGCCGCGACGATGGACTGGATGGAGCAGGAGCAGGAGCGTGGCATCACGATCACCTCGGCTGCCACCACCGCGTTCTGGGCCGGCAAGCGTCTGAACATCATCGACACCCCCGGCCACGTCGACTTCACCATCGAAGTCGAGCGTTCGCTGCGCGTGCTCGACGGCGCCGTTTGCGTGCTCGACTCCAACCAGGGTGTCGAGCCCCAGACCGAGACCGTCTGGCGCCAGGGCGACAAGTACAAGGTTCCGCGCATCGTCTTCGCCAACAAGATGGACAAGACCGGTGCCGACTTCTTCAAGTGCCTCGCCGACATCGTCGACCGCCTCGGCGCCAAGCCGATCGCGATCCAGCTTCCGATCGGCGCCGAGAACAACTTCAAGGGTCTCGTCGACCTCGTGAAAATGCAGGGCATCATCTGGAACGATGAATCGCTCGGCGCGAAGTTCGATTATGTCGACATTCCCGAGGATCTCGTCGAGCAGGCCAAGGAATACCGCGAGAAGATGGTGGAAGCCGCCGTCGAGCTCGACGACGACGCCATGGCCGCCTATCTCGACGGCAAGGAGCCGGACGAAGAAACGCTGAAGCGGCTGATCCGCAAGGCGGTCCTGACCGGCGCGTTCTATCCCGTGCTGTGCGGCTCGGCCTTCAAGAACAAGGGCGTTCAGCCGCTGCTCGACGCCGTCGTCGACTATCTGCCGTCGCCGATCGACGTGCCCGCGATCAAGGGCACCGACGACCGCGGCAACGAGGTCGTGCGCAAGGCGGACGACAAGGAGCCGCTCGCGCTGCTCGCGTTCAAGATCATGGACGACCCGTTCGTCGGCACCATCACCTTCTGCCGCATCTATTCCGGCGTTCTGCAGAGCGGCACCGGCGTCGTGAACTCGACCCGCGAGAAGAAGGAGCGCATCGGGCGCATGCTCCTGATGCATGCGAACAACCGCGAAGACATCAAGGAAGCCTATGCCGGCGACATCGTCGCGCTGGCCGGCCTGAAGGAAGCGCGCACCGGTGACACGCTGTGCGATCCCGACAAGCAGGTGATCCTGGAGAAGATGGAATTCCCCGAGCCGGTCATCGAGATCGCGATCGAGCCGAAGTCCAAGGCCGACCAGGAAAAGCTGGGCGTGGCGCTGGCCAAGCTCGCCGCCGAGGATCCGTCCTTCCGCGTGTCGACCGACCAGGAGTCCGGCCAGACCATCCTCAAGGGCATGGGCGAACTCCATCTCGACATCAAGGTCGACATCCTCAAGCGCACCTACAAGGTCGACGCCAACATCGGCGCACCTCAGGTTGCGTTCCGTGAGCGCGTCACCAAGAAGGCCGAGGTCAAGTACACCCACAAGAAGCAGACCGGCGGTACCGGTCAGTTCGCGGAAGTGTCGATCGTGGTCGAGCCGAACGAGCCCGGCAAGGGCTACGAGTTCGAGTCCAAGATCGTCGGTGGTGCGGTTCCGAAGGAATACATCCCCGGCGTCGAAAAGGGCCTCAACAGCGTGATGAGCTCCGGCGTGGTCGCGGGCTTCCCCGTGGTCGACGTCAAGGTTCAGCTCGTCGACGGCAAGTATCACGACGTCGACTCGTCGGCGCTCGCCTTCGAAATCGCATCGCGCGCGGCATTCCGCGAAGCGTTGCAGAAGGGCAAGTCCGTCCTGCTCGAGCCGATCATGAAGGTCGAGGTGGTGACCCCGGAAGACTACACCGGTTCGGTCATCGGCGACCTGAATTCGCGGCGCGGTCAGATCCAGGGTCAAGACATGCGCGGCAACGCCAACGTCATCAACGCGATGGTGCCGCTCATGAACATGTTCGGTTACGTGAATAACCTGCGCTCGATGAGCCAGGGTCGCGCAACCTTCACCATGCAGTTCGACCACTACGCAGAAGCGCCGGCCAACGTGTCGGCAGAAGTCCAGAAGAAGTTTGCCTGATTGTCGTCGGTCACGAACTGACGATTGAACGGAGAGTCAAATGGCCAAAGCAAAGTTTGAACGTAACAAGCCGCACTGCAACATCGGCACCATCGGTCACGTCGACCATGGCAAGACGTCGCTGACCGCGGCGATCACCAAGGTTCTCGCCGAAGCCGGCGGTGCGACGTTCACCGCGTACGACCAGATCGACAAGGCGCCGGAAGAGAAGGCGCGCGGCATCACCATCTCGACCGCGCACGTCGAGTACGAGACGCCGAACCGCCACTACGCCCACGTCGACTGCCCCGGCCACGCCGACTACGTCAAGAACATGATCACCGGCGCCGCCCAGATGGACGGTGCGATCCTGGTCGTGTCGGCCGCTGACGGCCCGATGCCGCAGACCCGCGAGCACATCCTGCTCGCCCGCCAGGTCGGCGTGCCCGCGCTGGTCGTGTTCCTGAACAAGTGCGACATGGTCGACGATCCGGAGCTGCTCGAGCTCGTCGAGCTCGAAGTCCGCGAGCTGCTCTCGAAGTACGACTTCCCGGGCGACAAGATCCCGATCATCAAGGGTTCGGCGCTCGCCGCTCTCGAAGACTCCGACAAGAAGCTCGGCCACGACGCCATCCTCGAGCTGATGAAGAACGTCGACGAGTACATCCCGCAGCCGGAGCGTCCGATCGACCAGCCGTTCCTGATGCCGGTTGAAGACGTGTTCTCGATCTCGGGCCGCGGCACCGTCGTGACCGGCCGTGTCGAGCGCGGCATCGTCAAGGTCGGCGAGGAAATCGAGATCGTCGGTCTGCGCGCCACGCAGAAGACCACCGTCACCGGCGTCGAAATGTTCCGCAAGCTGCTCGACCAGGGCCAGGCCGGCGACAACATCGGTGCGCTGCTCCGCGGTACCAAGCGTGAAGACGTCGAGCGCGGCCAGGTGCTGTGCAAGCCGGGTTCGGTCAAGCCGCACACCAAGTTCAAGGCTGAGGCTTACATCCTCACCAAGGAAGAGGGCGGTCGCCACACCCCGTTCTTCACCAACTACCGTCCGCAGTTCTACTTCCGCACCACCGACGTGACCGGTGTCGTGCACCTGCCGGAAGGCACCGAGATGGTGATGCCGGGCGACAACATCGCGATGGAAGTGCACCTGATCGTGCCGATCGCGATGGAAGAGAAGCTCCGCTTCGCGATCCGCGAAGGCGGCCGCACCGTCGGCGCCGGCGTCGTCGCCTCGATCATCGAGTAACAAGCGAATAGGGAATGGTGAGTGGCGAATAGGGAATTCTATTCGCTACTCGCTACTCGCCACTCACTAGAGAAAGCACGGCAATGAACGGCCAAAACATTCGTATCCGTCTCAAGGCGTTCGACCATCGTATCCTCGATACGTCGACCCGCGAGATCGTGAACACGGCGAAGCGCACCGGCGCGCAGGTCCGCGGACCCATCCCGCTGCCCACGCGCATCGAGAAGTTCACCGTCAACCGTTCGCCCCACGTCGACAAGAAGAGCCGCGAGCAGTTCGAGATGCGCACTCACAAGCGCCTGCTCGACATCGTCGATCCGACCCCGCAGACCGTCGATGCTTTGATGAAGCTCGATCTGGCCGCCGGTGTCGACGTCGAGATCAAGCTCTGAGCATGACCCCGAAAAGTGGGCGCCGGTTTTCGGATCGGGTCATGCTCACTTACGAAGATTAGCTAGTCCGCAAGGACAGAAAGAACAGGAAGCAAGCCGATGCGCTCCGGAGTGATCGCACAAAAGGTCGGGATGACGCGGGTCTTTACAGAGGCCGGTGAACATATCCCCGTGACCGTGCTGAAGCTCGGCAATTGCCAGGTCGTAGGCCACCGCACCGAAGAGAAGAACGGTTACGTCGCGCTCCAGCTTGGTTCTGGCAGCCGCAAGACCGTTTACATGCCCAAGGCAGAGCGCGGCCAGTTCGCGGTCGCCAAGGTCGAGCCGAAGCGGCAGGTCGAGGAATTCCGCGTCTCCGCGGATCAGATGATCCCCGTCGGCGCCGAGATCCTTGCGGACCACTTTGTCGTCGGCCAGTTCGTCGACGTCACCGGCACCTCGGTCGGTAAGGGCTTCGCTGGCGGTATGAAGCGCTGGAACTTCGGCGGTCTGCGCGCCACCCACGGCGTCTCGGTCTCGCACCGCTCGATCGGTTCGACCGGCGGCCGTCAGGACCCCGGCAAGACCTGGAAGAACAAGAAGATGCCCGGCCACATGGGTGTCGACCGCATCACCACGCTCAACCTTCGCGTCGTCCAACTCGATGTCGAGCGCGGCCTGATCCTCGTCGAAGGCGCCGTTCCCGGCTCCAAGGGCGGCTGGATCCGCGTGCGCGACGCCGTCAAGAAGCCGCTGCCGAAGGAAGCTCCGAAGCCCGGCAAGTTCAAGGTTGCGGGTGGCGAAGCCGAGGCTGCGGCCCAGCAGGAGGGTGCGTAAGATGGAATTGAAGGTCACCACCCTCGAAGGTAAGGAAGCCGGCTCGGTCCAGCTGTCCGACACCATTTTCGGCCTCGAGCCGCGCCAGGACATCATTGCACGTTGCGTGCAGTGGCAGCTCAACAAGCGCCAGGCCGGCACGCACAAGGCCAAGGGCCGCGCCGAGATCTGGCGCACCGGCAAGAAGATGTACAAGCAGAAGGGCACCGGCGGTGCTCGTCACGGCTCGGCCCGGGTGCCGCAGTTCCGCGGCGGCGGTCGTGCCTTCGGTCCGGTGGTGCGCTCGCACGCCACCGACCTGCCGAAGAAGGTCCGTGCGCTGGCGCTCAAGCATGCGCTCTCGGCCAAGGCCAAGGACGGCGATCTCGTCGTGATCGAGAAGGCCGCGCTGGAAGCCGCCAAGACCAAGGCGCTGCTCGGTCACTTCTCGGGTCTGGGCCTGACCAACGCCCTGATCATTGACGGCGCCGAGCTCAACAACGGTTTTGCCGCCGCGGCCCGCAACATCCCGAACATGGACGTGCTGCCGATCCAGGGCATCAACGTCTATGACATCCTGCGCCGTCAGAAGCTCGTTCTGACCAAGGCCGCCATCGATGCGCTGGAGGCGCGCTTCAAATGACGAAGAACATCGAGCCTCGCCACTACGACGTGATCCTGTCGCCGGTCGTGACCGAAAAGGCGACGATCGCCTCTGAGCACAACAAGGTGCTGTTCAAGGTGGCCGCGAAGGCGACCAAGCCGCAGATCAAGGAAGCGATCGAGAAGCTGTTCGACGTCAAGGTCAAGAGCGTCAACACGCTGGTCCGCAAGGGCAAGACCAAGGTCTTCCGCGGCAATCTCGGCTCGCAGTCGAACAGCAAGCGCGCGATCGTGACCCTCGAAGAGGGCCACCGGATCGACGTCACCACCGGTCTGTAAGGTCGCACGACGATGGCACTGAAGACATTCAATCCTACGACGCCGGGCCAGCGCCAGCTGGTCATGGTCGATCGTTCGGCCCTCTACAAGGGCAAGCCGGTCAAGGCGCTCACCGAGGGCAAGCACTCCTCGGGCGGCCGCAACAACACCGGTCGCATCACCGTGCGCTTCCGCGGCGGCGGTCACAAGAAGACGCTGCGCACCGTCGACTTCAAGCGCGAGAAGATCGACGTCCCCGCGACCGTCGAGCGGCTCGAGTATGATCCGAACCGCACCGCCTTCATCGCGCTGATCAAGTATCAGGACGGCGAGCAGGCCTACATCCTGGCGCCGCAGCGCCTGGCCGTGGGCGACACCATCATCGCCGGCAACTACGTCGACGTGAAGCCGGGCAATGTCATGCCGCTCGGCAACATGCCGGTCGGTACGATCATCCACAACATCGAGGTCAAGATCGGGAAGGGCGGCCAGCTCGCCCGTTCCGCGGGCACCTACGCCCAGCTCGTCGGCCGCGACCAGGACTACGTGATCATCCGCCTGAATTCGGGCGAGCAGCGCCTGGTGCACGGCCGTTGCCGCGGCACGATCGGCGCGGTGTCGAACCCGGACCACATGAACACCTCGATCGGCAAGGCCGGCCGTAACCGTTGGCTGGGCCGCAAGCCGCATAACCGCGGTGTCTCGATGAACCCGATCGACCATCCGCACGGCGGTGGTGAAGGTCGTACCTCGGGCGGCCGCCACCCGGTCACCCCGTGGGGCAAGCCGACCAAGGGCAAGAAGACCCGCACCAACAAGTCGACCAACAAATTCATTCTCCTAAGCCGCCACAAGCGGAAGAAGTAAGGAACGCCGGACATGGTTCGTTCAGTCTGGAAAGGCCCGTTCGTCGAGGGTTCTCTGCTCAAGAAGGCAGATGCCGCCCGCGCGTCCGGCCGTCACGACGTCATCAAGATCTGGAGCCGTCGCTCGACGATCCTGCCGCAGTTCGTCGGCCTGACCTTCGGCGTCTACAACGGTCAGAAGCACGTGCCGGTGGCCGTCAACGAGGAAATGGTCGGTCACAAGTTCGGCGAGTTCTCGCCGACCCGGACCTTCCACGGCCACTCCGGCGACAAGAAAGCCAAGAAGGCTTAAGGATTAAACGATGAGCAAACCTAAGCGCGAACGGAGCCTCGCCGACAACGAGGCCAAGGCGGTCGCCCGGATGCTGCGGGTGAGCCCGCAGAAGCTCAACCTGGTCGCCCAGCTCATTCGCGGCCGGAAGGCTGCTGCTGCGCTCGCCGACCTGCAGTTTTCGCGCAAGCGGATCGCGGTCGACGTGAAGAAGTGCCTGGAATCGGCTATCGCCAATGCCGAGAACAACCACGACCTCGACGTCGACGATCTCGTCGTGGCGCAGGCCTTCGTCGGCAACGGCCTCGTGATGAAGCGCTTTGCCGCTCGCGGCCGTGGCCGCTCGGGCCGTGTCTACAAACCATTTTCGCAGCTGACGATCATCGTTCGTCAGGTCGAAGCTGAAGCCGCCGCTTAAGGGCGCAGGAGAACACGATGGGTCAAAAGATCAATCCGATCGGTCTGCGCCTCGGCATCAACCGTACCTGGGATTCCCGCTGGTTCGCCGGCAAGCAGGAATACGGCAAGCTGCTGCACGAGGACGTCAAGATCCGTGAGATCCTGCACAAGGAGCTCAAGCAGGCGGCCGTCGCCCGCATCGTGATCGAGCGTCCGCACAAGAAGTGCCGCGTCACCATCCACTCGGCCCGTCCGGGCGTGGTGATCGGCAAGAAGGGCGCCGACATCGACAAGCTGCGCAAGAAGGTCGCGGACATCACTTCGTCCGACGTCGTCATCAACATCGTCGAAATCCGCAAGCCGGAGCTCGATGCGACGCTGGTGGCCGAGTCGATCGCGCAGCAGCTCGAGCGCCGCGTGGCGTTCCGCCGGGCCATGAAGCGCGCCGTGCAGTCGGCGATGCGTCTCGGCGCGGAAGGCATCCGCATCAACTGCTCGGGACGTCTGGGCGGTGCGGAAATCGCGCGCATGGAGTGGTACCGCGAAGGTCGCGTGCCGCTGCACACGCTGCGCGCCGACATCGACTACGGCGTTGCGACCGCGTTCACGACCTTCGGCACCTGCGGCGTCAAGGTCTGGATCTTCAAGGGCGAGATCCTCGAGCACGATCCGATGGCCCAGGACAAGAGAATGGCCGAAGGCGAGACGGGTGGTAGTGGTGATCGTGGTGGCCGTCAGCGCCGCGACACGGCTGCAGCCTAAAGCCGCACAGGAATTTGAGGGCTCAAAGCCATGATGCAACCTAAGAAAACGAAGTTCCGGAAGGCGCATAAGGGCCGCATCCACGGCGTTGCGTCTTCGGGCGCGACGTTGGCGTTCGGCCAGTTCGGCCTGAAGGCGACCGAGCCTGAGCGCGTCACCGCGCGCCAGATCGAAGCCGCTCGCCGCGCGCTGACCCGCCACATGAAGCGTGCGGGCCGCGTCTGGATCCGCGTGTTCCCGGACGTTCCGGTGTCGAAGAAGCCGGCCGAAGTCCGCATGGGCTCCGGCAAGGGTTCGCCGGAATTGTGGGTCGCGCGCGTCAAGCCGGGCCGGGTGCTGTTCGAGATCGACGGCGTCAACACCCAGACCGCCCGTGAGGCGCTGACCCTGGCGGCCGCCAAGCTGCCGATCAAGACGCGCTTCGTCGAGCGCATTGCGGAGTAATGGCCATGGCCCAGATGAAGATCGAAGACATCCGCGCGATGAGCCCCGACCAGCAGGATGACGCCATCCTGAACCTGAAGAAGGAGCGCTTCAACCTGCGCTTCCAGCGCGCCACCGGGCAGCTCGAGAACACCTCGCGCCTGCGCGAGGCCCGCCGTGACATCGCCCGGATCAAGACCGTCGCCGCGCAGACGCGCGCGAAGAAGAAGTAAGAGGCTTACGAAGATGCCGAAACGTACTTTGCAGGGCGTGGTCGTCAGCGACAAGCAAGCCAAGACCATCGTGGTGCGCGTCGACCGCCGCTTCACGCACCCGATCTACAAGAAGACGATCCGCCGTTCGAAGAACTACCACGCGCACGACGAGAGCAACCAGTTCAAGCCGGGTGACATGGTGTGGATCGAGGAATCGAAGCCGATTTCGAAGTTGAAGCGCTGGGTCGTGATCCGGGGCGAACACAAGAAAAGCGCCTGATCTGTTGGCTTTAGCCGACTGACTTCAGGGAAATGTTGAGCGCCGGCTGGGCTGGCGCAAAGAGAAGAGGACGAGGTGCATCAATGATTCAGATGCAGACCAACCTCGACGTGGCCGACAATTCTGGCGCACGCCGTGTCATGTGTATCAAGGTGCTCGGGGGCTCCAAGCGCCGCTACGCCACGATCGGCGACATCATCGTCGTCTCGATCAAGGAAGCGATTCCGCGTGGCAAGGTGAAGAAGGGCGACGTGATGAAGGCCGTCGTGGTGCGCGTCCGCAAGGACATCCGCCGCGCCGACGGTTCGGTCATTCGCTTCGACCGCAACGCCGCCGTGCTGATCAACAATCAGTCCGAGCCGGTCGGCACCCGTATCTTCGGGCCCGTGCCGCGCGAGCTGCGCGCCAAGAACCACATGAAGATCATCTCGCTCGCGCCGGAGGTGCTGTGATGGCTGCGAAGATCCGCAAGGGCGACAAGGTCGTCGTGCTGACCGGCCGCGACAAGGGCCGCACCGGCGAAGTGTTCGAAGTGCGTCCCGACGCCGGCACGGCGCTCGTGCGCGGCATCAACATGGTCAAGCGTCACCAGAAGCAGACGCAGGCCCAGGAGGGCGGCATCATCTCGAAGGAGTCGCCGATCCAACTGTCCAACATCGCGTATGTCGGCAAGGACGGAAAGCCGACCCGCGTCGGATTCAAGATTCTGGCGGACGGCAAGAAGGTCCGCATCGCCAAGAGCTCGGGAGCTGAGATCGATGGCTGAGGCCGCTTACACCCCGCGCCTGCGCGCGGAATACGATGCGAAGATCCGCACGGCGATGACCGAGAAGTTCGGTTATGAAAACGTCATGCAGGTTCCGCGCCTGGACAAGGTCGTGCTGAACATGGGCGTTGGCGATTCCGTCAACGACCGCAAGAAGGCCGAGACCGCCGCTGCCGAGCTGACCCAGATCGCCGGCCAGAAGGCGATCGTGACCTTCTCGCGCATCGCGATTGCGACCTTCAAGCTGCGTGAGAACCAGCCGATCGGCTGCAAGGTCACGCTGCGCAAGGCCCGCATGTACGAGTTCATCGATCGCCTGGTGACGGTCGCGCTGCCGCGCGTCCGCGACTTCCGCGGCCTGAACCCGAAGAGCTTCGACGGCCGCGGCAACTACTCGCTCGGCATCAAGGAGCACATCATTTTCCCCGAGATCGACTTCGACAAGGTCACGGAAGCCCGCGGTATGGACATCACCGTCTGCACCACGGCCAAGACCGACGAAGAGGCGAGGGCCTTGTTGACCGCTTTCAATTTCCCGTTCCGGCAGTGAGACGCTGACCTAAAGCCTCTCAAACGCGGATACCCAGGAGCCAAGCATGGCAAAGAAGAGTTCAGTCGAGAAGAACAACCGGCGCAAGCGGATGGTGAAGAACGCCGCCGCCAAGCGTGAGCGGTTGAAGGCGATCATCGCCGACAAGAAGCTGCCGATGGAGGAGCGGTTCGCCGCCACCCTGAAGCTGGCGGAAATGCCGCGCAACTCGTCGGCGACCCGCATCCGCCTGCGGTGCGAGCTGTCGGGCCGCCCGCGCTCGAACTATCGCAAGAACAAGCTGTCCCGTATCGCTCTGCGCGACCTTGGCTCCAAGGGCATGGTCCCGGGCCTCGTGAAGTCGAGCTGGTAAGGAGGGTCGTTTAGATGTCTACGCACGATCCAATCAGCGATCTGATCACCCGTATCCGCAACGCGCAGATGCGCTCCAAGACCAAGGTCTCCACGCCTGGCTCGAAGATGCGCGAGAACGTGCTCGAGGTCCTCAAGTCCGAGGGCTACATCCGCGGCTACGCCACGCTCGAGCATTCCTCGGGCCGCAGCGAGATCGAGATCGAGCTGAAGTATTTCGACGGCGAGCCCGTCATCCGCGAGATCGAACGTGTCTCCAAGCCCGGGCGTCGCGTCTACGCCTCGGTGAAGAACCTGCCGCGGGTCAACAACGGGCTCGGCATTTCGGTGTTGTCGACGCCGAAGGGGATCATGGCCGACCACAGCGCGCGCGACGCGAATGTGGGCGGTGAAGTCCTCTTCACGGTGTTCTGAGAAGGATTTTTGATCCATGTCACGTGTTGGCAAAAGGCCTGTGGCGGTGCCGTCGGGTGTTACCGCGACCGTCGACGGGCAGACCGTCAAGATGAAGGGGCCGAAGGGCCAGCTTCAGTTCGTCGTTCATGACGACGTCGAGGTGAAGCTCGAGAGCGGCCAGATCAAGGTCAAGCCGCGACTCGAGACTAATCGCGCGCGCGCGCTCTATGGTACCGCTCGCGCCCAGGTCGCGAATCTGGTCGAAGGCGTCACCAAGGGCTTCGAGAAGAAGCTCGAGATCACCGGTGTCGGTTACCGCGCCGCGATGCAGGGCAAGAACCTGCAGCTCGCGCTCGGCTACAGCCACGACGTGATCTACACGATCCCCGAGGGGATCACGATCACCGTGCCGAAGCCGACCGAGATCACGGTGACGGGCAGCGACATCCAGCGTGTCGGCCAGGTCGCGGCCGAGATCCGCAGCTATCGCCCGCCGGAGCCCTACAAGGGCAAGGGCGTGAAGTATGTTGGCGAATTCATCTTCCGCAAGGAAGGCAAGAAGAAGTAACGGAGCCGGTCATGTCCAAAGCCAAGGTTACCAATGCCCGGCGCAAGCGGAGTGTGCGGCTGAAGCTGCGCCGCTCCGGTGGTGGTCGTCCGCGTCTGTCGGTGTTCCGCTCGTCCAAGCACATCTACGCCCAGGTCATCGACGACCTGAAGGGCGAGACGCTGGCTTCTGCCTCGTCGCTCGAGAAGTCGATGCGCGACGGCGGCAAGACCGGCGCCGACATCGATGCGGCGAAGGCGGTCGGCAAGCTGCTGGCCGAGCGCGCCGCCGAGAAGGGCGTCAAGGAAGTCGTGTTCGATCGCGGCAGCTATCTCTACCACGGGCGCGTCAAGGCTCTGGCCGACGCGGCGCGTGAGAGCGGGCTGAGCTTCTAACAGAATTTGAGGATTGAGGCGCAAGCCTCTGAAGGATTGGAAAAACCATGGCAGCTGAACGCGAACAACGTGGTGGACGCGATCAACGCGGCGGCGGACGTGAACGCAGGGAGCGCGAGGAGCGCGACAGCGAGTTCGTCGACAAGCTCGTCCACATCAACCGCGTGGCCAAGGTCGTCAAGGGCGGCAAGCGCTTCGGTTTCGCAGCGCTGGTCGTGATCGGCGACCAGAAGGGCCGCGCCGGCTTCGGTCACGGCAAGGCGCGCGAAGTGCCCGAGGCGATCCGCAAGGCAACCGAGTCCGCCAAGCGCAACTTGACCCGCGTGTCGCTGCGCGAGGGCCGCACCCTCCATCACGACATCGCCGGCCGTCATGGCGCGGGCCGTGTCTACCTGCGTGCAGCTCCGGCCGGTACCGGCATCATCGCCGGCGGTCCGATGCGCGCCGTGTTCGAGACGCTCGGCGTCCAGGACGTGGTGGCGAAGTCGATCGGCTCGTCGAACCCGTACAACATGGTTCGCGCAACCTTCGACGCGCTGAAGCATCAGGATTCGCCGCGTTCGGTGGCAGCCCGCCGCAACATCAAGGTGTCCACCCTCCAGTCTCGCCGTATCGGCGGCGATGCCGAGGCGGCTGCCGACTAACGGAAGCTTTTCGGAGTAGACTCCCATGGCCAAGGCCGCAAAGACGATCAAGCTCGAGCAGACCGGCAGCGCAATCCGCCGCCATCACTCGCAGCGCTCGACGCTGATCGGGCTCAAGCTCAACAAGATCGGCCGCACCAGCGAACTGCCGGATACCCCGGCGGTCCGCGGCATGATCGAGAAAGTTCACCATCTCGTCCGCATCGTCGACGAGAAGTAAGCAAAGGCGCATGATCCCGAAGGGCGGGCTACCCGTTCTCGGCGAAGATCATGCGCAAGACACAAGGAGAAGGGCGATGAAGCTCAGCGATATCGCCGACAACGCCGGCTCGCGCAAGAAGCGTATGCGCGTCGGCCGGGGCATCGGTTCGGGCAAGGGCAAGCAGTCCGGCCGCGGCGGCAAGGGCCAGACCGCGCGTTCGGGCGTGCGCATCAAGGGTTTCGAAGGCGGCCAGATGCCGATGCATCGCCGTCTGCCGAAGCGCGGCTTCAACAACATCTTCCGCGTCGAGTTCGCCGAGATCAATCTCGACCGGCTCCAGGAAGCGGTCGATGCCAAGAAGATCGACGCCGGCAGCGTCGTGAACGTCGAGGCCCTGGTGAAGGGCGGCGTGCTGCGCCGCGCCAAAGGCGGCCTGCGGCTGCTCGGCCGCGGCGAGCTCAAGTCCAAGCTCAACATTGAAGTGCACGGCGCCAGCAAGACCGCGATCGCCGCGGTCGAGAAGGCCGGCGGTTCGGTGAAGATCCTCGCCCCTGCCAAGGAAGAAGGCGAGGCGGCGTAACAACTGCGTCATCGGCCCGCGGCTCGCGGGCCTTTACGCATGCGGGACGTGGACTTATCGAAGCCGAGCCCCAGATAATGTCCGGCGTCCGCGAGAGTAGCCCGGCCGCGGGCATGACGGCGCAATAGGCGGCGGGAGAAAGTCCAAGATGGCCTCTGCAGCGGAACAACTGGCAGCCAATCTCAATTTCGGTGCGTTTGCCAAGGCTGACGAACTGAAGAAGCGCATCTGGTTCACCCTGGGTGCGCTGCTCGTTTATCGGCTCGGGACCTACATCCCGCTTCCCGGCATCGATCCCAACATCTGGGAGCAGGTGTTCCGCTCCCAGGCGGGCGGCATCCTCGGCATGTTCAACATGTTCGCCGGCGGCGGCATCCACCGCATGGCGATCTTCGCGCTGAACATCATGCCGTACATCTCGGCCTCGATCATCATCCAGCTCCTCACCACCGTCTCGCCGCAACTCGAGGCGTTGAAGAAGGAAGGCGAGTCCGGCCGCAAGCTGCTGAACCAGTACACCCGCTATCTCACCGTGATCCTGGCCGCGTTCCAGTCCTACGGCATTGCGGTTGGCCTCGAGGGCGCCGGCAACGTCGTCAGCGACCCCGGCATGTTCTTCCGCCTCTCCACGGCCATCACGCTGACCGGCGGCACCATGTTCCTGATGTGGCTGGGCGAGCAGATCACCTCGCGCGGTATCGGCAACGGCATCTCGCTGATCATTCTCGCCGGCATCGTCGCTGAGCTGCCCGCCGCGCTCGCCAACATGCTCGAGCTCGGCCGTCAGGGCGCAATGTCGACCGGCCTGATCCTGGTCGTCATCATCATGGCGGTCGCCGTGATCGCGTTCATCGTGTTCATGGAGCGCGCGCAGCGTCGCCTCCTGATCCAGTATCCGAAGCGCCAGGTCGGCAACAAGATGTTCGAGGGCCAGTCCTCGCATCTGCCGCTCAAGCTCAACACCTCCGGCGTGATCCCGCCGATCTTCGCGTCCTCGCTGCTGCTGCTGCCGACCACGGTCGCCAATTTCAACGCGGGCAGTGGGCCGGAATGGTTCCAGTGGATCACCACCCAGCTCGGCCACGGCCGTCCGCTGTTCCTGATCATGTATCTGGCGCTGATCGTGTTCTTCGCCTTCTTCTATACCGCGATCGTGTTCAATCCGACCGAGACTGCGGACAATCTGAAGAAGCACGGCGGCTTCATTCCGGGCATCCGCCCCGGCGAGCGCACCGCCGAATATATCGACTACGTGCTCTCGCGCGTCACAGTGTTAGGTGCGATCTATCTGGCGATCGTCTGCTTGATCCCGGAGATCCTGATCTCCTACGCTTCGGTGCCGTTCTACTTCGGCGGCACCTCGCTGCTGATCGTCGTCAGCGTCACCATGGACACGGTGGCGCAGGTGCAGGGCTATCTGCTGGCGCATCAGTATGAAGGCCTGATCCGCAAGTCGAAGCTGCGCGGCCGCCGTAGATGAGTAGGGAGCTCGCGCGCCGGATCGCTCTCACGATTGGCGCGCTGCTCCTTTTTCGGCTGGGCACGCAGATCCCGATCCCGGGGCTGGATGCTTCGCGGCTGGCGTCGTTGCCCAGCTTCAACGACCGCCTGTCGCTCTTTTCGCTTGGCCTCATTCCCTATCTGACCGCAGCGATCTTTGTCCGGTTGCTGTCCGTGGTGTGGCGCGGCCTGAGTTCGCTCGAGCGCTCAGGCGAGGACGGTCGACGCAAGGTCGCCCGTGCCACGCTGGGACTCACGCTGGCTCTTGCGGCCTTTCAGGCTTACGGCATCGCCTCCACGCTGATTTCCTTTCCGGAGCTCGTCAGGACTCCCGACGGGTGGTTTGTGGTAACGGCGACGGCCTCGATGGTTGGCGGCGTCTTCCTGCTGGTGTGGCTCAGCGAGCAGATCACCCACTACGGCATCGGCAACGGCCTGGCGCTGATCTTGAGCGTCGGCATGCTCGTCTCGCTGCCGCGAGACGTCGCTGGCATCGCAAATGTCGTGCGGAGCGGGGCGGTCTCGGGCAATCTCGTGATCATCCACGCCGTGCTCTGGGTCGTGACTATCGCCGTGATCGTGCTGGTTGAAGGCGCGCGGCGAAATGTTCGGGTCGAGTTCGGCGCGCGCGAAGTCGGCGCGCGGCAATTGCCGGCACGCGATGCCATACTGCCGATCAAGCTCAATAGCGCCGGGTTCCTGATTCCGGTCACCGTCGCGCCGTGGATCTTCTTTCTGCCGCTTGCCCTTGCCGGCTTCGTCCTGGGCGGCGATCACCCGCTCGTCAATGCGGCCTACCGGCACTTCCAGCTGGGCCAGCCGGTGCACATGATCCTGGTGTCGATCGCCGTCTTCCTGCTCGCCTTCGTTTACACGGCCCATGTCGTCGATCCCGAGCACACAGCCAAATCTTTGGCGCAGCGTGGTGGCAGAATTCCCGGTGTTGCGCCTGGCGAGGCGACTGCCGACTATCTCGATCGCGTCGTGTCATTGACGACGGTCGTCGGAGCCGTCTACCTGACTGCGTTGCAGTTGATTCCGGAGGTGTTCGACCTTTACGGGATCGGTCTGCCTTATAGTATGGTTGTCGATGGTGGTGCGGCGCTGATTGTGGTTTGCACTATTCTCGATCTTCAAACGCAGGTGCGCGAGGTATCGCTCACCAATCCGGGGGGCGTACGCCGATGAGAATTATACTTCTGGGACCGCCGGGGTCGGGCAAGGGGACCCAGGCGCAGCTCTTGGTGCAGCGTTATGGCATCGTCCAGCTCTCGACCGGCGAGATGCTGCGCGCGGCCGTTGCGGCCGGAACGCCGGTCGGGCTGAAGGCCAAGGAGATCATGGCCAGCGGTGGCCTCGTGCCCGACGACGTCGTGGTCGGAATCATCTCCGATCGGATCGACCAGCCGGACGCCAAGAACGGTTTCATCCTCGACGGCTTCCCGCGCACCGTGCCGCAGGCCGAGGCGCTGGACGTGCTGCTCAAGCACAAGCACCTCAAGCTTGACGCCGTCATCGAGCTCCGCGTCAACGAGAGCGCGCTGCTCAGCCGAGTCGAGACCCGCGTCGCCCAGATGCGGGAGCGCGACGAGGAGGTCCGGCTTGACGACACCCCGGAGGTCCTGACCAAGCGGCTGGCCAGCTACCGCAGCCAGACGGAACCGCTGATTCACTACTATTCCGAGCGGCGGAAGCTCTCGACCATCGACGGCATGATGGCCATCGACGAGGTCACCCGCGCCATCCATCGCCAGCTCCTGGCGCTCGGTGCGGTCGAGCCCAAGACCCACGCCAGAAGCGCAGCCAAGGCGGCGCCGGCCAAGAAGGCCAAGGCGGGTAAGACGGCGACCAGGAAAGCAGCCAAAAAACCGGCAAAAACGGTCAAAAAGGGCGCCAAATCGGCCAAAAAGGCCGCCAAGTCGGCGGTGAAGGGCCCCAAGAAGGCGGCCAAGACGGCCGGCAAGAAAGCCGTCAAGAAAGCGGCGAAAAAGGCAGTCAAAAAGGCCATCAAAAAGGGTGCCAAGAAGGCTGCAAAAAAGGTCACGAAAAAGCGAGCCAAACGCTAGCAGCGGTTGACGAAAGCCCCTGGAATCCCCTAATAAGCCCCGCATCCAAGTCGGATAGTTTCAGACGATGCCGGGCCCCAGGAAGACCGGGGGTGGGCGTCGTGTTCGCGTTTGTGAACACCTGCCCGAGAACACAAGCACTTAAGCCCGGTCCTGACGAGGATCGGCGACAGGAGAGAAGGCCGTGGCCCGTATTGCCGGCGTGAACATTCCCACCAACAAGCGCGTGCTGATCGCGCTCCAGTACATCCATGGCATCGGTCAGAAGATCGCCGGTGAGATCCTGGAGAAGGTGAAGATCCCCGTGGATCGTCGCGTCAATCAGCTCAGCGATGCCGAAGTGCTCCAGATCCGCGAAGTGATCGACCGCGACTATCTCGTCGAGGGCGACCTGCGCCGCGAGGTCGGCATCAACATCAAGCGTCTGATGGACCTCGGCTGCTATCGCGGCCTGCGTCATCGTCGCGGTCTGCCGGTGCGCGGCCAGCGCACCCACACCAATGCGCGCACGCGCAAGGGTCCGGCGAAGGCCATCGCCGGCAAGAAGAAGTAAACTGGCGAATCGGGATTGCCGAATGGCGGGTAGGGAAGTCTCCCTATTCGCCATTCGCTACTCGCTATTCGCTTTTCACAGGTGTAGCCGCTGGCATTACGGCGGCGTTCGAGATCTCCAGGAAAGGTACTCAATGGGTAAGGAAGCCACCCGCGTTCGTCGTCGTGAGCGCAAGAACATCGCCTCCGGCGTCGCGCATGTGAACTCGTCGTTCAACAACACGACCATCACCATCACCGACGCGCAGGGCAACACCATTGCCTGGTCCTCCGCCGGCACGATGGGCTTCAAGGGCTCGCGCAAGTCGACCCCGTACGCCGCGCAGGTTGCCGCCGAGGACGTGTCCAAGAAGGCGCAGGAGCACGGCATGCGCACGCTGGAAGTCGAAGTTGCCGGTCCCGGTTCGGGCCGCGAATCGGCGCTCCGCGCGCTTCAGGCCGCAGGCTTCACCGTCACCTCGATCCGTGACGTGACCACGATCCCGCACAACGGTTGCCGTCCGCGCAAGCGTCGTCGCGTTTGATTTTTACGAGTTGCGGGCGCATCGGCGCCCGCAATGACTTTGCAAGAAGCCGCGGGAATGATCTGCGGCCTTTCTCCAACGCCAGTATTTGAACTGTCAAATTGACTGGCCTGTATGGGTGAAACAGTGACGATCCAGAAAAATTGGCAAGAACTGATTCGACCGAACAAGCTCCAGGTCACGCCGGGCAGCGATTCGAACCGTTTCGCGACCATCGTCGCCGAGCCGCTCGAGCGCGGCTTCGGCCAGACCCTCGGCAACGCGCTGCGCCGCATCCTGCTCTCCTCGCTCCAGGGCGCGGCGGTGCAGTCGGTGCATATCGACGGCGTGCTGCACGAGTTCTCCTCGATCGCGGGCGTTCGTGAGGACGTCACCGACATCGTGCTCAACATCAAGGACATCTCGATCAAGATGCAGGGCGAAGGCCCCAAGCGCATGGTCGTGAAGAAGTCGGGCCCGGGCGTCGTCACCGCCGGCGACATCCAGACCGTCGGCGACGTCGTGGTGCTCAACCCGGACCTGCAGATCTGCACCCTCGACGAGGGCGCCGAGATCCGCATGGAGTTCACGGTCGCTACCGGCAAGGGCTACGTGCCCGCCGAGCGCAACCGCCCCGAGGATGCGCCGATCGGCCTGATTCCGGTCGACAGCCTGTACTCGCCGGTCCGCAAGGTCTCCTACAAGGTCGAGAACACCCGCGAGGGTCAGATCCTCGACTACGACAAGCTGACCATGACGATCGAGACCAACGGCGCGATCTCGCCGGACGACTCGGTGGCTTACGCCGCCCGCATCCTGCAGGATCAGCTCAACGTGTTCGTCAACTTCGAAGAGCCGCGCAAGGAAGTCGCCCAGGAGATCATCCCGGACCTCGCCTTCAACCCGGCCTTCCTCAAGAAGGTGGACGAGCTCGAGCTGTCGGTGCGTTCGGCCAACTGCTTGAAGAACGACAACATCGTCTACATCGGCGACCTCGTGCAGAAGAGCGAAGCGGAAATGCTCCGCACCCCGAACTTCGGCCGCAAGTCGCTCAACGAGATCAAGGAAGTGCTGGCCCAGATGGGTCTGCATCTCGGCATGGAAGTGCCGGGCTGGCCGCCGGAGAACATCGACGAGCTCGCCAAGCGCTTCGAGGATCACTACTGAGCGAATTGGGATTGGCGAATAGCGAATGAAGAACCATTCGCTACTCGCCATTCGCTATTCGCGACTAGGGCGAACGCAGGAAGCCCACCTGAAAACCAGTCGCTGAACCACCGCGACACAATCGAAAAAGGACTACACACATGCGTCACGGCAAGGTTCATCGGAAGCTCAACCGCACGGCCGAGCATCGCCGCGCGATGTTCGCCAATATGTGCGCCGCGCTGATCAAGCACGAGCAGATCGTCACGACGCTGCCGAAGGCCAAGGAGCTTCGCCCGATCGTCGAGAAGCTCGTCACCCTCGGCAAGAAGGGGGGCCTCGCGATGCGCCGCCAGGCGATCTCCGAGATGCGCGACAAGGATCAGGTCAAGAAGCTGTTCGACGTCTTGGCGACCCGCTACAAGGACCGTCAGGGCGGCTACACCCGCATCATCAAGGCCGGCTTCCGCTACGGCGACAACGCCGCGATGGCCGTGATCGAGTTCGTCGACCGTGACGTCGATGCCAAGGGCCAGGATTCCGGTCCGGTGCAGGAAAAGGAAGCCGAGGCGGCGTAAGCCACTCAGCGCATATGAATTGAAAACGGCGCCCTCGGGCGCCGTTTTTGTTTCCGGGGCAGGTCGATGTCCGCAGGACTATTCTTCCTTGATCCCCGCCTTTTGCGCGATGTCCTTCATTTCAGCGGTCTCCTTGCCGATAGCGCCCGCCCAATCGCTGTAACGCGCGAAGCCGGGCTCGAAGCCGACCTTGGTGAAGCGCTCCGCCACGGTGGGATTGTTGATCGTCTGCTCCAGGGTCGACGACAGCTTGTCGTGAATGGCCGGCGGCAGGCCCTTGGGAGCGACCACGGCGCCCCACGACGCGAAATCGATATTGCCGTAGCCGAGCTCGGCGAGCGTCGGCACGTCAGGCAGGAATGGCGTGCGCTTGGCCGAGAACACGGCGAGCACCTTGACGGTGCCGGCCTCGATCTGCGGCTTGACCGCGATCACGGTGTCGACGTGGTACTGAATGTGCTTGCCGATGAGGTCGTTCATCGCTGGTGCACTGCCCTTGTAGGGCAGGTGGACCATCTTGACCCCGGCACCCGACTTGAACAGCTCGCCGGCGAAATGCGAGACGGTCGCCACGCCAAAGGATGCGAGCGACAGCTTGTCGGGATTGGCCTTCGCTTCGGCGACGAGCGAGGCCACGTCGTTGACCGGATTGTCCTTGTAGGTGACCAGCGCCAGCGTGATCTTGCCGACCTGGCCGAGCGGCTCGAAATCCTTGGCCGCGTCGTAAGGTACGCTTTCCTTCACGGCCGCCGGCAACGTGAAGCTCGAATTCGAGCTGAAGAACAGGGTGTATCCGTCGGGCGCCGCGCGCGCGACTTCCTTGGCCGCGATCGTGGTGCCGCCGCCGGGGCGGTTCATGATGATCACGGGCTTGCCGAGCCGCGTCTCCAGTTCGCCGCCAATGATGCGCGCGACGACGTCGGAGGCGCCACCCGGTGGGAAGGGGACGATCAATTGCAACGGTTTTTCCGGATAGACCGCTTGCGCCGGCGCGGGCGAATTGCCGGTCATAAGTCCGAGCAACCCGAGCGCAACAGTGAGGGCGGTTCTCTTCATCGCTTGGTCCTTCGTGTTCGCGTGAGCAAAGATGCCATGGTCTGCTTTAGCAATAATCATTCCACCTGCGGTCGAGGGCGGGCCGTGAGATCCAGATTGCTGCCGGAACAGCTCCCGATCGTCTCACTGATTGGTGAGCGTCGATTGCGATCCGGTCCGCCGCGTCCGATATCCCCGTCATCGATCTGATGGAGATATTACATGAACATCGACCTTTCCGGAAAAACTGCGCTGGTGACCGGCTCGACTGCCGGCATCGGCCACGCCATTGCCAAGGGCCTCGCCGCCTCAGGCGCCAGCGTCGTGATCAATGGCCGTAGCCAGGACAAGGTCGATGCCGCCGTGCGCAAGCTCGAAGGGACGGGCGCCAAGATCCGCGGCATTGCCGCCGACGTCTCGACCGCAGCAGGCTGCAAGGCACTCGTTGCGGCGCTGCCGGACGTCGATATCCTCATCAACAATGCCGGCATCTTCGAGCCGAAGGACTTTTTTGACATCCCCGACGAGGACTGGAGCCGCTTCTTCGAGGTCAACGTCATGAGCGGCGTGCGGCTGTCGCGGGCCTACATGAAGGGCATGCTCAAGCGCAATTGGGGCCGCATCGTCTTCATCTCCTCGGAGTCCGGGCTCAACATTCCCGTCGAGATGATCCACTACGGCATGAGCAAGACGGCGCAGCTGTCGGTCGCGCGGGGCCTGGCGCAGCTCACGCGTGGTACCGGTGTCACCGTCAATTCCGTGCTGCCGGGCCCGACCATGTCGGAGGGCGTCGAGACCTTCGTGAAGGATCTCGCAAAGCAAAACGGCCAATCGGTCGACGAGGCCGCGGCCAATTTCGTCAAGCAGCATCGCCCGAGCTCGTTGATTGCGCGCTTCGCCAGCGTCGATGAGATCGCCAATATGGTAGTCTACGTTGCCTCGAAGCAGGCGTCTGCGACCAACGGCGCGGCGCTGCGCGCGGAAGGCGGCATCGTCAATACCATTGCCTGAGGCCGCATATGACAGCCTATGTAATTTCCGAGGTCGAGATGCGCGATCCCGATGGATTTGAAGCCTACCGGACGCTCGCCGCGAAGACGATCGCGCAGTACGGCGGGCGCTATCTGGTGCGCGGCGGCAAGGCCGAACTGGCGGAGGGCAATCTTCCGCCGAAAGCCATCGTCATCGTCGAATTCGAATCGATGGCGCGGCTGAAGGAATGGTACGCCTCGCCGGAATATGCCGAGGCGCTGAAGATCCGCGCCGGTGCGCTGGAGCGGCGGCTGCTGTTCGTCGAGGGTGTGCCGGAAGCGTAGCTGCCGTAGGGTGGGCAAAGCGACAGCGTGCCCACGCACTTTTTGCGACCGAGAGAGGTGGTGGGCACGGCGCAAGTGCGCCTTTGCCCACCCTACGAGACCTTTGCCTACCACCCCTCCAGCACGATCTTGCCGCGCGACTTGCCGCTTTCGAGCAGCGCGTGCGCGCGCTTGAGGTTGGCGGCGGTGATCGTGCCGAAGGTCTGGTCGAGCGTGGTGCGCAACACGCCCTTGTCGATGAGGTCGGCGACGTCATTGAGCAGATGATGCTGCGCGATCATGTCCGGCGTCTGGAACGAGGAGCGGGTGAACATCGATTCCCAATGCACCGAGATCGCCTTGCCCTTGAACGTAGCCATGTTGAATTCCGGGGGATCGTCGATCAGGCCGAACCGGCCCTGCGGCGCCATGAACTCGGCGATCGATTTGTAATGCTGATCGGTGAAGGTGAGGCTCGCCACCAATGCGACCGGCGGCAGCTTGAGTTTTTCGATCTGCTCCTTCATCGGTTTGTTGTGGTCGATCACCGCATGCGCGCCGAGATCGAGGCACCATTTTTGCGACTCCGGCCGCGTTGCGGTGGCGAGCACTGTGAGGCCAGTGAGGCGGCGCGCGAGCTGGATCAGGATCGAGCCGACGCCGCCGGCGCCGCCCGTGATCAAGAGCGTGCGTGGATCGACGCTCTTGCCGGGCACCCCGCCGAGACGGTCGAACAGCAGTTCCCACGCGGTGATGGAGGTGAGGGGAAGGGCGGCTGCTTGAGCAAACGAGAGCGACTTCGGCTTGTTGCCGACGATGCGTTCGTCGACCAGATGGAATTCGGCATTGGTGCCCTGGCGCAGGATCGAGCCGGCGTAAAACACCTCGTCGCCCGGCTTGAATAGCGAGACCTCGGGGCCGACAGCGTCGACCACGCCGGCCGCGTCATAACCCAGGATCTTGGTCTCGCCCTCGGGAGGGACGGCGCGCTTGCGCACTTTGTAATCGACCGGATTGGCCGAGATCGCCTTCACGGCGACACGGATGTCGCGCCCCTTGGGTTCCGGCTTTGCGGTCTCGAAATCGAACAATGAATCCGCATCCTCGATCGGAAGCGATTTTTTGTAGCCGACGGCCTTCATGGCTTGTCTCCATCAGATGGCGTGTTCGCCTACCGCTCTAACTGTCGCCCTGGCTTCCAATTGGCAAGTACTGTAATTTCGGGGATATAGTCCCTGTTTGGATACTATTGGAAAAACAAGCATGAAACGGCGAGACTTTGCCCGTCGTCCCGGCTGCTCGGTCGAGGCGACGCTGGATCTGATCGACGGCAAATGGAAGGGCGTGATCCTCTATCACCTGCAGAGCGGCACCCAGCGTTTCGGCGAATTGCGCCGCCGGATGCCCGGCATCACCCAGCGTATGCTGACAAAACAGCTTCGCGCGCTGGAGGAGGACAAGCTCGTCATCCGCAAGGTCTATGCCGAGGTGCCGCCGCGGGTGGAGTATTGCCTCTCCGAGCTCGGCGAGAGCCTCAAGCCGGTGATCGATATCCTGAAGGCTTGGGGCGAGAGCCATCAGCAGCGACTGTCCTGTGCGCCGGCGCCCGTGGTCGTGAAGAAGCCGAAGCGCGCGGCTTAAATATCCGGGAGCGGTGTGCCGCTCCCGGATGAACGAGCTTAGAACGCGAACTGCGTACGCATGGCGACGGCGTCGAACTTCGAGCCGACATCGGCGGTCGAGATCGGTGAGGCCTGCCGCGACACGGTGCCGTGCAGGTAGTCGAGCATGAAGCGGACGTTGCCGTTGACGTACCAGTTGAGCGCGAGCGTGTAGACCGTCTGTCGTCCGCCGGCGACGCCGCTCGCGGTTGCGAGCTGGTCGTTGAGGTCGATCGTCGAGAAGCGTCCGGCGATCTCCCACGCGCCCCAGCCCCCGCCGTCGAGTGAGAACGGATGCGCCGGCTTGACGCCGCCATAAGCCGCGTTCGCCGCGTTGTAGCTGCGGCCTTCGCCCGTCAGCACGTAGCCGGCCTGTGTATAGCCGCCCTGGAATTTCAGGCTGGGCGCGCCGACCAGCGGCACGCCGGTGTTGGCGGTGCGGTCGACATTGTACCAGAAGTATTCACCCTGGACGATGAACGGCCCGTAGGTCGCCGCCGCCTCGACGCTGTAGACCTGCGCGCCGGAGGCGTTGGCGATCGCGCCGGTCGAGATCAGCGTCGTTGGATCAAGCCGCAGTTCCGGGCGGTCACTGAGCGTCACCGTCTGCGTGTTGGCGATGAGGTTGCGCGGCGGCTGGATCAGCCACTGAGCATCGGCGCCGATATGCACCGAGTAGTCCTTGCCGCTAATCGGATTACCGGCAATACGCGCCACAGCGCCATATTGCTCGCTCGTGCCCGGCGGCGCTGCGCTCGAGGCGGAATGAATCGCGCCGGTCGAGGGCCCCGTGACATAGCCGCCGATCCAGAGCTGGTCGTTGAACCAGCGCGCTCCGGCTGCGGAGCGGAAGTCGCCGGCGGCGATGTTGGTCGCGATCACGCCGGGCGAGGCACGCTCCATGAACATGATGTCGTTGGAGCTCGTGGCCTCGTCCATGGTGTAGGGCAGGTCCATGATGCCGGCTTCGATGGCCATCTTGCCGCCGAATGGCTTCAGGCCGGTGTAGCTGAGATAGGCGTTCTCGACGCCGGAGACACCGCCGCCGGGCAGCGATCCCGGAGCCGCCCCGCCAAATCCGTCGGAGGAGCCGCCGAAATCGTAGACCAGCGCGAAGTTCCAGTCGTTGAAGAATTTGCCGGTGACGCCGATGCGCGCGCGGCGAACGTTCTGGCCGCTGTCGAGCCTCTGCGGCACGGTGGCCGCGGTGTTGGGGCGATAATCGTAGCCGCCGACATCCCAGTGCACGCGGCTGGTGATCGCAACGCAGTTCGCCTGATCGGCGGTGCAGATGGTGGGCCGGTTGTTCGGCATCGTCACGACCACGCCGGAGGCGGGCGCCGGTCCCTTCACCGGGATCGCCGCGTTCGCATTGGCGACCGCGGCCTTCGCTTCCGACCGCGCTTCGGCCCTCACCTCCGCCTTGGCTTTCGCCGTGGCCGCGGTGTTCGCGGCGGTTTGGCTCTGGAGCTTGTCGAGCTTCTGCTCCAGCATCTTCAATTGTTGCTTGAGCAGCGCGATCTCCTGCTCGCTGCTGCTTGCCGATTGGGCCTGGGCCTGCGAGGCCGCCAGCGCGCCGGCGAGCCCAATCGCCGTGGCTGCAACTCTTGTTCTGCTCCTGCTCACGTCACGCCTCCATTGTTTGACGAACTTCCCCAACTTGCTGGCAAGTCGCTGCCGGAGAGCCTAGGTGTGATCGATGACTGCCCCGCGACGTTGCGCACCGTTGCGTTGGTTCCAACTGATGCAAATTCGCCGCAACCGAATCCGCTCGACGCTACAATGCGGGATGATGCACATCATGCCAATCGGGCCCTCAGGCAAATTGGCGATTCTCACGCTGAGCTTGCATCCCGGACACACCGGAAAGGGCTCCGAATTGCCGTCCGGCGCCCTTCTATTGAGGGGCGAACGCGCCTATATTCCGGCGTCTTTTCCAAGAGGTAGGAATGTTTCGAACGACCTGGACCGCCGCCGCCACGGCATTGTGCATAGCCCTTTCGGCCCACTTCAATCCGGCTGCGGCGCAGGACCGCCGCGTCCCGTCCTCGCCGGCCGAGCTGCGGCTGTCCTATGCGCCGATCGTGCAACGGGTGCAGCCGGCGGTGGTCAACGTCTATGCCGCCAAGGTGGTGCAGAACCGCAATCCGCTGCTCGATGACCCCATCTTCCGCCGCTTCTTCGGCGTCCCCGGCCAGCAGCCCGAGCAGATGCAGCGTTCGCTCGGCTCGGGTGTCATCGTCGATGCCTCCGGCCTCGTCGTCACCAACGTGCACGTCATCGAGGGCGCGGACCAGGTGAAGGTGTCGCTGTCGGACAAGCGCGAGTTCGAGGCCGAGATCCTCTTGAAGGATTCTCGCACGGATCTCGCCGTGCTACGGCTGAAGGACAGCAAGGAGAAATTCCCGACCCTCGACTTCACCAATTCCGACGAATTGCTCGTCGGCGACGTCGTGCTCGCGATCGGCAATCCCTTCGGCGTAGGCCAGACCGTGACCCACGGCATCATCTCGGCGCTCGCGCGCACGCAGGTCGGCATCACCGACTACCAGTTCTTCATCCAGACTGACGCTGCGATCAATCCCGGCAATTCCGGCGGCGCGCTGGTTGACATGAGCGGCAAGCTGGCCGGCATCAACACCGCGATCTATTCGCGCTCCGGCGGTTCGCAAGGCATCGGCTTCGCGATCCCCGCCAACATGGTGCGCGTCGTCGTCACCTCCGCCAAGAGCGGCGGCAAGGCGGTGAAGCGGCCGTGGCTCGGGGCAAAATTGCAGTCGGTGACGCCGGAGATCGCCGAGAGCCTGGGCCTGCGTTCGCCGACCGGTGCGCTGGTCGCGAGCGTGGTTTCGAACGGCCCGGCGGCGAAGGCCGGCCTGAAATCCTCCGATCTCATCACTGGGATCGACGGCCAGATCGTGGATGATCCCAACGCTTTCGATTATCGCTTCGCCACCCGTCCGCTCGGCGGCACCGCGCAGATCGACGTGCAGCGCGGCGGCAAGCCGGTCAAGCTGACGGTGGCGCTGGAGACCGCGCCCGATACGGGGCGCAACGAGCTCGTGGTCACGGCGCGCTCGCCGTTCCAGGGCGCGAAGGTCTCGACCATCACGCCGGCCGTTGCCGACGAGCTGCATCTTGACGCCGATACCGACGGTGTCGTGATCACCGATCTTGGCGGCGACAGTGCGGCCGCGAATGTCGGCTTCCAGAAGGGCGACATCATTCTCGCGGTCAACAACCAGAAGATCAGCAAGACCGGCGACCTCGAAAAGGCCGCCGGCGAGCGCCCGCGGATCTGGCGCATCACGCTGGTGCGCGGCGGCCAGCAGATCAACGTCACGCTGGGCGGATGAGTCCGAAGCGACCACAGGAAACGCCAACGCTCTTCGCTGCGGCGGGGCTCGACCACGACGCCCCGCATCCGCTGCCGGATCGCTTACGCCCGCGCGCGTTGTCGGAGGTCGTCGGCCAGGACCATATCCTCGGCCCCGACGGGGCGCTGACGCGCATGCTGGACACCCGCACGCTGGGATCGCTGGTATTCTGGGGCCCGCCCGGCACCGGCAAGACCACGGTGGCGCGGCTCTTGGCGGATGCGACGGATCTGCATTTCGAGCAGATCTCCGCAGTGTTCTCCGGCGTTGCCGACCTGAAGAAGGCTTTCGATGCCGCGCGCGCCCGCCGCGAGATGGGCAAGGGCACACTGCTGTTCGTCGACGAGGTGCATCGCTTCAACCGAGCCCAGCAGGATTCGTTTCTGCCCGTGATGGAGGACGGCACGGTGGTCATGGTCGGCGCCACCACCGAGAATCCGTCGTTCGAGCTCAACGCGGCGCTTCTGTCCCGCGCGCGGGTGCTGGTGTTCCGCTCGCTCGATGCGGCCGCAATCGAAAAACTGTTCGCGCATGCCGAGGAGGTCGAGGGCCGCAAGCTGCCGCTCGATGAAGAGGCGCGCGCCGTGCTGGTGCGCATGGCCGACGGCGACGGAAGGGCGTCGCTGACGCTCGCCGAAGAGGTCTGGCGCTCGGCGCGGACGGACGAGATTTTCAATGCCGCGCAGTTGCAGGACATCCTGCAGCGCCGGGCACCGATCTACGACAAGTCGGCCGATGGCCACTACAACCTGATCTCGGCGCTGCATAAGTCGGTGCGCGGCTCCGATCCTGATGCGGCGCTGTATTACCTCGCGCGCATGCTGGACGCCGGCGAGGACCCGTTGTTCCTGGCTCGCCGCGTCGTGCGCATGGCGGTCGAGGACGTCGGGCTCGCCGATCCGCAGGCGCTCGTCATCGCCAACGCCGCCAAGGACGCTTTCGACTTCCTCGGCCATCCCGAAGGCGAGCTCGCGATCGCGCAGGCCGTGGTCTATCTCGCCACTGCACCGAAATCGAACGCGGTCTACACCGCCTTCGGCACGGCGATGCAGGTGGCAAAACAGGCCGGCTCGCTGCTGCCGCCCAAGCACATCCTCAATTCCCCGACCAAGCTGATGAAGTCGGAAGGCTATGGCGCAGCTTACGAATACGACCACGACGCCCCGGATGCCTTCTCCGGCCAGGACTACTTCCCGGAAGCCCTGGGCCGCCAGACCTTCTACGACCCGCCCGAGCGCGGTTTCGAGCGCGAGATCAGGAAGCGGCTGGATTACTGGGCGAAGCTGCGCAAGGAGCGGGGTGGCACAGGCTAGAGGTGGCCATTTCGCCGTGACGGCAGCCGGCTTTTAGGGTACGCAGGCAGCCATGAGCCGCCGTATCAAAAGAACCGATCCAAAGCCCCGTTCACGCGATGAGCGCAAAGAATCGCGCCCGTCCAAGGCGCGCAGCGCAAAGAAGGCCGGGCCACGTCCGGGCGGCAAGCCACCGCGCTTTACGGGCGAGCGCGCCGAGCGGCGTCCGCCGAAAGTCACGCAGGAAAGACCAGCGCCCGAAAAACCCGTCGAGGCACTGCTGCCGACCAAGGTGCAGACCGTCAAGGTGACGGCCGACGAGAACAACATGCGCGTCGATCGCTTCCTCGAAGCGCGTTTTCCCGGCCTGTCGTTCTCCCACATCCAGCGCGTCGTCCGCAAAGGCGAGCTGCGCGTCGACGGCAAGCGCGTCGACAGCAAGGACCGCCTGGAGGAGGGCCAGAGCGTCCGCATTCCGCCGCTGAAGCTCGATACGCCGAAGACGGGCGGTCCGCTGTCGGAAGCCGCGCAAAAGACGCTCGCCGCGCTGAAGGAAATGACGATCTTTGAGGATGACGACGTCCTCGTGCTGAACAAGCCGGCGGGCCTTGCCGTGCAGGGCGGCTCCGGCATGACGCGGCACATCGACCAGATGCTCGAGGTGATGCGCGATGCCAAGGGTCAGAAGCCGCGCCTCGTGCACCGCATCGATCGCGAGACGTCGGGTTGCCTCCTGATCGCCAAAACGCGCTTTGCCGCCTCGCATCTGACCGGCGCCTTCCGCTCGCGGTCGGCGCGAAAAGTCTATTGGGCGCTGGTGCCGGGCCTGCCGAAGCCGAAGCAGGGCCGCATCTCGACCTTCCTCGCCAAGGAGGAGAGCGAGGACGATACCATCATGCGCGTCGCCCAGCATGGCGACGAGGGCGCTAGCCACGCGGTGACCTATTATGCGGTGGTCGAAACCGCCGGCAACAAGCTGACCTGGGTCTCGCTGAAGCCGGTGACGGGCCGCACCCATCAGCTGCGCGCCCACATGGCCCATATCGGCCATCCCATCGTCGGCGATCCCAAGTACTTCAACATTGAGAATTGGCAACTGCCGGGCGGCCTGCAAAACCGGCTGCATCTGCTGGCACGCCGCATCGTCATTCCGCATCCGCGCGGCGGCGTGATCGACGCCACCGCGCCACTGCCGGCCCACATGCAGCAGTCGTGGAATCTGCTTGGGCTCGATGGGAGCCGGTTCGATCCGATCGAGAACGCGCCAGAGGAGTAGGGGCTCGCCGCGGCCAGCCTTGGGCCGGCGACCAGGGCCCGCAAGTTCCCTCATGCCCGCCGCTCGCTTTATCGGCCGCCGGACTTATCTTAGAAGCCCGACCTTCAGCGTCAGGGACTTAAATCGATATGCGTGAATTGTTCGAAGAAGCCGCGGGGCAAGCCCCGCCGGATCCCCGGGAATCGGCGCGCGCGTCGGCGCGTCCGCCGCAGCGCAAGCGCTTCTACAAGGAGGCCGGCGTCACTGAAGCCGAAGGCGGCTTCGCCATCACCCTCGACGGCAGGCCGATCCGCACGCCCTCCGGCCGCCAGGTGGTGATCCCAGCGCGGACGCTCGCCGATGCCGTGGCTGCGGAATGGTCAGCCCAGGGCGAGACGATCGATCCCGTGACCATGCCGCTGACGCGGATCGCCAACAGCGTCGTGGAGGGCGTCGTCGACCGCGTCGAGCTCGTCAGCGACGATCTCGCAAAATACTTCGAGTCCGATCTGCTGTTCTATCGCGCCGGCCATCCCGAGGGGCTGGTCGCCCGCGAGGCCGCGCATTGGGACCCTGTCGTGTTCTGGGCGGCGGAGGCGCTGGGGGCGCATTTCATCCTGTCCGAGGGCGTCATGCACGTGAAGCAGCCGGACGAGGCGCTGAAGGCCGCGCGCGCCGCGCTGCCCGGGGATGCCTGGTCGATCGCAGCGCTCCACATGGTCACGACCTTGACCGGCTCGGCGCTGCTGGCGCTGGCGCTGGCGCATGGCGCGCGGGATTCCGGCCAAGTCTGGGTCGCCGCTCATGTCGATGAGGACTGGAACGCCGATCAATGGGGCGTGGACGAGGAGGCAGCTAGCCGTCGAGCCACCCGTTTCAGGGATTTCGAGGCTGCCGTGGCGGTTTTAGCGGCCGTGAACGCACCCGCGGCCAAAGGTCCTTAACGAGAGGTTTACGACGGCGGCGTTAGGGTGGCCCCTCCCGTGCTCCCTTGGGCCCCTGAGATGCCGACGCCGGTCACATCCATCGTTCCCGTCAGTTCCGCCAGCCCTGTGGCTGATGCGGCGACGCCTGACCTCGTGCTTCAGGCCGGCAGCGTCGTCGATGCCAGGGTGGTGAGCGTGCTCGCCGACAATCTGGTGCGGATTGCGATCGCCAACCTCTCGATGGACGTGATGTCGGAGGTCTCGCTGACGCCCGGGCAGAATCTCCAGCTGGCGGTATCGCAGAACGAGGGCACCATCCGCCTCGCCGTGTTGGGCGGAGCAGGCGAGGCGGCCGCCGATCAGATCACGCTGACGCCGCGTGCGGCTTCGCTGGTGGAGAGCCCGCCGCTTGCACCGTCGGTCAATGCGGCACGCACTGCTCTGACGCCGACCGAACAGATTGCAGTCGCATTGGCCTCGGCCGAGGCCGCGACGAAGCAGGGCAGCCAGGCGCCGCTATTCGCCAATCTGGCGTCCGTCGTCACCGGCAGCAATCTGCCCGCGGGCTTGAAGCAGGCGGTGCTGGACGTATTGGCGCAGCAGACGCCGCTCAATTCCGGGCTCGATGGCGCCGATCTCGAGTCCGCCTTCCAGAAATCCGGCTTGTTTCTCGAGGCCTCGCTGGCCGCGGGTGCGAGGCCGCCCTCCGGCACGATGCCCGACCTGAAGGCGGCATTGCTGGTGCTGCGCCAGACCTTGGCCACGCTCGAATCCGCCGTGCCGCAGGCGCAAGGCGCCGCGCTTCCGGCCAGCACCACGGGGACACTGCAGGTCGCCGCTGTGTCCGCTCAGGCAGCAGGGGAGGCCGCGCAGCCCGCATCGCCGTCGACTGCATCTGAAATCGCCCAACAGCCGCAAATGCCGCGCAGTCCCAATCTCGCGGCCGCCGTTCTGGCCGACATGACGGCCGACGCACCGCAAACGGCAATACCGCGGCTCATGTCCGCCGGCCTTGCCGCGAGCCTGCTGCAGGAGGTCACGCAAAACCTGCCGCGCCTGACCGGCAACGTGCCTGGCTCCAACAGAGCCGTGCCCGACGGACATCTCTTCGAGGCAGCTGCGCGCGCGACACCGCCGCCGTTCCGTGGCGCGCTGCCATCTGCGCAATCCATTGCCTCGCCATCGCTCGTGCCGGACACGCCGCTCTCCGCGACCGTGCATCGCCTGCTCCACGAGACCGATGCCGCGATCGCACGGCAGACCCTGCTTCAGGTCGCTTCGCTTCCCGATCGCACTGACGCCAGCGGTCACCGCGTTGATCCGGCCGTGCCGCAGTGGAATTTCGAAATTCCCTTTGCAACGCCGCAAGGCACCGCGATGGCGCAATTCGAGATCTCGCGCGACGGTGCTGGCGAATCCGCCGACCCCGCCAGGCAAGCCTGGCGCGCGCGCTTCTCGCTCAATGTCGAGCCGGCCGGTCCAGTGCATGCGCTGATCACACTGAACGGGGACAAGACGTTCGTGCGGATGTGGGCGGAGCGGTCGGCGACCGCGCAGCAGCTCCGCGCCGGAATCGGTGAGCTCAATCAGGCCCTGATGAGGGCCGAGCTCAAGCCCGGCGACATCGTGGTTCGCGAGGGCACGCCACCACAACCGGCACCGGCCCGCGCCGGCCACTTTCTGGACCGCGCCACATGAGCGACCCCTCCAAGCTTGCGATCGCGCTGCATTACGAGAAGGGCTCTGGCGCGCCGGTCGTCGTCGCCAAGGGCAAGGGCACGATCGGCGAAAAGATCGTCGAGATCGCCAAGGCCCACGACATCCCGATCGAGGAAAACGAGGTCTTGGCCGGCGCGCTGTCCAAGGTCGAGCTCGGCGAGGAGATCCCGCCAGATCTCTACAAGGCGGTCGCCGAGGTGCTGGTGTTCGTGCTGCGGCTGTCGGGCCGAGGGCGGTAGAGAGCATGATCCGGAAAAGTGTGCAGCGGTTTTCCGAACAGATCATGCTCAAGACGTAACCCGTCATCGTTTGACCAGATATCGGCGGCATTGTAGCCGTCACCTTCATCGCTCAACGGAAACCGCCCTTGCTCACCCGCCGTTCCACCCTCGGCCTGCTCGCCGCAGCCGCTACACTGCCGTCACGCGCGTTCGCTCACGTCGCGCCGCCGCGCAATGAGATCCGCGAGAGCCTTGCCAAGCGCTTCACCGACCTCGGCACATCAGGCACCTTCGTCGGCTACAAGGTCGAGGACTATCTGATCGTCGCCAGCGACAAGGAGCGCTCGGGCGAGGGGAAGCTGCCGGCCTCGACCTTCAAGATTGCGAACTCGCTGATTGCGCTCGAGACCGGCGTGGTCACCGATCCCGACAAGGACGTCTTTCCGTGGGACGGTGTGAAACGGCAGATCGAGGCCTGGAACAAGGATCACACGCTGCGCAGTGCGATCGCGGTGAGTGCGGTGCCGGTCTATCAGGAGATCGCGCGCCGCATCGGACAGGAACGGATGCAAAAGTATGTCGACGAGTTCGACTACGGCAATCGCGATATCGGCGGCGGCATCGACCAGTTCTGGCTCACCGGGGCCTTGCGCATCGATCCGGTCGAGCAGATCGATTTCGTCGACCGGCTGCGCCGCCGTGCTCTGCCGGTCAGCAAGCGCAGCCAGGATTTCGTTGCCGACATCCTGCCGGTGACCAAGGTGGGCGACAGCGTCATCCGCGCCAAGTCCGGCCTGCTCGGTGCCGAGCGCGGCGAGCCCTCGCTCGGCTGGATGGTCGGCTGGGCCGAAAAGGGCGAGGCACATACCGTGTTCGCGCTCAACATGGATTGCAAGGAGACCCGTCTCATCAGCGAGCGCATGCCGCTGACGCAGGCCTGCCTTGCCGAGATCGGCGCGATCTAGCGCTATGCGCGGGCGCCTCTCTCAACGTCATTGCGAGCGTAGCGAAGCAATCCAGAGTCTTTCCGTTGAGGCGGTCTGGATTGCTTCGCTGTGCTCGCAATGACGGAGTATGTGGCGGCAACACAGGGCCCCATGTGCATCTCATGGTGAGCCGCCGTAGGGTGGGCAAAGGCGCGCCCTTCGCGCGCCGTGCCCACCATCTCTCTCGATCGCGAAAAATGCGTGGGCACGCTTCGCTTTGCCCACCCTACGGTATCGCGTGCGGGTTAGGCACACTCACCCCAGCCTAAACAAAACCTGCAAAAACTCCTCCACCGCCTTGCGCGCTTCGGCAGCGGTCTTCGGATTGCCGCCGACATGCGGATTGAGCTCGACACAGGCATCCTTGTAGGTGAAGGGCGCGTTGGTCTCGCCATTCATCAGCACGCCGCCGTCACCTTCCCTAATGGGACAGTTGCGCACGGTCTGCGAATTCGCTGATACGGCCACGGTGTTGACGCCGAGCAGGCCGCTGTCGAACCCGTGCGCGCTATCAGGGTATTCCGTCAGCACCACGTCGCGGCCCGCAGCCTGGAGCCGCTCGACGAAGGCCTTGCAGCTCCTCACGGGATTGTAGTCATCCGGCGTGCCGTGGAAGATGCGGATCGGCCGTGCGACGACATCGCTGTCGCTTCGATACGTCGTCGAGCAGTCCGGATAGAACGGGATATAGGCGGCGAACTGGATGCTGGATTTGTTCCAGAGCTTGTTGAAGCGCTCGAGGCTCGCATAGAGCGTCGCCTGTCCGCCGCGCGAAAAGCCCATCAGCACGACGCGGTCCGGATCGACGCGCGGGTGTCTCGCCAGGATTTCCAACGAGCGATAGATGTCGACGATCAGATTGAGCCTGCCAAGCAGCGCCTGGTTCGGTCCCACCATCGTCAGCCCGCGGCCGGTGAAACCGTCGATCACGAAGGTCGAGATGCCCATGGCGTTGAAGGCGTGCACCCAGGCCTCGGTGGTGGCGCCGACGCCGCTGGAGCCGTGCATCAGCACCACCACGGGAAGCTTGCCGATCCCTTGCGCGACGCGCAATTCGCCCGCCACCGTCACCGGCTTGCCGGCCGCGGCATCGCCGCTGAGGAATTGCTGGTCCGACAGTGTCAGCGAGGGGATCGGGTAGATCTCGGCGCGGGTGGCAACTTCCTTGGGCAAGGATTGTGCATTGGCGCCTACGCCGATGAACAGCGTTGTCATGCAGAACGCCATGGCGATGCGGAATGCCCTCGGCATCGGATCCTCCCCTGTGATTTTTATCGAGTAGAACAACAGGTTCGCGTGCTGTCAATTTGACGCAGGCCGACGGCGCGGCTCAGGCGGTGTCGGTCTGCTTCGCCGTCAGCGCCTGGTCGATCGCAAAGCCGCCGATCTCGCTCATCGCCTGCGAGATCACGTCACCGTTGCGGGCAAAGCCGCGCGAGAGATAATCGAACTGCGTCCGCGCCAGCCGCAGCACCTCAATCGGCACCGAGACGGCGGTCTCGTTGAGGCTGTCGACGGAGGCGCGCAAGCTGTCCAGCTCGCTCGTAAGCTTGACGATATGGCTCTCGGCATTCTGCATCAGGCCGATCAGCTTGCCGCGCTCGGCATCGAAGGCGGCGCGCTCGGCTGCGGCTGCCGCGGTGACCTCGGCAAGCTGCGCCTGGAGCACCTCGATCTGGCCGACCATGGCGTCGGAGGCGAGCTCGGCGGCCTCGCGCAGCTCGGCGTTGCGCGTGCTCGCGACCTGCTGCTCGTGGTAGAGCCGCTCGGCCGACATCGCCCGCTGGCCGAGCTGCTCGATCAGGCTTGCGGCACGCAGCAGCATTTCGCCGTTCCGCCCCGACACCATGCTGGCCATCCGCCGCAGGAAGTCGATGGTTTGGGACGATGAGTTCGGCGGCAGGGGGACGACCGTCGCGGACATGTGTGATGCCAAAGCCAGGGCCTTATGACCGCCGCCGTACCGACTGGGTTCACGCAACATTCGGCGCCTGATCGCGAGCCTGGAAGCAAGCCTGAATCGGCTGATCCGGTCAACCGGCCACGCCGCCAAATCTGAGGTCAGACCTCCTTCCGCCCGATCCGCCCCAGATGGGTGAAGCCGAACCCGGCCGAATATTTCAGCCCATAGCCCAGCGCCCGGTCGATGCCGATATGGGCGAGCCAGATCAAGGCGATGGACAGGGTGAGCGGTGAGGCGAGGCCAAAACCCAGTGTCAGCAGCGTCACCGGCGCCATGTAGCTGTGGGCAGCGTTATAGACCATCGCGCCGGAGCGCGCGTCGGCGAGGTATGCGAGGAAGCTGAGATCGGGGACGAAGAACAGCAGGGCAAACACCAGCCAGGAGCCGTCCCAGGCCCAGTAGAGCATCACCATGCCCGCGAACAGGGTCAGGCCCTCCAGGCGAAGCAGGGTATTGACGCCGCCCGTCGCAGCTCCTGTTTCGGTAGCTCGGTCGTCCATCTTCGTCTCCCAGGCAAAACTTTGTAATTCCTTGCGCTTTCACGCTGCTTCAGGGCAGCCCTGCGGCGCTGAAAGCCGCTTCCCGGGCCGCAAAATGCCGTGTTAGAACCCCCGCCAAGCATGTCCTAGTTAAGAACTGGCGGGAGCAAATGAAGCACATCCTGGACGCCCTTGAAGATCGTCGTGCCGGCGCAAAGCTCGGCGGCGGGGAGAAGCGCATCGAGGCGCAGCACGCCCGCGGCAAGCTGACCGCGCGCGAGCGCATCGAGCTGTTGCTCGACAAGGGATCGTTCGAGGAATTCGACATGTTCGTCGAGCATCGCTCCACCGAGTTCGGCATGGAGAAGACCAAGGTCCCCGGCGACGGCGTCGTCACCGGCTGGGGCACCGTCAACGGCCGCAAGACGTTTGTGTTCGCGAAGGACTTTACGGTGTTCGGCGGTTCGCTGTCGGAAACGCACGCGCTGAAAATTACAAAGCTGCAGGACATGGCGATGAAGGCGAGGGCGCCCATCATCGGCCTCTATGACGCGGGCGGCGCCCGCATCCAGGAAGGCGTCGCGGCGCTCGCCGGCTACTCCTACGTGTTTCGCCGCAACGTGCTTGCCTCGGGCGTGATCCCGCAGATCTCCGTCATCATGGGCCCCTGCGCCGGCGGCGACGTCTATTCGCCGGCGATGACCGACTTCATCTTCATGGTGAAGAACACCAGCTACATGTTCGTCACCGGCCCCGACGTGGTGAAGACCGTGACCAACGAGGTCGTCACGGCGGAAGAGCTCGGCGGTGCCTCGGTGCACGCCACGCGCTCCTCGATCGCCGACGGCGCCTTCGAGAACGACGTCGAGACGCTCTTGCAGATGCGGCGCCTGATCGACTTCCTGCCCTCCAACAACACCGACGGCGTGCCGGAATGGCCGAGCTTCGACGACATCGGCCGGGTCGACATGTCCCTGGACACGCTGATCCCCGACAATCCGAACAAGCCCTACGACATGAAGGAGTTGATCCTGAAGGTCGTGGACGAGGGCGATTTCTTTGAGATCGCCGACATGTTCGCCAAGAACATCGTCACCGGTTTCGGCCGCATCGCCGGCCGCACCGTCGGTTTCGTCGCCAACCAGCCGATGGTGCTGGCCGGCGTGCTCGACAGCGACGCCTCGCGGAAGGCGGCGCGCTTCGTTCGTTTTTGTGACGCCTTCAACATTCCGATCGTCACCTTCGTCGATGTGCCGGGCTTCCTGCCCGGCACCGCGCAGGAATATGGCGGCCTGATCAAGCACGGCGCCAAGCTGCTGTTCGCCTATTCGCAGTGCACCGTGCCGCTGGTCACCATCATCACCCGCAAGGCCTATGGCGGTGCCTTCGACGTCATGGCCTCCAAGGAAATCGGCGCCGACATGAACTATGCCTGGCCGACCGCCCAGATCGCGGTGATGGGCGCCAAGGGCGCGGTCGAGATCATCTTCCGCTCTGACATCGGCGACCCCGACAAGATCGCCGCCCGCACCAAGGAATACGAAGACCGCTTCCTGTCCCCCTTCATCGCCGCCGAGCGTGGCTACATCGACGACGTCATCATGCCGCACTCGACCAGGAAGCGGATCGCAAGGGCGCTGGCGATGCTGAAGGACAAGAAAGTGGAAGCACCGGCTAAGAAGCACGACAATTTGCCGTTGTGAGGGCACGTAGCCCGGATGAGCGAAAGCGACATCCGGGTCTTCTCTTCGTCTCGTCCCGCATGTCGCTCCGCTCATGCGGGCTACTAATTCTCTCTAGTTGGCATGACCGAAGACGATCCCACAAACGAAATCTCCGACATCGAAGATCGCATCGAGCGGCTCGCCGAGATCGCCGAGCGGTGCCGGAAATATATCCTGGCGTCCAAGATCGCGATCGGTGGCGGGGCCGCGTTGCTGCTGGTGACGATCCTGGGTGTGTTTGGCTTCGGCCAGACCGCGGCGCTCGGCTCGATTGCACTGGTGCTGGGCGGGATCGTCTCGCTCGGCTCGAACGTCTCTACGCTACGGCAGACGGACGATGCCATCAGCGCCGCAGAGGCACGCCGTGCGGCGTTGATCGGCAGCATCGACCTGCGCGTCGTTGCCGATGCTCCGCTGAAGCTGGTGTGACGCGTAGGGTGATTAGCGACAGCGTAATCCACCAAGGTATGCGTAACCGGATGGAGAAGTGGCGGATTACGCTGTCGCTAATCCGCCCTACGAAACTGACGCATCCAGCGCCAGCACGCTTCACGCGGCGGTCTTGAGCGTCAGCTCCGACAATTCAGCGCGGCATTCGGCGGCGAATGCCTGAAGGCGATCGGCGGTCTGCCGGTCGAGGATCGCCTTAGCCAGCCGCTCGGCGCGGGCGACCTGTTGCTTGAGATATTCGATGCGGGTCATGTGTCACCTTACGAATTGCATCGTTCCGGCGGTGATTGTACGGCCCAGGTGAAACCAGTTACGTGAGGCACGTCACACCCCACGTGCCTTATCCGCGGCGGCGAAATGCGCCAGCTGGTCCGCGTGCGCCTTGATGAATGCCGGGCGGCTGGTGGCGCGTGCGACGTAGGCGCGGCAGGCAGGACTATCCGCCAGGCCGCCAAAACCATCGACAACGCGCAGCACGTCCGACATCAGGAGGTCGGCGACGGAGAAGGAGCCGGCCAGCCATTCGCGCTTGGCCAACACCGGCTCGAGATACTTCAGGCGCAGCTTGAGGAAGTCGTCCACGAATTTCCACGCCGCCGTGTCGGTTGGATGTCCCATGAACTTCGACATGCCCCAGGGCAGGCTGGCCATCTCCACCGAATTGAGCGCGGCGAACACCCATTCCGTCGCCTCAACGCGACCGCGCGGGTCTGTGGGCATCAGCTTCTCGCTGAGCCCGCCGAGATGCAGCAGGATCGCGCCGCTCTCGAAGATCGAAAGGTTGCCGTCGGTCAGCCACGGAACCTGGCCGAACGGCTGGTGCGCGAAATGCGCAGGCCCCCGGTCGCCGAACGGAGTGCTCGCGACGCGATAGGGCAGCGCGGCTTCTTCGAGGGCCCAGCGCACGCGAAGGTCGCGAACGAAACCCCTGGGCATCTCGGGAACCCAATCGAACGTGGTCAGCGTGAGGTCGGCCATTCTACATCTCCTTGTCCCGATTCAGAGCAGAGGACGAGCGAGGGACGTGCGTCCCGACATCGGCCAGCTCTTTTTGTCGCCCGCAACTTATGCAGCTAGTCTGGCTCCGAACACAGGAGGAAACCCGATGCCGTCAGCCTTCTTCGTCGTCCGCGCCATTGTCTCCGACGCCATCTCACTTACAATCTGAACACACGATTCAGCCTTGGTTCATGTCGTGAGCGCGACACTTCCTCTGCATCACTTGCCCGGTAGCCCAGAGGACATGTCATGGAGCGTCGAAATTTTTTGAAACTTGCGCTGGGGGTGACGGCAGGCGCCGCCGCCTTCGCCGCGACCGCGCAGGCCGCGCCGCTGTCACCTCAGCCGCTCAGTGATCCCGCTCGCACGCCGCAAGGCAATCCCGACGCTCATCCCGCTGTCACCACCAGCGAGGAAGCCGCCAAGCTGACGCCTGAGCAGGTGCATTGGCGTGGGCGCGGCCGCCATTGGGGCTGGCGCCATCGTCATTGGGGTTGGCGTCGCAGGCGCTGGCGCCGCCGACATTACTGGTAAGCGCGCGACGTTCGTGATGGGACGGGGATCGCAGCTCACGGTCCCCGTTTCGATTTTCGCGGGGACGAATTGTCGGTAGCGTCCACCGAAAACGAAGATGGCCGCGCAGGCTTTCGCCGCGCGGCCATCTCGCAATGCGAATGGACGAGATCAGAACGGGCGGCAGCGGCCGGCGTACCAGCGGAAGCCATAGGGGCACACGCGCGCGCGCGGCACGACGACGACCGGCGGGGCGACCACCACGGGGGCCGGGCGCACCACGACCGCACCGCGCATCGGGCGGCAATTTCCATAGGGACCGCGATAGAACCCTCGGCCGCAGCCCTCGGCGGCGCTGGCCGCCTCGCTGAAACCGACGACCGCGCTGGCGAGCATGGCGGCGGCGAACAGGTACTTCATGTGATCTTCCTTCTCGTCCTTGGGGGGAAGTCTTTGGGAGTTTGGCGCTTGCGGCGCACAATGAATCAAACGACACGATTCGACACGTCAAATCGTGCAACACATCGACACGGCGCGATCCAAACCTGCCAATCATGACCTGAATGCGGCATGAACGTTCGCCGCATGCGGCCTAGGGCGACATGTCAGCGTTGCTAGCGGCCGAGAAAGCCCAGCACCAGCTCCCTGTACTTCTCCGGCGCCTCCAGGAAAACGAGGTGGCCTGTGTCCGGGATCACCTCGGCCCGCGCATTCGGCATCTTCGTGGCCAGCGTCTTCGCGAGCTCGGCGTTCTGCCCCATTTTTGCGCGCAGCGCCTCCGGCGCCAGCGGCCGGCCCGGCGCGTTGTGGTCATCGGCGCCCATGACGAACAGCGTCGGCACGGTGACGAGCGGGATCTCATGCGCCACGGGCTCGCGATGGATCATCTGCCCGGAACTGACGAAGGCGCGCAGCCAGCGCGGATAGTCGGGGCTGCCCTTGATGTTGAAACGCGCGTCGATGAACGGGGTGATCGCCTCGCCCGGTAGCTTGATCGCGTAGTTGGTCTGGAGCTGCTTGCGATAGCCTTCGGCGGTGAGCCTGTCCTCGGTCTCGATCATCTTGTCCGTCGGCGTCGGCGGCACAACGAGGCGGTAGTCTTCGAGCCCGATCGGCGCGGTCAGCACCAGATGGGCGACGCGGTCGGGATAGGCGCGGGCAATGCGCACCCCGAGCATGCCACCCAGAGAATGGGCGACGAACTCGGCCTTGTCGATCTTGAGGTGATCGAGCAGCGCCATGGTGTTGCGCGCCAGCGTGTCGAAATGGAGCTCGCCGGCCGGCTTCGACGATTTGCCGAAACCAATCTGGTCCGGCACGACGACGCGAAAGCCGGCCTCGCCCAGCATCTTGATCACGGGCGCCCAATAGCTCGACGGGAAATTGCGCCCGTGCAGCAGCACCACGGTGCGGCCGTTCGGCTGTGCGGGGGCCACGTCCATATAGGCCATGCTGAGCTGCTCGCCGTCGTTGACGAGCGGCAGGAGGTGCACGGGATAGGGATAGGCAAAGCCTTCGAGCGCGATCCCATAGGGTTCGCGCGGCGCGATCTCGGCTGCGTGGGATGCAAGCGAAATGCTCGACAGGGCAGCGCCGAGCGCGGCCGAGAAGATGCGGTTCATGGAGGTCTCCGTCATGGTCGGGCTTGTCCTAGCTTGTCCCGGGCATCCACGTGGCAGCCGCAATAAAGACGTGGATGGCCGGGTCAAGCCCGCCTATGACGACGGTGAGAGTTCACACGCGATTGTGTGCCGTCACGCAGCTTGCGTGATCAATCCTTGCCGTTGCCAAACAGCGCGGCAAACTGCTTCTCGCCGGTGCGCGTGAAATTCACGACGCGGCTGCCGGGCGTGGCGTCGCGCGCCGCCCATTTCAACTCGGCGAAGCGCTGCATCATGGCGGCCCCCAGCGTGCCCGCGAGGTGATGCCGCCGCTCGCTCCAGTCGAGGCAGGCCTTGCACACCGGGCGGCGCGGGTGGGTCAGCATGTCGGACGAAATCTGCAGATGTTTGGCGAGAAAGCGCTCGCCCTCGGCCGTCAGCTCGATGTCCTGCTTCTTCTGCCTGATCAGATTCCGCTCGCGTAACGAATCGAGCATCTGCACGCCGAGATCGCCGGCGAGATGATCGTAGCAGATCCGCGCGCGCCGCAAGGCCGGATCCTTGGGCCCGGTGCGCACGCGCATGTGGCCGGTCCGCGCCGCAAGCCCCGCCAGACCTTCGAGCACGCCGGCGACGTCGTCGTCGGTGAGGCGATAGTAGCGGTGGCGGCCCTGCTTCTCCGGCTCGACCAGCCCGCCGGCCTCGAGCTTGGCCAGATGCGAGCTCGCCGTCTGCGGCGTGATGCCGGCCTCCTGCGCCAGCTCGCTCGCCGTCAGCGCGCGTCCGTTCATCAGCGCGGTGAGCATGTTGGCGCGGGCGGGGTCGCCGACCAGCGACGCGACCATGGCGATGTCGGGTCCTGATTTCATGCTTCGATGGTAGCCGAAGCATTGTAGTGGGGCAAGGGCGTAGCGTGTTGGCACGAACACGTCATTGCGAGCGAGCCGAGCCGTAGGGTGGGCAAAGGAGCGTAGCGACGTGCCCACCATTCATCGTTGCGGAGAAACGACGTGGGCACGCTTCGCTTTGCCCACCCTACGAGACTTCGCTCTGCTCGCAATGACGACGGAAACAAAGGAGCCCATCATGTCCGTCACCGTCTTCATCCGCTACCAGCTCGACCCCTTCAAGCGCGCGCAGTTCGAGGACTATTCGAAGCGCTGGCTCACCATCATCCCGAAATGCGGTGGCGAGCTGATCGGCTATTTCATGCCGCACGAGGGCACCAACAACATCGCCTTTGGACTGATCACATTCGAGAGTCTCGCCGCCTATGAAGCCTATCGCGCCCGGCTGCGGCAGGATGCCGAAGGCATGGCCAATTTCCATTTCGCCGAGGAACACAAATTCATCCTCGCCGAAGAGCGCACCTTCCTGCGCCAAGTGGTCTTATGAGTGGTATTGTAAGCCAAATAGCAGCAGGAGATGCCCATGATCGTCGTGATCTTCGAGGTCTGGCCCAAGCCCGAACACCGCCAGGATTATTTCGACCTCGCAGCCGATCTGAAGCCGCTTCTGCAAACCATCGACGGCTTCATCTCGGTCGAGCGTTTCGAGAGCCTGACCGAGAAGGGCAAGATCCTGTCGGTGTCGTTCTGGCGGGACGAGGCGGCGGTTGCTGCCTGGCGCAACACGATGGAGCACCGCCGCACCCAGGCCAAGGGCCGCGCAAAGATCTTCGCCGACTATCACCTGCGCATCGCCAGCGTGGTCAGGGATTACAGCATGAAGGATCGCGCGCAGGCGCCGAAGGACAGTCGCGCCGTGCACGACGCGCACTAGCGCTGGCGTGAATGCGCGCCTATGTCATCGCGGCAAATACGGGAGAGAAACATGCATGTGACAACTGCTGACAAGCGCGCGACCTTCAAGAAGATGCACGAGAGCGGGTGCTTCATCCTGCCCAATCCGGTCGACGTCGGCAGCGCCAAGGCGTTGCAGCATCTCGGTTTCAAGGCGATCGCCTCATCGAGTGCGGGCTTTGCCTGGACCATCGGCAAGGCCGACAACCACGTCACCGTCGAGGACGTCTGTCAGCATCTGGCAGCATTGAGCTCGGCGGTCGATATTCCTGTCAACGCCGATTTCGAGGGCGGCTTCGCGGTCGAGCCGGACAGGGTTGCGGACAATGTCGAGCGCTGCGTGCGCACCGGCGTTGCCGGCCTCTCGATCGAGGATTCCACCGGCGACAAGGACAAGCCGCTCTACGAGCGCACGCTCGCGGTCGAGCGCATCAAGGCCTCACGCAAGGCGATCGGCGACAGCGGCACGCTGCTGGTCGGCCGCTGCGAAGCCTATTTGTGGGGCGTGACCGATCTCAAGCTCGTCATCGATCGGCTCGCCGCATACGCGGACGCCGGGGCCGATTGCCTTTATGCACCGGGTCTGAAGACCCGCGAGGACATCAGCGCTGTGGTGAAGGCTGTCGCACCAAAACCGTTCAACCTGCTGATCGGGGGTTCCGGCCTGTCGTTGCACGAAGCCGCCGACCTCGGCGTACGCCGGATCAGCGTCGGCGGCTCGCTCGCCCGCGCCGCCTGGGGCGGCTTCATGCGCGCGGCAAAGGAGATGGCGGAGAAGGGCACATTCACCGAGCTCGGCGGCGGCTATTCCGGCGGCGAACTCAACAAGATGTTCAGCTAGCAAACGAAGAGCGGCGGGACATTGTCCCGCCGCTCTCACGTTTCATTGCGGACTATTGCTTCGCGCCGTCAGACGGCGTCTGCGTATCCGGCGCCGGCTTTGCAGCAGGCGTATCCGGGGCGGCCGGCCTGCTCGGCGCCGCGCCCGTGGTCGTGCCCGGGCCGGTGTTGGTGCGCGGCGTCACGTCGCGCATGCCGGGAGGCGCCGCCGGATTGGTGGGCTGCGTCTGTGCCGTCTGCGAGGCCGGTGCGTTGCTGGCCTCATTGGTCGTGCTGGTATTGTTCAGGCCGTAGAACACGGCACCCAGCACCAGTGCGATCGCAACGGCGAACAACGCAACCTTGCCGCTGGAGGCGGGGCCTTCGCCAAGCTCGGGATCGGCCTGAAGGTCGGCATCCCGGCGCGCCGCGCGAAGATACTCATCGTCGGCGAGGTTCGGGCGGTACGGATCGTTGGGAAAACGGTCGTCAGCCATCGATTAGGTCTCCTCGGTTATGACATCCGGACAACCCGTGGATGCGAGATTCTGTTCCGCGCTCCCTGTGCTTTCGTCGGATGTTGCCCTCATGCCGGGAATCGGGAACCTGTTGGGCAGGGAACTGGACGCGAGTTCCATGGCCGCGACGAGGGGAACAAGCCCAAGGGGAATTAGCCAAGGGGAATTAGCTATGTGGAGCCTGCCGCCGACAGATAGCGTGCTGCACCTTCTGGGATACGTCGCCATCACGGCAGAGGGCATGACCGCAGCGTTGGCCGCCGGCCGGCGCAGCATGGACTATGTCGGCGTTTGCCTTCTGGCCTGCGTCACCGCGCTCGGCGGCGGCACGCTGCGCGATTTGTTTCTCGGTCACTATCCGCTGGTGTGGGTGGCCAACCCGATCTACCTCGCGCTGCCGGGTAGCGCGGCGCTGCTCACCATCCTGATCGCGCGGCTGGTGCATCGGCTGCACCTCGCCTTCATCGTGCTCGATGCCATTGGCCTCGTCGTCTTCACCATGATCGGCTGCAATGTCGGCTGGCAGATGGATGCCTCGCTGCCGATCGTGATCGTCGCGGGCATGGTGACGGGCTGCGCCGGCGGCGTGCTCCGCGACGTGCTCTGCAACGACGTGCCGCTCTTGTTCCGATCCGAGCTCTACGCCAGCGTCTCGGTGGTGACAGGCCTGTTCTATGCCACGGCGTTCGGCCTCAATCTCAATGCCGAGCTCTGGACGATCCTGACCTTCGTGCTCGGGCTCAGCTTCCGCCTGCTCGCGGTGCGCTACCGATGGGAGATGCCGAAATTCGTGTTCACCGGAGATGAGCGGTAACCTTTCGCAGCTCCATCCACGTCGACATTGCGAGCGCAGCGACTTGTCCGCCGAAGCCTTGGCGAAGGCGGACGCAATCCAGAATCCCTCGGCGGTGGCAGACTGGATTGCTTCGTCGCAAGGGCTCCTCGCAATGACGCGGAGGAGGCGCCGGTGAGCTACTCCTGACTCTTCCTCGCCTTCGCCACCTGTGCCGGGGTCACCAGCACGCCGGCATTGCCCCAGGAATTGCGGATGTAGTTCGTCACCGCCGCGATCTCCTCATTGGACAGCTGCTTGGCATAGCCCGGCATCTCGCCGGTGTTGGGCGCGCGCGGCGTCGTCACGGTGTGGGCGCCGTCGAGGATGATGCGCAAGGTGGAGGACGGATTGATCGATTGCAGCAGCGCGTTGCCGGGCAGCGGCGGATAGATCCGGGGCGCGCCCGAGCCGTCGGCTTCATGGCAGGCGATGCAGAGTTTTGCGTAGACCGCTTGCCCGGCCTTCATCTCGGTCTCGTCAGGCGGCGTCACGATGGTCTCGCGCCGTGCCGGCGGCAGGCTCTTCAGGTAAACCGCGATTGCGCGCACATCGGCATCGCTCATCTTCGAGGTCGAGTTGACGATGACCTCCGCCATCGGTCCGTCGGCGTGGCTCCTGGCGTTGCGTCCGCTCTGCAGATATTCCGTGATGTCAGCCTCGCTCCACGATTTCAGCCCGGTGCGGGTGGCGCCATCGAGGCGCGGGGCGAACCAGCCGCCGATCTCATTGCCGGACAGCGCCTGCGCGTCCCTGTCGGCACCGAAATAATTTTTCGGCGTGTGGCAGGCGCCGCAATGGCCGAGTCCGGTGACGAGATAGCCGCCTCTGTTCCACGCCGCGCTCTTGCTCTGGTCTGGCTCGAACAGGCCGGGCTTGAAATACATCGCATTCCAGAACCGCATCAGGCCGCGATAGCCGAACGGCCAGCGCAGCTCCGGCGGCTTGTTGCGGCTCACGACGGGCGCGAGCGTGCCGAGATAGGCACGGATCGCCAGCGTGTCGTCCTTCGTCATCTTCGTGAAGTAGCGATAGGGAAACGCCGGGTAATAGTTCGAACCGTCAGGCGCGATGCCGGTGCGCACCGCGCGCACGAAATCGGCGTCACCCCAGGCGCCGATCCCGGTGTCGCGGTCCGGGGTCAGGTTCGGCGCAAAGATCGCGCCGAAGGGCGTGTCGATGCGCTTGCCGCCAGCGAACGGTTTTGCGGGATCGGCGGTGTGGCAACCCGCGCAGTCGCCGGCCTCGACCAGCGTCTTGCCGTAGGCGATCAGCTCCGGCGACGGCTCTACCGCGCGCGCCACGCCTGCAACCGCACTGCACAACGCCAAGCCCGCAAGCGCCCAGCCAGCCAGAATCGTCCGCATCAAGCCACTCCTGCGACCCATCGCCCGCATCCCGCGCGAGGCGGCATCCATTCATTTCGCCACAGTGGGGGTATGGTGACACAAATTGAAAATGGCATGCGTGTTTCAGGCCACGAAATTGCGATTTTTACTTGGGCCTCCCTTTGGTCCAGATTTGTGATGCGGATCGTGAAATATCCGACATAGAGTGGCGGAGTTGGTCGGCGCGCCCTAGCTAAAAATAGCGGCAAGGCAACGGCTTAAGTCAGCAAGACCTGAACAGGGCGAAACGAGGACAGCATGGGCATCAACCAGGGTCCGATCAGTCTCGATCAAAAATACACCCAGGAAACCGGGCACGTCTTCACCACGGGCATCCAGGCCCTTGTCCGCCTGCCCATGGCCCAGATCCGGCGCGACCGCGCCAGCGGCCTCAACACCGCCGGCTTCATCTCCGGCTATCGCGGCTCGCCGCTCGGCGGCTACGACCAGCAGCTCTTTGCCGCCCGCAAGCATCTCGAAGCGTACAACATTAAGTTCCAGCCCGGCGTGAACGAGGATCTGGCGGCCACCGCCATCTGGGGCTCGCAGCAGCTCAATCTCTCGCCCGGCGCCAAATACGACGGCGTGGTCGGCATCTGGTATGGCAAGGGCCCCGGCGTCGACCGCTGCGGCGACGTGTTCCGCCACGGCAATGCCGCAGGCTCGGCCAAGAACGGCGGCGTCCTCTGCCTTGCCGGTGACGACCACGGCGCAAAATCCTCGACCGTCCCGCATCAGTCCGACCACGCCTTCATGTCGGCGCTGATGCCGTATCTGTATCCATCGAGCATCCACGAGATGATCGAGATGGGCCTGCTCGGCATCGCGATGTCGCGCTACTCCGGCTGCTGGGTCGGCATGAAGGTGATTACGGAGACGGTGGAGACCACCGCCGAGATCGACCTCACCGACGAAATGAAGCCCTTCATCATCCCCGCCGATTTCGAGCTGCCGCCCGGCGGCCTCAATCTGCGCTGGCCCGATGACCGCTTCGAGCAGGATCGCCGCCTGCAGGACTACAAGGGCTTTGCCGCCATCGCCTTTGCCCGTGCCAACAAGGTCAACCGCGTCACCATGGACTCGCCGAACGCCCGCTTCGGCATCATGGCCTCGGGCAAGAGCTATGAGGACGTGCGGCAGGCGCTGCGCGAGCTGGGGATCACCGAGGAGGTCGCCGCCAAGATCGGCCTTCGCCTCTACAAGATCGGCATGCCCTGGCCGCTGGAGCCGGAAGGCGTGCATGAATTCGCCGTCGGCTTAGAGGAGATCTTCATCGTCGAGGAGCGCCGCGAGATCGTCGAGAACCAGGTCAAGCAGGTGTTGTTCAACTGGCGCGACGACGTCCGTCCGCGCATCGTCGGCAAGATGGACGAGCACGACAAGCGCTTCCTGACCTTCGCCGCCGAGCTCAGCGTTGTCTCGCTCGCGACCTCGCTCACCGAGCGACTTCTAAGGTTCAATCTCAATCCAGAGATCGCGGAGATGCTCCGCGTCAAGGCCGATTGGTTCAACGGCCGTCAGGCGACCCAGATGCAGGCGGTCGCACCCGTTTCCCGCACTCCTTATTTCTGCTCCGGCTGTCCCCACAACACCTCGACAAAGGTCCCCGAAGGCAGCCGCGCGCTGGCCGGTATCGGTTGTCACTTCATGGCGCTGTGGATGGACCGCTCGACCGAGACCTTTACCCATATGGGCGGCGAGGGCGTGCCCTGGGTCGGCATCGCGCCGTTCACCAATGAGAACCACATCTTCGCCAATCTCGGCGACGGCACTTACTTCCACTCCGGCATTCTCGCCATCCGTCAGGCGATCGCCTCCAAGGCCAACATCACCTACAAGATCCTCTACAACGACGCGGTGGCGATGACCGGCGGCCAGCGTCACGACGGCGATCTCTCGCCGCAGAAGATCATGGCCCAGCTTCACGCCGAGGGTATCAGCGAGATCTACCTGGTGTCCGAAAATCCGGACGCGTATCCGGCCAACACCATCGCGCCCGGCGTGAAGAAGTATCACCGCGACGAGCTCGACAACGTCATGAAGATGTGCCGCGAGTACAAGGGCACCTCGGCCATCGTGTTCGTGCAGACCTGCGCGGCCGAGAAGCGCCGCCGCCGCAAGCGCGGCCTGATGGAGGATCCGGCGCGCCGCGTCATGATCAACCCGGCGGTCTGCGAAGGCTGCGGCGACTGCTCGGTGCAGTCGAACTGCATCTCGGTCGAGCCGCTGGAGACCGAGTTCGGCCGCAAGCGCGCCATCAACCAGTCCTCCTGCAACAAGGATTATTCCTGCCTCAAAGGCTTCTGCCCGTCCTTCGTCACCGTGGACGGCGGCAAGCCGCGCCACCGCGCCCCGGCTGAGCTCAGCGAGATCGGAGAGCTGCCCGAGCCGGCCTCGCGCCCGACGCTCGACAAGCCCTACAACATCGCGGTCGGCGGTGTCGGCGGCACCGGCGTGCTCACCATCGGTGCGCTGCTCGGCATGGCCGCCCATATCGAGGGCAAAGCCTCGATGATTTTGGACATGTCGGGTCTCGCGCAGAAGGGCGGTGCGGTGCTCAGCCACGTCCGCCTGTCGGATCATCCGGCCGAAGTGACCTGCTCGCGCATCGTCACCGGCACGGCCGATCTGGTGCTCGCCGCGGATGAGGTGGTTGCGGTCGCCAAGGATACGATCTCGCTCTGTGACTCCAGCCGCACCCGCGGCATCATCAACAGCCACGTCATCCCGACTGCCGATTTCGTCCTCAACCGCGACTTCAACTTCCAGACCCGCAAGCTGAACGGATTGCTGGAGACGGCGCTGCACAAAGACTCCGTCTTCTTCGACTTCACCAAGCCGGCCGAGCAGCTGCTCGGCGATGCCATCGCCACCAACATGATGATGATGGGCTACGCCTATCAGAAGGGGCTGTTCCCGCTGTCGGCGGAAGCGATCGAGCAGGCGATCGAGGTCAACGGCGTCTCGATCAAGATGAACAAGGAAGCCTTCCGCCTCGGCCGCCTCGCGGTGGCAGATCCCCAGCGCCTTGCCGACATGCTGAAGGGGACGGACGAAGTCGTTGCGCCCAAGACGCTGGACGCCATGACGCTCGACGAGGTCATCGAGCACCGCGCCAAGCATCTGACTGCCTACCAGAACAACCGTCTCGCCAAACGCTACCGCAAGCTGGTCGATCAGGTCTGCGATGCCGCGGCGAAGGGCGGTTATGGCGAGGCGCTGCCGCGCGCGGTCGCGGTGAACTACGCCAAGCTGCTCGCCTACAAGGACGAATATGAAGTCGCGCGGCTCTACACCGACGGCGCCTTCGAACAGCAGCTTCGCGACCAGTTCGAGGGCGATTTCAAGTTCAACTTCAATCTGGCGCCGCCGATCCTCAGCAGTGGTGTCGATGCGCTGGGCCGCCCCAAGAAGCGCGCCTTCGGCCCCTGGATGCTGAACGTGTTCCGCGTGCTGGCGAAATTCAAATTCCTGCGCGGCACCCCGTTCGACATCTTCGGCCGCAGCGCCGACCGCAAGCTCGAGCGCGACCTGATCGCGGGCTACGAGAAGGACGTCGCGACCGTGCTCGGCCTGTTGTCGCCGGTCACGATCGACACCGCGGTCGAGCTGCTCTCGCTGCCCGACCGCATCCGCGGCTATGGCCCGGTGAAGGAGAAGGCGGTCGCGGACGCCAAGGTGCGCTACGCCCAGCTTGCGGCCGATCTCGCCAACCCGCCGCCCGCGCCACGGCAGATCGCGGCGGAGTAGGGCGGTGTCGTAGGGCGGATTAGCGAAGCGTAATCCGCCACGTCTGTTGCCGCGAGGATCAATGCGGCGGATTACGCCTTCGGCTAATCCGCCCTACGACACATCCCCTTGCGGTGCCCGTCGGGCAAAACACCCATTCCATAGGTCAATCCGTACCCGCAAAAACATTCCGCTTTACCGAAATTCGGAATTGTCGTATCCGTCCGCCACCTCATCCCAGTCAGAGGGGCGTATCGCGATCGTCACGAAACGCGGGGTGAGCGGCGGTGGACGCGGGCTGCGTCGCACGAGCGGTTGTCGCGCGTGCACGACTGGCGCGGTCTCGCGTACGGCAAAATCGTGTGGTCCTGACGCCCGGGGTCTGTGCGTCAAGTCTTGCGGTCATCCGCAAGGCGACGGGGGCAATAGTGCAACGCTCCCCGGGGAGAGCGCGACATAAGCCGTAAAACCACTGCGCAGGGAAGGCCGGATGTTTGGCCGCACCTGTATGCCGCTGTGCATCTGTTCTTCGCGCAAGTCGCGCACAGCGGACCGTGGGTGCCCAGCCGGCACCCGGTCTTCCCTGCGCCCTCTGTTTAAGGAGGGAGCCAGACGGAAGCAAAGCTCGGGCGCCAGGCGCCGCGGGGATGCGACAGTGTGTCCGCAAGTCAGCTTGAGTTGAAATAGCGCCATCGGTGCCCACAAACTCCGTCATTGCGAGCGCAGCGAAGCAATCCAGAGTCTTTCCGCGGAGGGATTCTGGATTGCTTCGTCGCAAGAGCTCCTCGCAATGACGACGCGGGAGGCAGGTTCGCTTCCTATTCGCGGCCCGGATTTCGGATGCGCCCCACTTGCGCCAACCGGCTGCCCTCTCGCCCGACGGAATATTTCCGCGCTTGCCAATCCGCCCACCGCGGTTCAGAAAAACGGGGGAATAAGAAACGCGAGCGGAGACTTCTGTTTTGACCATCAAGGGCAAAGCCTACATTGCCGGGATATTTGAACACCCGACCCGGCATGCGCCGGACAAATCCACCGCCCAGCTCCACGCCGAGGTCGCCAAGGGCGCGATCGAGGATGCCGGGATCAGCAAGGACGATGTCGACGGCTATTTCTGTGCGGGCGATGCGCCCGGCGGCGCCTGGCCGATGGTCGACTATCTCGGCCTGAACACCAAAAAACTCCGCCACGTCGATTCCACCGAGACCGGCGGCTGCTCCTACATCATCCATCTCGGCCATGCCGCCGAGGCGATCGCGGCGGGCAAGTGCTCGATCGCGCTGATCACGCTCGCCGGCAAGCCGCGCACCGGCGTGATGCCGCCGCGCGCAGCAGGCGCGGAAGCCGATTTCGAATCCGCTTACGGCGCAACCACGCACAATGCCTACGGCATGTGTGCCATGCGCCATATGCACGACTACGGCACCACCTCGGAGCAGCTCGCCTGGATCAAGGTCGCGGCGTCGCATCACGCCCAATACAATCCGCATGCGATGCTCAAGGACGTCGTCACCGTTGAGGACGTGCTGAATTCGCCGATGATCTCCGATCCCTTGCATCGCATGGATTGTTGCGTCGTCTCCGACGGCGGCGGCGCGCTGATCGTGACGACGCGCGAGATTGCCAAGAGCCTGAAGAAACCGCTTGTGCGCCTGATCGGCCACGGCGAGGCCATGAAAGGCCCGCGCGGCGGCAAGGATCTCGATCTCACATATTCCGCCGGCATCTGGTCCGGCCCGCGTGCGTTCGAGGAAGCCGGCGTCACGCCGAAGGACATCAAATACGCCTCGATCTACGACAGCTTCACCATCACCGTGCTGATGCAGCTCGAAGACCTCGGCTTCTGCAAGAAGGGCGAGGGCGGCAAGTTCGTTGCCGACGGCAATCTGATCTCGGGCGTCGGCAAGCTGCCGTTCAACACCGACGGCGGCGGTCTCTGCAGCAACCATCCGGTCAACCGCGGCGGCATGACCAAGATCATCGAGGCTGTCAGGCAGCTGCGCGGCGAGGCGCATCCGAAGGTGCAGGTGAAGAATTGCGATCTCGCCATCGCCCACGGCACCGGCGGCCTTCTGGGCGTTCGCCACGCCGCTTCGACCGCCATTCTGGAGCGCGTGTGATGAGCGAGACGAAGAAATATCCGGCACCCGTGACGAACCCCGAGACCGCCGCGTTCTGGGACGCGGCGAAAGAGGGCAAGTTCATGATCAAGCGCTGCACCGCCTGCGGCGAAGCGCATTACTTCCCGCGCTCGATCTGCCCGTTCTGCTACTCCGACAAGACGGTGTGGGAGCAGGCTTCGGGCGAGGGCACGATCTACACCTACAGCTTGATGCGGAAGTCGCCGACCGGCCCGTACGCGATCGGCTATGTCACGCTGAAGGAGGGGCCGTCGGTGCAGACCAATTTCGTCGATTGCGATCTCATGGCGCTGAAGATCGGCCAGAAGGTGAAGGTGGTGTTCAAGCCGACCGACGGCGCCCCGCTGCCGTTCTTCACGCCGGCGTAGGACGGTCCTCATCCTGAGGAGCTTGCGAAGCAAGCGTCTCGAAGGATGGCCACGACAAAGAAAGCGTTTCGGGCATCCTCATGGTTCGAGACGGCGCAAGAGCGCCTCCTCACCATGAGGATGAGAACCACCGGAGGAAACAAACAAAAATGTCCGCCAGATACGAAGAACTGAGATCCCTCAAGAACCTCGGCCAGAAATACGCCTACACCGACCGTGAAGTCATGCTCTATGCCTACGGCATCGGCCTCGGCGCCGATCCCATGGACGAGAACGAGCTCGCCTTCGTCAACGAGGGCACGCTGACGCCGCGGCCGCTGAAGGTGGTACCGACCTTCGCATCCGTCGCGGCGTGGGGTTCGGGGCCGGGCGAGATGAATCTCAACCGCGTCATGGTGGTCGACGGCGAGCGCGACATCACCTTCCACCAGCCGCTGCCGGTCGCCGCGAACATCACCGCCGATTCCTCCGTGCTCGAGGTCTACGACAAGGGCAAGGACAAGGGCGTCGTCATCGTGCACCAGACCGTGCTGAAGAACGAGAGGGGCGAGAAGCTGGCAACGCTGGTCGCCTCGCGCTTCGCCCGCGGCGACGGCGGCTTTGGCGGGCCGAACCTGACGCAGCCCGATCCGCACAAGATCCCCTCGCGCGAGCCCGACAAGACCATCGACATCACCACGCGTCCCGATCAGGCGCTGGTCTATCGCCTCTGCGGCGACCGCAACCCGCTGCACTCTGATCCCGAGTTCGCCAAGAAGGCCGGCTTCCCGCGCCCGATCCTCCACGGCATGTGCACCTACGGCATCACCTGCCGCGGCGTGCTCCAGACCTATGCCGACTACGACGCCAGCGCCTTCCGCCAGCACGTCGCGCGGTTTTCCTCGCCGGTCTATCCAGGCGAGACCGTGACCATGGACCTCTGGAAGGACGGCAACGTGATCTCGTTCGAAGCCAAGGTGAAGTCGCGCGGGGTCACGGTGATCAAGAACGGCAAGGCGGTGCTCGCGTAACTCTCGTGCCCCGGACGCAGCGTTTCACGCTGCATCGCGTCCGGGACATGTAAGAAAATGAAATCAGGGAGACGCCACCATGGGACTACTCGACGGCAAGGTCGCGCTGATCACCGGTGCGGGCGGGGGGCTCGGTGAGGCCTATGCAAAGCTGTTCGCGCGGGAAGGGGCCTCGGTCGTCGTCAACGACCTCGGCGGGCCCCGTGACGGCTCCGGCGCCGACAAATCCATGGCGCAGCAGGTGGTGGATTCGATCAAGGCCGAGGGCGGCAAGGCCGTCGCCAACGGCGCCGACATCTCCACCATGGAGGGCGGCCAGTCCGTCTTCGACGACGCCATCAAGCACTTTGGCCGCGCCGACATCCTGGTCAACAATGCCGGCATCCTGCGCGACCAGACCTTTCACAAGGCCTCCGAGGCTGACTGGGACAAGGTCATCAAGGTGCATCTGAAGGGCACCTTTTGTTGCACCATGCCGGTGTTTCGCTGGATGCGGGAAAACGGCGGCGGCGTCATCGTCAACACCTCCTCGACCTCAGGCCTGATCGGCAATTTCGGCCAGACCAATTATGGCGCTGCCAAGGGCGGCATCTGGGGCCTGTCCAACGTGCTGGCGATCGAAGGCCGCAAGTACAACATCCGGATCTGGACGCTGGCGCCGGGCGCGCTGACCCGCATGACCGCAGACCTGCCCCGCTATAAGGAGAACCCGGGCGCGGCGCTGGGGCCGGACGGCATCGCGCCGGCCGTGCTATACATGGTCAGCGATTTGTCGGGCGACCAGACCGGCAAGGTGCTGGGCGTGTCCGGGCCCCGCGGCGTGCGCGAAATGCGGATGATGGAAATGGAAGGCTGGAAACCGCCGCACACGGGCTGGAAGGCCCAGGACATCGCCGATCATGCCAAGGAGATCTTCTTCTCCGAAGAGCAGATCAAGATGGGGGCGCGGCGGTTTTAGCCACACGAGAGAGAAGCAAGGAAGACGATGAAACTCACCGCCGACGCCAAGGGCACTTTCGCAATCGCGCCGACGCCGTTCCACGACGACGGCCGGATCGACGAGCGCTCGATCGACCGCCTCACCGATTTCTACGAGGAGGTCGGCTGCGACGGCGTCACCGTGCTGGGCATCCTCGGCGAGGCGCCGAAGCTCGACGCCACTGAAGCCGAGCAGGTGGCGGTGCGCTTCGTCAAGCGCGCCAAGAAAATGCAGGTGATCGTCGGCGTCTCCGCGCCCGGCTTTGCCACCATGCGCTCGCTGGCGAAGGCCTCGATGGATGCGGGTGCCGCCGGCGTGATGATCGCGCCGCCGCCGTCCTTGCGCACCGACGACCAGATCGTCACCTATTTCAAGCAGGCGGCGGAAGCGATCGGGCCCGACGTGCCCTGGGTGCTCCAGGATTATCCGCTGACGCTCTCGGTGGTGTTCACGCCCGCCGTGATCCGCAAGATCGTCATGGACAATCCGAACTGCGTGATGCTCAAGCACGAGGACTGGCCGGGGCTGGAGAAGATCACGACGCTGCGTGGCTTCCAGAAGGACGGTTCGCTCCGTCCGCTCTCGATTCTCTGCGGTAATGGCGGCACGTTCCTGGACTTCGAGATGGAGCGCGGTGCCGACGGCGCCATGACCGGCTACGCCTTCCCGGAGCTTCTGATCGACGTCGTCAACCTCTCCAAGGCCGGCAAGCGCGATGCCGCGCATGATCTGTTCGACGCGCATCTGCCGCTGATCCGCTACGAGCAGCAGCCCGGCGTCGGCCTGACCATCCGCAAATACGTGCTGCAGAAGCGCGGCATCATCGCCTCCAGCGCCCAGCGCAAGCCCGGCGCGACGATCACGGCGACGGCGAAGGCGGAGGTCGAGTACCTGCTGTCGCGCGTTGCCCGTGTCGACAAGCGCGCCAATCTCGGCCCGCAATCCAGCGCCGCAGGTTAGTTGCATGGCCGAGACATCAGCATCACGCCCGGCCTCGACGATCCTGCTGCTGCGCGACGGATCTCAGGCCGACGGCAAGGGCCGCGGTGAAATCGAAGTCTTCATGATGGTCCGCCATCATCAGATCGAGTTCAATTCGGGCGCGCTGGTGTTTCCCGGCGGCAGCGTCGATGCCGGCGACAAGGAGATCGTCGCCCGCTCCGATCTCTATTCGGGCGGCGAGGGTCTCAGCGAATCGGACCGAGGCTTCCGCATCGCCGCGATCCGCGAGACCTTTGAGGAAAGCGGCATCCTGCTGGCGCGGTCGAAGGCGACGGGATTGCCTGTCGATGCGAAGCGTGCCGGCGAGATCGCCGACGCGCACCGCGTCGCGCTGAACGAGCACAAGGTCAGCTTCCTCGATATCCTCGCCGATAACGATCTGCAGCTCGCGCTCGACACCCTCCTGCCTTACGCGCATTGGATCACGCCGGAGGGCATGCCAAAGCGCTTCGACACCTGGTTCTTCCTCGCCGCGGCGCCGCCCGATCAGCTCGGCGCCCATGACGGCCGCGAATCCACCGACTCGATCTGGGTCTCGCCGCGCGAGGCGGTGGAGGGCGGCGAGAACGGCCGCTTCAAGCTGCCGTTCCCGACCACGCGCAATCTGATCCGGCTGGCGAAGCAGCCAAGTGTGCAGGCCGCGATGGACCATGCCCGCAGCATGTCGATCGTCACGGTGATGCCGGTCATGACCAAGACCGAAACCGGTCGCCAGCTCCGCATCCCCCGCGAGGCCGGCTATGACGGCGAGGTGTTCGAGGTGGGAGCGCTGGGCTAATACACTTCGACGCCCGGCGAAGTATCCAGGGCCGCCATCGCGCTAGGTTCCGTCCATCGCAAATGGACGGGAACGCATCGGATGGACAACAGGCAGGACACCAACATCGCCGTCGAGCTGGCGCTCCTGGTCGCGCTCGCAGCGCTCTGGGGCGGTTCCTACACCTTCATCAAGCTCGGTGTCGCCACCATTCCGCCGATCACGTTGATCGCGGTGCGCACCACGATCGCAGGTCTGTTGCTGTTGGCCGTCATGTGCGCGCGCGGCAGCCGCATGCCGACGGATGCCGCGACCTGGCGGCGCTTCGCGTTCCAGGCCGTGCTCAACAGCGTCATCCCCTGGACGCTGATCGCCTGGGGCGAGCGCCATGTCGATGCCGCGCTCGCCACCATCCTCAACTCGGCCGGCCCGATCTTCACCTTCCTGCTCACCGCAATCGTGACCCGTCACGAAGCGACGACTCCTCGAAAATTGTTCGGCGTCGTCGCCGGCATGGCCGGCATCCTGCTGATTGTCGGCGTCGACGCCTTCCACGACATCGGTAGCGGCCTCGTCGCGGAGGCGGCGATCGTCGCCGCCACCATCTGCTACGCCTGCGCCGCGATCTTCGGCCGCAGCTTCAAAGGCCTCGATCCCATGACGCCGGCCGCCGGCTCGTTGCTGGCCGGGGCCGCCGTCCTGATCCCGGCCTCGCTATTGGTCGAGCAGCCCTGGACGCTGTCGCCTCGCAAAGCTCAGTGCTGGCGCTGCTCGCGCTCGCCGTGTTCTCGACGGCCGCAGCCTTTGCGATCTATTTCCGCCTGATCCAGACCCTCGGCTCCGTCGGCACCACCGCGCAGGCTTATCTGCGTGTCCCGATCGGGGTAGCCATCAGCGTAGTCTTCCTCGGCGAGACCCTGAGCCGTACCGCCTGGCTCGGGCTCGCCTGCGTCGTCCTTGGCGTTGCCGCCATGACGATCCCGGCTCGCCGGCCGGCCAGCGTCAAAGCGTCATAGAGCGGGCGAGGAGGGGCCGGGGAGCACGATATTAACGATATTGCGGGGTGCGAGGCATGTTCCCCCCGGGGCGCAATACGTCGTATATTGGGCCTCCAGTAGCCCGGTCCCCCAAGACACCCAATGTCCGCCGAATCGACGCCGACCCCTGAGAAAAAGCGAACCTTCTCGCTCTCCATCGGCCAGCTCACCTTCGGCAGCTTCCTGCTCGTGCTGGCGGTGATCATCGTCACCTCGACCGCGAGCGTGATCGCGATCCGGCACATCGATACGACCTTTGCCGAGCTGCAGCGGCTCCAGAGCGTCGGCGACCTCGCAGAGGACATCGACCGCCGCATGAACGAGCTGCGGCTTGCCGCGCGCGACTTCGTCACCGATCCCGGCGCCGGCACCCAGTTCCAGCAGGTCGGCGAGGCGGCCTCGACGCTGAGCGACATCCTGAAAAAGACCCGCATCGAGCTCGCGCCCGAGCAGCAGGACATGATCGACGGGGTCACTGAACGCCTTGCGACCTACCGGACCGGCCTCGAGCGGATCTCGACCCTGATCGATCGCCGCGCCCAGCTGCTCGCCGGCCTGCCGCCGCTGCGCGACCAATTCGACGTGGCCGTCTCCGGCGCCGCCGACCGCGAGCTGGCCTCGCGCCTGTCGGAAGAGCAGAGCCGCATCGCGCTCGGGCTGCTCGCGCGCAATCCGTCCGCGGCGGAACAGGCCGCGCAGAACATGCGGGCACTGAACATCGGCGATGCCAGGCTGAAGTCGGCAGTGAACGATTATGCCGAGGCCATCATGGCGGTGGCCGTCCGCGAGCGGCAGATCGCCGACATCGACCGCGAGGTGCTGGGAACGGAGGGCCGGCTGATCGGCCGCGTCACCGAATTGCTGCGCGAAGTCAGCTCCCGGCGCGGCCACGTGCTGTCGCGCGACTTTGCCCGTACGCTGACGGAAGCGCGATGGCAGAGCATCGTGCTCGGCAGCATCGGCGTTCTGATCGGCATTCTCGCGGCTGGCTTCGTGGTGCGCAGGACGGTCCGTCCGCTCGCCCAGATCGCGCGCTCCATCCGCGCGCTTGCGGCGGGCCAGAAAGACACCTCTATCCCGTCAGCCGATCTCGACAACGAGATCGGCGACATCGCGCGTGCGGCCGAAGTGTTCCGCCGAGCGCTGGAGGAGGCCGATACCGCGCGCGAGGCGGCGGTGCGCGCGCTCACCGAGCAGCGCCTCGCCGAAGAGAGCTACCGGAAACTGTTCGAGGGCTCGATCGACGGCATCTATGTGACGACGCCGGCCGGCGATCTGCTCAACGCCAATCCCGCGCTGGCGCGCATGATGGGCTATGACAGCCCGCAGCAGCTGATCGACAGCATCAACGACATCGCCCACACGATCTACGTCCATCCCGAGGCGCGCGTCGAATACCAGCGGCTGATGGCGCGCGACGGCATGGTGCGCGAGTTCGAGTATCAGGTGCGCCAGCGCAGTGGCGACATCCTGTGGCTCTCCGACAGTGCCACCGGCGTGCGGGATGAGCAGGGCAACATCGTCCGCTACGAAGGCACGCTGCGCGACATCACCGACCAGAAGCGCGCGGAAGAAGCCATCGCCGAAGGCCGGCGTCTGCTCCAGCAGGTCATCGACACCGTGCCCGCGGTGATCAACGTCAAGGACCGCAATCTGCGCTACGTGCTGATGAACCGCTATATGGCCGGCATCTTCGGCATCGAGCCGGGCGAGGCGCTCGGCCGCACCACGGCCGACCTGATGTCGCGCTATGGCGCGGCCAAATCCGACGAGAGCGACAAGAGGGTGCTCAAGCTCCGTAAAGGCCTTGGCTTTTACGAGGAGGAGTACCAGGACGCCTCCGGCAACATGCGGCAGTGGTTGGTCAACAAGCTGCCGCTGCTCGATGCCGAGGGCGAGATCGAGCGGATCGTCACGGTGGCGCTCGACATCGGCGAGCGCAAGCGCGGCGAGCAGGAGATGCGCAAGGCCAAGGAATCCGCCGAGACCGCGCTGCGCAATCTGCGCGAGACGCAGGCCTCGCTGATCGAGGCCGAGAAGCTCGCGGCGCTCGGACGCCTCGTCGCTGGCGTCGCCCACGAGGTCAACAATCCCGTCGGCATCAGCCTCACGGTCGCGTCCGCGCTGGAGCGCAAGACTGCGATGTTCACCGCCGAGGTCGAGCGCGGTGAGCTGCGCCGCTCCACGCTCAACGACTTCCTCAGCACCAGCCGCGACGCATCCTCGCAGCTCGTCTCCAATCTCAACCGCGCCGCCGAGCTGATCCAGTCGTTCAAGCAGGTCGCGGCCGACCGCAACTATTCGGACCAACGCACGTTCGATCTCGGCGACCTCACCGAGCAGGTGGTGATGAGCCTGCGTCCGGGCCTGCGCAAGCACAATCTGACGCTCAATGTCGAGTGCCAGCCGGATCTGACCATGAACAGCTATCCGGGCCCGTACGGCCAGGTGCTGACCAATCTGTTTCTCAATTCGGTGGCGCACGCCTTCCCGGACGGCCGGCCGGGGACCATCGACATCCAGGTGCGGGAGTCCGGCAAGGACAATGTCGAGATCATCTTCTCCGACAATGGCTGCGGCATGTCGCTCGACGTCCGCCGCCGCGCCTTCGATCCGTTCTTCACGACACGGCGCGACCAGGGCGGCACCGGCCTCGGCCTGCACATCGTCTACAGCATCGTCACCAACCGGCTCGGCGGACGGCTCGATCTCGATTCCGAACCGGGCAGCGGCACGCGCATCCAGATCATCCTGCCGCGCACGGCGCCGCTCGAGCAGGCTGCGGAATAGCTAGTCGGCGTCAGCGAGCTTGTGCAGAGTCGCGCCGAAAATCTGGCTGGCCTTGCCGACCAGCGCCGTGCCCGTCATCTGCCCGCGCGTCTCCGTGAACGTGCCACTGACGCCGATGCCGACCGGGGCGGGGCCGCCGAACAACGGATTGTCGTCGCCCCGAGGCGAGGTGTGCCGTTGCACCAGCACCTCGCCTTTGAAGGTGTTGTTGTCCTTCACCACGTAGCTGCCGGTGTAATAGAGGTAGGCATCGCCGCCAAGAATCCTGCCGTCACGAAAAAGAATGACGCCGCTGCCCTTGCCGGCTCGACCATCGAGCAGGGTCACATGAATCGAATAGAGACCGTTCTTCATAACGTCCCGCAGGCCGGCCGCCATCGCCCAATGGCGTAACCGGTCCTGCTTTTATGCCAAAGCGCATCCGCTCGCGCAACGCGGCAGTTTGCCGGCCGCCGCGGGAGTTGCCGTCGCGAGCCGTAGTTGTCCCGGCTTGTGCGCGACGCCCTCATGACCGTCTGATGATGGTGCGAGGCCAATCGTTGCGAATCAGAGTTGGCCTGCGAAATGCATAACATTTGCTGCACTGGCCGCGGGGTGCTGGAGCAAGACGATGAGCAACTGGATCGATTCCGGCGGCGATGAGCCGCGTCTGTACAGTGCGCGTCCCACGAATTGCAAAAGCGAACGACGACGCTCCGGCAGCGCAACACGCTGGCGAAGCGTGACGAGACTGGCAGGAGCGCTGGTCTTGATTGCGCTCGCAGCGCCCCTCGGGCATGCGCGCGACCGCGGACAATTCGCCAACACCAATCCGGATTTGAAGGCTTGGTTCGACGGCCTGCGCAGCGGCAAGGGGCCGTGCTGCTCCGATGCCGACGGTTCGGCGCTCTCGGATACCGACTGGGACAGCAAGGACGGGCGCTATCGTGTTCGCCTCCCGCGCTATGCCTCCGGGCTCGAAGGGCAGCCGCAGGAGCTCGTCTGGGTCGAGGTCCCCGAGGAGGCCGTGATCTCCGAGCCGAACCGGGTGGGGCGCACCATGGTGTGGCCGATCTACGGCTACATGGGCGTCACCATCCGCTGCTTCATGCCCGGCAGCATGACCTAGCCGCATCGGACGGCATGTCGTCCGACGAGGCACGCGCCGCGTCAGGTATATTTCTTGTCGCGCTCCAGCAGCTCGATGGAGATGCCTTCCGGGCCGCGGATGAAGCAGATGCGCACGCCGGGCCGGATCGTGGTCGGCTCGCGCGTGAAGGTGACGCCCTTGGCCTTGATCTCAGCCGCGACGGCATCGATGTCCTTCACCGTCAAGCCGAAATGATCGAGGCCCTGATGCGGGTGCGGAGGCGGCGGGCTGACGGCGCTATCGCCCTCGAGCGGCGCGATGAAGATCCTGGCGCCGCCAAGGTTCACGTCGATCCGTCCCGGCGCGTGCACGATCTCGCCGCCGAGGATGTCCCGCAGCCAGGCCGCCGTGGCCTCTGGATCGGGGCTGCGCAGATGGACGTGATCCCAAGTGACGACGACTGGCATTCCAATTCTCCCAACGCGATCGTTCGATGTTGCAGTGCATGTTAGCGGCCTTGGCCGGTGATCGCCACTGTCCTTGCCGATTCGCAGGGAACCTTAGTTCGACTTCCGGATTGAGTTAAGCTGCGGCCGAGTCCGTCGTCGCGAGTCGGCCGTCGAACGTGCTTCAGCCGCCATCGGTGATGCAACCATGAACGCCAGGCTCGACCGGATCGGATTGGGGCGCTTCGCCGGGAGCGGCGAGCGGCTGGCGCGGGCCGTGACGATGGCGAGCGTATCGTTTGGCCGAAGCCTGCTGTGGCTGCTGGCCGCCATCATCGTCGGCTGCGGCGTCTGGATGCTGCTGCCTCTCTCCAAAGGCAATAGCGCTGAGCAGGTGAAGTCCGAGCTGGCTGCGGTCGAGCCGGCTCCTTCGGGCGATCCGGCAGCATCGGCCCCGCTGGCTTCCGAAGCTCAGGTACCTGCTATGGCCGACCTCGGTCGTCTCAGGATTTCATCGCAGACCTGGCGCCGCGGCGGCCTTGGCTCAAAAGCCCTGGTGACGTTCACGCTGCGAAACGACAATGACTATGCCGTAAAGGACCTCGAGATCGTCTGCGCCTTCGTGCGGCGCGACGGCAGCCATCTCACGAATCGCAGCCGCGTGCTGGCAGATCCGGTCAGCATGAAGAGCCGCAAGACCTTTGTGCGGATCCCCGTTGGTGTCGTCAACGTGAATGCCGATCAGGCAAAATGCTCGCTGGTTGCGGCGCGGCGCGCGTAAGGATGGCATGTTCCGGTAGCGGAAAAGTTACCCTCCGTAGTCCTTGGTAAAAAAACCTCGCGTCGCCATTTGAACCGAATGGCTGGGCCAGGAACCAATTGAGTAATCGCCTGTTGAAGGCGAAGAGCCCACGCGGGGATGCGGGGGGCGGAGTGTGGCCAATGCCCATCTTTCGGTATTTCGTCTTTGTCGGTGGAGCTTTGCTCGCACTGCTATTCGCAGCGGACTTCGTTCTGCCGTCGCAGCCGGTTGCGCAGGTCGTCGCCACTGTAAGCAATGATCAGCCGTTGATCCGGATCCGCTCCGACCGCCATCTGCCCGAGCGTGTCGTGCTCGACACCACCCAGCCCACGATTGTCCCGCCTGCGGTGAAGACAGCCTCTATCGTTGCGCCACAGCCGCCGGTGCAGGACAGCACGTCGGCAGCTCTCGCGGAGATGTCGGCGAAGGCGCGGGTACGCGAGACATTCGCCCAGTTCACACCGGAGCCGAAGGCCGACGCCGCAGCAGCCGGGAAGAGCGATGGCAGGTCCCAGGCTCAGGCCCAAGCTCAGCCCAAGCGCAAGGTCGTGAGGGCGCATCCGGCCCCGCCGGCCGGCCGGCCGATGATGCTGGTCGCCCAGCAGCCGCATTTCGGTCTCTTCAACACGACCTGGTGAGAGCACCCCCGATCCGTCTCGATCGAGGCGAGGAGGGCTTTTTATTGGTCAACCTCTCTGCTATTCGAACCCATCCGTACCCCGCCCGGTGCGCTGGCTCGTCAGCAACAGGCCCGGCAGGTCTCGGTTGTGGCCCGGTAGCCCCCGGGCCAGGGCGCTCGTAGCTCAGCTGGATAGAGCATCGGATTTCGATTCCGAGGGTCGGAGGTTCGAATCCTTCCGAGCGCGCCAGTCCCTGGCGCTCCAGATATGTTCCGAGATGACGCCGATGCCGGGTCATCCGTTGCGAGGCTGCTGTGTCAGTCAGCCCGACGGACCCGGCTTTGCCGCCCCCGTGCCAACGTGTCCGAGGGCGCCTCGTGGAAGGTCGCGCGGTAGGCCGCGGCAAACTCGCCCATGTGATGGAAGCCCTGGGCACGCGCGCATGTGGCGACGGTGGCGCCGCCACCCCTCAGGAGGCGGCCGCGGGTCGCCCACAGCCTCTTGAGGCGAATGTACTGGTGCAGGCTCATGCCACGCACCTTGCTGACTGCGCCGCCGAGCGTCCGGATCGAGACGCCGAACTCGGCGGCAAGATCGGCGGTGTAGATCGGTGCGGTCGGTCGGGCTGCCACATAGTCGTCGATCCGCTGCACGAGCTTGATCGCTCGCTCGCCCTGGATCGAGGCGCCTAGATCCGACAACGAATCGATCCGAAACAAATCGTCGAGTGCAAGAAGCAGACCTTCCTGGAGATGGGCGGCCACCTCGGTGGTTTCGAACAGGAAGGGCTGCACCGACGCGGTGCGCAGGATGTCGCGCAGGAGTTGCCGTGTGTGGAGCAGGGCGGGCCGGTTCGCGACACGGGCCCGCAAATCGTCGGCGCGATCGAACCAGCCCCGGTCCCTCAGCCCGGGCGAGAAGATGATCATTGCATAGTAGTTGGTCTGAGGCTCGACGAAATGGCATTCATCGTTGCCGCGGAGCGCAATGAAGAAACGCGCATCGAGATCCAGGCCCTTGAAGCTGGCCTGAACGTCGTCGGTCATCGACAGGATCACCATCCCGCCAGGCATTCGATAGGCGGTGTCGAGGATGCGCGCGAACGATCTCATCACAACGATGCGGCATGCCGGCAGGGAGACCACGGCGCGGGTCGCCGCGAAGTTCGCAACATCGAGCGGAATGCTTCTCGCGTCCTCCATCGTCTCGATCGGCCGAAACGCATCGACGTCGGCAAAGCCGATCAGTTGAAGCGCAGAGGATGGAGCGAGGGCGTCGAACAACATGGGTCTGGCCGGCTGCGCAATGTGACAATCAAATGAAAGGTCGATGCATGGCCATCAATGGCGGAACATCGCGTTCCAGTAAATCGAATTCCAGGCCGTAGTATTGCGGACGTCATGCCATGGCGTCCGTCAGATCAATGCCACCGTCAACGTTCTCGGCTCATCGGTTGGCCGGAGGCGAGGTCGATGAAATGCAGACGCGTGCAGGCCGGGCAGGTGAAGGAGGCAAAGCTCCGGCCCTCCTGTCTCAGCTGCTTCTCAAGATGCGTCTGCACGTTCATGCCCGTCTGAGGGCATCGAAAAACGATCAACTCGGCCATCACCGCAGAATGACGGTGCGGGCCGATTTCATCTTTGATCTAGATCAGTTTTGGAATCGCTCCAGGCCGGCGACAACTGCGCAAGACATAATCTCGCAAAAGCGAAGGGGCCCGGAGGGCCCCTTCAAATTGTTACCAGCGGCGATAGCCGTAGCCATAATAACGTGGGCCGTAATAGCGCGGCGGCCCATAAAATCGGGGGCCGTAATACGGCCGCGGCCCATAATACCCATAGTAGTTCGGGCGCCACCAGCAGCGCCCCCAGGCGTTGCAGACCATGCGCACCGGCTCGACGCCGGCGATATCAGGTGTTGCGAGCGCGGGCGCGATAGGCATGGCGGATGCCGCCGGCGACGCCGCCAGGGCACCAAGCATGGCACCGAACAGGGCTGCGGCGACGAGGCCAATCTTGCGAGTCATGATGTCTTCCTCCGCTGAGGCTGAACACGATATCGAACTTGTTCTGATCAAATTGCGGCGGAGCCGAAATGTAATGCTGATGAACGGATCTTCAGGAAATCCGCCACAGGCCCGACCGTAACCTCCGGGACTATCCCGGTTGGCGAGTGACCAACGCTGCGATGCCTCGCAGGACATCGCTGCCATTCTTGATCCTGCGCAATTCATCGCCGGAGCTTCGTTCGTAGTCTTGTCGCGTGGCCGGTCCTTTCGACGAATTCGAAGAGCAGGCTCACAGGTTGCTTGGAGCTGTGCAATGGACAAGATGAGAATCGACAAGGGCGACTGGCTGGTCGTGTGCGACGGGCGCAAGGCGCTCATTCTGGAAAACCTCGGCGACGAGATGTTTCCGAACCTTCACACCAGGGAGGTGCACGAGCAGCCCAATCCCTCGCCGGCGCGCAAGGGACCGACGCACCGGACCGCCTGCATGCCGCTGCCGGCGGCGCCAGCAGCTCGGCCGAGCAGACCGACTGGCATGATGAGGCCGAGCGCGCCTTCCTGCGAAGCCTGGCGGGCCGGCTCGATGCCGCCGTCAGCGCGGGCGAGACCGCGGCCCTGACCATGGTGGCCTCACCACGTGCCCTCGGCATGATCCGCGCCGATTACTCGGACGCGATGCGCAAGGCGGGCGAGGTCGGCAAGGATCTCGTCAAGCTGCCGGTCTACGAGATCGAAAAGCAATTGCTGCTGTCGGGCGCCGCCAAATAGAGGCGCCCGCGGAAGGCCGCGCCAGTGCTCCTCAGTAGCAGGGGTGCCGGCGGCGGTCCTGGCCGACATAGGCGGCCGCGCTCTGGTAGCAATGGTTGGTCGACGGGCCGTCGTAATAGGCGAAGGTACCGGGGGTGATGCCGGGGCCGTAATTGTGCACGTAGCTGATCGGGTAGGGCAGCGGGTTGACGTAACGGTGGTGCCGGTGGTGTCCCCCGGCCTCCGCGAGGCCAGGGGCTAGGATTGCGGCCGACAGGGCAGCAACCGCGGCTACAAGCTTCAACTTGCTCATCTTGATTCTCCGGGACCCGCGCAAATGGGTCGGTCATCTATAGCCACTTCGAGGCTCCGGGGCACCCGTCCGGCGCCCGGAAATCCGGGATGGTCCCGCAGAATCCCGGGTGGGTGTGACAGAATTGCCCGAAACGCCGTCGGACCTTGCCCATTTTTGGCCTTTTCGGGATGCTTAACGAATTCCCCACACAAGTATGACCAAAGAGAATTCGGTTAAGAATCCTGTCGCCGGCCTCTTGGGGGTCCTTCGAGGCCGGTGCATCGCTGAAGGCTTTCGCCGTCACCTCGCCATGCGCATCACGCTTTTGAGCCTGCTGTTGCTCTGCCTCGCCGCCGCCACGCCGGCGCGGGCCGAGCTGCGTATCACCCGCGACCACGGCGGCTATGTCGAGGAATACAAGGTCAAGTACCAGCGCGTGCGCGAGAAGGGCGAGCGCGTCATCATCGACGGCATCTGCAACTCGGCCTGCACGCTGGTGCTCGGCATGGTGCCGATGAACAAGATCTGCGTGACGCCGCGCGCCAGCCTCGGCTTCCACCAGGCCTATTACGACAAGGCCTTCACCTTCGGCATCAAGGTCACCAGCTCCGAGGGGACGTCTGACCTGATGTCCTACTACCCCAATACGGTGAAGGACTGGATTCGGCGCAATGGCGGGCTCACCACCGACATGAAGAAGATCAAGAACGGCGTCGAGCTCTGGAAGATCGTCGACCCCTGTCCGGAAGAGTGGTGAGCGGCTGAGCTGAGCCGTCGTCTCGCCTCGCAGCGCAGCATCGTCCAGGCGAAATTCGCATTGCCGCATAGCCCTCGCTGGGGCAATGAGGGCGGCAATGAACCATAATCAAGAAGCCCTGACCGCCCGCGCCGCACCGATCCTGTTCGTCCTGCTCTGGAGCACCGGATTCATCGGCACCAAATACGTCGTCAACAACGCCGATCCCTTGACCTATCTCGCCATCCGCATGGCGATCGTGGTCGGCCTGATGGCGATCATCGCAGGCATCGCGCGGCCGAAATGGCCTGATGCCACCGGCATTGCGCACAGCGCGGTCGCCGGCATTCTCGTCCACGGCTTCTATCTCGGCGGCACCGCGATCGCGATCGCGCATTCGATTCCCGCAGGGCTCTCCGCCCTCATCCCGGGCCTCCAGCCGATCCTGACCTCGACCATCGCCAATCGCTGGCTCGGCGAGCGGGTGACGCCGCTGCAATGGGCAGGGCTCGTGCTCGGCCTCGGCGGCGTGGTGATGATCCTGCACAACCGTCCCATGACAGGTGAAGCCGGGCTTGGCTGGCTTGCCTCGGTGGTCTCCCTGATCAGCATCACGCTCGGCACGCTCTATCAGCGCCGCTACTGCAACCAGATCGACTGGCGCGCCGGCAATCTCGTGCAGTATGTCGCTGTCACCATTTTCTTCGCGATCGGGGCCTTCCTGTTCGAAGACCGCGTGGTGCACTGGACGCGGGAGTTCGTGCTCGCGCTCGCCTGGCTCGCCGTGGCGCTCTCGATCGGTTCGATCGGGCTGTTGTACTGGCTGATCCGCCACGCTGCGGCGACCTCGGTCGCGAGCCTGTTCTATCTGGTGCCTGCCGTGACCGCGCTGATGGCTTATTTGCTGTTCGGCGAGAAGCTCGATGGGCTGGCGATTGCCGGCATGGCGATGTGCGCGGCCGCGGTGTTCGTCGTCAACCGACGCGTTTAGACGGAAAGGGCGGGGGCGTCGGAATACATCCCTGGCGTGCGCGATACGTCGTGCTAGATTGAATACATTTCAGATTCACATTCCCACGGTGATTTCCATGAAGAAGGCGAGGCGCGCGCTGCTTGGCAGGTCGTTGAAGCCGGTCCGGATTGCCTGCATCAACTACGCGGAGGAGATGATCAGCGACCGGATGATGGCGAGGCTCACGGCCGCGCTTCAGAAATGCTACGACGAGCACTTCCTGCCCGTGTGGGGCTACCCCGTCGATCTCGACGTAACCCGCAAGCCGAAGCCGACGGATTGGCAGCTGGTCTATTTCGACGATGCCACCCACAAGAATTTCCTCGGACGGCACGAGCTGACCCATCGGGGACAGCCGATCTCGAAGATCTTCGTCAAGGCGCTGGGTGACGAGCCGGTCAGCGTGGCGGCCTCGCACGAGCTGTTCGAGATGGTGCTCGATCCCATGGCCAATCTGTGGGCCGACAAGACCCGGCACACCCAATATGCCTACGAGGTCTGCGACGCCGTGGAGGAGGAGGCTTTTCTCGTCAACGGTTTTCCGATGTCGAACTTCGTCTATCCGTCCTGGTTCGAGCCGTTCGGGCATCCGCGCGGCACCAAATTCGACCATATGGGATCGCTGAAGGAGCCGTTCTCGATGACCGAGGGCGGCTACGTCATCAAGAAGGTCAATGGCAGGCGGGTGATCAAGCAGTTCGGCTCGCCGGAAAAGCGGCGGCGCTTCAACGCCGAGGACCGCCGCGGCCATCGCAGCGAATTCCGCGATCCGCAGGGAGAGCATCACCCGGGTCGGCGCGCAGCCAAGCGGCGAGGGTAGGGTGTCGCCGCCTCCGGGTGCGTCCGCACCCGGAGACGTCTCCAGGCGTTAGGCTCAGCGTTTGGCCTTTTTGGCCTTCTTCGACTTGGTGGCTTTCTTGGCGGCCTTCTTCGCGGACTTCTTCGTGGCTTTTTTCGCGGCTTTCTTTGAAGACTTCTTCGCCGCTTTCTTCGTGGTCTTCTTCGCAGCCTGCTTCGTAGCCTTCTTGGCTTTCTTCTTGGCAGCCTTCTTCGGGGCTACTTTCTTCGCGACCTTCTTGGCGGCTTTCTTCACCTGCTTGACCGCAGTGACTGCGGCGTCCTTGGTCGCTTCCACGGCGTTGGTGATGGTATCCATCGCCTGCTCGGTGATCGGCTTGTCGTCGTCCATATCGTCCCCCATTGTTTGAACGAAATGACAACGATAGCGGGTTTCGAAATTGTGTCAAAGCAGTGCTCAACCTTGGCGCAGCTTTGCGTAAGCGGCGAGCGTGCGCTCGCGCCCCTGGCGTGATCGACGATCGGCCGCGGATGGGACTTGCCGGGCGTGAGGCCCGCGCTCGCAAGCCGGTGCCGAAAGTTCTGAGCCAGGCTTCGATGGCAGCGCGCTCGGGGGTGGCCGGGGCGTCCTCGTTTACCAATTGTAAAGCATGCCGGGTGCGACGGTGGGAACCGCCGTTAATGCGGCCGTAAGCCGATTGCACCAATATGCAGGGATTACGGGGGTTATTCCATCCATGTCCAAGATCCTAACGGCGAAGTTCCTGCCGCAGTTCAAGCTCGGCACCAAGGCGGTCCTTTGCGCCGTGTTGCTGATCGCCGTGAACACGGCGCTCGTAGTCGGCGCCGGCTATTGGTCGCTGACGTCGGCCTTCAATGACCGCGCATTGCGCGACATCGAGGTCAGTCTGCGCACGCTGGCGCTGGCCTTTACCGAGACCGTTCCGGAGGCCAAGGTCACGATGCGGGACGGCGCGGTGGTGCGCGCCGAGATCCCCAAGATGCCTGATTTCAAGGATCACGCCATCGTCGATCGTGCGGTGTCCTATGTCGGCGGCAATGCGACCCTGTTCGTGTTCGACGATGCGAGCGGGCAGTTCGTGCGCCGCTCGACCAACGTGAAGAAGGAGAATGGCGACCGCGCCGTCGGCACCCAGCTTGCCGCCGACCATCCGGGGCAGGCGCCGCTGCGCCGGGGCGAGGCCTATAAGGGCCCGGCCACGCTGTTCGGCAAGTCGTTCATGACCGCCTATTTCCCGATCGCGAACGGGGCCGGCAAGGTCGTCGGCATTCTCTATGTCGGCATTCCCATGGTCCAGTACGAGAGCATGCTGGCCCACGCCATCGAGAGCATGGCAGTGGCCGCCGGGCTCGCCGCGCTTGTGGTGCTGGTCCTGACCCTGCTGGTCGTCCGCCGCGTCACCCGGCCGCTCACCTCGGTGACGCGCTCGCTCACCGCGCTTGCCAACGGCCAGAGCGACGTCGCGATCGAATGCGAGGATCGCGCCGACGAGATCGGCGAGATCGCCCGCACGGTCGCGGTGTTCAAGAGCAATTCGCTGGAGCGGGCGCGCATGCGCAGCGAGCAGGCGGCAGCCACAGCCGCGGCGGCCGAGCAGCGCAAATCCGACCTGCGCAACTTCGTCGAGGAATTCCGCGGCAGCGTCGGCGGCGTCCTCGACAAGGTGCTGACGTCGTCGGGCGAGTTCGAGCGCGTGGCGCGGCAACTCACCGACGTCGCACGCTCCACCGCCGATCTGTCGGCTCAGTCCGCCGGCGCCTCCGAAAATGCCTCCGAGCACGTCCGTTCGGCGGCATCGGCCTCCGACGAGCTGTCTCAATCGATCTCCGAGATCACCCGGCGCGTGCAGGAATCGAACGAGATTTCCGCCGAGGCGGTGCAGCAGGCCGAGGCGACCGACCAGCGCATCGCGCAGCTTTCCGAGGCGGGCGCGCGCATTGGCGACGTCGTCAAGCTGATCACCTCGATTGCCGAGCAGACCAACCTGCTCGCGCTGAACGCCACCATCGAGGCCGCGCGCGCGGGCGATGCCGGGCGCGGTTTCGCGGTGGTGGCCCAGGAGGTCAAGACGCTGGCCGGCCAGACCGCGAAGGCGACCGACGAGATCTCGAACCAGATCGAGAGCATGCAGCTCGCGACCGAGGAATCGGTCGCCGCCATCAAGGCGATCAGCCAGACCATCGAGCGCATCAGCGGCATCGCGGGCTCGATCTCGACTGCGGTCGAGCAGCAGAAGAGCGCGACCCACAACATCGTGGCCAGCGTCCGCGCCGCGGTGTCGGGCACGGCCGATGTCGCCGTCAACGTCCGTCACGCCGCCAAGGGCGCGAGCGAGACCGGCGAGACCTCGAGCCGGATGTTCGTCTCCGCCCAGGCGCTGTCGGGCGAGAGCCTGCATCTGAAGGCCGAGGTCGACAGGTTCCTCGACCGCGTGCACGCGGCCTGATCCAACGTCGTCATCCCCGGGGTCGATGCTGACGCATCGCCCCGGGATGACGGAGAGTTACTTCGGCTGCGGCACGATGCGGATGTAGGGCTTCGGCTCCTTCCAGCCCTGCGGGTAGATCGTCTTGGCCTCGTCATTGGAGACCGAGCCCGCGATGATGACGTCCTCGCCCTGCGACCAATCGGCCGGGGTGGCGACGCGATGCTTGGCGGTGAGCTGGAGCGAGTCGATGACGCGCAGGATCTCCTGGAAGTTCCGCCCCGTCGTCATCGGGTAGACCAGCACCAGCTTGATCTTCTTGTCGGGCCCGATGATGAAGACGTTGCGGACGGTCTGGTTGTCGGCCGGCGTGCGGGTGAGGGGATCGCCCGAGGTCGCGGCCGGCAGCATCTCGTAGAGCTTCGAGACGTTGTAATCGGTGTCGCCGATCATCGGATAGTTGGGAGCTGCGCCTTGCGTCTCCTTGATGTCCTCCGACCATTTCGAGTGGCGGTCGACCGGATCGACCGAGAGGCCCATCAGCTTGACGCCGCGCTTGTCGAATTCCGGCTTCAGCTTGGCGAGCGCGCCGAGCTCGGTCGTGCAGACCGGCGTGAAGTCCTTGGGATGCGAGAACAGCAGCGCCCAGCTGTTGCCGATCCAGTCGTGGAACTTGATCTTCCCTTCGGTGGTCTCGGCTTCGAAGTCGGGTGCGGTGGTGCCGATCGGAAGTGTCATGGTTCTACCTCATCGCATTGAATTTACTGACAAATTCAGTTCTGGCCGTCGTCCTCAGTATAGAGACCTTACAAGACCAAGTGAACGCCCACTGAACCGGTTCAAGTAAAATGTGAATTCCTTCCTTGAAGGCCTGATTTCCTAGCAACTTATTGTTACAGCGGCACCTGCGGCGAAACAGCTCCACCCGGGGTCACACGGTCTCGCTCGCCCCGATTAAGCCTTTTATGACTTTCATCACGCTCGCCCGGCGCTCGCCAGAACCAAGAGGGTCCTGACAGCGACCAATTGGCAACCATCTCGAAAAGTCGCAATCGCCGTATCGAATCGTTAACCACCCCTTTACGCCGGCATGAAAATGCTGGTCGATCAGAAGAAGTCTGGAAGTGAACTATGTCTGCCGCAGCGCCTAAATCTGTTGAGTCGCCGTCCCTCGAACCGTCCTGCCGCGATACCGCGGCCCATGCGCTCTCCATCGTGCGCGACGGCGTGATCACCGGCGAAGGCCCGACCACCAAGGGCCGAGTCCATTTCTCCCGCTCGCTCGATGCCGATGACACCGCTTGGTGCACGCGCATCCTGACCGCAACCGCCGTCAACGACCAGCCGGTCAGCCGCACTGAGGCTGAAGTGCTGTTCGAGATCAACGAGGCCGCGACCGAGCGCACCGATGGCGGCCGCTTCGACGATTTGCTTGCCAAGGCCGTTGCCCATTATGCCGCCAGCGCCTCCGGCCTGAAGGTGCCGCCGCGCTGCGTTGCGCTGTCGGCCGACACCGAGATCGAGAGCTGGGCGCCGTCCTACGCCTCCAGGGTCAACGGCGAGATGCTGGAGTGGATCGCCGGCCAGATGCGCGGCAAGCGCCACAACAACCGTCGCCTGATGGCGATGGTGGCGACCTTCCTCGGCGCCACCGCGCTGCCTCTGGCGGGCCAACTGCCGAACGTGTTCGACATCGGAATGTAACATCTTCGCCTCGTGGTGAGAACGAGCTGCAGCGGCGGGGTTATTTCCCCGCCGTTTTTTGTTTGCCGGTCTGCATCCCCAGATGATCCACCTCGAGCCCGAGCGTGCGGCCCGGGAAGCCGGCGGCGTCGAAATAGCGCTGGCCGCCGACGCGCTGGAAGTTCAGCACGGTCGTCAGGCCGCCCTCGGCAGGCTTGGACTTCATCGTGCCGGCATAGGCCTTCGGCACCGCGCCGTTGGGCAGCGCCTCCGTCATCACCCGGCCGACCAGGTCTCCTTTCTGCGTCGCGCGCAGGCCCATGAGCTGGGCGGCCGTCATGCCGACATCGGCATTGCTGACCGGCAGCTCGTCGACGAAGCCGGCTTTGAAGTCCGGCCCGATCGCCGCCATGAAGTTCATGGTATCGCCGCGGCTGAAGCTGCCATGCATGCCCTGGCCCTGGCGCAGCACGGTGTCGGCGACTTGCACCGAGCAGTTGGTCGGCGCCTCGCCGCAATCGCTGGCATAGGAGCGGAAGTTGACGACGATCGACGGCGTCGGCGTTGCCGACTGGCCGCGCAGATTGATGCTCGACAGCGGCAGCGTGCCGGGGAAGCGGCCGAGCGAGTCCTCGACGAACAGGCCGGAGACGTAATCCTGCTCGAGCAGCGCCTTGATGGTTTTCGCCGCCAACTTCTTGTCCTTGGTCGGCAGATAGACGAGGTCGGAGCCGCCATTGGTGGCAACGACGAGATCGGGCTTGGTGGGGTCCTTGCCGAGCACGCCGTTACCGGCCTTGGGATGCTTATTGCCCTCGATCTTCGCGTTCTTGTCGTTGGGGTCGAACAGCGGCAGGTCGAGCGCCTTGGCGAGATCGAGCGCCAGGAATCCCATCGGCAGGAAATCCTTCGGCGTGTCGTCATAGCTGACCTTGGCCGAGGGGCTGGTCTTGCTCTCCTTGGAGATGGTGGAAAAGCCGTGGTCGGCCGAGATGATGATGTTGGTCGAGGCGGCGAGCCCGAGCTCGTCGAGCGCCTTGCGGAGCTGGGCGAGGTTGGTGTCGGCATTCTTGATGCCAGCCATCGAGGTCGGGCCGTTGATGCCGGGTTTGATCTGGTTGAGACTGTCGCCGGTGTTGTGCTGGCTGCCATCGGGATCGCGCGACCAGAACACCAGCACGAACGGCTTGTTGCGTGCCTTGAACATCGGCAGCACCACCTTGGTGGCGACGTCGGCGAAATAGGCTTGCTGCGCGACGTTGGCAGACGTCGTGCCGGGCGTCTTGGCATCGCCCGCCTTGGAATTGTCGCCGCGCGGCGGCGTCGTGGTGGGAAGGCCCGCCTTGGTCAGCGCGTCCTTCACCTCGTCCGACAGCGCCACGCCGTTCTTGCCGCCGGTGGCGTCGTCGAACACGATCGAATGCAAACCGGCCTTTTCCGGCTTGTCGGTGTGGTCGAACTGGTAGGTCGGACCATGCTTGCCCAGCGCGGCGGTGCTGAACCCCTTGTCGCGGGCCAATTTCAGGACGGTGTCCTCATTGAGGTAGTTACCCTTGAAGTGCTCGTCGATGTCGCCGAGCACGGCGTCGTTCTCGATGAAGGGGACCACCATGTCGCCGGCGGGCGCGGAGATGTAATTGGTCCAGATCGTGTTGGAGAACACGCCGGTGTCGCCGAGATAATGGCCGGTCGACATCGCCGAGCCATTGGCCATGGTGAAGGTCGGGAACAGCGAATGCGGATTCTTGAAATTGACGCCCTTGTCGCGGACCTCGGCCATCGCCGGCGCCGTCTCCGGTGTGACCTTCAGCGCGCGAAGACCGTCAGGAATGAACAGGATCAGATTGCGGGGCGTGTTGTTCTGGGCGGACGCAGGTCCGTTGACAAGTCCGGTGGACAGCACCGTCAGTCCGGCGGACAGCACCGTCAGTCCGGCGGACAGCAACAGCAGTGAACGGCGCATCAAATCTCTCCGTGCGGTGAGGCGGCATGGCCGCCGACCGCGGCCTCGGGTTCGTTTAGTTTCGCTGGATGACAGTTTCGTTACAAGAGCGGTGAGCCATGCAAAGAAGGGCAGGGAGGTGAACTCGTGTCCCGGACGCGCTGCAGTGCCCACCAATTCAATCGCGACAGGCAAAGATGGTGGGCACGCTTCCGCTTTGCCCACCCTACGATGCCCGAGCTTGTGATACGCAGCTGAAATCGCAGGCACACCTTCGCATCCTCGCGGCTCATTTCGCCCGAGCTTTGCTTCATCTCTTCACCCTCGATTGAAAGAGGGCGCAGGGAAGACCGGGTGCCGGCCGGGCACCCACGGTCCACTGTGCGAAAGGTGGCAACAAGAAGCTGCACAGCGGCATACAGGTGAAGCCCAACAACCGGCCTTCCCTGCGCAGTGGTTTGACGGCTTATGTCGTGCTCTCCCCGGGGAGCGTTGCACTATTGCCCCCGTCGCCTTGCGGATGAATGATGCGTGGGCCCGGTTGAGCCACACTCATCGCCGCAAGCCTTGACGCACAGACCCCGGGCGCCAGGACCACACGATTTTGCCGTACGCTGATCACACCGGTCGTATGCGCGACGCGTTTCGCTCACGGTTGCCCGCCCTGCAAAACCCATCGCGCCGATGTGACCTGCGTCCACCGCCCCCCGGCCCGCGTTCGTGACGATCGCGATACGCCCCTCAGGGCCGGGTTGCCGCGACACATACGCCCTTTCCGAATTTCGGTAAAGTGGAATATTTTCGCCGCCGCTGATTGACCGACCCATGGCGTGTTTTGCCCGTCGGGCAACGCAAGGGATTGTGTCCGCCGTTCAATCCGGCGCGGTCTGCACCGGTGGACCTTGAGCAGGCGCCTGCGCGGGCTTCGGTGCCGCCGGACGGCGGTCGGTCCTGGCAAGATCGCGGCGCAGCGAATTTGGCGCCGCGTGCAGGGCGAACGTGATCGCGATCTGCGTTCGGTTCGAAAGCCGGTATTTGCGCATGATGTTGCCGATATGCGCCCGCACCGTGTTCTCCGAGATCTTGAGCTCGTAGGCGATGTTCTTGTTCTGCAGCCCGCGCGCGATCAGCATCATCAGCTCACGCTCGCGCGGTGTCGGTGCAATCGAATCCTTCGGATCCGGGCTCATGATGGGCTCCTCCCTGGTCTTCGGGCTGACTTGGCCGCCTCGAACATCTTCTCACTCCGTCTTGAGCGCCTCGATCGGGCTGAGCTTGGATGCCTTGTGAGCGGGATAGAAACCGAAGATGAGGCCGGTGGCGATCGAGAAGGCGAGGGCGAGGCCGATCGCCTGACCGTCGATCGAGGTGACCCATCCGGCCATACGGGCGACCGTCATCGAGAGCGTGACGCCGCCGGCGACGCCGATGGCGCCGCCGAGCAGGCAGAGCACGAGGGCCTCGCAGAGAAACTGAAGGCGGATATCGCGCATCCGCCCGCCGAGCGCCCGGCGAATTCCGATCTCGCGCGTGCGCTCGGTGACCGAGACGATCATCACATTCATGATGCTGATGCCGCCGACCAGCAGCGAGACCGAGGCGATGGCGACGAGCAGCAGCGCGACGGTGCGGATCGCGCCCTGCTGCGCTTCCATCGCGGCGGCCGGATCCTGGACCTTGAAGTCGTCCTCCTGGCCGGCGGGGATGCGGTGGCGCTGCCGCAGTAGGTTCTCGATCTCCGATCGCGCCCCCGCCATCTGTCCGTCGCCCGCCACCTTGGCGATGATATAGGCAACCGAATCCCGGTTGATGTTGCTGGCGCTGCCGAGAAAGCGCAGCTTGGCGGTGGCGAGCGGCACGAAGGCGACGTCGTCCTGCGCGGGTCCCTTGCGATCGAGCACGCCGACCACTTCGAGCGGCACCTTCATGATCCGGATCTGTGCGCCGATCGGATCGTCGCCGGGCGCGAACAGCTCGCGCGCGACCGTGCTGCCGAGGATCACGACCTTGCCGGCGCCGGCCTCCTCGGAGCCGGAGAAATAGCGCCCGCTCGCAAGCTGCCAGTCGCGCACCATGAAATGCCCCGTCGTCGTGCCGTTGATCGTCGTATTCCAGTTCTTGCCCTCGTGGATCACCTGCGCCGTTCCGGCGATCGAGCCGGCCGCCGCCTGGATCTCCGGAATCTGCTCGAGGATGGCCTGCACGTCACTCTCGGTCATCGTCAGCTTGCTGCCGTCCTTGAGACGCACGCCGCCCTGATAGACCGCGCCGGGGGTGATCATCAGCACGTTGGCGCCGATCGAGCGGATCTGCTCCTGCAGCCGAAGCTGCGCGCCGGCTCCGATCGCAAACACGGTGACGATGGAGGCGACGCCGATCACGATGCCCAGCATGGTGAGGAAGCTGCGCAGCGGATTGAGGCGCAAGGCGTGCAGCGCGATCTGGAAGCCCTGGAGCATCGTCATGACACGGCGCTCCGTTTCGGCAGGATCGGAACCAGAGTCTCGTCGCTGACGAGCTCGCCGTCATGCAGGCGGATGGTGCGGCGGCACTGCGTCGCGATGCCGGGATCATGCGTGATCATCACGATGGTCTGGCCGGTCCGGTTCAGCGCGGCGAACAGGGCCAGGATCTCGGCGCCGGTGCGGCTGTCGAGCGCGCCGGTCGGCTCGTCCGCGAGCACGATCAGCGGAGAGGCGATCAGTGCGCGCGCGATCGCGACGCGCTGCTGCTCGCCGCCGGAGAGCTGCCGCGGGAAGTGATGGGCCCGGTGCAGCATGCCGACGGACAGAAGGCTCGCTTCGGCGCGCGCCAGACGTTCCTTGCGAGCGATGCCGCAATAGACAAGTGGCAGCGCCACGTTCTCGATCGCGTTGTGGCGGGCGAGCAGATTGTAGGACTGGAACACGAAGCCGATGCTGCGGGCACGCAAGGACGACCGGCGATCTTCCGACAGGCCGGCGACGTCGGCGCCCTGGAGGTAGACGGCGCCCTCGTTCGGCAGGTCGAGCAGCCCGATCATGTTCATCAATGTCGATTTGCCGGAGCCGGACGGTCCCATCACGGCGACGATCTCGCCTTGCGCGATCTCGAAACTGACGTTGCGCACCGCAGTCACCGCGATCCCGTCGGTGCGATAGGTCCTGGTGACCGATTGCAGGCTGATGAGGGGCGGGGAGGCGGTCATGATCCGAACCTGATTCCGAGAAATTCAAAGCCGGCCGGACGGATCGCCTGGCCGACGGCGACCTGGCTGCCCTCGTCGAGATCTCCGCTCTTGAGTGCGACTTGCTCGATGCCGGCTGCGCCGACCGTCACGGCAATGCGCTGGAGCGCGCCGCTCGCGGTGCGCACCCACACCCCGCTGTGCGCGCTGCCTGAGACCGGACGCGTGCCGGAGGGCTGGAAGCGCAGTGCGGCGAGCGGCACCTTCAGGACGTCGTCCTGGCGCTCGATCACGATCTTGACCAGGGCGGTCATGCCCGGCAGCAGCGCACCGTCCAGGTTGGAGGTCGCCAGCACCACGGTGTAGGTGACGACGTGCTGCTGGTTCTGCGGCGCCTTGCGCACCTGCCGCACCACCGCCTGGAAGCGGCGGTCCGGGTAGGCATCCACGGTGAAATGCGCGCGCTGGTTCGGCGCGATGCGGCCGATATCGGCTTCGTCGACCTGCGCATGGATCTCCATGTCCTCGAGGCGATGCGCCACCACGAAGGTGGTGCGCGATTCCAAGCCCACCGCGAGCGTCTGGCCCTCGTTGACGAACCTGCCGACGACCACGCCATCGATCGGAGAGCGGATCACGGTGCGGTCGAGATCGGCCTGCGCCGCGGCGAGAACGGCCGCCTTCTCCGGCACGGCCATGCGTGCCTGCTGCAGCTCTGCCTCGATCCGGCGGACGTCGGCCTGCGCGCCCTCCACCGAATAGGAGTTGAGGGACATCAGGACCTCGGCTTCGCGCTCCTGGGCGAGGCGTGCGGTGAACTCCGTCTGCGCGTCGTCGACCGCCGTCGTCGCCACGACGTTCTGCGACTGCAGCGCCAGCTTCCGTTGCAGGGTCTTCTGCGCCGAAGACTTGACCGCCTGCGCGCTTTCGAGCTTGGCAACGAGCACGTCCCGGCTGCCCCTGGCATTTTGCAGGTCGATCCTGGCGCGATCGAGCTTCGCCCTGGCGATGTCAACCAGGGAGTTGGCGACGGCCAGCGAAGCCCTGGCTTCGTCAACCTTGGCGGCGAAGCTGCGCGGATCAATCAAGGCGAGCGGCTGATCCCGCGTGACCGTGTCGTTGAAATCGACATAGACCCGGGCGAGCTGCCCGGACAATTGGGAGCCGACCTCGATCGTCTTGACCGGCTGCAGGGCACCAGTGACGGTGACGGTCTGCTCGATGCTGCCACGCTGGATCGAGGCATAGCGGAACATCGGCGCATCCGACCCGAAGGTCGGGGCGTCTCGCCCAGTGGGCACGAGCAGGCGCCTGGTCGACTCCAGGGCGTGCGACGCCCTGTCCGCAGCGCTCCCGGCCGCGCCGGCGATGATTGCGGGTCCCGCGGTGTAGATTGCGGCGATGCTGCATGCAGTTCCGAGCAAGGCAATAAAAGGTACAAATCGCATATCAAAAACCCGCCTCTTTGAAATGGCTTCGCTGGCGGCACGGAAAAAGATCACGCTATGGTTGTAAATCCCCCAAAGCGATATCGATCGTCAATGTGTCGCCGCTGCCGGGGCGACGGTCGGGTGCGCCTCATCATCCAGTAGTAAAGCCGGTGACGTGCTACTTTTCGTGATTTGCTCGAAATGCATACCAAGCGTATCGATATGACGCGCGCGGTATCGAACTCGACTAGCTGACTGAACGTCCCGTCTGCTCTGGCGAAGCGGACGGTGCGCGGCGTTCAGATCGGCACATGAGTGGCGATGCATGACGCAGCTGGCGATACCGCTTTCAAGATACCGGACTGCACGACACCGGATTGCCACATTCTCGCGATCGCGCGCTGCCGCGATGCGGACGGCGGCGCGCGCAATTCCTTCCAATCACGAAGCCCGATATGTGAACGCCTTCACTCGTCACGAGCACGTGTTAGCCCTAAGACGTCGAACCGGTGGACCGAAGCGCTTCGCCCGATCCCCGCGAATTCATCCAAGCACATTGTTTTCGCTTGCAGGAAGAATGGATGGCTCTTTGCTTTCTCATCGAGCCCCAAGCCGGGGAGTCCGTTGCCATGAGTTCAGGTCAAGCCATAGTTTATATCGTTGACGACGAGATTCAGATTCGAACTGCGATCGGAAGTCTCTGCGAGGAGACCGGACACCAGGTGAAGCTGTTCGCCTCGACGGAAGAATTCCTCGCGCAGAATATTTCGCCCGGGCCGTCGTGCCTCGTGCTCGATGTCCGCTTTCCCGGCACGTCGCCGACCGGCCTCGAGCTTCAGCGCCGGCTCGCCGAGACCGGCGTGCCGATTCCGATCGTCTTCATCAGCGGCCATTCCGACGTTCGCGTCTCGGTCGAAGCCATGAAGCGCGGCGCGGTCGAGTTTCTGCCAAAACCCTTTCGCGAGCAGGAGATCCTCGATGCCATCAGGCATGGCATCGAGCGCGATCGCAGGCGCCTTGAACGCGAAGATACCGTGCGTGAAGCCCGCCAGCGCGTCGAGACGCTGACGGCGCGAGAGCGCGAGATCATGCTGCTGATGGCCGAAGGGCTCGTCGCCAAGCAGATCGCGGCGCGGCTCGGCGTGAGCGAGGTGACGGCGAAGGTCCATCGCGCCAGGATGATGCGAAAGCTGGAGCTGCGTACACCAATCGAAGTGGTGCGGCTGATCGACAGCATGGGGCGCGAGGCGGAGACGACGCGCGCCGGCATGGGCTAGAAGCAGCTCTTGCGCTTCCACGTGCCGACATTTCGCGCAGGCGTCTAGTCCGTACCGATTAGCATGAACTGCAGTCTGTCGCGCAGGCCACGATCGGTTCACAGTATCCCTACGATGTCGGCCTCTTCCAAGACGGCATCAGAACCCAGTCAGACAACTTGGCCAGAAAGGGATACTCCATGCGTAAATTGTTTTTTGCTTCCGTCGCATTGTTCGCCCTGTCCTCCGCCGCGCAAGCCGCCAACACCGCGACCACGGTGCAGGTCGGCATCGTGAACGGCTCGAGCGTTTCGCAGCAGGGCCTCACCAACGACACTTCCTCGACCAGCCAGCTCGGCATCGTGAACAGTGCGACAACGATGCAGGGCACCAGCTCGGCCTCGCTCAACAACGGCAGCACGGTGAACCAGATCGGCGTGCAGAACTCGGCGACCACCGGCCAGGTGGCGTTCGGCAACAACGGCAGCTCGATCACCCAGGACTCGTTCGGGCCTGCCGCGCTGCAGAACAACGCCGCCGGCGTCGGCCAGCTCAGCGTGTTCGGCACCAACGGCAGCACCGTCACGCAGACGGCGCACTGAACCACGCAACCGTTTGGCCGGACGCATCCAGTTGCGGTGCGTCCGGACCATTCTCGAATGCACCGCAATCCGGCCGGCCGATCAATTGCGATAGCCCGCCTATTCTCGCGGAGGAAATGACATGCGGATCACCTATTTCATTGCAACGGTTGCAGCGTTCGGCGCGCTGGCGGCCGCCGATGCACAGGCCGGCAACAGCGCCAGCGTGCTGCAATTCGGAACGACCAACACGTCGTTCATTTCGCAAAGCGGCGGCACCAGCAACAACGCCACCACGATGCAGTTCGGCGCCACCAATAGCGCGACCACCCTGCAGACGGGCTCGCTCCTGACCGTCAACAATTCGGTGATCGGGCAGGGCGGCACGACGGCGACGGCGACCAACACCGCGCTGGCCGGCCAGGTCGGCGGCTTCAATTCGAGCCTGATCGGGCAGATCGGCGCCAACAACGCGGCCGGCGTCGGACAGCTCGGAATCCTGAACGGCTCGACGATCATCCAGCAGGCTCCGTGAGCGGATCTGAAGTGGCGAGGCATGTCATGAAACATCATTTGGGATGCGCGGGCGCCGTCGTGCTCGCTCTGTGCTCGGTGGGCGCCGGACCGGCCGGCGCCCAGACCGCCGACATCAAGACCATCGTCTCGGTCGGCGGGCCGCCGGTCGTGCTCAATCAGAACAGTCAGCTCAACATGGCGGGCGTGTTCCTGATCGGCGGCAGCACCAGTGCGACCGTGACGCAGAACGGCACCAACAATGCCACGGGCGTTCTGCAATTCGGCGGGACGAATTCCGCATCGATCGGGCAGGCCGGAACGAACAATCTGGCCTTCGTCGGTCAGACCGGCCAGTCGGCGACCAGCCTGATATCCCAGCTCGGCACGATGAATGCGGGCACCGTGGCGCAATTCGGCACGATCAACGCGTCGACGATCGTCCAGACCGGCCCGTAACAGGCGGGCGAGCTCGCCGGTATCGACAACGAACGGGGAAGCGCGATGCGATGCGGCGGACAGATCTTGCGGCGTGTCTCGATTCACGCAATGGCCGGGGCGGTGTTGGTCGCCGCCATCGACGCGGCCACGCAGGCGAGCGCCGGGTCGGTCCAGCGCAGCGTGACGAAAGGGAATGTGAGTGTCGAAACGGTCGTGCAGTTCGGTAACGACGTCCAGCCCGTCACGATCGAGGAGAACAGCCGCATCAATATCGCGCGGGTGATCCAGATCGGCGGCACCGGGACGGCGGACGCGACCATCATCCAGAACGGCACGCGCAATTATGCCAATGTGTTCCAGGTGGGCGGCACCACCAATGCGATCATCGGTCAATCCGGTGTGAGCAACACCGCCGACATCACCCAGATCGGCAATTCCACCAACGCGCTCCTGCTCCAGATCGGAGACATGAATACGGGAGCCGTGAGGCAGTTCGGGCGTTTCAACTGGCTGGCGATCTTTCAGTTCAGCCGATGATGGAGGTGTGACATGAGGTTGCTCCTGCTCGCATCCGGAATAGGACTCATGAGCGTGGTTGCGGCGGCGCCGGCCGGAGCCGGCGACGGTCACACCACGATGGTCCAGGACGAGAACGGCACGTCGGTGATCACGCAGAGCGGCGATCCGGCGCAGGCCGAGGTCAAGATCGAAAAGGAACCCGGGCGCACGACGGTCTATCGCCGCAGCGGCGGCAACACTGCGATCGTGACGCAAGGCACCGGACAAGGCACCGGCAACTCGCAGGACATGCTCGACTGGCTGCGCAAGCAGCAGGGCCGTTGACGCGCGAAGGCCCATCGTCCGCTTTCGCACGATGGGTCTCACGCCGAGCGGCCTCACCAGCGATAGATGCCGGTCAGCGTTCCGTTGTTGTTGCCCTCGGGGGCCGACATCGCCCTGCGTCGAGCTCGGGGTGGTGCGTTTTCGGAACGAAATGCCCATCAGCCGGGAATTCCGGGCGTCTTGCCGCAGCTATCCCCGCCCTTAATCCCGTGTCTTAACCAATAATTAATTATACGTTTGCGGGTGGGCGACGGCCCGGCCTAGCGTAGCTGCGGGGAGCCGCTATCGCCTGCCAAACGAGTTGGTGCGTATCATGACCTATAGAATGCACGGGGCCTTGCTCGCCTCACTCAGCGCGGCCGCGCTGCTCCTTACCCCCGGTGACAGTTTTGCCAGAGCCGGCGGCGCTGCGCCGCATGGGGTGACGGCTGGCCCGTCCGGCGCAATGGCGCGTGCCCCGATCGGCGCCAGGTTCCATCGGCGCAGCAATCCCTGGGTCTATTGGCCCGGCGGTGGCGGGTTCTTCTACGACGGCGCCGGCTACAGCCAGCCCTTCGTCGACACGAACCAGCCGGTCTCCACCGACGTGCGCTACACCTACACGTATGACGTTCCCTGGGACTGGACGCATCGCTTCCCGCCGAACGTCGTGCCGTCCGACCGGCCCTATGTGCCGAGCTGCCCGACCGAGCGGGTGACGGTTCCCGGCCGCGGCGGCAGCGAGCACACCGTCAACATCATGCGCTGCTACTGATTTGGGTTCTAACCCAGCTCGAAGCTGGTCACCCCGAAGACGCGGTCGATGCGCAGCGGCGCGATCGGCCCCGTGTACATCCGCGCGGTCTCGAACACCGGCTTGAGTCCAAGCGCCTCCGCGAGCGCGATGGCCTCGCGATTGACGGCGGGGACATCGAGAAAGACTTCGCTGATATCAGCGCCCGCCAGCAGGGCCTGGACGATCGTCTCGGCCGCCGCGCGGTCGTCGGCGACGAGCGGGCCGATCTTGTGGCCGGTCCGGCACGGCCGGATCACGCCCCATGCTTTGAGCTTGCCGTCGCGCATGAGCGCGCGGCCGACATGGCCTGACGTGTTGATCCAGGCGCGCAGGAAGGCGCTGCGCCGGGCCGGGAAGACAGTGGCGTCGTCGGCCTCCAGATCTGCGAACGGGATCGTGTCGAGCGCAACGACACCGGCGGGCGGCTTCAACGGTGCGGCGACGATGCCACCATAGCGGATATTGGCGTAGGCGAGCTGGAAGCCGGATTTTCTGTAATTGTCCTGCTGCGCCACGACGCCGTCGAGCCCGATCACGCGCGCGCCCGCATGCGCGATCGCCGCGTTCCAGATGCGCAGCCCGTGGCCAGAGCCGCGCAAGTCCGCGCGCACGATATAGAAGCCGAGGAAGGCGAAGCGGTGGTCGTAATTGACGCATGAGATTGTCGCGACCGGCTCGCCATCGATCTCGCCGACGAAGAAGCCCTGCGCGTCGGGAAGCGCGAAACAGGCCGCATCGGAAAGGCCCGGATTCCACCCCTCGGCCGCGGCCCAGTCGACCGCGAGGGAGATCTCCTCGGGACGTAAATTGCGGATCTGTACGTCACTCATCTCGCATTGCTCATGACAGACATCCTTCCACCATGGACCTGCCGACAGGTCTGGCTGTAGAAGGCCTCATGATAGGCCGAGCCTGTGGCTCGCCTCAACTCAAGGAATGATCGGTCATGGCAGCAGAGAAGGTTGCGCTCGTTACCGCCGGCGGCAGCGGCATGGGGGCAGGGGCTGCGCGGCGGCTGGCGGCGGACGGGTTTCGCGTCGCGATCCTGTCGTCGTCCGGCAAGGGCGAGGTGCTGGCCGCCGAGCTCGGCGGGCTCGGCGTCACCGGCTCGAACAGGGAGAACGACGATCTGAAACGTCTCGTCGACGGCACCATGGCGAAGTGGGGACGGATCGACGTGCTCGTCAACAGCGCCGGACACGGGCCGCGCGCGCCCATCACCGAGATCACCGACGAGCAATGGCACACCGGCCTCGACACGTATCTCCTGAACGTGATCCGTCCGACGCGGCTGGTGACGCCAATCATGCAGGCGCAAAAGGGTGGCGCCATCATCAACATCTCGACGGCCTGGGCGTTCGAGCCCAGCGCGATGTTCCCGACCTCGGCGGTGTTCCGCGCTGGTCTCGCCGCCTTCACAAAAATCTTCACCGACACCCATGCGGCCGACAACATCCGCATGAACAACGTTTTGCCGGGCTGGATCGACAGCCTGCCGCAGCTTGATGCGCGCCGCGACAGCGTGCCGATGAAGCGCTACGGCAAGGTCGAGGAGATCGCGGCGACGATCTCGTTCCTGGCCTCCGAGGGCGCGGCCTACATCACCGGCCAGAACATCCGCGTCGACGGCGGGCTGATGCGCTCGGTCTGAGGCCGCGTCTCAAGAGGCGACGAGCCGCGCCAGCTTCGGCAGGATCTTGTAGCGGGCGATCTCATGCGGATACTCGCCGCGATTGGCGAGCAGGACGATGGCGATCCGCCGCGCCGGCACCAGCCCGATATAGCCCGAGGCGTTGTTGAGGCCGCCCGGCTTGTCGACGATCGTGGCGTCCTGGAGATGCACGGTCTCCCAGGCCATGGCCTGTCCGAATTTTTCGTCGACGCGGACGGCCTCACGCTGAGTCATCCGCAGTGCCTCGCGCAAATGCGGATCGATCGCACGGCCGTCGACGCAGGCCGCAGCAAAAGCGGCAAGGTCGCGGGCAGAGGAGAACATCTGGCCCGTGCCGGGAAAGTCGAAATAGCTCTGCTGACTGCCGATCGGGCCGATCGCCATGCCCTGGTCGGAATAGCCCTGGACCACGCGCTGCATCCAGGCCTCGTCCATGACGGCGCGATGGTCTGCGCCGCGCTCGGGGATGAAGGTGGCTTCCATGGCGAGGGGACGGAGAATGCGATTCTGGATCAGCGCGTGGATCGGCTTGCCGGTGCAGCGCTCGAGCACGAGCTGAAGCAGCACGTAGCCGGCATGGGTGTAGACGCGCTGCCGGCCGGGCGCGACGTCGGGCGCCGGCGCGAACGCGTTCAGCATGGCGATGAACTGCTCGCGCGTGTACTGCTCGTTCGGCCAGGGCGGATGGTCGGTCGGCAGCAGCAGCCCAGAGGTGTGCGTGGCCAGATGGCCAACGGTCACGTTGCGGATATAGTTGCCGTCGAGCTCGGGCAAATATTTCGGCAGGCGGTCGTCGAGCCGCAGCTCGCCGCGCAGCGCGCCGAGCGCGACAAGAGCCGCCTCGAACGGTTTTCGCAAAGACGCAAGGTTGAACAGCGTGTCCGGCGTCACCGGCCGCTTGGTGGCGTCGTCGGCAAATCCATAGGTGAAGAACTCGACATGGCGCCCGGCATAGAGGGCGGCGGCGAGGCCGCCCGCATGGTCCGGCGTCACGGTCGGCGCCAGCTCACTCGCGACGATATCGCGCATCTGCGCGATCATGTCGGAATCCGCCGCGGCGCTGCGCGGCCAGGCGAGGGCGAGTGGAACGAGCGCTGCCCCGGCGAGCGCCCGCCGGGTGAGGTGCGATGAAGTGACAATGGCTGGCACGGCTCTGACGCAAGTATGATGCGCCCCCGCGGCCTTCTTAGCGTGAAGAGGCGGGGGTCCCAATTCACGATTGCGCGTTGTGGGTTCCGCCTTGTGGGGCTCGCGACAAAATAACTTAGCCTTTCAGCTAACAATCATTGACGCCGGATCGTGGCGGTTCTATAGTTAGCTACATGGCTAACCAATTGTCCCAGCTCGACCAGGTCTTCTCCGCGCTCGCCGATCCGACGCGGCGGGCGATCGTGATGCGGCTCTGCGCAGGGGAGGCATCGGTCGGCGAGCTCGCCGATCCCTTCGACATGGCGCTGCCGAGCTTCATCAAGCACATCCGCGTGCTGGAGACGAGCGGACTGGTTCTGTCGGAGAAATCCGGCCGCGTGCGCACCTGCCGCCTCAGCCCGGATGCGCTGCTCGGTGCGGAAGACTGGTTCCAGCGGCAGCGCGCGATCTGGGAGGCGCGGCTCGACCGGTTCGAAGCCTATGTGATGAAGCTCAAGAAAGAGAAGGAGAGGGCGGCCGCCAAGCGGCCGTCCCGCGCAACCAAGAAGAAAGGTTCCTGACGATGACGAACTCTGCCAATCCCGCTCTGTCGCAATGGTCGCTCGACCGCGAGATCGTGATGTCGCGCGTGATCGACGCGCCGCGCGATCTGGTGTTCGAGGCCTGGTCCGACCCCAAACATCTGCCGCAATGGTTCGGGCCGAAGGAGTTCAAGGTCGAGACCTTCGAGATCGACGTGCGGGTCGGCGGCGTCTGGCGCTTCAACATGATCGGCCCCGACGGCACGGTCTATCCAAACCGCATGCGCTTCCGCCGCATCGAGCGGCCGTCCCTGATGGAGATGGACCACGGCGTCGACCAGGACGAGGATCTCGGCATGTTCCGCTTCACGGTCACCTTTGCCGAGCAGAGCAACGGCAAGACCGTGCTGATGATGCGCCAGCTGGCCTCGAGCTCCGAGCAGCGCGACGGCATGATCGGTTTCGGCGCAGTCGAATACGGCTACCAGACGCTGGACAAGCTTGCGGCCTATGTGGCCGGTATGAAGCGCTGAGGACAATGCGGTCCCGGCTGAGGGCAAGCCGGGACCGTTCCCGCGCGCACCGTCGAAAAGTTCGGTTGCCGAAGCGCGATCGACGGCGCAACTAACGCCGTGGTAGGAACCATCGCCGCGCTCCGGCTTTGGCAGTGATGACGCATATTATCTTCAGCGACTGTCGCAATCCCGCCGCGGAGCAGGCTTACGAGATCGCCTGGGACTTTCTCGCGCGCAGCGGCACCATCCGCGACGAATTCCAAGCCTGCGTGTTCCTGGCGCAGCGTATCACCGTGATGGTCGAGGAGGGAGAGACGAACCGGATCCGCATGGCCAACCGCGCGATCTCCCAATATCAGCACCATGTCGACGAGAGCGACGACGTGATCCGCAGCGGCGGCCGTCGTGCGGAAGGACGTTGAGCGCCGCATCCGAATGAGCCGCTAAAGCGCCTTGCCATAGGCGATCAGCTCGGGAAGCGTCTTGAACGGCGCGTCGGCGCTGATGATGAGAAACAGCGGCGCGATCACTGCCATCGCCACCGGCTGCAGATCCTTGCGATCATAGGTCAGCTTGCCGAACAGCGCCTCGGCGGTGGCGTAGGGGGCCGCGACGTAGAGAATGGTGTAGCCGTCGCCCGGCGCATGCGCGACCATGTCGTTGGCGATGCGGATGCCGGCACCCGGCTTGTTCTCGACGATGAACTGCTGCTGCAGGCTGCGGCCGAACTCCTCGGCCAGCAGGCGCAGCGAGATGTCGTTGGAGCCGCCGGGCCCGTAAGGCGAGATCAGCCGCACCATCCGCGAGGGCCAGGCATCCTCGGCCCGTGCCGTCAGGCCCGAGGTAGCGGCGAGGCCGCAAGCGATGGTGCCCAGCAGGGTTCGTCGTGTGACGTCGAGCGATGCCACGATCTTGTTCCTCCCTTTTGTTGTTGGTCTTCTTGTTGCGCTCAGATCACCTTTCGCTCATGTCCCGGCGCTGATCTTTCTTGTCTTGCGCGCCGGCAGCGCGGGTGCCGTTTGTCCGACGATGGCGCGGATGCTGTCGGCGAGCGCCGCGATCCGCGGTCCGATTTCGCCCTCCAGCTGCCCCGGTTGCAGCCGGAAAGCAGGGATGCCGCAATTGATCGAGAACGACTGCTTCGATTCGCTGGCGTGAAACAGCGGCGCGGCGACCGCATGGATCGAGGCGATGTATTCGCCCCAGCAGGTGCAGAAGCCGCGGCTTTTGCCTTGCGCGATCCCGGCTCGGTATTTGTCACGAAAAGCCGACCATAGCTCGGCGTCTTCGGCGGCGATGTTCCGTTCGAGCCGGTCTGCATCGGCCGGCGGCAACGTCGCTGCCGCGGCGCGTCCCATCGCGGTCATCACCACGGGAATCGGCATGCCGATGTCGGGCACGTGCGGTCCGACATCGCCGGAGCGCGCGGTCTCGACATAGATCATCGAGGTGGCGTCGAGCAGGCCGATCGAGACCGTGCCGCGGACGCTGAGCGCCAGCTCCTGCATCATCGGCCGCGCCATTTGGCGGAATTGCATCCCGGCCAGCAGCGGATGCGCGATCCGCAGCGCCCGCGCACCGACGCGGTACTTGGCCCGTTCGGCGTCGTAGCGGAGGTAGCCGAGCTCGGCCAGCGTGTGGGTCAGGCGCGCGACGGTCGGCCGCGGGATGCCCGTCAGCGTCGACAGTTCCATGTTGCCCAGCAGCGTGCTGCCGGCCTTGAACGCCTCGAGCACGACGAGCCCCTTTGCCAGCGTCGTGGCGAAGGCGGCGTCATCGACACTCTCCGCCAGCACGGCGGCGGCGGAGGAGAGCGGATGTCGCGGCTTGGATGAGTCTGTCCGGGCCATTTCAGACAACGCAGCCACTTCTGTCTAATAGATTTGACCATTAGCGAGAAATTGTCCGCTATGTGGACATTGGTCTGCGCCGAGGTTTCGCTGATGCGCGCACCGGGCTGACCGTACACACAGATTTTTGTCGTGATTACATGCTGACTTGTGACAGGATTATTACGACGATATGTCAGATCGATAATTCTTGGAGCGGTTCATGTTGCAGTGGCAGGCGCGGTCAAATCCCCTCGCATGGTGGTGGGGATCTCTCACGCTCGTGAGCAGCGCCAACATCCTCGTCTGGTTCATGCTGTACCGTGAGTTCTATCCGACGCCGTCGAGCAGCCTCAGCGGCGGCTCGGACATCGGGCTGATGTTCCTGCTGTGCGCCGGCTATGTGTTCGGCTGCGCGTTCCGCTCGGTCCTGCCACGCGCCGACGTGCAGCGCATCTGCCTGTTCGACACCTGGCTGTCGAGCGTGGTCGTCGGCCGGACGGTTGCGACCGTTGCCGAGCTCTGCTTCGTCGCGCAATGGGCCATCATCCTGCACCAGCTGGGTCAAATGACCGGCGCGGAGACCGCGGTGAACATCGCGCTCGTGATCGTGCCGATCATCATCATCGCGGAGTGCTTCTCCTGGTATGCGGTGGTGACCACCAACTTCCTCTACAACGCGATCGAGAATTCGCTCTGGGCGGTGACCTTCTTCCTGGCTGGCATCGCACTGTGCCGCCTGATGCCGGAATTCCAGGGCCCCGTGCGCTGGGCGCTGATCGCGGGCATCGTCGGCATCGCCTGCTTCCTCGCCTTCCTCATCACCGTCGACGTTCCCATGTATTTCAGCCGCTGGCGGGCACGGCACGCCGAGGGCAATAGGTTTCTCGGCTTCCTCGAAGGCCTGCACGATGTGTCGACGCGCTGGGTGGTGACCCACGACATCGCGCATTGGAAGGGCGAGCTGACCTGGATGTTCCTGTATTTCAGCGCCGCGGTGTGGTCGAGTCTTGCGCTCTGCGCGCTCTACGCGATGGAAGGCTATCTGGCGCAGTATCTGGCGTGAGCGCTAGAGCACCGTTCCGATGGGATCGGAGCAGTGCGCTGGATTCTGTGTCTGACGCGCTTTCGTGACGCGAGCCGGTTGCCACCTCGCTCGGAAACGCTCTACTTGCCCACAAGGTCGCACTTGCTGCGGTCGAGCGGGCGGAAGGCCTGATCGGGCGGGATGGTCGCGACCAGCTTGACGAAATCCCAGGGACCTTTGGACTCCTGGGGCGTCTTGACCTGCACCAGGTAGAGGTCGTGCACCATGCGCTGATCCTCCCGGATACGGCCGTTGGTTGTGTAGGCATCCGACACCGCTGTCGCCTTCATCTTGGCCATCACGGTTGCGCTGTCGTCGGAATCTGTGTCCTTCAGGGCTTGCAGATAGTGGCGCACGGCGGAATAGACGCCGGCCTGGATCTGCGAGGGCATCGCTTTCCGCCGCGCGTAGAAGGCGTCGGAGAACTTCCGGGCTGCCGGCGAGACGTCCTCGAAGAAGGAGGTGAGGATGAGGTCGCCACGGGTTGCCTTCAACCCGACCGCCTTGATATCGACGTTCTGGAATGACATCGGCACGATCTTGATACCCTGATCGGTGAGGCCGAACTCCTCGGCCTGCTTGATCGCGGTGGCGTTGTCGCCGGCGACGTTGATGGCCAGGATCTTGGCGCCGGACGACTGCGCCTGCAGCAGGAACGAGCTGAAATCGGGTGTGCCGAGCTGCGCCTTGACGCTGCCCGCGACCTTGCCACCGAGCTCGCCGATGCGGGCGCGCGCGGTCGCTTCGATCGAATGGCCGAAGGCATAATCGCCGGTGATAAAGAACCACGGCTCCCTGCTGGTCTGCATGATGCCTGAGACCACCGCCGTCGCGGTGGAATAGGCGTCCTGGGTCCATTGCACGCTGGTCGGCGCACAGGCCTCATCGGTGAGCTGGTTTGCGCCGGCGCCGGAGACGAGGAAGATTTTTCCGTTGCCGCGGACGAGCTCCTGCACGGCGAGGGCGGCGCCGGAGCTGCCGCCGTCGGCGATTGCCTGGATGCCGTCGCTGAACCATTTGCGGGCGAGCGATGCCGCAAGATCCGGTTTGTTCTGGTGATCGGCCTGCAGGATTTCGATCGGCTTGCCGTTGATGTTGCTGCCGAACTCCTCCGCGGCCATCCGCGCCGCCTCGACCGAGCCCGGGCCCATCGCGGTGGCGAATACGCCGTTCATGTCGGTGAGCACGCCGATGCGGATCGCGTCGCTCTTGATCTCGGCGCGCGCAGACTGGGCTGCGAGCGCCAGCGTGACCAGCAGGATGGCGGCGGATGTCGTGCGGAGCTTGCCCATGGTGTTTCCTGGTTTGTCGTCTTGATTGTTTGAAGGCGCCGTCAGGCCGGTTCGGCAATGACGGGGTTGCGTAAGGTACCGATGCCTGAGATCTCGACCTCGATGGTATCGCCGGGCCGCATCCACAAGGGGGGCGTGCGCTTGGCGCCGACGCCGCCTGGCGTACCCGTCACGACGACGTCGCCGGGGACGAGCGGGCAGATCGTGGAGATGTAGGCGATCAACTCGGGGATGGCGGTGATCAGGAGGTCGGTCGTGGTGTCCTGCACGACGGCCCCGTTCAGGCGCGTCTGCAAGGCGAGCTTTGACGGATCCGGAATTTCGTCCGTCGTCACCAGCCACGGGCCGAAGCTGCCGCTTTCGGCAAATGTCTTGCCGGACAGGAACTGGCTGGTATGCCGCTGCCAGTCGCGGATGCTGCCTTCATTGTAGCAGGAATAGCCCGCGACGTAATCGAGCGCGCGGCTCGCCGGGATGTGCCGGCCTTGCTTGCCGATGACCAGCGCGAGCTCGCCTTCATAGTCAAAGTGGTCGCTGACCTCAGGCTTCACGATCGGCTGGAGATGGCCGACCTGGCTGCAGGCGAAGCGCGCGAACAGCGCCGGCTTCTCAGTGACGGTGCGTCCGGTCTCGGCGACGTGGTCCCGATAGTTGAGGCCGACGCAGATGATCTTGCCGGGATCGGGAATCACGGGGGCGAAGACGATCTTGTCGAGCGGATGATCGGGCGCAGTGGATGCGGCCAGCTTCGCCACTTCTGCGAGGCGACCGGCTTCGAGCAATTGCCGCAGCGTCGTGCAGCCCGTCATCCGCGTGCCGAGATCGACGACACCGTCATCCTTGATGGTGCCGAAGGAGGCGCGACCGTCGGCGATGAAAGAAAGCAGCTTCATGAGATATCCCTGAGAATTGTTCGGTCAGGCCGCGGACGGCACCTGGGCTGGAGGCATGATGGCGGCGATGAGCTGGTCGAGTTCGGTCCCGTTACTGGCAGTGCCGCGCACGTATCGGTCTGGACGAACCAGCGCGGCGGTAATGCCGTGCTTGCGCAGCCAGTCGCCGATGGCTTCCGCGTCATCGTTGGTCAGGACCTTGATTCCTGCCCGTGAAAGAGCGAGAGGCGACGAGAGCATGGCCACACTCTCGGTGAGGAGCACGTGGCTGTAGCCGACCCGGTCGTCGCAGCGGCGGCCGTCCATCAACACGAATTGCGGCGCGAGATGTCCGGCCAGGGGCGACGCGCCGAGCGCGAGCCCGGGGCCGAGCAGGGGCTTCTTCACCTCGAGCTTGACCGGCGCGTTCTCTCTAGCCTCGCCGGCGGCAAGGCCCGCTTCGATCGCCTTGGTGTTGATGACGCCGCCGAGACGGATGGCGAGCTCGATGAATTCGCGCACATGAGGCTGACGCTCGCTCTGATAGGTGTCGAGCAGATCGGGCGGGGCGCCGCCCCGGATGACGCCATCGAGTTTCCAGGCGAGGTTCGCGGCATCGCGGATGCCCGCGCACATCCCCTGGCCGAGGAAGGGCGGGGTCTGGTGTGCGGAGTCGCCCGCGAGCAGCAATCGTCCATTCCGCCATTGCTGTGCGATAGTGGAATGAAAAGTGTAGACCGCGGCACGTTCGATCTCGGCATCCTCGGGCGTGATCCAGCGCGACAGCAGTTCCCAGACCATTGCCGGTTGCGTGATCTCCTGAGAATCTTCGTCCGGAAGAACCGCGATCTCCCAGCGCCGCCGCGTCCCGGTGCCGCGCACGTAGGTTGCGGGCCGCCTGGGATCGCAATGCTGGAGGCTGTAGTCGCCAAGATCATCGCGCGCGCGCTTGAGCAGGACGTCAATCACCAGCCAGCGCTCGTGGAAGCCCAGATCGTCCATGCCGGAGCCGATGAAGCGGCGGACCAGGGAGCGGGCGCCGTCGCAGCCGATCACATAGCCAGCCCTGACGTCAGCGAGCTTTCCGCTGGACAGGTCTTCGTAGCGGACGCGCACGCCGTCTTCGTCCTGATCGAGCGCGAACACATCGCAGCGGTTGCGCAAGGCGACGTGTGGCCAGCGGGAGAGGCCGCCGATCAGGACATCCTCGAGATCCGGCTGATGGAAGCGGTAGCTGAGATGCCAGCCCATCGGGGTCAGCGTCTGCGGACGGGACCAGTCCAGCAGCATGTGGTCGTCGGCATCGAGAAAGAGCATGCCGGGGCTGAGGATGACGAGCGGCAGAATCGCGTCGGCGAGGCCGATGGTCTGGAACACGCGCATGCATTCGTCGTCGAAATGCACCGCCCGCGGCAAATGATAGGTCCGCGCCTCGCGCTCCAGCACCAGCGTGCGAACGCCGCACAGGCCGAGCAGGTTGGCGAGCGTGGCGCCGACCGGGCCGCGGCCGACGATCACGACGTCAAATTCTTCAGGGGCGGATTTATCTTGCATGGGGTATCTCTCCCCAAGCCAAGCCGTCCGTTCAACGCCGCCGCGCCAAGTGTCCGCCCAGCGGACGGATCGGCCTAGCCCTCGACCGGGATGGCCGCAGCCGTCTCCCGAAGCTGTGCTGCAAACTGCGCAATCGCCTCGTCGATCCCCAGCGCCGAGCGAATCCAGATGATCGAGATGCAGCCGAACACGGCCCCGTCCCGCACGATCGGGACCGCGATCGAAGCCGTCTTGGGATTGTACTCGCCCTCGCTGCGGGTCGCGTAGCCCCGCGCCTGCGTCTCGGCGATCACGCGCTCAAGGTAGGATTGGTCGAGGAACGGGCGGTCGTCGACTTCGTCGATGCGGCGCAGATGATTCACGATCAGATCGCGTTCGCGCGCGGGGCAGGCGGCGAGATAGGCGCGGCCGGCGGAGGTGCGCAGCATCGGCAGGCGCTTGCCGATCATGCCCCGGTCAATCGAGAGCGGGCTCCGCGCGTGGGTGGTCTCTTGGACGACCATCGCGGCGTTCTCGTAAGTCGAGAGATCGACCGGCCAGACCAGGGTCTTGCTGAGCTCGGCGAGATAGGGCGCCGCCGCCTGGCAGACCACCACACCGGGATCGTAGCCGTCTCCGAGGCTCAGCGCGCGCCGGGTGACGCGAAAACGGTCGTCGCTGGCGCTGCGGGCGATGTAGCCGAGTTCTTCCAGCGTTTCGAGCAGGCGGTAGACGGTGGGACGGGGCAGGTCGAGTGCGCGGGCGACGTCGCCGGCGCGGATGCCGCCGGAGCGGTTGACCTCTCGCAGCACGTCCAGCCCGCGCTTGAAGGCGCGGACGCCTTCCGACTGCCGCGGCGCTCCCGTCCCCGTCCGCTCCTTGGACACTTCGCATTTCCTCCCTTGTGGCGCACGGTCCCGCGATTATTGTTGCGAACGCGAAGCGATTGCGGAACGCACCGTAGGATCGTGCGCGGTCGGTATCAAGTTCGCCGTATTGCGGTGCACGCGATGCCTTCGGGAGGAATTCGATGGAAATCACCGCACTCGGTTATATCGGAATCAATTCATCGCAGCTCGAACAGTGGGGCCGGATGGCGACGGGACTGCTCGGCATGCAGCAGGTCGATCGCGGCGGCAAGATGCGCGCGTTCCGGATGGACGATCGCAAGCAGCGGCTGATCGTGGACGGCAGCAGCGACGCCGGTCTTGCGGTGATGGGCTGGGAGGTTCCGTCAAGTGCAGAGCTCGATCGCCTCGCCGGGCGGCTGGAGAACCACGGCGTGAAGGTGACGCCTGGATCACGCGCGCTCGCCGACGAACGGCATGTGACCGAGCTGATTTCATTCGCCGATCCCGTGGGCAATCGGCTCGAGGCGTTCTGCAAGCCTGAGCTTGCGGCCGAGCCCTTCAAGCCGGGCCGGCCGATCTCGGGCTTCCGCACCGGTGCGCTTGGGATGGGGCATGTCGTGCTCAATGTGGAGGATGTCGGGCCACTCTTGCCGTTCTACCGCGACGTGCTCGGCTTCCACGTCTCGGATTTCGGACTGAAGCCTTACGGGTTGTACTTTTTTCACGTCAATGGCCGCCACCACAGCTTCGCGATGGTCGGCTCGGGGCGGAAGGCGCTGCATCATTTCATGGTCGAGCTTGGTAGCCTCGACGATATCGGGCAAGGCTACGACCTCGCGCAGATGGACGAGGGCCGTATCGCCTATACGCTGGGCCGGCACACGAACGACCATATGACCTCGTTTTACGTGAACACGCCCTCCGGCTTCTTCATCGAATATGGCTGGGGCGCGCGTGTCATCGATCCCGTGACCTGGCAGCCGCACGAGACGTTTGACGGCCCGTCGCTGTGGGGCCATGAGCGGCTTTACATGACGGGCGAGCAGCGCAAGCGCTTGCGTGACATGCGGCTGGACGCGGCGGCCCGCGGCGTCCGCGTCCCCGATCCACGCGTGCCGCCGCTCAATTGCGCGTGGCTGGACCAGGTGATCGCCCGCGAATAGCCGCGCGCGGGGCCGCCTGACGATCAGGCTTCGCCCAGATCGAGCTGCGTCAACAGTCCCTGGCGCAGCGCGAGGCGAACCAGCTCGATGTCGGAGCCGACGCCGAGCTTGTCCTTGATCAGGGAATGCAGGTTCGCCACCGTCTTCGGGCTGACGTGCAGCGTCTCCGCGATCTCGTCGGTCGTCTTCTCCGCGAGCAGAAGCCGCAGCACCTCGAACTCGCGCGCGGTGAGGACGTCGGCAGCCGAGCTTTCGCCGCCGAGCCGGCTCAACGCCAGCTCGTGGTCGATGTCGGGGCTGATCGCGATCTTGCCGGCGAGCACGTCCATCACCGCGCGCACCAGCGTTTCCGGCGGGCTGGTCTTGGTGACGTAACCCCTGGCGCCGGCGCGGATCGCCTGCACGGCGAAGCCCGCATTCTGATGCATGGTAAAGATGAGGATCCTGGCGCTCTTGTCCCACTGCCTGATCCGCCTGACGGCCTCGATGCCGCCGATGCCGGGCATGCTGAGGTCCATGATGACGAGATCGGGCGCCTCGGATTTGTACAGACGATAGGCTTCCGCGCCGTCGGCGGCTTCAGCGATGACGCGCAGGCCCGGCTGCTTCTGCAGCACGGAGCGATAACCCTCGCGGACGACGGAATGGTCGTCGACCAGCAGGATGGACGCATCGGCCGCGCTCATGCTGCATGCTCCAGCGCCTGCCGGTCGGCGGCGGCGAGCGGAATGACGACGCGCAGCGCCGAGCCGCCGTTGGGGCCGACTTCAAAGTTCATCCGACCACGCAGGGCCGCAACGCGCTCGCGCATGCCGAGCAGGCCCATGCCGGATTTGCTCGAGGCATCGCTCGGCCGGCCGTCGTCGTCGATGGCCAGCGCGATCTCGTTTTCCGCCATCGTCAAATGCACGCCGACCCTGGTGGCGCCGGCGTGCTTGGCGGCGTTGGTGAGTGCCTCCTGCACGATGCGGTAGAGATTGGCGCTGATCGTGGCGGGCAGGGTCTCGAACGCGCCGTCGAACTGGATCATGAAGCGCGTCTCGCCGCGGCTGCGTCCGTTCCAGCCTGCGACGAGGCCTTCCAGGCTCGCAACCAGCCCGAGCTCCTCGACGTCGGGCGGGCGAAGCCGGAACAGCGCGCCGCGCAGCGTCTCCATCATGCCGGTCGCGGTCCGCGCGATGCCGTCGCATTCGCCGAGCAGAGCGGGGCAGTCCTGCGCGGCGGTCTGCCGGGCGGAGGAGGCCAGCGCGCGGATCGCGGCGAGCGACTGGCCGAACTCGTCGTGCAGCTCGCGGGCGAGATGCCGACGCTCGTCGTCCTGCAGCGCGATCAGCTTCCGCGTCAGCTCGCTGCGTTCGGCGAGCGCATTGTCGAGGCTTTCGGCGAGATGGTTGAAGCCGTCGCGGATCGCCGAGAGCTCGGCGAGATCGAACGGCGGCAGCCGCGCCGTGAGGTCGTTGGCCGCGATCCGCTCGAGGCCGGTGCAGATCAGGCGGGTCGGGCGCAGCGCGCGCGCCAGCGCAGCGTAGACGAGCAGGCACAGCAGCGGCAGCGCGATCGCAAGCGCGATCATCAGGCGGCCGGCCTCGTGCCACGCCTCCGCCGTCTGCACAGCCGGATCGACCGACACAACGGTCTCGCCGATCTTGACGCCCCGTACGATCACAGGCCGTGCCGCTTCGCGGCCGGGGTCGAACAGGCTGCGATAGAACGCCGCGAAAGCTTGCGGCGGCGGGCTCGCCGGGGCAGGTGCACCGCTGCAGAACCGCTGCAGCATCTCGCCGCTCGCGCCGCGGAAGGCCAGACACAGGCCGGGCGTCATCACATAGGCTGCGACGGGGTCAAGGTTGGGAAAATCGCGCGGGCCGGCCGCCCACTGGATCTTGCCTTGTTGCAGCTCCAGCGACTTCGCCACGATCGCGGCGATGCCGTCGATGCGCGCGTGCACTGCGCGGTCGGCGGCGATCAGGAAATAGGCGGAGATTGCGGCGAAGCAGGCGGCCGTTATGGCGGCGACGCGCAACGTCAGACGGACCTTGAGATCGAATCTCGGGCGGTTCCACATCGAGGGCACCTGGCGCGAACGGGGTTTGTCGCCTGCGCATTAAACGGCAGAACGCCAGCCGCGGAAAGCGCTACGCTCTACCGCAGTGCAGCGCCGTGAAGTTTTCCCGGCGTTCGCCGGGACGGTCGCCGTTGCAGCGGCTTGGGCTGGCCGCCGAGATTTGCGAACCGCTTCCTGCTGCGAGGCCCGCTCATGCACCTTTTCCGGTTGATCCTCCCTGCATTGCTCCTCGCTGTCCTCGTGGATGTCCGCCCTGCCGGTGCGGGCACCGAGGCGGCAGCGCCGGCGGGCGTGTCGATCGAGGATTTCCAGTATCTGGATACATCAGGCGAGCCGGTCGACCAGACCGCCGCCCACGAGAAGCGGCTTGCAGCCTTCATGGTCGCGCTGCGGCGGGATGTCGGGGCGGACAAGCGCTATCAGCTCACACCCGCCGGACAAGCTGATGCGAAATTCAAGGTCGTCGGCGGTATCCAGAAGACGAGCACACTGGTGCAATGGGCGCGGGTCGCCGTGATCGACACCGCCGCCAGGAAGGTTCTGTCCGAGAAGCTCTACACGTTCCGCGGCGACAACGATGAAGCCTGGGACCGCGCCGAGGCGTTCCTCGCCCGCGAGATCATCGCGGCGCTCGCGCAGCCTGCGCCAGTCGCGCTTGCCGTGTTCGATTTCGAGCTCGAGGACATGACCGCCGCTTCGGGGACCACTCTAGCCGCTTCAGACGCATCGCACCTGGCAGAGGTCACTGCCGGCGTGCGTGACGTCCTCGGCCAATCCGGCCGCTACCGCATCATCGACGTCGGCAGCGCGAGCGGCGAGGCGGTGACGGCGCGAGCGCTACGCGACTGCAGTGGCTGCGAGGCGGCGATCGCGAAAGAGCTGGGGGCCGATCAATCGCTGAGCGGCGTGGTGCGGCGGGTCAGCCGCACCGAATACACGCTCGGATTCCAGCTGCGCGACGCCAGCACCGGCGCGGTGCTGGCGCGCGGCGACAGCGGCCTGCGCATGGGCGCGGACTATTCGTGGAAACGGGGCGCCGTGCGGCTGGTGAGCGACCGGCTGATCGAGAGCCGATAGGTCTTGTTGTGTGCCGGCGGTCTCTTCACCTCTCCCTACGGGAGAGGTGAACCAAGCCGCGTCGCATTCAGAACGTCAGCTGCACCTTCATCGATTGCGAGCGGTCGCTGGCGAGCTCGAAGGCGGCGACCGCGTTCTCGAACGGCATAGTGGCCGTGATCAGCGGCTTGACGTCGATCAGGCCTTCGCCCATCAGCCGCACCGCAAGTTCGAACTCGGGATCGAAGCGGAAGGTGCCGCGGAGCTGCAATTCCTTGGCGACGATCGAGTTGATCGGCAGCGTCATCTCGCCGCCGAGGCCGAGCTGCACCAGGGTCGCACCGGGCCTGAGCACGTCGAGCGCGGTGCGCAGCGCAGCCTGGTTGCCAGAGGCTTCGAACAGCGTGTCGAACACACCCTTGCCGGCACGCCATGGATCGAGCGCTGTGGCATCGCTTGCGACGTTGATGGCGTGACTGGCCCCGAGCTTTTTGGCGACCGCGAGCGGTGCATCGGCGACGTCAGTCACCACGATCTCGGATGCGCCGCCGAAGCGCGCGACCAAGATCATCAGCGCGCCGATCGGGCCGCAGCCGGTGATCAGCACGCGCTTGCCGAGCAGGGGACCGGCCTGCTTGCCGGCATGCAGGCACACCGCGAGCGGCTCGGCGACCGCGGCTTCCGCCAGCGAGAGCTTGTCGGCGATCGGCACCGCCTGCGTGGCGTCAACCGTGATGAATTCACGGAAGCCACCTTGCACATGGGGAAAGCGCATCGCGCTGCCGAGGAAGCGCATGTCGAGGCACTGGTTGCGCATGCCTTCCTGGCAATGCAGGCACGCGCCGCACGGCTTGCTCGGATTGACCGCAACGCGCGTGCCTGTCGTCACGTTGGTGACGCCGTCACCGACGGCAGCGACCACGCCGGCGATCTCATGCCCCAGCGCCATCGGCTGCTGGATCCGCACGACGCCGAAACCGCCATGGTGGTAGTAGTGCAGGTCCGAGCCGCAGATGCCGCCATTGGCGATCTTGACGCGGACCTCGCCCGGGCCGGGCGCCGGATCGGGGTAGCTATCGATCCGCAAATCCTTCGGGGCGTGAATGACGACGGCGCGCATGGCTTGCTCCCTGTTCGCGGTCACATCGCGGCGATCATGCCGCCATCGACATAGATGATCTGGCCGTTGACGTAGGTGGACGCGTCCGAGGCCAGGAAGATCGCGGCACCGACCAGCTCGTCCGGCTTGCCCCAGCGCTTTGAGGGAATGCGGCCCATCAGCCAGTTGTTGAAATCGGTGTTGTTGACCAGCGCCTCGTTCATGTCGGTCAGCATGTAGCCGGGGCCGATGGCGTTGGCCTGGATGCCATGCTGGGCCCATTCCACCGCCATCGAGCGGGTCAGGTTCTTGATGCCGCCCTTGGCCGCGGTGTAAGGCGCAATGGTCGGGCGGGCGAGCTCGCTGCCGAGCGAGCCGATATTGATGATCTTGCCGTGCTTGCGCGGGATCATGCGCTTGGCCGCCTCGCGGCCGATCACGAAGGCGCTGGTGAGGTTGGTCTCGATCACCTTGCGCCATTCGTCGGTGGTGAATTCCACCAGCGGCTTGCGGTGCTGGATGCCAGCATTGTTGACGACGATGTCGACGGCGAGGCCCTTCCTGTCGAAGTCGTTGAACGCGGCGACGATGGCGGGCTCGTCGGTGACGTTGAAGGCGGCGCCTTCGGCCTGATGCCCGGCGGCGCGAAATTCTGCGACGGCCTGCTCGACGCGCTTGGGATCGACGCCGTTGATGATCAGTTTGGCGCCTGCCTTCGCCATGCCTTCGGCGATGGCGCGGCCGAGCCCGCGGGAGGAGCCGGTCACGAGCGCGGTGCGGCCGGAGAGATCGAAGAGGGACGTGCTCATGTCGGAAAGTCCTTATGAGTTGGAGCGGCGCACGATCAGATCGGTGCGGTCGAAGACGGCGGGCAGAAGGTCGACGCCAAGGCCGGGTCCTTCCATCGGGAAGACGTAGCCATCTTTGATCGTCGGCATCGTGGTGACGAGCTCGTTGTACCAGCCTTTGTAGAAGGCGCGCACTGATTCCTGGATCAGCGTGTTGGGCTGGCTGAACGACATGTGGATGGCGGCGATGAAGCCGATCGGCCCGATGCAATCATGCGGCGCGAAGGGACGGTGATAGGTCTCGGCCATCGCGGCGATCTTGCGCCCTTCCGTGAGGCCGCCGGTCCAGCACAGATCGGCCATCACCACGTGCATGGCGTCGCGGTCGAGCATGTCCTTGTAGGGGAAGCGCGAGCCCAGCGTTTCGCTGGCGCAGACCCAGACGTCGGTCGAGCGCGCATATTCGGCGAGCGCCTGCGGCGAGTTCATCCGGATCGGGTCCTCGTACCAGGTCGGCTTGTAGGGCTCGAGCGCGCGTGCGATCTGCTTGGCGGTCGGCAGATTCCACAGCGAATGCAGCTCGACCATGATCTCCATCCTGTCGCCGACGGCTTTCCGGATCTTCTCGAACGGTTCGATCGCCTGCTTCATCTGCGCGGCGGTGATGTAGAGGCCCTTGTTCTCCTGCGCCGCCGGATCGAACGGCCAGATTTTCATCGCGGAGATGCCGCTTTCCAAAAGGTTTTCGGCGAGGGCGTCGGCGCGGTTCATGAAGCCGTCGAGATCTTCGTAAGGGCCCTTGTTGGCGCCGAGATTCCAGTTCGCGACCGGGCTGATATTGGTGGAGCGGACATATTGCGTGCCGGCGCAGGTGTTGTAGATGCGCTGCTTGTCGCGGCAGAGGCCGCCGAGCATCTGGTGCACCGGCTGGCCGCAGACCTTGCCGAACAGGTCCCACAGCGCGATGTCGATCGCGGAGGCCGCGCGATATTCGACGCCGGTGGATGACTGCGCCATCGGCAAGTTCAGCATGTCGCGATGGATCGCTTCGATGTGCAGGGGATTGCGGCCGAGCAGGCGGCCGGCAAAGGTGTCGTGGATCTGCGCCTCGACTGCGCCCGCGCCATAGAAGGTCTCACCGAGCCCGATCACGCCCGCATCGGTATGGACGCGCACCCAGATGACGTTGGAGAACTCCTCGGTGCGCAGGGTTTCGATCGACGTGATTTTCACGGCAATAATCCTCCCATCGGGCCCATAGCGCCCGCATTGTTTGTCATTTCTGCGCCGCCATTGACGGTGCATCTGAGGCAGTCTTACGCCCGCTTGTAATATATCACAATATGTTTTAAGGATATCACAAATAAGGCGCCGCCGCGCGAGGCGAGAGCGCGGGCGGACGGGAGGACGACATGGCACGGCGCAAGCGCGCGCTCGAGGTGGTGAGAAGCGACGACAACGGCGAGGGCAGGCCCTCGCGACGCAACCGCCTCAACTTCTTCGAGCTGGCCTATCAGAAGATCGAGGAGCTCCTGGTCCATTGCGAGCTCAAGCCCGGCCAATTCATGACCATGCTGGAATTGCAGGAGATGACCGGCTTCGGTCGCACGCCGGTGCACCACGCCGTCAATCGTCTTTCCGCCGACACGCTCATCATCATCCGTCCGCGCCACGGTCTGCACATTGCGCCGATCGATCTGGCGCGCGAGCGCATGCTGTTGGCCCTGCGCCGCGACATGGAGCGTTTCGTGATCCGCCTCGCGGCCGATCGCGCCAGCCTCTCGCATCGCAATCAGGCGCTTCACATCGAGCGCCTGCTGCGCGAGCGCCGCGCCAGCCTGACGCTCGACGAATTCAACAGCATCGACCGCCGCATCGACGCGCTGGTGCTGGAGGCGGCTGGCGAGCCGTTCCTGGTGCACACGCTGCGGCCGCTGCACACGCTGTACCGGCGCATCGGCTACATCCATCACCGCTTCATGCCGGGGCAGGCCGATCTGTCCGGCACGATCGATCGCCATCTCGCCATTCTCAACGCGGTGGCCAACCGCCGCGTCGACGACGGCGTAAAGGCGAGCGATGCGCTGATCGACTACATGGGCGAGATGTTCACGGGCATGGAGGTGGGGATCGACCCGCGCCTGCTCGATTGCAGCATCGAGCCGTTGCTTGGGGCGTAAAGAGTTCTTAGGAGAGGACCAGAGATGTCGACGATGGCGATGCCACAACCGACCGCGAGCGAAGCCGCGGTCCGCTACCTCATCACGAACTACAGTCCCAAGGGCAACAAGGTCGGCTGGTTGATGATGGCCTCGATCCTGGTCGAAGCCTGGGACCTCTATTCGATCGCCTTCGTGCTGATCTTCATCAAGGAGCAATTCAATCCCGATCCGCTGATGCTGGGCCTGGCCGCCGCGGGCACGCAGGGCGGCGCCCTGATCGGCGCGCTGCTCGGCGGCTGGCTCTCCGACAAGATCGGCCGCCGCGTCATGTTCCTGGTGACGATGGTGCTGTTCATCGTGCTGGCGCTGGCGCAGGCCTTCGTGCCCGATGTGTTCTGGCTGGTCGTGATCCGCTTCCTGCTCGGCATCCCGCTCGGCTCGGACATCTCGACCGGCTACACCTACATCATGGAATCCATGGCCAAGGGCGAGCGCGAGGTCATGGGCAACCGCTGGCAGTTCATGTTCGCCGTCGGCGAGGTCCTCACCATCGGCGTCATCGTGATCTTCCTGCTGATCGACATGCAGCACGAGATGCTGTGGCGGGTGACGCTCGGCCTCGGCGCGGTGCCTGCGCTGATCATCCTTCTGATGCGCCACGACGTGCCGGAGACGGCGGTGTGGCTGGTGCAAAAGGGGCGTTACCGCGAAGCCAAGCGGGTCGCGCGCGAGATGTTCAACGACAATCTCGACATGCTGCCGGACCGGGACGTCGTGGTTCCCAAAACCAGCACGCGCGCCTTCCTTGCCGACCTCAAGAAGGATCCGATCCGCTGGCGCGCCACGCTGTATGGCTGGATCGCCTGTTTCGCGCAGGCCAGCGAATTCTCGACCTTCGCGTTCTACCTGCCGGTGCTGTTCGTGATGGTCGGCGTGTCGAGCGTGCTCGGCATCAATCTGGTGACGATGGCGCTGTTCTCCTTCGCCGCCCTGTCGGGCTGGGTCGGTCCGCTGCTGACGCCGAAGATCGGCCACCGCGGCATCTCGATCGCGGGCTTCGGAATCGTGCTGGCTGCGCTACTGGTCGCGGCCTTCGCGCTCTACACCGACAACAAGATCCTGCTGCCGTTCGCGGCCGCTGCGATGCTGTGGGGCCATTATTGGGACGCGTCGAACTGCATGACGATCCCGACCATGGTCGCCAAGCCGCAATATCGCGGCACCGCCAGCGGCTTCGCCTACATGTTCGTGAAGCTGCCGTCGTTCCTGGCGATCTTCCTGTTTCCGACGGTGTTCGCCGCGATCGGGCAGGCGAATGCCACGCTGATGGTCGCGATCTTCCCGCTGATCGGATTGCTCGCCGCGATCTTCATCCTGCCGGAAGTCTACGGCTACGAGAACGACTGACGAAGCGCGGGTCCGGTCGCGGCGTCATCGCCGCGATCGGGACCTGCTTGCTTTCGAAAGCCGCCTCCGGCGTCCCTCACCAGATTGCCGCCGCCAGCGCCGCGATCAAGGCGGGCGGCGTCACCAGGAGGCCGAGCTTGAGGAACGGCCAGGCGCCGACCTCGATCTTTTCCCGCCGCAGCGCGACCAGCCAGAGGATGGTGGCGAGCGATCCGGTCACCGACAGATTGGGGCCGAGGTCGACGCCGATCAGGATGGCGCTGACAACAGGGGCGGGCAGATGATCGCTGGCGGCGACCGAGCCGGCGACGAGGCCGACCGGCAGGTTGTTGGCGATGTTGTCGGCGAGCGCGGTGGCAATACCGACGCTCCAGGCAGCTTTCGTTACGGACTGCCCCACTGCCTGATGCAGCAGCGCGCTGAGCTGCGCGATCACGCCTGTTTTCACCAGCGCCTCCACCATGACAAAGAGCCCGCCGACCAGCGGCAGCACGCTCCAGGACACGCCCCGCAGCACCGGCAAGGGCGATTGCCGATTGATGAGCAGCACGGCCGCCGCCGTCGCGGTCCCGCAGACGAACGTCGGCAGGCCCAATTGCAGATCGAGCGCGGAAGCCCAGATCAGCACGATGCCGATGGCGCCGATGCCATAGGCCGTCAACAGACCACCGCGGCCGAGCTTCGGGTGAGGGACCCGCGTCTCGATCGTTTCGTGCTTGAGCTCGCGGTGCAGCGCAAGGCGCAATGCGACGTAGGTGAAGCCGATCGAGGCCAGTGACGGCAGCGCGAACTGACGGAGCCACGTTCCGAGATGCGGCATGTTCTTGCCGAACACCACGAGGTTGGCCGGGTTGGAGATCGGCAGCACGAAGCTCGCGGCATTGGCAATGAAGGCGCAGACGAACAGATAGGGCAGCGGCTTGGCGCCGGCCGCGCGGGTGGCGGCGTAGACGGCCGGCGTCAGCACGATCGCGGTGGCGTCGTTCGAGAGCAGCACCGTCACCAGCGTGCCGACCAGGTAGATCAGCAGAAACAGCCGCTGCGGGGAGCCGCGCGCATGCTCAACCGCAAACGCGGCCAGATAGTCGAACAGGCCCTCGAGCCGCGCGAGCTCGGCGATCAGCATCATGCCGATCAGAAAAAGGTAGACGTCGATGCCTTTCTCGATGCCCGTGAGCGCGTCCCGCCACGGCAGGAAGCTGAGCAGCACCAGGGCGCCAGCGCCGAGCACGGCCCAAATCGCTTCCGGCAGGCGAAAAGGGCGGATGATCACGCCTGCGGTCGCAGTTGCGACGATGCTCCAGGCCCAGATGGCGTCATGCGGTGCGGTCGGCACGTCGATCTCCAAAATCCGCCCTTGACTATCGTGCCCCGGGGGGAACCGCCAGCCTCAAAACTTGACCGCCAGCAGCACCGCGCCGGCGCCGATCATGCGATGCCGACCCAGCCCTGTGCGGTCGGCCGCTCGCCGAGAAAGGCGAACGCGAACAGGGCGACGAGCACGACGCTGAGCTTGTCGATCGGCGCCACCAGCGTGGCGGGGCCGAGCTTCAGCGCGCGGAAATAGCACAGCCAGGATGCGCCGGTTGCGAGCCCCGACAGCACCAGGAACAGCCAGGTCTTCGGGGAGACCGCCGACGGCACGGCCAATTGGCCCGTGAAGAACAGCAGCACCGAGAAGGCGAGCAGCACCACGATGGTGCGGATGAAGGTCGCCAGATCCGGATTGATGTTCTCGACGCCGATCTTGGCGAAGATCGCGGTGAGCGCTGCAAAGCTGGCGGAGAGCAGCGCCCAGGTCTGCCAGGCGGAGAGGAGGGCGGGATTCATGTCATCGATATCCGTTGCTTTAGGACGGCGCACCAGCGCCGTCATTGCGAGCGCAGCGAAGCAAACCAGACTGTCTCCGCGGAAAGATTCTGGATTGCTTCGCTGCGCTCGCAATGACGGAGTCTGTGGCAGTTCCTCGTGAAACTCAGACTCACCGCGCCACCGACAGCTTCTCCATGATCGCCTTGCGCAGGATGCGCGACAGTGCTTCCACCGAATACGGCTTCTGGATCAGTTCGAAACCGCGATGGGCGTTCTCAGCGAGCACGTTGCTGTAGCCGGAGGTGAGCACCACGGGCAGGCCCGGATAGCGCTCGCGGATGATGCCGGCGAGCTCGACGCCGTTCATGCCGGGCATGATGACGTCGGAGAAGACGAGGTCGACGGCGAATTCGTTCTCGCCGAGGATGGAGAGCGCCGCGTTGGCGTTGGCGACGCGGCGGACGACATAGCCGAGATCTTCCAGAAGTTCGGTGGAGAAGCGGCCGACCTCGTCGTCGTCCTCGACCACGAGCACGCGATAGCCGCGCCCGGTGGCCGCGGCCTCATAGGTCAGCGCGGCGGCTTCCTTGTCCGTCGCCGGGCTTTGCGCCCGCGGCAGATAGATGGTGAAGGTGGCGCCTTCGCCTTGCGTGCTCCTCACCGCGACGTCACCCTCGGACTGCTTTGCGAAACCGAAGGCCTGGCTGAGGCCGAGACCGGTGCCCTTGCCGACCTCCTTGGTGGTGAAGAACGGCTCGAAGATGGAGTCGAGATGTTCCGGCGCGATGCCGCTGCCGGTATCGGCGACCGAGATCGCGACATAGTCGCCGCGGCGCGCCGATTGCGCGCGCAGGTGAGGGATACCCTGAACCTTGTGCACGGCGATGGTGAGGCGGCCTTCGCCATCCATGGCGTCGCGGGCGTTGATGGCGAGGTTGATGAGCGCGGTCTCGAACTGGGCGATGTCGGCCACTGTGAAGCAGTCGGCATCGTCGATCTCGACGACGATCTCGATGCGGCCGCCGACCAGCGGCCGGACCAGTTGCGCGACGCCCTCGACCTGGCTGCCGACGTTGAAGATCTGGGGTTTCAGCGGCTGGCGGCGCGCGAACGCCAGAAGCTGCGCGGTCAGCTTGGAGGCGCGCTCGACCGTCTCAGAGATGGCATCGACATAGCGGCGCCGGCGCTCTTCAGGCAGCTCGCGCCGGCGCAGGAAATCGGTGGCCGAGCGGATGATGGTGAGGAGATTGTTGAAATCGTGCGCGACGCCGCCGGTGAGCTGGCCGATCGCCTCCATCTTCTGCGACTGCCGCAAAGCTTCCTCGCCGAGGCGGCGCTCGGTGATGTCGACGGCTTCAGGGACGGCGCCGGTGATGTTGCCGTGGCGGTCGAGCACGGGACGCATGCCGAAGTCGAAATCGCGCTCGCCGATGGGCAGGCGCAGGCGCATCTCGAGCCGCACGGCTTCGCCCTTGAGCGCGGTATGGAAGGCGTCCTGCACCAGCGTGCTCATGCCTTCCGTCGCGCTGAACCAGGGCGTCTCCCACAACGGCTTTCCGATCACGTCCGAATAGTTCGCCTTGATGCCGTCGAGCGCGGTTCTGTTGGCGTAGAGCAATTCGCCGCTGAGATTGACGAGGCCCTGATACTGATTGCTGGTTTCCAGGATCGCGCGCAGCCGCGCCTCGTTGGATTCGAGCTCGGCGGTGCGCTCGGCGATACGCTCTTCCAGCGTCTCGTTGAGCCGCCTGAGCTCGATCTCGGCCTGCTTGGCGGCGGTGATGTCGTGGGCAACGCCGATGAAGCCGATATGCTTGCCGGTCGGGTCCCAGCGCGGCTGCGATTCCGAGCGCAGCCAGCGCCATTCGCCGCTGGCGTTCCTGTAACGCGCCTCCAGCACGAAGGGTTTGAGTGACGCTTCGCCCTGGACGGATAGCTGCAGCACGTGCGGCAGGTCGTCCGGATGCAGCACCTTGCGCCAGTCGAAGTCGATGGCCTGATCGTAGGGAAGGCCGACGAAGTCGACATAGGCCTGGTTGGCGAAGGACCGCTTGCGGTCGAGCTTGGTCACCCAGATCGGCACCGGCGCGCTGTCGGCGATGAGCCGAAAGCGCTCCTCGCTCTCGCGCAGGGTCTCGCGCGCGAACATCTGGTCGGTGATGTCGATATGGGCGCCGACGAGGCGGATGGCGCGGCCGCCCTTGTCGCGCTCGATCTTGGCGACGACCCGGATCCAGCGGGTCTCGCCGTCATTGGGGCGGATGATGCGGTATTCGGCGGTGTAGTCCTCGCTCGTTCCGGCGAGAGCCTCGAAGAAATGCTTGACCGTCGCTTCGCGATCCTCGGGATGGAGGCGATTGACCCAATCCTCATGCGACTCGTCGACGGCCTCGAGCGGCAGGCCGTGGATCATCAGATATTCGGGCGAGCGGCGGTTCTTGAATCCTTCGCGGAAGTCGACCTCGACGCCGCCGACCTTGCCGATGCGCTGGACGCGCGCGAGCTCGGCCTCGCGCTCCTGGAGCGCGCGATAGGCATTGTCGCGCTCACGCGCGACGTCTTCGAGGTGCTGGCGCAGCCTTTCGGCGGCGATGGTTTCGGGCAAGGGATCGTTCAAGGCATCGGCCGTTGTCATGCGGTTGCGCACGTGCCGGGCCGATATTCACACAGACGGAGCGTGATGGCCATCGTTTAGAGGAAATAGACTGTCTGGAAAGGCCGGCGGCGAGCCGGGGACGTGCGGAAACTGCGGTCAGGCAACGCCCGGGGCTGGCATTTTGCTCCGGATGTTGGAACGATACACCTGCAGATGCGTCTTCGCGAGGCGCCACAACTCTCATTCGTCGGACATCCTTTCCGAAGAGGCACAATCTTGAAGCTCTTTGTCTGCCAGGCCTGCGGCAACGTCCTCTATTTCGAGAATCGTGCCTGCGAACGTTGCGGCCATCAGGTCGCCTTCCTTCCCGAGAAGGAGACGATGTCGGCGATCGAGCCCGTCGGAGAGGCCTGGAGGATCCTGGCGGACAAGGGCGAAAGCCGGATGCTGTGCCGGAATGCCGCGTACGATGCCTGCAACTGGCTGACGGATCCGGGCGAGGGCAACGGCTATTGCTGCGCCTGCCGCCACAACGGCATCGTCCCGGATTTGTCCGATCCCGCCCAGCTTGCCGGCTGGCGCGAGCTGGAGGTGGCGAAACACCGTCTGTTCTATTCCCTGATCCGCTGGAAGCTGCCGCTCAAGACCCGGCAAGACGACCCCGCGCATGGCCTGATCTTCAATTTCCTCGCCGACGATCCGAACAGCAGCCAGAAGATCCTGACTGGCCACGACAACGGCCTGATCACGATTGCGCTCACCGAGGCCGATACCATCGTGCGCGAGCGGCGCAGGCTCGAGATGGGCGAGCCGTACCGTACGCTGCTCGGGCATTTCCGCCACGAGGTCGGACACTATTTCTGGGACGTGCTGGTGCGCGGCGGCGGCAAGCGCGATGAATGCCGCGCAATATTCGGTGACGATTCCGTCGATTACGGCCAGGCCTTGCAGCGCCACTATGCCGAAGGCCCGCCGCCGGACTGGCAGCAGCATTACGTCTCGGCCTATGCCACGACCCATCCCTGGGAAGACTTCGCCGAGACCTGGGCGCACTATCTCCACATCGTGGATGCTCTGGAGATGGCCGGCGAGTTCGGCATGGAGGTGCGTCCGAAGGTCGACCGCGACGGGGAGTTGACGGCGCGCATCCGTTTCAACCCCTACGAGGCCAGGGACGTCGAGGCGCTGGTTGGCGCATGGCTGCCCTTCACCTTCGCCATGAACAGCGTCAACCGCGCCATGGGCCTGCGCGATCTCTATCCCTTCATCCTGTCGCCCGCGGTGGTCGGCAAGCTCGGCTTCATTCACGGCCTGGTCCGGGACGTAGCCAAGGCCAGGAAGGCGCAGGACGCCGCAGGGCGTCCCTAGGGTCTTGCCGAGCCCGTTTGGTCTTGTGCTGGTACGCCACAGCGGGCCGGATTTAGACCGTTGCCTCCGGCCGATTTTGATGTACCACGGAAGCCACAACGGCCCGTCCCATAGGCCCCAACGGCCAGGGAAGGGTCCCGCCCAAGGTCGAGACTCAAGAAAAGCATGTTCAAACGCATCCTGATCGCCAATCGCGGCGAAATCGCCTGCCGGGTCATCAAGACCGCTCGCAAGATGGGAATTCAAACGGTTGCGGTCTATTCCGAAGCCGATCGCGACGCCCTCCATGTCGAGATGGCCGACGAGGCCGTGCTGATCGGCCCGCCCGCGGCGGCCGAGAGCTATCTGGTGATCGAGAAGATCGTGGAGGCCTGCCGCAAGACGGGCGCCGAGGCCGTGCATCCCGGCTACGGCTTCCTGTCCGAGCGCGAGGCGTTTCCGCGCGCGCTGGAGGCGGCCGGCATCGTCTTCATCGGCCCGAACCCGGGCGCGATCGCGGCGATGGGCGACAAGATCGAGTCGAAGAAGGCGGCCGCCAAGGCCAAGGTCTCGACCGTGCCGGGTCATCTCGGCGTCATCGAGGACGACAAACACGCGGTGCGGATCGCCGACGAGATCGGTTATCCCGTGATGATCAAGGCCTCCGCCGGCGGCGGCGGCAAGGGCATGCGCATCGCGCATTCGAAGGCCGAGGTCGCCGAGGGTTTCAATCTCGCCAAGGCCGAGGCCAAGGCTTCGTTCGGTGACGACCGCGTCTTCGTCGAGAAGTTCATCGTCGATCCCCGCCACATCGAGATCCAGGTGCTGGGCGACAAGCACGGCAACGTGATCTATCTCGGCGAGCGCGAATGCTCGATCCAGCGCCGCAACCAGAAGGTCATCGAGGAGGCGCCGTCGCCGCTGCTCGACGAGGCCACCCGCCGCAAGATGGGCGAGCAGGCGGTCGCGCTGGCGAAAGCCGTGAATTACGATTCCGCCGGCACCGTCGAGTTCGTCGCCGGCCAGGACAAGAGCTTCTATTTCCTGGAGATGAACACGCGCCTGCAGGTCGAGCATCCCGTCACCGAGCTCGTCACCGGCGTCGACCTGGTCGAGCAGATGATCCGCGTTGCCGCCGGCGAGAAGCTCGCCATCGCGCAGAAGGACGTCACGCTGACGGGTTGGGCGGTGGAATCGCGTCTCTATGCCGAAGATCCGTTCCGCAACTTCCTGCCCTCGATCGGACGGCTCGTGAAGTATCGCCCGCCGGCGGAAGCCAGCCAGGACGGCATCACCATCCGCAACGACACCGGCGTGCAGGAGGGCGGCGAGATCTCGATCCATTACGATCCGATGATCGCCAAGCTCGTCACCCACGCGCCCTCGCGCGCGGCCGCGATCGAGGCGCAGGCGACCGCGCTGGACTCGTTCTATGTCGACGGCATCCGGCACAACATCCCGTTCCTGTCGGCGCTGATGCATCATCCGCGCTGGCGCGAGGGCCGGCTGTCGACCGGCTTCATCGCCGAGGAATTCCCGAAGGGCTTTGCGGTGCGCGTGCCGGAAGGCGAGGTCGCCCGGCGCATCGCCGCGGTCGGCGCCGCCATCGATCACGTGCTTGGCGAGCGCAAGCGGCAGATCTCGGGCCAGATGGGCGGCCGCATCGTGCAGCGCGAGCGGCGTCGTGCGGTCTGGCTCGACCGCCAGGAGATCCAGCTCGAGGTCGGACGCGAGGGCGAGGCGATCGCGGTCCGATTCATCGACACCGAGGGCAAGGCCGGCAATGGGCATCTGATGCAGTCGCCGTGGAAGCCGGGCGATCCGGTCTGGCAGGGCACCATCGACGGCCAGTTCATCGCGGTGCAGGCGCGCCTGATTCCCAATGGCATTCGTCTGGCGCATCAGGGCGTCGAGGTGCCGGTCTATGTCTGGACCGAAGCCGAAGCTGCGTCGGCGCGCTTGATGCCGGTGACGACGGCCTCCGACAGCGGCAAGAAGCTGCTCTGTCCGATGCCCGGCCTCGTGGTCTCGATCGCGGTGAGCGAGGGACAGGAGGTCAAGGCCGGCGAGACGCTGGCGGTGGTCGAAGCCATGAAGATGCAGAACGTGCTGCGCGCCGAGCAGGACGGCACCGTGAAGAAAGTCCACGCCAGCGCCGGCGCGACGCTTGCGGTGGACGCGTTGATTTTGGAGTTCGCGTAAAGCGTCAGTGTGGCGGCGCAGTCTGTCCACCGTCATTGCGAGGAGCCCTTCGCGACGAAGCAATCCAGACTGTCTCCGCGGATGCATTCCTGGATTGCTTCGCTTCGCTCGCAATGACGGAGTATGCTGTGACGGCGTCGCACCAATCGAGACAGCACCATGGCCTTTCGTTCCCGCCGCGAGAAACTTCGCTCCATCCTGTCGAGCTCGGCCTGTGTCCATCCCGGCTCGGTCTACGACGCCATCTCGATCCGCATCGCCGAGGACCTCGGCTTTCCGCTCGGCATGTTCGGCGGTTCGGTCGCCTCGCTCGCGGTGCTTGGCGAGCCCGACATCACCCTGATCACGCTCACCGAGCTTTGCGAGCAGATGCGGCGGATGTCGCGTGCTGCCGCGCTGCCGGTGCTGGTCGATGCCGATCACGGCTATGGCAATGCGCTCAATGTGCGTCGCACCGTGCAGGAGCTGGAAGCGGCTGGCGCCGCCGGTCTCACCATCGAGGACACGCTGCTGCCGGCTGCTTTTGGCGAAGCGAAGACGCAGCTGATCTCGCTGGAGGAGGGCGTCGGCAAGATGAAGGCCGCGCTCGGTGGCCGCAGCGATGCCTCGCTGGTCATCATGGGGCGAACGGGCGCTGCTTCGATCACCTCGATCGAGGATGCGATTAAGCGTGCCCAGGCCTATGAAGCCGCCGGCGTCGACGCGCTGTTCTTCACCGGCATCAAGTCGCGCGCCGAGCTCGTTGCGGTGACCGCTGCGACGCGCCTGCCGATCGTGCTCGGCGGGGCGCCGGAGGACTTGAGCGCGCTTGATTACCTTGCGAGCCAGCGCGTGCGCGTCGCGCTCCAGGGCCATGCACCGATCGCGGCTGCGACGCAGGCCGTCTACGAGACGCAGAAGGCGCTGCGTGAAGGCACGGCGCCAAAGAACCTCAAAGGCTTAGCATCCTCGGAGCTGACGGCCCGCGTCATGCGCGAGGCCGACGTCAAGGCGCGCAGCGCCGAAATCCTCGGATTGAAAAAATGAGCCGGGCGGTTCTCCAGGTCATGATCCGCGGGCGCGTGCAGGGCGTCGGCTATCGGGCCTGGGTCGAGCACCAGGCGATAACGAGCGGCCTCGAAGGCTGGGTCCGCAACCGCCGCGACGGCAGCGTTGAAGCGCTCTTCGCCGGCGCGCCGAACCACGTCGCCGACATGGTCGCGCTCTGCCGCCACGGCCCGCCGTCCTCGCGCGTCGACAGCGTCACCAGCGAGACCGCCGGTGCGGATGAGCTGAACCTGCGCCGGGCAGGGGAAGCATTTTCGGTGCTGCCGACGGTGTAGGTGCTTCTCGGCGCGCAGACGGTGCGCTCCCTCGCCCCGTTCTTAGGAAGGTCTCGTAGGGTGGGCAAAGCGAAGCGTGCCCACGCATCTTTCGCGATCGAGAGAGATGGTGGGCACGGCGCAAGGGCGCCTTTGCCCACCCTACGAAGTGTTCACCTCTCACGGCGCTCACCTCGGCAGCTTGGCGATCGCTTCGCTGAGTTCGTGGATCTCATAGGGCTTGCGCAGGATCGGGAAATCCCCGCGTACGCCGGCGGCGACCTCGCTGTAGCCGGTGGCGAGCAGGATCGGCAGGCCGGGGCGGATCTGGCGGAGATGATGGGCGAGGGTGAGACCGTCCATCTTGCCGGGCATGACGATGTCCGAGAACACGAAGTCGACGCCGTTGTCCTCGATCTCGCGCAGGGCAGCTTCGGCATCGGCGACCCGGCGCACCTGGTAACCGAGTTGCTCCAGCAGGCCGATGCTGACGAGGGCGACGTCCGGATTGTCCTCCACCAGCAACACCGTGCCGCTGCCTTGGAACGCCGGCTCCCCCGCCGTGTCGGACGATGGCGCGTCTTCTCCGCGCGGCAGGAGAATGGTGAACGTCGTGCCCTTGCCGAGTTCGCTCGCGACGCTCACCGTGCCGCCGGCCTGGTGCGCGAAGCCGTGCACCTGAGACAGGCCGAGGCCCGTTCCCTTTCCGATCGGCTTGGTCGTGAAGAACGGCTCGAAGATCTTGTCGAGAACGTCGGAGGGAATGCCGAGCCCGGTATCGGTGACGTCGATCGCAACGAAATCGCCAGTGAGGGGCGCCTCGTCCAGCACGACCTTGCGCGCGCCGATCGTCACCGTGCCGCCGTCGGGCATCGCGTCGCGGGCATTGATGACGAGGTTGAGCAGCGCTGTCTCGAGTTCGGACGCGTCGGCCTTGATCGGCCAGACGTCGCGCTCGATGTCGAAGGCCAGCCGTACCGAACTCCCGACGCCTGCATCGAGCACCTCGCGAATCTCCGCGATGCGTTCGGCGAAATCGATCGCCTGCGGATTGACGCTCTGCCGCCGCGCGAAGGTGAGGAGCTGGTTCGTCAGCGCCGCGCCGCGCTTGGTGGCGGTTTCGATCGCCGAGATCGCGCGCTGCAGCTTGGCCGGGTCGCCGGCCCCTCGCTTCAGCATGTGAAGGCTGCCGCTGATGATCATCAGGAGGTTGTTGAAGTCGTGGGCGACCCCGCCGGTGAGTTGCCCGAGCGCGTCGAACTTCTGGGACTCGGCGAGCTGCTTCTGCATCGCCTCGAGCTTGAGCTGTGTATTGCGGCGTTCGGTGATGTCGCGCGTGATCTTGGCGAATCCGACCAGTTTGCCGTCCTCGTAGATCGGATCGATCACGACGCTGGCCCAGAAGAAGGTGCCGTCCTTGCGAACGCGCCAGCCTTCCTCCTCGTAGCGGCCCTTTTCCCTGGCGATGCCGAGCGCACGGGCCGGCCTACCGTTGGCGCGGTCGGTTTCGGTGTAGAAGCGGGAGAAATGCTGGCCGAGGATCTCTTCGGGTGAATAGCCCTTGATGCGCTCGCCGCCGATGTTCCAGCTGGTGATGATCCCGTTGGGATCGAGCATGTAGAGCGCGTAGTCCGCAACTCCCTCAACCAACAGCCGGAAACTGCGTTCGCTCTCGAACAAGTCTCTCTGTTGACTGAACTTTTCGACCATTCCCGGACCCTGCCTCGACCGGAGCAAACGCCACAGGCGGCGGATGGTTCCCTGAATTTGGGAGATTTTTAGGCAGATATCACGCGCCGTATACGGATTGGAGAGGCTCTTGACAGGGGAGCAGTATTGTCAGATGTTTCTGTCATGACAGAAATAACCGGAAAGAAGAAACTCCCCGCCGCCGTTGAGCGCTTCATTCTGCATTGGGGCGACATGGGGGACGAGTGGGGCGTCAATCGCTCGGTCAGCCAGATCCACGGGCTGCTCTATCTGGCCGAAGCGCCGATGACCGCCGAGGACATCGCCGACACGCTCGGCATGGCGCGCTCCAACGTCTCCAACTCGCTGAAGGAGCTGCTCGCCTGGAACCTGATCCGGCGGGTCCCGATCCTGGGCGACCGCCGCGACCATTACGAGGCCGAGACCGACATCTGGGAGGTCGCGGCCAGAATCGCGGCGCGGCGCAAGGAGCGGGAGCTCGATCCGGCGATCGCGGCGCTCAGGGCATGCGTGTCCGATGCCGCCGGCGATCCCGCCATCAATCCGGTCGCGAGCAAGCGGCTGAAGGAGATGCTCGCCTTCACCGAGCTCGCCGATCACTGGTTCATGCAGATGCTGAAGGTGCCGCGGCCGCGGCTGGTCGCCTTGATGCGGCTTGGCGAGAAGATCGCCAACCTGCTGCCGCTGGGCAAGGCCAAATAGCGTCGAGGAGGGTGCGATGACGTCGGCTCGATTATCAGGCTCCAGCGCATCGACCTCCGCTCACACCAAACTGCTCGACGATCGCCGCTTCCGCGCATTGCTGTCGGACGAGGATTGGGGCCGTCTGCCGCTCGCGACCTGGCGGCGCTTTTCCAAACGCGTCGCCGACGGCGACAGCGTCGTCTATGTCGGATTGGTCGACGAGATCTCCTTCAGCGACATCGGCTGGTGGCTCGCACAGGCCGCACGCATGATCGGCGGGCCGCTGCCGACCGGCCGCGACATTGGCGTGCCGATGATCGTCAGCGTGACCGAGGATGCCGCGAGCGGTGGTCAGACCTGGACCCGCATCTGCGCGCGTAAGCGCGGCTTTCCGCAAGTGATCCATTCCGCCAAGCGTTTTGCCGGTCCGACCGGGCTCGAGGAATATGTCGGCTTCGGCGTTTCGATGGCGCTCCGTATCGCGGTCGAGGACCAGGCGCTGACCTTCCGCAGCGCCGGCTATGGCTTGCAGTTCGGACGCCTATGGATCCCGCTGCCGCGCTGGCTCACGCCCGGCGATCTCACGGTGACGCACCGCGACCTCGGCGAAGGCGCATTCCGCTTCACCCTCGATGTCATTCATCCGCGTTACAGCATGCTGATCCACCAGTCCGCCATCTTCAGGGAGGCCGTGTCATGACGCCGCTGTTGTGGACGCTCATCGCCATCCAGATCGTGATGGGCGTGTTCGACACCTTCTACCATCACGAATTCACCGAGCGCCTTGCCTGGCGGCCGTCGCAGCGCTTCGAGCTGAAGCTGCACGGCATCCGCAACATGCTCTATGCGTTGCTGTTCCTGCTGCTCGGCTGGCTCGAAATCCATGGCGTGATGGCGCTCTTGATCGTCGCGGTGCTGGTCGCCGAGATCGTCATCACGCTGATGGATTTCGTCGAGGAGGATCTGAGCCGAAAACTGCCGGCGAGCGAGCGCATCAATCACACGCTGCTCGCCATCAATTACGGCGCCATCCTGGTGCTGCTGCTGCCGGTGCTGATCGACTGGGCGATGCAGCCGTTCGGCGTGACCGTGGTTTATCAGGGCCTGCTCAGCATGGCCGCGACCGCCTGCGCTGTTGGAGCCGCGCTGTGCGGCGTCAGGGATTTTGCCGCGATGCGGCGATTGGGCCGCATGAAGAGCGTTCCGGCAGCCGGCCTCGTCGACAAGGTTCCCGGGCGCAAGACCGTGCTGATCACGGGCGCCACCGGCTTCATCGGCAGCCGGCTTGCGGCGAGCCTCAGCGGGGCGGGGCACAACGTCATCGCGCTGATCCGCAACCCCGCCAAGGCCGAGACGCTGCCGCCACCGGTCGCGCTGATCACCAGCCTCGATCAGCTCTCTTCGGACACGGAGATCGATGCCATCGTCAATCTCGCCGGCGAGCCGATCGGCAACGGGCTGTGGACCGCGGCGAAGCGTGCGAAGATCATCGGCTCGCGCGTCGACATGACCGGCGAAATCGTCAAGCTGATCACGCGCCTCGACTGCAAGCCCGAGGTGCTCGTCAGCGGCTCCGCGATCGGCTGGTACGGCCTCTGGGCCGACCAAGTGCTGACGGAATCGGCGAAATCGCACGCCTGCTTCAGCCACGAGCTCTGTGCGGCCTGGGAGCAGGCGGCGCGGCCGGCGGAGGAGCTCGGCGTGCGCGTGGTTTACTTGCGCATCGGCCTCGTGCTGGGCACGGAAGGCGGCTTCATCACCCGCATGCTGACGCCGTTCGAGTTCGGCCTCGGCGGCCCGCTCGGCACCGGGCGGCAGTGGATGTCCTGGATTGAGCGCGACGATCTGATCCGGCTGATCGCCTATGTCATGGCGACGCCCGATCTCGCCGGTCCCGTCAACGCCACCGCGCCGATCCCCGTCACCAATGCCAAGTTCACCGAGGAACTCGGCCGTCGGCTGCACCGGCCCGCAATGTTCCGCATTCCCGGCGGTCTCTTGCGCCGGATCGGCGGCGGCTTTGCCGACGAACTCCTGCTCGGCGGCCAGCGCGTGCTGCCGAACAAGGCGCTGAGCCGCGGTTTTGTCTTTCGGCACGAGACGCTGCGCAGCGCGTTCGAGGCGATCTTATGAGGCTCTGGTGGCGGCTCCACTCCGAAACGTCGCCGCCACCGCGCGCAGCGCCGCGAGCTTGGCGGGATCGCTGACCTTCGAGTGCAGCATCACTTTCGAGCTGCCGAGCTTCGGCAGCTTGTGCGCAGGCCCGATGTCGACGAGGCCAGGAGGCGCGATCCGCCGTGCCAGCGGCGCGATCGCAAGTCCCGCAAGCGCTGCCGCGACCACCGCGGTGACGCCGCCGCCGACGAAGCGCTCGCGCCAGGCGATGCCGGCCTTGTCGAGTGCGCGCACCGCGACGGCGCGGACGCCGCAGGGCGGGGCGAGCGTCGCGAGCGGCAGCGGCTCACCCTTCGGCAGCGTGAGGCGACGCGCGGCGAACCAGCCGAACTCGTCCTCGGTCAGCTTTTCGCCGCCGCGGCGGCTGCCTTCCTGACGCACGATCACCGCATCGAGCTGACCTGCGTCATAGGCATCGTGCATCTCGCGCGAGAAGCCGATGGTGACGGCGAGGGTGAGGTTTGAGGACATCGCGTGAAGGCGTTCGAGCAGCGGCACCAACTCGGGGCCGGCGGCGTGGTCGGAGATGCCGAGCGAGAGCGATTGCGCGGTCGGCGCCTCGCCCGACAGCGCGAGATCATGTGCCGCCATCAGCGCACGGGCGCGTTCGAGGAACGAGGCGCCGTCGGCGGTGAGCCGGACCGCGCGCGGCGAGCGCTCGACGAGACGTTTTCCCAGCAACGTCTCCAGCCGCTGCAGCTTGAGACTGACTGCCGCCTGCGTCGTGCCGAGCGCTTCGGCAGCGCGGGTAAAGCTCTGGAGGTCGGCGACCAGCAGGAAGGCCTGGATGGTGGCGATGTCGAGGGTCGGTGTCATTATGAATGCTTATCACTGATATCGACAGAGATAAGATACCAAAATGACGAGCGGAGGTCTAGCTTCTCACCAACGCGGCGCCAACCGGCGCAGCATCTTGAGGAGAACGACCATGCCGCTGATCACCGTGTCCTACACCACCTCCCGCCAGTCGCCGTCGCTGAAGGCCGACATCGCGAGCGCCGTGTCCGAGCTCACCGCAAAAATCCTGCACAAGGACCCCGCGGTGACCGCCATCATCGTCAAGTCGGTCGATGCCGATGACTGGTTCGCCGGCGGCAAGTCGCTGGCCGAGCAGAAGCTCGCCAGCTACTGGATCGACATCCATGTCAGCGAAGGCACCAACACCAAGGACGAGAAAGCGGCCTATCTCGCCGCGATGTTCAAGCGCATGGCCGAGATTCTCGGCCCGCTGCATCCCGAGACCTATCTGCATGTCGACGAGGTCAAGGGCGATGCCTACGGCTTCGGCGGCCTGACCCAGGAGCGCCGCTACATCGCCGGCAAGCTCGAAGTGGCGCTGCAGGCGGCATAAGACAGCAGGCCGCGGGCGAGCCATCTCACCCGCGGCCTTATCGTCAGCTCGCCGCGCTGAACTGAACCTCGGTCTTGTTCAGGAAGCAGGCCTTGTCGAACAGCTTCAGGTCGAGCGGGTTCGGCAAGCGGACATCGCTGAGGTCGGGGCAGGGCTTCACCGAAGCATCGTAGGATCGATCGATCTGCGAGATGAAGACGACGATCAGGCCGTTGTCGCGCGCGAACGATCTCAGCGCACGTACCTGAACAGAGAGGTCGGGATTTTCCCGGCGCTGGTCGAGCAGCTGCAGATAGTCGATCACCACGAGCGTGCCACGGGGCGCTGTCGCCATCTGCTTGACGACATAGTCGGCGCTGATGGCGTCGGAGCAATCGACCTCGAATAGCTCATCGTATAGCGCCGGATCCGCGTCGATTACGCGTAGACGGCGCAGAACGTCCGTCTCGGTATATTCGAGCGAGAAGAATGCGGCGCGGCGGCCCGCCCTCATGGCTTCCAGCGCAAGCTCGAGGCTCATCAGCGTCTTGCCCTGACCGGGCCGGGCGCCGACCAGCACCAGGTCGCCGGGCCGGAATTGCAGGAACAGTCTGCTCGCGGGCGTCAGCGCGGCGGCTTTCGCTGCGAGCATGCTCCAGGCGGAAAACCCTTCCGTCGTGGCGATGCGGTCAAGCGCATCGTGCAGCGGAATGCGCGCCTCGCGGGACAGGCGCTTCGCACGTCGCTTCAGATGATAGATCGGCGCAGAGAGTCTCATCGTCAAAACCTCCCATTGCGAGCAGAAGCGCAATCCCTCCTTATGCCTGGCGCTCGAACAGTCGGCCGGTGATCTTGTTGCCCGGCATGAGGTCTGCTTTCCCGGCGGAGGGGGGAGGCGTGGGCGACGCCAGAATCGAACATAGCCGATTCCGCATCGGCGGAGAACGCGGAGTCGCGCGTCTCCAACAGGAATACGTCAGGCGGCGGCTTCCGGCGTCCGCGCGCGGGTCGGCCCGAACAACTCCTCGAATGCCTGCCGGAGCGCGACGTCGACATCGGCCATGGTCACGAGCTGGCCGAGATCGACCAGCGAGGTGACGCCGTAGCGGGGGTCGACGACGCCGCACGGCACGATGCCGGCGAAATGCGACAGCTCTGGCTCGACATTGATCGCGATGCCGTGGAACGAGACCCAGCGCTTCAGCCGCACGCCGATCGCGGCGATCTTGTCCTCGTAACCTTCGCCCTTGTCGGGCCGCTTGACCCAGACGCCGACCCGGTCCTCACGCCGCTCGCCGCGGACGTTGAAGGCGGCGAGCGTGCGCAGGATCAGCTCCTCCAGGCTCGCGACATAGGCCCGGACGTCCGGCCGCCGGCGCTTGAGGTCGAGCATGACATAGGCCACCCGCTGGCCGGGCCCGTGATAGGTGAGCTGGCCGCCCCGTCCGGTGGCGAAGATCGGGAATCGTGCATCGAGCAGATCGGTTTCCTTGCCCGAGGTGCCGGAGGTGTAGAGCGGGGGGTGTTCGAGCAGCCAGACCAGCTCCGCGGCTTCGCCCGCCGCGATGGCGGCGACCCGCGCCTCCATGGCGGCGACCGCCTCGGGATAGGGCACCGGCGCGTCCGAGATCCGCCACTCGACCGGTTGGCCATTGGACGTGGAAAACGACGTCAAATCGAGCTCTTGACGCGGGTTTTGGCGGGGGTCTTGAGGCGAATTAACCATTGGCTAACCATAACGTGGTGATCATCTCGGGAGCAAATGCCAGTCTCAAGTTGCGGCGGTCCTGACAGTGCCCACCCTCGATAAAGTCACCGTGGATCTCATGGTCGTCCTCGGAACGACCACCATGCCGATCCATCAAGTATTACGTCTTTCCCGCGGCGCCATCATCGAGCTGGACGCAACCGAGGCCGACGAGGTCAAGGTTCTGGCCAATAATCTGCCGGTCGCCTCCGGCGTCGTCCTGGTCGACCGCAACCGCATCGCGGTCGAGGTCAAGCAGATGCTGCCGCGCTCACCGGGCACGCGGTAGCGACCCGGGCACGCGGTAGCGGCCCGGGCACTGGGCCGAGGCCGATTCGGGTGAGGGGCCCGAACTTTCCTACAAAGCTTGTGGAATTCAGGACCTTTGCAGGCTTGTACCCCCCTGATGGATTTGTTAGATCGGCGCCGTTGATCCGGCCGGCCCTCAAGCCTCAAGCCGGCATCCCCAAAGCGCTCGTGGCGGAACTGGTAGACGCGCTGCCTTGAGGTGGCAGTGAGTAAAATCGTGGGGGTTCGAGTCCCTCCGAGCGCACCAATGGCGTAAGTCATTGATACAAAAAATGTTTTCGCGATCCCGCTACGCCCACGTTGTTACCCGCAGCGAATGCTAGAATGCTCTTCAGCTAATCCTCCATGTTTGATCTCGTGGTCGAGGGTTTGCTCTTGTGGTCGTCGCAGCATTCTTTGAACCCCGCGAAGGAAAATCGCTGTTTGCCCACGAGAGGGCAGTGGCGTAGCCCAGCGTAGAAATCGGCGGGCCCGCACTCTCGTCAGTGGGCGCCACGCGATCGAGAACTCTGGAGTTTCAGCGATCCTGCCGGATGTAGAGCCCGACCGGGACGATGAGAAGTCCGATCAGGAAGGGGAATCACCGCAATTGGCGGAGGCTTCAATGCTGAGACGCAGCAATCGCCCATCGCGAAGCTTTAATCTCACGGTTTGAATTCACCTTCGTCAGAGGCGTTCTTTCGGCGCGTGTTCTGGTCAAGCAGCACTTTAGGGAACGATGACGGCCCGGGCGGACGACCTTCGTTCAGAACGCGCTCCCACCGATATCCAATGCATCAGGCGCAAACGTCAGCTCAGCGTCCGCCATAACGTAGCGCACATACTTGTGGTCACGGATGAACGTGATCTCATCACCGCGCCACTCCAGCCACATGAAGTAGCTCGGCTTCGCATCCAAGCGATTTTCAAAGACCGCGATAACCTCTCGACCCTCCAGCCAGGCAGGTGCAAGCCACACCCCGTCGATCTTTGCGTAGATGCTGAAGAACATTCCAACGTCAGCGGAGCCGACACGGACGGGATGGGTTGATTGATTCAGTTTCACGTCATGCGCAAGTAGCGCGCGCAGGCCGTCCCAGTCTCTCTGGTTGAACAAGGCGACATAGCGTGCCACCGCAGCGGACGGCGGTTTGATCTCGGGAAACTGCGACGCCTTCCCGTTGATTTCGCGAAGCCGAGCGCGTCCCCGCGCCAGATGGGCTTTCACCGAGTCCACCGTAAGATCGAGGAGTAGAGCGATGTCGGCCAGCGGCTCGTCGAGAATATCCTTCAGGATGAGCACGCTGCGCTGGAGAATCGGAAGCTCCGCAAAGCGTGACACCGCTGTTCTCACCGCTTCCTGACGCATCAACCCCTCCAACGGATCAGGATTTGCTTCGTCGATGACATTTTGTGCGGCCTCTATCGGCTTAGATGCTCGGACGGCTTTGCTGCGCAACAAATCCAATGCTCGGTTGTGGGCAACTCGGAAGAGCCAGGCACGGAGTGGAGGAGTTTCGGACAGGCCGTCGAGGGCAATGAAGGCCTTGGCAAGTGCGTCCTGCACAACGTCTTCGCCCTCGATCACCGACCCCATAAGACGTGAGCAATAGCGGTGGAGCTCAGGCCGCAACTCCCCGGCCAGGGCGAGAAGTTCAGCCCGCCGATCGGCATTCGGAGAATGCTCGCCCTTGATCAAGCCGCCGCTCCCTCCATGATTGTCACACCGGCAGCACCATTGAGGCCGAACACGATGCCATCGGCGTATTGCGGGTCCTCCAGCACGGAAACCACACGATCGCCGAATGCTCGTGGGGGCATCGGTGCGCCGAATCGAGCCACGAATTGCTCGGGCGTGATGCCCATCGAGCCCGCATAGGCGCCAGCGGCCGCATCTCCGGTTCCGGTTCCCAAGATCATCTGTCTCGGGACGATAGCTTGGAAGCGAATGCCCAAGTTCAGTTCCTGAGAAACCCCGGTCGCATACTTCGCCATGAACCACAGCATTCGTTTGGATCCGCCATAGCCGCCTGACATTTGCGAGCCGGTGACGGCGGCTCCGCTCGACGCGACCAAGACCCTGCTTCCGGGCCTCAGGGGAAGGTTCAGAGCCGCCTGAAGCCAAAACAGGCCGGCTTTGACATCCGTTTCCCAAGCCACAGAGAAGTCCTCCCAGCTCAGTTGATCCAATCGACCCATCCTCGGCGTCACACCTGCGTTGAGCGCTAGGATATCGGGCTTGATATCGGCAAGGATGCGATTAGCAGCAGCGCGGTCGGTTACATCTGCCGAGATGGTATCCACGCCAAGTCGAGCCTTGACGGCATCAAGCGCGTCAGCGCTGCGCGCGACCACGGTGACTTTCGCGCCTTCAGCAACAAGCGCTTCGACCAAACCCAGTCCAAGGCCGCGGCTTCCACCTGTAACAACCGCGCATTTATCTTTGAGGCTCATCTGCACTGCTCCAACGTCTATGTGAAGCTAAGACGATTGACAGCCCGAAAAAGAGTCATCCCCCGATCCACGTCAGAGCCTCCTTCAGGCCGCCCCGCGTCGTCTCGTTTCAAAGATACGGAGGGATCGAAATTATTTTTCTGAATCAGTGAGATAGGTGCATCACGGCTGCTTATTTCCGGGATCAATCGGGCTGACCCGACGCGTTGTCCTGACTCTTCGAGGCCGGCTCGAACGTCATAGCTGCGGTAACATACCGGCGTCGGAGCCTCCTGACGCTCGGCTATACAAGCAAAGGATGTTCGCCGTGCAGCTAAAGGACAAGAACGCGATTATTTATGGCGGCGGTGGTGCCGTTGGCGGCGCGGTCGCGAAAGCTTTTGCCCGCGAGGGCGCAAAGGTCTTTTTGGCGGGCCGCACTCTCGCCCGAGTACAAGCCGTTGCAGACGAGATCGGCGGCTCTGCGCAGGCTGCGGAGGTCGATGCGCTCGATGAAGCCGCAATCGAAAGGCACTTTGCATCGACTGTCGAGATGGTGGGTAGGCTCGACATCTCGTTCAACGCTGTCGGTATCCGCAACACGAAGCTCCAAGGCACCGCGCTGACCGACCTCGACGTCGAACAGTTCTCTTCCCCCATTGCCACCTACACCAGGTCGTATTTTTTGACGTCCCGGATAGCTGCCCGGCATATGATCAAACAAAAGTCCGGCGTGATCATGACGGTCACATCTAGCCCGTCGCGAGCGGGGATTCCGATGATGGGCGGCGTTGGTCCAGCCATGAGCGCCATCGAGGGCCTCACGCGCGGACTATCGGCGGAACTCGCTCCGCACGGAATTCGTGTCGTTGGTCTGCGGCCCCTGGGCATGCCAGACTCGGGCACGATCGAAGAGGTCTATGGGCTTCACGCCAACGCATGGGGAATTACCCGCGAGCAGTTCGCCGGTATCATCACCGGCAGAACTCATGCCAAGCGCCTGCCGTCACTTCTCGAAATGGCAAACGTGGCGGCCTTCGCGGCCTCCGATAATGCGAGCGCAATGACTGGGACGATCGTCAATTTGAGCCTCGGGAATTTGGACGACTAGCGCTCCAAGTTCTCCTCCTCTCCTCACCGCATCCGATCCAGGAAAAACGCCCGGTCGATATGTTTGTCGATCGGCGCCCGCCACTGCGGCTGCAGCTAAAGCAAGGGTCCTTCATGAAACTTACAAATCGTACCATCCTGATCACAGGTGGGTCCGCTGGCATCGGGCTCGCCTTTGCCCTCAAATTCCTGGAACTCGGCAACCGCGTCATCGTCACGGGACGACGTCAGGCCGTGCTTGATGACGTTAAGGCGAAGCATCCTGCGCTTCACACGGTTCAAAGTGATGTTGCCGATCCCGCCCAAATCTCGACCCTCGCGCAGACCATCAAGCGAGATTTCCCCGAGCTGGACGTCTTAGTGAATAACGCTGGCATCAGCCGCTACAAGAACCTTACCGTGCCTGCGTTCGATCTCGCCGATTTGATGACGGAGGTGAACGTCAACGTAGGCGGTGTAATACGCATGACGTCGGCCTTCATCGACCTCTTAAAGGTCAACAAAGGTACTCTGATCAACGTCTCGTCTGCGCTGGCGTACGTGCCACTTCCGTGCCTTCCCATCTACTGCGCTACGAAGGCGGCGATCCACTCCTACACCCAATCGCTTCGCTTCCAACTGGAAGACACCGGCGTGGAGGTCATCGAGCTTATGCCGCCGGCGGTGAGAACGGAAATGACGGCAGATCTGCCCGACGAGGGTCTAACCCTAATCACGACGGACAAGCTCGTTGCGCTCTCCATCGCGTCGCTCAAGCGCGGCGCCATCGAAGTCCGGCCTGGTCAATCGGCGCAGCTCGCACTCCTTCGACGAGTTGCGCCTGACTTCATCAATCGCCAGCTTTGGAAGGCCGCCAGGCCTCTTGTTCCATTGGGATAGGCTTCAGGTTGACGCAACCTGGTGCCCGATGTCGCCTCAAATGACGGCTCCGATCAAAGGGCCGGTGGTGGCGGCACGTGGCGCTGGGGACGGCGACGCCCGACTTTGGTGCCGGCTTGGGCGCCCGACTTGAAAGGCACTCTTAGGCAGGAATGCACCTAATTTCTTTGCTCATCTTGGCAAATCATTGAAATCGCAAGAAATGCGACCGCCCTCCGAGCGCACCACCATCACCTTGCCGTTGGTTTTGATTGGGGTTTTGCAGCCGCCCCGCGCGGTGACGGATGTTTTTTCGCGCACATCCATCACCGCAACCCGTCTGCAGCCAGGATTTCGTCAGTCCTTGTCGACCGCGGATTTTCGCGAGGGAGTGTGGCCCGAGGGGGGCGCTTGGGTCTCTCCCGCGAGACCATCATCCGCCAGCCCGGCCGCAGTGGTCGGTGGGAATATGCTGTCGTAGATCGCGCGCGCCTCGCGGATCAGGCGCTCCCGCTCGCGCTCGGATTTCGAAACGAATCGAACGACGTTGTCCATGCGCGCTCCCGCCTAGGCGGCTTCATCCGCGCGCCGCCAGACCGGAAACGGGTCGGCGAGCTTCGCCCATTCCGCGACGTTCATGGCGGGTTTGCCCGGTACGAGGCATGCGTCCAGCCGGGCGCGAAGCGAAGGCTCGTCCATGCCGGTGCCGATGAACACGATTTCCTGGCGGCGATCGCCATAGATGTCGTTCCAGTTCTCGCGCAGCCGCTTTCGCCAGAACGGATCATCCGGCCATCGCTCCGCCGGCACGCTCGCCCACCACGCACCAAGAGCCTGAGTGCGCGTGATCGAACCGGCCTGACTGATTTCACCAAGCCAATGCGGGCGTGTCGCCAGCCAGAAATGCCCCTTGGCGCGAATGACGCCCGGCCAGGGCTCCTTGATGAACTTGTCGAACTTGGCTGGATCGAACGGCCGGCGCGCGCGATAGACGAAGTTCTTCACGCCGTATTCTTCGGTTTCCGGCACATGATCCGCAAAGCCGTAAAGCTCCTTGTACCAGAGCGGATGTTGCTGTGCCCTTTCGAAGTCGAACCGGCCGGTGTCGAGAATGCGATCGAAAGCCACCCGGCTGTGATTGGCTTCGACGAGATCCGCTTCCGGATTGAGTGCGCGGATGATTTGTCGGGCCGCTTCGCGCTGCGCGGGCGAGGCGTCGTCGACCTTGTTGAGAACGATCACGTCGGCGAACTCGATCTGCTCAACCAGCAGATCGACCAGCGTGCGTTGATCGTTGTCCAGTGCTTCGCCGCGTTGCTCCAGAAAGTCGGTCGACGAATAGTCCTTGAGCAGGTTCACGGCATCGACCACCGTGACCATGGTGTCGAGGCGCGCGACGTCGGAGAGGCTTTCGCCGCCCTCGGTACGGAAATCGAAGGTCGCCGCGACCGGGAGCGGTTCGGAAATGCCGGTCGACTCGATCAGCAGATAGTCGAAGCGACCACTTTCGGCGAGTGCGCGGACCTCCCTCAAGAGATCGTCGCGCAGCGTGCAGCAGATGCAGCCGTTCGTCATCTCGACGAGCTTCTCATCGGTCCGGGATAGATTCGCACCGCCATCGCGGACCAAATCCGCATCGATGTTCACCTCGCTCATGTCGTTGACGATCACCGCCACCTTGAGGCCGTGCCGGTTGTTCAGGACGTGGTTCAGCAAAGTGGTCTTTCCAGCCCCGAGGAAGCCGGACAAGACGGTGACGGGGAGTTTCTGCATGGAGATCGAAGAGCCTTTTCAAGGGGATACGACGACGGCGGGTGGGATCGGGCATTTGAACCAGTGATGTAATGTTATAACATTACATTACGTACGCGAGCCTTCGTCAAGCCGTTTTGCGGCCCAGCTGAAATTCATACGAACATTCAAGTGATTGATCTTTGACCTGCACGGAGCGGTCAGGGCAGGCGGATGCCGGACAGCTGCGCGCGAAGGACACCTGCGGTGTTGCCGGTGGCAATGAACTGAACAAGCAGGTTGCTCATCACTGCGGCAAGGACACCAGCAGCCAGGCGCCCGCGGCCACACACACACAAGGCCGGTGGCCATGTCATTTCGAACGATAGAGCAGCGCGCGTCCGGTCGGAATGAGTTGGAGCAGAATATCGTAATCGCCGACATTTGCGGTCAGGACCACCAGGCCGAGCCTTTGCGCTTGAAGAAACAGCACGCAGTCCTGCAACGCGCGCAGCTTGCCATCCTTCTCGTAGCCTTGGAGACGGCAGAGTATCCCCGACAGCAGTGCAGCTCGTCCGAGAACGTCGGTATCCGGCGCGAAGATTCGATGTGGTGGCATTGCTCGGATCTGCGTGCCGATCACGTCGATGACGGCAGTGGTTCGCGCGTCGGATGGATTCAATACTCCGACCGTGTGCATCAACTCCTGGATCGCGACGGTCGAATGATTGACCTGTCGCTGCGCGATCAGATCGTCCAGGATCCGAGGCGAACGATCTTGCATCTGATCGATGTAAACAGAGGTATCGAGCAGAAGTCCTTGTCCGACGATCACGCCCGGATTGACGAACGGCAACTCATTGTCGCTTCGCCGTGTCAGCGTTCTCTGCGGATCGAAGCGTGCCCACCGCCGCGCAGCGTCGAAATCAAACTCCGCCACCTCAAAAACCGAGCTTCAGCTTTGGGTCGACTTTGCCGCGAGACTCCTTGAACGCGTCTGCGAAGTTATCCTCGAGCGCGACCGTCGCCAGGGCAAACTCGATCAAGTCCGTATCTGTCTCGATGCCCGTCTGCCGTTTGGCCTGCCTGACCAGAGCCGAGCTCACCCTGCCGCCGATACGGCCACCTTTTTCGTTCAGGAGACCGGACTGTTCCGCTGCACGCATCACCGCTTCGAAACGTGCCTTGCTCACGACAAATCGGCCGGTCGTCGGCTCCTGATGAGCGGACTTTATCTTTCTCAAGCCACCTTTCGTCGTGCCTGCCGCCTGCTTGTCCCGGCGTGCTCGGGACTTGCCCGCTGATGCCTTTGCCATCACACTGCCTATGTTAGACAAAATTGAATTTTGTCTAACATAGCGTTTCGGCGCCCAGCCTTCAAGACGCGGAATGCGAGCGCTTCGCCGTCCACTACGCAATGCGCGGCGCGCAGCGAAGCGAGCACTTCATCGGCGGCAACCGCGTGATGGCCCGATGCCGATGGACGCTGCCCGGGGCGAGCGTGTCTAGGGAATGCCGCCGCGACCGGGCTGGCCGTCGTGCTCGCGGAACCAAAGCCCTTCCATTGGCATTCAGTCGCTGAAGTCGCCGCGGCGATGTCGATTGATGTCCGCGGAGATACGCTTCATGGTGGAGAACGATGAGGGACAGCGCTTCGGAAGTCGCCGACATCACGCAGGCCGTTCACCTCTGCATCGACATGCAGAACATTTTCGCCCCCAATGGCCTGTGGGCGACACCATGGATGGAGCGGGTCCTGCCGACGATCGCCTCGATCGTTTCGCGCCACCAGGCCAGAACCATCTTCACGCGTTTCATCACGCCGCAGGATCCGGAAGATCGGCCCGGCCAGTGGCAGAGCTATTTTCGTCGCTGGCATCAGGCGACGCGCAGGCATCTTCCGCCATCCGCGCTCGAACTCGTGCCTGCCCTGAACAAGTTCGTTCCGCCGGCCGCAATCATCGACAAGCCGGCCTATTCCGCGTTCAGCAATCCCGCCCTTGCGAGCTTGCTGATCGACAAGAATGTCGGCACGGTCGTGATATCGGGCGCGGAGACGGACGTCTGCGTGCTGTCGACGGTCCTGAGCGCCGTCGATCTCGGCTTCAGGGTCGTCATCGTCGAGGATGCACTGTGCAGCTCGTCCGACGTCGGGCATGACGCGCTCATGACGATGTACCGCACCCGCTTTCATGGCCAGGTCGACCTGATGACCGCGGAGGAAATGTCGGAGTACTGGCGCGAGTAGGGTGGAGCATCGCCCAAGGCGAAAAATGCGTCGCGGCCGATTCACATAGCCTAATGCGCAGCCGCCCCGAAACCGTCAAATTGTACGGGCTGGAAAGGGGGCTGCGATGGCGATGGATCGCATCGAACAGGCCTTTGTCGCGACGGCAATCACGGGTTTCCTCGTGATGATGCTGGCCATCGTTTGGATATGAGCTGACGGGGGAGACTTGCTATCTTGCGCGTTGCGTTACCTTACGCCGCGGTTCTGCTCTGCCTGGCCGTGACCGCCTGGCTCGCCTTCGCGCATCTGCTTTGATTGGCGTGGATCATCGAACGTCACTTTTGTTTGCAAGAGTTGTTGCAAGAGATGCTTGCGGCGAACGCTCGCTTGCAAGCCGCGGTCGCGGCACCGCTGCGCCGCCCGTCACGCCGGTTGACCGCCGACGAGGCTCGCAAGATTCTGCGCCATGGCCACGACGTTGAACGGCTTCTCCCAGAGCGGCACGTCCCGGAATTCCGTCTCGATGCTGATCCTGTCGTAGCCGGTGGTGAACACGAACGGCACCTGACGTGCCCTGAGCTCGCGGGCGATCGGAAAGATCGGCGCGGCGCGGATGTTCACGTCGAGGACCGCGGCATCGAGCGCGCCGCCATTGCGTAGCATCTCGGCCGCATCCTCGATGTGGCCGACGGGACCGGCGATCTCCGCGCCGAGCGTGCGCAGCGCGTTGCCGATGTCATCGGCGAGAAAATATTCGTCCTCGACCACAAGGATACGGCGCCCGGTCAGCGGCGCGCGTTGACGAGACGACGTGGGCGATACTGACATGATCCCCTCCAGCGTTCCCTCCTCACCATGAGGAACATAAGGCTGGAGGACGCCTTGGTGCAACGAAGCAACCGAAGGCGGGTTCCATGGGCAACCGCGACATCATCGTGATCGGCGGCTCTGCCGGAGCCACCCAGCCCTTGAAGCAGATCCTGGGCCGTCTACCGGCGGACCTGCCGGCTGCCGTGTTCATCGTGCTGCACATTCCGGCGCAGGGCATCGGCATCCTCTCGACGGTCGCCAGCAGTGCCGGCCCGCTTCCGGTCCGACAGGCCGAAGACGGCATGAAGATCGAGCCCGGCCAAATCTACCTGGCCGCACCGGACCATCACCTGTTGCTCTCCGAGGATCACCTGGTCCTCGGGCGCGGTCCGCGCGAGAACATGGTGCGGCCGGCCATCGATGCCCTGTTTCGCTCGGCCGCCATCAACCACGGCCCTCGCGTGATCGGCGTGCTGCTCAGCGGCCTGTTGTCCGACGGTGCCGCCGGTCTCAACGCCATCAAGCGCTGCGGCGGGATGACAGTGGTTCAGGACCCCACGGACGCCATCGCCGATGAAATGCCAAGGAGTGCCCTGGAGGCGACCACGATCGACCTTTGCGTCGCCGGCGCCGGAATGGGCGACGTTCTGTCCGATCTGGCCAGGGAGGCTGCCGGCGCCACGCCGCCGATCCCGCCGGAGATCCGGCTCGAGGTCGAGATCGCGGCCGGCGATCGGATCGGCAGTGACAATCTCGCTGAGGTGGCTGATCCAGTTGCGCTGACCTGCCCGGCCTGTGGCGGCGTGCTGTCCGAGATGAAGGACGCGCGCCCGATGCGTTTTCGTTGCCAGGTCGGTCATGCCTTCACCGCCGACATCCTCGCCAAGGAGCAGGAGGGGCGGGTGGATGAAGCCTTGCGGGTGGCACTGCGCATCATCGAGGAGCGAGCCGAGCTGGTGCACCGCATGGCCACCGACGGCCGGCGCAGCGGCCGGCCCGCGGTTGCCCAGATGTACGAGAGCCGGGCCGCCGAATATCGCGAATATGCCGACATGATCCGGCGCGTCGTGCTAAAGTCGCTTGATCCTCCGGCTCGCAAGCGGGAGGGTTGAGGGCTTCGCCATGGCCATGTCCCCCGCCGAATGGACCGAGCAGCTCGCTTCCGAGCGTCGTCAGCTGAGCAAGGCTGACCGGGATATCGAGCAGGGGCTGCAGCGCATCAGCGACCAGGAGGATCGCATCCGTGAACTCAGCGCGGGCGGCCACGATTCGCGCCAGGCGAAACGGCTGGTCGATGTGCTGAGGCAAACCCTGACGGAATGGCAGCGCCACCGCGTCCTGATCGAGCAGCGCATTGCCTATCTTGAGCAGCAGGTCGATCTGGAGTGGCGCTAGGGTTCGGCAGGCTGCCTGAACTCTACACCGAGCTTGAACAGACAGTCGAGCTGGCGCTCGACGCTGCGGCGCAAACGATCGCTCTCACGGCGAACCCTTCCGATGCCGGCATCCCCGGGCTCCTGCCGCAAGCCACTATGGACCATGCCATCGAGAAATTGGCAACGCCGCCCGCCGTATGGAACGGAGAGTGACATTTCTGCCTTTCATCTGTTGGGATAACATCGATTTCTGCTATTTGCGGTGAGCGGGCGATCGCCGGTGACCGCCACCCAATGAGAGCTACCGAGACCATGCATGAATTCGACGACCAGCCCGTCGAAAGAGAGCGCCAGATCAAGTCCCCGCTGATCATCGGCGTCGGGGCTTCGCCCGCTGCTCTGGACAGCATCGCTCGCTTCTTTGCCAAGCTGACGGTTGGGACTGACCAGGCCATCGTGCTGGCGCTTCAACATCACGAGGCACTCGACGAGCCGCGGCTGCGCCAGATCGTGCAAACCTCCAATGGCGGCAAGATCCGCGAGATCGGCGACGGCCAGACCATCGAGGGCGGCACGATCTATTTGTGCCCGGCGGCAATGATCACGACCATCCAGGGGGGCCATTTCGCGGTCCGCCAGGCAGAGCAGGCGCCCGGCGAGCGGGCCACGATCGACAGCTTCCTGGTGTCGCTGGCGGAGGAACGCGCCGAGCAATCGATTGGCGTGATCCTGTCGGGTACCGGCGGGGACGGCACGCTGGGCAGCGCGACGCTCAAGGAACATGGCGGTCTCGCCCTCGCCGAAAGGGTCGGGAGCGAGGAGACGGCTCATCTGACTGATGCCAACACGCCGGCGGCGATCGCCGATTACGTGCTGGCGCCCGAAGACATTCCCGAGCACATCCGGGTCTATGCCCGTCATCTCAGGCGGTTGGACGAGAAACAGGGGTTCGACGAGATCCTGGCCGCGGCCGCGACCTCGCTGTCGCGCATTGCCGACATCCTGCGCAGCAAGACCGGCAACGATTTCCACGGCTACAAGCAGAACACGTTTCTCCGCCGCGTGCAGCGCCGGATGCAGGTGGTCCAGATCGACGAGATTTCGGCCTATGTCGATTTCTTGCGGAACGACAAGGAGGAGGCGCAGCACCTCTTCAACGATCTCTTGATCGGCGTCACCGAGTTCTTCCGCGACAAGCGCGAATTCGAGGTGCTGGAGACGCAGATCATTCCAAAGATCTTCGAGGGCAAGGGCGCGGGCCAGCAGGTGCGCGTCTGGGTGCTCGGCTGTGCCACCGGCGAGGAGGCCTATTCGATCGGCATCCTCCTGCGCGAGCACATGGCGCGGATGGATTCGGCGCCGCAGGTCCAGATCTTCGCGACCGACATCGACGGACGGGCGCTGGCGACCGCGCGTGTCGGCCGCTACCGCACCAGTATCGAGGCCGACATGACCAGCGAGCGCCTTTCACGCTGGTTCGTGCGCGAGGGCGACACTTATTGCGTGGTCAAGGAGCTGCGCGAAATGTGCATCTTCTCGCAGCACAACGTGATCAAGGACGCACCGTTCTCCAAGCTCGATCTCGTCTCCTGCCGCAACCTGCTGATCTATCTCAACGCCGAATTGCAGAACCGGGTGATCCCGCTATTCCATTTCGCGCTGTTGCCGGATCGCTTCCTCTTCCTCGGTAATTCCGAGAATGTGACACGGCATCCGAAGCTGTTCGTGCCGGTCGACCGCCGTGCCCGCATCTTCAGGAAGCTCGAGACCGGAACGCGGCTGCCGCCGGAATTTCCGATCACGTCCGCTGTGGGCAGGGCATCCGTCGAAACGCCGCCGCTCCGCTCGTTCGGGCCGGACGTCGGGCTGGAGCGTCGTGCGCAGCGGATCGCGGAGCGTTATGCCCCGGCCTATGTCATTACCGACGGCAACTTCCAGGTCCTGCACTTTTCCGGGCGCACCGGTCGTTACATCGAGCCGACGGCGGGCGCAGCCACCCTCGACCTGCTTCAGCTCGTGCACCGCGATCTCCGTCTGGAGCTGCGGACCGTGCTGAGCCGCGCGGCGGAAACCAACGAGCCCGCCCGTGCCGAGCAGGTGCAGCTCGGCGTGAACGGTCACGGCATGCTGGTCGATGTCACCGTGGAGCCGATCCAGGATGGGCCCGGCGGGAATCGCAATTTCCTTGTCCTGTTCAAAGACGGCCCGGCCCGCGGCGTCGATGCCGATCAAGGCGGTCCGAATGGGTTGGTGCGCACCGAGCATGTCGAACGTCTCGAAAGCGACCTGCGGGCGACGCGGGAGCGTCTCCAGGCCACCATCGAGGAGCTGGAGAGCACCAATGAGGAGCTCAAGTCCTCGAACGAGGAATACCAGTCGCTCAATGAAGAGCTGCAGTCCGCAAACGAGGAGCTCGAAACCTCGCGTGAGGAATTGCAGTCGGTCAACGAGGAATTGACCACCGTCAACGGCGAGCTGGCGCACCGCGTCCAGGAATTGACCCGCGCCACCAGCGACCTCAAGAATTTCCTCGAGAGCACGCAGATCGCGACCGTGTTCCTCGACAACGACCTGCGGGTGATGAACTTCACGCCGGCGATCACCCAGGTCCTGCATCTGGTGGAAACCGACGCGGGTCGCCCGATCGCGCACATCAAGGCGCGCATCCCGATCGAGGAGCTCTACGACGACATTCGCCGCGTGCTGCGGACGCTTGCAAGCGCCGAGCGCGAGCTGAGATCGCCCGACAGCGGTACGCGTTACATCGTGCGCATCCTGCCCTATCGCAGCATCGACAATTTCATCGCCGGCGTCGTCATCACCTTCATCGACGTCACCGCCATCGCCCGTGCCGAGGAGCGCCAGCGCCTGCTGCTGGCCGAGCTCCAGCACCGCGTCCGCAACACGCTCGGCGTGGTACGCTCGATCGCCCGCCGCTCGGCGGAAACGAGCTCGACGGTGGACGAATACGCCTCCCATCTCGATGGCCGGCTGAGTGCCTTCGCTCGCACCCAGGCGCTGGTGACGCGGGATCCAGAAGGCGGTGTCGACCTCGAATATCTCGTGATCGAGGAATTGCTCTCCTATAAGGCCCGCGAAGGCGAGCAGATGCGGGTCTCGGGGCCGATGGTGCGCTTCCAGCCCAAGGCCGCGGAAACCTTCGCGCTCGCCATCCACGAGCTCGCGACCAATGCGCTCAAATACGGCGCCCTGAGCCAGCCGAGCGGGCGCATCGAAGTCACCTGGCGCATCGATGAGCGCACGGAGCCGGCAGAGCTGGTGTTCGAGTGGCAGGAGCGCGGCGGGCCGCCCGCGGCGCCGCGGCCGCGAAAAGGATTTGGTACCGAGCTTCTCGAGCGTACCCTGGCGTTCGAGTTCAAGGGGCAGACCACGATGGCATTCAACCCTCTCGGGCTGCAATGCACGATTACCATTCCTCTGACCAAGCGCGCGTTTCACACACCGGCGGTGGCTGATTGATGCCGTTGTCGAAGCCAGATCGCAGCCTGGTGGAGCCGGTCATTCGCCGGCTGAACCTGCTGAGGCCGTTGTCTGCCGAAGCCCGCACGTCGCTCGAATACGCGATGCTCGAGGGGATCCAGCGCGCGGGAGCGGGCGAGGACCTGGTCGCGGACGGCGATCCGGTCGACAGCGTCCGCCTCGTGCTGTCGGGCTGGCTCTGCCGCTACAAGACCCTCGAGGACGGCCGTCGCCAGATCGTCAATTTTCTGTTTCCGGGCGAGAGCTGCGATGCGCACGCGTTCCTGCTCTCGGTGATGGACCATTCCATCGCGACGCTGACGCCGGTGGTCTACGCCGAGATCAAGCGCGCGCGTTTCGAGAGCCTGCTGGCCGGCGACCGCTCGCTCGCCGAAGCGTTCTGGTGCGAGACGCTGGTCAGCAGCGCGATCCAGCGCGAATGGGCCATCAATCTCGGCCGGCGTGTCGCGGTGGAGCGCGTGGCGCACCTATTCTGCGAGATCTTCGAGCGGCTTCGTCCCGTCGGCATGGTCGAGGGGAATTCGTGCATGATGCCGGTGACGCAGATGGATCTGGCGGACGCCACGGGACTTTCCGTCGTTCACCTCAATCGGACTCTTCAGGAGCTACGCGCGTCGGGCTTGATCACTCTGCGCGAGCGGATGCTGACCATCCCAGATCTCGATGCGCTCAAGAACGCGGCCTTGTACTCGCCGAGCTATCTGCAGATCTATCGAGGCTGAAGCGACGCCATGAAGCCTTGCTTCGCGCGGAGCGCTTCGTCGGTGACACGCGGTCGGGCAGGAGCTGCCTCTCGTGATCATCGCGGTTTGTGACGCGGCTCTGCTTGTGCATCATCACCTTGTTCGCTTGGAAAAGGCTCGTGAGTCTGTCGGCCGAGGAACGTATCCGGCTGTGGAAGCCTCAATAAATCCAAGGAGTCGCGGATGGTCTTGCGAACCTGCTCCACGTGCTTCTCGTCCGACTGCAATGGGTAGTGAGTTCGCTTCGCCATCGAGCGGCTCCCGGAACATGCAGGCGGGAGCGCCATCGGTCTCTCAGCCACCAGCGCCTACGGGCGGAGCCTCAGCCGGTGATGAGTGACTATACACCCATTGCGGCATTTCGGCTAAGCAAATCGGGGGGATCTGCCGGTCAATTCCCGTTCCAAGAACGGCTCGAAAGGGCTGTGAATTCTTGATCAGGGTCAGTCGGCGAAGCTTTTTGGCGATTTGCTCGACGGAAGTAACTTATGCAAGCGCGCGCTCGTGAGCTTTGTTGCATGATGGCGGATGCCTGACGCCCTGTTTGCCCGCGCCACACGCGCTATCGACGAGAGCCGCTCCCTCCGGGAACAGCACAGAGAAGATGTGGGCCGCTACGGCGAAACCGTGAACGATTTGCGATTGGCCATCATGGACAGCGCCATGCTTCGTTCGGAGATCAAGGCGCGCCGGGACAACAAGGAACCGTAGATCCGGTCTTTTCACGGACGCAAAGCAACCGTTCAACCTTCGGAACGTTGATGTCTGCCATATGTGCGGCCAGGCACCCACAACGTCGGAACGCAACGGCGCGCGTGACCTCATGCATCGGAGAATGCCTGATGACGATGCGACATCGGTTCAAGCAAAGAGATCCACTGGAAGCGCGGCTCGCCGCGGAGGCGGAGCGGCTGCGCGAAGAAGCCGAGTTGATTCCGCCCGGCGCAACGCGCGACGAGATGTTGCGCAAGGCGCGTCAGGCGGAAACCGGCGCTCAGATGAGCGAGTGGCTGCGGTCACCGGGCCTGCAGCCACCGGATTAGCGTGAGCTGAACGCGGCGGTGCTAGCGCCGCTTCGCCGTTTTGCGGCGCCGGTTGTACGGCGAGCGGTTGACGGGCCGCAGCGAAATCCCCTCGCGTTGCGCTTTGCTGCGAATGGCCGCGACCGGACGCTGCAGCTTGACGCTCATGACGCCGGTCGGCGTGTTGCCCTTCGCAAGCTGCTTCAGCTTGCTCACGTCTGCGGGCGTCCACGGTTGCCGCGTGCGGCGCTTGTATGCGGGATTGGCCTTGCGCGGTCCCTTGCGGCCGATCGGTGAGCCCGTGCGCTTCCATGCTGCTTTTGCCATGCTGGTTCTCCTTCAAGTCCTTCAAGAACATACGAATCAGCATTTCGGTTCCGCCGCAGTCACAGGGGTGAGGAACCGCGTGCAGCGCCCCGGGTTGGTCGGATACCGAATTCGCCCGGAGCCAGCATGACGGACGCCGAAATTCGCAAGGGGATGCCGCCCGTCAAGCTGGCGCGCGAAGAGTTCGAGCGGCGTTACAAGAGCCAGTTCGTCGATCACGCCTTTGCGCCGCTGCAACGCGAGCTCGATGCCATCACCTCTGCGGCCTGGGATGCCTACAGCCATTCGCGCAAGGCGCCGTTGACGCGCAAGGCGGGGGCGGGCTTCTCCGATCCCGACTACGACATCGCCATCGACTGGCTGGATGCGCGCGCAAAAATCCTGGAAGCGCAGCGGCGGCACGACGATGCGGAGGAGACGCCGCGCATCCTCGTCATCAACGGCTCGGCCCGCAGCGAGCACACCTGTCCCGGCGAGATGTCCAAGACCTGGCGCCTGGTCAAGCTGGCCGAGCCTGTCTTCACGGAGATGGGGTTTGCCGTCGACATCCTCGATCTGTCGCGCCTCGCCTCCGAATTCGGCAAGACCATTCATCCCTGCAAGTCCTGTGTCGCAACCGCGATGCCGCTCTGCCACTGGCCATGCAGCTGCTATCCGAACCATTCGCTGGGGCAGACCCACGACTGGATGAACGAGATCTATCCGCTGTGGGTCGCCGCTCACGGCATCCTGATCGTGACACCGGTGAACTGGTATCACGTGCCTTCAGGCCTCAAGGCGATGATGGACCGCATGGTCTGCGCCGACGGCGGCAATCCCGATCCGACCTCGACGCATGGCAAGAAGGCTGATGAAGCCAAGGCGATGGAGCTGAAAGGCTGGCCCTATCCGCGCCATCTCGCCGGCCGCCATTTCGGCGTCGTCGTTCACGGCGATGCCGTCGGTGCCGAGGGCGTACGTCGCGCCTTGTCGGACTGGCTGACCGACATGCAGCTGATCTCGGCGGGCCGCTACGCCGAGCTCGACGGTTATGTCGGTTACATGACGCCCTATGCCACCTCGCATCGCGATCTCGACGAGGACGCCGAATTCCAGCAGGAGGTGCAGAACGCAGCGCGCGCGCTCGGCAATGCCGTCCGGCTGGCGCGGAGCGGCCGCCTTGAGGAGCCCGGGGCCGGTCTTCGAGATCCGAACCCCAAATGACCGCGCGGTTTGATTGCCTGATCGTCGGCGGCGGCCCCGCCGGACTGATGGCCGCGATCTATCTGGCGCGTTTCCGCCGCAACGTCTGTGTCGTGGACAAGGGCGCGAGCCGGGCCGCGCTGATCCCACGCAGCCACAACGTTCCCGGCTTCGTCCACGGGCTGTCGGGGGCGGATCTGATTGCCCGCATGTCGGCGCAGCTGGACGAGCTCGCCGTCGCGCGCGTCGAGGCCGAGGTCACCGCGTTGCGGCGGCATGATCATGGCTTTGAGGCGAGTTCGAACGGCGATGCGCATGCGGCCGTCACCGTCATTCTCGCCAGCGGCATCGTCGACACCCATCCGCCGTTCCGGGAATGGCGCGCGGCCGTCGCCGATGGACTGTTGCGCTACTGTCCCGTCTGCGACGCCTTCGAGGCGTCCGGCCAGCGTATCGGAATCATCGGCCCGCTTCGCCGGGCCGCCGGCAAGGCGCTGTTCCTGCGCGGTTACTCGCGCGACGTGACGCTGCTCGCCATCGGTGAGGATGACGAACCGGGCGCGACATCGGAACTGACCGGGGCCGGCGTCGAGGTCGTGTTCGCGCCCGACCCGCGTCTGCGGCGGAGGGGCGGGGGCGTCGAGGCCGTCTTCGCCGACGGGCGGACGCTGCAATTCGACACGATCTATCCGGCGATGGGCGCGGAGGTGCGTTCGCAGCTCGCGATGGCGCTGGGGGCCGAGCATGTCGGGGAAGGCTATCTGAAAGTCGACGACCACCAGCGCACCTCGGTCAGCGGACTCTACGGGATCGGCGACGTCGTCACTGACCTGCACCAGATCTCGGTCGCGTTCGGCCACGCCGCGGTTGCCGCGTGCGCAATCCACCACAGCCTGCCGCGGCGTTTCGCGTGAGCAGCGGGATATCGGACAATGCAAACATGGCCGCAGGATCATCCACGAAGACTTCGGTCTATGCGGCGCTGCTCGGCAATGTCCTCGTCGCCGTCACCAAGATCGGCGCCGCCGCGTGGACGGGAAGCTCGGCGATGACGAGCGAAGCCGTGCATTCGCTCGTGGACACCACCAACGAGATCCTGCTGCTCTACGGTTATCGGCGCGCAAGCCGTCCGCCCGACGAATCCCATCCGCTCGGCTATGGCCGCGAGCTGTATTTCTGGAGCTTCATCGTTGCACTGCTCATCTTCGCGCTGGGTGCTGGTATCTCGCTGTATCAGGGCATTCTGCACGTCGCTGCCCCCGAGCCGATGGAAGATCCGATAGTCAGCTTCGTGGTGCTCGCCTTGTCATTCCTGTTTGAAGGCGGCTCCTGGCTGGTCGCCCTGCGGCACTTCCGCTCCGACGCCCGGCGCTTCGGATATTATCAGGCCTTCGTTCGCAGCAAGGATCCTCCCGCCTTCATGGTGCTGCTCGAAGACAGCGCGGCGCTGGTCGGCATCGCGATTGCCGCTGCGGCCACTGCGGCCGCCGTATGGCTGGCCGAGCCGGTCTGGGACGGGATCGGCTCGATCCTGATCGGCATATTGCTGGCGATCACCTCCATCGGCCTTGCACGCGAGAGCAAGAGCCTGCTGATCGGCGAGCCTGCCGATCCGGAGCTGGCGCGGTCCGTCCTCGACATCGCAAGGCACTCGCCCGGCGTGCTAAGGGCCAACGGCCTTCTTACGGTGCAACTGTCGCCGGCTGAAATCGTGGCAGCCCTGAGCGTCGAGTTTGCGGATGACATGCGCGCAGACGATATCGAGCAATGTGTCATTGCGATCGAGACCGAGACCCGCAAGCGGCATCCGAGCGTGGCGGCGCTGTTCATCAAGCCGCAGACCGACGCCCGCTACCGCGCGGTGCGCGGCAGGCGTTTCGGCTAGCGGGGCATCGCGGGGTTCCCCGGATGTCACAATCGACCAGACCGGGGAACGAAGGGCGTTGTCTCGCCTTGGTTAAGCGGGGCAGGTGGGGCGCCACAGGAGATAGACATGGCTCAATCAGAAGACATGACCCGCTGCATCGCGCTCTGCATGAGCTGCTACCAGATCTGCCTCGGCACCGCGATGAATCACTGCCTCGAGACCGGCGGCAAGCACGTCGAGCCAAAACACTTCCGCCTGATGATGGCCTGCGCCGAGATGTGCCGGACGGCGGCGCATTTCATGCTGATCAACACGCCGCATCACCGGCATACCTGCGGCGAATGCGCCGAGATCTGCACCGAATGCGCCGAAGATTGCGCACGGGTCGGCGGCATGGACGAATGCGTCGCCATGTGCCGCTCCTGCGCACAATCCTGCCGCGCGATGGCAGCCTGAAGGACGAAGCCCATGCTGGAAGAGAAACTCAAGGAGGCCATCATCGGCGAGTTGCAGCGGCAAGCCGCCAACCGGCCGCAAGCGCTGAAGGTTCAAGGCGCGGACGATGCGAAGGGCTCGGAGGAGCTGGTCGTCAATGGCAGGATCGACCTGGGCGCGCTGGCGATGGTGATTGCGGGATCAGTCGCCGGCGGGCCTTAAGCTCGATCGGTCAGGCCGCCTGTCAGAATACGACCTCACTGATGCGGTTGCAGCTGCCGCCGCAGTCCGATATCGCGCGGCGCGCTCTCTGCTTGATGTGCACATTGGTGAAGTGATACCAAAAATCGGAATCGTAGACGTTGGGCACGCGATCAAATCGCGCCTGGAATCCAATGAGCAGGTCTTCCCAGGGAAGAAGATTACGAATTGTCTCGACAAAGGCAGGGGTTCTGATCCGAGCATAAGTCACCCTGGCGCCAGTCTCGTTGTGGATTTCTTTTAGCTGGGGTTGGTCGCTGAGCTGAACCGACGGAGGCGTTGAGCGAAAGTCCACGCGATAGATCTCTTGCGGGACAAAATCTTCATCCGCCAGGCCGATATAACCGATCAGATTGTCTGTGAAACCCGAGCTCATAAAGTAAGACGCGACTTCTTCGAAGCTTATATCGCCAAACGTCTTCCATGCCTGAGCGTAGTAGTTCCGGTCAGGCTGGCCGACCTCTCTAGTTTCAGATTGATACGACTTAACGAGCTTGTCGCCGAAAAATACATACATGTCTTCGACGGTGGGGTCGGCCAAGACCGTGTTTGAATCTCTGCATACGGACAAATAGTCGGAGGGCTGATTCTTCAAGTTGTTGGTCGCGACCATTTCGTCTCTGATTGGATCCTCGGCGAAATATCCGGCATACGGCATGTAGACGCCGGGCTTCGAGACTTCGATGTATTTTTTGACGCCCGCGATCATCGCATTCCTGTTGCGCGCGAGCACGCGGCGTTTCTCGTCGTCCTCCAGATTTGTGAAGCAGAGTGGAAATCCCGATGCCCCTCCCGAAAAAGATGACGCCAGGAATGTAACCGGAGAGGGGAGCATGTTAAAATTCAAGGAATTGCAATCGACAGTCAGCAATCCCGAGAATGCGCCAACGGTAAAATACAGGCCACTGTCATCGCGGAAGTCTCCGCTCTTCAGAACAGTAAAACGAAGGCCTGAAATGGGGTCATGATAGGCGGATCCAAAATCCGCCGCCAAGACGTTGGCGAAACCCAAATCCCTCACGTAAGATTCGGCGGACCCGGTTGCAAAGCCTGCCGTCAGGACCGGCATGTCTTTCCTGACTTGCGAAAGCGTCTCCGGATGGAGATGATCAGGATGGTTGTGGCTGATGAATATAAAATCGCATTGATTGATGATGTCGAGCGCGTCGTTCGGTGATTTGTATTTGAGCCACCAGCCATTGCAGAAAGCTGGACCAAGCAACCAAGGGTCCGTGGCGAAGGATAGGCCGTCGAAAGAGACCACGACGCAGGCGTGATTGATAAATCGGATCGAAACCGACTGATCTCCGACGTTATCGAGAAGCGGGGTAAGTACGTCAATATGAGCCTGATATCCTGCGTCCGTTTTGACAACAGTCAGGGGCGTTTTGCGAACCGCCACATTGGTATACGCGCCACTCTCGGCGTCAAACTTCCAGCCATGCAGCGGGCACGACGCAATATTCGTCCCGGGTTGAGATACCAGTTTTCCGCCGTTGTGATCGCACCGGCGGTCATACGCAGTCACGGCAGTGCCGTTCCTGACGACCATGATGTCTTCAAATAAGGTTAGCCCTTGTTTGGTGTCCGAGGGGATGGCGAAGCTTCGCCTCGTCCTCTTCGTTTGAAGCGGATCGGCTACGAGGCGGTCAAAAAAGCTCATTTCTCAAACACACATTCCCAGCGGGCGGAGATGACGTTGCCACGGTCGTCGATCACCTGATGAAGGCGCCGCGAGCGGAGCTTGAAAGCCGCGAATACGCTGTCAATATTGTCCTTGTTGTAGAAAAGCTGGACTGTTCCGTTTTCGTGGACCTCATCGATCAGAAATTCGCCCTTGGCCAGTTCCTGCCCGGATCTGGCGCTGGTATCTGAAATCAGGTCCACGTAGAACAATCCGCCGGGTTTGAGTGTGCGATAAACCTCCGCCGCGCTGGACGCGGCGTCGAGACGGGTCATGCTATCGAATGTTGCAGCGGAGATGGCGTAGTCGACAGAGGCGTCTGCAAGTGGAACCCGTCCGCCGTCGCTCTCATGGATCTCGAAATCGGACAATCCCGACCGGCTCATCAAGGCGCGCGCCTGCTTGCACGCTTCGCTGCTCAGCTCGACCCCGATGGGGTGGTAACCGTTCTCGCACAGGAACCGAAGATGCCGGCCAGCTCCGCTTCCCAAGTCCAGAACGACTGGCGGTGAAGCAAACTCGCGATCGAAGCGATCAAAGCCTATGCGCCTGCGGATATTCCTATTTACGAAAGCGACGACTCCCTCGCTCGGATAGAACAGGGTGTTTTCGAGTCGAACGTAGCTCGCGTTCCAAGCATCGACAAAATGGCTCATTGCCGTTCCTTTTTTGGTCACCTACCACAATCGAGCGCGAGCTGGAAGCTATCACTCATGGCGCAGCCAGAGCGTGTGCCAGCGGCGTTGGGGGCTGCCTTACCCCGGAGCTTGTGACGGCGAGGACCTCGTGATGTCGGTCACTTGCTTCGTCCGGGTTAGGGATACGACGGCCAGAAGATGAGGGGGTGCTCAAACGCCCTTGAGCGCATCAGCTCGAATGTCCTGATCCGATGGGAGCCCGCGCCGCACCAATGCAGCCGTCAGCCATATTCCTCGCCGATGCCGTATTCCCGGTAGATCTCCAGCGGGTCGAGGTCGGGAAACAGGCGGCATTTGGCCTGGGCGAGGTGCAGGCTCACCGCCGCCGGCTCCTTGCCGTTCGCCAGCATCTTGCGGATGTCGTCCATATGCGCGGTCGGCTGATGCTTCGGTTCGAGCTGCTCCAGCGCGACCAGGGCGGTCGCGAGGGCCTCGGTCAGAACCCACTCGTCGTGGCCGGTGATTCCCTTCTTCGGCATCGGCAGATCCCAGATGTGGCGGCAGGGTCAGTCTATCGCGACTTCCGCCAAATCGCCATTGAGCCGTTGCGGATGCACTGCGGGCCAGGGCGATGGCCGTCCTGCGGCTTGCATTATGGCCGCGTGTGGCTAAAAGGCGGCGACTTGCGGACGATCGTATCTTTGTCGAAACAATCTTGGCGTAGACGGGCCGCTACCGCATCCAGGCTGGCCGTTCCGGCCTGGGTCCCCCGATCCCGAATTTCGCAACACCATTGAGTTGCGCCCCTCAAGGTTCGAGCCAGCATGGTTTTTCTCAGTTTCGTCTATCGCTTCGTGACCAACTTCGCATTCATGGCGATGGTCTATTTCAGCCTGAACTTCATGGAGAAATACCAGAACCGGGCGATCATCGCGATCCTGGTGCTGGTCTATACCGGCATGCGCGCGGCCTCGACGCTGCGCGCGTTCTATTTCTTCCAGAAGATCGAGAAGCTGGAGGCCGAGACGCGGCGCCTGCAGGGGCCGATCAATGACGGCTCCGGGGGAACGAACGCGCGCAAGCAGGTCGTCGCCGACGTCGCCCGTCTCAGGCGCGACGGCGAGCTCAAGTCCTATATGGACCTGTTCTTCCTGGCGCTGATCGTGCTGCTCTGCGTCGCCGCCATCATGCGGCAGTAGACCTCACGCGCGTTTCTTCGCACTGGTGGCGAGGCGGGTCGGGCGGGGCGCCGTCGTCTTGGCCTGCGCCGCATGCTTCGGCGCGGCCTGCGCCGCATGTGCGGTGTGCCGAGCCTGGGGCTTGGCTGCCTTGCCCCTTGCAGTCTTGCCCTTGGCCGCGTGCGGCGTCTCGGCCGCCATCGCCAGCCGCGTCGCCGCACGCCGCGACAATGTCGTCGACAGCAGCACCTCGACCGAGCCTTCCGGGATCGCAAACAGAGCGCGGCCGGGTACGGGCAGGGTGGCTGCGACATCGGCCTGCGCCATGGTCCGGCGCGGCAGCAGCGGCTGATGCTCGGTCTGCGCATTGAGGTCGGCGAGCGAGGGCGCCGGAAGCGTTTTGGTCTGCGTGAACACGAAACCCGGAACGGCCGGCCAGCGCGCGATCGGCGTGGTCTCGGTCGGCGGATGCAGCAGCCATTCCACCGGATTGGTCGGCGTCGCCGGCCGGTCGGCGGTCGCCGGCACCACATGCACGATGCGATAGCCGCGCGCCTTGAGGTCGCGGATGATCTTCGGCAGCGCCGCGACGGTGCGGGCCTGGATGTCGTGCAGCAGCAGGATGCCCTTGCCCTTGGCCTCCAGCCGCTGGATCGCGAGCTGATAGACGCGGTCGGACGACACATGGCGCCAGTCGTCGGCCGGGAAGTCGGCGCTCCACACCTGGATGCCGCGCGCGATCAGATGGTGCTCGACGCCTTCGGCGCGCATCAGGCCGGGAATTCGGAAGAACGGGGCGAGCTTCGACGGATCAGTCATCGCGGCCGAGGTCCACTCGATGCCGCCATTGATCTCCGCCTCGAATTTCTCGACCGGCATCCGGTCGAACGTCAGCGGATGGTCCATGCTGTGGGTACCGACGGTGTGGCCGGCGGCGACCAGCTTGCGCACGCCTTCGGGGTTGGCCTTGGCCTGGCTGCCGATGATGAAGAAGGTCGCCTTGATGCACTCGTCGTCGAGGATTTTGAGAACCTGGTTGGAATATTTCGGCAGCGGACCGTCGTCGAAGGTGAGGACGACTTCATGATCCCTAAGCGGCAGCGTCTCGCGATACTGCATGGTGCCGATCAGCGGATGCTCGCGCGGGTCGACCACCAGGGTGCGGGAGGTGCCGAGCGCATCGGGGTGGCCCGGACAGTCGGCCGCGAGCGCTGCCGGCGAAGCGGTGGTCAGCAATCCCAACATCAAGCCAAGGGCGGTCCACGATCGCGTCCGCGAAACAACGCTACTTCCGATCATGAATCCGGCCTGCCCTCATCTGCGATTGCCGCCTTAGTAGGTCGGAGCCGCCCCAAAATGGTTCAGGTGCAATACCCCCCGCAACTTTGCACGGGGTAGCATGAACAGAGTGTTAATTGGGCCGGGATCACCCCATTTTGCGCCGGCGTGACATTCCGGCATCAACGCGCGTCGGCGTTCCTCTGTGATGTGCCCGCCGGTACGATGTGGACCACCCGATAGCTGTTCTCCCTCAGATACCGCAGAAACGCCGGCATCATTGCGGCCGTGCGCGCCTTGTTGTCGTGAAAGAGGATGATGCCCTTGCCGCTCGCGGCGAGGCGCTCGGTGACGAGCTTCAATTGCTGCTCCGGCGTCATTTCCTCCCAGTCGCTGGCCCATAGATCGGCCCCGAACACAACGATGCGGCGCGACTGGAGCAGGTCGAGTTGCGCTTGTGTCGACTCGAAATAGGGGAAGCGGAAGAACGGCGTCGAGGGTGTCGTCGTCGAGGTTCCGTGCAGCGCCATTTCGTCTGCGGCAATGCCCCGGTCGATGTCGGCCGTGGCCTTCTCGAACGGAATACGCCCCATGAACGGATGCGAGAAGGAGTGATGGCCGACGGTGTGGCCCTCGCGGGCGATGCGCTTGACCATATCGGGATGCTCGGAGGCGTGCTGGCCGATCAGGAAAAAGGTCGCGCGTACGCATTCCTGCGCCAGCGCCGCCAGCACCTTCGACGTCGTCGGCGGGTTCGGCCCGTCGTCGAAGGTCAGCACGACCTCGCGATCGGCCAGTGCAAGCGTCTGCGGAAAACTCTTCAAGCCCACGCGCGGCGTGGTCCTGGCATCGACGCTCAGCACGCGCGAGGTGCCGAGCGCGTCCTTGCGCGGGCACTCGGCGGCTTGGATCGAGGCGATGCCGGCGAAGGTGCCGAGGGCCGCGCCCAGCGACACCGAAGTCCCCCTCAGTCGCAGCATCTTTGTCATTGCGCTCCCGATTGCCTTGTGGGTATTGCCTGACCGTCAGCTCAGACCACCTGATCCAACTTGTCAAACGGCGAGGCGCGCCATGGATGAACATATGGACGTTGCCCCACCCGCCGCGGATTCGGTACTCGACCACGTGCCGATGCGCAATGAAGACGGCGATATCAGGCACGAATTCGTCGAGGAGATCGCCCGCGCGATCGAGGCCGGCGACAGCGCTTCGCTCCGTGCCTGTGTCGCCGAGCTGCACGAGGCCGATCTCGGCGATCTCATTGGCGCCCTGGAGCCCGACGACCGCGTCCGCCTGGTCGAGCTGACTGGGCGCGACTTCGACTTCTCCGCGCTGAACGAGGTCGACGAGGCGGTCCGCGAGGAGATCCTGGACGAGCTGCCGCCGGAGACGGTCGCCGAAGGCGTCCGCGAGCTCGAATCCGACGATGCGGTCGAGCTGCTGGAGACCCTCGACCAGGCCGAGCAGGAGGAGATTCTCGAGAAGCTGCCGCTCAAGGAGCGCGTCGCGCTCGAACGCAGCCTGCTTTATCCGGAGAATTCCGCGGGACGCCGGATGCAGACCGAGTTCATTGCGGTGCCCCAGGATTTCACCGTGGGCCAGGCGATCGACTACATGCGCGAGACGCCGGATCTGCCCGATCGGTTCTACGAGATCTACGTCGTCGACAAGGACCAGCACTGGCAGGGCGCGGTGCCGCTCGACGTGCTGCTGCGCGCGCGCCGGCCGATCGCGCTGACCGAGCTCACCGACGAAGACCGCCGCCGCGTCTCCGTCCTGGAGGACCAGGAAGAGGTCGCGCGCATGTTCGGCAAGTACAATCTCGTCGCAGCCCCCGTGCTCGACACCCAGGATCGCCTGGTCGGCGTCATCACCGTCGACGACGTCGTCGACGTCATCGAGGAGGAGGCGGACGAGGACCTCAAGGCGCTCGGCGGCGTCACCAGCGACGAAGAGCTGTCGGACACCTTCCTGACCATCGCGCGCGGCCGCTTCAACTGGCTCCTGGTCAATCTCGCCACCGCCTTCCTGGCGTCCTCCGTGCTCGGCCTGTTCGAGGGCCAGCTCGAAAAGATGGTTGCGCTCGCCGTGCTGGCGCCGATCGTGGCGAGCCAGGGCGGCAATGCCGCAACCCAGACCATGACGGTCGCGGTGCGGGCGCTGGCGACGCGTGAGCTTGGCTCCTCCAACGCCTGGCGCGTCGTGATGCGCGAGGCGCTGGTCGGTCTGATCAACGGACTCGCCTTTGCCGTGATCACGGGCATCGCAGCGGTGGCCTGGTTCAAGATTCCGGGCCTTGGCATCGTCATCGGGCTTGCGATGGTCTGCAACCTCATCGCTGGCGCGCTCGGCGGCATCCTGATCCCGATGGCGCTCGAACGTGTCAGGGCCGATCCGGCGGTGGCCTCCGGCACCTTCGTCACCACCGTGACCGACGTCGTTGGCTTCTTCTCCTTTCTCGGCATCGCGACACTGTGGTTCGGGTTGAGGTAGCCGGCACTCTTCACTCTCGTGTCCCGGGCGCGCAGCAACGCCCTTAGCGTTGCTGCGCAGAACCGGGACCCAGCAGGCAGCATACGCCGCGGCGAGTGGGCCCCGGCTCAGCAGCGCACCGCACCGGACGATGCTTCGCATCGCCGGGAGCACTGCGCAGCGTCCGGGGCGCGAGACCATCTTTAATCCGAACTTAAGCGACCTGCCGCATCATCGCCGCGGTTGGGGGGAATGGGCATGCGTGTGCGGTTGAAGGCGGACGGACGGATCGTCGAGGTGCGGGAAGGGCAGGAGTTTCCAATCCAGCCGTCTCCGGTCCAGCCTGCGGCCAATGCCGCGCCGGCCGAGGCGGGCTCGCTCGCGGTGCGCGATTTGCGCCGCCGCGCCTGCCTGACCCAGATGGAGTTCGCCGCCAAGCTCGGCGTTCCCGTCGAGACCATCCGCAACTGGGAGCAGGGCAAGCGTGCTCCGCGGGGACCGGCCCGCGCGCTGCTCGCGGTGATCGCGCACGCGCCGGAGACGGTGTTCCAGGCGCTCGCCAAAGCCTGACGCCAAAAGCCTGACGTCAAGAGCCTGCCGCCAAGGGCCAAGCCTTGATGCGAACCTCCCGTTAGCCTTGCGCCAAATACCCCGACTGGACCGCCGCGGCTTCCGTTGGCAGCGTCATGGGCCGGGTCCATAATGAGCCTGATGAGTCTGGGACTGCCGCATCGGAACAGGAGTCCTCATGCTGTTCGTCGAGGCCAATGGCGCAAGAATCCCGGCGATCGGGCTCGGGACCTGGGAGCTGAGCGGACGGCCTGCCGCGCGGTTGGTCGAGCAGGCGCTGCGGCTCGGCTATCGGCACATCGATACCGCGCAGGCCTACGACAATGAGCGCGAAGTCGGCGACGGCTTGCGCGCCTCGGGCGTGCGCCGCGACGACGTCTTCCTCACCACCAAGGTCTGGACCAACCATTTCGCGCCTCATGATCTCGAGCGCTCGGTCAAGGAGAGCCTGGCGCGCTTGCGGCTTCCTAACGTCGACCTGTTGCTGCTGCACTGGCCTAATCCGCACGTGCCGTTGGCAGAGACGCTCGGCGCGTTGTCGCATGCCAAGCGCATGGGCCTGACCCGCCACATTGGCGTCTCCAATTTCACGGTGGCGCTGATCGAGCAGGCGGTGGCGCTATCGGGCGAGCCGCTGGTCTGCAACCAGGTCGAATACCACCCCTATCTCGACCAGGCGAAGGTGAGGGCGGCCTGCGATCAGCACGGCCTTGCACTTGTCGCCTACAGTCCGATCGCCAAGGGGCGCATCAAGACCGACCAGACGCTGGTCGAGATCGGGCGCACGCATCGCAAGAGCCCGGCGCAGATCTGCCTGCGCTGGCTGGTGCAACAGAATGTCGCTGCGATCCCGCGCACCTCGCGCATCGAGCGGCTGTCCGAGAACATCGAGGTCTTCGATTTCGTGCTGTCGCAGGGCGAGATGAGCCGGATCGCCGCGCTCGCCAACCCCAAGGGCCGCCTGACCGATTTCGGCTTCGCCCCGAAATGGGATTGAGGGGAGACCGCGGTATGCTAACAGCAGGGCGGCAATCCAAGATCGGGCGATGGAACTGCGGACAATCATACGGACGGACGTTGCAGCGTCGGCGATCGCGCATCTGACGCTGGTGGGTCTGATCATCCTGATCAGCGAAGTCCATCCGTTCCACGCCGCGGCGCCCGAGACTGTGACGGTGGACATCGTCACGCCGGAGCAGGTGAAGCAGGAGCAAGAGAAGGCTGAGGAGAAAGCCCAGGAGGAGGCAAAGGAGAAGCCGCCGGAGCCGAAGCTCGATCTGAAATTGCCGAAGCTGGATTCCACCGACAAGGACAAGACGGAGACTGCGCCGAAGCCTGCGGCCAAACAGCAGCCTTCGCCCGAGCCGCAACAGCCGCCGCAGCAGGCGCAGTCCCAACCGCCACCGCAGGCGATGCTGCAGCCACAGGCCGCGCCGCCGCCGGCCTATCAGTCTCCGCAGCCTGACGTCACCGTCAAATACGGCGTCATGCTCGGCCTGCCGCCCGAATTGCCGCCGGCGCTGCCGAAAGACGCCCCCAAGGACGATGGCGGCGACGCCAAGGATTCGATCGCAGCCAAGCTTCCGGCAGAAATCATCGCCGCGCTTCGCAGCCACTTGCGGAGCTGTGCGAAACTGCCGGCGGGGCTCAGCCCGACCGACAACGTTCACATCAAGCTGCGCTCGGTGTTCGCCACCGACGGCACGCTGGCGCGCGAGCCGATCCTGCTCGAAGCCCCGCCATCCACAAAAGGGGTGGCCCTGGTGAAGTCCGCAATGAGCGCGCTTCAGAACTGCCAGCCCTACAAGATGCTGCCCGCCGATCTGTACGAGGAGTGGAAGGTGCTCGACCTGCCGTTCAGCCTGCGGGATTTCGGCGGGTAGCTCTTGGAGCCCACTCTTGTAGCCCGGGTGAGCGCAGCGATACCCGGGGCCGCTCGCGCGGCATATTGCACTGTCCCGGATGTCGCTCCGCTCATCCGGGCTACGCGACCGTGCCTGTGTCGCGCCTCTGTCAACCCATCATCGCAAAAATATTCCACTTTACCGAAATTCGGTTTTATCGTATGTGTCGCCCATCCCGGCTCACCAAGAGGGGCGATCTCGAGGTCGTCTTGATCGCGAGCCGGGCTTGCGGTGGACGCGGCAGCGTCGGCACGAGAGGCGCGGGCAGGGCGGGTAGTCCCTGTGAGCCCGAGGCTTCGTGCAGACGAGCGGCGCTGCTAGGTTCGTCTCGCCTGTAAGTTTCCAGCTTCGTCGACAGGGCTGGAAAGACTGCGGGCGACATGGCGGGCCGCGCGTACGGCAAAACCGTGTGGTCCTGACCGTCGTTGCCACGGTCAAGTCTCAGCGAAGATGCGAGCGAGCCCAACCGGGCAGACTGCATCATCCAATTCGCGAGGCGAGGGAGGCCAGAAGGAAAGTTCGGCTCCCGGGAGATCACGGCATAAGCCGTCCGACCATCGCGCAGGGAAGGCCGAGTGATCGGCACCACCTGTATGCTGCTGTGCGGTTCTTCCTGCGTGTGCATTTCGCGCAGCGGACCGCGGGTGCTTGTCGGCACCCGGCCTTCCCTGCGCCCTCTTGGATTTGAGGGTGGAGCGACGAAGCAAAGCTCGGGCGAAATCCGCCGCGAGGCTGCGAAGGCGTGTCTGTGAGTCAAACTGCGTGTCACAAGCTCGATATCGTAGGGTGGGCAAAGCGCAGCGTGCCCACGCCTTGTTGCTCATGGAGGGAGATCGTGGGCACGGCGCTTTGCGCCTTTGCCCACTCTACGGCACCGCGCCGCGTCGCAGAGTAGAGCTGTCCTCAATGACCGCGCTTCCCCATCTCCTCGCCATCCACCACCTCCGGCGCCATCGCTGCCCAGGCGCTCGATGCGAACTGCCGTCGCCAGGTCACCACCACCACGGCGGCCGTGGTGACGAACAGCAGCCAGGGGCTGACGAACCAGCCGAGATAGCCGAGCGCGAAGAAGAAGGCGCGTTGGCCGCGGTTGAAGTGGCGGCCGGCGGATTCGAACAGGCGCGAGGTGCGGATGACATGGGCTTCGGCCGCTGGCGTGTCGCGCTGGTCCGCCGGCGGCATGCCGCCGAACAGGATCGCGACGTAATTGAACAGCCGGTAAGCCCAGGCGAACTTGAAAAAGGCGTAGACGCAGATCAGCACGAGGCCGACGCATTTCAGCTCCCACATGGCCGGCGAGGTGCTGAGGTCGATCGGCAGCTTGCTGAGAATCGTGATGGCGTCGTTGGTGGCGTGCAGCAGCGCCAGCGCGCCGCCGAGCGCGATCAGGCTGGTGGAGGCGAAGAAGGCGGTGCCGTTCTGCAGCGAGGTCATGATCTGCATGTCGACCATGCGGGTGTCGCGGTCGAGCAGGCGGCGGACCCAGACCTCGCGATAGCGGTTCATGCGTGCCGACAGGCTGTCGCGGCCATAGGCCGAATGCTCCAGCGTCAGCGCATAGACCAGCCATTCGATGATGAAGAAGCCGACGGCGGTGACGTCGACCCAGTGCCTGCTCATGTCTATCTCCTCGGAAGTCGCCACGATTGCCACGCATGGCAGCATGCGGCAACGATTGATTGGCGGCAGGCGATGGCGTTAAAAGCGGCTTGTTTCCAAGCGTCCCGGGAAGGATTGATGACATGGCTGCGCTGAAACTCGCGATCGGCAACAAGAACTACTCGTCATGGTCGATGCGGCCCTGGCTCGCGCTTCGCGCCAACGACATCCCGTTCGTGGAGACGCTGATTCCGCTCTACACCGACAATCCCGCGGACAAGGAGCAGATCCTTTCCTTCAGCCGCGCCGGCAAGGTGCCGGTGCTGGTCGACGGCGACGTCACGGTGTGGGATTCGCTCGCCATCATCGAATACGTCGCCGAGCGCTATCCGGAGGTGAAGTTGTGGCCGGACGACGTCGCCGCGCGCGCCCATGCCCGATCGGTGTGCGCCGAGATGCATTCCGGATTCATGGCCTTGCGCAACGAATGCGGCATGAACCTGCATCGCCCCGTACGCCCCGTGACATTGTCGGCGGACGCCAAGGCGAACATCGCGCGCGTGCAGGAGATTTGGCGCGAGTGCCGCACCCGCTATGGCGCGAAGGGACCGTTCCTGTTCGGCCGCTTCGGGGCGGCGGATGCGATGTACGCCCCGGTCGTGCACCGCTTCCGCACCTACGCAATCGAGGTCACGCCCGAGACCAAAATCTACATGGAGGCGATGATGGCGCTGCCGGCGTTCCAGGAATGGACCCGCGACGGGCTGGCCGAAACGCTTGTCATCGCCAAGTTCGAGGACGCCTGATCGCAGGGTCCGACCGGCGGCGCTCCTGGTCCGGAATTGACCCGGGGGCGCACGGGATCACCTAGGCTGCGACCAGCCTGCGACACGCCGCCTGAACGCGCGGCCCCCGGCGGTATCATCGGCCCGCCGGTTCCATCGCTATCGCTCTGAAAAGACTGCAAAATATGCGTGCTTGCCATGCTGGCATGGCGCTGGCCAAAACCGCCGGCCGCATGCTATACAGCGCCTGGGTTTCCGGCCGGCCATCGTAGTGGGACCATGGGCGAGGCAGGCGTTGTTTGAGTGGAGAGGGTGTTGAAGCACAAATTCCCGATTGGAACGCGCGTATTGTTCACGGCCAGCAATATCGCGCGCCCCGCTGCCAGCGGCTCGTATGAGGTCATCCGTCTGCTGCCGACCGACGGCGACGACTGCCAGTACCGGATCAAGAGCTCGACCGAAGCTTTCGAACGCGTCGCCAAGGAAAGCCAGCTCGCGCTCTCCTGAAGCCAGCACGCGCCCCTGAAGGCTGACGCACTCTGCGCATTGGTGCCATCAGAGATTTGAGTCCTGCCGCCGTCAAAAGGCCCGCTTCACCTTCAAAAGGTGGGCCGGGGCAGTTGCCGGCTTGCGGTGCTCGCTTGACCATTCGCTCTCTGCTCGCGTGAGGGGACGTCGCGCATGAACTGGGCATGGGCCACTTCGCTCGACCAAATCTGGCGCTCGCCGGCCTTCCCGATGTGGATGACGCTGGCCGCTGCCGGATTCTTCGGCTTGATCCTGCTGATCACGCTGCTGCGCGCCGAGAAGTCGGTCGCCAACGGCGCGCTGACAGTGATTACGCTGCTGTCCATCGCGATCGCCGGAGCTGCCACCGTGCGCGTCTATGGGCCATTGGGGCAGGACGCGCCGAGCGAAGCGCGCGCGCAAGGTGCTGTCATCGCGAGCCTGCCGGCGCTGTCGTGCCTCGACGATCTCGCCGGCGATGCGGTCGCCATTGGCTGCGAGAAGGCGCTGTTCGGCTCGCCGGATGCTGCGGCTGCGGCTGTGTCCTACACCGCGGCCCGGATCGACCGGCTGACGGCGCTCGGTGAAGCCGCGATCGCCGAGAAGAGCCTGACGATGGAGATCAAGACGCTGCGCAAGGCGCTGGAGCGCGATCGCTACGGCCTCGTGGCGCAGGTGCTGGTCGCGCGCGACGGCTGCACGCCGTTCGACTGCGCCGCGTTCCGCGCGCTGACCGACCAGCAGCAGGTCGCCGCCAACATGGATTCCCACCTCTACGATACGCTGGTCGCGCGCCATGCGCCGACCTGGAACGCGCCCGCGACGGTGCCGCCGATGCCGGCCAATGCGGCGCTCGCCGGGCTGCCGCCCTCGATGCCGACGGGCAAGCCGACCAATGCGGAGTTCCCGAGCGCCTCGTCGACGCCGCCGGTGAGCATCATGAATCCGGAGCCGACGGCGACGACGCGGCAGGCCGCGCCCGCCGCGAATGCAACGACAGCGCCGCGCGCGCCAACGGCTGGCTCCGCACAGGCCGCTGGCGCCGCACAGGCCGCGGCGCCTGCGGCACCACCGGCCGCGAAGAAGCCGCCGGCTCCCAAGGCTGCGCGCGCCCCCGCAGCGCCGGTTCCGCTCGCGCCGCCGCCGGCCACGGCGGCCGCGCCCGCGGCTGCGGATAACGAGTAGATCGGCATTCCCAATGCGGTGCTGCCCGGCTAATGCTGGGGCATGCCGCTACATCTGATCAAGCTCGCCGTCGGCTGCGACTCCGTCAAGGAATTGAAGGAGTGGATCGCCGAACGGATGCAGACCGCCAAGAAGAAGGGTCTGCCGCAACATCACATCCACATCACCCGCATGGTGCCCAAGCGCGACGCCGAGATCCTCGCGGGCGGGTCGCTCTATTGGGTGATCAAGGGCGAGATCGCCGCGCGGGAGAAGATCATCGGCATCGAGCCGTTCCGCGACAAGGACGGCATCGGGCGCTGCCGCATCGTGATGCAGCCGAAGGTGATCTCGGTGTCGCCGCGGCCGATGCGCCCGTTCCAGGGCTGGCGCTATCTCACCGATGATTCCGTGCCGCCCGATCTCGGCAAGTCCGCCGCCGGCTCGATCGCGGCGATGCCGGAGCCGATGCGGCGCGAATTGCGCGATCTCGGGCTGCTCTAAACCGCGATATTGTCGATCAGGCGGGTGCTGCTGAGCTTGGCCGCGACCAGGATCCGCAAGGGACGGTCCTTGCGCGAGCTGACCGGCGCCAGCGTCTCGGCATGGCGGGCCTCGTAATAGTCGAGCGCAAAGCCGGCCGCCTTGATCATCTCGGCGCCGCCGGCCATCGCGGGCGCGAGCGCATCGCCGGCCTTGATCCGCCGCGCGCTCTCCCTCATGGCACGATAGAGGACGGTGGCAGTCTGCCGCTCCTCGAGCGACAGATAGACGTTGCGCGAGGACATCGCGAGCCCATCGCGTTCGCGCACGGTGCGGGAGCCGATCACCTTGACGCCGAGGTCGAGGTCGCGCGCCATCTGCGTCACCACCCGCAACTGCTGAAAGTCCTTTTCGCCGAAGATCGCAAAGTCCGGCCGGCATTGCGTGAACAGCTTGCCGACGACGGTGGCGACGCCGCCGAAGAAGTGCGGGCGGAAGCGGTCCTCGAGGCCGGCGAGCGCCGGCCCCTCCGGCACGATTCGGGTGGCGAAGCCGTCGGGATACATGGCCTTGACGTCCGGATGCCAGACGATGTCGACGTCCTCGGCCGCGAGCTTGGCGATGTCGGCCTTCCAGGTGCGCGGATAGGCGCCGAAATCCTCGGTCGGGGCGAACTGGGTCGGGTTGACGAAGATCGAGACCACGACGCGGCTGGCGCGCCGCTTGGCGAGGCGGACGAGGGACACATGGCCGTCATGGAGGGCCCCCATGGTCGGGACCAGCGCGATCGTGGCCTTTCGCTTGCGGAGATTATCGACGGCGCGGCGCAAGGTGGGGACCGTGCGGACGATCAGGGGGCTTGGTGACATCAGGACTCGACGGGCTTGGGAATCGACGCGCCATGATCTGGCGCGGGGGCGACTAACCTTAACAAGCAGCGATCATGGACGCCATGCATGCGGATGCGGCACAGCATCCCGTGCAAGGCAGCGCACGATGTCGCGACATTGTGGGCTGGATCACAGACGATAATTGGCGCCGCGATTCATGATGAAGAACGGCGCAGTACGATTTGCATAACCTGTCACGCATTTCACTTGACCGCAGACGCGGCCAACTCGAAGATATTCATCAGGGGTGTTGAGGATCGCCATGCTTGTGCAGGCTAGCCAAGGCCAATCCGGCTCGGCGCACGTAGTCGTGCTCGGCAACGAGAAGGGCGGCTCCGGCAAGTCGACGACCGCCCTGCACATCGCGGTTGCGCTCCTGAAGGCCGGCCAGCGCGTCGCCACCATCGACCTCGACTGCCGCCAGCAGAGCTTCACCCACTACATCAACAACCGTTCCGCCTGGGCGCGCCGCACCAAGCTCGACCTCGAACTGCCGGTGCATCGCTGCATCAAGCTCGGCGAGACCATGCAGATCGCCGAGAACGAGAATTCCGAGTTCCAGCAGTTCATGGAGGCGGTCTCGGCAGTCGAGAGCAGCTTCGACTTCATCGTCATCGATACGCCGGGCACCGACAGCTACCTCATGCGGCTCGCGCACTCGATGGCCGACACGCTGGTCACGCCGATCAACGACAGCTTCCTCGATTTCGACGTGCTCGGGACCGTCGATCCCGCCAGCTACGCGGTGACGGGCGAGAGCCATTATGCCGAGATGGTGCGCGACGTCCGCCGCAAGCGCCGCCAGCTCGACGGCTCGACCACCGACTGGATCGTTGTGCGCAACCGCCTGTCGATGCTCGGCTCGCGCAACAAGCAGCTCGTCGCGGAAGGGTTGAAGGATCTGTCGCTGCGGCTCGGCTTCCGCTACGTCGACGGCTTCGCCGAACGCGTCGTCTATCGCGAATTTTTCCCGCGCGGCCTGACCGCCCTCGACGAGATCGACGAGGCCACGCTCGGCATGCGGCCCAATCTCGGCCATCTCACCGCACGGGAAGAGGTGACGAGCCTGCTTCGCCAGCTCAAGCTGCCGCTCGACGAGCGCGGCCGCCGCCGCGCCGCCAACCGGGCCGAGTGGTTCAACCAGATCGACAAGCCGCTCGAAGTCCACGACATCCTGGGCGCCTGAGGGGTATATCGCTACTTCCGATCGATCTGCCGGCCTGGTTCCCGCGGGAACCCTGGTCGCGTTCGACCGTTTTCATTCAATGTTTACTGCGAAATTGAACCCGATCGAGACTGGTTGCGTCCGATAGTTGGCTGCACCCTGACGTAGCGTAGGAATAAGCGAGTGCCCAGAAAACGTGTGCGCCGCACAACGAAAGGGCTGCCGGTTCACAATATTTGGCCTTCCTGTCACGCGCCTGTGACATATATTAGCGAATAGGCGACCAGGGGACGAAGAGCTCCGGAAGAACACGATTTTCAACAGGGATTCAGGCCGCAAGCGCCTGAGGCTGAGGACGAAAATGAAGCGTGGAATTGCCGTTCTGGTTTCGGTCAGTGCCCTCTGCGGCGTCGCCTATTTCACGGCGAGCAAGTGGGCGATCAAGCACGAGACCATCACCTTCTACGACGCCTCCCGCGATAATCGTCCGGTGCCCGTCCAAATCGCGGTGCGCCGCGACAAGGAAATGCAGGCCAATGCCGGCATGATCACGCTGCCGGTCGCGGTGATCAATCACGGCAATACCGTCAAGAACACCGAGTACGGCTTCCTCGCCAACATCTTCGCTGCGCGCGGCTACATGGTCGTGAGCCCGCAGCACGACCTGCCGACCGATCCTCCGATGGTCACCAAGCCCGGTGAGCTCTATGTCGGCCGGCTGCCGCAGATCCTGCGCGGCGTCGCCAATATTCATCTCGCCATGCAGGAGATGAAGAAGGTTCAGGCCAACGCCGACTACGCAAAGGTGACGATGGTCGGCCACTCGATGGGCGGCGACATCACGATGTATTTCGCCAAGCAGTATCCGGATGAGGTCAAGAAGGTCGTCACGCTCGACAATCTGCGCGTGCCTTTCGTCACCGCGGGCAAGTTCAAGATCCTGTCGTTCCGTTCGCAGGATCCGCAGTTCAAGGCCGATGCAGGCGTGCTCCCGACCGACGAGGAATGCGAGAAGGCGGGTATCCAGGTCGTAAAGACCGAGTTTCAGCACAACGACATGCGCGACACCGGTCCGGATGTCGCCAAGAACTCGATCCAGAGCATGCTCGACAAATTCCTGAGCGCGACCGACAGCGAGATCGCGCCGGTCGACACGCAATCGACGCCGCCCAACATCCTCGAGCCTGGCCCGGTCGCGCTGATGGCGCCTGCCAAGGGCTAGCATCGAGAGCAGGCGTCTCGCCACCGATTGTACGGATTTCCCAAGCCCCCGCCGGTCTCCGCCCGCGGGGGCTTTGCACATTGACCGGGCTGCCCGCGCTGACCACATTAGCCACTCACGTAAGGGGCGAGCGATGTCGGGCGAACCCATCAAGCCGCGCCGCGGCGATGCCGTCTCGGCGCAAGCAGGCGGCGCGGTTCCGCAGGCCGGAACGTCGACCGCGGAGGACATTGCGGCTTTCGTCGCCAAGGCGCGGGCGCTGTCGCCCCATGCGCCGGGCGCGAAGGGGCGACTGATCTTCGCGTTGGACGCGACGATGAGCCGGCAGCCCACCTGGGACATGGCCTGCGCGCTTCAGGCCGACATGTTTCGCGAGACCGCGGCACTCGGCAGTCTCGATATCCGGCTCGTCTACTATCGCGGTCTGAACGAGTGCCGCGCCACGGGGTGGATCTCCGACAGCGATAAGCTTGCGGCGTTGATGAGCAAGATCGATTGCCGCGGCGGCGACACCCAGATCGGCAAGGTGCTGAGCGAGGCGCGGCGCGAAGCGGTCGCATCGGGCGTGCGCGCCGTCGTCTTCGTCGGCGATGCCATGGAGGAGAAGGTCGACGAGCTCTGCGCCAAGGCCGGCGAGCTCGGCATGCTCAACGTGCCGGTGTTCGTGTTTCAGGAAGGCCATGACGCGGTCGCCGAGCAGGCCTTCCGCGAGATCGCGCGCCTGACCGGCGGCGCCTGGTGCCGGTTTGATCCGGGCGCGGCGGCGCAGTTGCGCGAGCTGCTGCGGGCCGCCGCGGCCTATGCCGCCGGCGGCCGCGAGGCATTGTTGAAATTGGCGAAGACCGCGAGCGGCGCGGCCAAGCTGATCGGCCAGATGAAATAGCGCTCAGGACCGTCGCGGCGCGCGGCGGGCGCATACCATGCATTTTGCCGCGAGGGCGACTATATTCCTGGCATGACCCTGATCGCCGGCGCTGTCGCTGTTATCACGCTTTACCTGCTGCTCCAGATGTTCCGCGCCGCCAACCCGGCGGTGCTGGCGCGTGCCATCAGGTTCGGTGGCGGCGTGGTGGCGCTGGCGGTCGCAGCGTTCACGGGCTTGCGGGGCGAGCTGGCGGTGGCGATTCCGCTCGGGATTTTCGGCGCCGGGCTGCTGGGCTGGACACCGCTGGCAAACACCGCCTTCGGCAATATCGGCGGGCTATTCGGCGGCGGTGCTGCGCCCGCGTCAGGGCAGGCCTCGCGCGTGCGCTCGCAATTCCTGGACATGCGGCTCGACCACGACAGCGGCCAGCTTGGCGGGCAGATCGTCGCCGGGCCTCACGCCGGGCGCGATCTCGGCGAGTTCGATCTCGCCGGCCTTTTGGCCATGGTCCCGACGTTCGACGCCGAGAGCGTGGCCTTACTTGAAAGCTATCTGGACCGCCGGTTTCCCGCTTGGCGTCAGAACGCGCAGGGCGACGCGGCAGGGGGGCAGCGCCGCACGGCGGCGAGCGGCAAAATGACGGCGGAGGAGGCCTATCAGATCCTTGGCCTGCAGCCGGGTGCGGGGCGCGACGACATCAGCCGGGCGCACAAGTCCCTGATGAAGAAACTCCATCCCGACCAGGGGGGCTCGAACTATCTCGCTGCCCGGGTAAACGAGGCCAAGGATACTCTGCTTCGTACGCATAACGGCTAACTCCGGCACCACGCCACAAACGCCCGTACCGTGTGAGCTCCGCTTGCTCCGTTTGCCGTCGCCCCGATGCCCGCCATTTCGGCGTGGTCGATCCCTTGAGCAAAGTTTTAACCGTAAATTCTTGACGAGAGGTTGTCGCGGAACAGCCTTGTCATGAACAGCCTGCATCACCGCGTCCCAAAACGAAAATGCCCGCGCTAGGCGCGGGCATTTTGTCTCGAACGGGGGGAGAAGATCAGTTGCGGACGGTGATGCAGGAGATCTCGGCGCGCTTCAGGGTGCGGCAGACCGCTTCGGCCTGGTCGCGCTCGAGGCCGGCGAAGCGGGCGCGGTAGAGCTTGCGATTGTCCTTGGCGACGACAGGCTCGGTGAACGGATCGGCCTTGCTGAGCAGGCCGCGGGCCGAGCTGCGCGCGGCGTCAATGCGCTGCTGGGCTTCGTTCTCGCTCTCGAGCGCGCCGACCTGGACGATCCAGCCGCTATGGACCGGCTTGGTGGTGGCGCTCATCTGGATCGGCGCAGGATCGGCGGAGGCGAGCTTCGGAGCGGCCGGGGCGGGCGCGGCGGCCGTTGCGGCCGGCAGCACCCCGAGGATGCCGTTGCCGGTGCCGAAGCCTGTCGGCTGCCGCGGCATTTCGCTACGGGCAGTCTCGGCCTTCGGCGCTTCCGGCTGGCTGACGATCTCGGGCTTGTTGATGAGATCGGCCCGGGCGACCACGGCGCCGGAGGTTTCCGCGACGTCGGAACGGGACGGAATAGCGTTGGTGACCGGCGGGGCGACCTGAGTGGGAGCGGCGGAGGCGACCTTCACGGCGCCGGCCTTGACCTGAACCGTCTTGACCCGAACCGGCTTCATCGGCTCGGACGAGCCGGGGATGATGGAGAGCGGCTGGCTCGAGATCACGCCATTGGTGAGCGGCGCGGGCTCGATCCTGGATTCCGTCGGCCGAACCTCGGGTTTGGCTTCGGGTTTGGGCTGGGCCGGCGGCACCGCTGCCGTCGCAGCCGCCAGCGTCGTCAGACGCGCGGCCAGACGCGACGGGGCGGCTTCGGGAGCAGGAGCGGCTGCGGCCTGAACCTGCGGCGCGGGGCGTGCCGGCGTATCCGATGCGGCGGCGACCTCGACATTGGCGTCAGCGCCGTTGCGCTCGGTGACCGCGGCAACGGTGTGGGTGGTCGCGCCCTTTTCGAGATTCTCGGCGAGCAGGTTGCGCATGATGGCATCGCGCGAGCCGCCGCTGCGGCCGCCGAGCACGACGCCGATCAAATGGCGGTTGCCGCGGCGCATCGAGCTGACAAGGTTGAAGCCGGAGGCGCGGGTGTAGCCGGTCTTGATGCCGTCCACGCCCTCGACGCTGCCGAGCAGGTGATTGTGATTGCGGATCGACTGTCCCCGCCAGTTGAACGTGGAGGTCGCGAAATAGCGATAATAGCGCGGGAAGCGCTCCTGGATGGCGCGGCCGAGCGTGGCCTGGTCGCGCGCGGTCGTCACCTGCTCGTCGTTGGGAAGGCCGTTGGCGTTGCGGTACACCGTCTTGGACATGCCGAGCGCGCGGGCTTTGCGCGTCATCATCTGGGCGAAGTCGTCCTCGTCGCCGGCGATGGCTTCCGCGATCACGACCGCGGCGTCGTTGGCGGAGCGGGTGACGAGACCCTTGATCGCATCCTCGACACGGATGGTCTGGCCGGCACGCAGGTTCAGCTTGGTCGGATCCTGATCGGCGGCGTGCTTGGACACCGGCATCTCGGTGTCGAGTTTCATCTTGCCGGACTCGAGGCGCTCGAACAGCAGATAGAGCGTCATGATCTTGGTCAGCGAGGCGGGGTGGCGGATCCCGTCGGGGCTCGTTGCCTGCAGCACCGCGCCGGAATTGCCGTCGACGATGATGGACGCGAATTTCGGGCTGGAGCTCTCGGACACATCGCGCTGCACCCGATGGTGCGCGTAGTGGCGGCGATGACGCCGCGCCTCGGCGGCATCGGTGGTGAAGATGACCGCAGTGGTGACCGTAAGAAGCCCGAAAACGCCAACCCGCGCCAAGCGCGAGGAAGACAAGTTTTTACGAAGCATGGAACCCCGTCCCCGTTTCTGACTTGATCACCGGCTCGTGAGGCGAAATTGTGCCCAAGGACCCGGGATCATTACCTGCTCAGGCTGTCCCTCCGCTGGTGTTCGCCGCGGGGGACGTTCGGCCTGAGCCGCTATTCTGGCTAAGGTGATGTTCTCAAACGGCTTTTGACCGTCCGTGGAAGTTGAACACGTCCAGGGAATCAGGGTAGGGGGCCGCGGTTTCCAAAAGCTTAAGGAACTGTTGCGGGAAACCCCGGGAATCTCGGCGATTTCAATCTATTTTTGTGCGTCGCACAAGATTCTTGACTTTTTTGTGCGTTGCACTAATTGTGGGCAGAGTCAGGGAGCCGGGGCTTCCCGACGAGAGCCAGGGAAAAGGATTCCGAAATGTTCAAGGTTGAAGACTTTCAGAACTACGGGAAAGAGCACTTCGAGCAGTACGTCGCCTCCGCGACCTCGGTGCAGCACGGCCTCCATGCGATCGCCAGCGCCTATGGCGACTACACCAAGAAGTCGTTCGAAGACACCAAGTCCTTCGTCGAGAAGCTTTCCGGCGTGAAGTCGCTGGACAAGGCCATGGAAGCGCAGACCGATTTCGCCCGTTCCGCCTACGAGACCTTCGTTGCGGAATCGCAGAAGATCGCCGGCCTCTACAGCGACCTCGCCAAGCAGGCGTTCAAGCCGGTCGAGACCGTCGTGTCGAAGTTCACCCCGGCCGCCCAGTAATTTTTTCAGGACGTCCTGGAATCGAAAAGCCCGGCTGAACCAGCCGGGCTTTTTGTTTGCGCATGGTCAATCCGTCAGCGCGCCACGCGCAGCTTCGACAGCGAGGTGCCGATGTCCTTGAACACCGAGACGGTCTGGCTGGCCGATGTGACCAGATAGAACTTGTCGCTGCTGCTGGCGCAATATTGCAGCACGCTCGAGGTCGGATCGCTGCCGGTGTTCACCTGCACTGTGTAGATCGTGATGTTCTCGGCCTTGGCGTTGTCGCACAGCTTCTTCTGTCGCGCGTCGATTTGCGAAGCATTGCTGTACCAGCGGTTCTGCGTGTTCAGGCCGTCGGAGAGCAGAACGATCGCGTCCTTGTAGGTGTAGTTCGGATCCTTGGCCGGCGCGTTCATGGGACTGCCGTTCGACAACGTCATCCAGCCCCAGGCCAGGCCGATGCCCTGGTTGGTGTTGCCGGTCGGCTTCATGGCGTCGATGCGGCCCTTGAGCGAGCTCCAATCGTAGCTCAGCGGCATGATCGGTTGCAGATAGGACCAGCTGCCGGAATTGCAGTAGGGATACTGCTCGGCCGGGAAGAGCGTCCCCACATTGCCGCTGGTCGGCGTGGTGTTCTTGGTGTCGTAGTCCTGGTCGCGATCGACCACGCAACCGGTCCAGGTGTCGTGGCTGGCCGGCGTCCACTTCCAATTGTTGCAGTTGTTGGAGTTGCCCGACGCGCAGGTCCAACTGCCGTTGGCGGCATCCCAATCGCTGAAATCGACCCAGTCCTTGTTGTAGTTGCCGGCGCCGACGTTGACGTCCTTGGCGAACGGAACGATCGAGATGTAGACGTCGCCGGTATTCTTGGCGAGCGCGCTGAGCTGATCGACCAGGTTCTTCGCGGCCGTCTGCATCGCCGGCATCTTGCCGTCCTGAGCCATGGAGCCGGTGTTGTCGAGCACCAGGGCCACGCGCATGCGGACGTTACCCCAAGCGCTGGTGGACGTGGTACCGATGCCGAGCGTCGGAAAGCCGGCGATCTTCAGGAAGCTGGTCGTGTAGGTGCCAGTTCCGCTGAGCTGGATCGTGGAGCCTATGCTGGTGCTCGCCGTATAGGTGGCGGCGACGCTGACCGATGGCAGGGTGGCGGTGCCGGTAAACAGCGCGTTGAAATAGGCTTGCGCCTTCGTGCTGATCTGCGACGTGGTGATGGTGCCGGACGACAGATCCTTGGAGAGCATCAGAGCGGCGGAGTCGAGGGCCGCCTGCATGGACGTGCGGGCCTGGACGGCGCGGCTATAGTCCACTGCGGCGCCGACCAGGCTCAGGACCGGGACCAGCGTGATGGCGAAGATCATGGCGATATTGCCTTGTTCGGCCGCCGCGAAGCGGGCGAACTGTCGACCGATCAGGCTGACAAGTGGCGAGCGAAACATGGCGATCCCCGAAATCTGTGGTTTTGCCCGATTTCGCGCCACGCCATTGAATGGTTGGTAAATTGCACCGTAGAAGTCCGGGGTATCCCGGGAGAAACGTCGCAATCGTGTAAAATGGCCAGGTTCCTGGTCAACATGGTCTAACCGGCGCCGCGGAAATTTTTGTCAAATCGGTCCGGGTTGATTAACCTTGGCTGGATCGCCCGGTCCGGGAATCGGGACTGCCGTGGCCGCATCGGCCGCAGTTTTGCGCGCTTGCGGCGAGCCGGGGGCAGGCCCATATTGCTGGCGAACGATCCGGCTTGGACCGGATTGTCGGGAGCGGCGATCCAACAAGGCGGCGCGCCTGCGCCAGGCTCCGAAGGGCGGGGTCGCGCGGTGACCGCCATTCGCTTCCGTGGGGAATTTGAACGCCTGAGCCATGCCGCAATTGACTTCCAGACTCGAACTGTCCGCGCCAGCCGCTGCCTACGCTCCTCGCATGAGCAATGATGAGAACCGTTCGGGCACCCCCTCGGGTCCGAACACGTCGGTCATCACCAAGGTCAAACCCAAGACCAAACGGCCGAACCTCTACCGCGTGCTGATCCTGAACGACGACTACACGCCGATGGAGTTCGTCGTCCACGTGCTGGAGAAGTTCTTCAACAAGGATATCGAGGCCGCGACCAAGATCATGCTGCACGTTCACCATCATGGCATCGGGGAGTGCGGCGTGTTCACCTACGAGATCGCCGAGACCAAGGTGACGCAGGTGATGGATTTCGCCCGCAAGCACCAGCATCCGCTGCAATGCGTGATGGAAAAGAAGTAATCGCGGTCGCGTTCTTTAGAGCGGTTCTGTTCGCGTGGTGTGTGATGGCAGCACAAGCTGCTGCATGATCCCAAGAGCATCGGCACCAGCGTCAACCCTGCCCAATTGGGTAGTTCTGCCCAAATCGGAACGGGTTTTGCATCCAAATCGGAACGGGTTTTGCTTCAAGAATACCGAGGATGTGTCGCCGCCTGAGTCGCGGAACCGGTCTTTCGCCGCGATCTTGTATAACTATATGTGACAAAGGTTGTTGTTGCCTGACCGGGCGATGGCGATCATGATGGTGGGGGCCATAGAGGACGCGAATGCCGACTTTTTCCCAAAGCCTTGAACAATCCCTGCATCGTGCGCTGGCGATCGCAAACGAGCGTCATCACCAATACGCGACGCTCGAGCATCTCTTGCTCTCCCTGATCGACGACTCCGATGCAGCCGCCGTCATGCGCGCCTGTAGCGTCGATCTCGACAAGCTCCGCACGAGCCTGGTTAATTACCTTGAGACCGAATTCGAGAATCTGGTGACGGATGGCGCCGACGACGCCAAGCCGACCGCCGGCTTCCAGCGCGTGATCCAGCGCGCGGTGATCCACGTGCAGTCGTCCGGTCGCGAAGAGGTGACCGGCGCCAACGTGCTGATCGCGATCTTCGCCGAGCGCGAGAGCCACGCCGCGTATTTCCTGCAAGAGCAGGACATGACGCGCTATGACGCGGTCAACTACATCAGCCATGGCATCGCCAAGCGGCCTGGTGTCTCCGAGGCGCGGCCGGTGCGCGGCGTCGACGAGGAGACCGAGGCCAAGGGCAACGAGGACGCCAAGAAGAAGGGCGAAGCGCTCGAGACCTATTGCGTCAACCTCAACAAGAAGGCGCGCGACGGCAAGATCGATCCGGTGATCGGACGCAATTCCGAGATCAACCGCGCGATCCAGGTGCTGTGCCGGCGGCAGAAGAACAACCCGTTGTTCGTCGGCGAAGCCGGCGTCGGCAAGACCGCGATCGCGGAGGGCCTCGCCAAGCGCATCGTCGACAGCGAGGTGCCGGAGGTTCTGGCGGCCGCGACCGTGTTCTCGCTCGACATGGGCACGCTGCTCGCCGGCACCCGCTATCGCGGCGACTTCGAAGAGCGTCTGAAGCAGGTGCTGAAGGAGCTCGAAGCGCATCCCAACGCCATCCTGTTCATCGACGAAATCCACACCGTGATCGGTGCGGGCGCGACGTCGGGCGGGGCGATGGATGCCTCGAACCTGCTCAAGCCAGCGCTTGCCTCGGGCACCATCCGCTGCATGGGCTCGACCACCTACAAGGAATACCGTCAGCACTTCGAGAAGGATCGCGCGCTGGTGCGGCGCTTCCAGAAGATCGACATCAACGAGCCGACGGTCGAGGACGCGATCGCGATCCTCAAGGGCCTCAAGCCGTACTTCGAGGACTACCACCGGCTGAAGTACACCAATGAGGCGATCGAGGCGGCGGTTCAGCTCTCCTCGCGCTACATCCACGACCGCAAGCTGCCGGACAAGGCGATCGACGTGATCGACGAGTCGGGTGCGGCGCAGATGCTGGTCGCCGAGAACAAGCGCAAGAAGACCATCGGCATCAAGGAGATCGAGACCACGATCGCCTCGATGGCGCGGATCCCGCCGAAGAGCGTGTCGAAGAACGACGCCGAGGTGCTCAAGCATCTCGAGCAGACCTTGAAGCGCACCGTGTTCGGTCAGGACAAGGCGATCGAATCGCTCGCCGCTTCGATCAAGCTGGCGCGTGCCGGCCTGCGCGAGCCGGAGAAGCCGATCGGCAGCTACTTGTTCTCGGGTCCGACCGGCGTCGGCAAGACCGAGGTCGCAAAGCAGCTTGCGGCAAGCCTCGGCGTCGAGCTGCTGCGCTTCGACATGTCCGAATACATGGAGCGGCACACCGTATCGCGCCTGATCGGCGCGCCTCCCGGCTATGTCGGCTTCGACCAGGGCGGCCTGCTCACCGACGGCGTCGACCAGCATCCGCATTGCGTGGTGCTGCTCGACGAAATCGAGAAGGCACATCCCGACCTCTACAACGTGCTGCTCCAGATCATGGATCACGGCCGGCTCACCGACCACAACGGTAAGCAGGTCAATTTCCGCAACGTGATCCTGATCATGACGACGAACGCGGGTGCCTCCGATCTCGCCAAGCAGGCGTTCGGCTTCACGCGCTCCAAGCGGGAAGGCGACGACCACGAGGCGATCAACCGGCAGTTCGCGCCGGAATTCCGCAACCGCCTCGATGCCATCGTCTCGTTCGGCCATCTCAGCGTCGAGGTGATCGGCACGGTCGTGGAGAAGTTCGTGCTGCAGCTCGAGGCGCAGCTCGGCGATCGCGACGTCACCATCGAGCTGTCCGAGCCGGCCAAGGCCTGGTTGGTTCAGCATGGTTACGACGAGCAGATGGGCGCGCGTCCCATGGCCCGCGTGATCCAGGAGCACATCAAGAAGCCGCTGGCCGACGAGGTGCTGTTCGGCAAGCTGAAGGGCGGCGGCCATGTTCGCGTCGTTCTCGTCAAGGACGAGGCCGACGAGACCAAGGAGAAGATCGGCTTCGAGTTCGTCGAGGGCCCGGTCACGCCGAAGCACGAGAAGCTGCCGGGCGCCCGCAAGCGTCCGCCGGGCAAGTCCAAGCCAGGCGGCCCCGGCGGTTCGAAGGGGCCGACCTCCAAGGGACCGCTGGTCAAGGCTTGATCTGGGCTAGATGAAATCGAAAAGGCCGGCTGCGAAGCCGGCCTTTTTGTTCTTGGGGCTGGGTGGCCCTTACGTCCCGGCCTCTGGCGCGGCGGCCGGCGGCCGCGGCTTTTTCGGAGCGGCGGGCCGTGCGCTGCGGGCCGGGGCCGACGGCTGCATCGTCACGATGACCGGATTGGGCTTGTGATCGGTTGCCGCCCCGGTCGCGGCATCGACGCCCATGCCGATGACGCCGCCGAGCAGGAGATTGCCGGCGAAGCCGGCGGCCCCTGACGTCGGTATGTCCCGGCTGAGCGGCACGATCTGAGGTTCATAACCTTCCTTCTGGAAGGTGATCGAAATGTCGGCGTTTCGCTTGACGACCACGGAGCAGGGCGTCGTGCAGGTGGTCGGAACCTCCATTCCGCTGACGACGGCTTCCACGCCTGACGGTGTCGATGAGATGCTGATGTTCTCGGTCGTGCCGCGCGTGACAGACGCGCAGCCGCCCAGCATGACGCTGAGCGCCACAATTCCCAATGAACGCATGAAATGCCCCTTGTTCCCCGCGCCACTGAAGCGCAACCGGAGCGCGATGGCAATAGGTCGCATGTCGGGATAGTTAAGCCACGCAGGGGTTGTGCAGGAAACAGCGGGCACCTGGACGTGGGGCCCGTGCTATTCGCCGCGCAGGCGCTGATCGTCCTGCACGCGGACGTGCTCGGCGCCGCGCGCGCCCGCGGGAGACAACCGCATCATGCTCAGCACCGCGCCGCACAGCGCAAATCCGACCCCGGCAAGAAGCGCCAGCCGGGTCCCCTCAACCGGATAGCGTCCGAGCAGCAGTGCCACCAGCGCAGCGCCGGTGGTCTGGCCGAGCAGGCGCGCCGTGCCCAGCATGCCGCTGGCGCCGCCGGCGCGCTCGCGCGGCGCGGCCGCGATCATGGTGCGGTTGTTGGGGGTCTGGAACAGGCCGAAGCCGGCGCCCGCAAGCGCCATCCGCCAGATCACGTCGAACGGCGCAGGCGTCGCGGGCAGGAAGGCGAGCGCGGCGAGGCCGCAGGCGAACAGCGTGAGCCCGATGCCGCCGAGCAGGCCGGCCGGATAACGCTCGACCAGGCGGCCGGCGAGCGGCGCCGCGAACGCCACCGCGATCGGCCAAGGCGTGATCAAGAGGCCCATATGCACGGCCGAATAGCCGAAGCGGCTCTGGAGGTAGAACGGGATCGCGACGAAGGCGAGCATCTGCCCGCAGAACGAGGCGATCGAGGTCGCAATCGACAGCGCGAACACGGGGATGCGCAACAGGTCGACCGGCAGCAGCGGCGAGGTCATGTGGGTCTCGCGCCAGATCAGCAGCGCGCCGGCGACGAGCGCGATGGCGAACTGCACAAGGCAGGTGATCGCGGCTTCGCCGTGGCCGACGCTGTCGACCGCGGCGATGCCGACGCCGAACGTGATCGCGGAAAGTCCCGCGCTCTGCCAGTCGAAAGAACGGCTGGCGGGTCTTGTGTGCGGCAGGCTGCGCAAGCCGATCAGCAATGTCACCGCACCGAGCGGCACGTTGATGGCGAACAGCCAGGGCCAGCTTCCGACCGCGAGAATGCCGGCGGCGAGCGTCGGGCCGACCGCTGCGGAGAAAGCGACGACGAGCGCGTTGAGCCCGATGCCGCGGCCGAGCTGGCTGCGCGGATAGGTAAAACGCACCAGCGCCGCATTGACGCTCATGATGCCGGCCGCGCCAAAGCCCTGGATGATGCGTGCGATGGTCAGCAGCGGCAGCGTATGCGCCAGCGCGCAGAGGGCGGACGCCAGCGTGAACAGCACCAGCCCGACCAGATAGACGCGGCGATAGCCGACGATCTCGCCGAGCGAGGCCAGCGGCAGCAGCGAGATCGTGATCGCGAGCTGGTAGCCGTTGACGATCCAGATCGAGAAGGCCGGGCTCGCGTCGAGGTCGGCCGCGATCGTCGGCAGCGCGACATTGGCGATGGCGCTGTCCACCACCGCCATGATGATGCCGAGCGCAATGGTCAGCACCGCCTGGTTGCGCTGCGGCTGCGGCAGGCCGTCGGCATGCTCGATCGGGGCGGACGACATGATGGCGGGCTTGGTTCGAGCCGTGTTTCATCTCCGGATTAGGAAATTGCGGGATGCATCGCAACCCGGCAGGACACGGACAGTTCCTGTGCCGGAAGCAGTCCTTCCGGCATGGGAAGCATGGGTCGGGAGCGCTTTCCAGAACGCTCTACGGGCTCGCTACACCGCCGGCGGGTTCCGGTCGGTGAAGGTCGTGCGCTGGTGCCAATAGGGATAGGGCAGCGTCACCTTGCTCGCGGCGTCGAGCTTTGCGATCTGGTCCTTGGTCAGCGACCAGCCGACCGCGCCGAGATTTTCGCGGAGCTGCGTCTCGTTGCGCGCGCCGATGATCAGCGTCGACACCGTCGGGCGCTGCAGCAGCCAGTTCAGCGCGATCTGCGATACGCTCTTTCCTGTTTCCTTCGCGATGTCGTCGATGGCCTCGACGACACGAAAGACGTGCTCGTCCGGCACCGGCGGGCCGAAATCGGCCGTCTGGGGCAGGCGGCTCACCTCGGGCTTCGGCTGACCCCTGCGGATCTTGCCGGTGAGGCGTCCCCAGCCGAGCGGCGACCAGACCACGGCACCGACCCCCTGGTCGAGGCCGAGCGGCATCAACTCCCATTCGTAGTCGCGCCCGATCAGCGAATAATAGGTCTGGTTGGCGACGTAGCGCGGGAAGCCGTGCTTGTCGGCAACAGAGAGCGATTTCATCAGGTGCCAGCCGGAGAAATTCGAAACGCCGACGTAGCGGATCTTGCCGGCGCGCACGAGCACATCGAGCGTCGAGAGCACCTCTTCGGGCGGGGTGAAGGCGTCGAAGCCATGAAGCTGGAACAGGTCGATGTAGTCGGTGCCGAGCCGGCGCAGCGAACCGTCGATGGCTGCAAGCAGGTGTTGGCGCGACGAGCCGATGTCGTTGGCACCGTCGCCGAAGCGGAAGGTGGCCTTGGTCGAGACCAGCACCTTGTCGCGGCGGCCTTTGATGGCTTCGCCGAGCACACGCTCGGACTCGCCGAGCGAATAGACGTCCGCGGTGTCGAACATCGACACCCCGGCCTCCAGACAAATGTCGAGCAGGCGCCGGGCTTCGGTCGCGTCCGTCGTGCCCCACGCCGCGAGGCGGCCGACGCCGCCGAACGTGCCGGTCCCGAGACTCAAGGCGGGCACCATGAGGCCCGACCGGCCCAAGCGTCGGTGTTCCATCGATATGCTCCTCGGCTGATTGCTGATTGTTCGTTGCGGCCTTGGCACTGAGGTTAGCGCAAGCGAGCGCCTCGTCCTATCATGCGCTCACATACCGGCCCTGCTTGGGAGCGGCCTAGTCGTGCAGCAGCATGTCATCGAACGCTGCATCGGCGACGTGCGAGCGGACCGCGTTCGCCTGAGCCTCGCTCCGCGTTACGGGTGAGGGAAGGCAGGCGCGTTCGCTGTCATATGTTTGCCGCGGCAGCAGCGTCAGGCCCCAGCCGACCAGAACCAGCACCGCGAGCCGGATCGCGATCACACCCAGCAACAGCTCCGATCCGCTTATCGTGGTGCGAGTCCTCATGCGCGCCAGCCTGATGCAGGCGGCAGGGCCTGACAATCTGGAATTGGCGAGCCTTGTCTTCGCGTTGGACGAAGGCTGCGGCCAATGGCTGCCCGAATCTCAATGCCGCAACTGGCTGTGCCGGAAGTCGCGCGGTGACATCCCGAAATGTTCGCGGAAGACGCGGCCGAAATGCGAGAGGTCGTTGAAGCCCCAGGCGAACGCGATCTCGCTGATGTGGCGATGGGCTAGCACGGGCGAGGCGAGGTCGCGCCGGCATTGGGCGAGGCGTTCGGCGAGGACGTAGCGTTGGAACGAGGTCTCCTCGTCGGCGAGAAGGTCGTTCACGTAGCGCGGTGACATGCCGAGCGCGGCCGCGGTCTCCGACAATGAAAGGTCGGGGTCGGCGAGGTGGGCACGGACGTGCGCCTTGAGCCGGTAGATCAATGCGGAGCGATGGGTCGAGGAGGGCAGCGTGGTCTTGCCGAGCCGCTCGCTCAGTACCATGGCGAGAAGATCGACGGCCTGTTCCGACAGAGCGGCGGCGTTGTCAGAAGCGAGCCGGTCAGCGCTCTGGCAAAGCCGGAAGATGAAATCGTAGGCGAGCCTCTCGAGTGCCTCAGTGCCGAACGACAGCGCAGTCAGCCTCTCGGTGCCGCCGAGCCGGCGCTGCAGCATCTCGCGCGGCACCTTGAAGATGGTTTGCGCGAAAGGATCGTTGAACTTCAGCTCATAGGGCCGCGTCGTGTCATAGAGCGCGAATTCGCCGGGATGAATCACGGTCTCCCGGCCGTCCTGCACCACGCCGCCATCGCCGCGATGGCCGAGCGCGATGAGAACAAAATCCTGGTCCGAGCGCGCGATGCGGGAAGGCGTGCGGAAGACGTGCTGGCGGTCCGAGCGGACCTCGGAGCATACCGCCTTGCCGAGCGAAGCCTGCGTGACCGAGCCGCGAAAGGCGCTGCCGAGATCGGACTTGCAGTCGAGCCCGACGAAGACGTCGCAGACGATGTCCTGCCAGAGGGCGAGCCGCCGATAGGCTGGGCTGCCGTCCGTCGTGAACTGGATTGGCATCTGCAGAGCCTCCCTTTCACATCCTGCGGATCCAGCCCTGGCTGGAGGCAAATCCCGTACCGGTGGGAGGCCGCGTCCAGTCGAGTTTTTGTTCCGCCGCGGTCGAGCGCCGGGCCACCCGCTTTGGCCCAATAGACTGCATCGGAGATGGCTTCCGATCAACCGGCAATGGAGGCGGCAATGGGCATCGAACATCCGAAATACAAGGTGGCGGTGGTGCAGGCGGCGCCGGCCTGGCTCGACCTCGACGCCTCGATCGACAAGTCGGTCGCGCTGATCAGGGACGCCGCCGCGAAGGGTGCCAAGCTGATCGCCTTTCCCGAGGCCTTCATCCCCGGCTACCCCTGGCACATCTGGATGGACTCGCCGGCCTGGGCGATCGGGCGTGGCTTCGTGCAGCGCTATTTCGACAATTCGCTGTCCTATGACAGCCCGCAGGCCGAGCGGCTGCGCGACGAGGTGCGGAAAGCGCAACTCACTGCCGTGATCGGTCTATCCGAACGCGATGGCGGCAGCCTTTATCTCGCGCAATGGCTGATCGGACCTGACGGCGAGACCATCGCAAAGCGCCGCAAGCTGCGACCGACCCATGCCGAGCGCACCGTCTACGGTGAGGGCGACGGTAGCGACCTTGCCGTGCATGCGAGGCCCGACATCGGCCGTCTCGGCGCGCTGTGCTGCTGGGAGCATCTTCAGCCGCTGTCCAAATACGCGATGTACGCACAGAACGAGCAGGTGCACGTCGCGGCCTGGCCGAGCTTCTCGCTCTACGATCCCTTTGCGCCGGCGCTCGGGGCCGAGGTCAACAATGCCGCCTCGCGCGTTTATGCGGTGGAGGGCTCCTGCTTCGTGCTCGCACCTTGCGCGACCGTGTCGCAAGCGATGATCGATGAGCTCTGCGATCGGCCGGACAAGCATGCGCTGCTGCATGCCGGCGGCGGTTTTGCCGCGATCTACGGCCCCGACGGCAGCCAGATCGGTGACAAGCTCGCGCCGGATCAGGAGGGGCTATTGATCGCCGAGATCGACCTCGGCGCCATCGGCGTCGCCAAGAACGCGGCAGATCCGGCCGGACATTATTCGCGGCCCGACGTGACGCGGCTGCTGCTCAACAAGAAGCGGTACCAGCGCGTCGAGCAGTTCGCATTGCCGGTGGATACCGTCGAGCCCACGGACATTGCCGCGGCGGCGAGTTGATTGCCGGGATCGAAGGGAGGTACGATCATGGAATCCGCAATTCCTCTGCATCTCGAGACCGTGCGCATGCGCCACAAGCGCGTGCCGGACGACTACCAGCCGCCGTATCCGTCCTTCGTGGCGCGCTACAAGCCGGCCGTGAGCCGCGTCGTGATGGCCTATTTCGGCGTGCAGTATCGCGGAGCGGCGCCGTCGAGCGCGAGCGAAGCGCTGGCTGAGATCGCGGAGCGGTTTTCCGCAGAAGGCGGCCCATCGCATTGGGACCGCGCGCACCATGTCGACCAGGCCGGCTACGAGACCATCGTCTCGGTAGGCTATTGGGACGACATCGCATGCTTCGACGCCTGGCTCGAACCGGCGCGCGAGGCCTGGACCGGACAGCAGCGCGAGGGCATCGGCACCTTCATCGAGGTGCTCCGTCCCACCGTTGCACGGCACGAGACGCTGTTCTCCTCGCCCGACCGGCCGGAGGGCGTTGCGGTGATTGCCGATAGCATGAGCGGCGAGGTGCAGGAGCACGCCTATTGGGGCGGCATGCGCGATCGCATCCCGCTGTCGCAGACCGATCCGATGTCGCCCGGTGGTGCCCCGGAGCTGATCCGCGACGGCGGGCGTCTGCGCGTGAAGGCGCACGACAATCTTTGCCTGATCCGTTCCGGGCAGGATTGGAGCGATACGGAAGCATCCGAGCGAAAGCTCTATCTCGACGACGTCGAGCCTGTACTGCGCGAGGGCATGGACTTCCTGCGCGACGACGGCCTGGCGATCGGCTGCTACGCCAACCGCTACATGCGCCTGCTGTCGGCCGACGGCAGCGTGAGCGAAAAGTCCTACGGTCAGAGCTGGTGGAAGAGCCTGGCGGCACTCGAACGCTGGGCGGAGTCGCATCCGACCCATGTCCGGATTTTTGGCGCGGCGATGAAGTATCTATCCACGCTCGGCCCATCAGCCAAGCTGCGGCTCTATCACGAGGTCACGGTGGCGGCGGCGGACGAGCAGTTCTTCGAATATCTGAACTGTCACCCGAAGACGGGCATGCTGGCGGCGGTGGAGACCGTCGGCGCCTGACAGCCTAGGCCGCGCAATGCCCCAGCAGCTCGGGATGCGCGGCGCAGATGTGATGCGCGCCGGCGTCCCTGAGCTCGGCCTCGCTGCCATAGCCATAGAGCACGCCGATGGCGGTCATGCCGTTGGTCCTGGCGCCGACCACGTCGTGGCTGCGGTCGCCGATCATGATTGCGCTGCTCGCATCGACCTTGGTCTCGTCGAGCGCGTAGCGCAGCAGGTCGCGCTTGTCGACGTGCGTGCCGTCGAGCTCGGAGCCGAACACGCGCTCGAAATAGGGTTTCAGGCCGAAATGATCGACGATGCGGGTGGCGTAGACCGCAGGCTTGCTGGTCGCGACGAACATGCGCTGACGTGTCGCGGCGAGCGAGGATAATGTCTCCGTAATGCCGCTGTAGGCCTCGTTCTCGAACAGGCCGATGTCGCTGAAGCGCTCGCGATAGAGCAGCAGCGCGCGGTCGGCGAGCTCGTCGGTTCCGGTGAGCCTCTTCAGGCTCGCGTGCAGCGGCGGCCCGATGCACCAGGTCAGCTCGTCCTCGCTCGGCACCGCGACGTCCAGCCGCTCCAGGGCGTACTGGATCGAGCGCGTGATCCCGGGCTTCGGGTTCGTGAGCGTGCCGTCGAGATCAAAAAAGATTGTCACCATCCGGGCGGGACCTGCGTTGATACTGCCGTCTGTTGCTAGTTGGCTGGGGTTTCAAGTCAAGGTCCGATTTGTCCTGTAGCGTCAGAGCCATGCGAATAGCCCGGGTTATTGCTGTCTTGTGCCAGGCCCTCGTGCTGTCGCCGGCGCTCGCGGAGGAGACGCTGCCGCCCGCCGCGCCTCCGAAGGCGGAGGAGCCCGCGAAGCCAGCCGAGACACCAAAGAACGAGCGTGAGAGCGATACGCGGGAATCGATCTGCCTGATCGTGGAGGCGGCCGCGCGCGATGCCAATCTTTCACTGGAATTCTTCGCCCGGGTGATCTGGCAGGAGAGCCGCTTCCAGGCCGATGCCGTGGGCCCGATGACGCGCAACGGCGAGCACGCACAGGGGATCGCACAATTCATGCCGGGCACCGCAAGCGAGCGCGGGCTGCTCAATCCGTTCAATCCGGTGCAGGCGCTGCCGAAGTCGGCGGAGTTCTTGAACGAGCTGCGCAATCAGTTCGGCAATCTCGGCCTTGCCGCGGCCGCCTACAATGCCGGCCCGCGGCGCGTGCAGGAATGGCTCGCCGGCACCGGGCCGATGCCGGAGCAGACCCGCAACTACGTCTACGCCATCACCGGCACGAGCGTCGATGCCTGGGCCAAGGCAGGAGCGACCGGCAAGGGACCGCCGAGTTCGCCGCCAACGAGCTGCCGCGATCTGATGGCGCTGCTCAAGCGTGCACCGAATGCCTTCGTCGCCGAGCTCGAGCAGCATGTGGAGCTTGCGGCCGCAAAAGCATGGGGCGTCCAGCTCGCCGCCGGCTTCGACCGCAACAGGGCGCTGGCGATGTACTCCCGCGCCGTGACGCGGCTCAGCACGGTGATCGGCGAGCGCGATCCGAGCCTGCTGTCATCTGTGATGCGCAGCCGCGGCACGCGCGCGTTCTACCAGGTGCGCATCGGTGCTGAGACGCGCAGCGAAGCGGATGATCTCTGCAACCGGATCAGGAAGGCGGGCGGGGCGTGCTTCGTGCTGAGGAACAGGGGTGTGAGCGGGTAGGCATTCCTCTCTGCTCGTCATTCCGGGTTCGGCTCTCCGAGCCGCCCCGGATGACATCGGGGGATATGTCACGCATGCCAGCCCCGCCGCCGGCTTCCTTGACGCGCGCCGCTGCATCGCACGTTATGCGGGCACGAGTCCTCACCCGGCCAAACTTCCCGTGGCGCTTCCACCGCTCGATTCACCGCAATGGAATAGCCGCTGGCTTGCCTTCGGCTGGGGCCTGCGCTCGATCACGCAGACGATCCTCACCATCGTGCTGTTCGTGACCTATCTCGGCATCGGCGCGCTCGCCCATGACACTCATTTCAGCCTGGCCTGGGCGCTCTGTTCCACGCTGTTCGTCTGGGCGGGGCCGGCGCAGATCATTCTGATCACCACGCTCGGCTCCGGCGCCACCATCATTCAGTCGGCGATTGCAGTCACCGTCAGCGCAATCCGTCTGTTTCCGATGGTCGTCTCGGTGCTGCCTCTGATGCGCACACGGGCGACCAAACGGCGGGAGCTGATCTTCGCCGCGCATCTCACCGCGGTGACGCTGTGGGTCGAATGCCACCGCTTCCTGCCGCAGGTGCCGCGTGAGCGGCGGATCGCCTTCGTTCACGGCCTCGGCTGTGGTCTCGTCTCGGTGTGCCTCGTCGCCAACACGGTCGGCTATTTCCTCGCCGCCAACCTGACCCAGACGCTGGGAGCGGCGATCCTGCTGCTGACGCCGCTGTCCTTCCTGTTCTCGACCGCGCGCAACAGCCGCGAGGTCGCCGATGTCGTCGCCCTCGTGCTGGGCATCTTGCTGTATCCGCTGGCCGCCAAGATGAACTCCGGCGTCGATATCCTGGTCAGTGGGGTGGTGGCCGGCACGATGGCCTATGGCGTGCATTGGTGGCGAGAGGTGCGCGCATGAGCTACGCGCAGCTCATCGGCGACTGGCAGGCACTCGTCGTGCTGTTCGTCGCTGGCGTCATCCCCAACCAGATCTGGCGCATGCTGGGCCTGTGGTTCGGCGGCGGCATCGACGAAGGCTCCGAGCTGCTGGTCTGGGTGCGGGCGGTCGCAACCGCAATCCTCGCCGGCGTCATCGCCCAGATCGTGGTCGAGCCGCCGGGCGCGCTGGCCAGCGTGCCTGATACCCTGCGCTATGGTGCGGTGGCGGCCGGCCTCGTCGCCTTCCTGCTGGCCCGCCGCTCGATCTTTGCAGGCGTCGTGACGGGCGAAGTCTTCATGCTGGCCGGCAAGTGGTGGTTGGGCTAAAAGCGCCAGCGAACAGCTAGGGAACAGGACATATGGTTCGCGAACAGGAGCTCCGCGAGGGCGAGGTCGCCATCGAGCTGCCACCGACGCAGGATGCCGGTCTCGTCTTCATCGGCCGCATCCGCACCCCCTGGGCGTCGCGGCTGGAGACGCCGCGGCAGGGACGTCAGGATGGTCCGGTGTGCCGGCTCGAGATCTTCGAGCCGTTCGTGCCGGCCATCAAGGGCGTCGATTTCTACAGCAATCTCGAGGTGCTGTACTGGCTCGACCAGTCGCGCCGCGACATCATCCTGCAAAGCCCGAAGAACAACGAGAAAACCCGCGGCACCTTCTCGCTGCGCTCGCCGGTGCGGCCCAATCCGATCGGGACATCGATCGTGAAGCTGGTCGGCATCGAGGGAAATGCGATCCTGGTGCGCGGGCTCGACTGCCTCGACAATACGCCACTGATCGACATCAAGCCGGATCGTTGCGAGTTCACGCCACTGGCCGCGCCGCAGAAGGGCGATTTCGAGACGGAGTGAGGAGCGGACCGCCCAACCCCGTCATTGCGAGGAGCTCTTGCGACGAAGCAATCCAGACTATCGCTGTCGAGGCAGCCTGGATTGCTTCGCTTCGCTCGCAATGACAAGTGGAGAGACTTAGCCCGCCTTCAACGCCGCCATCAGCTTGGCTGCCTGCTCTTCCAGCACCTTGGCGTCTTCCTTGCGGCTGGCGGGCGGCAGCATGGCGACGCCGTCGTGGCGCGGCATGACGTGCATGTGCAGGTGAAACACCACCTGTCCGCCGGCGGGCTCGTTGAACTGCTGCACGGTGATGCCGTCGGCGTTGAAGGCCTTCATTGCGGCGGCCGCGATCTTGTGCGCGCCGCGGGCGACATGGGCGTAGTCGTCGGGTTTGATGTCGAGGATGTTGCGGGCAGGGGCCTTCGGGATCACCAGCGTGTGGCCTGTTACCCGCGGCATGATGTCGAGGAAGGCGAGCACGTGCTCATCCTCGTAGACCTTGTAGCAGGGGAATTCGCCGCGCAGGATCTTTGCGAAGATGTTGTTGGTGTCGTAGGTGGTCATGTTAGCTCCCCGGCAGCTCTTCGAGAATTTGCGCTTAATGTCACCAGCAATTGCGAGGCGTCAAGGCGCCTCGTCGATGCCTTTGCGGAACGGGTCGAGCTCGGCAAGCTCCCGTCCGGCTTCCGCGACATAGGCGCGCTCGCGCTTGAGATAATCGTCGATGGCGCGGCGCAGGCCGGGATCGGCGATGAAGTGGGCGGAATGGGTGGTGCGCGGCAGGTAGCCGCGCGCGATCTTGTGCTCGCCTTGCGCGCCGGCCTCGACGTGATTCAGGCCGCGTTTGATCGCGAAATCGATCGCTTGGTAGTAGCAGACCTCGAAGTGCAGGAACGGATGATGCTCGACCGCGCCCCAGTTGCGGCCGAACAGCGTGTCCGAGCCGATGAAGTTGATCGCGCCTGCGATCCAGCGATCGTTGCGGCGGGCCATCACCAGCAGCACGTCCTCGCTCATGGTCTCGCCGATCAGCGAGAAGAACTCGCGCGTCAGATAGGGACGGCCCCATTTGCGCGAGCCGGTCTCCATGTAGAACATGAAGAAAGCATCCCAGGCGTCCTCGGTGATGTCTTTTCCTGTCAGCCAGTGGATGGTGATCCCTGCGGCGAGCGCATCGCGCCGCTCGCGCTTGATCGACTTACGGTGGCGTGAATTCAGCGTCGCCAGGAAGTCGTCGAAGCTCGCAAAGCCCTCATTGTGCCAGTGGAACTGCTGGTCGGTGCGCTGCAGGAAGCCGTGCTCGGCGAGCAGCTTCCATTCGGCCTCGCGCGCGAAGGTGACGTGGACCGAGGAGGCCTTGCTGACGCCGCACAGCGCCACCAGCCCGCTCGCCAGCGCCTCCATGATGCGCTCGCGATCGACGCCGTCGCGGACCAAGAGCCGCGGCCCGGTTGCCGGGGTGAAGGGAACCGAGACCTGGAGCTTCGGATAATAACGCCCGCCGGCGCGCTCATAGGCGTCCGCCCAGCCGCGGTCGAAGACGTACTCGCCTTGCGAATGCGATTTCAGATAGCAGGGCACGATTCCGGCGACGAGGCCGTCGATCTTGGCCACGAGATGCCGCGGGCCCCAGCCGGTGCGGATGGTTGCCGAACCCGATGTCTCCAGGGCGGAGAGAAACGCGTGCGAGACGAAGGGGTTATAGTCGGGTTTTAAGAGGCCGAGGGAATCGCCTGGAAGACCGGATGAGGTTCCCGGGTCATGCCCGTTGCAAACCCTTTCGTTAAAGGCCTTTTCGTGAACGGCCTTGCCGGGGCTGGCGCAGGCGTCCCAGTCCTCTGGCGATACCTCGCCAATGGACGGTACAGCCTCGAGGGTAATTTCGGATGATGCCATCGGGCCCAAGATCGTGCATTGCAGCAGCGACTTCAAGGGGTGCGGGAAGGAGCTCTCTCGTGCCGGACGCAGCGCAGCGCGCCCGGCGATGCGAAGCATCGTCCGGTGCGGTGCGCTGCAGAGCCGGGACACGGGCAGGGCCTACGGCACGAACCCTTCAAAAATCATCTGGTCCGCGTGCTGGCCGACCCGCGTCCGCTGCTCCCCCGTGCGCACCGTCCAGCCGAGCAGGGCGCAGCCGAAGACGTTGCGGGCGATCCAGGGGGCGGGGGCCGGGAGGTCGTCGACCCGAAAGGCGACGAAGTGGGGTTGGGTCCGAAAGCCGTGGCGCAGATACAGCATGCTGTCGCGCTGCTCCCGGGTCAGCTTGGCCCAGTAATCGTCCTCATAGGTCCGCTGCGCGACGATGCCGCGCGGACGGGAGGGCAACAGCTCGCGCAGCGCCAGCACCTGGTCGGGATCGAAGGACATGCCGACCGCGGGGCCGTCATAGGATGCCAGCACCTCCGCCATGCGCTTCACCAGCTTGCGATCGCCGCCAAAGTGGCTCTTCACCTCGATCACCAGCGGGACGCGGCCGGCGACGAGGGCGCAGAGATCGCTGAGCGACATCATCCGCTCAGGCGTGTCCTTGAACTTGATCGCCTTCAACTCCGCCGCGGTCCTTTCGACCACCTCGCCGGTCGCCTCGGTGAGGCGACCGAGGGCATGGTCGTGATGCACCATGGCCTCGCCGTCGGCGGAGAGCTGGATATCGACCTCGATCGAGAAATTGCCTGCGATCGCAGCTTGCACCGCGCCCGGCATGTTCTCGACGATGCCACGAGAGATGTCGTGCAGGCCGCGATGGGCGACCGGCCGGGCTGTCAGCCAATCCGGAGCGCGCATGCGCGTCAGGCGACCTCGAACACGCCGTCGACCTCGACCGCCGCATCGGCAGGCAGCGAGGCGACGCCGACAGTGGTGCGGGCATGTCGGCCCTTGTCACCGAAGGCGGCGACCATCAGGTCCGAGGCGCCGTTCAGCACCTTCGGCCCGTCCAAAAAGTCCGGCGCCGAGTTGATGAAGCCGCCGAGGCGCACCACGCGCACGACCTTGTCGAGGTCGCCGAGTGCGGCCTTGACCTGGGCCAGCAGATTGACCGCGCAGCCGCGCGCCGCCGCAGCGCCGTCCTCGATGGAGACGCCGGCACCCAGCTTGCCCTTGGCGATCAGCTTGCCGGCGGGATCGAAGCAGACCTGGCCGGAGACGAACAGCAGATTGCCGGTGCGCACGAACGGCACGTAATTGGCGACGGGCGTGGGAGCCTCATGCAGCTTGATGCCCTGTTCCGCCAGCTTCTGCTCGACCGTGCCTGCCATGTCCGACCTCATTGTCCAGAAAATCGTTCGCCCCGGCGCGTCCGCAAGGCGGCCGGGCGCGCCCTGTTTCGCCCATCGGGCCGCCACATGCAAGCAACCGGAAAGGGCTGCATTTTGTTGAGGCAGGGCAGGAGGTTCAACGCAAGGGCCGCAACTTTACGTGAAACGGCCTCAGTTGCGACGCAATGGAACGGTCATTAAAATGTCGAATCTGCGCTTCCTCAAGGATCTGCGCTCCCAAGGAACAGACATGGTGCACCTTTTCCGGACTTCGCTCGGTGTGATGGCGCTCGCGGCGGCTGCTTTCGGTCCCGGCGGCGTGGCACAGGCCGCCAACGGTCCGTTCCTGGCGCATCAAGCACTCTATGATCTCAGCCTGGTGAAATCGCGCTCCAATTCGGTCAACAGCGCCCGGGGCCGCATCCTCTACAATTTCACCGGCAACGCCTGTGAGGGCTACACTTCCGAATTCCGCCAGGTCTCCGAGCTCGACAGCGGCGAGGGCAAGGTCACGCTCAGCGACCTCCGCTCCAATTCCTGGGAGGACGCGGCCGGCAAGAGCTATCGCTTCAAGATCGAGACGCGCATGAACGAGGCGGATGCCGGCCGGGTCGATGGCTCGGCCGAGCGCGACGGCGACCACATCAACGTCAAGCTGAAGCTGCCGGCGCCGAAGAGTTTTACCCTCGACGGCAAGATCGTGTTCCCGACCGAGCAGATCCAGCGCATCATCGCGGCAGCCAACGAAGGCAAGTCGTTGCTCGAGCTGTCCGTCTATGACGGCTCCGACGACGGCCAGAAGGTCTACAATACGCTGACCGTGATCGGCCAGCCGATCCCCGCCGACCGTGCCACCGCGTCCGATCCGTCGACCTCGGACGAGCACATGAAATCGCTCAAGCGCTGGCCGGTCACCGTCAGCTATTTCGACCGCGACGCCCAGCAGAAAGAGGGCGAGCAGACCCCGGTCTACGCAATGGCGTTCGAGCTCTATGAGAACGGCGTCTCGCGCCAGCTCGTGCTCGACTACAACGACTTTGTCATTTCCGGCGCAATGGGCAAGTTCGACGTCAAGGACAGCAAGCCCTGCAATTGAGGGGGCGAATCCTCCCGCACGAGCAGGGCCGTAGGGTGGGCAAAGCGTAGCGTGCCCACGCATTCTCTCGATAGTCATTGATAGATGGCGGGCACGGCGCAAGTGCGCCTTTGCCCACCCTACGAGATCTCTCTTCGCCGCATTGCTCCTCGCCGTGACGGACTAGCTCTCGTCACACTCTCCAGCTACGCTCCCTCCCAACCAAAAACCTCAGGGAGGCAAGCACCATGCCCAAGCTCGATCATCTCCGTCCCAGCGGCCTGCATCACAATCCCGCTTATTCCCACGTCGTCACCGCCACGGGCGCGCGGACCATCTACATTTCGGGCCAGGTGTCGGTGGACGAGGAGGGGCGGATCGTCGGCGAGGGCGATATTGCCGCGCAGACGACGCAGGTGATGCAGAATCTCGGTCACGCGTTGAAGGCGGCTGGCGCGAGCTATTCCAACATCGTGAAGATCACGACCTTCGTCGTGAACTACAAGCCGGAGCTGCGCCCGATCATCGGCAAGGCCCGCTCCGCGTTCTTCGAAGGCATGGAGCCGCCCGCAAGCACGCTCGTCGGCGTCTCCGCGCTGGCCGCGCCGGAATGGCTGATCGAGATCGAGGCGATTGCGGTCGCGGATTGATCTGAATGTAGGATGGGTAGAGCGCAGCGAAACCCATCGACTTACGCCTTGGAAAGAGCTTGATGGGTTTCGCTGCGCTCTACCCATCCTACTCCGCTGAAATGGCTGATCGAAATCGACGCGCCAATGATTGAACCCATTTTGATCGTCGACGGGATGTTGTCTGGCACCGGAATCCGCGACGGCTCCGCTGGAGGTTATCTCGATCCTTTTAGAATTGGGATATCCGTGGATTTGGCAAAACGGATATCGAAGTGGGTGGCTGATTATGAGAATGCCCACTACCATCAGTTTAGCGACGCGGCCAAGAACGAAGAATTGGACGAGGAAGGCATCGCGATCGCACAGCAACTGCGACGTGAGAGTCCCGGCATCCGCGTTGAGTATTTCTCAAATGCTAAAATGCTGAAAATAGCAATCTAGTTCTTAGGATGGGTGGAGCCGGGGCGAAACCCATTACCCTTTGTCGGCGGACAAAGATCAAGTCATCCCGCGCGACAGAGTCTTGGCGACATACCTTTGTATATCTCCTCTAATCCTTCTCATACGCCGGTCTTACGCTGGTACAATTGAGCGACAGCGGGAGATTCTTACAATTTGAGTCCACTCGGTCACTGCGAGAAGGCTCAAATGAACGTCGTCATTGGAAAGCTCAACGGCTTGTGGCACCTCATCGTCGGGTCTTGTCAGATCCGAACGCCTTTCCTGGAAACTCAGGATCGGCAGTTGGTCGTTCAATATGCTCGGCGCGTCTATCCGGGTGCACGGATATTCGAACGCGACTGAGTTGAGCAGGGCTCGGTCACTCCTGCGCCTTCGGTCCCTCATACGCGATGCCGCGGATCACGGCGGCGCTGCCGAACTTCTTGCGCAGATTGTCCACCGCGCGCTCGGCGTGGGCGGGGCGGCGGTCGAGCATGTCGGTGTCGTCGGAGACCGAGCCGTCGCGCAGCGCGCTGACGCCTGCGCCCATCAGGCGGAAGGCGGTGCCGTCGATCTCTTTCGCCAGCATCTCGCGGCAGATCGCAAAGATTTTTGCGGCAAGCTGCGTCGGGGCGGCGATCGACTGCGAGCGGGTGCGCTGGCGAAAATCGGCGGTCTTCAGCTTCAGCGTGACGGTCGAGCCGGCGAGCTCGCCGCTCTTGAGGCGGGACGACGTCTTCTCGCACAGCCGCCACAAAATCTTCTCCAGCGTCGCGAAATCGCGGATGTCGGTCTCGAAGGTGGTTTCGCTGGAAATCGTCTTGGCGCCCCGGTCAGGCTCGACGCGGCGGTCGTCGATGCCGCGCGCGAGCCGCCACAGCCTGCGGCCGTCGCTCGGAAACTGCCGCATCATCTCGATCTCGTCGGCCTTCTGCAGGTCGGCGATGAGGCGGAAGCCGCGCTGGACCAGGCGCTCCTGCGTCGCCGGGCCGACGCCGAAGATGAAGCCGACCGGCTTGTCCGCCAGCATCACGCGCGCTTCCTCCTGGTCGAGCGCGGCAAAGCCGCGCGGCTTGTCGAGGTCGGAGGCGATTTTGGCCAAAAACTTGTTGCAGGACAGGCCGACCGAGACCGAGATGCCAATGTCGCGCTCGACCTCGCGGGCAAAGCGCGCCAGCACTTTTGCCGGGATCATGCCGTGCACCCGTTCGGTGCCGGAGAGATCGAGGAAGGCCTCGTCGATCGAGAGCGGCTCGACCAGCGGCGTCAGCGCCTGCATGGCCTGGCGCACCTCGCGGCCGACGCGCACATATTTCGCCATGTCGGGCGGGATCACGGTCGCATGCGGACAGGCCTCCAACGCCCTAAACATCGGCATCGCGGAGCGCACACCATAGGTGCGGGCGATATAGCAGGCGGCCGACACCACGCCGCGTTTTCCCCCGCCGATGATAACGGGCTTGTCGGCGATCTCAGGGTTGTCCCGCTTCTCGACCGTCGCATAGAAGGCGTCGCAGTCGATATGCGCGATGTTCAGCGTGGATAGTGACCGGTGGCGGACGAGGCGGGGGGAACCGCAGGCCGAGCAGCGCCGCACGCCCAAATTCTGCAAGCCGATGTCCAGATCGGCCAGACAATCCCGGCAGAAGCAGCGGGGCCCGGCCGGGTCGGGATTGGTCACGGCACGTCGCGCTCCCAGGAGGGGTCGCCGAGCGCGTCGCCGAGGACCTGCCGCGCTGCGGCAACGTTGGTCGGGTGCAGTTTCGCGGAGCTGGCAAAGGCCTTCACGGTGGCGTCATCGCGCAGCACGAAATCGAGCACGCTGAGCAGGAAATTGGGGTCCGAGGCGGCATTGCGCAGGGTCTCCGGACCCACCCCTGTCTCGGCCAGAAACAGGCCCAGCCGCTCGGGCTCGCTCGCGACGAAGGACAGGGCCTGAATCGCAACGATTTCAGCGACTTCGCGGGGGTTGTGAACAGGCTTTTTCAAGGGGACGGTTTGCCTTTCCGTTAACTTTCGGTCTCTAATTTGGAATCATCATGCCCGAGTCTCGGCCTCAAGTCTTCTGACCCCAGGCAAGCAACTGGAAACCACATCGCAGAAAGTCGACCCTCGGGTTTAACGAAACTCAAGCGAATCTGAGGCTAGTTTGAATCCAGTTTTCGAAGCGCCGGCGAGCGGCGCCTGAGGCGTCACATGTATGGGTCCTTCGGACCAATCAGGAGGGCGGGATGGCCAAGACCGTCCTGATCGTGGAAGACAACGAGCTCAACATGAAGCTCTTCCGCGACCTGTTGGAGGCGCACGGCTACCAGACCTCCGGCACCAGCAACGGCTACGAGGCGCTCGACCTCGTGCGCAAGATGCGGCCCGACCTCGTGCTGATGGATATCCAACTGCCGCAGGTCTCCGGCCTCGAGGTGACGCGCTGGATCAAGGACGATCCGGAGCTGCGCGCCATTCCCGTCGTCGCGGTCACGGCGTTCGCGATGAAGGGCGACGAAGAGCGCATCCGCGAGGGCGGCTGCGAGGCCTATTTGTCGAAGCCGATCTCGGTCGGCAAATTCATCGAGACGGTCCGGCGTTTCATCGGATAGGAAGTGAGTTCACAGTGTCCGCGCGTATCCTGGTCGTCGATGACGTCCCTGCCAACGTCAAACTCCTCGAAGCCCGCCTGTCCGCCGAATATTTCGACGTGATGACCGCCTCGAACGGCGCCGAGGCGCTGGCGATCTGCCATCGTGCCGAATGCGACATCATCCTGCTCGACGTGATGATGCCTGACATGGACGGGTTCGAAGTCTGCCGTCGGCTCAAGACGGATCCGGCGACGCATCACATTCCCGTCGTCATGGTCACCGCGCTCGACAGTCCCTCCGACCGCAATCGCGGGCTGGAGGCCGGCGCCGACGATTTCCTGACCAAACCCGTCTCCGACGTCGTGCTGATCGCGCGGGTGCGCTCGCTGACGCGGCTGAAGATGATGACGGACGAACTGCGCATGCGCGCCATCACCTCGCTCGAGATCGGCATGCAGGCGCCCGAGCGCAGCGCCGTGGCCGACACCGGCAAGGGCGGCCGCATCCTGCTGGTCGACGACCGTCAGTCCTCCTACGAGCGGCTGGCGACGATCCTCGCCGCCGAGCACACCATCGACGTCGAGCCGAACCCGACGGAGGCGCTGTTCCACGCCGCCGAGGGCAATTACGACCTCCTGATCGTCTCGCTCGATCTCAACAATTTCGACGGCCTCAGGCTGTGCAGCCAGGCGCGTTCGCTGGAGCGCACGCGCCATGTGCCGATCCTGGCAATCGCCGACCCCGAGAACTCGACGCGGCTGCTCCGCGGCCTCGAGATCGGCGTCAACGACTATTTGCTGCGTCCGATCGACAAGATCGAACTCCTGGCGCGCGCCCGCACCCAGATCCGCCGCCGCCGCTACACCGATCATTTGCGCGACAACGTGCAGAACTCGATCGAGATGGCGATCACCGACGCGCTCACCGGCCTGCACAATCGCCGCTACATGGAGAGCCATCTGGCAACGCTCGCCGAGCAGGCCGCGTCCCGCGGCAAGCCGCTGGCGCTGATGATCCTGGACATCGACTTCTTCAAGTCGATCAACGACAATTACGGCCACGACGCCGGCGACGACGTGCTGCGCGAGTTCGCGGTGCGGGTGCGCAAGTCGATCCGCGGCATTGATCTGGCCTGCCGCTACGGCGGCGAGGAATTCGTCATCGTGATGCCCGAGACCGATCTCCACGTCGCCGGCATGGTCGCCGAGCGCCTGCGCCGCTCGATCGCGGGCGAGCCGTTCGCGATCCACAAGGGCACCAAGCGCATCGAGGTCACGATCTCGATCGGCCTGACCACGCTGGAGCAGAAGGGCGAGGCGGTTGGCGAGGTGCTCAAGCGCGCCGACACCGCGCTGTATCGCGCCAAGCACGACGGCCGTAATCGGGTGGTGTCGCAGGCGGCGTGAGGCTGGCTGCACAACAAATTGCGAAAACAACCCCATGCACAGTAGCCGGCGCTAGCCGGATCAATGGGTTACGCGGGTGGCGAAGAGGCCTTGCGCTGGCGGTCGCGCCGTTTGACGTGTCGGGCAAAACAGGGGCATTTTGATAGGGTGACGGCGGTCCTCTAAACTGCGCTGTCATTCCCACCCACATCCACGCCCGCATTCCGCAGCAGCACCTTTGCCGCCTCCTTCGCGGCCCTTGCCATCGCCGGATCGTCGCGGACGAGGTCCTGGGCGATGGAGCCGTCGACCAGCAGGACCAGCTGCGTTGCGAGTGCATCCGCGTCCGTCACGCCGAGCTCGCTCAGCCGATCGCGAAACCAGAGGCGCCGGCTTTCCTTGAAGGCGACCGCGATCTTCTTCACGGCGCGGTCGGCAGGCCCGAGCTCGGCGACCGCGTTCACGAACGGGCAGCCGCGAAAATCCTTGGCCGCAAAGCGCCGCTCCAGCGAATCGAAGGTGGCAAGGATCTGCTCGGCCGGTGGCTTGTCGGACGGACGCTGAGCCACGAAGCGACGCTCGAGATAGGCCGCGATCAGCGCGTCCTTGGAGGGAAAGTGGTTGTAAAGCGTGCGCTTGCTGATGCCGACCTCGGCGGCGATGGTGTCGACGCCGATCGCGCGAATGCCTTGCAGATAGAACAGCTTGTCGGCGGTCTGAAGAATCCGCTCTTTCATCGTCTGTGGGGCGGGCGGGGGAGCCATGCAGCGGAATGCGTCCTGTTCGCTTGACAGCACCTGCCAATCATAGCCTAAGTACACAGGTCTGTGTAACCAAAATCAGCGGCAAAAGCAGACGACGGCCTTCGCGCCGTGCCCAAAAGGGAGAAGAAAAATGCCCCTGCTGCAGGTCCTGCGTCCGACATTGCCCATCCTGATCGGCGCCTCGATCATGCTGACGCTGAGCATGGGGCTGCGGCAGTCGCTCGGCATCTTCATGCAGCCGCTGACGCGTGACATCCACATTTCGATCTCGGATTTCACGCTGGCGCTGGCGGTGCAGAACCTCGCCTGGGGCTTTCTTCAGCCGCTCGCCGGCGCGATGACCGTGCGTTATGGCTTCCGCCCGATCATGATCGTGGGCTCGCTGATGTACATCGTCGGCCTCATTCTGATGGCGACCGCGAACGGGATGATCAGCATCATGATCGGCGCCGGCGTGCTGATCGGCACGTCGCTGGCCTGCACCGCTGCCGCGATCGCGATGTCGGTGGCGGCGCGCGCGGTCCCTGCGACGGTGCGCTCCACCGTGCTCGGCATCGTCTCGGGTGCGGGCTCGCTCGGCGCGCTGCTGTCGGCGCCGATCGGGCAGATGCTCAACGAGGGTTTTGGCTGGCGCATCGGCCTTGCCGGCTTCGTCGTCATGTCCGTGCTGATGATCCCCGCGGCCTGGTATGCCGGCCGCGTCGATCAGGTCCCGCTGCCCAAGCCCGCCGCCGACGACATCGGCGATGCAACCGCGATGTTGGCGACGAAGGCGGCGTTCGGCAACGCCTCCTTCGTGGTGATGACTTGCGCCTACCTCGTCTGCGGCATGCAACTGGTGTTCCTCACCACGCATCTGCCGTCCTATCTGGCGATCTGCGGCCTCGACCCGATGCTGAGCGCGCAGACGCTCGGCATGATCGGCGGCTTCAACGTGCTGGGCTCGCTGTTCTTCGGCTGGGCCGGCCAGCGCTGGAACAAGCTGGCGCTGCTCGGCGGCATCTACATCCTCCGCTCGCTCGCGCTCGCCTGGTACTTCATGCTGCCGGCAACGCCGTTCTCGACGCTGCTGTTCGGCGCCATCATGGGCTTCCTCTGGATGGGCGTCGGCCCGCTGGTCGCCGGCGCGGTCGCCGAGATGTTCGGCCTGCGCTGGCAGGCGATGATCCAGGGCCTCGCCTTCATGAGCCACCAGATCGGCAGCTTCCTCGGCGCCTACGGCGGAGGGCTGCTCTATGACGCGCTCGGCTCCTACACCACGGCCTGGCGCATCGGCGTGGCGCTGGGCCTGGCCGGCGGCATCGTGCAGGTGGCGTTCGCGCTGATCAGGCCGTCGCAGCCACCGACGCCGGTGTTGCGGACGGCGTAGCGTAGTCCGGGAAGGGGCTTACGATCGTCCGCTTGGGAGTTTGGAGCGGAAGACGCGCTGCGTCGTCGTGACCGGCAAACAAGTCACTTAGTCGTCGTTTTTCCGAGAAGGTTCATGCGGTTTGGGAAAATTTCGCGGCTCGCCAGACCTCGGATGCAGTCATAGGATCGGCCTCTCCGGGCGACGTGCTCCAGCTCCAATCAATTCATTCTGAATTCCTGCGTTGCCGCCGGCGACGGAGCTACTCGTCGAAGCTGCGAACAAAAAACTCGAGGGGGGACCATCATGTCCGCGTTATCGCGCCGCGATTTCCTGGCACTTTCCACATCCGCTGCAGCCGTCGGCCTCTCCGCGCCCGCGCAAGCCGCGATGGGGCCCAACGACAAGTACGATCTGGTGATCCGCGGCGGCGAGGTCCTCGACCCCAGCCAGTCGCTGCGCGCCAAACGCGATATTGGAATTCGCTGGGGCGTCATCGAAACGGTGCAGGAAACGATCCCCGCCGAGCGCGCGCTGAAGAGCATCGACGCGTCGGGCAAGCTCGTGATGCCCGGTCTCATCGATCTGCATTGTCACGTCTACCCTTACGGCTCGGCCATCGGCATTCCCGCCGACGAGCTGGTGCAATTCCAGGCGACGACCACCGTCGTCTCGGCGGGCGATGCCGGGGTCAACAATCTGGCGGCGCTGCGCCGGTTCATCGTGGCCCAGACGCGGGCGCGGATGTACGCCTTCGTCCATATCGCCAATAACGGCCTGTCGGCGTTCCCGGCCGCCGAGCTGTACAATATCGACGTCGCCCAGACCGAAGCCTGCGCGATGGCGCTCGCCGAGAACGCCGATTTCCTGCTCGGGGTCAAAGTGCGGATGTCGGAGAACGTGATCTACAAGCACGGGCTCGAGCCGCTGAAGCGCGGCATCCAGGCTTGCGAGATGTGCGGCTGGCCGGCCAAGATGATGGTGCATATTGGCGGCGTCGAGTCCAAGGAGCTGATGTCGCAGATTCTCGATCTGCTCCGCCCAGGGGACGTGCTGACGCACGCCTATTCGGGCGCCCCGAACATGACGAACGTCTTCACCAATATCGTTCAAGAGGGCAAACTGCTGCCTGCGGCTCTTGCGGCCAAGCAGCGCGGGGCCATGTTCGACGTCGGCCATGGCGGCGGCAGCTTCGATTTCACCGTGGCGGAAGTGGCGATCCCCGGCGGATGCACGCCGGACACGATCTCTTCCGATATCCATGTCTTCTCCGGCAATTCGCCGGGCATTCCATTCCTGCCCAACGTGATGAGCAAGTTCATGACGCTGGGCTTTACGCTGGAGCAGGTGGTCGCGATGGCAACCACGGCGCCGGCAAAGATCATCGGTCGCGCGCCGAAGATCGGCACGCTGCAGGTCGGTGCGCCCGGCGACGTCGCCATCATGGAGCTGGTGGAGGGGCCGGTCAGCTTCGTCGACACCCGCAACAACAAGAGGGAGGGCAAGGCGTATCTCAAGCCGATCCAGACCGTCATCAACGGGGTGCCCTTCGGCCGGCCTTATCAGGCGCCGTTCGCGGTGAGATAGCGAGCCGCTTCCTTGCTGATGGGTCCCGGCTCGGCGCCGCAGCGCAGGGGCGCTGCAGCGCATCCGGGACACGAGGTGGCACAAAATAGAACGGAGCCCGAAAGGGCCCCGCAAAATCTTCAACGCTTGCTGCGATCTTACTTGATCTTCTTACTTGATCTTGGCTTCGCGGAATTCGACGTGCTTGCGCGCGACCGGGTCGTACTTCTTCTTGACCAGCTTGTCGGTCATGGTGCGCGAATTCTTCTTGGCGACGTAGTAGAAGCCGGTGTCGGCCGAGGACACGAGCTTGACCTTGATGGTGACCGCTTTGGCCATGTTCTGAACCTCAGAATATCAGGGGAATCTGGAGCCGGCCAAAACGGCCCGCGTTGGCCGGCAACCTAGCCAGAAACCGCCTGATGTCAAGGTTTTACACCCCAAGAACCACCCAAAACGGCCCGATTAGGCCTCAAAGAACCGGTTTTTCGGCCGCGGCAGGCCCAGATTCTCCCTCAAAGTGGCTCCTTCGTACTCATTGCGGAAAATCCCGCGCCGCTGCAGCTCCGGGACCACCTTGTCGACGAAATCGTCGAGGCCGGCGGGCAGGAACGGGAGAAGCCGTCGGAGCCGCGCCCGACCAGCCATTCCTCCATCTGATCGGCAATGGTCTTGGCGGTGCCGACGAAGGACAACCCGCCATAGCCGCCGACGCGCTGGGCGAGCTGGCGCACGGTGAGCTTGTCGCGCTTGGCGAGGTCGACCATGCGCTGGCGGCCGCTCTTGCTGGCATTGGTCTCGGGAATCTCCGGCAGTTGTCCCTCCGGATCGAAGCCCGACGCATCGGTGCCGAGAATGACGGAGAGCGAGGCGATGGCGCTGTCGTAGTGCACGCGGCTGTCGAGCAAAGAGCGCTTCTCCTTGGCCTCGTCGACGCTGTCGCCGACCACGACGAAGGCGCCGGGCAGGATTTTCAAGTGCTCGGGATCGCGGCCGACTTTCTCCATGCGGCCCTTGATGTCGGCATAGAGCTTTTGTCCGTCGGCAAGGCTGCCGCCGCCGGTGAACACGGCTTCCGCGGTCTCGGCCGCGAGCTGCTTGCCGTCTTCCGAGGCGCCGGCCTGCACGATGACAGGCCAGCCCTGCACGGGGCGGGCGATGTTCAGGGGCCCGCGCACCTTCAGATATTTGCCGTTGTGGTCGAGCGTGTGCATCCTGGCGGGATCGAAGAACAGGCCGCTTTCGACGTCGCGTACGAAGGCGTCGTCGGCGAAGGAATCCCACAGACCGGTGACGACATCGTAGAACTCGCGGGCGCGCTTGTAGCGCTCGGCGTGCTCCATGTGGTCGTCGAGACCGAAATTCAGTGCCGCATCCGGATTCGAGGTGGTGACGATGTTCCAGCCCGCGCGGCCGCCGCTGAGATGGTCGAGGGAAGCGAAGCGGCGCGCGACGTGATAGGGCTCATCAAAAGTGGTCGAGCCGGTCGCGATCAGACCGATCCGTTCGGTGACGGCCGAGAGCGCCGACAGCAGCGTGAACGGTTCGAACGAGGTCACGGTGTGGCTGCGCTTGAGCGCGTTGATCGGCATGTTCAACACGGCGAGGTGATCGGCCATGAAGAAGGCGTCGAATTTGCCGGCCTCGAGCTTCTGGATCAGCTGCTTGATGTGCGAGAAGTTGAAATTGGCGTCGGGCCAGGCCCCGGGATAGCGCCAGGCTCCGGTGTGGATGCTGATCGGGCGCATGAACGCGCCAAGCTTGAGTTGCCGTTGTGCCATCGCCCGGTGTCCGTTCTTGGTGACGCTTGGGAAGACATAGGCATGCCCGGGAACTCCGCCATCGGGGGAGGCGGGAAGAATTTTTTGTTTTTTGAGGTGTGTTCAGCACAATTGCGTCATTGCATTTGACACCGTTGCCTGCGGCCATCCTTCGAGACGCCCGCCATTGGCGGGCCCTCAGGATGAGGACTGAAGGCGCGGCAACAGATTCAACGGGCTCGAATGCAACTCAGCCTCATCCTGAGGAGACCGCGAAGCGGTCGTCTCGAAGGACGAGGCGCGCGCTGGACGGTTGCCAAGAAGCAGTTTTGAGGCGCTTCCGCCGTAGTGATGGCCTAGCTCAAAACATCCTTCTGCATCTTGCCGCCGTAGAAATGGAAGAACGGCACCGGCGCATCGTGGCGGAGTGGGCCGGTGGCGAGGCGGGTGTGGAGCTCGTTGAGCACGTTACGCGTCATCGGATGCAGATCGGCCAGCGGCTTCGAACCAAGCTCGACCCAGACCAGCTCGACCAATTCGGCGTCGGCGTGGATCACGCCGTCGACGCGGTGGGTGATCGCGGAGGCATCCGCGGTGAAGAAGCGGGTGTCGAACCGTTTGACGCGGCCGGGCGGGGTGATCGCGCGGGCGATCAGGAACAGGCTGGAGGGATCGGGCAGCAGGCCTGCATCCGCAAACGGTTTCCAGGGGCCATCGAGCTTCGGTGTCTTGCCCTCGGCTCTGCGGCCGAGGCAGAGACCAGTCTCCTCGCAGGCCTCGCGGATCGCAGCAATGGCGAGCGACTTCGCGCGCGACGCCGGCGTCTTCGGGCTGCCCTTGGCGAGATTGGCCTCCAGCTCCGCGGTGATCGGCGCCGCACAGGGCACGCGATAGTCGGCCTTGTCGACGCGTCCGCCCGGGAAGACGAATTTCCCTGGCATGAACACCACCTTGTCGTGGCGCTTGCCGACCAGAACCTTCGGAATGGCGCCGCTGCGATCGACCAGGATCAGGGTCGCCGCATCCCTCGGGCGGAAATAGGGATGGTGATCGGCTTCCTTCTCCTCGTGAACGTTTGCTTTCTCCGCGACTTGCGCCATATCCGTCATGTCCTCACCCGAACTGTTCTTGCTTATTTGGCTTAGACAGGCGGAATACCATCCGGAGGGTTCTCGTCAAACCCGTGCATGCGCAGAGCCCATTGCAAGCCGACCACAGCTCCCTTGACCGGCTGCAGCAGCGCGAGCGAGGCCACGAAGGTGAAGGGCAGATAGGCTGCGAAGCTGATCCAGACCGGCGTCGTGTAGTTGGTCTCGATCCAGAGAATGGCCGGCACCACGATGTGGCCGACGATGACGATGACGAGATAGGCGGGCAGATCGTCGGCGCGGTGCGGCGTGAAATCGAGGCCGCATGTGGCGCAATCGTCGGCCGTTTTCAGGAAGGCCCGGAACAGCTTGCCTTCGCCGCAGCGCGGACAACGACCGCGAAAGCCGCGCTTCATCGCCGTCCAGAGATCGCGCTTCTCGACGAGCCCGGTCTCGCGCGTCCAGATTTTTGGGGCCGTGCTCATCGTCACCATGCTTTGCCCTTCTTGCCCTTGGTTTTTCCCTTGTTCTTGCCCTTCTTCGCTTTGCCGGATTTTGACTTCTCCGGCTTGCGTTTTCTTTCCGGGCTGCGTCCGGGATGCGCCTTGAACGAGGGACGGCGCTGCGGGCCTTGCCGGCGGCTGCGCGGCGTGGTTTCGCTGGCCGAGCCCAAGAGTTCGAAGCGCAGCGCGCCCGCGATCGGGGCTGCCTCGATCAGGCGGACGTCGACGACGTCACCGAGCTGATACATGGTGCCGCTGCGGGTGCCGACGAGGGCGTGCCGGCCCTCGTCATAGTTGAAATATTCCGTGCCGAGGGATCGGATCGGGATCAGACCGTCGGCGCCGGTCTCGCTCAGCTTGACGAACAGGCCGGCGCGCGTGACGCCGGAGACGCGGCCCTGGAAGCTGGCGCCGATGCGGTCGGCGAGATGGTGCGCGATCAGGCGGTCGACGGTCTCGCGCTCCGCCTTCATGGCGCGCCGCTCGGTCACCGAAATATGGGCGGCGACTTCGCCGAGCGATTCCGGCGTCTCGCTGTCGGGCAGGGCGCCTTCGCCGAGGCCGAGCGCGCGAACCAGCGCGCGGTGTACGACGAGGTCGGCATAGCGGCGGATCGGCGAGGTGAAATGCGCGTAGCGGCGCAAATTCAGGCCGAAATGACCGTAGTTCTCGGAGGAATATTCGGCCTGCGCCTGGGCGCGCAGCACGACCTCGCTCACCAGCGGGTAATAGTCGTGGCCTTCGAGTTGGGCCAGCACGCGGTTGAACAAGGTGGGGCGCAGCGCGCCTGATTTGGTGAAGGGGACGTCGAGCGTCTCAAGAAATTCACTGAGCGCGTGGACCTTCTCCAAGGTCGGCTCGTCATGCACGCGGTAGATCAGCGGCAGCGACTTCTTCTCGAGCATCTCGGCCGCGGCGACGTTGGCGAGGATCATGAACTCCTCGATCAGCTTGTGCGCATCGAGCCGCTCGGGGACCACGACGCGATCGACCGTGCCGTCGCTCTTCAAGAGGATCTTGCGCTCGGGCAGATCGAGATTGAGCGGATCGCGCTCGTCGCGCGCGCGCTTGGCGCAGGCATAGGCGGCATAGAGCGGCCTCAGGATCGGATCGAGCAGGGGGCCGGTGGTGTCATCCGGTCGTCCGTCGATCGCGGCCTGCGCCTGCGCGTAGCTCAGCTTCGCGGCCGAGCGCATCAGGATGCGATGAAAACTGTGCGAGCGCTTGCGGCCGTCGGGGCCGAGCACCATGCGCACCGCGAGCGCACCGCGCGGCTCGCCCGGCACCAGCGAGCAGAGATTGTTGGAGATGCGCTCGGGCAGCATCGGCACGACGCGGTCGGGGAAATAGACCGAGTTGCCGCGGTCGAGCGCGTCGCGGTCGAGCGCGGTGCCCGGCCGGACGTAGAAGCTCACGTCGGCAATCGCGACGTTGACGATGAAACCGCCTTTGTTGTTGGGATCAGGGTCGGGTTCGGCATGTACAGCGTCGTCGTGGTCTTTCGCATCCGGCGGATCGATGGTGACGAGCGGCACGTCGCGCCAGTCCTCGCGCCCCTTGAGATTCGCGGGCTCCGCCGCTTCCGCATCGCGCATCGCGGCGGGCGAGAATTGCAGCGGGATGTCGTGCGCGTAGATCGCGATCAGGCTGATCGCCTTTTCCGACTTGACCGAGCCGAGCTTCTCTTTCACGCGGCCGGACGCCAGCCCAAAGCTGCGCGTGCGGACGATGTCGACGCTGACGAGGTCACCGTCCTGCGCACCGTGCGTATCGGCCGCTGCAATGTTCAGCTCGCGGTCGGCAGCCTTCTTGTCGACGGGCACGAGGCGGCCGCCGCCTTCGGGGAGCGCGCGAAACACACCGAGGATACGGCTCTTCGACTTGTCGAAGACCTTGATGACGTGGCCGCGATAGGCCGGGCCTTCCTCGTTGCTCGGCTCGACGCGCAGCAGCACGCGGTCGCGAACACCGGCGACGGTGCCGGGCTTCGGCCGGCGCGGCATCAGGATGCGGATCTTCGGCGGCTCGCCGCTCTCGACCTCGTCCCATTCGGTGGGGGAGGCGATCAATTCGCCGTCGGAGTCGCGTCCCGTAATGTCGGCGACCAGTGTCGACGGCAGCGCGTCCGGCTCGGACACCTTGTGACGCTTTTTCTTGATGGTTCCGTCATCGGCGAGCTCGCGCAGCATGCGCTTGAGCTCGACGCGATCGGCATTCTTCAGGCCGAACTCACGCGCAATTTCGCGAGTCCCCACCTTTCCTGGATTTGCCTTGATGAAGGCGACGATGGCTTGCCGGTCGGGAAAGCCACGGTCATTCTTGCGTTTCACTTAACCTCTAATTCTTGATCTCAAGTCTTGCCGGCACTCTTCTTGGCCGGAGCCTTGCTGGCGGCGGCCTTGGTCGGCGACGCCTTTGTGGCAGAAGTCTTGGCCGACGACGGTACGGCGGCGCGCGCCTTGCTGGTGGATTCGGTTTTCGATTTGGCCGCGGCTTTCTTCGCGGCCGGTTTCTTCGGCTTTGGCGCGGCGTCCTCGCCGTCCGCGGCCTTGCCTGCAGTCTTCTTGGCCTTGGCGGGCTTCGCCGCCTTCTTCGCCTTGGTCTTGCCGCCGCCCTTGGCCGCGCGCTCGTCGATCAGTGCGATCGCCTGCGGCAGCGTGACGGTGTCCTTTTCGAACTCGGCGGGGATCGTCGCATTGACGCCGCCCGCGGTGACATAGGCGCCGTAGCGGCCGCTCTTGACGGTGACGGTGCCGAGCGTCGGATGGTCGCCGATCGCCTTGCCGGGATCGGCGCCGAAGCGGCGGCTCGGGCCCTTGGCGACCTTCTCCGCGATCAGCGTCACCGCGCGGTTGAGGCCGATGTCGAACACCTCGTCGCCGGCCTCGAGGCTGGCATAGGTTTTCTCATGCTTCACGAACGGCCCGAAGCGGCCGAGGCCGGCGGTGATGGGCTGGCCGGTTTCCGGATGCTTGCCGATCTCGCGCGGCAGCGACAACAGCTTCAGCGCAAGCTCAAGATCGACATCGCCGGGCGAGGTGCCCTTCGGGATTCCGGCGCGCTTCGGCTTCTCGCCTTCCTCATAATCCTTCTGTTCGCCGAGCTGGATATAGGGGCCGAAACGGCCGGCCTTGACCCAGACATCGCGGCCCGTCTCGGGATCCTGGCCGAGCGAGCGGTCGGCGCTGGCTTCGCCGTCGGCGGCGAGCTGGCGGGTGTAGCGGCACTCCGGATAGTTCGAGCAGCCGACGAAGGCGCCGAACTTGCCGGCCTTGAGGTTGAGCCGGCCGGTGCCGCAATTCGGGCACTGCCTGACATCGCCGCCGTCGGCACGCGGCGGATAAATGTGCGGCCCCAGCATCTCGTCGAGCACGTCGAGCACCTGCGCGACGCGCAGATCCTTGATGTCGTCGACGGCGCCGATGAAGCCGGTCCAGAAATCCTTCAGCACCTGCTGCCAGGAGATCTCGTTGTTGGAGATGCGGTCGAGCTGCTCTTCCAGGCCCGCGGTGAAGTCGTATTCGACATAGCGGCTGAAGAAGCTCTCCAGGAACGCGATGACGACGCGGCCCTTGTCCTCGCCATGCAGGCGCTTCTTCTCCAGCTTGACGTAACCGCGGTCCTTCAGAACCTGCAGGATCGAGGCATAGGTCGAGGGCCGGCCGATGCCGAGCTCTTCCATGCGCTTGACCAGCGAGGCCTCGGAGAAGCGCGGCGGCGGCTCGGTGAAGTGCTGGGTGACGGACAGGCTCTGCCGCTTGAGCGCGTCGTTCGGGCTCATCGCGGGCAGGCGGCGGGAATCCTCGTCCTCCTCGTCGTCGCGGCCTTCCTGGTAGAGCGCGAGGAAGCCGTCGAACTTGACGACCTGACCGGTGGCGCGCAGCTCCAGCGTGCGGGAGCCTGCCTTCGCCGTGATGTCGACGGTGGTGCGCTCGAGCTCGGCCGATTCCATCTGGCTCGCGATGGTGCGCTTCCAGATCAGCTCATAGAGTTTCGCCTGATCGGCATCGAGCCTGCGGCTCATGCTGGCGGGGCGGCGGGACATGTCGGTCGGGCGGATCGCTTCGTGGGCTTCCTGCGCGTTCTTGGCCTTGGCCTGGTACTGGCGCGGGGCATCCGGCACATAGGCATTGCCGTAATCCTCGCCGATCACCTTGCGCGCCTGGGTGATCGCCTCGGGCGCGATCTGCACGCCGTCGGTACGCATATAAGTAATGAGTCCGGTGGTCTCGCCGCCGATGTCGATGCCTTCATAGAGGCGCTGGGCGATGCGCATCGTGTGCGCCGGCGCAAAGCCGTATTTGCGGCTGGCTTCCTGCTGCAGCGTCGAGGTGGTGAAGGGCGCCTGCGGATTGCGCCGGGCCGGCTTGGCGTCGACCGCGGTGACGGCGTAGCTGGCGGTTTCCAGCGCTTTCTTGAAGTCCTCGGCTTCCGCGCCGGTGCCGATGTCGAGGCGCTGGATCTTCTTGCCGTCGGCGCCGACGAGGCGGGCCTCGAACGCATCGCCACGCGGGGTCAGAAGCGTCGCGATCAGCGACCAATATTCGCGCGCGACGAACTTCTCGATCTCGAGTTCGCGGTCGCAGACGAGGCGCAGCGCCACCGACTGCACGCGGCCGGCGGAGCGGGCGCCCGGCAGCTTGCGCCACAGCACGGGGGAGAGGGTGAAGCCGACGAGATAGTCGAGCGCGCGGCGCGCCATATAGGCGTCGACCAGCGCGCCGTCGATCTGGCGCGGATGCTTCATCGCGTCCGAGACGGCCTGCTTGGTGATGGCGTTGAACACCACCCGCTCGATCTTCTGGTCCTTCAGTGCGCGCTTTTCCTTCAGCACCTCCAGCACGTGCCAGGAGATGGCCTCACCCTCGCGATCAGGGTCGGTGGCGAGAATCAGGCGATCGGCGTTCTTCAGGGACTTGGCGATGTCGTTGAGCCGGCCGGCGGCCTTGGGGTCGACCTCCCAGATCATCTTGAAATTGGCGTCGGGATCCACGGAGCCGTTCTTCGCGGGCAGGTCGCGGACATGGCCGAACGAGGCCAGAACCTCGTAGGACGAGCCCAGATATTTGTTGATCGTCTTGGCTTTCGCCGGCGACTCCACAATGACGATATTCATGTAGTTCCAGTAACTTATGGGAAAATCTTGGGCCGAAAACGAAAGGACTCGGGTCGGCCGTTTCGACCCGAACATGGGTGGTGAGGCCGTTCCTGTCAAATCGGGCGCTGTTGAAAGCCGCCACGATGGGAAAAGTTTCATATCGAGAAAGTTGCAGAATACCACCTTGGAGTTGCGGCCGATGTCGGCGTAAGGTTCTGCGGGGCATGGATTCGGGGTGGGGTCTGGTGACTAGGCCAGGAAAGAAACGGGCGCGCGCCGCTATCGGCGTGCCGGGGGGCTCGCGCCACGAGGAACCGGGCGAGGGCGGGGCGGATGAGGCGGTCGCCTTCATTGCCGAGCAGACGGCTGCCCTACGCAAGCTCGCCGAGCGCCACAAGCTGCACGTGTTACATTATTTATTGGGCATGACGCAGCTCGAAGCGGACGAGCACTTGAGACTGCGGAGCAAGCGCAAGCTGTCGTAGCGGCGGGGCTTTCTATCAAACCCCGTCATCCTGAGGCGCGAACGCCGCGATGTGCAGCATTGCGCCGGGAGCCTCGAAGGATGAACGGCCGAGATGCTGCGGGGCCGTCGCCCTTCGAGGGCCGCTGAAGAAGCGGCCGCCTCCAGCGACAACGGCTTCGCCGTTGCGCGGGGGTGACGGGATAAGCGTTAAGTGCGCCGCTCTAACCTCGTGACGGTGGGGTTAGCCGTTGCGGCTTGCCATTGTCGCCAATCGCTGGCCGAGATATTCGGCCGTGCTGACGTCGCTTTGCGGTAACAAGCCGCCAACCAAGTGTGTCGCCAAGCCAAGTTGGCTGCCCAAACGATTCCGGCCGCTCAGATCCTCCCCGCCCGGAATATCCAGTCCGCACCAGAGCATGCCATGCTGAGCAGCCAGAATGGAGAAGTAGGTCAAGGTGTGGAGTTGGTCGCCCCCGGCGAGAGCACCTGTGGTGAACCCGGCCGCGAACTTGTTGGCCCAGCGCTGCTGGGTCCATCTGTCACTTGAAGCGTCTGCGAAGGCTTTGAACTGCGCCGCTGCTCCGCCCATGTAGGTCGGGCTGCCAATGGCGACCGCGTCGGCGCGGTCGATCGTCTCCAGCAACCGCTCATTCTGGAAGCGACCCGACACAATGTCGTCGCCGGCGATGCGGCAAAGCGCGATCTCCGCCATTTCAGCGGCTCCGCGCGCCACAGCATGCGCCAGTTTCTCGGTGGTGCCGGAGATGGAAAAGTGGACGATGGCGAGCAGGGGCATGGTGGTGCCACGTTGAGGTGTCAGTCATCTTTGACGATGTCTGTGTTTTCGCACAAGCTACGCTCGCAATGACGGTGGAGGAAACAGCTCGGTCTCATCCTGCCGACCGCCGTCGCGGCGCCGGCCGCGGCTTCAGCGTCGTGTCGGCGGAGCTGAGCAACCGTCCATCCTCCGCGCGTAATTCCAGCTTCTTCACCGGGCGGCCTTTGGCGCGGTCGACCAGGATGGTCGCAATCTCCTCCGGGCGGTCGTCGAACGCCTCGCTCCATTGCCGCAGCGCCACCAGGATGGGGAAGGTGCCGCGACCCTTTGGCGTCAGCACATATTCTTGATAAGCGCTGCCGTCGGAGGCGGGGGCGATTGCCAGAATGCCGTGATCGACCAGCGCGCGCAGCCGCGCCGACAGGATGTTCTTGGCCATGCCGAGCTTGTTCTGAAACTCACCGAAGCGGCGCTGGCCGGACAGCGCCTCACGGATGATCAGCAGCGACCACCAATCGCCGATCGCGTCCAGCGCCCGCGCGACCGGGCAGGCATCGCCTTCGAAGCTCGTTCGTTTCACCATCACCTTCGTCCTATCGCGTTCGCACGGCGTCGGCGCCGATCACGCGCTTGTGTGGTTGCATCATAAAACCATATGCCCTAGATGGCAATCTGGTTTTATGATGCAACCATTGGAGGCGAGCGTGAGACTGAAGAACAAGACGGCCCTGATCACCGGCGGCAACAGCGGCATTGGCCTTGCGACCGCAAAACTGTTCGTGGCCGAGGGCGCGAAAGTGGTGGTCACCGGGCGCAACAAGGAGACGCTGGCAGCAGCCGCGAAGGAGCTCGGACCGAATGCGCTCGCGCTCGCCGCCGATGCCACTGACATCGCCGCGACGGAAGCTGCGATCAAGCAGGGCGCCGAAAAATTCGGCAAGTTCGACATCGTGTTCGCCAATGCCGGCATTGCCGGCGGCACGCCGCTGGGATCGGCAACGCTGGATGTGTTCGAGAAGGTCATCAGCACGAACCTCACGGGCGTGTTCTTCACGGTGCAGTCAGCGCTGCCTCATCTCAACGACAATTCCTCGATCATCCTCAACGGCTCGGTGATCTCCGTGCTCGGCATTCCCGGCTACTCGGCCTACGGTGCCGCGAAGGCCGGCGTGCGCGCGATGGCGCGGATCATGGCTTCGGAGCTGTCGCCGCGCGGCATTCGCGTCAATGTCGTGGCGCCAGGCGCGACCCGTACGCCGATCTGGGGACCTGCGACCGCGACGCCCGAAGCCGAGAAGGCGTTCGAGCAGCGGATCGCGCTGTCGACGCCGCTCGGCCGCATCGGCGAAACCGATCACGTTGCGAAGACGGTGCTGTTCCTGGCCTCGGATGATTCCGCGCATGTGCAGGGCCAGGAAATCTTCGTCGACGGCGGCGCGGTGGCCTCGCCGAGCGGCGCGCCGATCTATCGCGGCTGATCAAATCCAGTGCAAATTGAATCGGCCGGCGCGGTGCGCCGGCCGGCCCCGACGGTCTTGTAGATGCATTGACGGAACCTATGTGTGAGGCGTTGAACCTTCGCGCCAGCTTACGGGCAGGACAGACTCACTATCTAAAGGAGTCGGTTATGACGAAAGCAGCCCGCATTTTCTCGTCGATTTCATCACCGCGCGTTCACACCGAAAGATCCGCCGTTCGGGCCAAGCGTTCCGACACGTCTGAGTTCGTCGCCGTCGCGTTGTTCTCCGGGATCGGCCTGTTCGTCTCACTCGTTGCCGTGATCCTGGGCATGCAGGGCGTCTGGGTTTAGCTTTGCGGATCGCGCGAGCCGTCAGCCGCCGCGCAATCCGGCGGCGGCTGATTTCGGCGGGGCCTTCAGGCTGCGCGCAGGCTGGTCGCGGCCTGGAGCGCGCCGGCGAGCGCCTTCTCGCGATGATCCGGGCCGACCTGGATTCCGTCGGCAATGATGAATTCGGCATCATGGATGCCCATGAAGCCGAACACGCCGCGCAGATAGCTTTCGAGATGCTCCAGCGCCGCGACCGGCGATCCTGCGCCATAATAGCCGCCGCGCGAGATCGCCACGATCACCCGCTTGCCGCCGGCAAGGCCCTGCGGTCCATTCGCCCCGTAGCTGAATGTCTTGCCCGCCACCAGGATGCGGTCGATCCAGGCCTTGAGCTGGCTCGGAATGGTGAAATTGTACATGGGCGCGCCGACCACGACGATGTCGGCGGCCAGGAACTCGTCCAGCACCGCCGCGCTCGCGGCGAGGTCGGAGCTGAGTTCCGCCGGCGCGGGGGCGCCTTGCGCGGCCGCAAGGTGCGAGCCGGAGAGATGGGCGAGCGGGGTCTCAGTCAGATCACGATAGGTAATGTCCAGCGCGGGTGTCGCCTGGCGCAGCCGGTCGACAATGGCGGCCGAGACCTGCCTGGAGACGGAGTGGGGGCCGAGCACGCTGGAGTCGAGATGGAGGAGTTTCATTTGGGGTCACCCTGGTATAGATTTGTAACCCGGACTACATGAGTGACTGTCGAAATCCCCGCAAGAACGCACTTTTTTGAGCCATGGACACATTATTGAAACCTGCTCACACCGATTTGCCTGCCTCGCCGAGGCTGGATCCAGGTCCTGATCAAAAGCCGGATCAAAGGCCGGATCCCAACCATGCGGACTGCCGCGGGGTCGCCTCCGTGCTGTCCCGCGTCGGCGACAAATGGAGCGTGTTCGTCATCATGATGCTGAGCGACGGGCCGAAGCGCTTCAATGAGCTGAAGCGCATGATCAACGGCATCTCGCAGCGGATGCTGACCCTGACGCTGCGCGGCCTCGAGCGCGACGGCCTCGTCACGCGCACCATCTTCCCAACCATCCCGCCGCGCGTGGACTATGAGCTGACCGATCTCGGCCGCGGATTGCAGCAGCCGGTGAAGGCGCTCGGGGAGTGGGCGATCGAACATTTGTCGCAGATCGAGGCGGCACGCACGCGGTTCGATCGGCGCAACGACGGGTAGCCTAGAGCAAGGAAACGAGACCGCCGCCGTGGCGTTCGAGCCGTCCCGCCAGCTCGAGCTCCAGCAGCACGGTGCGCACGATCGCAGGCGAGGCGCCCGACATCCGCACGAGGTCGTCGATCGTCACAGGGGCGGGCCCGAGCAGGCCGGTGATCTGGTCGCGGTCGTGGCCTTGCGGATCGCTCTCGAACGGTTCGCTGTCGGGCTCTTCAGCAGGACTCATCAGCGGCCGCTCCATGATCGGCTGGACCGCGTTGACGATGTCGGCGGCTTCCGTGACGAGTGTTGCGCCCTGCTTGATCAGATCGTTGGCGCCGGCGGCGCGCGGATCGAGCGGCGAGCCCGGCACCGCGAACACCTCGCGGCCCTGTTCGGCCGCCATGCGCGCGGTGATCAGCGAGCCCGAGCGGTGCGCGGCTTCCACCACGACCACGCCGAGCGAGGCGCCGGAGATCAGGCGGTTGCGGCGGGGGAAGTCGCGGGCGCGCGGCTCGTGGCCGAGCGGCATCTCGGAGATCGCGGCGCCCGCGTGGTCGAGGATCGCTGCGAGCAAGTCACCATGCTCAGGCGGATAGATGCAATCATGCCCACCGGCGAGCACGGCAATCGTGCCGCTCTCGACGCTCGCGCGATGCGCGGCCTGATCGACGCCGCGGGCGAGGCCGGAGATGACCACGAAGCCGGCCTCGCCGAGCTCGCGCGCGAGCTGGCCAGCAAATTTCAGCCCGGCGCCGGAGGCATTGCGCGAGCCGACGATCGCGATCATCGGCCGCATCAGGGTCTTGGTGTCGCCGCGCACCGCGAGCAGCGGCGGCGCATCGTCGATCATCGCCAGCCGCGCCGGATAGCCGTCCTCGCCGGGGGCGACCCAGGTGACGCCGAATTTGCGGCTCGCGGCAAGCTCGGCCTTGGCTTCATCGGCGCTACAGATGCGCCCGGATCGCTGCGCACCGCCACGGCGCGCCAGATCCGGCAGCCGCTCCAGCGCGGCGCGCGCCGTGCCGAAATGATCGACCAGCGAGCGGAAGGTGCGCGGCCCCACGTTGTCGGAGCGGATCAGCCGCAGGCGGTCGATCCGTTCAGCCTCGGTCAGCTCTACGCTTGGATTGATGGCGTCCACGGCGTCTCCTTGCAGGCACAGCATGGAACAACCTGAGGGCGTTGCGCAACAGGGTCGTGTGCTTGCGCGACTTCGCCCCGATGCTAAAAGCGATGCCAATAAGAAGGATGTTGCCATGATCTCGCTCGCCGACCTCCAGCGCCGCATCGAAGCCGGCGAGTTGTCGCCCGATGCTGCCATTGCCCAGTCGCATGCGGCGATCGAGGCCAAGGAGAAGGACGTCCGTGCCTTCGTCCGTCACGACAAGTCGGCAAGAGCGCAAGCCTCCGGTCCGCTGCGCGGCATCGCGGTTGGCATCAAGGACATCATCGACACCGCCAACATGCCAACCGAGATGGGCTCGGACATCTATCGCGGCTGGCAGCCGCGCGCCGATGCGCCTGTCGTCATGATGCTGAAGCGGGCAGGCGCCACCATCATCGGCAAGACCACGACCACAGCCTTCGCCTCGCGCGATCCGACCCCGACGCTCAATCCGCATAATCTCGGCCATTCGCCGGGTGGCTCGTCCTCGGGCTCGGCGGCGGCGGTCGGCGCCGGCATGATCCCGCTGGCGCTGGGCACCCAGACCGGCGGCTCGGTGATCCGGCCCGCCGCCTATTGCGGCACCGCTGCGATCAAGCCGTCGTTCCGCATGCTGCCGACGGTCGGCGTCAAATGCTATTCTTGGGCGCTGGACACGGTCGGCCTGTTCGGCGCGCGCGCGGAGGATCTCGCGCGCGGACTTTTGGCGATGACGGGCCGCAGCGAATTTTCCGGCATCGCGCCGGCGAAGTCGCCGCGCATCGGCGTGGTCAGGCAGGAGTTCGCAGGCGCCGTGGAGCCGGCGGCGGAGGAGGGTTTGCAAGCCGCGATCAAAGTGGCCGAGCGCGCCGGCGCCATCGTGCAGACGATCGACCTGCCCGAGGCGGTGCAGGAGGCCTGGCGCATTCACCCCATCGTCCAGGATTTCGAGGCGCATCGCGCGCTGGCCTGGGAGTTTTCGGAGCGTCACGACGAGATCGCGCCGATGCTGCGGGCAAGCCTCGATGCAACGGCCCACCTGACGCCGAAGGAATATGACGAGGCGCGCCGGATCAGCCGTCGCGGCCGCCGCGAGCTCGGCGAGCTGTTCGAGGGCGTCGACGTGCTCCTGACCTATTCGGCGCCGGGCACGGCGCCGGCCAAGAAGCTCGCGACCACAGGCGATCCCCGCTACAACCGGCTCTGGACCTTGATGGGCAATCCTTGCGTCAACGTGCCGGTGCTGAAGGTGGGTGGCCTGCCGATCGGCGTGCAAGTGATCGCGCGCTTCGGCAACGACGCGCATGCGCTGGCGACGGCGTGGTTCCTGGAGGACGCGCTGGCGAAGTCAGGCTAGCGCCGGTTCGGCCGTGGGCAATTTGCGTTGGGCCTCGCTGCTCGTCGCGCCTTGCCCGAGCCAGCGCTCGGCGGCTGCGCGGCCGCTTCGGTGCAGCAGCCGAATGAAGCCGCGGCCGAGATCGGTCGATGAGCGCTGCGCCAGGCCGTCAACGGAGTCTTCTGCCGCGATCCTGGTGAGCCGCAGCGAAGATGCTGCGTGCGACTGCGCCCATGCGATTCCCGCGATCTCGGCATTGAGCGCGGCGTTGGCTGCGATCTGGTCGAGCCGGCGGTCGATCGCGGCAAGCGTGATCGGCACGTAGCTGTCGCGCGCCGGCGTGACCTGGACGAGCAGGACGTCGGAGGTCGTCGTCTCCTGCGCCAGCCGCAGCAGGGGCGGATTGCCGCCGAGACCGCCGTCCCAATAGGCTTCGCCGTCGATCTCGACGGCGCAGTGAACCAGCGGCGGGCAGGTCGAGGCCAGCACGACGTCGGCGGTGAGGGCGTCGTTGCGGAAGATCTGCTGCTGCCCGTCGCGGATCCGCGTCGCCGCGATCAGCAGCTTTGGACAGCGGGCGCCGTGCAATGCGGAAAAGTCGATGTCGCGCGACAGCGCCTGCCTGAGCGGATCGAGATCGAACGGATCGAACTGGCCCGAGCGCAAGGTCGGACCGAACGCGACCGAGCTTCCCGCCGGCGAGAAGCCGCCGACCAACATCAGCGAGCGGAACGAGGCCTCGTGCATCAGGCGGAGCCAGAACCGGCTCAGCCGGCTCCGTGCAGCTTCGCGGCCGCCTTCCGCGAGGCCAGAGGCGAGCAGGAGCGCATTGATGGCGCCGGCACTGGCGCCGCTGATCGTGTCGATCTCGATCGGCTCTTCCAGCAGCCGCTCCAGCACGCCCCAGGTGAAGGCGGCAAAGGTGCCGCCGCCCTGCAGGGCCAGTGACAGTCTTCGTGGCGGCCATGGGTCGGGGCGCGGCGGCGCTGATGCAGACGAGACGACCGCAGGTCGGACCTCGGCCGCGACAGGTGCGAGGGGGGCAGGTGCGGGCGCTGGCGGCGAAACGGCAGTGGGCTTTGGTGCAGATGGCGGTGCGGGTCCATCGGACCAGATATTGGTCATCGACAGCAGCCGGCTTGCCGCAGTGCCGTGCGATCCAGCTTCGTCTTGAGTGCCGTCGTACTTCTCGCTCATTCTGAGCAACCGCGTAACGCCATTTGGTCTGTCAGAATGACAGGCGTGGAACCTGTTCGCCACTCCCAACCGCGAGTCAGCGGCGAGTTGCGAACAGGATTTGGCATATAATGCAGAAGGGCGGCTTCGGTATCCCCCCGCTTTAGAAGCTGCCGCGACGCTCTTCGTGACGCGACTAAGCCTTCTCGCCGATCCGGCTTTCCTTGCCGCCTTGCAACCGCTTGATGTTCTCGCGATGCGCGTAGAACAGGAGCAGCGTCAGCACGGCGAACAATGCTGCGAGTGCGAGGTGCCCGAACCACCACAGGAACATCGGCGTGATGAACGCCGCCACCAGCGCCGACAGCGATGAGTAGCGGGTGGTGAAGGCGGTCGCCAGCCAAAGCAGGCAGAACACCACCATGCCGGGCCAGAACAGGCCGAGCAGGACGCCGATATAGGTCGCGACACCCTTGCCGCCTTTGAATTTGAGCCAGACCGGGAAGAGATGGCCGAGGAAGGCGCCGAGCCCGGCCACCATGGCGGCGTTGGGACCGGCAAGGTAGCCCGCGATCACCACCGCCGCTGTGCCCTTGAGCGCATCGAGCAGCAGTGTGCCGGCGGCAAGGCCCTTGTTCCCGGTGCGCAGAACGTTGGTGGCGCCGATACTGCCGGAGCCGATCGCGCGGATATCCTGTGTGCCGGCGAGCCTGGTGAGAACCAGGCCGAACGGAATCGAGCCGAAGAGGTAGCCGATGACGAGTGCCACCGGCAGGAAAGCTTCAAGCCCCATGGCGGCTGCTCCAAAGGCTGGATCTCCATGCCGAACGATCTCGGATGTCAGACATGCTCGTACACCGTGCGTCCCCCGACAATGGTGCGCACCACGCGGCCTGTAAAGCGGGCCTCGTCGAACGGGGTGTTCTTGCAGGGCGATTTGAGGTCGGCGGGATCGACCACCCAGGGCACGTCGGGGTCGATCACGATGACGTCGGCCGGGCTGCCGGCGCGCAAGGTTCCGGCTGCTAACCCGAGCAACTCCGCCGGGCGGGTCGACATCGCCCGGATCAGCGTTTTCAGGTCCAGCTCGCCATTGTGCACGAGGCGCAGGCCCGCGGGCAGCATGGTTTCCAGGCCGACGGCGCCGGGCGCGGCTTCCGCGAACGGCAGCCGTTTGACCTCGACGTCCTGCGGATTGTGGTCGGACATGATGACGTCGAGGAGGCCGGAGGCGATTGCGGCCACCAGCGCCCGGCGGTCGTTCTCGGTGCGCAGTGGCGGTGACAGCTTCAGGAAGGAACGGTAGGGGCCGATGTCGTTCTCGTTCAACGCAAGATGGTTGATCGAGACCGAGGCGCTGACGGCGAGCCCGGCATCGCGGGCGCGCTGCAGGATCTCGAGCGACTCGATGCAGGTCAGCGAGGCCGCGTGATAGCGGCCGCCGGTCAGCGCCACGAGGCGCATGTCGCGTTCGAGCATCACCGCCTCGGCGGCATTCGGGATGCCCATCAGGCCGAGCCGCGATGCGAACTCGCCCTCGTTCATCACGCCCTCGCCGACGAGATCGGGGTCCTCGGTGTAGTGGACGATCAGCGCGTCGAAATCCCGCGCATAGGTCAGCGCGCGGCGCATCACCTGCGCATTGGTCACGCTTCTGGCGCTGTCGCCGAAGGCGACGGCGCCCGCGGCCTTGAGCAGGCCGAACTCGGTCATCTCCTCGCCGTGCATGCCCTTGGTGAGGGCGGCCATCGGCTGGATGTTGACGATGGCGGTGTCGCGGGCGCGGCGCATCACGAAGTCGACGGTCGCCGAATTGTCGATCACCGGCAACGTGTCGGGCTGGCAGATGATGGTGGTGATGCCGCCGGTCGCAGCCGCCTGGCTCGCGGTGGCGAAGGTCTCGCGATGGCTGAAGCCGGGCTCGCCGACGAAGGCGCGCATGTCGATCAGGCCGGGCGCGACGACCTTGCCAGAGCAGTTGACGATGTCGGTGCCCTCGGGGACGCCGGCAGCGCCAATGCCGCGACGGGTCTCGCGGATGATGCCATCGGCGATGAGGACGTCGCCGACACCGTCGAAATCCCTGGAGGGATCGACGACGCGGGCGTTGGCGAGCAGGATGGGGCGGCGATCGATCAACATCGGCATCACGCGTTCGGCAGGTTACGGGCGAGCGCTTCCAGCACCGCCATGCGTACGGCGACGCCCATCTCCACCTGTTCGCGGATCAGGGACTGGGCGCCGTCGGCCACGATCGAGTCGATCTCGACGCCGCGGTTCATGGGGCCGGGATGCATCACGAGAGCATCAGGCTTGGCGTAGGCGAGCTTCTTCTGGTCGAGCCCGAAATAGTGGAAATATTCGGACGACGACGGCACGAAGGAGCCGTTCATGCGCTCGCGCTGGAGCCGCAGCATCATGACGATGTCGGCGCCGTTGAGACCCTCGCGCATGTCGCGCGCGACCTCGACGCCCATCCGCTCGATGCCGGGCGGCAACAATGTGGTGGGGCCGACCACGCGGACGCGGGCGCCCATCGTGTTGAGCAGGATGATGTTGGAGCGGGCGACGCGCGAATGCAGCACGTCGCCGCAGATCGCGACCACCAGCCCTTCGATCCGGCCCTTGTTGCGGCGGATGGTGAGCGCGTCGAGCAAGGCCTGCGTCGGATGCTCATGCGCGCCGTCGCCGGCATTGATCACGGAACCGTCAACCTTGCGCGCCAGCAGTTCCACCGCGCCGGAAGCGTGATGCCGCATCACCAGGATGTCCGGATGCATCGCGTTCAGCGTCATCGCGGTGTCGATCAGCGTCTCGCCCTTCTTCATGGACGAGGAGGACACCGACATGTTCATCACGTCCGCGCCGAGCCGCTTTCCCGCGAGCTCGAACGAGGACTGGGTCCGGGTGGAGGCCTCGAAGAAGAGGTTCACCTGCGTCCGTCCCCGCAGGACGGTGCGTTTCTTGTCAACCTGACGGTTGAGCTCGACATATTCTTCGGACAGGTCGAGGAGGCCGGTGATATCGGCCGCGGAAAGGCCCTCGATGCCCAGCAAATGCCGGTGGCCGAGGACGAAGGTCGATTTCGATGTCATTAAAAGCAGAGCTATAGGGGGGGATGGCGGGGGGAGCAAGGGGCAATGGCGAGGAAGTGAGTTATCCCCTGATCTGTCGGCGCGGGTGGCGCGACGTCATCCTCTCCGTCATGCCCGGGCGTAGCCGTCCAAAGGACGGCGTCGCTTCCGCTTGCCAATGTCCCGGGCATCCACGTTCTTCTATCGCATTTGACGTAAAAGTACGTGGATGGCCGGGATAAGCCCGGCCAAAACGATGTGGGGGCTTTCGTGAAGACAGTTCTAACTGTGCTCTTGGCCGCAGCAACAATCTCCTCTGCCCACGCCCGGCCACTCCCCGGCGGCTTCGTTTACTTGCGCGACATCGATCCCAGCATCATCCAGGACATCCGCTACGCCACGTCGAACAATTTCGTCGGCCGTCCGCTCGCCGGCTACGGCGCCGGAGAGTGCGTGGTCAAAAGGGAGGTGGGGCTGCGGCTGAAGGCGGTGCAGGAGGAACTGGCGGGGCAAAACCTGTCGCTCAAAATGTTCGACTGTTACCGGCCGGCGCGGGCCTCGCTCGACATGGTCAAGTGGTCGCAGAACGGCCACGAGACCGCGGCCGAGCGGCGCTACAATCCGAAGATCCCGAAGACCGAGCTGTTCCGCCTTGGCTACATCGCGAGCCGTTCGCAGCATTCCACCGGCGCAGCGCTCGATCTCACTTTGGTCGATCTCAAAGCCGACAATTCCGCCAAATATGATCCGTCAAAGCCCTATGCCGATTGCACCGCGCCGGTCGCGGCGCGCGTACCGGAAGGCAGCGTCGACATGGGCACCGGCTACGACTGCACCGATACCAAAGCCCATACCGCTGTAACGTCGATCACACCGGAGCAGCGCGCCTGGCGCAAGCGGCTGGTGGCTGCGATGGCCAGGCAAGGCTTTGTGAACTATTCGAAGGAGTGGTGGCATTTTTCCCTGCCGGGGGCCGGTGGGGCAGCCTATGATTTCCCGATCCAGCCGCGCCGGAACTAAAGTCCGCCGAGGAACCTGATGACCCAGCCGAGCTTTGCGACCCACGAGGTCTTCAATCAATCGCCCCCGTTCGAGGATATCGACCTGTTCACCGTGGACCAGCCGCTGGTCGAGGCGGTCAAGGCCAATGGCGGCGCGGCGGCTGAACGCGAGCTGTCCCAGTTCGGCAAGCAATGGGGCTCGGCTGCGATGGCCGACCGCGGGCGCGCCGCGAACGAGAACACGCCGAAACTGCGCAGCTTCGATGCCAAAGGCAATCGCCGCGACCAGGTCGAGTTTCACCCCGCCTATCACGAGCTGATGGCGCACTCTGCGCACGCCGGCGTGCACAATTCGACGTGGACGGCGGATGGAAAGCCTGCGGGCGATGCTGCCGAAGTCATTCGTGCGGCAAAATTCTACATCGCCGCGCAAGTTGAGACCGGCCACCTCTGTCCGATCACGATGACGCGCGCCTCGGTCGGTGCGCTGGCGATGCAGCCGGACCTGCTCGCGCGCGTGATGCCGGTGCTGTCGACCAGGAGCTACGACCCGAGCTTTGCGCCGTGGTGGGAGAAGCGCGGCATGACCCTCGGCATGGGCATGACCGAGAAGCAGGGCGGCACCGACGTGCGCGCCAACATGACCCGCGCGGTGCGCGAGGGCGAGGCCTATCGCATCACCGGCCATAAATGGTTCATGTCGGCGCCGATGTGCGATGCGTTCCTGGTGCTGGCGCAGGCCGAGGGCGGACTAACCTGTTTCTTCATGCCGCGCTTCGCGCCGGATGGCTCGGTGAATGCGATCCAGTTCCAGCGGCTGAAGGACAAGCTCGGCAATCGCTCCAATGCCTCCTCGGAAGTCGAGTTCGTCGGTGCTTACGCCGAACGGATCGGCGAGGAGGGCAAGGGCATCCGCACCATCATCCAGATGGTGCAGCTGACGCGGCAGGATTGCGCGATCGCCTCCGTCGGCTTGATGCGTTCGGGCCTCGCCCATGCGCTGCATCACGCCCGTCACCGCAGCGTGTTCCAGAAGCATCTCGCCGACCAGCCGCTGATGCAGGCCGTGCTGTCGGACATGGCGCTGCATGTGGAGGCGAGCACGGCGCTGGTGATGCGGCTCTGCCGCGCCTTCGATCGCATGCCGCACGATGCGGCCGAGGCCGCTTATATGCGGCTGCTGACGCCGGCGATCAAATACTGGACCTGCAAGAGCGCGCCGCCGTTCCTATACGAAGCCATGGAATGCCTCGGCGGCAATGGCTATGTCGAGGACGGCATTCTGGCGCGCCACTATCGGGAGGCGCCGGTCAACGCGATCTGGGAGGGCTCGGGCAACGTGATGTGCCTCGACGTGCTCCGCGCGCTCTCACGCGAGCCGGAGGCTGCGATGGCGGTGCTGCAATCGCTCACGGCCGAAACGAAGGGTCTGCCGGGGGCTGGTGAGGCCGTCGCGTTCATCGGCAAGACTTTCCGGCGCGCCGATGGCGAGCGCGTCGCGCGCCTTGCCGTCGAGAACCTGGCATTGCTGGCCGCCGCTGCGGCGTTGAACGGCGTGTCCCCGCGCCATGCCGAGCTGTTCGCTGCCACGCGTCTCGCGGCCAATCACGCCAGCATGTACGGCGCGGTCGAGCTGGACAGCGGCGACGTGCGCGCGCTGCTGGCGCGGGCGCTGCCATGAGCCTCCCCAACGAAAGCCTCTTGATGGATTCCCTCAATCCCGATCATCTGCCGCTCATCGAGACTCCCGCCAGCCCACGCGTCTGGAAGTTCTGGGGCACGGCGCTGTGGGGCCTCTTCATCTTCGTCGCGATGTTCGTTGGGCAGATCGGCGCGGTCGTATTGCTGGCAGCGCTGCGCGGTCTTCCCATGGATCTCGCCTCGGTCCAGCTCGTCGGTCACGAGCCCCAGACGCTCGCGCTCTCGGTCATCATGGGCCTGCCGGCGACGCTTCTTGCGGTGTGGCTCGCCATCCGCATCAAGAAGGCCTCCTTCATCGACTATCTCGCGCTGCATTGGCCGTCGTGGAAGCAGCTGCTGTTCGGCGCCGTCGGCCTCATCCTGATCGTGCTGGTCTGGGAAACGATGTCGCGCGCGCTCGGCCGCGAGGCGACGCCGGGCTTCATGACCGACCTGCTGAAATCCGGTCGCGACAAGGGCGCGGCGCTGTTGCTTCTGTTCGCCTTCAGCGTGGCCGCGCCGATGTCGGAAGAGACTCTGGCGCGCGGCTTCCTGTTCCGTGGCTGGTCGACGAGCTTCCTGCGGATACCTGGCGCGATCCTGTTGTCGTCGCTGGTCTGGACGATCGTGCACCTGCAATACGACATGTACTTCCTCGCCGAGGTCTTCTGCATCGGCCTGTGGTTCGGCTACATGCGTTATCGCGCCAATTCGCTCTGGCTGACGATCGTGCTGCACGCGCTGAACAATCTGACAGCGGTGGTGCTGACGATGTGGCTGGGGAGCTAGGCCACCAGCGCGATCGCGATCGGCATCGTGATCGCGGCCAAAATCGTCTGCAGCGTGATGATCTGCGCCAGCAGCGGCGCATCGCCGCCCATCTGGCGTGCCAGGACATAGGCGCTCGACGAGGTCGGGACGGCGGAGCAGATCGCGACGATTGCGAGGCTCTCGCCCGACAGGGCGAACCAGACGGCGAGAGCGAGGGCGATTGCCGGCATCAGCACCAGCTTGAAAGCGACGCCGATTGCGGCGCCAGCGCTCGGGCGCAGCAGGCCTTCCAGATGCAGCCCTGCGCCGGTGACGAGCAGGCCGATCGCGAGCGAGGAGCGGCTGAGCGCGTCCGCCACCTCATGCCAGAGTTTTGGCAACGGCAGGTGGGCGACATTGACCAGGAGCCCGATCGCGCAGGCCCAGATCAGGGGATTGCGCACCAAGGTCAGGACGATGGCGCGGCCGGATTGCTTTTCGGGCGCGGCATAATGGGCGAGCACCGCGACGCTGAACACATTGACCAGGGGGATGATCGCGACCATGGCCACCGAGGCGAGCGCCAGCCCGACATCGCCGAACATGTTGGCGCAGACGGACAGCCCGACGAAGGTCTGCCAGCGCGTCGCGCCCTGGAAGATCGAGGTGAAGGCGGGACCGTCGATGCCGAGCCGCGAAAGGGCCGGGCGGAGCGCGAGGCAGAGCAGCGACATCGCGAGCGCCGACAGCAGCAGCGCGCCGCCGACGCCGGCGACTGGCACCTTGGAGAGGTCGGCCTTCACCAGCGTCTGGATCAGCAGCATCGGAAACAGCACGAAATAGGTCAGCCGCTCCAGCCCGTGCCATTGCGTGTCGAGCCGCATCAGGCTGCGCTTCAGCACCACGCCGAGCACGATGAGAATGAACACCGGCAGCAGCGCCGCAATCACGACGGCCATGGATCAGTCAGTCCCCGGGCCGGCGCGAAGATTGGCGAGGCGGTCGAGCGCGCCCTGCAGGATGAAGATCGCGGCATGCTCGTCGATCACCTCGGCGCGCTTGGCGCGGCTGACATCCATGCCGATCAGCTCGCGCTCGACCGCCGCGGTCGAGAGGCGCTCGTCCCAGAGGCCGATGGGCAGGGCGGTCAGGCCGGCGAGATTGCGGGCGAAGGCGCGGGTGGATTGCGCGCGCGGGCCCTCGCTGCCGTCCATGTTGATGGGCAGGCCCAGCACGAAGCCGGCCGCCTTGCGCTCGGCCGCAATTGCGAGAAGGCGGGCGGCATCCTGCTTGAACGCCTTGCGCTGGATCGTTTCGACGCCGGTCGCAAGCCGCCGGTCCGGGTCGGACACGGCAACGCCGATGGTCTTGGTGCCGAGGTCGAGCCCGACCAGCGCGCCGCGCGCGGGCCAGTGGGTTGCAGCATCGACGAGAGGCAGGATAAGAGCCGGCATGGATTTAGCGCATATCATGCGTCGCGCTGCGGAGTGAACCCCGGAACATGGATGCGCTGACATTATTCGGCCTGTTCGCCGTCACGGCGATGCTGGTCTGTTATGCGATGGAAGACCGCAGCCATTGGTTCGTGCTGCTGTTTGCGGCGTCCTGCGGACTAGGCTCGGCCTACGGTTTTCTCCAGGGCGCCTGGCCGTTCGGCCTGGTCGAAGCGATCTGGGCCGTCGTGGCGCTGCGGCGGTGGCAGCTCAGGCCGCGGTAAGGAGGGGACGGGCGAGGCATGAGACGCCTCGCCCGGGGTAGCACATCAGCGGATCGCGATCGGGTTGATCATCGCCTGCACGCCGCCGGTCCAACGCGGCTGTCCCAGCACGAACAGGAATTCGTAGCCCTTGTCCCGGGCCAGCGCGGCGGTGTCCATGTTTTCGAGGATGTAGGTCCCGTTCATCGCGAGCAGGATCTGGTGCACCTCGAACACGTTTTTGGATTCGAACGGCAGCACTTCGAGCGCCCAGGTGTCGGCGCCGATGGCGACGACGCCCTTGCCGGTGAGGTACTTCGCGCCTTCGACGCCGAGACCGGGCTCGCCGGCCGAGTAGCGCTTGTCATCCTTGCCGATCAGGCTGAGCCAGCCGGTGTGGAAGATGACGACGTCGCCTTGCCGGATCTCGACGTTCTGCTGCTTGGCGGCTTCCTCGATTTCCTTGACGTTGAAGGCGGTGCCTTCCTTGACCACGTCGGTCTTGAAGTAGGCGGCCATGTCGAGCAGCACGCCGCGCGTGACCATTGGCGGCACTTTTTCGATGCCGAGCTTCTTCAGTCCGTTCGGATCGGCGAAATCAGCCAGCTTGTTGCCGTTGTAATAGACGTGCTCGACGCCGAGATGTCCGAGTCCGTCGAGCTGGCTGCCGATACCGACCCAGGTGTCGAGGATGTCGTCGTTGTAGGTCGCCTTGTTGGGACCGAGACCCGGGCTGCCGGCCTGTCCGGGCTGCACGATGGTGAGCTTGAATGCGCGCGGCGGATAGGCCGGCGTTTGCGGCGTGACGGGAATGCCGAGTGCGTAGGTCTTGCCGGTCTTCACCAGCGAGGCGGCCTTCACAACGATTTCGGGCGTCATGTAGTTGGCGGCGCCGATCTCGTCGTTCGGCCCCCATTTCGATTTGGTCCAGTCCTGTGCGCTTGCAGTTCCAGATATCGCCGACAACGCAGCGACGCAGCACAACACGAGCGTATTGCGCATCGATAGTCCTCCCACTGTTTTTGCCGATGTTAGGCTTGGTTATGGTTTTGCGCTGGCCAGTGACGCATCGTAACGCAGAAGGCGCGCGCGCTTCAAAATGATTCAACGCGCTGCGCTGCGAGGGCTCAACGGAGCGCAGCGCGCGATCGATTCAAATACGACAGATTTGTGACAGTGAATTTCGCGCGATGGAACGAAGCGTCGCGCGTCAAGCGGCGATGACGTCCTCGTCGGATTTCAGGCAGTCGGCAAAACCGCTCAGCGCGCTGGTTCGATGTCCGGCACAGCGTTGGATGAAGAGCGTCTCGACGCGCGCATGCGAGGCGCTCAACGTATGGATCGAGACGCTTCCATTCATGGCGCTGCGTTCGACGACCGCACGCGGCAATAGCGTCACGCCCATGTCGGCGGCGACGCAGCCGATCATGCCGTCGAGCGTGCCGAGCTCGAAACGTGCGGCCGAAGGCCAGCCGAACTCGACGAAGATCTGCTCGAGCCGTTGGCGGTAGGTGCAGCCGGTGCGGAACACCAGCGCGGTCGGGCCGGACTCCGGCGTGCCGGCGCGCAGCTCGGCAAGCGAAGTCCAGCGCCGCGCGCTGACCAGCACCAGCTCCTCGCGGAAGGCGCTTGTCGCGATGAGGTCGTCATGCGCGATCGGACCGGCGACGAAGGCACCGTCGAGCGCACCTTCGAGCACGGCTGCGACGAGGTCGGCCGTCGGCGCGGTGCGCAAGGAGAGCCGCACGGCGGGAAAGCGGCGGTGGAAATCGGCGAGCAGCGGCGGCAGCCGCACCGCCGCGGTCGTCTCCATCGAGCCGATCGCAAGTGGTCCCTTTGGCTCGCCATCGTCGCGCGCGGCCAGCACGGCCTCGCGCGACAACGCGGCCATCCGCTGTGCATAGGGCAGGAGGCGCTTGCCGGCGCCGGTCAGCGTCATGCCGCGGCTATGGCGTTCGAACAGCGCCGTGCCGATCTCCGCCTCCAACGCCTTCACGCGCTGGGTGACGTTCGACTGCACCGTGTTCAGCTCCTCCGCGGCGCGGGTGATGCCGCCGGCCCGGGCGACGGCGGCAAAGGTCTTGAGGTCGCCGAGTTCCATGGTCCGTTTCTCTTTTGAGATGGCAGAGTTCTGTAGAATTCAATTTTGAAGAATGTTATTCGCGCCTAATCTTCCTGTCCAGAGTGGGAGAACCCATGCCGATCGCCACGCCGCTGACGGAGATGCTCGGGATCAGGCATCCAATCCTGTCGGCCCCCATGGATACGATCGCGGGCAGCCGGCTGACCCGCGCTGTCAGCGAGGCCGGCGGATTCGGCATCCTGGGTGGCGGATACGGCGACCGCGCCCGGCTTCAGACAGAGGCCGCAGGGCTGAAGGGCCTTGAGCCGTTCGGTATCGGCTTCATCACCTGGAGCCTGGCAAAACAGGCCGAACTGCTCGACATCGCGCTCGACGCTAGCCCGCGGGCCATCATGCTGTCATTCGGCGATCCCGCGCCGTTCGCGCCGCGGGTCAAGGCGGCCGGCGCGCGATTGATCTGCCAGGTGCAGAGCGAGGACATGGCCAAGCAGGCGCTCGATGCCGGCGCGGAGATCCTGATCGCGCAGGGCACCGAAGCCGGCGGCCATGGCGCATCGCGCACCACGGTCGACATCGTGCCCGCGATGGTCGATCTCGCGGCCGGACGCGTGCCTGTTGTCGCGGCCGGCGGGATCGCCGACGGAAGGGGCCTTGCCGCCATGATGATGCTGGGCGCGTCCGGCGTGCTGATCGGCACGCGCTTCTATGCGAGCGTGGAGGCCAACGGCGCGCAGGAGGCCAAGGAGCGCATTCGCATGGCCAGCAGCAACGACACGGTGCGCGGCGTTGTCGCTGACTGGTCGCGCAGCCTGTTCTGGCCGGCCCCGTTTACGGCACGAACGCTGGTCAACGAACACATCAGGCGCTGGACCGGCCGTGAGATCGAGCTGATGCAAAGGGCGGGCGAGGTTGCCAAGGAATATGCTGCGGCGAAGGCCGCGGGCAATTTTGAGGTCGCCGCTGTCTTTGCCGGCGAGGCGGTCGGGCTGATCCATGATATTCCGCCCGCCGCCGAGATCGTCGAACGGATTGCGACGGAGGCGGAGCAACTGCTGACCGGCCGGCGTAATTCCATCGCACCGCTTGCCTGAACCACGAGAGAGCAAACCATGTGGCCTGACCGTCGATTGATCGACCTCTTCAAGACCGAATTCCCGATCGTGCTGGCGCCGATGGCCGGTGTGATGGATGCGGAGCTGGTGATTGCGGTGGCGCAGGGCGGGGCGCTCGGCTCGTTGCCTTGCGCGATGATCTCGCCGGAGAAGGCGCGCGAGCAGGTCGGCCTGATCCGCCAGCGCGTCAAGGCGCCGGTCAACATGAACTTCTTCTGCCACACGCCGGTCGAGCTGACGCGCGAAGCGGAGGCGCGCTGGAAGCAGCGGCTCACGGGCTATTACACCGAGCATGGTCTCGATCCCGCAGCGCCGATCACTGCTGCGAACCGCGCGCCGTTCGATGCGGCCTTTTGCGAGGTGGTCGAGGAGCTGAAGCCGGAAGTCGTCAGCTTCCATTTCGGATTGCCGGAGCAGGCGCTGCTGAAGCGGGTGAAGGCCGCCGGCTGCCTCGTCATCTCGTCGGCGACGACGGTGAAGGAGGCGGTCTGGCTCGAAGAGCGCGGCGTCGACGCCGTGATCGCGCAGGGCGCGGAGGCGGGCGGCCATCGCGGCATGTTCCTGACCGATGAGATCGCCGAGCAGCCCGGCACCTTCGCGCTGGTGCCGCAGGTCGCCGATGCCGTGAAGGTGCCCGTCATCGCGGCCGGCGGTATCGCCGACGGGCGCGGCATTGCCGCGGCCCTTGCGCTCGGCGCCGCCGGCGTTCAGCTCGGCAGCGCTTACTTGCGCTGTCCGGAGTCGAAGGTCAGCGCGGGTGGCCGCAAGGCGCTCGCCGAAGCCCGGGACGATTCCACCGTCATCACCAATGTCATGACCGGCCGTCCGGCGCGCGGGGTCCAGAACCGCCTGATGCGCGAGGCTGGTCCGGTCTCGCCGGATGCGCCTCCCTTTCCCCATGCCGCGACCGCGCTGGCGCCGCTGAAGGCGGCTGCCGAAAAGCAGGGCAAGGTCGATTTCACCAATCTCTGGGCCGGGCAGGCCGTGGCCCTCGGCCGGGAGGTCCCTGCGGCCGAGTTGACCCGGGATCTCGCCAATTCTGCGCTTGCCCGCATGAAAGCGCTTGCGGGATAGGTAGGAAGCGCCGGTTGCGGCGCAAAACCGGCCTCTGCTATACGGCACATAGGTTTTGCCGTGAGAGGCCTTATATAATGTCCGTCGACGCAGCTACCGTCCGCCGCATCGCGCATCTGGCGCGTATTGCGGTTTCCGAGGGCGAGGTTCCGCATCTTCAGGGCGAGCTCAATGCCATGCTCGCCTTCGTCGAGCAGCTCTCGGAGGTCAATGTCGAGGGCGTGGAGCCGATGACCTCGGTCACCCCGATGCAGATGAAGAAGCGGCAGGACGTGGTCAATGACGGCGAGATCGCCGACGATATCGTTGCCAACGCGCCCGCGACCGAGGGGCACTTCTTCCTGGTGCCCAAGGTCGTCGAGTAGCATAGCGTTTTCGAGCGAAGTGGAAGCCGGTTCGCGAAAACGCGTCAAAACTAAAGGGTCTTGGGACGTTGTCCGATGTGTCTGCTTTGCGACGATGAGAAGGCCTATCAGGCCTACATGAACTATCTCGACAAGATGGAGCGGCAGGGCAAGGCTGCCGATCCCAACGTCGCCGTCAATGCCGTGCTCGACGAGATCGAGGCCGCTGCGAAAGCCGCCGCCAAAAAAGACGACCCGGCCAACGACAAGACCCTGTCTCCGTTCTTCTGCAGCCCGATCAACAAATGACCGATTTGACATCGCTGACGCTCGCCGAGGCCCGCAAGGGTCTCGCCGACAAGACCTTCACGTCCCTCGAGCTGACCGACGCGCACCTCTCCGCGATCGAAGCCGCGCGCGTGCTCAATGCCTTCGTGATGGAAACGCCGGACCAGGCGCGCGACATGGCGAAGGCCGCAGACGACAAGATCGCCAAGGGTGAGGCCGGCCCGCTCGCCGGCATCCCGCTCGGCATCAAGGATTTGTTCGCGACCAAGGGCGTGCGCACCACGGCGTGCTCGAAGATCCTCGGCAATTTCGTGCCGACTTACGAGTCGACCATCACCTCGCAGCTCTGGCGCGACGGCGCCGTGATGCTGGGCAAGCTCAACAATGACGAGTTCGCGATGGGCTCGTCGAACGAGACCTCGTGCTTCGGCCCCGTCGGCAATCCCTGGCGGCGCGATGGAAGCAACACGACGCTGGTGCCGGGTGGCTCGTCCGGCGGCTCGGCCTCCGCCGTGGCGGCGCTGCTCTGCATGGGCGCGACCGCGACCGACACCGGCGGCTCGATCCGCCAGCCGGCGGCGTTCACCGCGACCGTCGGCATCAAGCCGACCTATGGCCGCTGCTCTCGCTGGGGCATCGTCGCCTTTGCCTCCTCGCTCGATCAGGCCGGTCCCATCGCGCGCAGCGTGCGCGATAGCGCGATGCTGCTGCGCTCGATGGCCGGCCACGATCCGAAGGACACGACCTCGGTCGACATTCCCGTGCCGGATTACGAAGCTGCGATCGGCAAGTCCGTGAAGGGCATGAGGATCGGTATTCCTAAGGAGTACCGCCTCGACGGCATGCCGGCCGAGATCGAGAAGCTTTGGGAAGCGGGCGCGGCCTGGCTGAAGGCGGCGGGCGCCGAACTGGTCGAGGTGTCGCTGCCGCACACCAAATACGCGCTGCCGGCCTATTACATCGTGGCGCCGGCGGAGGCCTCCTCCAACCTCGCGCGCTACGACGGCGTGCGCTACGGCCTGCGCGACCAGGGCAGGAACATCAAGGAGCTCTATGAGAACACCCGTGCCGAAGGTTTTGGCGCGGAGGTGAAGCGCCGGGTCATGATCGGCACCTATGTGCTCTCGGCCGGCTATTACGACGCCTATTATCTGCGCGCCCAAAAGGTGCGCACGCTGATCAAGAAGGATTTTGAGGACTGCTTCGCCAAGGGCGTCGACGCCATCCTCACGCCGGCAACACCCTCGGCGGCCTTCGGCATCGGCGAGAAGGGCGGCGCCGATCCGGTCGAGATGTATCTCAACGACATCTTCACGGTGACCGTGAACATGGCCGGCCTGCCCGGCATCGCCGTGCCCGCCGGCAAGGACGCGCAAGGCCTGCCGCTCGGCCTGCAGCTGATCGGACGGCCCTTCGACGAGGAGACGCTGTTCTCGCTCGGCGAGGTGATCGAGCAGGCGGCCGGCCGCTTCACGCCCGCGAGGTGGTGGTGAATGTCGCGGCCTTCATCGCGAGCCTCGACGGTGCGGCGCCCGCGCCGGACCTGAACGCGCCGCTGAGAGGTCTCTGGTGGGCCGCCAAGGGCGACTGGGACCGCGCGCACAAGATCGTTCAGGACGACAGCAGCCGTGAGGCGGCCTGGGTGCACGCCTATCTGCACCGCGTCGAAGGCGATCTCGGCAATGCCGGCTACTGGTACCGCCAGGCCGGGCAGCCAACGGCAAAGGATTCATTGGAAGCGGAGTGGGAGCGGGTGGTTTCCGCGCTGCTCGGGGATGGAAAAGCATGAACGCGTCAGTCAGACAGGGAAAACTGATCAAGGGCCAGACCGGCGAGTGGGAAGTCGTGATCGGCATGGAGGTGCATGCGCAGGTCACCTCGCAGTCGAAACTGTTCTCCGGCGCCTCGACCGAGTTCGGCGGCGAGCCCAACAGCCATGTCTCGCTGGTCGATGCGGCGATGCCGGGCATGCTGCCTGTCATCAACGAGGAGTGCGTCAGGCAGGCTGTCCGAACCGGGCTCGGCCTCAACGCTGCGATCAATCTGCGCTCGGTGTTCGACCGCAAGAACTATTTCTATCCGGACTCGCCGCAGGGCTACCAGATCAGCCAGTACAAGTCGCCGATCGTCGGCGAGGGCGAGGTCGTCGTCGAACTGGACGGCGGCAAGGTCGCCACCATCGGGATCGAGCGGCTGCATCTGGAGCAGGATGCAGGCAAATTGCTGCATGACCAGTCGCCGTCCATGTCCTTTGTCGACCTCAATCGCTGCGGCGTGGCGTTGATGGAGATCGTGTCCAAGCCCGATATCCGCGATGCCGAGCAGGCCAAGGCCTATGTGACCAAGCTGCGCTCGATCCTGCGCTATCTCGGCACCTGCGACGGCGACATGGAGAAGGGATCTCTGCGCGCCGACGTCAACGTCTCGGTGCGCAAGCCCGGCGGACCGCTCGGCACCCGCTGCGAGATCAAGAACATGAACTCGATCAACTTCATCGGGCAGGCGATCGAGTACGAGGCGCGGCGCCAGATCGAGATCCTCGAGGACGGCGGCGCGATCGAGCAGGAGACGCGGCTCTACGACCCCAACAAGGGCGAGACGCGCTCGATGCGCTCCAAGGAAGAGGCGCATGACTATCGCTACTTCCCCGATCCCGATCTGCTGCCGCTGGAGTTCAACCAGGCGTTCGTCGACGCGCTGAAGGCGGAGCTGCCGGAGCTGCCGGACCAGAAGAAAACGCGTTTCGTCGCCGATCTCGGCCTGTCGGCCTATGATGCGAGCGTGCTGGTCGCCGAGCGCGAGAGCGCGGTGTTCTACGAGACCGTGCTCGACAGGCTCGCCAACCGCGCGCGCGACGGCAAGGTGGCGGCGAACTGGGTGATCAACGAGCTGTTCGGTCGTCTCAACAAGGAAGGCCGGGATATTACGGACACCCCCGTCAACGCCGAACAGCTGGCTGCGATCATCGATCTGATCGGCGAGGGCACGATCTCCGGCAAGATCGCCAAGGATCTGTTCGAGATCGTCTGGCAAGAGGGCGGCGATCCTCGCGCGGTGGTCGAAAGCCGCGGCATGAAGCAGGTCACCGACCTCTCGGCGATCGAAAAGGTTGTCGACGACATCATCGCGGCCAATCCGGACAAGGCCGCGCAGGTCAAGGACAAGCCGCAGTCGCTCGGCTGGTTCGTCGGCCAAGTGATGAAGGCGTCCGGCGGCAAGGCCAACCCGCAGAGCGTCAACGACCTGCTCAAGTCCAAGCTCGGCGTCTAGCGCCAGCGCATTCGAACGAGGTGATGGAGCGTGTCCGTCACCTCGCTTTCCGTTCGCGGCGCGACGCTCGTACGCATCCTCGGCGGTGAACTTCATCCTGATCGACGGCGATGCGGCGTCCGAATCGCCGTCACGCGATTCGCGCAAAACGGCGGCTTGAACACGCTTCGCCGGGCGCTCGCGCCGTTGGCCATGAAAATATTTTCGTTGCCAAAAGTCGCGACTCAGAGTCCGCGGAGCGCCCTTGCGATGTGATCGCGCCCGTCGCGATAGGCGTCATCGCGTCGATGATGCGCAATGCGTGAGTGCAGGAAAATACTTTCTGCATAGTGTTTTTTTGCAATCGCATCTGTCGCGAGCATGCACGATGCACCCACTTTCTGCGATCAGGCCAACACCTCGTGCGGAGCACCCGCATCGCGCTCGCCAAGCGCACGCGCCTTACGCCGTCAACACTTCTTTAAGCGAGACGCTGTTTTTTTCGTTGTGTTGGTGTATTCGGGATGAGTGTGCACTCGATCCCCGACTGCATGCAGCGATTAGAGCCATCTCACACATCGGAGGGCAACATGGCCAAGAAAGCTAAGAAGGCAAAGAAGGCGAAGAAGGCGAAGAGCGCAGTGAAGAAGACTGCGAAGAAGACCCGCAAGGTCGCCAAGAAGAAGTAACTTCGACTTCTGAAGTTGCCGGCTCTAGCAGCCGGCACGTCATCAGCGCCTCAAGGTTCTGATCGACGATAGAGGGTGTCGGCGAGACATCAGGTCAACGGTCGGATCGTTCTCTCGACGGTCCGGCAGAAGAAACGAGTTTTCTTCGTTCGGTGCGGTTCTCCGCAAGGGGCTCCGCAATTTCACAAGCGGCCTTCGGGTCGACGTGAAATCTGGTCCTGACGTGTTCGCCGACGCCCTCGTTCTCCTGAGGCCGGGGCATTGCCGGCATTCCTTTCCCAGACATTGCTGTTCTGACCATGACGTGGCCGCTCTGCCATTGAGCAGCGCGACGTGCCGCGTGCATGTTGGGGCCCGCAGTCCGCGCGTCGTTCCGCGTGTGCGGTGTCATCGCCCGGCCCGATCCAGTGCGCCGCAGCTTCTCAGTAGCATCGGTGGCCGTTGAACCCGCTGCCGCACATTCCGTCCTCATCCTGAGGGCCCGCCAAAGGCGGGCGTCTCGAAGGAAGGCCCCAGACGAACAGTCTTCCAGCGCGATCGCCCTGGCGCCTTCGCGAGTGACGACGGAGAGTGGGCAGCCGCGGGCACGCGCCACCGCGCGCGATGGTTATCGTTCTCCCAAAATCGCAGGGTAAACCGAATCTGACGAATCGCAGAAGTGCCCGTCAAATAAGGGCTTTTTGCATTCCTCGCGCTCGCGCCGCGCCTCCGCGTTTACGTCTGCTTCATCGCGATACTTAAACTGCCATTCAAATTTGCCCGCCATCATCGCCTCCAACAAGCCGGCAAACGGCAATGGGCAAGAAGCCTTGGCAATAGGCAAGAAAGCCTTGGGGATGAGTTGAACAGTGCACGATCCCGGGAAGGGTCATGCACATCAGAGTTGGACGGGAGCCGCGCTCGGGGGAACGAGGCGGCACAAGAACAAAGGGGATGCGTGATGTTTCAGGGTACTTTCAATATCGAGACGGCAACGCCGATCGACGCGAGCGCGCTGTCGGACGTGCTGTTCGAGCGTGGGATTTATTGGGCGAGCGGCCGCGCCGGCCTCGTCGATCTCGTCGCCGCACATAAATGGTTCAACCTCGCCGCGCTGAAGGGCCGCAAGGACGCCGTGGCGCTGCGCCAGGAAGTCGCCGGGCAGATGTCGGAGATCGAGATCTCGGCCGCGCAGCGTGAGGCGAGGGCGTGGGTTTCCGCCCACTGAGCGATTCACCCCGGCCCGGGCGATCGTGCAATCAGTTCAGCGTTGCGTAAGCTGGATCGACGCCATGTAATCGTGAATCGCCCGATCGGGGATCGCCTTGCGCGCAACCAGGTGGTGCACGCAGTTCGCGACTAGGTCGAACGAGTGGTAGCAATGATGAGCGATCATTGCGAGATGCTTGAGTTGCTCGACCGTCATGGCAGCCGGCCGCATGAAGTTTCGCACATAGACGATATCGGCCTCCAGTAGCTGGTTCATGGCCGCGTGGGGATTGGACGGGTCGCTCAATGGAGCGATCATGCGCTGTTTGACGGCCGTAAAAGCGTGAGGAATGAACCCCTGCTTGCGCAGTTCGCCATCAATATCGCCGAAGGTTGGCTGGTCCTTGTACAGGCAAAGAAACGAGGCCTCCGTTTGGACGGCGACTGCCTGCTTCAGCTTTTCCCGCCCGCTTCCGAAGACTGCTAATTCGGAGCCCTGAACGTCAATTTTCAGGAAATCCAGATGCTGGATTTCGGCAATATCGTCGAGCCGGCGGGTCTGGACCGGATGTTCGCTGACGACGCTGCCCCATTCGGCAAATTTTGCAAAATGCGACAGCACATTCTGATCCGGAAGCAGCAGGCTCGTCATTCCCGGTAGCCGGCACAGACGCAGTTTTGCCTTGTGCCCAGTCCCAACGACATAGTGATAGTAGCTCTCGAGATCGCTCTTGCGGGCATTGAGCTCTGCAAGCGCTTCGTCCTGCGGTTCAAAGCCAACGACGGTACAAAGTCTTCGTTGCAGCATCGCCTTGTAGGGCGGCTCGCCATCGATCGGATTGGCTCCGACATCAACCACCGAGGTCAGCCGTTCCGGCTGGATGAGGTTGTTCAAAAGGTCCGGTTCGTTGTCAGTCATATGCGATTAAGCTCATGGAAGGAATGACATGAGGCTTCAGGCCAAGGCGACCTCATGACGAGATTTAGACGGCAAACGAAGCCGGCGCTTCGCCAGCGCAGTGGCGGCGCCACATTTCATTGAAGGCCTTTTCGATGTGTCGCGTCATCCGGGCAGTATCGAACAGAGGCCAAGTGGTCCGATGTGCCGCCAGCTTGCTCTTGAGGGCGGCTCGAAGTTCGGAATCACGCGCGATCTGGACCGCTAAGCCCTCATATTCGTCCAGTGATCGCGTCACCAGCTCAGGAAGGCCGACAGCATTCAGGAGGCTGGCTGCAACGCGTCCGGCGAAGGTGGTGCCAAGGCAGGTCAGGACCGGCAAGCCGGCCCAGAGGGCGTCGCTGGCCCCGGTGTGGGCGTTGTAAGGCAATGTGTCCAGGAACAGATCGGCGACCTGGTGGCGGGCCAAATGCTCGTCAGCAGGGACGGGCGGTGCGAACACGATTCTCTCGGCTGCGATCCCCCGCGCAACGGCTTCGCGCTTCAGATTCTCCGTGGCGGCCGGGTCTCCATCCAGCAGCCAAAGGACGCTCCCGGGTGTTTTGTCGAGCAACCGCATCCAGACGCCGAACAGTGGGGGAGTGATCTTGGGGCTTCTGTTGAACGCGCAGTAGACCAACGCATCGTCCGCCAGTCCGAGCTGGCTCCGGCTCGGGGAATATGACGGGAGTGGGCGCTTGGCGTCGGTCGCCTGGTAGCTATCGGGAAGATAGATCACCTTCTCGGCGTAATAGGGCTGCTCTGCTTCGGGGATGACGATCCGGTCGGCCATCACGTAGTCGACATAGGGGGCGCCCATCGTGCCGGGAAAGCCGAGATAGCTGACCTGGACAGGAGCCGGCCGGCGCGCAATGATTTTCGGCCGCCCACCGGCGGTGAAGCCGCCGAGATCGACGAGAACCTCGATATCGAGCTGGCGGATCAGCTTGACGACGTCCTCGTCCGCGAGATCGCTGACATCTTCAAAACGTTCGAATGCGGCCCTTAGGCGCTTGCGCATCTGGCTGTCGTCGTCGGGCCCGTAGGAGATGGCGGTGACGTCGAAGCGCTCGCGGTCATGCTCCTCGAAGACCCCGGCCATCAAATACGCGGTGGCATGACTGCGAAAATCGGCCGACATATACGCGACCCGGAGCCGCGACGCCGGTCTCGGCGTTGCAGGCCTGGCGGCACCCCCGTCCGGGGCCACCTTGGCGACATAGGTCTTCGCGCAGGTCAATTGGCGCGCAGGCGATGAGGAGACATGAAAGAAGGTGAAGGGGTCGACCGGCACGCCTGCCTCGACAGCCTCGTCCATGGCGGCCTGTTCACGTTCAAAACTGCTCCAGTCGCCGCGCTTCCGTTTGCAAGCGACAAGGTTGCTCAGCGCAAACGGGAATGTCTTATCAAGTGCGACCGTTCGTTCCAGCGCCGCGATCGCTTGGTCGTCGTGTCCCAACTGGCCAAGAACCTCAGAGACCGCGAAATGGTTCTGTGGGTCGGCCGGTGCAATCTCGATGGCGCGGCGGTAGCTGTCACGCGCTTTCTCGAGTAGACCAAGCTGCTGCAACGCGCTGCCTCGGTTGGCGAACGCGGCGCTCGACGGTGCGATCGCAATGGCGCGATCAAACTCGGCTATGGCTTCGCGAGGCTGCTGCTGCGCAATAAGGATCGCTCCGCGATTGAGATGCGCGTCCGCGAAGTTCGGAGCCAGGGCGATCACCTTCGCAAGCCAGGCGAGCGCATCATCCGGCTTGTCTAATGCACGTAGCACGTTGGCATAGTTGAAGAGTACGTCGGGATTGCCGGGATCGACGCGCGCGGCCCTCTTCAGCAAAGGCTCGGCGTCCGAAAAATGACCGCGCTGGGCGTGCAACAGCCCCAGCATATGGAGCGCGACGGCATGCGTCCTGCTGCCCTTCAGGATCGTCGTGTAGGCCCGTTCAGCGTCCGGCAGATTGCCCGAACGGTGGGCCGCAATGGCCTGGTCCAGAATAGCTGACGGATGGAGTGAGGGGGGGGCCGAGGCGCCCTTGTTGCGGCCTTGTTGTGACATGCGATGGATTTCTGGATCCGATCTAGGGGGCAGTGCTCGGGCGAAATGGTGCAAAACTCTACAAGGACGCGCAAATCGCGTGGGCTCTCCGTGACCATCCTTGCTCGGAGCTCTCGTGTCGGCATCGCTGATCCCTTTCCGCCGAAAAGATGCGGAGACCTTGATTCCGCTGATGGGATTCTGCTGGCGCGTGGCGGAGAGGGAGGGATTCGAACCCTCGATACAGCTTGAGACCGTATGACGCTTTAGCAAAGCGTTGCCTTCAGCCACTCGGCCACCTCTCCGGTGCGAGCCTTATGCATCTATTTGCTCGGGCTGGTCAATTTGGAAGCGCGTGTTTTCGCTCGAATATTCCCAGTGATTTGCGAAACGAGGCGGGTTTGCGGTCGGACGAGGGCATGGCGCCGAATTTCCGAGGAATTCAAGGCGCCTAGAAGGGACGAGCGCCGCCAGATCCTGGCTCGCCGAACTGTCGAGCCCGATCGTCCCACGGCCATGACCTCCATATAGAGAGTGACAGAGAGCGTCACCCGGGGCGCCGGAGGCGTTTGCAGCGGCCTGTTCGCGTCGGATTGCGCGGCGGGGAGGCGGTTGATGCCTGCACATTGAGTCTCCTCTGATTCCACGATTCGAGCGGCTCAAAGCTGGCTCAAGCCGCGGCCTCGCGCGCGGCGCCTCATGTGGGGAACTTTGATGGCGTTTGGAACCGCTCCGAAAACATCAATGTAAACAAAGTGTTGCAAGGGCGACTTGATCACATCTGCGTGTTATTTGTGCAACACCCGTTGGAAAACACGCTCTACCGGCGCGTTTCGGAGCGTTCTCTTGTTGTGTGTGCAAGGACGTTCGGTAATTGTGACTGAGCGACGGAGGGGGGCATCCCGAGGTCGTCCCGTTTAGGTCATTCGCTTAAGTCCCTCGCGTTCATGCGGGTGTGTCCGAAGACGCGAAGGAACCGAAAGCGGTGATTTAGAGGGAGTTGGGGAATTGGCCGTCCGGTCAGTGACCTTCCCTGAGAGCAACTTGGAGGTTTAACATGAAGTTGGTAAAGAGCCTTTTGCTCGGCTCAGCGGCGGGTCTGATCGCCGTGGGCGGAGCTCAGGCAGCCGATCTCCCCGTGAAGGCCAAGGCGGTCGAGTACGTGAAGATCTGCTCCCTGTACGGTGCGGGTTTCTACTACATCCCGGGCACCGACACCTGCATCAAGCTGGGTGGTTACGTCCGCGCTGACATGGTTCTCGGTGGCGCTGGCGACTATGGTTTCAGGCAGAGCGCGAGCACCTCGAACGGTGGCTCGAACAACCGTCTGACGAACTACTTCTACAGCCGCGCTCGTCTCGACTTCAACATCGACACCCGCACGGCGACCGAGTACGGCGTTGTTCGTACCTACGCCGACACGATCTTCAGCTATGATTCGCAGAACGTCACTGGCAGCAACCCGTCGACCTTCTCGACCGGTTCGGCGACGCTCGGCCTCTACCATGCGTTCATCCAGTTCGCTGGCTTCACCTTCGGCCGCACCGTCTCGATCTTCGACGCTCCGTGGCAGAGCTATCCGGCTGGCGGTCCCGATACCATTCCGGGCGGTTCCAACCACGTGACCGGTATCAACCAGGTCGCTTACACCGCTGACTTCGGCCAGGGCGTCACCGCTTCGATCGCGATCGAAGATCCGACCACTCAGTCGAACGGCCAGGGCAACCTGTGGAACATCAACGCTGCCAATGCTGCGACGTTTGTTCAGGGCGTCTACGGCAACAACGGCTGGGGTGGAACGCGCTCGCCCGACATCGTCGGCGCGGTCCGCGTAGACCAGGCCTGGGGTCTTGCCCAATTGTCGGTTGCTGCGCATGAGCTGCATGCCGGCTACTACGGCACGACGGAACCCACGGGTCACCCGTCGGACAAGTGGGGCTGGGCTGTGCAGGGCTCCTTGTCGATCAAGAACATCCCGACCGGTGCGGGCGACTCGATCAACTTGCAGGCGGTCTACACCGACGGCATGTCGAGGGAGAACTTCCAGATCCTGTTCCCGCAGTCGTTCTTCATGTACAGCGGCACGGGCGTGGCTGGCGCCTACCAGAGCGTCGGTTTCGCTGGTATCACTGACGGCGTGTTCAGCGCTGCCGGCGGTGGTATCGAGACCACGAAGACCTGGGGCGTCCGCGGTGGCTACACCCACAACTGGAGCCCGAACTGGATCAGCGCGATCTACGGCGGCTATGGTGCTTTGAGCTACAGCACCAATGCCAAGGCGCTGATCTGCGCGAACTTCGCTGCTCTCGGCCCGTCGGCTGGTGCGACCTGTAACCCGGACTTCAACTTCGGCGTTATCGGCATCAACACCGTCTGGACTCCGGTCAAGAACCTGGCGTTCACGGCCGACCTGAGCTATTCGCGTCTGGATCAGAAGTACTCCGGTACGGTCAGCGGTGCGAACACTGCGGTCGCAACTGCCGCGAAGCCGGCAGCTGTGTACGAGCTGAAGGATCAGAACTCGCTGATCCTGTTGCTCCGCGCTCAGCGCACCTTCTAAGATCAATCCTCGGATTGGTTAGAGAACCCCGGCAGGAAACTGCCGGGGTTTTTATTTGTGAGCCGTGCACCGAGCACCTAAATGGTGGATCGTTCGAGAGCACGGTAAGGAGCTTCTGGCCATGAACATTTCGACGATCTGGAGACGGATGCTGAGCGTGCTCGCCGCGACATCGATGGTTGCCGTGGTGACTCCGGTATTCGCGCCGGCGGCTGCCGAAGTCTTGAACCCCAACTATCCGGTGTGCCTCCAGCAATGGGAGTGGGGCGGCAGCAGCACGATTTCCTGCAGCTACCGGTCGTGGGAGGATTGCAAGGCTTCTGCGATGGGATTGCCGGCGATGTGCCTGACGAACCCATATTGGTCTCAGCCGACTTCAGTTCGCCCATCTCACCGCCGGTCCGCGCCCGACAGGATGTGGTGAGGATCGAATCCTGAGCTCAAGGCGCGGGGTCTAGAGCGCGATGCGATTGGGATGCACGCTTCAGGAAGGCATAGGTTGGGTTCAGACCGCAGCCCACCAGCCGATCAGCGGCAATGCTTGTTCCAGTTCTATCGCCATGCGGCCGGCAGCGTAATGGAATTTTGCCGAAGCCCCCGGCCACGGCCCAGGGCAGGATCGGCTTCACCGACCCATCTTACTCCACGCTGCCGGCGCCGCGGCGCAAATCGGCCTCGATCTGCAACCGCGAGCCGCCGCCGAAGCGGGCGCGGTAGACCTGAAGGTTTTCCATGATCCGCTGCACGTAATTGCGCGTCTCCGAGAACGGAATCAGCTCGACCCAATCGACCGCGTCGACCTTCGGGTCGCGCGGGTCGCCGTAGCGGTCGATCCACTTCTTCACACTGCCGCGGCCGGCATTGTAGGCGGCAAAGGTCATGATGTAGGAGCCGCGGTAATCCTCGAGCAGTCCGCCGAGCTCGGCCGAGCCGAGCGTGGCGTTATAGACCGAATCGTTCTTCAGCCGGCCCAGATCGTAATTCGCGCCGTGCCGCTTGCAGACATAGCGCGCGGCGTCCGGTGTCACCTGCATCAGCCCGTAGGCTTGTGCCGGCGAGACCACCTTGGGATTGAACGCGCTTTCCTGCCGGGCGATCGCGTAGACGATGCTGCGCTCGACCTCGGGGCCGATCGGCGTGAACTGCGGAATGCCGTTGACGGGGTAGGCGTAGAAGTCGAAGGGCAGGCCGCGGTTGAGCGCGGCCTTGCCGACCAGCAGCATGCCGCGCGCGTCGCTATAGCGCTGGGTCAGTTCGCCGAGACCGGCAAGCGCCTCGGGGTCGCCGTTCTCGCCCATGTCCGCGAGCAGCGGGATCGCCATCTCGCGCTCGTCGAGCTCGTAGAGCAGTTGCGCGGCGCGCACGATCTCCAGCCGTTCGGCGCCGCGTCCGCGCGGCTGGCTGTTGAGCTCGATCTGGGGAAGGCCGAGCTTGGCGCGGGCGAGTTGGCCGTAATAGCTGGTCGATTGCTCGGCGGCGCGGGCATAGGCGTTGCGCGCCTCCTGCTGGCGGCCCATCGCTTCCGCGGCGCGGCCCTGCCAATAGCCGGCACGCGCCAGCGCGGTCGGATTGGCGCTGCCGACCCCGATGCGGGCGAAATGCTGCGCGGCGGCGGCGGGGTCGTTGAGGAAGCGAAGCGCGATCCACCCGGCGGTGAACTCCTGCTCGGTCTTGTAGATGTCGCGCGAGGGCAGCGCCGCATCGCGCGCGATCAGATAGGCGCTGCGGAATTCCTCGGTGTCGATCATCTTGCGCGCCAGCAGGCGCCGCTCGATCCACCATTCGTCGAGATTGTGGAGCCGGTTCGGATCCTTCGGCGCGGACAGCATGAGCTGGGCGGCTTCGGCGAACTTCTCCTCGCGGCGCAGGAGCTGGATCTTGCTGAAGATGAAGCCGGGATCGCTGTGCAGCTCGCGCGGCACCGCGTCGAGCAGCGCGCGTGCATTTGGCGCCTTCTTGACGGCGGCGATGCGGGCCTTGGCGAGTGCGACATAGCCGGCGCCGAGGCGCTTTGCAGCGCGCAGCGCGGCCTCGTTCTCGCTACCGTAGAGCAGGGTGTCCATCCGCGCCTTCTGGTCACCCGGCGTCAGCAGGGCGCCGAACTGGTCGAGCGCGTTGTTCTCGGTGTCCTCCGACATCGGATCGCTGCGCCAGGCCTCGCGCACCAGCCGTTCGGCATTGGCGCGGTCGCCGCGCGCCAGCATCGCCTTGGCGAGCGTGAAGCGGCCCTTGGCCGAGATCGGAGACTCGTTCGCGAACCACGACCACGCCACGGAATCGTCGCGCCTGTCGTCCCACATCGCAGCTTCGAGGCGCCGGCGCAGGAAGGTCTGCGACGGCCAGCTCGGATTGGCGGAGAGGAAGGCGCGGTAGCGCTCCACGGTGGCGCCATTGTCCTCGCTGCGCAGGATGATCCATTCCGCGAGTTTTCGCGCGACCGGATCCGAGATGCTGGCGCTCGCGTTCGTGGCCTCACCCCCCTTGCGCGCGCGCACGAGCTCGATGACGCTCTCCAGGGTCTCCTTGTCGCCCTGCGACGTCGACGACGTCGCAGCGATCGCGGCCGGTATGACCGGCTTGCGCGGCGCGGCATGCTGGCGGGTCGCCGGAGCCAGCACCGGGGCGGCGGCGGGTTTCGGAGCAGGCGCGGAAGGTCTGACGGTGGCGGTCACGGCTGGCGCGGGGGCCGTTTTCGGCGGCGAGCCGCTCGCGGCCGGGTGTGACTTCGGCGCAGGTGCTGCTGCGGCAGGCTTGGGCTTGTCCTTCGCGGCGTCTTTTCCGGCGCTCTTGCCAACGTCCTTGCCAGCCTCCTTGGCTGGTTTCTTCGCCGCATCCTTGGCCGGCGCGCTAGTCGCACCTTTGCTCGCGCCCTTGGCGGCGTCCTTCGTGGCTTCCTTGCCAGTTCCCTTGGATGAGCCCTTCGCAGCGTCCTTGGCGGCTGGCTTCGCAGTGTCCTTGGCGGTCTCGGCCGACGTCTCATTGGACTTGGCCAGGGCGGCGCAGCCGACCGACAGCCCTGCCATCAGGCACACGACCAGGCCGGTGGATCGCCAAGCGGCGCGAGGGAATGAAGTCACGGGTTTCGTCGCCCCGAATCAGTCAAGTGGCTCAAGATCTAGCTGTATTTGATTGAATATGCGGACAAAATACCAACAGGCGCTTACCGCGGGCCGATTTGCACCACCACCGCGGCAAAATCGCGACCTAAACGGTGCGTCACACGGAAGCGGGCCTTTTACCGGCGGGATAGACCCGATATGAATGGCGCTTGCTCAGAGATAGCCGCGTACGGAGGAAGTCCATGGCAGCCAAGACGAAATTCCGGGGGTCGTTCACCGCCTTGGTCACGCCGTTCAAGAACGGCTCGCTCGACGAGGCGGCGTTCCGCTCGCTGGTCAATTGGCAGATTTCAGAGGGCACCAACGGTCTGGTCCCGGTCGGCACCACCGGCGAGAGCCCGACCCTCAGCCATGACGAGCACAAGAAGGTGGTCGAATGGTGCATCGCCGAGGCCAAGGGCCGCGTGCCTGTCGTCGCGGGGGCCGGCTCCAACTCGACCAAGGAGGCGATCGAGCTCTCCCAGCACGCCGAGAAGGCGGGCGCGGACGCGGTGCTGGTCGTGACGCCCTATTACAACAAGCCGACCCAGGAAGGGCTCTACCAGCACTTCAAGGCGATCAACGACGCGATCGGGATTCCGATCATCATCTACAACATCCCGCCGCGCTCGGTGATCGACATGTCGGTCGACACCATGAAGCGGCTGTGGGAGCTGAAGAACATCGCCGGCGTCAAGGACGCCACCGCCAGCATGGTGCGCGTGTCGCAGCAGCGCGCCGCGATGGGCGAGGAGTTCAACCAGCTCTCGGGCGAGGACGCCACCATCCTTGGCTACATGGCCCATGGCGGCCACGGCTGCATCTCGGTCACTTCGAACGTCGCGCCGCGCCTGTGCTCGGAGTTCCACACCGCCTGGCAGAAGGGCGACCACGCCACGGCCTTGAGGCTGCACGACAAGCTGATGCCGCTGCACAACAACCTCTTCATCGAGAGCAATCCGGCGCCGATCAAATATGCGATGTCGCTGCTCGGCAAGCTGGACGAGACGCTGCGGCTGCCGATGGTGCCGGTCTCCGAGCCGACGCGCCTGGCCGTGCGCGCCGCCATGGTTCATGCCGGTCTGCTGAATTGAGGCGTTAGCCGTTCGGGGGACCTTTCATGAGCGCGATCGACCAAAGCGGCAGGCGGATGCTCACGGAGTTCCGCGAGTTCGCCATGAAGGGAAATGTCGTCGATCTCGCGGTCGGCGTCATCATCGGCGCGGCCTTCGGCGCCATCGTCAATTCGCTGGTCGGCGATGTCATCATGCCGATCATCGGCGCCGTCACCGGCGGGCTCGACTTCTCGAACTACTTCACCCCCTTGTCGAAGGCGGTCACCGCCACCAACTTAGCTGACGCGAAAAAGCAAGGCGCCGTCCTTGCTTGGGGCAGCTTCCTCACGCTGACGATCAACTTCATCATCGTCGCCTTCGTGTTGTTCCTGGTGATCCGCGCCATGAACACCCTGAAGCGCAAGCAGGAGGCCGCGCCCGCCGCTCCGCCAAAGCCGTCCGCCGAGGTCGAGCTGCTGACCGAAATCCGCGATCTCCTCAAGAAGTGACGCGCGCGCTTCATCCGAACTGTTAGAATCCGTACGCATCTTGATCAGGTTTGTCTGCGATGGCCGATAAGAACGAACGTCCGATCAAGGTCATGGCGGAAAATCGCAAGGCCCGCTTCAACTATGCGATCGAGGACACGATCGAGGCCGGCATTGCGCTGACCGGCACCGAGGTCAAGTCGATCCGCAACGGCAAGAGCACGATTGCGGAATCCTACGCCGATTCCAAGAACGGCGAGATCTGGCTGATCAACGCCACCATTCCCGAATATCTGCAAGGCAACCGCTTCAATCACGAGCCCAAGCGGCCGCGAAAATTGCTGCTGCATCGCCGGCAGATCAACAAGCTGATGGGCGCGGTCGATCGCGAGGGCATGACGCTGATCCCGCTCAAGCTCTATTTCAACGAGCGTGGCCGCGCCAAGCTGCAGCTCGCGGTTGCGAAGGGCAAGAAGCTGCACGACAAGCGCGAGACCGAGAAGAAGCGCGACTGGAGCCGGGAGAAGGGCCGCCTGATGCGGGCGAGGGGATAGCGGGATGACCCAGAGGAACCTGCTCGAGGTCGATTGGAGCAAGATTCCAGCGCCCGAAGATGACGGCGGCGCCGCGCACCTGAAGGGCATGATTCTGCCGCCGATCGGCCTGCGCGCGACCGACGACAGGTCGGTCACGCTGTCGGCGCTGCGCGGCCGCACCGTGGTGTTCGCCTATCCTCGCACCGGCGAGCCCGGCAAGATCTCGCTGGTCGACGATTGGGACATGATCCCGGGCGCGCGGGGTTGCACGCCGCAGACTTGTGCGTTTCGCGACCTGTTCGCCGAGCTCAAGGCGGCGGGCGCGGCCCAGGTGTTCGGCCTCTCGACCCAGAGCAACGACTACCAGACCGAGATGGCCTCACGGCTGCATCTGCCGTTCCCGGTGCTGTCGGACGAGAAACTGGCGCTGACGCGCGCGCTGAAGCTGCCGACGATGGAGGTCGCAGGCCTGACGCTGATCAAGCGCCTTGCCCTTGTGATCGACGACGCCAGGATCACGCATGTGTTTTACCCGGTCTTTCCGCCCGACCGGAACGCCGGCGACGTCCTGGACTGGTTGAAGGCCAATCCGGCAAAGGCCGCCTAATCGAGATCCGCCTTCACCTTCGCGAACACCGACCGGAACATGTCCGCCGTCAGCACGCCCGTGTTGGTGTTGTAGCGCGAGCAGTGATAGCTGTCGTAAAGCTTGAACGGGCCGGCCTGATGCACGGCGCCATGGCCGAAGGGGGCCTGGGAGGCCTTCAGCTTCAGCGGCTTGAGCACGCTGTCGTGCGCAATTCGCCCGAGCGCGATGATCGCGCGCAGCTTCGGCATCGTCTCGAGATTCGCGACCAGAAACTGCCGGCAGGTGTTGATCTCGGCCGGCAGCGGCTTGTTCTGCGGCGGCACGCAATGCACGGCGTTGGCGATCCGACAGTCGATCAGCTTCAGGCCGTCATCGGGACGCGCCTGATAGGTACCCTCAGCAAACCCGTATTCGAGCAGCGTGGCGTAGAGCAGGTCGCCGGCATAATCGCCGGTGAATGGCCGTCCCGTGCGGTTGGCGCCCTGCATCCCCGGCGCGAGACCGACGATCAGGAGACGCGCCCTGATGTCGCCGAAGGGCGCGACCGGCGCATTGTGCCACAACGGCTCGCGCGCCCGGTTCGCCTCGCGAAAGGCGACCAGACGCGGACAGAACGGACAATCGCGGTCGGGAACGACGGTGGAGGGCTGGCGGCTTGACCGGGCCGCCTCACTCCTCGAAGTCGTCATCGCCCCTCGGCGCCATCGTGGTTGCGCGCTGGAGGAATTGCGGGGCGTGGTGACGTTCGCCACGCTCACCGCGGTCGCGCGGGGCAGGGCGTTCGGACGGGTCGCGGCCGAGCTTGGATTGCAGCTCGACGAGGTCGGTGAAGACGTCGGCCTGGCGGCGAAGCTCGTCGGCGATCATCGGCGGCTGGCTGGCGATGGTGGAGATCACGGTGACCCGCACGCCGCGGCGCTGGACGGCCTCGACCAGGGAGCGGAAGTCGCCGTCACCGGAGAACAGCACCATCTGGTCGATATGCTCGGCGAGCTCCATGGCATCCACGGCGAGCTCGATGTCCATGTTGCCCTTGACCTTGCGGCGGCCGGAGGCGTCGATGAATTCCTTGGTCGCCTTGGTGACGACGGTGTAGCCGTTGTAGTCCAGCCAGTCGATCAATGGGCGGATCGAGGAGTATTCCTGATCCTCGATGATCGCGGTGTAGTAGAACGCCCGCAACAATGTCCCGCGGCTCTGAAACTCCTTCAGCAAGCGCTTGTAATCGATGTCGAAGCCCAGAGTTTTCGCCGTCGCGTAGAGATTGGCTCCGTCGATGAAGAGCGCGATCTTGTCGGTAGAGGAAGGTGACATTCAGTTTGCTCGCGTAGAGTTCGTGTTTGATCGTTTTATTGTTGGCGCGGCGACAGCAGGCCGCGCATTTCTAAAGTGCCGCTGAGACCCGTCGAAACCGCAAATCCGGAGAAGTCGGGGCAATCAAGGTATAGTTATGGCGGACTTTCATATCCCCGGCGCCGCCCTCGATGGCAGCCCGGAAAACCACCCTTCCCAGCCCCAATGTGGGGGTAGCAGAGCCGTTTGGCGAGGCCAAATCACAAATTGACCTTGCGAAATCGTCCCGGCCCCTATAACTAGCCCCAATCATCCACATATTTCGTCCCAACCACAACGGAGCGATAGTCCATGGCTCGCGTCACCGTAGAAGATTGTATCGACAAGGTCGACAACCGGTTTGACTTGGTCCTGCTGGCCGCCCACCGTGCCCGCATGATTTCGTCCGGTTCACAACTAACGGTTGACCGCGATAACGACAAGAACCCTGTTGTGTCTTTGCGCGAAATTGCCGAGACGACCATCTCGCCTGAGGACCTTCGCGAGGAGCTGGTGCACTCGCTCCAGAAGTTCGTCGAGGTGGACGAGCCCGAGCCGGATACGGTGCCGCTGATCGGTTCCGCGGGTGCGAGCGTCGATGCGGACGACACCGAAGTCGCCGTCGAGCGCATGACCGAAGAGGAGCTCCTGAAGGGTCTCGAAGGCCTGGCGCCGCCCGAGGAGCAGCCCGAGGAAGACGAGTAAATCGTCCGTCGCGATCGTCGACTTCTTGTGATCTTATCAAAGGCCCGAACGGTTGTTCGGGCCTTTGCTTTTGTTGACGTTTTCGTGGTTACCATAGCGTCGTCGCTGGCGATGCGTCCTGTCACCGAATTGATCGGACACACACGCGATCGGAGCTAAGATGTGTACAGCGGGCTGCTTCGGGCCCGTTTGAAGGCAGGACGGCATGGTCTATCGGCGCCGCAGATCCACGCAGATGCAGGCCGCAACCGAATCGGTTGCCGTGGCCCCGACTGCGCCGGTCGCCCGCCCGGCCAAGCCCCGCGCGCGCATGATGCGTCAATATGACCTCGTCGAGCGCGTCCGGTCCTACAATCCCAACACCAACGAAGACCTGCTGAACCGCGCCTATGTCTATGCCATGAAGGCGCATGGCTCGCAGACCCGCGCCTCGGGCGATCCCTATTTCTCGCACCCGCTCGAAGTGGCAGCGATTCTCACCGACCTGAAGCTCGACGACGCCACCATCGTCGCCGCGCTGCTCCACGACACGATCGAGGACACCGAGGCGACGCGGGCCGAGATCGACCAGATCTTCGGGCCGGAGATCGGCGCGCTGGTCGAGGGCCTGACCAAGCTGAAGCGGCTCGAGCTGGTGTCACGGGAGGCCAAGCAGGCCGAGAACCTGCGCAAATTGTTGCTGGCCATTGCCGACGATGTCCGCGTGCTCTTGGTCAAGCTCGCTGACCGTCTGCACAACATGCGCACGCTGGACTTCGTGCCGACGGAATCGCGCAGGCGCATCGCCGAGGAGACGCTCGACATCTATGCGCCGCTGGCCGGGCGCATGGGCATGCAGGAAATGCGCGAGGAGCTGGAGAATTTATCCTTCCGCACCCTCGATCCCGAAGCCTATTCGGTGGTGATGCAGCGCCTCGACGCGCTCGCCGAACGCAACCGCAATCTGATCGGCGAGATCGAGGACCAGCTCTCCAACAATCTGCGCCACAGAGGCTTGGGGGCGCGGGTCTATGGCCGTCGCAAGAAGCCGTTCTCGATCTGGACCAAGATGGAGCGCAAATCGGTCGGCTTCGAGCAATTGTCCGACATCTTCGGCTTCCGTCTCGTCGTCAACGACATCGAGGCCTGCTATCGCGCGCTCGGCATCGTCCACACCACCTGGCCGGTCGTGCCGGGGCGCTTCAAGGACTACATCTCGACGCCGAAGCAGAACGACTATCGCTCGATCCACACAACGGTGATCGGCCCCGGCAACCAGCGCGTCGAGCTGCAGATCCGCACCGAGGCGATGGACCAGATCGCCGAGCGCGGCATCGCCGCGCACGTCTTCTACAAGGAGGGCGTGGGATCGCCGACCGAATTCCTCAAGCGCGAGTCGAACGCGTTCGCCTGGCTGCGCCACACCATCGGCATCCTCTCGGAGAGCGCCAACCCGGAGGAATTTCTCGAGCACACCAAGCTCGAGCTGTTCCACGACCAGGTGTTCTGCTTTACCCCGAAAGGCAAGCTGATCGCGCTGCCGCGCCACGCCAACGTGATCGACTTCGCCTATGCCGTGCATACCGACGTCGGCAACAGCGCGGTCGGCTGCAAGATCAACGGCCAGTTCGCGCCGCTGTCCTCGGAGCTTCAGAACGGCGACGAGGTCGAGGTGCTGACCTCGGAAGCGCAATCGGCACCGCCCTCGGCCTGGGAAACGCTTGCGGTCACCGGCAAGGCGCGCGCCGCAATCCGCCGCGCCACGCGCACCGCCGTGCGCGATCAATATGCCGGTCTCGGCCGGCGCATCGTCGAGCGCCTGTTCGAGCGCGCCAAGATCGACTATGCCGACGACAAGCTCAAGGGCGCGCTGCCGCGGCTCGCGCGCACTTCGATCGAGGACGTGATGGCCGCTGTGGGGCGCGGCGAGATCAAGGCCTCCCACGTCGCGCGTGCGATGTACCCCGACTACAAGGAGGAGCGCATCGCGCGCTACGGCGCCAAGAAGGGGCTTGCCGCCAAGCTCAAGGAGAAGTCCACGGAGCCGCGCAGCCCGGTCGCCATTCCGATCCGCGGCATCAATTCCGACCTGCCGGTGAAGTTCGCCCCGAACGGCGGCGCCGTGCCGGGCGATCGCATCGTCGGCATCGTCACGCCGGGCGAGGGCATCACGATCTATCCGATCCAGGCGCCGGCCCTGAAGGATTTCGAGGAGGAGCCGGAGCGCTGGCTCGACGTCCGCTGGGACATCGAGGACTCCGCGCCGCAGCGCTTCCCGGCCCGTATCAAGGTCGAGAACGTCAACGAGCCCGGCGCGCTGGCGCAGATCGCGACCGTGATCGCCGAGCACGACGGCAACATCGACAACATCAGCATGCAGCGCCGCTCACCTGATTTCACGGAGACGACGATCGATCTCGAAGTCTACGATTTGAAGCATCTGAGCGCGATCCTGGCCCAGCTGCGCGCGAAGGCGGTCGTCGCCAAAGTCGAACGTGTTAATGGATAGACGCTTTGCGTATGCGTCTATCGCCCTGATCTCGTGAGTTCTGAAATGCCCGCACCTCCGCTCCGCCTCGGCGTCAATGTCGACCATGTCGCGACCCTGCGTAACGCGCGCGGTGGCCGCAATCCCGATCCGGTGCGTGCGGCGCTGCTGGCGATCGAGGCCGGCGCCGATGGCATCACGGCCCATCTGCGCGAGGATCGCCGCCACATCCGCGACGAGGACATGGCGCGGCTGAAGGCGGAGATCTCCAAGCCGCTCAATTTCGAGATGGCGGCGACCGACGATATGATGCGCATCTCGCTCGCCACCAGGCCGCACGCGGTGTGCCTGGTGCCGGAGCGGCGCCAGGAGGTGACGACCGAAGGCGGGCTGGATGTGGTCGGCCAGCACAACGCGCTGGCGCCCTATATCGCGCGGCTGAACGACGCCGGCATCAGGGTCTCGCTGTTCATCGCCGCCGATCCCGCCCAGATCGAGATGGCGGCGCGGCTGCGCGCGCCCGTGATCGAGATCCACACCGGCGCCTGGTGCGACGCCGTCGTCGACGGCCACACCGAGAAGGCCGAGGCCGAATGGCAGCGGATCGTGGCGGGCGCCAAGCTGGCCAAGGCCGGCGGACTGGAGGTCCATGCCGGACACGGACTGGACTATGCGACTGCGGAGACGATCGCGGCCCTGCCTGAGATCATGGAGCTCAACATCGGCTACTACATGATCGGGGAAGCGCTGTTCGTCGGCCTTGCCGAGACGGTGCGTAGCATGCGCGCGGCGATGGACCGCGGCCGGAGCCGGGCGTGATCATCGGCATCGGCTCCGACCTCATCGACATCACCCGCGTCGCCAAGGTGATCGAGCGCCATGGCGAGCGCTTCCTCGACCGCATCTTCACCCCGGCCGAGCGGGCCAAGGCGGAGCGGCGCGCCAAGAACGAGAAGATGGTGGTGGCGACCTACGCCAAGCGCTTTGCCGCCAAGGAGGCCTGCTCCAAGGCGCTCGGCACCGGCATCCGGCGCGGCGTGTGGTGGCGCGACATGGGGGTGGTCAACCTGCCGGGCGGACGGCCGACCATGCACCTGACCGGCGGCGCCCTGGCCCGGCTTCAGGCCCTGACGCCGGAGGGGTTCGAGGCGCGGATCGACGTTTCGATCACCGACGACTGGCCGCTGGCCCAGGCCTTCGTCATCATTTCCGCCGTGCCGCTGGCCAAGCCCTGATCCTTGCTGCGATAATTCTATAATTCTTGTTTAAAATCAGTATCTTGCTTAGTTTTGGTGCGATCCTTGATTGCGTGGCCTCCGACAACCGTCTAAAAGTCCGCGGACGCAAATCAGCCTGGGCGAATTCGGCTTTACGCCGGAATTGGCCCTCACTATCAGAATCAGGACAATCTCCTTGCGCCGCGAACCGATGGGCTGTTCGCGGGAGGAGGGCGCTCTGTGACCGCCGGCCGGAATTGAGAGAGCAATGAGCGTGACTTCGGGAACGAAAACTGAGAGCGGCGTCGGCGAAACGATCCGGGTCGTGATCCATGCTCTCCTGATCGCGCTGGTGATCCGCACCTTCCTGTTCCAGCCATTCAACATCCCGTCCGGCTCGATGAAGGCGACGCTGCTGGTCGGCGACTATCTGTTCGTCTCGAAATATTCCTACGGCTACAGCCATTATTCGATTCCGTTCTCGCCGCCGCTGTTCTCCGGTCGGATCTGGGGCTCGGACCCGGCCCGCGGCGACATCGTCGTGTTTCGCCTGCCGAAGGACGATTCCACCGATTACATCAAGCGCGTGATCGGCCTTCCCGGCGACCGCATCCAGATGCGGGACGGGCTGCTTTACATCAACGACGCGCCGGTCGAGCGGCAGCGGATGAGCGAATATGTCGGCGAGGAGCCCTGCGGCTCGGAAGGTGGCGGCATCTCCCGGGTGAAGCGCTGGAAGGAGACGCTGCCGAACGGCGTGTCCTATGAGACGCTCGACTGCGCCGATAACGGCTACGTGGACAACACCAACGTCTACACCGTACCATCAGGCCATTTCTTCATGATGGGCGACAACCGCGATAATTCCACCGATAGCCGCTTCCTCGGCCAGGTCGGCTATGTGCCGCAGGAGAATCTGATCGGCCGCGCCCAGATGATCTTCTTCTCCATCGCCGAAGGCGAGCATGCCTGGATGTTCTGGCGCTGGCCGTGGGCGGTGCGCTGGAATCGCTTCTTCAAAATTGTCCGATGAAAGACGAAGCCAAGGACATCGCGAACCAACCGACCGAGGCCCAAGCCGGCCCCGACGGCGAAGCTGCGACCAAGAGCCTTGCGACCAAGACTCCTGAGACCAAGTCTCCTGAGACTAAGACTCCTGAAGCCAAGGCGCCCGCGAAGAAGAAGCGGACGCGGAGCAAGGCCAAGCGCACCGATGCCAACGCAGCGCTCGAGGCCCGCATCGGCTACAGCTTCACCGATCCGAATATGCTGATGCAGGCAATCACGCATGTCTCGGCGCTGAAGTCCGGGCGCAAGCGCGGCGACAGCTATCAGCGCCTGGAGTTCCTCGGCGATCACGTGCTCGGGCTCGTCGTCTCCGACATGCTCTATCACGCCTTCCCGAACGCCGATGAGGGCGAGCTCTCCAAGCGTCTTGCCGAGCTCGTGCGCAAGGAAAGCTGCGCCGACGTCGCCAAGTCGCTCGGCCTGCTCGACGACATCAAGCTCGGCTCGGTCGGCTCCAGCGCCGATGCCCGCCTGCGCAAATCCATCCTCGGCGACATCTGCGAGGCCGTGATCGGCGCCGTCTTCCTCGACGGCGGCTACGCGGCGGCGTCCGAGTTCGTCAAGCGTAACTGGACCGAGCGCATGCACAAGCCGCGCCGTCCGTTGCGCGATCCCAAGACCGTGCTGCAGGAATGGGCGCAAGGAAAGGGGCTGCCGACGCCGGTTTACCGCGAGGTCGAGCGCACCGGCCCGCACCACGATCCGCAATTCCGCGTCGCGGTGGATCTGCCGGGCCTCGCGCCGGCCGAAGGCATTGGCGGCAGCAAGCGCGCGGCAGAAAAGGTGGCAGCTTCGGTGATGATCGAACGCGAAGGCGTTGGCGGCAGCAATGACGGTTGAAGCAAGCGGCGAGACGCCCATTGCGACGCGCTGCGGCTTCGTTGCGTTGATCGGCGCGCCGAACGTCGGCAAGTCCACACTGGTCAATGCGCTGGTCGGGGCCAAGGTCACGATCGTCTCGCGCAAGGTGCAGACCACGCGCGCGCTGATCCGCGGCATCGTGATCGAGAACAACGCGCAAATCATCCTGGTCGACACGCCCGGCATCTTCCTGCCGAAGCGGCGGCTCGACCGCGCCATGGTCTCGACCGCCTGGAGCGGGGCGCATGACGCCGATCTCGTCTGCGTGCTGCTCGACGCCAAGACCGGCATCGACGAGGAAGCCGAGGCGATCCTCGCTAAGGCGGCCAGCGTCAATCACGAGAAGATCCTTGTCATCAACAAGGTCGATCTGGTCCAGCGCGAGAAATTGCTCGCACTGGCGCAGGCTGCCAACGAGCGCATGAAGTTCGCGCGGACATTCATGATTGCGGCGATCTCGGGCGACGGCGTCGATGACCTCCGTACGACGCTTGCCGAGATGGTGCCGCCGGGACCGTATCTTTACCCTGAGGACCAGATGTCGGACGCGCCGATGCGGCAGTTAGCTGCCGAAATCACGCGCGAAAAAATCTATCAGAAGCTGCACCAGGAATTGCCCTACCAGTCCACGGTCGAAACCGACAAATGGGAGGAGCGCAAGGACAAGTCGGTGCGGATCGAGCAGACGATCTTCGTCGAGCGCGAAAGCCAGCGCAAGATCGTGCTCGGCAAGGGCGGCGCCACCATCAAGTCGATCGGCGCGGACTCGCGCAAGGAGCTGATGCAGATCCTGGACGTGCCGGTGCATCTGTTCCTGTTCGTCAAGGTGCGCGAAAACTGGGGCGACGATCCCGATCGCTATCGCGAGATGGGCCTGGACTTTCCCAGGGAATAACCAGCAAAAGATCAGTCTGCGATGAGCGTGCCCAGCAACATCAGGCGCTTCGAAGCGCTGCTCTATGCATCGTTGATGCTGGACGCCTTGTCCGTTGCGGTGCAGGACCGCACGCCCAATGCCGAGATGACCGAGCAGATGATCATGACGAGGACGTTGATGGCAGGGGTCATGATCCTGCTCTTCGTCTATCTTGTCTGGTTGGCTGCGCTTGGGCGCAAGAACTGGCCGCGCTTGTTGCTGACGGTCGCGCAGGCACTATCGGTGATCGGGCTTGCCCGGATCATAGCCCAAAACGGCTTGGAGCTCGACAGCGCCATTGAGATCGTCTCCTGCGTGCTGACGACGATCGGCCTATATTTCTCGTTCACCGGCGACGCGAAGGGCTGGTTCAACGCGTGAGTCGTTACGACCGGTAGGCGTAGAAGATGACGACCGCGCTCACGACGATGCCCCAGACGACGAAGCCCACGATCACGCCAAGCGCCGGAGACAGGATCACCCGGCCTTCGACAGGGCGCCTGATGTGTAAGGCGCCGGTCCAGCCGATACGAGTCAACCGTTCAGGAAATTCGACTCTGACCTTGCCGAGCGAGGCCGCAAACAGCAGAGCGAACGCCGTGAAATAGAAAATGGTCGGCAGCGCATCGAAAATGGTCCACCAGACGACCCATATCACCAACTCGACAATCGGGCCGATCAGACCGGCAATGAAGTCCATTGTGATTCCAGGCGTGTCCGAACAAGCATATCGCGCTATACTTAGCACATGGAATGGACCGACGAGGGCATCGTGCTGGGCGTGCGGCGGCATGGCGAGTCTAGCGCCATCGTCGAGCTCTTGACGCGTGCGCACGGCCGGCATCTCGGTCTGGTGCGCGGTGGGGCCGGCTCGCGGATGCGGCCGCTGCTGCAGCCGGGGAACAGCGTCAGCGTGGTGTGGCGGGCACGGCTCGACGAGCATCTCGGCACCTATGCGGTTGAAGGCCTGAAGCTGCGCGCGGCCAATTTGCTCGGCTCATCCCATGGCGTCTACGGCGTCACGCATCTCGCCTCGATTGCGCGCCTGTTGCCGGAGCGCGATCCGCATGAGGAGATTTTTGCGCTGCTCGAGCATTCGCTCGATGACTTCGAGGACATCGGCGGCGCGGCCGTCCACCTCATCCATTTCGAGCTGGCGATGCTCGCCGAGCTCGGCTTCGGCCTGGCGCTGGACAATTGTGCGGTGACCGGCGAGACCACGGACCTGATCTACGTCTCGCCGAAATCCGGCGGCGCGGTGTCGCGCGGCGCGGGCGAGCCTTGGCGCGACCGCCTGTTGCGCCTGCCGCCGTTTCTGCGCCAGGGCGAAACCGCAACCGACCTCACCGATCAGGACCTGCAGGACGGCTTTCGGCTCACCGGCCTGTTCCTGCTGCGCCACGTGCTGGAGCCGCGGGGGCAGGGCCATTCCGACGCGCGCGCGGGCTTCATCAATGCCCTGACACGGCAACAGGCGAGGGCGGCGATTGCGGCGCCATGAGCGAAGCGGGACTCTGCCCTGTCCGTCGACATGGAGTTCCCTGGAACGAAATCGGGCGCGGTGGAATTGGCGCTCAGGTTCCTCAATGGGGGATAGCCCAAATGTTGATCAGGGGATTCGCCTTGTCCGCGGCGCTGCTCGCGTTTGCGCCTGATGCAATGGCCGGCGAGCCGCAACCCGGCGTGTTTCGCCGGGCATCCTGCACCGTCGTCCGGTACTATGTGGCGAAATATTCCGCTGCGGCCGCAGAGACATGGGCGCGGTCAAAGGGGGCGACCGAGGCTGAAATCGAGGCCGCCCGGCGTTGCCTGACCAATGGGCCGGCGCCGGCTCAGGACAAGTCCCAGACCGTGACAGCCGGCTGGGCCGGTCACTAGGCCGCCCACAGGGAACCAATCCATCCTTGCCCGATTCGCTTCCACGGTTTAACCGGGCGGCATGGGAAAACGAATCGTTCCGCCGGAAGAACCGGCCGAAATTCACGAGGTGCCGCTGCGTGAAGCGCTCGAGGAGCGCTATCTCGCCTATGCGCTCTCCACCATCATGCACCGCGCGCTGCCCGACGCGCGCGACGGCCTGAAGCCGGTCCACCGGCGCATCCTCTACGGCATGCGCCTGCTCAGGCTCGATCCCGGCACGGCCTTCAAGAAATCCGCCAAAATCGTCGGCGACGTGATGGGCTCGTTCCATCCACATGGCGACCAGGCCATCTACGACGCCATGGTCCGCCTCGCGCAGGATTTCTCCTCGCGCTACCCGCTGGTCGACGGCCAGGGCAATTTCGGCAATATCGACGGCGATAACCCGGCCGCCTACCGCTACACCGAAGCGCGCATGACCGACGTCGCGCGGCTTCTGCTCGATGGCATCGACGAGGACGGCGTCGAGTTTCGCGCCAATTACGACGGCCAGTCGAAGGAGCCGGTCGTGCTGCCCGGCGGCTTCCCGAACCTGCTCGCCAACGGCGCGCAAGGCATCGCGGTGGGCATGGCGACCTCGATCCCGCCGCACAATGCGGCCGAGCTCTGCGATGCCGCGCTGCATCTGATCGAGAAGCCCGACGCCAAATCCAAGGCGCTGCTGAAGTGGGTGAAGGGCCCGGACTTCCCGACCGGCGGCATCTGCGTCGATTCCAAGCAGGCCATCGCGGAAGCCTACACCACCGGCCGCGGTTCGTTCCGCGTCCGTGCGCGGTGGGAGCAGGAGGAGGGCGCGCGGGGCTCCTGGGTCGTCGTCGTCACCGAGATCCCATTCCTGGTGCAGAAGTCGCGCCTGATCGAGAAGGTCGCCGAGCTGCTCGACCAGAAGAAGCTGCCGCTGGTCGGCGACATCAGGGACGAGTCGGCCGAAGACGTCCGCATCGTGATCGAGCCGAAATCGAAGAACGTCGATCCCGCGCTGATGATGGAATCGCTGTTCCGGCTCACCGAGCTCGAAAACAAGATTCCGCTGAACCTCAACGTGCTGATCAAGGGCAAGGTGCCCAAGGTGGTGGGGCTGGCGGAGTGCTTGCGCGAATGGCTCGACCATCTGCGCGACGTCCTGATCCGCCGCAGCAATTACCGCAAGGGCGAGATCGAGCACCGGCTCGAAATCCTCGGCGGTCTGCTGATCGCCTATCTCAACATCGACGAGGTGATCCGGATCATCCGCACTGAGGACGAGCCGAAGCCAGCCTTGATCAAGGCGTTCAAGCTCACCGAATTGCAAGCCGACTCCATTCTCAACATGCGGCTGCGCAATCTGCGCAAGCTCGAGGAAATGGAGATTCGCACCGAGGAAAAGGATCTGCGGAAGGAGCTGAAGGGCATCCAGGCCCTGCTGGCCTCTGAAGCCGAGCAGTGGAAGAAGGTCGGCGAGCAGGTCGGCAAGGTCCGCGACATGTTCGGGCCGAAGACGCCGCTCGGCAAGCGCCGCACCACTTTTGCCGACGCGCCCGAACACGATCTCGCCGCCATGGAGGAAGCCCTCGTCGAGCGCGAGCCGGTGACGGTCGTCGTCTCCGACAAGGGCTGGATCCGCACCTTGAAGGGCCATGTCGAGGACCTCTCGGGGCTCGCCTTCAAGCAGGACGACAAGCTCGGCTTCGCCTTCTTCGCCGAGACGACCTCGAAGCTCCTGCTGTTCGCCACCAACGGCAAGTTCTACACGCTCGATGTCGCCAAGCTCCCGGGCGGCCGCGGTCACGGCGAGCCGATCCGTCTGTTCATCGACCTCGAGCAGGAGGCGGCGCCCGTCGCGCTGTTCGTCAACAAGGGCGGGCGCAAATTCCTGGTCGCGAGCCACGAGGGCCAGGGGTTTGTCGTCAACGAGGACGATTGCGTCGGCACCACCAAGAAGGGCAAGCAGGTCCTCAATGTCGACATGCCGAACGAGGCGCGCGCGATCACCGAGGTGATCGGCGACACTGTGGCTGTGATCGGCGAGAACCGCAAAATGCTGGTGTTCCCGCTCGACCAGGTGCCGGAAATGGCGCGCGGCCGCGGCGTGCGCCTGCAGAAGTACAAGGACGGCGGCCTCTCCGACGTTGCCGTGTTCGAAGCCAAGGCCGGCCTGACCTGGAAGGACTCCGCGGGCCGCGAATTCTCCGCGACCATGAAGGAGCTCGCCGAGTGGCAAGGCACTCGCGCCGATGCCGGCCGCCTGCCGCCGAAGGGTTTCCCGAAGTCGAACAAGTTCGGGCGGGTGATCGGGTAGCCGCTTGTGTCCCGGACGCGCTGCAACGCTTTTCGCGTTGCTGCGCAGAGCCGGGACCCACGCCACACAGAATGCTCGCAGACGTAGGCCCCGGCTCTGCAGCGCACCGCTGAAGTAGCGCTGCGCTGCGTCCGGGGCACGATAGAGCGCGTCGTGTGCGCTACGCCCAACCGCAATGACGGGATGCGACAGCATCGCCTCCAATTCGCATTCCGCCGCTCCCCGCGCTCTGATACCGTTCGCCATGCCGGTCTTCCCGAACGTTGAGAATGAACGCGATGTACGATGTCATTGTTGTCGGCGGCGGCTCCGCTGGCGCTGCGGTTGCGGCGCGGCTGTCCGAGGATCCCGCACGGCGCGTGCTGCTGCTGGAGGCGGGCCGCGATTGGCGTGCCGATGAGGCGCCGTGGGAAGTGCGGACGCCGAACCCGATCCCGATCATCCACAAGCGCGAGTACCAGGAAAAATGGCAGTGGCCTGATCTGTTGTCGCGCCGGGTGGCCGGGCAGGAGCCGCGCTTCTACTGGCGCGGCAAGGGGCTCGGCGGCTCCTCGATGATGAACGGCCAGATCGCGATCCGCGGCGTTGCCGATGCCTTCGACGAATGGGCGGCCCTTGGCTGCGCCGGCTGGTCGGCCAGGGAGGTGATGCCGCTGTTCTCCGTGATCGAGGACGATTTTGAGTTCGGCGACGCCGAGGGCCACGGCCGTGGCGGACCGCTGCCGGTCTATCGCGCGCCTCCGGACAAATGGGGCCCGATTGATCGCGGCTTGCGCGATGCGGCGCTGGCGAGCGGCTATAAGTGGTGCGCCGATCTCAACGGCCCCGATGGCGAGGGCGTCGCCTGCTATCCCATCAACAGCCGCGACTTGCGGCGCATCAGCACCAACGAGGCCTATCTCGAGCCGGCGCGCGGCCGCACTAACCTTGAGATCCGCGGCCATGCGCTGGTCGATCGCGTCCTGATTAGCGATGGACGCGCGACCGGCGTCCGGGTTCACATCGAAGGGCAGGGCACCCACGAGATCAGCGCGCGGCAGATCGTCCTGTGCGCCGGTGCGATCCACAGTCCGGCGATCCTGCTGCGCTCGGGCATCGGCCCTGCCGAGGAGTTGAAGGCGATGGGGATTGCGGTTGCGCGGGACCTTCCGGTCGGCAAGCATTACTTCGACCACCCGCTGTTTCGCGCCACCATCCAGCTCCGCGACAATCTGCGGCCGACCGATCCAGACACGCGCCACACCAATTGCTGCGTGACTTATTCCTCGGGCCTCGCCGAGGGCGGCAAGCGCGACATGATCCTGATCGCCTTCAACCACCGCGGCATCGGCGCGCCTGGGGCGATCGGCGCCGGCCTGTTCAACGCCTATTCGCGCGGCACGCTCAAGCTGGCCTCGACCGATCCAGCGATTGATCCTATGGTCGAGGAGAACATGCTGGCCGATCCCCGCGACATGCTGCGCATGATGGATGCGGTGAAGCGTCTCGCCGTGATCACGTCGCAGCCGGCGCTGGCGGACATCGCCGACTGGATTCGGCTCGCCGACACCGACCTGACGCTGCCGCAGGCCGCCAGCCTGCCGGATCACGAGCTCGACGCAGTGCTGCGCCGTGAGACCGGCGACATCCAGCACGCCGCCGGCAGCTGCCGCATGAGCGGCGCTGGTGACCGCGACGGCGTGGTCGATCCCGATGGCGGCGTGAAGGGCATTGCGGGCCTGCGCGTCGCCGATGCCTCGATCATGCCGTCCGACTGCCGCGCCAACACGCATTTCACCACGGTGGTGATCGGCGAAGCGATCGCGCGGATGATGATGCGGTAGTGCCAGGGAAGGTCGGTGCGCAGGGGACGGTGATGGCGGGCGCTCGCGGCTCCCTCCGCGTCATTGCGAGCGCAGCGAAGCAATCCAGAATCTTTCCGCGGAAACAGTCTGGATTGCTTCGTCGCAAGGGCTCCTCGCAATGACGGAGCAAGCCGGGAGGCCATCGCCCTCCGATTCACACTTCAAACAGCAGACACACGATCGCCTTCCCGCGGCGCATGTCGCCCGAGTTTTGCGTCTCGCACGCCCTCGAAAAAGGCGAGGGCGCAGGGAAGGCCGGGCGCTGGCGGCACCCGAGATCCGTGCGCGATCAAAATGCACACGGGGTGGACCACAGGTGTTGCCGGTCGCCCGGCCTTCCCTGCGCGAATGGTTTTAACGGTGTCCTTCGTGCTCTCCTCGGGGAGCGTTGCACTATTGCCCCCGTCGTCTTGCCGCTGATCGATGCGCGTGCCGGTTGGCTGCACATCACGGCAAGATTTGACGCCAGAACCCCGGGCGTCGGGACCACACGACTTCTCCGTCCGCGCACGTCCTCGCTGGGAATTCGGGGGGTGGCGTGTGCTCGCCCCCGAAGCCATGCGAAGACGCTGTCAGCGTCGTGTCGTGTGCGCGGCAAGCCATTGCTCACGGTGTCCCGCCCTGCAATGCCCGTTGCGCCCGACGCCGTCGCGTCCATCGCTACCCAGCCCGCGGTTCGTGACGATCGCGATCCGCCCCTCGTCTCGGGCCAGGGTGATCAGTGTGTACGACAAATCCGAATTTCGGTAAAGTGGAATATTTTGTCGGATGGGGCTTGACAGGCGGCGTGGTCAAGCTGACCGGGCTGTTTTGCCCGATGGGTGGCGGCCCATCTGTAGTAGCTGATCGGGGGCCCAGAGTTGTCCCTTAACTCACTCGCCTGAATGTCGGCTTTCGGGCGGCGATCGGGCCAAGAGGGAGGGATTCCCGCGTGTGACACAGCGCGGACATCGAGATGCATTCTCACTGGCCCTCTCATCGCAAAGTGCTAGGCTTTGGACAATCGACCGACGTTTACTCCGCGGTGCTCAATGAGACGACGCGAGTTCATGGGGCTGATCGGCAGCGCGGCAGCGTCGTGGCCGCTCGGCGTGCGTGCGCAGCAATCGACAAGGTGGGTCTACAGGGTGGGTTATCTCGCGAGCGCGTCGCGGGAGCAAACACTTCGTAATGTTACAGCTTTCGAAGCCGGCCTGCGGAGCCTTGGCTATCGCGTCGGCGAGAATGTCGTCATCGAGTACCGTTTTGCCGACGGAGACATGGGGCGGCTGGCGACGCTTGCCACAGAGGTGGTGGGGCTCGGCGTGGACGTCATCGTCTCCGGAACCAATGCGACCACGGTTGCGGCCATGAAGGCGACCCGGACGATTCCGATCGTGATGGCCAACAGTGCCGAGCCGGTCAGTGCAGGACTCGTCGCCAGTCTGGCGCGCCCGGGTGGCCATGTCACTGGATTCAGCTCGGAGCCCGGCGATGAGATCAATGGCAAGCGGCTCGAATTTCTGAAGGACACTGTGCCCAACCTCTCGCGTGTGGGCATCCTGTGGAATCCGGACTTTGCTCCCAATCAGGACCGGCTGACGTCGCTGCGGGAAGCCGCCAGGACGCTGGGGTTGACGCTTGTCCCAGCCGAGGCGCGTGGCCCGGACATACTTGAAAGGGCGTTCGCGACAATGGTGAGTGAGCGCGCGCAGGTGCTCGTCGTGCTGAGCGATGGAGTGCTGTTCAATCATCGCGGCCTGATAGGCGTCATGGCGGTCAGAAATCGGCTGCCTGCAATCTCTGCGGTGAGAGAATACGCGGAAGCGGGCTTCCTCTTGAGCTACGGGACTGACCTGCCAGATCAGTTTCGTCGCTCTGCGACCCTCATCGACAAGATTTTCAAGGGTACGAAACCTGGCGATCTGCCGGTCGAACGGCCGACCAAGTATGAGCTTGTTATAAACCTCCAGACCGCCAAGGCACTTGCCATCAACATGCCGCCGACCCTGCTGTCGCGGGCCGATGTCGTGATCGAGTAGGCACTCTGACGTCGCTTATTGGTTGATCAGTGAAGTGGGCATCCGCCTTTGAACTCCGCTGAGCGGGGCATGCCGGAGTAAGCTTTGCTCTAGGATGAGTTCTGCATAATGCGCTCGTAGGATGGGTAGAGCGTAAGCGAAACCCATCAATTCCTCCGCCGATGACGAGGCATGATGGGTTTCGCAAGGGCTCAACCCATCCTGCGCACGCGCGGCGCGGCTGTCCCTCCTGGCGCCAGAACGAGCCGAACCATGGCGTTTTTGTTTGCCCTTGCAAAGCCCAAGGAACCGAGAATAGACCACCTTCGGTTGTTTCTTCCGGAGATTTAGCCATGAAGCGTATTCTTGCTTTGCTTTTCTTCCTCCTCCCAATTTCAGCTCAAGCCCAAGTCCCTTCGTTTTCCACTTGGATAAATACCAGAGGGTCCGCTTTATCAGTCTTTTTTGTTGATCCCGCCACGGGGGCATTTTCGGGGACCTATGTAAACAGGGCCGCTGGCTTCGAGTGCCAAGGCGTTCCTTACGCTGCGGTAGGTGCGAGCAAGGGCACGAGCGTTACCTTTAAAGTAGACTGGAAGGGGATCCTGATTCCCGATTGTCATTCGACAACCGTCTGGATTGGCCGGTTGGCAGGATCAACCCTCAAGACCAGATGGAGGCTCGATTACATCGGCTCCGATGGAAGGCCGCATACGATGCATGGCAAGGACGTCTTCACCAAACAATAGATGGCGCGTCGCACCTCTGAGCATAAACAAGCTCGTAGGATGGGTAGAGCGTAAGCGAAACCCATCCCTCCGCCGATGACGCGGCATGATGGGTTTCGCAAGGGCTCTACCCATCCTACGCGCTCAAAATGGCTCGACGAGGTTTCCTTTTTGCCCGCCTTCGTCCATAGTTCGGCATGGCAAAAATAAGAGTGAGCTTCAAACCTCTTCGTAAATCTGAGGGCGACTGGGTCATCATCGCCGAGTATCCAGGCTCAGAACCCCGAGAAATAACGGGCTTCACGAGCAAAGCCGAAATCGATGATTGGATGAACGGAGAGCGTCGGATTTCTTGGCTCCGATCACAAGGCTACGCCAAGTGAGATGAAACCCGTCCGGCCATCGCGTCCGTCTATGGCTGCGGTGAACGTCTGCCCGTCCTTTTGCGATCCGAGTTCCCTCGACCGAAGCCGCGACTCTCGCTGGCGGCCGAAGCTCTCAGCGCAAACGGGGTGATCAACACTTGTGCCCCATGCCCTAACTCTCGCCGCCAAATCTACGGGCGCTAGGATCCAGTCATGACCAAACCGAAACGCTCAGCCGAGCAGCAGATCTCCGATGAAGCCGACCGCAGGGCGCAAAACCCGAACGCAGCGCGGCAGACGATCGCGGATAGCCAAGCCGATCCGAAGTTTCATGAAAACCACAAACGTCTTAGAGCGGAGCGGTTGGCGCGAGACGAGGCGCGCAAGCCGTCCAAATGAGCACATGGCCGCATGTGTGAGGATAGATCCTAGATCACCCCCGCCAGCCGCAGCGCCACGCCCGCCGCGCAGCTCCCCGCCAGCACCGTCAGCATCCCCAGCTTGAACCGGAAGATCGCGGTCGCCGCCGCGATCGACAGCACGAGTGCCGGCACGTCGACACTCGTCAGCACCGGCCTGTCGAAGTCCAGCGGAAACGCGTGCACCGGCACCGTCTCGCGGAACAGCGTATGCAGCGCGAACCAGATCGAGAGGATGAGGATGACGCCGACGACGGCGGTGTCGCCAGAGCGTCGCGGCTGCTTGCCCAACGGCAATGGTCGGCGGGGTGGTAGTCCCTGATGACAGGGCGCAAGTCACGCCGATCGTCATCATCGGCGGCTCATGATCCATCTCGGACGTCAGCCGACGTCGTAAACAGCGCTCTCATTCCTGTTTCCAGAAGCGGTCGTTGGGCATCGTCCCAGCTGGATCAGCGGAAAATTCGGGCCTGATGCGATTTAGGTAGTACATATCCACCAAACCTTGGTGCTTCACTTCGACCGCGCCGCGGGCTTCTGTGTCGAACCGCGTTTTGATGTGCTGCCAAGTCGATTCGGCAATGTTGATCCGGCCCGGAGTTCCGGCGGCTTCGACGCGCTGGGCAATGTTCACCGTATTGCCCCAAATATCGTAGGTGAATTTATGCTTCCCGACGACGCCCGCAATGACTGGTCCGGTATTGATTCCGATTCTCACCTGCCATGCTGGCAGGTGCAGCTTCTCCCGTTGTCGATTGAGCTTGGTCAAGTGATCGAGCATCTGCAGCGCTCCCAACGACGCATCAATTGCGTGCGAGCGATTGGGTTCCGGTACGCCGCCGACGGCGAGATAGGCATCTCCGATCGTCTTCAGTTTTTCCAGACGATGATTGGCCATGATATCGTCGAACTTGGTGAAGTGTTGGTCGAGCTGATTGATGACGCTCGCCGGCTCCATTGTTTCAACGAGGCGGGTGAACCCCGCGAAATCGATCAAGACCACGGTCGCAGTGTCGAAGAAGCGCGGCTGAACGCGGCCAGTAGCCTTGAGCTCGGCTGCGATGGATGGCGGCAGGATGTTCAGGAGCAGCTGCTCCGACTCGGCTTTCTCGGCCACCGCGCGGTCGCGTGCACGCTCCAATTCTCGCAGCATCTCGTTGCGCACAAGCAACTGCCGGCGCAATTCGAGGTGTACCATTGTCTGCCGTGACAATCGTCTTAATGCTTCCCGCTGCTCAAAGGCAAGTTCGTGTGGCGCGAAGTCGATCACGCACAAAGTCCCCAAGGCATAACCATCTCGGGTGATCAATGGAACGCCGCAGTAAAAGCGGATGTGCATATCGCCCGTCACAAGCGGGCTGGTATTGAATCTTTGATCCTTTACCAGGTCGGGAACGTAGAGGATGTCGTTGTTGCAGATCGTGGCCGTGCAGATCGAAATTTCCCGCGGGCACTCGGAAAGCTCTGCGGGAAGGGGGCCATACTTTGCCTTGATCCATTGCCGCGATGCATCAACGAAGCTGACCAGGGCGGCGGGGCAGCCGCAGATCTGCGCGGCCAATTCAGTGATTTCGTCGAATCCGGCTTCTGGAAGCGTGTCAAGGATTGCGTAGTTTCCTAGCGCATTAAGGCGCTCGGCCTCGTTGGCTGGAGTCATTTGGTTCATGACAAGCCCTTCGCGTTAGCCCCGATGATCCGGGCTAGCGATCTTTGAGCGGTCGCATAGCTGGCGCCACCATTGCATCCCTTCTGACGCTAAGACGAGCAAGAGGCTGCGCCGAACGAAGCTCCTTGAGTTATCCCTGTTTGGAGAACATTAGCATATCGGCGGCTGAAAGACGAGCAATGGGAGGAGGCGATCGAGAGTGAAGTCAAAATTAGCGCAATGTGCGTTCCTGGCCCGTTAGCTGACTCTGCTCGACAGCGGCATGATCCAACAGATTTCGCGAACAATAATCGCCAGCCCTGTAGAGCGGTAATAGTTGGCTTTTGCGAGATACCCGCCTGGACGTAGCACCAGTGCCTGATGCCCGCCGCGCAGATCTTCACCTCGATCCGATGCATCTATCAACCACATTGCACCGGACGCACCTGTCTCAAATTCGAGCCGTTCGGCGTCCGTGCTCTCAAGGCTCTGCCGCAGCTGCGGCGCGTGCAATGCAGGCTCTATAAGTTGTTCGTCATCGACACCAAGCCATTGAACGAAAAAGCCTCTGTCGTCCTGACCATCTGCGTACCAAGCCACGTCGCCTGCCTCGCCGGATAGCACAACAGCGCTGCCTCCGGTGCTGGGGATTAATCCCAACCAGGTCGTTATTCTACACGCACGAGCATAGTCGCTTTGGTCAGTCGGATCCCTATGATCTCGCCATTGTTCGATGCCCCGCCAATGTGGGAGCTGTTCATCGGCAATCAGCAGGTGAGGACCGCCGGTTGTTGCTATCCAGTTGGCAGTGCGATTCATGAGCCGCATGCTAGCAGCTATTTCTGCTATTGGCCCGAGGCTGCCCGCAGTGTGGTGGGCGTCACGTCGCCTGCGGAGAGTTAACCGGACGCATACGTCCACACCTCAGATCACCCCCGCCAGCCGCAGCGCCACGCCCGCCGCGCAGCTCCCCGCCAGCACCGTCAGCATCCCCAGCTTGAACCGGAAGATTGCGGTGGCCGCCGCGATCGACAGCACCAGCGCGGGGATATCCACACTGGTCAGCACCGGCCTGTCGAAATTCAGCGCAAACGCATGCACCGGTACGGTCTCGCGAAACAGCGTGTGCAGGGCGAACCAGATCGAGAGGTTGAGGATGACGCCGACAACGGCGGCGGTGATCGCGCTGAGCGCGCCGGCGAGGCCGGTGTTGCCGCGCAGGCGCTCGATATAGGGGGCGCCGACGAAGATCCAGAGAAAGCAGGGCGTGAAGGTGACCCAGGTCGCGAGCAATCCGCCGAGGGTTGCGGACAGCATCGGCGACAATCCGCTGGGGTCGCGATAGGCGGCCATGAAGCCGACGAACTGCAGCACCATGATCAACGGGCCCGGTGTGGTCTCAGCCATGCCGAGGCCGTCGAGCATCTCGTGCGGCTTCAGCCAGTGATAATGCTCGACCGCCTGCTGGGCGACATAGGCCAGCACGGCATAGGCGCCGCCGAACGTGACCAGCGACATCTTCGAGAAGAACAGCGCGATCTGGCTGAACACGTTGGCCTGACCCAGGGCAGCGAGCAGCGCGATGACAGGCACCAGCCAGAGCGCCAGCCACAGCGCACCGACCCGGATCGCGCGCGCGGTGTTGGGTTTGACGTGTTCGGGCACGGCCTCGCCGAGCATGCTGTCGATCGCCGCATTGCCGCCGCCATGGCCGTGGCCGGCCGGCGCGAATTCCGGTCGGCCGCTCCGCGCGCCGGCGTAGCCGATGAGTCCGGCGGCGATGATGATGATCGGGAAGGGGACGGCGAAGAAGAAGATCGCGACGAAGGCTGCCGCTGCGAGCGCGATCATGATGCGGTTCTTCAGCGCGCGCTTGCCGACACGCACCACGGCCTCGACCACGATGGCGAGCACGGCGGCCTTGAGGCCGAAGAACAGCGCCTCGACGAAGCTGACATTGCCGAAAGCCGCATAGATGTAGCTGAGGCCCATGATGGCGATGATGCCGGGCAGGATGAACAGTCCGCCCGCCATCAATCCACCGGCGGTGCGATGCATCAGCCAGCCGACATAGGTCGCAAGCTGCTGCGCCTCCGGCCCCGGCAGCAACATGCAGTAATTCAGGGCATGCAGGAAACGTCCCTCGGAGATCCACTTCTTCTCCTCGACCAGGATGCGGTGCATCACCGCGATCTGGCCCGCGGGCCCGCCGAAGCTCAAGGACGCGACGCGGAGCCAGACGCGAAAGGCTTCGTTGAAGCTGACGCCGTGACCGGCGTCAGCTCCTGCTTGAGCGTTACGGGTGTCCATTTACGCCTTCACCTTGTTGGTCGGCCAGTTGTGGGTCTCGGTCGTAGCATCGCGGCACCAACGGAAGAAGGCATCGTAGAGCAACATGCCGGCCTCGAGCTGTTCGAGGTCGTCGTCATACATCCGCGACAGCCCGAGCGAAGCCGCGAGCAGGCCGGGCGCCTCCGGCGCCAGATCGGGCCGCGCGGTGTCGGCGCCGCGCACCAATGTTGCGAGCCTGAGCAGCGCCGGTGTCGCGATGCCGAACTCCTCGATCATGACGTCGAAGGTGCAGAGCTCGCCGCGATGGCTCCAGAACACGTTCTCGATGTCGAAGGGGGCAGCATTAAATCGCTCGCCGACGGCGACCACCTCGGACGGCGCCACATAGAGGAACACGGCGCCCGGATCGACGAAACGGCGGATCAGCCAGGGGCAGGCGATGCGGTCGACCTTCGGCCGCGCCCGCGTCACCCAGACCGTGCGTCCCTTGGCATCTCGGGGCGGCAGCTTGCGGGCGTCGACCAGCGGCAGCTTGGCCGCCTTCCAGCCTTCGAAGCCGCCCTCCAGGGTTTCGGCCTGCACGCCGAGCTGGCGCAGCCAGGCTGCGGTGCCCTGCGCGAGCTTCTCGCCGCGGAAGCAGGAGACGACGGCGCGGCGGCCGGCGAAGGTGCCGCCCCAGTCCGTCACATTGTCGTGGCTGAGCTTGATGGAGCCGGGGATCAACCGGCGGTCGGCGGCGAAATCCTCTTCGGTGCGCACGTCGATCAGAACAGGCGCGTTCGCCGTGCCGATCAGCCGTGCCATTTTGTCGGATGATATGGTCGTGAATGCAGACATGATGCGTCCTCGCAAGAAACGAACGGGACGCGATGCTTGGGCCTGTCGCCTCGTGGGGAGATCGCTCAAATCCCCATGGCGCAGATTACAGCGAAACTAAGAAGCACTGTCAATCCGAAGGGACGATTGGATCTTCGAAAAGTGCTGCCCGCCGTCTATATTGCGTTCCAACAGACCTGAATCTTCCGGAGAATTCGATGCATTCGCATTCCATCGAACAATGGACCCACGACCACGCGTTCCTGGGCGAGAAGCACGACGAGAACGAGCGCCGCACCTGGTTCGTGGTCGTGCTGACCCTGGTCATGATGGTCGGCGAGATCGTGGCCGGCTCGCTGTTCGGCTCGATGGCGCTGCTCGCCGACGGCTGGCACATGGGCACGCATGCGGCCGCGCTCGGCATTGCCGCGTTCGCGTACCGCTTCGCGCGGCGGCATCTGGGGAATGCGCATTTCACCTTCGGCACCGGCAAGTTCGGCGATCTTGCCGCCTTCGCCAGCGCGATCATCCTCGGCCTGATCGCGATCGAGATCGCCTATAAGAGCGTGCTGCGGCTGATCAATCCGGTGCCGATCGTCTATGCCGAGGCCATGGCGGTGGCGGCGCTCGGCCTTGGCGTCAACCTCGCCAGCGCGTGGCTGCTGCGCGACAGCCATGATCATCACCATCATGGTCATGAGCACGGCCACAGCCATGCGCATGACGAGCACGATCACCATGACCACGATCACCACGGCCATCACCATCACGACAACAATCTTCGCGCGGCCTATGTCCATGTCATGACCGATGCCGCCACCTCGGTGCTGGCGATCGCCGCGCTCGCCCTCGCCATGTTGTCGGGATGGGTCTGGGCCGATCCGGCCGTCGGCCTGATCGGCAGCGCGGTGATCGCGAGCTGGGCGTTCGGCCTCGTCAAATCATCAGGTGCGGTGCTGCTCGACGTGCGCGCCGACGAGAAGCTGGAGCGGGTGATCCGCGCGCGTATGGAGGTCGGCGATGACCGCGTCACCGACCTGCATCTGTGGCAGGTCGGCCCCGGCCATTGTGCCGTGCTGCTCTCGGTGGTCTCGGACCAGCCGAAGCAGCCGGCCGCCTACAAGCGGCGGCTCGCCGGGCTGAAGGGCCTCAGCCACGTCACTGTCGAGGTCGAGACCTGCCCGCATTGATCGGCGACGCCGGAGCAAGCGCCTCGTCCTTCGAGACAACCGCTTCGCGGTCCCTCAGGATGAGGCTGAACTTGTTCGGTGCGCTTTGAAGCTGCAGCCGCGCATTCCACCCTCATCCTGAGGGCCCGCCAACGGCGGGCGTCTCGAAGGATGTGCCGCGGGGAAGGCTGGCGCTTTGCGAATGAGCGGGGATCAGCTCTTCGGCGCCGTCGCCGCAGGCGGGCTTGGCTCCGGCGTCTTCTTCGGCTTCAGCGTGCCGGCATAGAACGAGACCAGCCACACCAGGATGATGGCGAGGAGATAGACGCCCCAGGCCTGCGGCGGCGTGGTCGCCCAGCGCAGGAGGCCTTTGAATGTACGGGGCGGGCCAGCGTCGTCGTTCATGGCCCGCTTGTGCGCGAAAGCTCTGGTGCCGTCAATCAGGCGACGGCTTGGTGCGGATCAGGAACAGCGCGGCCAGCGCCGACAAGCTGAGCGCGGAGGAGACGATCAGCACCTTGGCTCCCATGAGGTCGATCAAGAGGCCGAAGGCCAGCGGCGCCAGCGCCTGCGCCATCCGGGCCGGCGCGCCGATGATGCCGAGGCGGTAGCCAAAGTCCTTCGGGCCGAAGATCGACAGCGGCAGCGTGCCGCGCGCGATCGTCAGGATGCCGTTGCCCGAGCCGTGGAACAGCGCGAACGCGCTCGCGGCGGCACCGCCGAAGATCGCCACGACCACCGCGCCGATCGGATGGGTGAGGCAGGCGAGCCGCGTCGACCACAGCGGATGGAAGCGGCTGAGAAAGCCGGCTTCCAGCATGCGTGCGCCGACTTGCGCCGGACCGATCAGTGCGCCGGCCGCGATGGCCTCGACCGGCGTTGCGCCCGTCGTCTCCAGGATGCGGGGGAAATGCGCCGCCATCGCGCCGGTGACGGTCCAGACCGCCGCGAAGATGAAAGCGAGCAGGAGCATGGTGCGGTCGAGCGGCAAATGCGGCTTCACGGCCGTGGCCGCCGCCTGCTTGGCGCCCTTGATCACCGGCAGCATGAAGAGATTGAGCGGCAGGCCGATCAGGATGTTGGCGGCCGCCCAGGCAAAGCAGGTCTCGCGCCAGCCGATATGGGCGAGACCCCAGGCGGTGAGTGGCCAACCGACGGTGGAGGCAAAGCCCGCCATCAGCGTGATGCCGGTGATGGGCCTGCGTGCCTCGGTGCCGTAGATGCGGCCGAGAGCGGCGAAGGCGGCGTCGTAGAGCCCCATGGCCATGCCGATGCCGAGCACGAGCCAGGCGAACACCATTACCGGGACGGAATGCGCGAAGCCAAGCAGCGCGAGGCCGGCGGCAATCGTCAGGTTCGACGCCGACAGCACCTGCCGGCCGCCGACGAGATCGATCTGCCGCCCGATGCGCGGGCCGAGCATCGCCGAGATCACCAGCGAGGCCGAGAACGCGCCGAAAATCCAGTTGGAGGAGACGCCGAGGTCGCGCGCCATGGGATCGGCGATCAGTGCCGGCAGATAATAGCTCGAGGCCCAGGCCAGGGTCTGCGTGGTGCCGAGTGCCAGGATGATCGGAAGCTGGCGCTGGCTCATATGACTGTATTCTGGGTCGACGGTGTCATCGGTTCCCTTTGCAGCCGGCATGACAGCGCGTCAACACCGGCTGCGACATGTTCGATCTGCTGTGGGCGCGAGCCTGGGACGCACGACGTTCGCGCGCGGCCTTCCGCTCGTCACGAATGCACGCCATAATGGCGCATGCAATTGACCTCGCGCCTAGCGCTGATGAATTGGGTCGCCAACCAGGCGCTCACCGGCCTGCCTGAACCCGAACTGCTCCGCGGCTTCTGCGAGCGTTGCTGCGCCGAGGGGCTCGACCTGTCGCGCGGGCTCGTCGTGATCGACACGCTGCATCCGATCTATGAGGGCCGCGCCTTCCGCTGGAGCGATACGCCGACCAATGAGAGCGACGTCATCGAATACGGCTCGACCGCGGAGGGCGACGCGGCCAAGAACTGGCGCCGCTCGGTGTTCTATCATTTGCTCGAGCATGGACACGACGAGATGGTGATCGATCTCGCCGATGCGCCCTCGCTCGACTTCGCGCAGATCGGCGACCTCGCCGAAAAGGGCCATCGGCATTTTCTCGCCTTCGTGCATCGATTCGGCGAGACCGGCGCGCTCGGGCAGATGGATTGTCTCTACTCCTACTGGACGACGCGGCGCGACGACGGCTTTACGGAAGCCGAGCTTGCCGCGCTGCGCGACCTCGTGCCGGTGCTGGGGCTCGCGATCAAATCGGCGCAGCAGGTCGACATCGTGCGCACGCTCGGCCGCGTCTATCTCGGCCGCGATGCCTCCGAGCAGGTGCTGCGCGGGCGCATCTCGCGCGGCGTCACCGAGCGCATCAACGCCGTCTTGTGGTATTCGGACCTGCGCGGCTCGACCGGGATCAGCGAGAGCATCGGCCCCGACGAGATCATTCCGTTCCTGAACGATTATGCGCAGGCCGTGATCGACGCGATCCACGAGGCCGGCGGCGACGTGCTCAAGTTGATCGGGGACGGTGTGCTCGCGATGTTCTGGGGTGAGGACATGGCGGACGCGCGGCGCGCTGCGCTCCGCGCCGAGCACCTGTTCCGCAAGAACGTTGCGGTGCTGAACAAGCGGCGGGAGACCGATGGCCGTCCCACCACCTCGGCCTATATCGGCCTGCATGTCGGCCAGGTCTTTTACGGCAATATCGGCAGCGAGGACCGGCTCGACTTCACGGTGGTCGGCCCCACCGTCAACGAGGTCAGCCGCATCGCCTCGATGAGCCGCTCGGTCGATCGCGAGCTGCTGGCGTCATCGGAGTTCTACAAGGGCCTGGATGCCGCTGGACGCCGCTATCTCGTCTCCACCGGCCGCTATGCCCTGCGCGGCATCGGCCGCGCGCAGGATCTCTACACGCTCGATCCCGAGGTCGAGGCGAGCGAGCCGGTGACGGGGAGCTACGAGCGGTATCTGGCGAGTTAGCCCGGTCGCTGCAGCACGCTCCGTCATTGCGACGCGGCTAGCACCTTACCGCCACCTCATCCCCCACCATGTCCGGTTGCCGGTCCAGTGCGACCGCCGGTGACAGCAGGATCACCAGCGCCTGCACGCCGAACACGGCGGCGGCGAGATAGAGGCATGCTTCCGCGCTCCAGAGCCCGCCGACGACCGCGCCCAGCGCTGAACCGAGCGGACGGGCGCCGTAGCTCATGATGTTGATGGCGGAGACGCGGCCCAAGAGGCGCGGCGGCGTCACCGACTGGCGCAGTGTCGTGGTCGAGATCACCCACAGGATCGGCCCGACGCCGAGCAGGAAGAAGCTCAGACCCGCGAGCCAGGGCGAGGGGACCAGCACGGTCAGCGCCATCACCAATGCGGCGATGAAGCCGGTGACGGGACCGAGGCCGACCACCGTGCCGAAGGCGATGTGCTGCATCACGCGCGTCGCGACCAGCGCGCCGATCACCATGCCGACGCCGTACATCGTCAGCACGGTGCCGACACCGGCGGCGGTCAAGCCGAGATGGCGCACGGCATAGGGCACGAACACGGCGATCTGCAGGAACCAGCCGGTATTGAAGATGAACTGGGTTATGAACACCGGCCGCAGCAGCGGATGATGAAACACGAAGGCCGCGCCCTCGCGGATGTCCTGCAACGGATGGCGCCGCGGCGCCGGCGCGCGGACGGGTTCGAAGATGCCTGACAGCAGCACCACCGCAACCGCCGAGAGCGCCGCGGCGAAGCCGAAGGCCGGGCTCGCGCCCCACCAGCCCACCAGCGCGCCGCCGAGCGCAGGCCCGCTGGCAAAGGCGATGGTGCGCGCAAGCTCGATCCGGGCATTCGCCGCCGGCAACAGCTCCGAACTCACCAGCGAGGGCACCAGCGCCGGCGCTGCCACGCTGTAGACGACGGTGCCGCACACGGCCGCGAAGCCGAGCAGCGCCAGCAGCGGCAGGTTGAGCGCGCCGAGCGCGAGCAGCAGCACGATGGCGGCGAGCGCCACCGCCCGCAGCGCCTCGGCCCCTGCCATCAGCGAGCGGCGCGAGATGCGGTCGGCGAGCAGGCCGGCGGGAATGGCGAACAGCACGAAGGGCAGGGTCAGCGCGGTCTGCAACAGGCCGGTCCGGCCTTCCGCGACCCCGAGCGTGAGCACGGCCACGATCGGGGCTGCGGCCAATGCGATCTGCTCGGCCGACTGCGCTGCGAGGTTGGACCAGGCGAGGCGGCCAAAGGTGTCGGGGAGGCGGGGCGGGTTTGACATGGCGCATGTCCTGCAAAGTCGGGTTGGCGCCACTATCCGGCCTTGGGCCCACCAAACCCACCCGCTTTCCGACAGGGCGGCGAATAACGGCCGGGACGGGACCCCACGCCGCTAGATGCAGTTGCAAATGAGTTGCAATAAGAACAAAGTTGGGTATTCTGCCAGTATGGATGCCCAATCACCCCACCTGACCCGAGCCTTGAGCCAGGACGCTGCCGGCTGGCGCGCTGATGCGCCCACCACCAAGAGCCTCGCCGAGGTCAATTCCACAGTTGCGATCCCGACCGCCGGCCACTGGTCGCGGCGGCTGCTCGCCTTTGTCGGCCCGGGCTATCTCGTCTCGGTCGGCTACATGGACCCCGGCAATTGGGCGACCGACCTCGCCGGCGGGTCGAAGTTCGGCTACACGCTGCTCTCCGTCATCCTGCTCTCGAACCTGATGGCGATCCTGCTGCAGTCGCTGGCGGCACGGCTCGGCATCGTCACCGACCGCGACCTCGCGCAGGCCTGCCGCGCCACCTATTCGCCGGCGGTGAACTTCCTGCTCTGGCTCGCCTGCGAGGCGGCGATCATCGCCTGCGACCTCGCCGAGGTCATCGGCACCGCGATCGCGCTCAAACTTCTTTTCGGCATTCCCCTGATCGGCGGCGCGCTGCTCGCAGCCCTCGACGCTTTTCTGCTTCTGATCCTGATGAACCGCGGCTTCCGTTTCCTCGAAGCCTTCGTCATCGCGCTGCTCGCGGTGATCGCGGTCTGCTTCGCAGTCCAGATCGTGGCCGCGGCGCCGCCGGTCGCGGAGGTGCTGCGCGGCTTCGTGCCGAAGAGCGAGATCTTCACCAATTCCGAGATGCTCTACATCGCGATCGGCATCATCGGCGCGACCGTGATGCCGCACAATCTCTATCTGCACTCCTCGATCGTGCAGACGCGCGCCTATGAGCGCAACGACACCGGCCGGCGCGAGGCGATCAAATGGGCGACGACGGACTCGACCATCGCCCTGATGCTGGCGCTGTTCATCAACGCCGCGATCCTCGTCGTGGCGGCTGCGACCTTCCACAAAACCGGCCATTCCGACGTCGCCGAGATCGGCCAGGCCTTCGAGCTGTTGTCGCCGCTGCTCGGCCTTGGCATCGCCTCGACGCTGTTCGCAGTGGCGCTGCTCGCCTCGGGCCTCAACTCGACGGTGACCGCGACGCTCGCCGGCCAGATCGTGATGGAAGGCTTTCTCGACCTGCGTCTGCCGAGCTGGGCGCGGCGCCTGCTGACACGCGGTATCGCCATCATTCCCGTGATCATCGTCACCGCGATCTATGGCGAGCGCGGCACGGCCGATTTGCTGGTGTTCAGCCAGGTGGTGCTGTCGATGCAGCTGCCCTTTGCGGTCATCCCCCTGGTGCGCTTCGTCTCCGACCGCCGCAAGATGGGGAAGTTCGCGATTCCCGCCTACGTCGCCGCGATCGCGTGGATCGTCGCGGGCGTGATCGTGATTTTGAACCTGAAGCTGCTGGCGGACACGTTCTTTGGGTGAGGGGGTCGCCCCGCGGGTCGTTCGGACGAGCAGCGCACGTCACGCGAACGGATTGGCAATGCGGAGGCCTTCCTTCAAGACCATCCCGTGCTGGAAGTCTTCCGATAGCAACGTCTCGCATCCCGCGTGGAGTGCAGAGGCGGCGATCATCGCGTCGTAGATTTGCATTCCATAGCGTTCGGCCAGCTCCAGGCCGGTGTCATGGATATCAAGCGTAACAGGATGGACGGTCAATAGACCGCGCAACGAGTCCAGGTACGTATACGTCTCCTGCCACGACAACTGCATCTTCCGGCGGGCTACGTTGGCAAGCTCGTTGAGCACCTGGACGCTGATCACGCCTCCCTGAGAAAGAGCCTGTTCCGCTCTGTCGGCCTTCGTCGCATCGCTCGAAACGAGATAGACGAGGACGTTGGTGTCGAAGAAGCTATCGGGCATTCGCTTCATCTCTGTCGAACTTGAAGTCGGCAGGAAGGCGGCCGCGAAGAGCACGAAGCCGCTGCAGAAAGTCCTCTCGGCCGGGCTTACGCGCAACACCGAACTCTCGCGTGCCCGCAACGCGAATCTCGATCTCGTCGCCTTCCTTTAACTCGAGCGCTTCGACGACAGTGGCGGGAAGGCGGACGGCGAGGCTATTTCCCCACTTGGCGACCTGCATATTGCCTCTTGCCTCCATGGATATACATCACTTAATATGTATATCCATCGCCTAAGATGTCAAGGTCGCAACCAGCACGTGCGTTCTGTGCCGCTTGAGGCCCATTACAACTTGCTCGTTGCTCATGGTTCTTCCAGCCGGCTAGCAGAGCCCGCTCAGGTGCTTGAACTTCCAGAGCGAGGGCAGTCCTTGCGGGCTGGTTTTCGGCACGTAGCCGCGCAACGTCGTCGTCGGTCCCTTCTGCTTGAACTCCTCGATCCCGCATGATGTCGGACCCTCGTAGAGGCGCACCGTCACGTCGTAGAAATCGGGAAGAACGCCCTCGACCCGCGCTTCGGATTCGATATCGGCGTTCGGGCGCCGCCACGTGTGAATGATCTCGCGGCCGGAGCCCGGCTTGTCGAACAAGGGAACGTCCGGCGCAAAGAGATCGGCAATCTCGCCGATCTTGCTGACCGGCTGGCCGTAGTCCTTCAGGAATGTGCGAAGCGCCGGAGGCGGAGGTGTCACCGCGACGCAGCGGCCGAAATACTCCTTGTGGCCGGCGACAGGCATGAGCGTCGATGCTCGACGACGTGACCAACGAAAATGCAAACAGAGCAGAACGTACGGACGGCAAGTGCATGCCTGTGCTGGCCGCGCGACGTTGAACCACGGTGGTCTCAATCCTGCGGCTCGGACGCCGCATCGCCCTGCGCATCCACGCGCAGCCAGCCTGAGGACGCGAGGCGCTGCTGCGGCAGGAAGCGGGCCTTGTAGTCCATCTTCTTCGAGCCATCGATCCAGTAGCCGAGATAGACGTAAGGCAGGCCTTGCCGGCGGGCGCGGGCGATGTGGTCGAGGATCATGAAGGTGCCCATCGAGCGGCTGACCTGGCCCGGCTCGAAGAACGAGTAGACCATCGACAGACCATCGCTGAGCACGTCGGTCAGCGCCACCGCGATCAGCTCCTCGCCGCGGCCGGTGATGCCGCTGTCGGGGCCGCGCTTGCGGTACTCGATGATGCGGGTCTCGACATGGCTGTCCTCGACCATCATGGCGTAGTCGAGCACGGTCATGTCGGCCATGCCGCCGTGGCGGTGGCGGGCGTCGAGATAGGCGCGGAACACCGAATATTGCTCGGAGGTCGGCACCGCGCTGCGCTGCTCGCCGATGATGTCGGCGTTGCGCGCCATCACCTTGCGGAAGTTGCGGGAGGGCCGGAACTCGTTGGCGATCACCCGGACCGAGACGCAGGCGCGGCACTGGTCGCAGGCTGGCCGATAGGCGATCGATTGGCTGCGGCGGAAGCCGCCATGGGTCAGGAGGTCGTTGAGGTCGCCCGCGCGCTCACCCACCAGGTGCGTGAACACCTTGCGCTCATGCCGGCCCGGCAGATACGGGCAGGGTGAGGGCGCCGTAAGGTAAAATTGTGGGGTATCGCGCGAGTGCTGGGTCACGGGACGTCGTGGGCCTCCGAAGTGAGTATCAGCATCGCGCTACGGAAGCCCCCGGTCAATTGGTCAGCTCGGCAGGTCAGATCAGCCAGCTTAGATGGTCGTGGTTGACAGGTCCTTGCTCAGTAGGTCCTTGCGGCCTGCTGCGCGGGCACGCGAACCGAATTGTTGATCACGACCGTTCCCAACACGAAGTCATGCAGCAGGCGCCGGCGGCCATTGAACAGTCCGACCAGCACCACGAAGGGCGTCAGGAACGAGACCGTCACCCAGAACAGCACGGCATGGGTGGCGCCGAGCACGAAATAGCCCGGCGCGCCGTACCAGGTGCGCAGCTCCAGGTCCATCAGGCGCATGCCGACCGTCGCCGACGAGGGACCGCCGATGCAGGCGCCATAGTAGACGATGGCCCAGATGACGGAGGCCGGCCAGGCCAGCCAGAACAGCGCCCAGCCGATGCCGAGAGTGACCACGCCGAACAATGCGATGAAGATGTAGCCGAGGATCACCGGCACCGAGATCACGACCATGTCGATCAGGAAGGCGAACGCCCGCCGCGTCGCAACGCCGCGGAACAGTTCCGGATGGGGATCGGGGTCGTAGGCGTGTGGTTGCGCCCCGCCGTCATTGCGCCAGGCGCCCGAATTGCCCGAGTCATACGACATGATCCGTCCTCCCAAGGGGGAAACAGAGGGAAAACCCTCCAGGCAGGACATGGGAACAGGCTCTTCCCCTGCCAAGGGCGCAGGGACATTAACAAGCCGAAATATTCCGGCGATTCGTGGGCGGCGGATCGGGCGGTGCTGTAGGTGGGCAAAGCGAAGCGTGCCCACCATCCGGTAGCGATCGCGGCCAATCGTGGGCACGGCGCAAATGCGCCTTTGCCCACCCTACGAGATCTACCCCTGCGCGCGCAGCTTCTCCGCCGCCTGCGGGGCAAAGTAGCTCAGCACGCCGTCGGCGCCGGCGCGCTTGAACGCCAGGAGGCTCTCCATCATCGCGCGCTCGCCGTCGAGCCAGCCGTTATTCGCGGCGGCTGCGATCATCGCGTATTCGCCGGAGACCTGGTAGGCGAAGGTCGGCATCGCAAAGGTATCCTTCACGCGGCGGACGACGTCGAGATAGGGCATGCCAGGCTTCACCATCACCATGTCGGCGCCCTCGGCGATGTCGAGCTCGACCTCGCGCAGCGCCTCGTCGGTGTTGGCGCTATCCATCTGATAGGTGCGCTTGTCGCCGGTGAGCGTCTTGGCAGAGCCGATGGCGTCGCGGAACGGGCCGTAGAAGGCGGAGGCGTATTTGGCCGCATAGGCCATGATCTGCACGTCGAGCAGGCCGGTGCGATCCAGCGCCTCGCGGATCGCGGCGACGCGGCCATCCATCATGTCGGAGGGCGCGATGATGTCGCAGCCGGCCTCGGCCTGCACCAGCGCCTGGCGCACCAGCACGGCGACCGTCTCGTCGTTCAAGATCTTGCCGTCCGAGACCAGGCCGTCATGGCCGTGGCTGGTGAAGGGATCGAGCGCGACGTCGCAGAGGACGCCGATCTCCGGAAACTCCTTCTTGATCGCGCGTACCGCCTGGCAGACCAGGTTGTTCGGATTGGTCGCTTCCGAGCCGTCCTCGTCGCGTAAAGACGGGTCGGTGTAGGGAAACAGCGCGATGCAGGGGATGGTGAGCTTCATCGCGCGCTCGGCCTCGCGCACGGCCTGGTCGACGCTGAGGCGCTCGACACCGGGCATCGAGGCGACCTGCTCGCGCTTGTTGGTGCCGTCGATCAGGAACAGCGGCCAGATCAGGTCGTCCGTGGTGAGCACGTTCTCCCGCACCATGCGCCGGGCCCATTCGGCCTTGCGGTTGCGGCGCGGGCGGACGGTCAGATCGAGAGCAGGGGAGGCGCCAGCGCCATCCCGGCGCGAAACCTCGCGCAATTCGATCGGACGTCCGTATTTGATCGCCATCACTCTTCCTCCGGCTGGAATTATTCTTATACCAGCTCGCACGGTTCCCGTCACCGCGGCTTGACCTGCCGCAAGGCAGGATTGAACTGACTTGGGCAGCCGATTGATTTTGCGGGGCGAAGCAGCCAGAAGGGGCCCATGTCCGAGATCTCCACCCGCGATGCGGCGCGCGACAGCGCCAGGGACGCTGCCAGAGACACCGCCAGAGACGCGGCGATGTCGGTCGCTGCGATCTCGTCGGAGCGGGCCGAGTCCGACGACAATGTCTGGACGCGCCGCCTGGTGCTGTTCCTGCGGGTGATGGCGCTGCTCTCGATCCTGAAAGGTCTCTATCACTGGGCGCAGGTGACGGGCTTTGTCGGCGGTGAGGACGAGGCATTCGAGAACCAGTCGATGGCCTGGCAGGCCGCGACCGTCTACTTTGCCGTGATCGAGCTCGTCGCCGCGGTCGGCCTGTGGCTGGCAACGCCATGGGGCGCGGTGGTGTGGCTGACGACCGTGGTGTCGATGGCGGTGATCGAGCTGATGTTTCCGGGCATCTACGGCGGCAGCCTGATCGTCGTCGGCGTCGAAGCCTTCATGCTCGCCGCCTATCTCGCGCTCGCCTGGATGGCCGCGCGCGAACGACCGCCGTAGCGATCTCTTGTAGGATGGGTAGAGCGCAGCGAAACCCATCACCGCGTGCCCCTGCATCGATGGGTTTCGCTTCGCTCTACCCATCCTACGGGCTCGCGTGCCCCGGACGCTGCGCAGCACTCTCGGCGATGCGAAGCATCGTCCGGTGTGATGCGCTGCAGAGCCGGGGCCCACCACAATCTCGCTTTGAAACATCTGGGTCCCAGCTCTGCGCGCCGCTTCGCAGCGCTTGTCCGGGACACGAGCTGAGTTGTGCTGCGCTTGGTTGACCGTTGGTTGCCTAAAATTTGCGGTAAGTTTTCGTTGACCAGCCGGTTCCGCCACAGCTCTTACGCGCCCGTTTCGAAACGGAGCGGGCCTGTTCTGGAATGCGACAAGGGGGGCGGACGGAGGGTGAACAGGACCTTGCGAAGGTCAACAGAGTGTTGCGAAAAGTGCTTGTGGCACAGGCTTAATCCGCAATTCACTGTCTTAAATTCATGATCTCTTTATTCTCTTATTTAAGCCGATCTTCAAACGAGCCCCTTAAGTTGCACCTATCAGACGGGACACAAGTTTCGTCGAATAAGTGTCGATAAAAACGACAACAGGGGAAGTGTCATGATGAAAGCCGTCGCAACTGCGGCAGATACCGCAGAGCGCGTCTCCGGCCAGCAGGGTTCGGTGCAGTCGCTCTATCTGGAAGCTTTGACTCTGGTGGAGCGGCTGCATCGCCGGCTCCTCGACGTGATCAAGGACGAATTCGATCGCCGCGGTCGCGCGGACATCAACTCGGTGCAGGCGCTCCTGCTTTACAACATCGGCGACAAGGAGCTGACCGCGGGCGAGCTGCGCACGCGCGGCTACTATCTCGGCTCCAACGTCTCCTACAATCTGAAGAAGCTTGTCGAGCTTGGCTTCCTCGATCATCAGCGCTCACGCGTTGATCGCCGCTCGGTGCGCATCCGTCTGACCCCGCAGGGTCAGGAAGTCCGCCGCATCGTCGATGCGCTCTACCAGAAGCACGTCAAGACGGTGGAGCAGGTCGGCGGCATCTCCGGCGAGGAGTTCTCGACCCTCAACAAGTCGCTGCATCGTCTCGAGCGGTTCTGGACCGACCAGATCCTCTATCGGCTCTGAGTTTCCAAGGGATCAAGGCCAAGCCGGCCCCCAACAAGACCGGCAGGCTTCCCGAACGTGCCTGGACTTCCCCAAGCGCGCCGGCCCGGATTCCCTCCGGACCGGTGCGTTTTATTTTGTGCACCTGCGAAAAAAATCGCGCGCGGCGCGGAACCAGTTCCGGCCCCAGCACTTATCTCCTTCGGATCGGAGACAGGACGATGCTGGTCGAGCGCGGGCTTCAGGCAATGAACGTGGAACTCGTGAGCGAGGCCTACGCCATCGCCGCGAACTACTTTCGCCGCTCCGGCGCGATTCCCGATACTCTCGTCACCGACGAGCGCCTGCTGGGGATTGTCGTGAAGCTGCTCCAGCAAGGCGAATTCAACAAGATCAGGCTCGCCAACAAGGCGATCAATCGGTTCGAGACGCAGTCCGAGGCCCGCGCGGTTGCCTGATCAAGACACCGAAAATTCAAGAGAACCAGAGGGTGCCATGGAAGCCGCCATCGACCGCATCATGCAGACCTATGACCTGCTCGCCAACCGCACCGCCGCGGCCAGCGAGGAGGCACGGGCCAAGGTCACGAACTATCTTAATACGCTGATGGAGGCCGGCGAGAAGGACCCCCACAGGTTGACCGTTTGCGGCCTGACCTATCTGCGCCAGCTCGACGGCAGCGTAGACCCGGTGAAGGCGGGGTATACCGGGCTGTGACGCGACTTCTGCGGGAGTCTGCAGCTTCGGGCATGAGGAGTTAAAGGCCCGGAGCGGCCCCATTTTCGGGTGCGACGGATGGGTGGTTCGCCCGAAGCGGCCAATTCACCAAAAGCCGCCAATCCCCACCATATCTTGCACAAATCTCGCCCCCGACCCGCAAATGCTTGGCCTGTTGCGGGCGATGTGGTAGATCGCGCGTGCTTCCGATCGCCACACCAGACCCGCCCGTAGCCCGCCAAAAGGCTGCGGCGGTGGAGATATTCGCAAGATGACCGCAGCCAAGACCGCCTCCGCGCCCGATTCGTTTTTCACCGCCTCGCTCGAGCAGGCCGACCCGGAAATCGCCGCCGCCATCAAGGGCGAGCTCGGCCGGCAGCGCCACGAGGTCGAGCTGATCGCCTCTGAGAACATCGTCAGCCGGGCCGTGCTGGAAGCGCAGGGTTCGGTGATGACCAACAAATACGCGGAAGGCTATCCGGGCGCGCGCTACTATGGCGGTTGTGAGTGGGTCGACGTCGCCGAGAACCTCGCGATCGATCGCGCCAAGAAGCTGTTCGGCGCCAATTTCGCCAACGTGCAGCCGAACTCGGGCAGCCAGATGAACCAGGCGGTGTTTCTGGCGCTGTTGCAGCCCGGTGACACCTTCATGGGTCTCGATCTCGCGGCCGGCGGCCATCTCACCCACGGCTCGCCCGTCAACATGAGCGGCAAGTGGTTCAAGGCCGCGCACTACACCGTGCGCCGCGAGGACCAGATCATCGATATGGACGCGGTCGCCAAGCAGGCCGAAGAGGTCAAGCCGAAGCTGATCGTCGCCGGCGGCTCGGCCTATTCGCGCGCCTGGGACTTCAAGCGCTTCCGCGAGATCGCGGACTCGGTCGGCGCGTATCTCCTGGTCGACATGGCGCACTTTGCCGGCCTGGTGGCCGGCGGCGTGCATGCTTCACCCGTGCCCTATGCCCACATCACCACGACGACGACGCACAAGTCGCTGCGCGGTCCGCGCGGCGGCCTGATGCTGTGGAATGATGAGACGCTGACCAAGAAATTCAACGGAGCGATCTTCCCGGGCCTGCAGGGCGGCCCCTTGATGCATGTGATCGCGGCGAAGGCGGTTGCCTTCGGCGAGGCGCTGCGTCCGGACTTCAAGGTCTACGCCAAGAACGTCGTCGAGAACGCCAAGGCGCTGGCCGAGGCGATGAAGAGCCACGGCTTCGACATCGTCTCCGGCGGTACCGACAATCATCTGATGCTGGTCGATCTCCGGCCGAAGGGCCTGAAGGGCAACGTCTCGGAGAAGGCGCTGGTCCGCGCCGCCATCACCTGCAACAAGAACGGCATCCCGTTCGACCCCGAAAAACCCTTCGTCACCTCGGGCCTGCGTCTCGGCACCCCCGCGGCGACGACCCGCGGCTTCGGCGTCGCCGAATTCCAGCAGGTCGGCGGCATGATCGCCGAGGTCCTCAACGCGATCGCGCAATCCGACGACGGCAAGGCGCCGCTGGTCGAAGCTGCGATCAAGGAGCGGGTCAAGGCGCTCACCGACCGGTTCCCGATCTACCAGTAAGGCTAGGCCCACGCGGATGCGCTGCCCGAACTGCAACAGTCTCGATACGCAGGTAAAGGACTCGCGTCCGACCGAGGACTCTTCCGTGATCCGCAGGCGGCGCGTGTGCGTCGCCTGCAATTTCCGTTTCACCACCTTCGAGCGCGTGCAGCTGCGCGAACTCACCGTGATCAAGCGCAACGGCCGCCGCGTGCCGTTCGACCGTGACAAGCTGATGCGCTCGGTGCAGATCTCCTTGCGCAAGCGGCAGGTCGAGCCGGAAAGGGTGGAGAAGATGGTCTCCACCATCGTGCGCGAGCTCGAGACCGGGGGCGAGGCCGAGATCTCCTCCGAGGTGATCGGCGAGACCGTGATGGAGCATCTGCGCACGCTCGACGACGTCGCCTATGTTCGCTTCGCCTCGGTCTATCGCAATTTCCGCGAGGCCAAGGATTTCGCCGACGTGCTCGGCGAGCTCTCCGGCGAGGAGGAAGCGCGGCTCGCCGCGATCCGCAAATGATCTTCCGCATCCTGGAAGACCAGTTCGCGCAGAAGGCCCGTGAGGCCAGGGACGCCGATCATCGTTTCATGCAGCTCGCGCTGGCGCTGGGTAAGCGCGGGCAGGGACGTACCTGGCCCAATCCGGCCGTCGGCGCGGTCATCGTCAAGGACGGGGTCATCGTCGGCCGCGGTTGGACCCAGCCCGGCGGGCGGCCACATGGCGAGCCCGAGGCCTTGCTGCGCGCAGGCGAGGCGGCGCGCGGCGCCACGCTCTATGTCACGCTGGAGCCGTGCTCGCATTTCGGCAAGTCGCCGCCTTGCGCCGATGCGGTGATCGCGGCGGGCATCAAGCGGGTGGTCGCGGCGATCGAGGATCCCAATCCTGAAGTCGCGGGCCAGGGTCATGCGCGGCTGCGCGCCGCCGGCATCACAGTAGACGTGGGAACGTGCGCGGCCGAAGCCGCATTCGACCATGCCGGGCACTTCCGCCGTATCCGGGACAAGCGTCCGCATGTGATCCTGAAGCTCGCGGTGTCGCCCGACGGCAAGATCGGCGTCGCCGGCGGCAAGCCGGTTGCGATCACCGGCGAAGCTGTGCGCAATCGCGTGCATCTGCTCCGCGCCCAGAGCGATGCGATCCTGGTCGGCATCGGCACGGTGCTGGCGGACGATCCGCTGCTCACCTGCCGCCTGCCGGGCATGGCGGCGCGCTCGCCGGTGCGCGTGGTGCTCGATCAGAGCCTGCGGATTCCCGGCGCGAGCAGGCTCATAGGCTCCGCGCGCGAGACGCCGCTCTGGGTCGTGGGGTCTGACCTTGCGGAAGCCGCAGCAGCGACGCGTCTCGGTGCGACCGGTGCGCAAGTGATCCGCGTCCCGCCGGCAAATGTCTCGGGGCTGGACCTTCCGGCCGTGCTGCATGCGCTGGCCGGGAAGGGCATCACGCGGCTGATGGTCGAGGGCGGCAGCCGCGTTGCGTCCTCGTTCGTCGCGACCGACCTCGTCGACGAGATCTGGCTGTTCCGCGGGGCGGAAGCGGTGGGCTCTGGCGGCGTCGATGCGCTCGATGCATTGCCCCTGTCGAAAATCACGCAGTCGCAGGCCTACAAGGTTCATGCTAGCGAGACATTCGGCAAGGATACTCTCACCATTTACGAGCGCGCGTAATGTTCACCGGCATTGTCACCGATATCGGCGAGATCGTCGGCTTCACGCCGACCGCGCAGGGGCAGTTGCACCGGCTGCGCATCGCCTGCCGCTACGATCAGACCACCATTGCCGACGGCGCCTCGATCGCCTGCAACGGCGTCTGCCTCACGGTGGTCGCTTCGGGCGTTGCGAACGGCAAAACCTGGTTCGACGTCGATGCCGCCGCCGAGACGCTGGCGCTGACGACGGCCAAGCATTGGAAGGTCGGCACGCGCCTCAACCTCGAGCGTGCGCTGAAGATCGGCGATGAGCTCGGCGGGCATATCGTCGCCGGCCACGCCGACGGCATTGCCACGCTCGTCAGCCGCGAGGACCTGCCCGACATGGCGCGGTTCGAGCTCGCGACCACGCGGGAGCTGGCCCGGTTCATCGCCACCAAGGGCTCGATCACGCTCGACGGCGTCTCGCTGACGGTCAATACGGTCAAGGACGTGACCTTTTCGGTGCTGATCATCCCGCACACCCTGACGGTGACCACGATCGGCGGCTGGAAGGCGGGGGACGAGGTCAATATCGAGGTCGATCTGATGGCCCGCTACGCGGCGCGGCTGACGGAAATGACGGTTTAAAACTTGGCTTACGTGCCTGCGGCGACTACATAACGCGCCAACCTCTAGAACGGATCTTAATGATGGCAGACGCGCGGCGCGCACCCCTGAAGGACCAGACCGACATTTCCGGCGCGCGCGCGCTGATTGTCGAGGCGCGGTTCTATGACGATCTCCAGGACGCGCTGCTGGACGGCGCAGTGGCGGAGCTGAAGGCGGCCGGCCTGACGCATGATGTCCTCACGGTTCCCGGCGCGCTGGAGATCCCGGCGGCGGTGGCCATCGCGGTCGATGCCGCGGCGGCGCACGGCAAGCCCTATGACGCCGTGATCGCGCTCGGCTGCGTCATCCGCGGCGACACCATTCATTTCGAGATCGTGTCGCAGGAATCCTCGCGCGCTCTGATGGATCTTGCGGTCTCGCGAAAACTGCCGCTCGGCAACGGCATCCTCACCGTCAACAATGAGGACCAGGCCTGGGCGCGGGCGCGCGCCAGCGAGCTCAACAAGGGCGGCGATGCCGCGCGCGCGGCGCTTGCGATGCTGCGCATCAAACGCCGTCTGGCGCAGGCCTAACGCCATGGCCGACAATATCAAAAAGCCGGCGGGGCTTAACGAGAAGAAGGCGAACCGACGCGGTGCGGCGCGGCTCGCGGCCGTGCAGGCGCTGTACCAGATGGATATCGCGGGCGCCGGCATCAACGACATCTTCGCCGAGTTCGAAAGCCATTGGCTCGGCAACGAGGTCGAGGGCGACACTTATCTGCCGGCGGAAGCCGCGTTCTTCCGTGACGTCGTCTCGGGTGTCGTGCGCGACCAGAAGAAGCTGGATCCGCTGATCGACGAGGCGCTGTCGAAGGGCTGGCCGTTGAAGCGGATCGAGGCGATCCTGCGCGCGGTGCTGCGGGCCGGGGCTTACGAATTGGAGCACCGCAAGGACGTGCCGGGCCGCGTCGTCGTCTCCGAATATGTCGACGTCGCCAACGCCTTCGTCGACCGCGAGGAGACCGGCCTGGTCAACGCCGTGCTCGACCAGATCGGTCGCCAGTTTCGCGGTGACGAGTTCGGGCGGGGGTAGGATCAGTCGATGGCCCGTGCGGTAGCCGTCATCCTGAGGTGCCGTAGCGAAGCGAAGGCCTCGAAGGACGACGGCGTGGCACTGAAGGTGTACCTCGGCCGTGCATCCTTCGAGGCTCGCAAGGGCTCGCACCTCCAGCGACGATGGCTTCGCCATCGCGCAGGGATGACGGGTCTTCTGCTATGACACAGGGCCAAAGACAGAGCTCCCCCGAAGACTCCCTCATCGCGCGCTATTTCAAGCCGCTGGCGACTGATCCCGGCGCGCTCGGTCTGGTCGATGACGCTGCGGTGCTGTCCTCATCCGGCGACGACATCGTCGTCACCACCGACGCCGTCGTCGAGGGCGTGCACTATCTTGCCGATGACCCCCCTGACACCATCGCGCGCAAGGCGCTGCGGGTGAACCTGTCCGATCTCGCCGCCAAGGGCGCGGTGCCTGCCGGCTTCGTACTGACGCTGGCGCTGCGCAGCAAGGAGGATGCCTGGCTGCGGCCGTTCGCGGACGCGCTGGGCGAGGACGCAAGAGAATTCGCTTGTCCGCTGCTCGGCGGCGACACGGTTTCGACGCCGGGCCCGCAGATGATCTCGATCACCGCCTTCGGCCGCGTGCCGCAGGGGCGGATGGTCGGCCGCACCGGCGCGAGGGCAGGCGATCGTATCCTGGTGACGGGTACGATCGGCGATGCTGCGCTCGGCCTCGACGTGCTCACAGGCGGCGCCGCTGCGGCAGCGCTCGCGACCAATCCCGCAGCAAGGGACGCCCTGATCTCGCGCTATCGCGTGCCGCAGCCGCGCAATGTGCTGGCGCAGGCCGTGCGCGATCATGCGACCGCCGCGATGGACGTCTCCGACGGGCTTGCCGGCGATCTGGTGAAACTCTGCGCAGCGTCGGGGGTCTCGGCCACGGTCGACGTGGCAAGCGTGCCGCTCTCGGCCGCGGCGGCGGGCCTGATCGCCCGCAAAATCGTTTGCGTCGAGACGCTGCTTGCTGGGGGCGACGATTACGAGGTGCTGTGCACCGTGCCGCCGGCGCAAGCCGATGCACTGATTGCCGCGGGGCGGGCGGCCGGTCTTGTCGTCACGGCGATCGGCACCATCGTCGCGGGGAATGAGACGCCGCGCTTCCTGGACGGACATGGCCAGGAATTGGCCCTGGAGCGGCTGTCCTACAGCCACTTCTAGGAATTGCTCCAAACCGGCATCCTGGTTCTCGGCACGTGCTGCTAAATACCTGCCGAGATCGGCGTTTTCGGCCTTATCCGGCGTTGCACCCTCAATTTGATTTTGGCAAGCTTCAGATCGACTGAGGCCGCCCCTTTTGGGCAAGGGGCGGCTTTGTTCGAAATCAAGGCGCCGCACCGCACGACGGACAACAAAAGGCGCCGGGGGTACATCAAGGATCTGAGGCAAAAATCACATGACAGCATTATGGTTGATTGTGCTCTGCGGAGTGCTTTCCGTCGTCTACGCGATTTGGGCGACGTCTTCGGTGTTAAGCGCGGATGCGGGGTCGGCGCGCATGCAGGAGATCGCAGCAGCGGTCGCTGAGGGCGCACAGGCGTATCTGCGGCGCCAGTACACGACGATCGGCATCGTCGGCGTGGTCATCTTCCTCTTGCTTGTCTATTTCCTCGGTATCTACGTCGCCATCGGCTTTCTGATCGGCGCCGTCCTGTCGGGCGCGGCCGGCTTCATCGGCATGAACGTCTCGGTTCGCGCCAATGTGCGTACCGCGCAAGCCGCGACGACGTCGCTCGCCGGCGGCCTCGAGCTCGCCTTCAAGGCGGGCGCGATCACCGGCATGCTGGTGGCAGGTCTCGCGCTGCTCGGCGTGACGCTCTATTTCGGCTTCCTGGTCCACTCGCTCAAGCTGGCGCCCGATAGCCGCGTCGTGGTCGACGCCCTGGTGGCGCTCGGCTTCGGTGCCTCGCTGATCTCGATTTTCGCCCGTCTCGGCGGCGGCATCTTCACCAAGGGTGCGGACGTCGGCGGCGATCTCGTCGGCAAGGTCGAGGCCGGCATTCCCGAGGACGATCCACGCAACCCCGCGACCATCGCCGACAACGTCGGTGACAACGTGGGCGACTGCGCCGGCATGGCTGCCGACCTGTTCGAGACCTATGCGGTGACCGCGGTCGCCACCATGGTCTTAGCTGCGATCTTCTTCGCCAAGACGCCCATCCTCGCCAACATGATGACGCTGCCGCTCGCGATCGGCGGCATCTGCATCATCACCTCGATCATCGGCACCTTCTTCGTCAAGCTCGGGCCGAGCCAGTCGATCATGGGCGCGCTCTACAAGGGCCTGATCGCAACCGGCATCCTGTCGCTGGTCGGCATCGCGCTGGTGATCTACTACCTGATCGGCTTCGGCAAGCTCGACGGCGTCGACTATACCGGCATGGCGCTGTTCGAATGCGGCGTGGTCGGCCTCGTCGTCACCGCGCTGATCATCTGGATCACCGAATACTACACCGGCACGGACTATCGTCCGGTGAAGTCGATCGCCCAGGCCTCGGTGACCGGCCACGGCACCAACGTGATCCAGGGCCTCGCCGTCTCGATGGAAGCGACCGCGCTGCCCGCGATCGTGATCATCGCCGGCATCCTGGTCACCTACAGCCTCGCCGGCCTGTTCGGCATCGCGATCGCGACCGCCACCATGCTGGCGCTGGCCGGCATGATCGTCGCGCTCGATGCGTTCGGCCCCGTCACCGACAATGCCGGCGGCATTGCCGAAATGGCGGGTCTGCCGAAGGAGGTGCGCAAGTCGACCGACGCGCTCGACGCGGTCGGCAACACCACCAAGGCGGTGACGAAAGGCTACGCGATCGGCTCCGCCGGTCTCGGTGCCCTCGTCCTGTTCGCGGCCTACAACCAGGACCTCAAGTTCTTCGTTGCAGACAGCGCGCACCATCCGTACTTCGCCGGCGTCAATCCGGACTTCTCGCTGAACAATCCCTACGTGGTTGTCGGTCTGCTGTTCGGCGGCCTCTTGCCGTATCTGTTCGGCGCGATGGGCATGACGGCGGTCGGGCGTGCGGCCGGCGCGATCGTCGAGGAGGTGCGGCGCCAGTTCCGCGAGAAGCCCGGCATCATGCAGGGCACCGACAAGCCCGATTACGGCAAGGCGGTCGACCTGCTGACCAAGGCGGCGATCAAGGAGATGATCATCCCCTCGCTGCTGCCGGTGCTGTCGCCGATCGTGGTCTACTTCCTGATCTACGCGATCGCGGGTGGCGGGGTGGCCGGCAAGTCGGCGGCGTTCTCCGCGGTGGGCGCGATGCTGCTCGGCGTGATCGTGACGGGCCTGTTCGTCGCGATCTCCATGACCTCGGGCGGCGGCGCCTGGGACAACGCCAAGAAGTACATCGAGGACGGCCATTTCGGCGGCAAGGGCAGTGATGCCCACAAGTCGGCGGTGACCGGCGACACCGTCGGCGATCCCTACAAGGATACGGCCGGTCCCGCGGTGAACCCGATGATCAAGATCACCAACATCGTGGCGCTGCTGCTGCTGGCGATCCTGGCACACTGAGCGCCGTCGACGACACAAGACAAACCCCGCGGTGCGAGCCGCGGGGTTTTTGTTTGGGTGGGACAGACGCTCTCACCACGTCATTGCGAGGAGCTCTTGTGACGAAGCAATCCAGGGGTCTTTCCGCAGGAACAGTCTGGATTGCTTCCGCCTTCGCCAAGCTTTCGATGGCCGAGCCTCAGGCTTTCGACTCCGATCCGCCCTCGGCTCTTTGCGCGAATACCTCCTTCGCTGCGAACAGGCCGTTGACGGCAGCCGGGAAGCCGGCATAGACGGCCATCTGCATGAGGATCTCGATAATCTCCTCTCGGGCGAGCCCGACATTCAGACCTGCCTCGATATGCACCTTGAGCTGAGGTGTGGCGTTTCCCATGGCCGCAAGAGCTGCGATCGTTGCGATTTCCCGCGAACGGAGGTCGAGCCCGGGCCGTGAGTAGATGTCGCCAAATGGAAATTCGAATACATAGGTGGCGAAGTCTGGGGCGATGTCACCAAGCGCCGCCACGACCTTATGGCCGGCCTCTCCGTCGATCTCAGCGAGTGCGCGCCGACCGCGCTCCAACCGGCTTTCGCCGGCGTTCAGGAAGTGTTGCGTCATAGTCTTTCATCCTCTGTTCCGTTTCGGCATAACCGCCGATCTTGGTGTCGAGGACGAGAAGACAGGCATTGAGCTCGTCGACGTGGGCCCGCACGCTTTCGCGGTGCCGCTCCAGCAGCGCGCGCCGCTCGGCCTCGGTGCCGCTGCCGCGATCCCGGAGATCCGCGTAGAGCAGCATGTGCCGGATCGGCATGCCGGTTGTCTTGAGGCGGCCGAGAAACTCGATCCAGGCAAGGATCGAGGCGTCGTAGTCACGTCGGCTGGATCGATCCCGGTCCGCGTAAGGCAACAGTCCGATCCGCTCGTAGTAGCGGATCGTATGGGCCGTCAGTCCGGAACGCTTGGCGAGTTCGCCGATCTTCATACCTGTCTCTCATCACGACGCGCGGAAACTACGAGTTCGAGCGCACTCTAAGTCAAGAGACATTTGGGCCGGCCGATGCGAGTTTCGCGCCATCGGCAGCACAGTTGTGCCGGAGAGCTGGCCGATCGGGACAATAAAAACTGCGTAGGGCGGATTAGCGCAGCGTAATCCGCCACCTTACGTCCCGTAGCAATCGGCGGATTACGCTGCGCTAATCCGCCCTACGGATCGTGGCCGTTCCGCTACTGCACGTCCATCTGCAGCCCTTCCTTCTGGATGATGCCGGCGAATTTCTTCGTCTCGGCGTCCACGAAGGCGGCGAATTGCTGGGGCGTGCCGTAGTCGGCGCGGGCGCCCATGGCGGCGATCTGCTTCTTGACGTCGTCGCGCTCCAGCATCGCCTTCACCTGGAGATTGAGTGCGTTGAGCATCTCGGGTGAGACGCCCTTCGGCAGGAAAACCGAGAACCAGGACGAGACATCGAAATTCGCCAGCTCCGGCGCGCTCTCGCGCATGGTCGGCAGGTTCGGCGCGAGCTCGCTGCGCTCGGTGGTGGTGACACACAGACCGTTGAGCGTGCCGCTCTGCACCTGCGGCAGGCTCGGATAGAGATTGTCGAACAGGATCTGGATGTCGCCGGCGAGCGCGGCTTGAAGCGCCGGGCCAGCGCCGCGGAACGGAATGTGGGTCATCTTCAGTCCGGTGAGCTGAAGAAACCAGGCGCCGGTGAGGTGAGGGCTCTGGCCGACGCCGGAGGAGGCGTAGCTGAGCTTGTCCGGATTGGCCTTGAGATAGGCAATCAGCTCGGCGATCGACTTGATGCCGGTCTTCGGATGCGCCGAGACGATGTTCGGAATCCGGATCATGTTGGTCACAGGCTGAAGCTGGTCCGGCTTGTAGGTAAGGTTCTTGAAGATGCTGTAGGCGATCGCGTTCGGACCGGGATTACCGACCAGGATGGTGTGGCCATCAGGCTTGGCGCGGACCACTTCGGCGGTGCCGATGGTGCCGCCGCCGCCCGAGCGGTTTTCCACGACGGCCGACTGGCCCCAGGCGGTTTGCAGATGCGCGGCCAGGAGCCGGCCCATCACGTCGGTCGAGCCGCCGGCCGCGGCCGGCACGACGAGACGAACATTCTCGGTGGGCTTCCAGTCGGCAAGGCTCGAACGCGGCAGGATCGCTGCGGCCGTAAGGCCGGCAGCACCGGTAAGCACGCGACGGCGGGACAACAAAGTGTTCTGAAGTTTCTTGGACACGAATCCACTCCCAGCTTCTTGCTTTGGAGGGAGCGTAGGGAACCTGGCTTGCGGCGGCAAGTCGCACGCCACGGCAAAGGCCGTGCGAAGGGTGGCACGACGCCGCAGGTGAGAGCCATTTACCTTCCGGTGGAATTGAAACGGGCTTCTAGCTTGTTCGACGCGCTTCTTGACGCGAGCCCGTCCACTTCGCTCGAGAACGCTCTGCTCAGTTGAAGCTGAGCAGCTTGAACAGCGGCGTGAGGTAGCTCATCTCCTGGCCCGACGTCGGCGTAGTGCGGCTGATGAAGTCGAAGATCTTGCCATCCTGCAGGCCGTAATTCGCCAGCCGGCGCACGCGCCGGGTTTTGTCGAAATAGATCGCGATCACGCGCTGGTCGACCACCTTCTGGTTCATGAAGGCGACCGCGCGCTCCGAGCGCTGCGAGATGTAATAGAACACTTCACCGTCGAGGGTCGCGACCGTCGAGGGGGTGCCCATCACGATCAGCACCTGATCCTGGCTCGCGCCGATCGGGATCTGCTCGAGCGCGCCGGGCGGCAGGATGTAGCCCTTCTGGAATTGCTCGCCGGTGCAGCCCGCGAGCGCCGCGCCGATCAGGGTGACGGCCGCGAGCATGCGCAAGCCGCGCCAGCGTGCATGAAGGCCGCGCCGCTTACCTGCGCGCAGGCTGGTCTCAATCGTTGTGGTCATAGCGGAACTGATTCCGTCCCCTTGCGTCGCGCGAGGCGCTGAAGTACCGGGCAGGGCGTCTGAATGCAACTCGCGCGCGCCCGCTTGCGGAAACCACAATGCTTTGGCCGTTCAATCACTTCAGGAAACCCCGGCTAACCCCGTCGGGCACCATTGAAGCCATCTATGGCATGATCGTGACGCAGGCGCGAGAACCCATATTTTACCGCGACTTGGGCGTGCCCGATACGGTTAACGGGCGTTTCGACCTGTTGCTGCTGCATCTGTGGCTGCTGCTGCGCCGCCTGCGCACGGTTCAAGGCGCCACTGAGCTGTCCCAGGCGCTATTCGACCGCTTCTGCGAGGACATGGATGACAATCTGCGCGAGATGGGGATCGGCGACCAGACCGTGCCGAAGCGGATGCGGGCTTTTGGTGAGGCCTTCTACGGCCGGGTCCAGGCCTATGACCAAGCCATGGAGGGCGGCGGCGAGGCCCTGGCAGCGGCGATCTGCAAGAATATCTTGAATGGGACTGGCCTGGACCGGGCGCAGCGGCTCGCGGCCTATGCCCGGGCCAGTGAGGCCGATCTCGGCCGGACCGACGAGGCTACGCTGCTGCGCGCCTCCTTCAGGTTTCCTCCAGCGATTGCCGAGGATGTCACGCCATGAGCCGATCGAATGCCGAATCCAGGCCTGATCCCTGGCGGTCCCCCGTCATCGTCGCGCAGATCCCCGATACCGGCCTGCATCGCAAGCTCGAGGCCACCGCCGCCGAGCGGCAGGCCATCGCTGAGGTCGGCGGCTTGCGGGAGGTCCTATCCGCCCAGGCCGACCTCGACGTCGTGCCCAGGAGCGGCGGCCGGGTCCAGGTCACGGGGCACATTCGCGCCCGGATCGGCCAGACCTGCGTGGTCACCCTCGATCCGATCGAGAGCGAGATCAAGGAGGAGGTGGACCTGGTGTTCGCTCCCGAGGCCGAGGTTCGGAAGATGGCCGACCTGATCGAGGAGGGGCAGGACGATGAGGAGCCGCCGGAGGTGATCGATCCGCCGGAGCCGATCATCAACGGCATCATCGACCTCGGACGGATCGCCACCGACGCCCTGTTCCTGGCGGTGGACCCCTATCCCCGCAAGGAGGGGGCCGTGTTCGAGGCGGAGGTCACCGCCCCGGATCCGGAGGACCATCCCTTCGCCGCGCTGAAGGCGCTTCAGGACAACAAGAAGGACCAGTAGCGAGGCATTCCCGGAGGGATCATCCTGCACGGACGCGCGAGGCATTTGCCGGGATGGTTTCAAAGAGGTCTTTATCTGACTGATTTAACTGTATTTCTTGCAAATTCCGGGGTTCGCGGCCGGATCGCTCTGAAAGCAAAAGGCTGGGGGCAAGAGGTTGTTTCGGGATAACAAAACGCTATTGTCGCGCCCCGGTCGGGGCGCGGCGTGGCGCCCGACCGGTCGCCATGGCCATGGCGAACCCATTCTGCGGCTCCGCTCGCTCAAGACCGCACCAGATCAGGTTTTCCAGGACTTTCATGCCAAGCAAGGTTCGCATTGCGCTTGACGCCATGGGGGGCGACGGCGGCGCCGCCGTGGTCATTCCGGGCGCGGCCATCTCGCTTGGCCGGCATCGCGAGACCGAATTCCTGCTGGTCGGGGACCGCGCCAAGATCGAGCCCGAGCTCGACCGGTATCCTCAGCTCAAGGCCACCTCGAAGATCATCCATACCGAGGTCGCCGTCAGTGGTTCGGACAAGCCGAGCCAGGCGCTGCGGCGCGGCCGCAAGACGTCCTCGATGTGGCTTGCCATCGACGCGGTGAAGAAGGGCGAGGCGGATGTCGCGGTCTCCGCCGGCAATACCGGTGCGCTGATGGCGATGTCGCGCTTCCATTTGCGCACGCTGAAGGGGATCGACCGCCCGGCGATTGCGGGGTTATGGCCGACCCTGCGCGGCGAGTCCGCCGTGCTCGACCTTGGTGCCACCATCGGCGGCGACGCGCACCATCTGGTGGCGCTCGCCCTGATGGGCGCGGCGATGACGAGCGTGCTGTTCGACAAGAAGCGGCCCACGGTCGGGCTCCTCAATATCGGAACCGAGGAGATCAAGGGGCACGAGGAGATCCGCGAGGCCGGGGAAATCCTGCGGGCCAGAAACTTGCCGGAGCTCGACTATATCGGCTTCGTCGAGGGCGACGGCATCGGCAAGGGGCTGGTCGACGTCATCGTGACCGAAGGTTTCAGCGGCAACATCGCGCTCAAGGCCGCCGAGGGAACCGCCCGGCAGATGGCCGAATTACTCCGTAACGAGATGAAGCGCAGCTGGCTGTCCAAGCTCGGCTATCTCTTCGCGCGCGGCGCCTTCCAGGCCCTGCGCGACAAGATGGACCCGAACAAGTCCAATGGCGGCGTGTTCCTGGGTCTGAACGGACTGGTGGTCAAGAGCCACGGCGGAACCAGCGCCGAAGGCTTTGCCTATGCGATCGATGTTGGCTATGAGATGGCTCACTACGATCTCCTGAACAAGATCAATCAGATGCTCAACCGCGAGGGTGGTGCACTCAATTCCGTGCAGGCCGCGCAGGAGGCTGTTTCGTGACTCAAATTCGTTCGGTCGTGCTCGGCTGCGGCTCCTATCTGCCGGAGCAGGTGGTGACCAACGCCCAATTGGCGGCGCGCATCGATACCTCGGACGAGTGGATCGTTCAGCGCACCGGCATTCGCGAGCGGCACATCGCGGCCGAGGGCGAGTTCACCTCGCATTTGGCGCTCAGGGCGGCGCAGGCCGCGCTCACCGATGCCGGGATCGACGCGCAGTCGATCGACCTCATCGTGCTGGCGACCTCGACGCCGGACAACACCTTCCCCGCCACCGCCGTCGCCGTGCAGAACGGGCTCGGCATCAACCACGGCGCGGCCTTCGACCTCCAGGCGGTGTGCTCGGGCTTCGTGTTCGCGCTCGCGACCGCCGACAATTTCCTGCGTACCGGCGCCTTCAAGCGCGCGCTGGTGATCGGCGCGGAGACCTTCTCGCGCATCCTCGACTGGAACGATCGCGGCACCTGCGTGCTGTTCGGCGACGGTGCCGGCGCGGTGGTGCTCGAGGCGCAGGAGCAGCCGGGCAATGCCGCGACCGACCGCGGCCTCGTCACCACGCATCTGCGCTCCGACGGCCGCCACAAGGCAAAGCTGTTCGTCGACGGCGGGCCGTCCTCGACCCAGACCGTCGGCCATCTGCGCATGGAGGGCCGCGAGGTCTTCAAGCATGCCGTCGGCATGATCACCGACGTCATCGTCGACGCCTTCCAGGCGACCGGGCTCAATGCCGACCGCATCGACTGGTTCGTGCCGCATCAGGCCAACAAGCGAATCATCGACGCCTCCGCCCACAAGCTCCATATCGCGCCGGAGAAGGTGGTGCTGACGGTGGACCGTCACGGCAACACCTCGGCGGCCTCGATTCCCTTGGCGCTGTCGGTGGCGCGCAAGGACGGTCGCATCAAGAAGGGCGACCTCATTCTGCTGGAAGCGATGGGAGGCGGCTTCACCTGGGGCTCCGCGCTGGTGCGCTGGTAGAGCCACACTCGATAAAATTTTGCCGATTTAGCCGCGATTATCGATGCGCCTGCATTGATGAGCGCTGTTGACCGCCGTAACGTAAGCTCCTAATTTCAGACAACAATTGTTCGCCGTGATGTGGGGGCAGGGCGATGACCGATCAAAGTAAAACCGTAACGCGTGTCGATCTGTGCGAAGCCGTCTACCAGAAGGTGGGCCTGTCGCGCACGGAATCGTCCGCCTTCGTGGAACTCGTGCTGAAGGAGATCACCGACTGCCTGGAGAAGGGCGAGACGGTGAAGCTGTCCTCGTTCGGCTCCTTCATGGTCCGCAAGAAGGGCCAGCGCATCGGCCGCAACCCGAAGACCGGCACCGAGGTGCCGATCTCGCCGCGCCGGGTGATGGTGTTCAAGCCGTCGGCGATCCTGAAGCAGCGGATCAACGCCCAGCACCGCACCAATGGCGATGCCAGCAAGGCTCAACCCGAGGCGTAACGCCTTTCGCGAAGGATTTGGCATTTGGACAAGGCGCCGGATGCGTTCCGAACCATCAGCGAAGTAGCGCAGGAGCTCGACATCCCGCAGCACGTGCTGCGGTTCTGGGAGACCCGCTTCTCCCAGATCAAGCCGATGAAGCGCAGCGGCGGCCGCCGCTATTACCGCCCCGACGACGTCGACCTGCTCAAGGGCATCCGCCGCCTGCTCTACGGCGAGGGCTACACCATCCGCGGGGTGCAGCGGATCCTGAAAGAGCACGGCGTCAAATCGGTGCAGGGTCTCGCCGACAGCGCAGCCGCGGTCTCCTTCGGCGCGATCGAGGATGCCATCGGGGCGAGCCTGAGGGAGCCCGAGGACGAGGAGGCGCCGATCAAGGGCGTCGCTGACACCGACGATGACGACTACCAGGGCGATGAAGAGGAAGGCATCGACTTCCGCTTCACCGAGATCGACGACGAGGACATCCTCACCACCTTCCGCAAGGGCGGCGCTCCCGCCGCACCAGCCGGCCCCAGCGCGCTGGACCGGGAGCGCTTGGGACGGGCGCTCGCCGACCTCGTCGCAGCTAAGGAAATGCTGGATCAGGCGCTGAACGACGGCTAGGGCGCTTTCGCCCGGCTCCGCGGTCAGTTCCCCGGCTTGGATGGAGACACCAAAATGGTGTCGCTCGCCTTGCGCATCGCGCCGATCCTAGCTAATGGAACGACGTTCGGAGCGTGGCGCAGCCCGGTTAGCGCACTAGTCTGGGAGACTAGGGGTCGGAGGTTCAAATCCTCTCGCTCCGACCATTTTCTTCAATAGAATCAAATTCGTTCTTGGGCGGTTGGTTTGTAGCCTGCCGCCCGTTTGAAGATAATTGCAATTTTAGTTCGCGCGCTGTTCTGCATCGGCCAACTGTGCGGTCTAAGCTCTAAGCAGCCCCTACGATCGCTCGTAAAGTCTTAGCGCTGTCCATGTTCATCAGGTGCTTCGGAATTCCCGCTTGAGCGGCGATCAGTCGCCATTTCCGGCGAAACTCCGCGGTTGACCACGGAAAAGCTTTTTGCTCGTTCAGGATGATTGGACCGCTGCGAGGAAGGTGAGCACGAGTAAGCTCCTCAACAGAGACCTCCGAATAGATCGCTAGCTCATCCATAACCATCGGTGCGTTCTTGAGGTCGAATTGAAGCTCACCTGAGCGTCGGCTGCCGGCGAGCCGCAGAACTAATGTCTCATCCAAAGCTGACCAGCGAAGGCCCCTTACCCACTTTTCCTCTCTGCCATCCTTTATGCGGGTCACGTCTGACAGCTCGGGTTCGCTCATAGGCACCCACTCGCCTATTACTGTTTTTTGATTGAGCCGAAGATCGAACTGAAAAGCTTGGGCAATAGCAATGGAATCCCAACCCCACTCGCGCGCTTTGCTCCTGATCAGTTTCGCCTGTTCGGCCGAGATGGTTTTTCGTCGTGGCGCGGGCCTCGCGAATCTCAATTCGCCGAGCCCGGTGGCAAGTCGACGACATTCCTTGTCTTCCAGGATCGTTGCTCCGAAACGCAATACTACCCGCAGTCGACTTATCAGCGAATGTGCGGCAGCAATCTTTCCTTGTCCTGCCCACAGGTCATGCCATTTAACTAGATCGCGTGCTCGCACTCCTCGAAGCGATCGGTGTCCGTATTGCCGAGTGATCCGCTCCAGCAACCGCTCGTGCTTAACACGGACTCCATAGCTCAGTTTTTGGAAGGGGGATTGAGCGTCCTTCCGGAAGATCTCGATCAGCTGGCCTAACGTGTCCGGCATGGAGCTTTTCAACCTCTCAAATAATCAATGAGGACAGCAACGATGATGATGGTGGCGATAATTCCTAAAATTCCTTCGGCATGAATTTGAGTTCCGAGAAACCGAATGTCGAGTCGTTGGGGGTGGCGCATTGCGTTTTCCGTTGTGGTGAAAGCGATGCCTCCGATGATCTCGTTTCCTGGCCGGGGAACAACTGTTTTGAATAGGTGAAGTTGAATTACGAACTCTTTCAATGGGTTAACAAAAAGCGGTAGGCATGCGCGCTCTACGCGGAAGAGTGCTGAACCCTCCTACCTATCGAGGCTATATGCGTAGCCCGTTGACATCCGAACAGATTCCACGCGCAGCCAAGCCTTCGTCAGTCAACTAGTAGTAGGCGCAACGCTAATGCACGGACGCATTGAATGGAATCAGGGACTTAAGGGGATGAGTGCTCTCTGGCGTAGAGCGCGCATGTGGTGCTCCCTACCTCAAATACCCCACCACCATCCTCGTCGTCTCATCCACCAGCACCTTCACCATCTTCTCCGACAACATCTCCGCCCCGCTCAGCACCGTATTGTGCGCCACCGCCTCGATCGCGCTGACGCAGATGAAGGTCGCGACGTCGAGGTCGATCTTGCGCATTTCCTTGCGGTGGCTCTCGAGATAGGCCCGCACTAACGCGTGGACCTCGCGGTTGAAGGCTTCGACGTCTTTGAGCTGGCCGGCGCGGGGGATCTGCTCGGCGAGCACCCGATGGAGTTTCGGGTTGATGCGGTGGGCTTCAATCGCGACGGTGACGAGCTTTCGCACGGCCTTGTCGATCGGGACGTCCGCGACTTCGGCGAGCGCGGCGCGGACGATGCCCATGATCTCCTCGTTGTGACGCTCGATCACGGCGGCGACGAGGGCTTCCTTGCTCGGAAAATACTGGTAGAGCGAGCCGACGCTGACGCCGGCGATCTCCGCGATGCGGTTGGTGCTCGCTTTCTCGAAGCCGTCGCGGACGAGAATGCGAGCGGTCGCCTCGACCAGCGCGTCGACGGTGGCGCGTGATCGCGCCTGCAAGGCGTTTTTCCGGGGTTTTGTCGGCGGTGGGCGCGCCATGGCCTTGCGATCCGAATGCGAGTAGGAAAAGCGAGCGAATGCTCGCATTATATCCGCCTATGGCGGCCTTTCGGCAAGCCTCCTCGTCGCCATATGGATGCCGAGCCAGGTGGAGAACTGACCATGAGCGTCGCAAGGCTTGTGTCGGCCCTGCAGTTTTGTCCTGACATCTGCGGACCTGGGAGCCGCGACCCCGCGCCAAGCCTGCAAAGCCGCACCTTCAACCTGCTGCTGCGACAGCTTCCCTACAAGAAGCAACTCGCCTCCGCCGAGGCCGTGCAGGCGCATGTGCAGAAGCTTGCCTTGCAGCCGGCCTCCTTCGAGCCGACCGGGCTTGGCTGCGGCGTCGAGGCGATCCTGACCCGGATGGGCGGCTGGCCGGTGTATTATACGGCGCCGTCCTCGGGCCATGAGGGCTGCAACTACATCATGTTCCTGCATGGCGGCGGCTTCATCAACGAGATCGTGCCGGCGCATTGGCGCTTCATCGGCGAGATGACGCGCAAGGCGCGCGTCTCGTGCGTCGTGCCGATCTATCCGCTGGCGCCGCGCGCGACCGCTGGGGATGTCGTGCCGAAGACGGCCGAGCTGCTGCGAATGCTGCTGGAAGACGCCGGCTCCGCAAAGGTCACGGTTGTCGGCAACTCGGCCGGCGCCGGGCTCGCGCTCGCTGCGTGCCAATGGCTGCGCGATCGCGGCCATCGGCAGCCGGCGCGGCTGGTGCTGATCTCGCCGGCGGCTGATGCCTCGGTCAGCCGTCCGGAGCAGGTCGAGATCGCAACGCGCGATCCGATCCAGGACATTCCGGGCATCGTCGAGGCGGGGCGGCTCTATGCCGGCGAGCTCGATATCGGCCATCCCTTCGTCAGCCCGCTCAACGGCGCCTTCCGTTTCCTCGCGCCGATGACGATCTTCGCAGGGACTCGCGATCTGCTGTACCCCGATAGCGTCGATCTGGCGGAGCGGGCGAGGGCGGTGGGCGTGCCGGTGGAGCTGCATCTGCTGCGTGACCAGCCGCACAACTACGCGTTGATGCCGACGCCGGAAGGGCGACGGGCGCGTGCGCTCATCATGCGTGCGGTGGCGTGATTGAAGTGGGATGTGATCGTCGTCACGGAGCGCGCCGTCTCATCGGACTGGCGCTGTGCGGCCCGTCGGAGGCGGCCTCCGGGGCGTTTCCTCGATTCGTCGTCTTCAGTAGTTTTTCGGGGCCTTAGGCGTGGCCCTTGATCTCGTAGTGTCCCGGCACGCATTTGAAGCGCTCGAGGCGCCAATTGGCGTGATAGATCGGATGCTCGCCCATCCATTTCGCCAGGGGGGCCTGTGCGCCGACCGCACATTGCATCATCGAAATCTCGGGCGTCATGTTGCTGTCGGTCACGATTTCCTCGACGCAACTGCCTGAGCTGGCTGCGCTAAGCCGGCAGAGCACGGCAACGACGGTCACGAACATTCCTGTCACCTCATCGGTTGTTTCTGACCACGACAAGGATGCAAGCGGAGTGCCAGAGCCTGTGACACGCAAACAACACGCTGGCCTGGCCGACTCAACCCAGCGTCCGGAGTCCATTTGGCGATTCGGATTGTAAAAACTTTGCCCATAAACCGAAGCCGGACAAATATGGGAACCGGCCGAAAATGTCCGATTGTGGGGCCAGGCGACCGGCCAATAGTCCGCCCACCGAAATAAGCGATCGAAGATCGCAGCACGCCGCTTTTACCTGCGGATGCAGCGCTGCTACATTTCGCGCGTGCCGGCGAATGGCGCAGTAACCAAGAAACATACCGACAGGGAGGGACCGAAGTCCCATGAAGGATTTTGCTGGAAAGATCGCGGTCATCACCGGCGGCGGCACGGGCATGGGGCGCGAGCTCGCACGGCAGCTCGTGGCCGAGGGCTGCAATGTCGCGATGTGCGACGTCTCGGAGGCCGCGATGGCCGAGACCAAGCGGCTCTGCGAGGCCGAGAAGCTGCCGCAGGGCCTGCGCGTCACGACGCATGTCGCCGACGTCGCGATCGAGGATCATCTCAAGCGTTTTCGCGACGAGCTCGCCGAGCAGCAGAAGACCGACAGGATCCATCTGTTGTTCAACAATGCCGGCATCGGCGGCGGCGGCAGCCTGTTCACCAACACGCGCGAGCAGTGGGAGCGTACCTTCAACATTTGCTGGGGCGGCGTCTATCTCGGCGTGCGCACCTTCCTGCCGATGCTGGTCGCCGCGGACGAGGCCCACATCGTCAACACCGCCAGCGTCAACGGCTTCTGGGCCTCGATCGGCATGAGCCAGGCCCACACCGCCTATTGCTCGGCCAAGTTCGCGGTGAAGGGATTTACCGAAGCGCTGATCAACGACCTGCGCCTGCACGCGCCGCACGTCAAATGCTCGGTGGTGATGCCCGGTCACATCGGCACCTCGATCGTCTCGAATTCGCGCAAGGTGCAGAGCGCCGATGGATCGGAGCGGCTCAACGCTGACGACATCGCGCTGACCCGCAGGCGCATGGCCGCGGCCGGCGTGCCAGATGCTGACAAAATGTCGGACGAGGACATCCAGGCGGCGTTCGTCGAGCGCGCCCGCAGCTTTCTCGAGGATGCGCCGACCACGGCGGCAGAGGCCGCGAAGATCATTCTCGACGGGGTCAAGGCGGAGCGCTGGCGCATCCTCGTCGGCGAGGACGCCAAGCGCATCGACGCACGCGTGCGCGCTACACCGGAGCAGGCCTACGACCGCGCCTTCTACGAAAGCCTTACGCAGGAGATCAGCTGGCGGCTCGGTTGAGGCCGCCTCCGGGCGGGCGCCGATATAGGTATGATGACCATCATAGCAAGACATGCGCGAACAATTTTGTGTGCCACCTCTTGCCAATGTGCGCCCGCTCCATGACCCATCGGAATATCACGCATGCGACTGACGATGTTCAAGCGATGGTGATCTGAAACGCCTCTCATCCGGCGCATGGCTGCTTGGTTGGGGAACCGAAATAGTTTAGTCAATCAGGGGTAACGCGATGACAGAGCGTAGCTCCGATGATACCCGCATGCCTCTCGGACGACTGGACCTTTTGCCCGGAGCGAGAGGATATCTCCGCTGAATTCACCCGGTTGCTCACCGCGGCCCAGGAGGGCGGCGCCACCATCGCCGAATGCCTGATGATCGCGCGGCAGCTGAAGCGGGGCGACGACCGCTCCTGGCATCGCGAGTGGAAGCGGCTGGCGCAGGCCAATCGGCAGCGCGCCGAGGCCGCGTTCGCGGATGGTCATATGGCCAGCGCACAGCGCAATTGGCTGCGCGCGATGAACTATTATGGTGCGGCGGCGATGCCGCTCGAGCCGGATGACGAGCGCCGCTGGGTTGCGGTGCTCGCGATGCAGGATTGCGCTCGCCGCTACCTTTCGGCGCGCAGCCCGACGGGCGAGGTCGTGACGATTCCCTGGCTCGACGGGCACGCGTTGCAGGGCTACTTCCTCCCAGCGCCGTCGGAAAGCGGCCGGGCGCCGACCGTGATCTGCATCGGCGAGCCCGGCCACCGCAAGGAGGAGTTTCTGTTCAAGCTCGTGCCGCATGCGCGCGAGCGTGGATTCTCGCTGCTGGCGCTCGACCTGTTCGGCGACCAGCGCGACGATTATATCGATGCGCTGCTGCGGCGGAGCGATCTCGAGAGCGCGATTCCATGCGTCATGGACTATCTGGAGACGCGCAGTGACGTCGATTTCGCGCGCGTCGGGATCATCGCCGACGGCTGGGGCTCGTCCTTCGTGGCGCGCGCGGTGTTGCAGGAGCCGCGGCTTGCCGCCGCCGTCTGCGACGGCGGCCTGTGGGACCTGCACGAGCGGGCCTTCTTCGCCAGCCGTTTCGCGATGAGCGACGTCAGCATCGTTCCGGTGCCGCATGCGCCGCTGATGGCCTCCAGCGCCGATTGCCCGGTGCTGATCACGCTCGGCGAGGACGGCTGGCTCAAGGCCGACCGGGCGCGTCAGCTCGTCCGGAGCTCCCGGCTCGGCAGCTCGGATGTCATGCTGAAAGTGTTCACTGCGGCGGAGACCGGCGCGGCGCAGGCCCATGCCGACAATCCGAGTCTTGCCAACGAATACATCTTCGACTGGTTGGAATCGCGGCTCGGCGCCGGCGGGCGAAGCTAGCGGCGGCCGGGCGTCAGAAGTCCAGGGTGAGGCGAACGCAGGCCTTTTCCAGGCGGGTCTTCAACGTCGCGAGCTTGGTGGTGAATTCGGCGAGCTCGGCCTCGTCGAACTCCTGGAAGACGAATTCCTTGATGGTCTTGTACTGCTCGTTGAGGCTCGCCAGGTGCTTCTGCGTCTTCTCGGTCAGGGACAGCCGAACCACGCGCGCGTCGGTCGGCGAGGGGCGGCGGCGCAACAGGCCCTTCTTTTCCAGCAGCTTGGACTGGGTGGTGACGAAGGACGGATCGACGTGGAGGAGCTTGGACACGACGTTGACCGGAATGCCGTCGTCCTTGTCGAGGTCGGAGATGGCCATCAGGATCAGCCATTGCGGGCCGCTGATGCCGAGCGTCCTCGCCCAGAACTGACGCAGCTCCTCGAGATACATGTTGATCGACGATATCTCCCAGGTGAAGCGCCTGATGATATCCAGGTTGCCGATGGTGCGCAGGCGCACGCCTTCCTTCCTCGTCGCGGACACAGCGTCACTCCCGCAGGTTGATTCTCTTTCCCATGGCTCATTTGCGGCGGACATAGTCCACGCAATGCTGCTCTGACGCAAGTGCAGAGCAGGGTAATTGTGTCATGCAAATTACAAATATGACCCGATCAGGCTTTTTCACCCAACATCGGTGTTGCGCCGAGGACACAGAGTAAGTGAAACCACAAACCTGATCTAATAAACTATTTTGATTAACGGAACGGCGCGGGCATATTGATCCGTGACGGTGGGGGGTTCTCGATCGTCCCGTTGCAGGTGGTTCGCTCACGTCCCTCGCGTCGAATGCGGGTACGTCCGAAAAACGCGAAGCGGCCGAGCGGATTTGATGAAGAGACGGGGATCTGGGGGGCCGCACGGTCCGGTCTCCGTGAAATGAGCAACTTGGAGGTTTTAAATGAAAGTGGTGAAGAGCCTTTTGCTCGGCACTGCGGCGACCCTGATCGCCGTCGGTGGAGCTCAGGCGGCTGATCTTCCGGTCAAGGCCAAGGCGGTCGAATACGTGAAGATCTGCTCCCTGTATGGTGCGGGTTTCTACTACATCCCGGGCACCGACACCTGCATCAAGCTGGGTGGTTACGTCCGCGCTGACATGCTTCTCGGCGGCGGCGGCGACTATGGCTTCAGGAACAGCTCGAGCACCGTGAACGGTGGCTCGAACAACCGTCTGACGAACTACTACTACAGCCGCGCTCGTCTCGACTTCAATATCGATACCCGCACGGCGACCGAATACGGCGTTGTTCGCACCTACGCCGACGCGGTCTTCAGCTATGACTCTACGAACGTCACCGGCAGCAATCCCTCGGCGTTCTCGACCAGTTCGGCTTCGCTCGGTCTCTACCATGCGTTCATTCAGTTCGCTGGTTTCACCTTCGGCCGCACGGTCTCGATCTTCGACGCTCCTTGGCAGAGCTATCCGGCTGGCGGCCCCGACACCATTCCGGGCGGCTCCAACCACGTCAACGGTGTGAACCAGGTTGCCTACACGGCTGACTTCGGCCAGGGCATCACTGCTTCGTTCGCGCTGCAAGACGAGACCTCGGCGAACAATGGTCAGTCGAACCTCTGGAACGTGTCGTCGGGTACGGCGGCGCAGTTCGTGACCGGCGTCTATGGTGCCAGCGCCTGGGGCGGTACGCGTTCGCCCGATATCATCGGTCAGGTTCGTGTCGACCAGGCCTGGGGTCTGGCTCAGCTGTCGGTTGCCGCGCATGAGCTTCATGCGGCCTATTACGGCGCGACTGAAGTCTCCGGTCATCCCTCCGACAAGTGGGGCTGGGCCGTGGCGGGCGCCTTGTCGATCAAGAATATCCCGACCGGCGCGGGCGACAACATCAACCTGCAGGCCGTCTACACGGACGGTGCGACCCGCTACAACTTCCAGAGCCTGTTCCCGCAGAGCTTCTTCATGTTCAGCGGCAGCAGCAACGGCGCCTATCAGAGCACCGGGTTCGCCGGTGTTGCCGACGGCGTGTTCGGAACGGCTACCGGCATCGATACCGTCAAGACCTGGGGCGTCCGCGGTGGCTATACCCACAACTGGAGCCCGAACTGGGCGAGCGCAGTGTACGGTGGTTATGCCCAGCTGCGGTACGGCACGACGGGCAAAGGCCTGATCTGCACCAACTTCGCTGCGATCGCCGTGGCCGGTTCGACCTGTAATCCGGACTTCAACTTCGCGGTGGTCGGTGTCAACACCGTGTGGACCCCGGTCAAGAACCTGGCGTTCACGGCCGACCTCAGCTGGTCGCGTCTGGACCAGAAGTACTCTGGCTCCATCGCGAGCCCGGGCATCGCCTCGGCTGCAAAGCCGGCGGCCGTGTACGAGCTGAAGGACCAGAACTCGGTGAGCATGCTGCTGCGCGCTCAGCGCAACTTCTGATCATCGATCGCAAATCGATCGGAGAACCCCGGCGGGAAACCGCCGGGGTTTTTTCGCGGGCATTGGCCTTCTGAAAAATCGAATGGTGTTGCGGAACACGAAGGCGAGCCATGCGATTCGACGGCGTCAAATTTATTTACTTACTTGAGCTACTAAGCTATATAGCTCTCAGCCAGATACGAAAGTTGCGGCTCTTAGCTTCATGCTAAGCCTCCAGAAACCTCCGGCGATGCCCCGCCGGAGGTTTTTTGTTGTCTGGATGCGCGCAACGTCAGCCGCGTATCGCACGGGCGCGCGCGTTCGTCCGGTAGGCGAGGCGGCTGTGGCCGGCGCAATAGGGCTGGCCGTCGGGCGCGGAGTTGCCGCAGAAGCAGAAATCCTCGGCACCCGGCGTCGAGATCGGCCAGCGGCAGCGGTTCTCGGCGAGCTCCAGCAGCGAGCAGCGATTGGTGTCGTCGATTGGACCTGTCACCACGGGTGCATCGGTGTCGCCATAGATCGTGGCGAGCATCTCGTATTGCAGCCGTGGCACGGCCCTCGATGCTCGCGCCAGGCCCCGCTCCTGAACCTTGCGATCGTCGTTCGTCCTGCCACGCGTCAGATTGAGGCGAGACAGCTTGCCGATCACGGCGTTGCGGCTGACGCCGATATCGGCGGCGATCTCGCGGCAGGAGAGGCCGGCCTCGAAGTGCCGCTTCAGAAGTTCGATGCGCTCGTCGGTCCAGGTGGGGGAGAGAACAGGCATGTGGTGCGGTCCCAGGTTGCAGATGTGGCCATCCGCCTCTCGAGATCGGTCCGCTTCACGTTCGGCGCGCGCTCACGTCCTGCCATTGTCGCGAATCGACAAAAGCCCGTCCTTGATGGCGAGACGGATGCCTTCCTCGATCAAGGTACGCGCGACGCCGGGAACGCTGGTGCCGTGGGTGCCCTGTCTCACCAGCTTCTCCAGGTAGGTGATGGTCGAGAGCGCCAGGGTTACGGGAATACGGTCAGTCTCGGCTTTTTCGGTGGCCATGGCCCGAACGCTAGCCTCTTACTCAGGTACATAAAAGTAACGATTAAGACTCTATTTAGGTTCAGGGGAGGAAGTCAAATGCAGCCTGCGCTTGACGCTCAGCATGTTGGAATCGCACGAGAAATTAGACGCGACTGAGCTCGCCGCGCGGAAGACCGGCGGCGGCCGCGTCGTCAACAGGTCGGGGAAGAGCGCCGGGCTCAGCCGTGCACGATCGCCTTTTCGATCATGCAATGGATGCCCTTGGCGCCGTTGACGGTCTGGGTCACCCTGAGATCGGCGGCGAGGCTGCACAGCGTGTAGGCGTCCTCGCGCGACAGGCTTCGCGTCTCGCCGAGCAGCGTGATCATGTCGCGCAGCGCGCGCACCACGCATTGGTCGAGGTCGGGATCCATCGCCATGGTCATGTAGTGGGTCGCGGTCTCCGCGCGCGGATAGTCGAACCTGAGGTCCTTGCGCAGCGTCAGGCGAAAGCGGCCCTGCAGCGCAGTCTCGATCGCGGTGACGCAGACTTCGCCGTCGCCTTGCACGCCATGGCCGTCGCCGCAGGAGAACATCGCGCCCGGCACGAACACCGGCAGATACAGCGTCGCGCCCGCACCTAATTCCTTGTTGTCGAGATTGCCGCCCATGGCGCGCGGGATCAGCGAGGAGATGCGGCCCCAGCTCGGTGGCGGTGACACGCCCATCACGCCGAAGAATGGTTTGAGCGGCAGGTCGAGGCCCCACGGCATGCGGCCGACCATCCGGGTACGATCGAGCGGGATGTTGAGGATGCGCGTCTCGTGGAAATCGTCGGGCAGGGTGCCGGACAGCGGCTTGATCATGTTCCAGCCCCAATCCTGCCGGAGCTGAACGTCGAGGATCTCGACCGCGAGCACGTCGCCGGGCTCGGCGCCTTCGACCGCGATCGGGCCGGTGAGGATGTGGCCGGGCAGCATGCGCTCGTTGGTGGCATGAACCTCGTGCATCTCGGGCGGAATATGAAACTTGTCGCGGTCGGGCAGCATGTCGGGACCGCCGCTGATGGTGTCGACCGTCACCTCATCGCCGCTGGCGATGGTGAGGACGGGCTTGAGCGCGGCTTCGAAGAAGCCCCAATGGCAGGTTTTGGCGCTGGAATGCAGGTGGTGATGGGTCATTTGCCGCGTCCGGTCGCTTTCATCAGGCCGGCCTTGACCCGGCGATCGATCCTCTTCCAAGAAGATTTCCGAGGATCGCCGGGCGGGTCAAGCCCTGCGCAGACTGGCAAGCTCATTCCCGCGAGGCTCCCCTGTTTTTCGTTCTGTCCAAGACCCTCGGCACCGCGCTGCTGCCGATCAACCTTCTGGTCGAGCTCGGCATCCTGTCGCTGCTGCTGATGGTGACGCGCTTCGCCGCGCTCGGCCGCAAGCTTGCCGTGACCACGCTGGTGCTGCTGGCGCTGGCGGCGTTCTCGCCGCTCGGCAATCTCCTGATCTATCCGCTTGAATCGCGCTTTCCCGCGTGGGACGCCTCGCGCGGCGCGCCCGACGGCATCATCGTGCTCGGCGGCTCGGTCGACACCGATCTGTCGAAGGCGCATCGCACGCCGGTCGTCGCGCACGCAGCCGATCGTCTGTTTGCGCCGGCCGAGCTCGCGCGCCGCTATCCGAATGCGCGCATCGTGTTTACCGGCGGGACCGCGAACCTGGTCTCCACCGATTCCAGGGAGGCCGACTACTCCGCGCCGATCCTGGAAAATCTCGGAATCTCGAAGGAGCGCCTCATCCTGGAACGGAGTTCGCGCAACACCTGGGAGAATGCGATCTTCACCAGCCAACTGGTGACGCCGAAGCCGGGCGAGCGCTGGCTTCTGGTGACGTCGGCCTTCCACATGCCGCGCTCGATGGGAATCTTCCGCAAGGCCGGATTTGACGTCGAGGCCTATCCCGTGGACTGGCGGATGGGCGGACGTGACGATCTTTTTTCCTTCACCAACATAGGCGCGGACGGGCTGGGCCGGACCGAAGTTGCTATGCGCGAGTGGATCGGCCTCGTGGCTTACCGCCTGATGGGCAGGACCGGCGAGTTGCTTCCGGGCCCCAGCAAGGACTAGAACGAGGACCACAAAACAAGAATACGCAGGCGGGAAGCGCCGGCCCGGAGGAAGCCATGCAACAGCACAATGCGGACAGCATCGATCTTGCCGGCCTCGTCGCCGATCTCAACAGCCTGCTGCGGCTGAAGACGAATGTGATCGGCATGAAGCTGTTCGCGCAAGCGGCCGAGATGGAGGCGATCCCGAAAATCCGGCGGCCGAATGCGATCCACACCACCGATCAGATCGTCAGCATGGCCGCACGGCTGGGCTGGACCGTCGGCATCACGGCCGATGACCTCGTCGGTGCGCAGTGCCGCGCGGTGATCGGGCTTAGCCCGCAGGACGACAAATGGCTCGCCGGCGAAAATTATGTCGGGGTCTGGCACGGCACCGCGGAGGATGCGCGCAAGCGCCAGGAGGCGCTGGACGTGGTTCCGTTCGGCCAATATCAGGCGCTCGCCGTCAGTCCGCTCGCGAGCGGCCGGCTCGATCCGCCCGACATCTGCCTCGTCTATGCGACGCCCGGGCAGATGATCATCCTGATCAACGGGCTGCAATATACCGGGTACAAGAAGTTCGAATGGGGCGTGGTCGGCGAGACCGCTTGCGCGGATTCCTGGGGGCGGGCGCTCAAGACCGGGGAGCCCAGCCTGTCCTTGCCATGCTATGCCGAACGGCGCTATGGCGGCGTGCCGGACGAGGAGATGCTGATGGCCTTGAAGCCAGCGCATCTCGCCAAGGCGGTTGTGGGCATGAAGGCGCTGGCCAGGAACGGCCTGCGTTATCCGATCCCGCCCTATGGCATTCAAAGCGACGTCCGTGCCGGCATGGGCGTGAGTTACGCGAAGAAGTAAGGGACGAGCATGAGCTCTGCGAAATTCGACATCGTCGTCTACGGTGCGACCGGTTTCACCGGCCAGCTCGTCGCCGAGTATCTGACGAGGCAATACAAGACCGACAATTCGCTCAAATGGGCGATGGCAGGCCGCAGTCTCGGCAAGCTGAAATCGGTCCGCGATGCGATCGGCGCGCCCGGGAATACGCCGCTGATCGTTGCGGATGCGTCGGACGCGGCCTCGCTGAAGGCGATGGCCGAGCAGACGATGTCGGTGATCACGACGGTCGGTCCGTACCAGCTCTACGGCGAGGAGTTGTTAGCTGCCTGCGTCGCCACCGGCACGGATTATTTCGATCTCTGCGGCGAACCGGTCTGGATGCGGCAGATGATCGACAAATACGAGGCGGCGGCCAAGGCCAGCGGTGCGCGCATCGTGTTTTCCTGCGGCTATGATTCCGTGCCGTTCGAACTTGGGACCTTCTTCGTGCAGGAAGAGGCCAAGAGGGTATTCGGCGCGCCGGCGCCGCGCGTGAAAGGCCGCGTGCGTGACATGCGCGGCACGCTGTCAGGCGGCACCGCGGCAAGTGCCAAAGCGACCTTCGATGCGGTCGCCAAGGACCTCAGCCTCGTCGCCATCCTCAACGATCACTTTGCGCTGACGCCGGGCTTCACCGGCCCGAAGCAGCCGAAGGGCAACAGGGCGATCCTCGAGGATGATCTGCAATCCTGGGCCGCGCCGTTCATGATGGCGCTGATCAACACCCGCAACGTCCATCGCTCCAATATGCTGATGGGTTTTCCCTACGGGAAGGAGTTTGTCTACGACGAGATGGTTCTGACCGGTCCCGGCGAAAAGGGTGAGGCCAATGCCAAGCGCGTGATGGCGGTCAATGCCGAGAAGACCGGCCCGAACGCGCCGAAGCCGGGCGAGGGGCCGTCGAAGGAGGAGCGCGAGAACGGCCTGTTCAATCTGCTCTACGTCGCCATCGCGCCCGACGGCCGCATGGTCCGCGCCGGCGTCACCGGCGACCGCGACCCCGGCTACGGCTCGACCTCGAAGATGATCTCCGAATGCGCGATCTGCCTGCTGCGCGACGCCACGGATGTTCCGGCTGGCTTCTGGACGCCGGGCGCAGCGATGCAGCACAAGCTGATCAAGCGGCTGCAAGACAATGCGGGGCTGACATTTGATGTGGAAGGGTAGTTCGGTATCGTAGGGTGGGCAAAGCGAAGCGTGCCCACGAATGTGCCGATTTCGACGAGATCGTGGGCACGGCGCTTCGCGCCTTTGCCCACCCTACGGCGGTGTTCGTGCCGCTACACCGCCCGCGCATCATACGCGTACATGAACTCCATGCTCTTCGATCCCAGCGGCAACAGCCATTTCAGCATCTGATTGCGGATCCAGGCGCCGGTGGCGCTGAATTCGCGCTTGCTGTTGCCGTTGCGGCGCGCCATGGCGACGATCTTCTCGGTGCGCGGGCGGCGCTCGGCTTCGAAGGCCTGGAAGGTGACGCCGAGCTCCTGGCCCTCCTGCATCAGGCGGGCGAGCCGCATCGCATCTTCGAGCGCGAGCGAGGCGCCTTGCCCAGCATGGGGGCTGGTTGCATGCGCGGCGTCACCGATCAGCAGCGAGCGCTTGCGCGACCACGTCGGCAATGTCGCGACGTCGAGCGTGTCGGTGACGACGATGTTCTCCGCGGCGTCGATGATGGCGGGGATGGGATCGTGCCAGCCGCGGTGGAAGCCGCGCAAATGCTGCTTCAGCGTCGCCGGGTCGAGCGCGCGAAACATCGCCGCGTCCATGCCGTGCGCCGGCTGCGTGCTCCACCACATCACGCCGTCGTTCGGATCCGGGCTGCAATAGCCGTAGCCGAAGAAGCCGCTCTGGCCGAAGGTCGTCTCGACGTGCCGGCCGATCGATCTGCCGTCGAGCACGGCGTGCGGCACGAAGCCGCCGAAGCCGATCAGGCCGGTGTCGAACGGTTGCGGCCCGTCAGGCACCACCTGGCGGCGCACTACGGAATGCACGCCGTCGGCTCCGATCAGGAAGTCGCCCTCGGCCGTGCTGCCGTCGGCGAAATAGGCGATGATCGGCTGGTCGCCGCGGTCCTCGATCTTGATCAGGCGCTTCTCGAAATACAGCGAGACGCAGGCACACCAGGCCTTGTCGATCAGGATCTCGTTCAGCGTGGCGCGGGAAATGTTGAGCGCCGGCTGGCCGAAGCGCCGCGCCATGTCGCGGTTGATCGAGCCGAGCCGTTCGCCGCCTTGCGAATAGAAGTCGAAGGCCTCCGCGACTGAGCCGCGGCTGATCAGCTCATTCGCCAGCCCGATCTCGTCCATCACATGCATGCCGTTCGGCGCGATCTGAAGGCCGCCGCCGATGCCCTTCGAATAGGGCCAGGCCTCGTAGATCGCGGACTCGATGCCGGCGCCGCGCAGCAGAATCGCGGCCACGGGTCCGGCAATGCCGGCGCCGATGATCAGCGCCTTGCGGGGACGATAGGACATGGCTTGCTCCCGACGTTTCCGTGGTGCTAGGAGAAATTACGGCCACTAAATCTCTTAGTGGCTAAGATATATATCGCCTAAGATATGAGGCCGACCTTGTCAAGGACGAAGGCGCGCACGGCGCTGTTGCAGGAACTGGAGGAGGCGATGCGCCGGTCGTCGGCGCAGGGTGTGCTTTATGGCCAGACCGTTGCGAACGTTGCCGGAATTGCCAATTCCGACCTTGAATGCATGGACATCCTGTACCTCGAAGGCCGCGTGACCGCCGGCCGCCTCGCCGAGGTCACGGGCCTCACGACGGGTGCCATCACCGGCGTGGTCGACCGGCTCGAAAAGGCCGGCCTGGTGCGCCGCGAGCGCGACGAGAAAGACCGCCGCAAGGTCTTCATTGCGGTCGTGCCGGAGGCGGCGATGAAGATCGGCCAGTTCTACGTGCCGATGCAGCAGGCGATGGAGAGGGTCTTCGTTGGTTATTCCGACGAGGAGTTGCGGCTGCTGCTGCGTTTCGCCAATGAGGGCTACAAGGGTGTGCTCGCGGCGACGGAGGCACTGAAGGGCCTGCTCGACACGCCGCCGGAGAAGCGTCCGGCTCTCAAGCTGAAGACGCGTCCTCGCCAGCCCTGATCCTGTAGATCTGTGCGGCCGCGATCATGCCCCACATCACGCCCAGCATCATCCAGAAGTGTCGCCAGTGGTCGGTGTCGATCACCAGGCATTCGCCGACGGTGCCGACGAAGGCGGCGAATACGGCGAGATAAGCGCGCTGCCAGGGCACACGGACGAAGACGTGCCGGAAGCCCATGATGACGGTGGTGAGGACCAGCGCAGGATAGCACACGCCGGCCAGCCAGCCGCCGGACATGAAGGCGTTGAGATAGGAGTTGTGGGTGTCCTCGGGGAAGAACCGGTGGAATTGCAGCGGCCCGATGCCGAACGGCAGGTCGAGCGCCATCTCCGCGCCGAGGATATGCCGGCCGAACCGGCCGAAGCGTCCCTCGTCGTAGCTCTGGTCGAAGCTTGCGCGCTGCTTGAACATCTCGGCGGTGGAATCGAACGACAGCAGCACCGCGATCAGCGCCAGCCCCAGCACCGCGGCGACGATCGCCATGATGATGATGCGCGAGCGCTGCGCGTTGGTGCGGCTGGTCAGCACCATCAGCGCCAGCATGAAGGCGGAGGTCAGCACCAGCCCGCCCCAGGCGGCACGGGAGAAGGCGAGCAGGATCGCCAGCGACATGATGCCGAAGGCGAGGACGTGGCGAAAGGCTTTGCCGAGCTTGTCCGAAACCACGCTCTGAAGCGCGAACAACGCGGGCAGGATCAGAAAGGCGCCGAGCACGTTCGGATCCTTGAACGTGCCGCGCGCGCGCCCGTACAGCGTGAGGAGGTCGTTGCCGCCGGGAACCAGGTGGAAATAGCCGGCGACCGCCAGCACCGAGGCGACCATCGCGCCGACCACGAGGCCGCGGCGGAGCATGTCGAGCCTGGCCAGCGTATCCTCGGACATGACCATGGCGAAGAACACCACGGTCACCGCCATGTACCAGGAGGTCGCGATCCAGCTCACCACCTCGGACTTGTCGAACAGCGGGATCGCGCTGATCGTGTAACCGACATTGAGCAGGATCAGCAGCGCCACCAGCGGCATCAGCGCGAGCCGTAAGCGCAGGCCGGTGGCGAAGAACATCACGGCGGCGAGCAGCGTCACGATCTCGTAGGGGCTCGGCTCGATGAAGACGACCGCGCCGGAGGCGCCGACCAGCCACACCAGCGCGCGCTGCAGCGCCAGCACGCCGGGCGCAGCCGATGCGGCCAACTTCACTTCACCGGCTGTCGCCGCATACGCCATCACACGCTCACGCTGCTCGTACGCTACAATGCGCTGTCATCGCCCGGCTCGACCGGGGCATGACGGAAACTCAATACGCGTTCTCGTTCTTGGTCAGCAGCGAGATCGGCGTCTTCAGGAGAATGAAGAGGTCGAACAGCACCGACCAGTTCTCGATGTAATAGAGGTCGAACTCGACGCGCTTCTGGATCTTCTCTTCGTTGTCGATCTCGCCGCGCCAGCCGTTGATCTGGGCCCAGCCGGTGATTCCAGGCTTGACGCGATGGCGGGCGAAATAGCCGTCGACGGCCTCGTCGAACAGCCGGCTCTGCAGCTTGCCTTGCACCGCGTGCGGACGCGGACCGACCAGCGAGAGATTGCCGGCGAACACCACATTGAAGAGCTGCGGCAGCTCGTCGAGGCTGGTCTTGCGGATGAAGCGGCCGACGCGGGTGACGCGCGGATCGTTCTTGGTCACGACCTTCGACGCCGTGGGGTCGGCCTGATGGTGGTACATCGAGCGGAATTTGTAGACGTCGATGCGCTCGTTGTTGAAGCCGAAGCGCTTCTGGCGGAACAGCACCGGGCCGGGGCTGTCGAGCCTCACCGCGAGCGCGACGAGGCCCATCACCGGCAGGGCCGCGAGCAGGGCGAGGCTGCCGACCACGCGGTCGAACAGCCATTTCATCACGAGGTCCCAGTCGGTGATCGGCGCCTCGAACACGTCGAGCGTCGGCACCTCGCCGAGATAGGAATAGGAGCGAGGCCGGAAGCGCAGCTTGTTGGTGTGCGCGGAGAGGCGGATGTCGACCGGCAGCACCCAGAGCTTCTTCAGCATCTCCAGGATGCGCGTCTCCGCCGAGATCGGCAACGCGAACAGCACGAGATCGACACGGGTGCGGCGGGCGAATTCGACGATGTCGTCGACCTTGCCGAGCTTGCGCGCGCCGGCGCAGGTGTCGAGCGCGCGGCTGTCATTGCGGTCGTCGAACACGCCGAGCACGTGGATGTCGGAATCCTCCTGCGCCTTCAGGGCTTCGACCAGCTGCTCGCCATTGCTGTCGGAGCCGACGATGATGGTGCGGCGGTCGAGCCGGCCCTGGCGCGCCCAGCCGCGCACCAGCGAGCGCAGCACCAGACGCTCGGCGATCAGCGCGGCAAGCCCGAGGAAGTAGAAGGCGGCAAGCCAAAGCCGCGAGATTTCGCTGCCGTATTTGGCGAAGAACGAGATGCCGATGAACAGCAGGAAGACGAACGACCAGGACGAGATCATTCGTGTCATCTGCCGCAGCTGGCCGCGGAACAGCTGCACCTGATAGATGTCGGCGGCCTGGAAGCAAACGACGGTGGCGACCGCCACGGCGATGACCTCGGCGGGATAGACCCAGCTGAAGCCGGAGAGCGGCATCACATAGCCGAGATAGAGCGCGACACCGACGAGGCTCAGCAGCGCGAAGTCTGCGAGGCGCACGAAGCCGGCGATCACGATCGGCGAATAGGCGCGGGCGACCTTCTGGTTGACGACGTCGAGCGCCGCGGGCGACAGCCGGCGGCGGCGCTCGACGAAGGGCTGGTCAGCGGGCTTCGCCGCAGCGCTGGCCGCGGCGTCGAGCATCGAGCGTGCGTTGAGCGGTTCCACGGGTGTCCACGTCCATTCCAAAGCCCACGGCACGGCCTTGCGCGCCCGGGCGAGCATCCCCTGGCCCTTCGATTATCGAACAAATCGGAAGATTTTCTAAAGCGGGTTTAAGGATGGTTAATGATTGGCAAACGCGTCGCGATAGCCGGCGATCACGCCGTCGACCATCGCCGCTTGCGAGAAATGCGCCGAGATGCGTTCGCGCAAGGTGACCGCGCGCTGCGCCGTTGTTTGGGGATTGTTGAGGGCGGCCGCAATCGCCTCGGCCATGGCCTCGGAATTGCTCGGCGCGAACAGGGCCGGACTGTCGGAGCCGAAGATCTCGGGGATGCCGCCGATGCGGGATGCGATCATGGGAATGCCGGCGGCGCCGGCCTCGATCACGACATAGGGCATGGAATCACCGCGCGAGGGAACGACCAGCAGCCGCCCTTTGGAAAAGCCGTAGCGTGCCTTGACGTGACCGATGAAGCGGATGGCATTGGTGAGGCCGAGCTCCTCGACCTGCGCCTTGAGCGCCGCCGTTTCCTCGCCGTCGCCGCCGAGCGTCAGCGTGACCTTCTTGCCGCCCTCGTGCAGGCGTGCCACCGCATCGACCAGGAGATCCGCGCCCTTGATGTGCCGGAACTCGCCGACATAGCAGAGGTCGGTGGCATCGTCGGCGGTCACGACAGGCTCGAACTCCTCCGGCGTGACACCGTTGAACACGCAATGCACCACGCCCTTGGGCGTGCCGACGATGCGTTGATAGGTGTCGCGGGCGAATGCGCTTTCGAACAGAAACAGATCGGTCGCATCCATCAGCGTCCGCTCGAGCCGCGCGTAAAACTCGCCCTTGAAGGTGTTGAGCGGATAATGCAGCGAGCCACCATGCGGGGTGTAGATGCGGATGGTGTCGTCGGAACGCCGCCGCATGCGGATGAAGGCGCCGGCCTTGGCGCCGTGGCCGTGCATGACGTCGGGCTTGAGCGTGGCAATCAGGCGCCGCATGCGAAGCCACACCAGGACATCGTCGGGCGAGGGTTCACGGCGGATCGCGAGCCGGTGCACACCGAGTTTCAGCCGCGGCGCGAGTTCGGCAAGGGCCTTGTCGGCGCGCTCGCCGCCGGTGAGGCTGTCGGCGAGAATGCCGACGTGATGGCCGCGGTCGACCTGGCCGTTGGCGACGTCGAGGATGTGGCGGAAGATGCCGCCAACGGGTGCGCGCACGGCGTGGAGGATACGAAGCGGCCGGTCGGGTGAGGGGGGCATGATCAAAACCAGCGCTCGACGACGGATATCGAACAATTCGACGAAATATCGCGACGGATTAAGAGCCCTCGTGGTTAACAAACGGTGACGAGCGCGAGCGCGGCGATCACCTGTCGTCGCGATTAACCCAGCGGCAACCTTAATGGAGTGTAATCGCCGGGGTTGAGGTAGCTTAGTGGCGTTGCCCCTGCGGGAGTGTTCGATGCGTTTAGCGTTTTGGCGTGCCGGCAAGGACCAGGCGGTGGTTGCGCGGGCTGTTTCAAAGCCCAAAGCCGACACCGCGCCCAAGGTTGAACGCAAGGTTGAAACCAGGGTTGAAGCCGAGGTCGAGGTTAAGCCTGCCGCCGTCCTCACCAAGCAGCCACAGATCGAATCCGGCGACATCGACCTGCACGCGCTCGGCGCGGCATTGGCGCGCCGGCGTGGCTGGATCATCGTGCCGACGGTGCTGGCGCTCGTCGCATCCCTTGCCGTCGTCAATCTCGTCACGCCGCGCTACAAGTCCGAATCGCGCATCCTCATCGATGGCCGCGAGAACGTGTTCCTGCGCCCGAGCAGCGACCGCACCGAGGAGCGCCAGGCGCTCGACGCCGAGGCCGTCACCAGCCAGGTGCAATTGGTGCTGTCGCGCGATCTCGCGCGCGAGATCATCAGGAAGAACAAGCTTGCCGAGCGCCCCGAATTCGATCCGGTGCTGCAAGGCATCTCGCCATTGAAGTCGCTGGCGGCGATGATCGGTATTGGCCGCGATCCGTTCTCGATGACGCCGGAAGAACGCGTGCTCGATTCCTATTACGAGCGCCTCCAGGCCTACGCCGTCGACAAGTCGCGTGTGATCGTGATCGAATTCCAGTCCGCCGATCCCGAGCTTGCCGCCCGCGTCGCCAATTCGATCGCCGACGGCTATCTCGTGCTGCAGCAGGGCGTGCGCCAAGAGCAGGCCAAGAACGCCAGCCAGTGGCTCGCGGGCGAGATCGAGAATCTGCGCAAGAAGGTTTCCGACGCCGAGGCCAAGGTCGAGGACTTCCGTTCCAAGTCGTCGCTCTTCATCGGTACCAACAACACGACGCTGTCGAACCAGCAGATGGGTGAAGTCAACACCCAGCTCAACAATGCACGCTCGATGAAGGCCGACGCGGAGTCCAAGGCGCGGTTGATCAAGGAAATGCTCCAGAGCGGTAAGCCGATCGAGGCATCCGAGGTCGTGAACTCGGAATTGATGCGCCGACTGTCGGAGCAGAGGGTGACGTTGCGCGCGCAGCTCGCCGAGCAATCGTCCACGTTGCTCGGAAATCACCCGCGGATCAAGGAGCTGAAGGCCCAGCTTGGTGACCTCGACAACCAGATTCGCGACGAAGCGGCCAAGATCTCGCGCTCGCTCGAAAGCGACGCAAGGATCGCCAGCGGCCGGGTCGATGGCCTGACCGTTAGCCTCGAGCAACTCAAGAAGCAGGCGGCGTCCACCAACGGCCAGGACGTCCAGCTTCGCGCGCTGGAGCGCGAGGCCAAGGCGCAGCGCGATCTGCTCGAGACTTATCTGGCCAAGTACCGCGAGGCCAACACCCGCGAGACCATCGACACGGCACCGACCGACGGCCGCATCATTTCACGCGCCATCGTCTCGAACACGCCGGCCTATCCGAAGAAGCTGCCGATCGTGCTGATCGCGACGATCGCGACGCTGCTGCTGTCGTCCGGCGTCGTCGTCACCGGCGAGCTATTGCGCCAGACCGCGCCGCGCGCGGTGGCGGCGGTCCGCCCGGCGCAGGCGCCGGCGCGCCGAGACGTGCAGGTCCAGCCGGCCGTCGCTCCCGTTATTGATCCCGGCATCGATCCCGCTTTGGCAGAGCCCGCGCCGCTCCAGCCGGAGATGACGAGCGATGGGGACGTCACCGAATTCACCGAGATCGAGCGTCTCGCCGACGGCCTGCGTGCCGCAGGCAGCGCGGCGAAGAAGGTCACCGTGCTCGGCACCGCCTCAGGCGAAGCCATCACGCTGTCGACGCTGACGCTCGCCCGGCATCTGGCGCGCGAGGCGCGCGTCGTCGTGGTCGACCTCGCCGCGTCCTCGCCGACGATCGCCGCGGTGTCGGTCGATGCTTCGGCTTGCGGCCTTGCCGAGCTGATGCAGGGCGAGGCGTCGTTCGCGCAAGTGATCACCCGGGACAAGCTGTCGCGGTTGCATCTCGTCATGGCCGGCCGTCCCGGCTTCGACCGTAGCCTCTTGCAATCGCCGCGAGTGACGCTCGCCATCGACGCGCTGCTGCGCGCCTATGATCACGTGCTGATCGATGCCGGCAGCGCCTCGGATCTTCCGGCCGAGCTGTTGACGGCGCATGCCCGCGCCGTCGTGGTGCCCGATGCGTCGATGGCGCCGGATGCGCGCACGCTGATGTGCGAGCAGCTGAGAGCGGTCGGCTTCAGCGAGGTGACCATGCTGAGCAAGCCGGTGCAGGCGTCGAATTCGACGGACGCGCCGCGCGTGGTGGCGGCGTAGGATTATCTCTCCGCGCACTCGGTTTCGTAGGGTGGGCAAAGGCGCGCTTGCGCCGTGCCCACCTCCAATCCGCTACAGTAATGAAAGACGTGGGCACGCTTCGCTTTGCCCACCCTACGATATCGACGTTCGCGGAGAGCTTTTACCCGAACGCCTGTCGCAGCCGGCGTGCCAAATCGAACAGCATCTGGTTCTGCTTCACCAGCCGCTTGCCGTGGCTGAGCGAGGACATCGCCATCGCCGCGAGTTTTCCGCGCGACGTCAGCGGGACGAAGCTGTCGAAGATCTCTTCGTCGTCCTTGCAGAACATCCGCTTGTAATCGTCCGAACCGATGCCGAGGTCGAGCGAGCGATAGCCGCGCTCGCCGTAGCGATCGATGATGTACCGCATCAGGATCAGGCCGGGACTGTAGCGGGCGTGCTCGGACATCGTATAGGTGTTGAACATCATCGAGAAGCGCTGGCCGTCGGCGACGCCTGCGAAGATCGCGATCACCTCGTCGTCGCATTCGAGCGCGTGGATGTCGATGACGCGGCCTTCACCGCGCGGCGCATGGCAGGCGCTGCGGACGAACTGTTCGACGCCGGGCTCGGCGAAGACGTTCGGGAGCTTCTGTTCCGCCATCCGCGCCGGCTTGACGCGGAAGAACCAGTCGAGCAGGCGGGTGACGTCTGCGTCTGACGTAGCAAGGTGATAGCGATAGCCGGGGAGCGCCTGGAGCTTCTTTTCCTTGCTCTTGAGGCGGCGGCGGAAGGAATTGCTGATCCGCGAAGCCGGCGGGCCGCCCGGCTCCATCACAAGCTGCGGGCAGCCGTTGATCGCGCTCTGCCGCGGCAGCGATGCAAACGGGTTCTGCTGGTCGTGCCAGCGCAGCGGCTGCTGCGTCAGCGCGAGCACGTCGATGTGCTCGCGGAGCGGCGCAAGCAGAGCCTCGAGATCAGCGGCAGCGGTTTGCGCAGCGCATTCGGCGTTCCACAGGCCCATGTTGAAGGTCGTATGCTTGCCGCCCATGAAGCAGGCGGTGCGCACGCCGTGGCCCTGGCGCAGCGAGAGCGGCAGCAGCACGAGCGGCTTTTGATCGGCGTCGCGGCCGATCACCACGAAGGGGCGCGCGCCCTCGCGCTCGCCGACCAGTCGCTGCCAGGGGCTCAGCAGATCGAACCGCTGATAGGGCGTGAAGAGATGGCCGGGCTCCTCGAAGGCGCGCCAGACCGTCTCGGCGGCGCCGAGATCGGTGACGATATCGACATGCGCGATACGGCTTGCTTTCGACCGCGCTGGCGCTTCTGCCGTCCGGCTTTGCATCGCCGCAGCCATGGTCATTCGCGAAACCTGTCGAGAAAACAGAAATATACGTCAATCGGCCTGTGGCCGACCTTTGCAAAGAAATGTCAACAAAGGGTAAGGACAATGGGAGAGGGAACAGGCGCCGGCGGGCGCGAAGGGTGGGATATTGGCATCCGACGACAGATGGCTGGAACGGCTGCGCCTCGAGCTGACCTGGTTCACCGGCCGGGCCGCGCTAGGCAGCCGCGGTGCCGGCGCCATCCTGCGCTTTGCGCGGGTGCGCCCGCGGCAGCGCGGCGGGTTTCAGCCGCTGCGCGCGCATGAGATCACGCCACAGTTTCTCGACCGCGCCATTCGCGCGCTCAAGCGCTGGAAATACGATTTTCTCGGCATGGACGAGGTCTGCCGGCGTGCGGTGACGTTGCCGGAGCAGCGACGCTTCGTGGCACTCACCTTCGACGGTGCCAACAAGGATCTGATCGATTTTGCTTACCCGGTGCTGACGCATCACGCCGTGCCCTTCACCATCTACGTGCCCACCGCCTTTCCCGACGGCGTCGGACAGGCCTGGTGGCTCGGACTCGAGCAGGTGATCGCGCGCGAGAGCCGTATCAGCCTGATGATGGGGGAGAAGGAGCAGCGCTTCACAGTCATTGATGTTGCCGGGAAGCGGGCGCTGTTTTCGCATCTCGAGAGCTGGCTGCAGACGCTGCCGCCGGCCGATCTGTCGGCGGCGATCGCCGACCTCTGCACGCGCTATCGGATCGACCTCGCCGCGCTCTCGCGGCAGGCGTCGATGGATTGGGAGGATCTGGCGAAGCTGGCGGCGGACCCGCTCGTCACGATCGGCAGCGGCACCGTGAACTATCCGATCCTCGCCAACATGAAGGACGCCGCCGCGCTGCGCGAGATGACGATGGGCAAGGCGGTCGCCGAAGCGGCTTTCAGGCGCGAGATCCGCCATCTTGCCTTTCCGTTCGGTGATCGCACCTCGTTCCGGCGCAGCCATGTCGTCATGGCGGAGGAGGCCGGCTTTGCCAGCGCGGTGTCGACGATCCCGGGCATCGTGGATGCGGAGGGGCGGACCAATCTGCGCGCACTGCCGCGGATCGCCTGGGACGGTCGCGTGCGCTCGCTGCGCATGTTGCGCGTGCTGGTGTCGGGTGTTGCTTTTGCACCGGTGAAACCGACCGGCAGCGCTGCGAGCTAGAGACGCTACGAACTGGATTTGGCGCGGTCGGGCCGCTGCATCCAGCTCACGATCGGCATCGCCGGCAGCACCCAGCCCATGCCGACCACGACGTAATAGATCGCCTGCCGCCAGCCGGATTCGGCAATCCAGGGCATCTGCGCCGCGGCCATGCCGAGCAGGGCCCAGACCGTGGCCAGCACCAGGAGCAGGATGGCGCCGAGGAACTTGCGGGTGCGGATCGTCATGGCTGGGCTTAGCGGCTTTCGCGTAACTTGCGCTGCGGGAGCGGGGGACTATAAGGGGCACGCAATCCGGTTCAAGCCCTGGTTTTAGCTCCTGAAATGGCGACGAATCCCGTTCCAAACAACCCGCATCGTGCCGTGCGCTGGTGGCTGATCACCGTCGCCGCGCTGATTGCGTTGATGGTGCTGGTGGGCGGCGCGACGCGGCTGACGGAATCCGGCCTCTCGATCGTCGAATGGAAGCCGGTCACGGGCAGCGTGCCGCCGCTGTCGGAGGCGCAGTGGACCGAGGCGTTCGAGGCCTACAAGAAGATCCCGCAATATCGCGAGCTCAATACGGGCATGAGCCTGTCCGAGTTCAAGCAGATCTTCTGGTGGGAGTGGAGCCACCGGTTGCTCGGCCGCTTCATCGGCGTCGCCTATCTCCTGCCGTTCCTGTTCTTCCTATGGCGTGGCGGCCTGTCGGGCGAATTGAAGCGCCGGCTGTGGCTGCTGTTCGCGCTTGGCGGTCTTCAGGGCGCGGTCGGCTGGTGGATGGTCGCCTCGGGCCTCACGGAACGGGTCGAGGTCTCGCAATATCGGCTGGCGACGCATCTGCTGCTCGCGCTGCTGATCTTCGCCGGCATCGTCTGGACGGTGCGGCGGCTCAAGCAGCGGCCGCAGATCGCTGCATCAGCGCGGCTGCGGTTCACGAGCGCGCTGCTGCTCGTCCTGACGTTCGTGCAGATCTATTTCGGTGCGCTGGTCGCGGGTCTGCGCGCCGGGCGCGCCTACAACACCTGGCCGCAGATCGACGGCGCGTTTATCCCGTCGGCCGAGCGGCTGTGGTTCGAGACGCCGTGGTGGCGCAACATGTTCGACAATGTCCTGACGGTGCAGTTCGAGCACCGCATGACCGCCTATGCGCTGTTCGTGCTGGCGCTGCTGCACGCGATCGACGCGGTGCGCGCGCGCGCAGGCGCAGCAGCGGGCGGGGCGCTGTGGCTGCTCGCCGCGGTGGGTCTGCAGGCGGTGCTCGGCATTCTGACGCTGCTCAACCAGGTGCCGATTGATCTCGCGCTGTCGCACCAGGCAGTCGCGATCGTGGTCTTGACGCTTGCTGTGGTTCAGGTCGAGCGGCTTGCTGCGCGTCAGCAGACGCACGCGCAGCCGCGCGTGGTTCCGGTCGGTCAGGCCGGCTGATCACCATCAGCCGGCTGATCAGATCAGCAATAGCCGTAGATGCCGCACGCGTAGGGCAGGCGCCAGAAATAATCGACCTGCTTCCCGCCGTAATACGCGCCCTGATAATCGTAGCTCCAGGGGCGGCCGTAGTAGCCCGGCAACGTGTGGGAGCCCGGCAGCAGCGGTGTGCCCGGCAGGTTGCGAATGTAGCTGCCGATGCCATAGGCCGGCGAGATCAACGCATCCGGATCGGTTTCGACATAGACCTTCGGCGGGTCCGGCGCGACGGCGCGCCGCTTCGGTGTGGCCGGCAAGTCGGCGGCAACGGCAGCCGAGACCGTCAGCATGGCCGCAAGGGCAGGCACCATCCAGCGCAACATCGTCGGCTCCGAATCAAAGGGGCGATCCAACGACGATCTATGCGGCAGATATGGTTAATGACTGTTAACTGGGGCCGGTCATTCCGGGGCGGTGCGAAGCACCTAACCCGGAATCTCGAGATTCCGGGTCTGGTCCTTCGGACCATCCCGGAATGACTGCCAACTACGCGCCCAGCGCCTGTTCCAGATCCGCGATCAGATCTTCCTTGTCCTCGATGCCGATCGAGAGCCGCACCACGTCGGGGCCGGCACCGGACTTCACCTTGGCGGCGTCGTCGAGCTGGCTGTGCGTGGTCGAGGCGGGGTGGATCACGAGCGAGCGGGTGTCGCCGACATTGGCGAGGTGCGAAAACAGCTGCAGCTTCGACACCAAATTAACGCCGGCGTCATAGCCGCCCTTCAGGCTGAAGGTGAACACGGCGCCCGCGCCCTTCGGCGCGTATTTGCGCGCGAGCTGGTGGTACTTGTCGCTCGGCAGGCCGGCATAGCTCACCGAGGCCACCGCCGGATGTCCGGCGAGGAATTCGGCGACGGCCTTGGCGTTGTCGCAGTGCTTCTGCATGCGCAGCGGCAGCGTCTCGATGCCGGTCAGGATCATGAAGGCGTTGAATGGTGACAGTGCAGGACCGAGGTCGCGCAGGCCGAGCACGCGGCAGGCGATCGCGAAGGCGAAATTGCCAAACGTCTCCTGCAGGCGGATGCCGTGATATTCGGGCCGCGGCTCCGACAGCATCGGGTATTTGCCGCCCGTCGACCAGTCGAAGGTGCCGGCATCGACAATGATGCCGCCGAGCGAATTGCCGTGGCCGCCCAGAAATTTCGTCAGCGAGTGCACGACGATGTCGGCGCCGTGGTCGATCGGGCGGATCAGATAGGGCGAGGCCAGCGTGTTGTCGACGATCAGCGGCACGCCCGCCTTGCGCGCCACCGTCGAGATCGCCTCGATGTCGGTGATGCTGCCGGCAGGGTTGGCGATCGACTCGATGAAGATCGCCTTCGTGCGCGGCGTCACCGCGCGCTCGAAGCTTGCGATGTCGTCGGGGTCGGCCCACACCACATTCCAGCCGAAGCTTTTGAAGGCATGCGTGAACTGGTTGATCGAGCCGCCATAGAGTTTTCGCGCTGCGATGAACTCGTCGCCGGGCTGGAGCAGTTGCTGCAATATCACGACCTGCGCGGCATGGCCCGAGGCCACCGCAAGCGCGGCCGTGCCGCCTTCGAGCGCGGCAACGCGCTCTTCCAGCACCGCGTTGGTGGGATTGCCGATGCGGGTATAGATGTTGCCGAATGCCTGCAGGCCGAACAGCGAGGCGGCGTGATCCGCGTCGTTGAAGACGAACGAGGTCGTTTGATAGATCGGAGTCGCGCGCGCGCCGGTGGTGGGGTCGGGCTGCGCACCGGCATGCACGGCGAGGGTTGAAAATCCCGGAAGGCGATCGCTCATTGAGGCGTCCTGTGCTCTTGGTCTGAAATCGCGCGGCATGCTGATGGGCGCGGTGCTCGCCGTCAAGGCGCCGCTTCACATCAATGCCATTTGGGCATGATCGTGCTACGCATTGTCGCGTTCGCGAAACGAATCCTTCGCGCTTGCGTCAGCTTTGCTCAGTCTTGTTTTTGGCGGCGCGATCGGAGGCGGCAGTGTCGCCACCGCCGACGCTCATCCGATTGAGGGAGAGGCGCATGCCTTGCGTCGGTGCCGGCGCCCGCTTGGAGCTGAGCGTGCGCGAGTTCACGCCCATCCAGGAAATTTCGGACGACAGGCGGCCATATTCGATCTTGGGGCAGCGGTTCATCACCACCTTGATACCGACCGATTCCGCCTTCGCCGCCGCGGCGTCATCACGTGCCCCGAGCTGCATCCAGATCACCTTCGGCAGCGGATCGAGCGTGAGCGCCTCCTCGACGACAGGCATGATGTGGCTGGAATTGCGAAAGATGTCGATCATGTCGATGGGACGGTCGATATCTGCGAGCGAGGCGACGAAAGGCTTTCCGAGCAGCTCTTTGCCGACATGGCCGGGGTTGACCGGGATCATGTCGTAGCCGCGCTGCGCCAGATATTTGAACGCAAAATAGCTCGGCCGTACATTGACCGGCGAGGCGCCGACCATCGCGATCGACTTCACGCTGTTGAGGATGCCGCGGATGTAATTGTCGGGATAGGCGTCGTGGTTCATCTTGTTCTTTCTCGGACCCTCATGGTGAGGAGCGCGGCACGCGCGTCTCGAACCATGAAGCCACAGTCGGGCCTCTATCCTTCGAGACGCCGCGTTCCGCGGCTCCTCAGGATGAGGAGTTAACTACTCATCCCGCCATGTCGGCGTGCGCTTCTCGATGAACGCGCCGATGCCTTCCTCGGCGTCGCGCGCCATCATGTTCTCGGTCATCACCTCGGCCGCATAACGATAGGCGTCCGCAAGGCTCATCTCGGCCTGGCGATAGAACGCCTCCTTGCCGAGCTTGACGGTGTAGGCGGATTTCAGCGCGACCTGCTGCGCGAGCTCGATCGCGGCACCGAGTTCGGTGCCGGCGGGCACCACGCGGTTGATGAGGCCGATTTCGCGGGCTCGCTCGGCCGTGACAGGCTCGCCGGTCAGCAGCATCTCCATCGCCTGCTTGCGCGGAACGTTGCGCGAGAGCGCCACCATCGGGGTCGAGCAGAACAGGCCGATGTCGACGCCCGGTGTGGCGAACTTCGCGTCCTCCGATGCGATCGCAAGATCACAGCTTGCGACTAACTGGCAGCCGGCTGCGGTCGCGATGCCCTGGACGGCAGCAACCACCGGCTTTGGCAGGTGCACGATCGCCTGCATCATCGCGCTGCAGGCGGTCATCATCTCGGCGAAGAAGGCACGGCCGCGATCGGGATCGGTGCGGCGCGCGGTGAGCTCCTTCATGTCATGGCCGGCGGAGAAGGCGGGGCCGTTGGCCGCAATCACGACGCCGCGGACCGCCTTGTCGTCGCGGATCTCATTGAGCTCGGCATGCAGGCTTGCAATCATCGCTTCCGACAGACTGTTGCGCGCGGCCGGTCGGTTGAGCGTGAGGATGGCGATGGGGCCTGCGGTCTCGCGCAGCAGGATCGGTGGTTGCGGGGAGGGGGCGCGGGCGGCCTGGCCGGACATCGAAGCGTTTCCGTTGGATTATTGCATTTGGATGACGCAGATAACTTAATGTAACAGGGGACGTGAAGCGAGGGTGGGGAACAGCATGGCATCAGCGAAAATGAGCGTGGCGGAGCTGGAGAAATTCCTCCGTCACGAGTTTCCCCAGGCCTTCAGCGGCGACGACATTACAATTGAAAGCGCGGACGGCCAGACCTGCCTTCTGCGCCAGCGCTACAGCGAAAGGATGCTGCGGCCGGGCGGAACCGTGTCCGGCCCGACGCTGATGGCGCTCGCCGATTTCGCCATGTACGTGGTGCTCCTGTCCGCAATCGGGCCGATCGGGCTCGCCGTGACCACCAATCTCAACATCAACTTCCTGCGCAAGGGCCAGCCCGGCCAGGACGTGCTGGCAGAGGCGCGGCTGCTCAAGCTCGGCAAGCGGCTGGCGGTGGGGGAGGTGAAGCTGTTGTCCGGCACCTCGCCCGATCCGATCGCTCATGTCACCTCGACCTATTCCATTCCAACTATTTGAGCTTTTTGCAGGTAATATCGCACCATATTTTTAAGCTATTGATATTGCGAATATAAATTCCATCTGTTGGCATTGACCGTAGCGCCTCTCTTCTCTAGAAAGCCGCGCAGTCCGGTGCGGTGTTCGCGCCGATGCTCCCCGTCCACGGAAACTCTGACATGAAAACCTTTTCGGCAAAGCCGGCTGAGGTGACGAAGAAGTGGGTGCTGATCGACGCCAAGGGTCTGGTCGTCGGCCGTCTCGCCACCATCGTCGCCATGCGCCTGCGCGGCAAGCACCTCCCGACCTACACCCCGCACGTTGATTGCGGCGACAACGTCATCATCATCAACGCGCAGCATGCGGTCCTCACCGGTCGCAAGCGCGAGCAGAAGACCTATTACAAGCACACCGGCTATGTCGGCCACGTCAAGGAGCGCACCGCGCGCCAGATCCTCGAAGGCAAGCATCCCGAGCGCGTGCTCGAGAAGGCCGTCGAGCGCATGATCCCGCGTGGCCCGCTCGGCCGCGTGCAGATGGGCAATTTGCGTGTCTATGGCGGGGCCGATCATCCGCACGAGGCGCAGCAGCCCGAGAAGATCGACATCGCCAAGTTGAACCGCAAGAACACGAGGGCCGCATAACATGGCCGAATCCATCCAGTCGCTCGACCAGCTCTCGCAGCTCAAGACGGCGGCGGCGCCCGACGCGCCCAAGCACGAGAAGAAGGTCGACAAGTTCAACCGCGCCTATGCCACCGGCAAGCGCAAGGACGCGGTCGCCCGCGTGTGGATCAAGCCGGGCGCCGGCAAGGTCACCGTCAACTCGCGCGAGGTCGAGGTCTATTTCGCCCGTCCCGTGCTGCGCATGATGATCGAGCAGCCGTTCTCCGTGGCCGCGCGTTCCGGCCAGTACGACGTGATCTGCACGGTTGCCGGCGGTGGCCTGTCCGGCCAGGCCGGTGCGGTCCGTCACGGCATCTCCAAGGCGCTGACCTATTTCGAGCCGGAGCTGCGCTCCGTGCTCAAGAAGGGCGGCTTCCTGACCCGCGACTCGCGCGTGGTCGAGCGCAAGAAGTACGGCAAGGCCAAGGCCCGCCGGTCCTTCCAGTTCTCGAAGCGTTAATCGCTTCGGTCGCATTCGCCGCGAAAGCGGCTTCAATGAGATGCAAAAGGGCGCTGATTTCAGCGCCCTTTTTGCTGTTCGTTTGTACGCAAATTGATGGCGTGTTTCCCGAAAACTTAGGCGCGCGCGAAAACCTGAATGGAACCCGGCCGACCTAGCGTCGCATTCGGAAGGGCGCGCAAACCGGCTGGGCCGGTCGCGTAACTGCTATATCTAGAGGGGGCCGACATGATGTCGCTCGATAGCATCACGCTCTATTTGGTCGCCACCATGGTTGCCGCATTGCTCGGCGCCATGATGGTGTTTTTCGGCAGGCAGGAGAACAGCCCTGCATTGAAATGGTGGGGCACCGCCTATCTGCTCGGTGCCGCCTCCGTCGCGTTATGGACCGCGGCCGGCGACAAGCTCGGTCCGCATCTCTATCTCGCGTTAAATGCCGTCGGCTTCGTTGCCTGCGGCATGGTGTGGAACGCGGCGCGCGTCTTCCACGGCCGCAAGCCGAACTGGCCCGGCCTGGTGCTCGGCGCACTCGCCTGGGCCGCCGCCGTCACGCTGCTCGATCCCGCAGCGTCCATGCTGCGCATGATCGTCGGCGCCGGCATCGTCTCGGTCTATGCGGCGCTGACCGCGAGCGAGCTCTGGACCGAGCGGCGCAAGAGCGTGCAACGGCGTTGGCCGGCCTTCGTAGTGCCGGTGATTCATGGCTGCGTCTTGATGCTGCCGATCCTGATCGGCAGCTTCCTGCGTCCGCACGATGCCGGCTTCTCCTCGAGCATCTGGGTCACCGTGTTCGCGGTCGAGCTCGTGCTCTATGCCGTCGGCACCGTCTTCGTGATCTTCATGCTGGTGTCCGAGCGCACCGTCACCGCGCACCGGACCGCAGCTTCCACCGACCCGCTCACCGGCATGCTCAACCGCCGCGGCTTCTCCGAGGCCTGCTCGCGGGTCATCGAGCGTGAGGCCAAGGCCGGACGTCCCGTCACCGTGATGATCTTCGACATCGACCACTTCAAGTCGATCAACGACCGCTTCGGCCATCCTGCCGGCGACGAGATGCTGAAACTGTTCTCGACCGTCGTCGTCAGTAATTTGCGCATCTCCGACCTGTCGGGCCGCATCGGCGGCGAGGAATTCGCAGCGCTCCTGCCGTGTTCGCTGGAGGAGGGCGTGCTGGTCGCCGAGCGCGTGCGCGAGGCATTCGAGACCTCCGGCGTCGTGGTCGACGAGGGCCCGGTCGATACCACCGTCAGCATCGGCGTCGCCGGCGGGCCCGCCGGCACCGAGCTCGAAGTGCTGCTGGCTTCGGCCGACACCGCGCTCTACCAGGCCAAGCGCGGCGGCCGTAACCGCGTCGAGGCGGCGGAGGAGCTGCCGCTGTCGCTGGAGAACTGGCGCCGCCAGAGCGCCGCGCGGATCGGTGCGCCGCAGGTGCGGCCGGCCACCGCCTGAGACGCAAGGCGGCTTTGCGGTAATGCTCTGTTTACCATTCGATCCCTACCATTGCGGTCATGGAATCGATCCGTCGACAGAACCCGCAGGCTGCCCTGATGTCGCTCGAAGCCGCTGCGACTTCGGCTCGCAGCGGTTTCGCCTGTCTGTTCTCGACCGCAGATGAATATGAGAGCGCGCTGATCACCGAGCGCCGCGCGCAGGGGCGCTACACGCAAAGCCGCCGCAGCACTTGGCCGCTCGTCATGTTCGTCGGTTGCGCCCTCATCGTGGCGGGCACGGTGCTGCTGCTGGTCTGAGAGACCTGCATTTTTGAGCCGACCAGGGCGCCGTTTCGGCGCCTTTTTCTTTTTCGTCGGCTGCGCTAGACACGCCGATCGAACAAAAACGGGTGGAAAACCATGATCACCGAGATCGCGCAAATCGACGTCAAGCCGGGCAGCGAGAAGGATTTTGAGGCCGCCGTCGCCAAAGCCAAGGCCGCTTTCGGCCGCTCCAAGGGCTTTCACGGCTTCGAGCTGCACAAGTCGATCGAGAAACCGCAGCGCTACCGGCTGATGGTGAAATGGGCCACGCTGGAAAACCACACCGTCGATTTCCGCGGCTCGGAGAATTTCACCGAATGGCGCGGCCTCGTCGGCCAGTATTTTGCCGCGCCCCCGGAGGTCGAGCACACCGAGATCGTGCTCACCACCTGAGGCGGGTCAGGCCGCCTCGGCCAGCGGCATCTCCTCATACGTCTTGAAATGGTCGATCATGACCTTGGCGATGGCGACCAGCGGCAGCGCCAGCGCAAGGCCCCAGATGCCGAACACGACGCCGAGCAGGATCTGGAACGCGAACAGCGTGGCCGGCGGGATGTCGAGCGCCTGCCGCTGCAGGATCGGCGTCAGCGCGTAGCTCTCCATGGCGTGCACGCCCATGAACAGCAGAAAGGCCGAGAGCGCCGGAATCCAGCCCGAGGCCAGGCTTGCCAGCACCACGATGACGCCGGCGATGATGGCCCCGACGGTCGGGATGAAGGCGAGCAGGCCGGCCTGAATCCCCAGGATGAACGAGCCGGGGATGCCGATGAGGGCCAGCCCGATCCAGGTCACCGCGCCGACCGCGAGCATGACGATGATCTGCGCGATCAGCCAGCGCTCCAGTGTTTCGGCGATACGGTCGATGACGAGAGCGACGCGGGTGCGGTGCCTGGCCGGCGCCAGGAACAAGAGGCCGTCGTGATAGACGGCGGGCTGGGCGGCGAAGGCGAGGCCCAGGAACAGCACGATGAAGATGTTGCCGACACCGTGGATGGTGCCGAGCAGCAGCTTGAAAGTCTGGCTCACGATCGCGCCGCCGCTCGACGCCAGCGCGCCCGCGCCCGGCAAGGCACCGCGCGAGGGCGCTGCCGGTACGGGCGTCGCCTCCGATGGCGCATTGACCGAGGACTCAGACGCAGTGTTGCCGAGATCGAAAAAGCTGGTGTCGATGCCGTGGCTGTCGAGGAAGGACCGGACATTGGCGAGCTGCGACTTGAGGGTCTTGCTCAAGAGCGAAGCCTGCTCGGCAATGGTGGCGCCGCCGAGATAGGCGATGCCGGCGAGCATCAAAGCGAGCGCGGTGCAGACGATCGCGAGCCGCAGCGCATGCGGCAGGGGCACGCGGCGGCCGAGCGCGATCGTCAGCGCGTTGAGGCCGAGACCGAGCAGCATGCCGGTGAAGATCAGCAGCACCGTGGCGGCGAAATACCAGGTGAAGGCGAGCAGCGCGGTGAACAGCACCACGCCGATGCCCCCGACCGTGATCGCCCAAGCCTGATCCCAAGCCTGGGTGCGGGTGCGTTCATCTTTGGACATGGTCACATCGGGTCCTTTTCAGCGCGGTTCGCGCCGCACTCTCTCGGCAAATGCGCGTCCGATCAAGGCCGCGTCAACGCGCTAGTTTGACGCCGGCGCGCCGACGGTGCAGAGCGATGAGGAAAGAACAACGGGGGCCGTTTGAGCTTCATCAGCAAATGGGCCGGTCTGCTCGGGCTCCTGGCCGTGCTCGTGATCGGCGATCAGATCCGCATCAACCGGCCCGGCCACAAATTTCGCCTCACGGTCGAGGTGATGACGCCTGACGGGATCAAGACCGGGTCCGGCATTCTCGCCGTCGTGCCCGACCGCAATTATAACCGCGGCGGCCGCACCACGATGCGCGGGGAGGCGGTGTTCGTCGACCTCGGGCAAGACCATGGCAAAGACCGTGGCAAAGGCAAGAATCTGGTGGCGTTGCTGGCGCACCGGCAGGGCGCCAAGCTGGACTTCGATGACATCAACTATGTCGCGCTCCGCGCCTATGGCGCCGCGCGCGGCAGCCGCGTCTCGTTCAACGATATCCACCGGCAGACCGGCGTAGTCCCGGTGCAGGGAGACCTCATCCCGGTGCTCGTGAGCTTTGGCGATCCCAATGATCCCAAGACCGCGCGCCTTGTCGCCGGCGACCATGCGGAGGCGGCTCTCGGCGAGGGCTACGCGATCCGTGGCCTTAACGCCGAAATCGTGCCCAACGGGTTCTGGCCGATTGATTTCGGTGGCGCGCTCGGGGACCCCGTGACGCGCGGAATCAACGCGAAACTGCCCTGGCTGGCCGCGCCGGGCGATCCGGCGGCAACCGCACTGCAGGCCGCCGGCCTGCCCGCCGGGGGCGAGGCACGGGAGGCATTTGCGCGAAAATAGCATTGCCGTCCCGCGATCCCTTCTGTTGAATTTGTTCCATCGGAGGGGCATGTTTGGGAATCTTCTTAACGGAGAGGCGCGGAAAGATAGATGAGAAAGCCGGTCGTCGGCGTGATCGGGAATTCCCATCGCGTCGAAAATCGATTTCAGGTCCAGATGGTGGGCGAGCGCAATTTGCGGGCCGTGGCCGAGGTCTCCGGCGGCTTGCCGATGATGTTCGCGGGCGCGCCTGACATCACCGATATCGGCGCGCTGCTCGACGTGGTCGACGGGATCGTGCTGACCGGCGCCCGCGCCAATGTCCATCCGACCCGCTTCAATGTCGACCCGTGCGAGCGGCACGAGCCCTACGACATCCACCGCGACGAGGTGGCGCTGGCGCTCTCGGTCGCCTGCGTATCCCGCGGCATTCCGCTGTTCGGCATCTGCCGCGGCCTGCAGGAGATGAACGTCGCCTTCGGCGGCTCGCTGCATCCCGAGATCCGCGAAATTCCCGGCCGCATGAACCATCGCATGCCCCGGCTCGAGAACGGCGAGATCCATCCCGATCCGACCGTCGTGTTCGCCGACCGTCACGACGTCGACCTGACGCCCGGCGGGGCGTTCGCAAGATTGCTCGGCTGCGAGAAGATCCGGGTCAATTCGCTGCACGGGCAGGGCATCTTGGAGCCCGGCAAGCGCGTGCTGATCGAGGGCATCGCCGAGGACGGCACCATCGAGGCGATCCGCATCGCGGAAGCCCCGACCTTTGCACTCGGCGTGCAATGGCACGCCGAATACGATCCCCAGCACAATCCGATCAACCGCAAGCTGTTCGAGGCGTTCGGCGAAGCGATGGTCGCAAGGCAGAAGGCAGCGGCCTGAGCCGCACGCGGCGAGGGTGGTTTGGCGCGAGTCTTCAGCGGCATCGTCATTGCGAGCGCAGCGACTTGTCCGCCGAAGCCTTGGCGAAGGCGGAAGCAATCCAGAGTCGTTCCGCAGCGGCAGCCTGGATTGCTTCGTCGCAAGGGCCCCTTGCAATGACGGAGCAAGGTCGATCGTCGGCATCCCCCAACTCTCAGTTCAACTCGCAGACGCGCCTTCGCAATCTCGCGGCCCGTTTCGCCCGAGGCTTGCTGTCGTTTGCACCCCATGAGGACCAAAGGGCGCAGGGAAGGCCGGGCGCCGGCGGCACCCGCGGTCCGCGTGCATCGAAAAACGCACACGGGGTGGACCACAGGTGTGCCGGTCGCCCGGCCTTCCCTGCGCGGATGGTTTTAACGGTGTCCTTCGTGCTCTCCCCGGGGAGCGTTGCACTATTGCCCCCGTCGCCTTGCGGATGATCGATGCGCGCACCGGTTGGCCGCCACATCACCACATGACTTGACGCCAGAACCCCGGGCGTCAGGACCACACGACTTCTCCGTCCGCGGACGATCCCGCCGAAATGCCTGGAGGCTTGCGTGTGCTCGCCCCCGGACATCAACGAGACCGCTGTGACCGCGCCGTGTCGTATCGCGCCGCCTGAGGACTCACGGTCGCCCGCCCTGTCTCATGCATGCCGCGCCGGCGCTACCGCGTCCACCGCCACCCGGCCCGCATCTCGTGACGATCGCGAAGCGCCCCTTTGGCAAGGGCCGGGATGGCGGCTGTATGCCACAAATCCGAAATTCGGGAAAGTGGAATATTTTTGCGAGGAGGGCTTGACGGGGTGTTTTGCCCGACGCCTCGCGGGGGCTCGACCTCTGTTCGTCATTCTGGACCTTGTGCTCCGCAGGCATGCCAAGCATGACGGAGAAGAAGCGGAGCGTTGAAGACGTCAATGACTCTTGATGTGCCGGCCGCCACGACCGACGGTGCGTGTTGGTGTGCTGCGTTTGCCGTCGTCAACTTTCCCCTTGTGCGCTCACACATTTCAAATAGCCTGCGCGCTGTAGGGACGAACATGCCAGACATACGACAGATCAGAGAATTGTCGAGGCTCGATGGGTATAGTCTCATTTCGCAGGCCCTTCGGAAGTTAGGCGCCTTATTGTTCGCTCTTGGCTTGTTAGCCTGCCTGAACGGACCCCTGTCGGCGGAGCCGAACGATGGCCATGGTCTGATAACGTCGTCCAAATACCTTTGGTCCATCCCGGACGTCAGGATAGTCGACATTGCCCCAGCAGCGAACGGAACGGCCGTTCTCGTTCTCCAGGATCGTGAGCAGCGCCTGTCATTGTTGATTAGCGCGAGCGCGCTGGGTGTAGGATCGCGCGTTCCGCTTCAGAGCGCGAAGAAGCTAATTCCGTACGACATTCATTCGGCAGTGGCGGCCGACGGCTCGATCTGGATCGGTGGGACGACGAATATTGGGCGATCATATGCCAGCGCTCCTTTGTCAGATGCCTACCTCGCAAAGCTCGGCCCGGACGGACATCTGGTTTGGGAAATTGTAACTGCGCGCAAGCGTGAGCATGCCATATTTGACATGGCGGTCTTGTCCTCCGGCGACGCGGTAATTGTCGGCAGAGAAGACGATACAAATTGGCTCGCGCGGATATCTGGCGATGGAAAGATCATCTGGGAGAAGACGTTCGGAACAGGACGAGGCGCTTCGGTCGCTGTCCTGAATGATTTGATCGCGGTGATGGGCTCAGGGGCAGGTTTTGTGGCAGAAGGACGTTCCGGAGACGATCGTTCAAACTCGGGTGGGACCCGCGCCCTGCCCACGCGCTGCTCTGATTCCTCGAGATGGTGGCCTGATCACCTTCTGCATTGCTGCGGAAGGTACGAACCTTTTTTATCTCGACCCAGCAACAGCCGAAGTGGTGCGCGGCCTTCTGCCAAATGCAACAGAGCCAGTGTGCGATGGATCGTCGGGGCGGGCCTCGTTCATGATGTCGCATTCGGAGTCCAGCATTTGGCTGTTCGGAACTGGCGGCAGTTGCTTTCGAACGAACTGGAAGGTAGCGCGCGTCGATCATCCGGCACAACTCGAAAGCATCGGCGAGATTGCGAAAGTCGATCCGCGATGCGCGGCTGTGAGCTGGACTGGGGAACGCGCTTTCCGTCATTACGAGCGCCTAGGCCCTACCGCAGGGTATTCCTGAGCTGGACCTGCTGAAGCCAACTGTTGGATTGTCTCGCGACGAAGCGCAGCGTCACCGTCAGGGTCCTTCTCTTGCTCGCGTCCTCCGCATTTGCCCAAAGCGCTCCGGCGCAGGAGGGGCCGATCACCTGCACTTCGCCGGTGGCGGCCTGACGACACCGAGAAGACCCTGAAACAGCGCTACGGCAAGGACGCCGTGGTGCAGGACCTGCCGGGCGCCGAGGGCGAGACAAGGGGATCGTGCTGTTTCCAAAGGCGAGGGACCGCCGCATCGAGGTCGCCTTCACCGACGACAAGGCCGGGCGCGCCTCCGGCCTGACTTTGCGCGACGCCGGCAAGACCAGCCTCTGGAACGTCGCCGGCGTCACGATCGGATCGAGCCTTGCCGATGTGCAGAAGGCCAACGGCAAGCCGTTCCTCGTCAGCGGCTTCGAATGGGAGCGGCTTCGTCACCGACTGGACGGGCGGCGCGCTTGGCCGTCAGATGCAAGGTGGCTGTCGGATGACGATCCGCTTCGTCAACTTTCCGGACAAGTGACGATGTGTGCTGGTGCGTAGGGCGGATTAGCCGAAGGCGTAATCCGCCATCTTGACCTGATCGGGCAGCTTCAATGCCAAACTATCGCCGTGCATTTGTTCCGGGTGGTTGCTGGTTCTTCACGGTCAATCTTCTCGACCGGAAGCAGAGGCTGCTTGTCGAGCACATCGCAGCGCTGCGCGCGGCCGTTGCAGCGACGCGTCGGGACTATTCTTTCACAATCGATGCGTTTGTCGTTCTTCCGAACCACCCTCATGCTGTCTGGACGCTTCCGGACGGCGATGCCGATTTTTCCATGCGGTGGAGGTTGATCAAGACGCGATTCGTCAAGACCTTGCCGAAGACGGAGCCCCTCACGGCGGTACAGATCGCAGGACGGGAACGTGGCATATGGCAGAACCGATTCTGGGAGCACCTCATCAGCGACGAGGCCGACTATGCACGCCATGTCGAGTATTGTTACATCAATCCAGTCAAGCACGGATATGTGACCCGCGTGTTGGACTGGCCACATTCGTCGTTTCACCGAGATGTCGAGGCCGGGCTGTTTCCCGAGGATTGGGCGGGGGATAGCAGCGCGGACGGTGACTTTGGCGAATCTGCGTGAGCGTCGCGAACAGTCGGCGGATTACGCCTTCGGCTAATCCGCCCTACGAGAACTGGCTCCATGCATTCAAGCCGCATTCCAAATCTCGGACGGAATAAACCAATCAGTAGGAATTGGTCCGTCCCCGTTTTTGCGGATCTGATTTGTTCTTTGAGAACGAAGTGGAGTCAGATGCAGAACGAAAACCGACGGATCTGACACGCAAGGCTTGTCTCTACACCGTCCGCTCCATCCGCCGGGCGCGATAGGCCTGCGGTGACATCAAGGTACAGCTTGCGGAACGCCTTGCGAAAGCTGCTCTCATCCTCGTAGCCGGCCGTGCGTGCGATGGCCTTGATCGGTTGCGTCGTCGTCTCCAGCAGCGTGCGCGCGTGCTCGACGCGGCGGCGCATGATGAAGGCTTGCGGCGGTTCGTGCGTGAGCTCCTGAAATTTCCGGTTCAGCGTACGCTCGCTGAGGCCGAGCGCGCCGGCAAGGCGCTTGACCGTCATCGGCGCCTTGCCGGTGCGGCGAACCAGCAGGTCGGCTCTGGTCAGCAGCGGGTCCTGCGAGAGCAAATAGCCGACGGGCATGAAGATCGACTGGGTCCGCTGGGCCGTGTCGATGACGACGTAGTCCGCGCACAACTTCGCGATCTCTTTGCCTTCGATCATCTCGATCAGCCTGAGCAGGAGGTCGACCCATGACATCGGCCCGGCGGCGCAGACGAGGCGGTCCGCAGCCGTGATGACTGCGTCGGCCGCGAGGTCGATCGTGGGATGGCGTTGCCGCAGCTCGCCTTGCAGCCACCAGGTGATGGTGGCGCGGCGGTTGTCGAGCAGCCCGGCGCCGGCCAGCAGGAACACGCCGCTGCAGAACGCGCCGATCAGCCGGCCGTTAGCGTGCTGCTGCCGGAGCCAGGCGCCGGCACGGGCATATTGCGGTTGCAGCCGCTCGGCCGTTACGTGATCGACGAGGTTGCCTGGTACGATGATCGCGTCGAAGCGAGCGTGTCTATCGATCGCGCCATCGACGGCCACCATCCGGCCGCCGCCGGCACGCACGGGCTTGCCGTCGAGCGACAGCGTCTGGCAGGTGAAGCGGGATTTTGCGGCGCTCTGCTGCATGACATGGTTGGCGAGCGACAGGATGTCGGCGATCCCCGCGATCGCCGAATGCATGCAACCTTCCACCGCGAGAATTGCGACCTTCATGGGTCCTCCGGACAGGTGCCGCGATGTTACCCGATCGCTGTGCGAGCCGCATGGCGGAAATTGCGCGATCTCTGTCTTATCCGCCACTGCCTTGCCGGCGCTGTCCGGTCCAATCTTCCGGTCTCGTCACATGACATGAACGGAGAGAGACATGCCTTACGTCACCATTTCCACCGTGCGCGGTATCCTGGACGCTGCCCAGAAGAAGACGCTGCTCGAACGCGTCACCGACCTGATGGTCGAGGTCGAAGGGCAGAACAACCCGGATTTCCGCCGCAACGTCTGGGTCAGGATCGAGGAGCAGGAGGCCTCGCACTGGTCGCTCGGCGGCATGCAGCCGACGGCTGAGATCATCGCCGGGACGTTCGGCACGATCGGGCCCGATGGCGTGAGAGTGACACGGTAGCAGCGCTTGGCGCACGGCGGATCAGCCGCAGGCATGATCCGCCCGCGCTTTTGCCAACCGACCACATCGCATCCTGCATGGCCATTTCCATTGCGTTGCACAATCGCAGCGCCGGTCTCCTCGGACAGCATTGAGGTTCACGAGACGCGCACCATATGCTCTGCAAGGGAGCCCTGCCGTGCAGACCATGAAGGCGGCCCTCGTTGCGGCGATCAGCGTCGTGGCTTTGACCTGCTGCCTCCTTCCCAGCCCAGCGGAGGAGAGCAGGCGTCTTGCACTGATTGTTTCGATCGACGGGGCCATTGGCCCTGCGTCGGCCAGTTACGTGAAGGAGGCCTTGGCCCAGGCAAGCGAGCGGCGTGCCGAGGTCGTGCTTCTGAGAATGAACACACCCGGCGGTCTCAATTCCAGCATGCGCGAGATCATCGCGGATGTGCTCGCCTCGCCCATCCCTGTCATCGGTTACGTCGCCCCCTCCGGCGCCCATGCGGCGAGTGCGGGGACCTATATCCTTTATGCGACCCACGTCGCGGCCATGGCACCGGGCACCAATATCGGTGCGGCGACGCCGGTGCAGATTGGCGGGCCGCTTCCGGGGCTGCCGAGCGGTACACCGGACAAAGACAGCAAAGACAAGAAGGATGAGCCGAAGGACGCGATGACGGCGAAGGCGACGAACGATGCCGTCGCCTTCATCCGCAGCCTTGCGGAGCTGCGCAGCCGCAATGCGGACTGGGCTGAGAAGGCGGTCCGGGAGGCTGCTACACTCTCTGCCAACGGGGCGCTGGAGGCACATGCCATCGATCTCGTCGCGCGCGACCAGGCTGAATTGCTGCGGCAGCTCGATGGTCGTGTGGTGGAGGTCGTGGGCGGCAAGACGCAGCGCCTCGCGACGAAGGATGCCATCGTCGAAGCCATCGACCCCGGACGGATCTCCCGCTTCCTGGCGGTCATCACCGATCCGAACGTGGCGTTCATTCTCCTGATGATTGGCATCTACGGCCTGATCTTCGAGTTCATGTCTCCCGGTGCCGTCGCCCCGGGAGTCGTCGGCGCGATCTGCCTGCTGATCGGCCTCTATGCACTCAATTTGCTGCCGATCAATTATGCCGGCCTCGCCCTGATGCTGGTCGGACTCGTGCTTCTCACCGTCGAAGCCTTCAACCCGACCGTGGTGGTCGGCTTCGGAGGGATCATCGCCTTCGTGCTGGGAGCCCTGATGCTGTTCAGGGCCGAGGCGCCCGGCTACCGCCTGTCGTGGTGGGTGATCGGCATCACCGCGGCCGCGTTCGCCGGCTTTGCTCTCGTCGTGCTTGGTTCGCTTCGGCGCATCCGTAAAGCTCCTGCACTCGTCGGCGCGCAGGCCATGCGCGGCCTGCCCGCCGAGGTTCTCGACTGGAACGGGAGCGAAGGCCATGTGTTCGCCCATGGTGAGCGCTGGCAGGCGCGCGGCGCCGACACGTTCAAGCCCGGAGAGATGGTCGAAATCGCAAGCGTCGTCGACCTTACGGTGCTGATACGGCGCGCGCCGGCGCGAACAGGCGAGGGAGGCTCTTCATGATGCTGGAATATTCGACCTATGCGGCGCTCGCGCTGCTTGTCGTCCTGTTTCTATCCCAGGCTATTCGAATTCTGCGCGAGTACGAGCGTGGCGTCATCTTTACGCTCGGCCGCTTTACCGGCGTGAAGGGCCCCGGCCTCATCATCCTCGTTCCGGTCGTGCAGCAGCTCGTCAAGGTCGATCTGCGGGTGATGGTGCAGGTGGTGCCGCCGCAGGACGTGATTTCGCGGGACAACGTGTCCGTCAAGGTCAACGCCGTTCTGTACTTCCGCATTGTCGACCCCGAACGGGCCATCATCAAGGTCGGCGACTACATGGCCGCCACCAGCCAGCTCGCCCAGACGACGTTGCGCTCGGTGCTCGGCAAGCACGAGCTCGACGAGATGCTTGCCGAGCGCGACAGGCTGAACGCGGACATCCAGGAGATCCTCGACAAGCAGACCGATGTCTGGGGGATCAAGGTCACCGGCATCGAGATCAAGGACGTGGACATCAACGAAACCATGGTTCGCGCGATTGCCAAACAGGCCGAGGCGGAGCGCTTGCGGCGGGCCAAGGTGATCAATGCGATGGGCGAGCAGCAGGCTGCTGAAAAGCTGGTCGAAGCCGGCCGCATTCTCGCGCAGGAGCCTCAGGCGATGCAGTTGCGCTATTTCGCGGCCCTGCACGACATCGCGGGCGAACGGTCGTCGACCGTCGTGTTTCCGCTGCCGACGGGCCTGCTCGACCATTTCATGCCGCGGCGTGACAATCCATAGCGGTAAGCGCGCGAGAATGACCCATCTTCGGCCCTAATGGGCGTGTCGAATGTTACCGACCTCAACGGGGAGAAACATTCGATGACGAAGCACGCCATTAGCCCAGCAAGCCGCCAACGTCGGACATTCATGCTTGCCGTTCCACTGGTCGCCCTTGCACTTTGTGCGTGGCCGATCGGCCCCGCGGTTCAGGCCGCAGAGCCGGGCAAGGACGCCCCCAGCGCCAATCTGCCCCGCATTCTGGTGCTGGCGACGGGCGGCACCATCGCGGGCCAGGCCGACGCGCGTGCGACGGGCGCGTACAAATCAGGCCAGATCACCGGCGAGCAGCTGATGCAGTCCGTCCCGGGCCTCGACAAGCTCGCCAAGCTGAATGCCGAGCAGATCTCGTCGATCGGGTCCCAGGACATGAACGACAAGGTCTGGTTCGCGCTGGCCCGCCGCATCCAGGGCGCCTTCGACAAGAACGAGGCCGATGGAATCGTCATCACCCACGGCACCGACACGCTGGAGGAGACCGCGTTCTTTCTCGACAACGTGGTGGGCGGCGACAAGCCGGTGGTGATCGTCGGCTCGATGCGGCCGGCGACGGCCGTGAGCGCGGACGGCCCCGGCAATCTCTACGAGGCGGTGCAGGTGGCCGCCGATCCCCGCGCGCGCGGGCGCGGCGTCATGGCGGTGCTGAACGACAAGATCCAGAGTGCGCGCTCGGTGACCAAGACCAACACCACCAGCATCGAGACGTTCGGCGCGCCCAATGACGGGCCGATCGGTTATGTCGACACCGCCGGCGGCATTCGCTTCATGACCCAGGGCGCCGGCTTCAGGCGCGCGACCTATCGGCTGCCGGCGGGCGAGCAATTGCCGCGCGTCGCGATCGTCTATTCGCACGCCAATATGGACGCCGTTCCGATCGAGGACGCCATTGCGCATGGCGCCAAAGGCATCGTGCTCGCCGGTGTCGGCGACGGCAACACGTCGAAGCCGGCGCTCGATGCGCTCGAAGCGGCGGCCAAGAAGGGCATCATCGTCGTCCGCTCCACCCGGGTTCGATCCGGCTTCGTCACAAGGAACGTCGAGGTCGACGACGACAAGAACGGTTTCGTCGTGTCCGAGGACCTCAATCCGCAGAAGGCGCGCGTTCTCACCCAATTGCTGATCGCAGGCGGCGTGACCGCGCCGGCGGAGTTGCAGAAAGCGTTCACGGCGACGTGGTGATCGTAATCTGTAGGGTGGGTTAGCGGGGCGGATTGCGCGAAGCGCAATACGTACGGCGTAACCCACCTCTTCTGTTTGCTCGGCCAGAGACAGCGGTGGGTTACGCCCTGCATTTGCGCTTTGCGCATCTGCAGGGCTAACCCACCCTACGATGCCCCAAAAGCGAAAAGGCGCTTCCATCGGAAGCGCCTTTTGCTTGTCGCATGAAATTTGGGCCGATCAGCCCGAATAGTACATGTCGAACTCGACCGGGTGCGGTGTCATTTCGAAGCGCTCGACTTCGGTCATCTTCAGCTCGATGTAAGCGTCGATGAAGTCGTCGTCGAACACGCCGCCGTTCTTGAGGAAGCCGCGGTCCTTGTCGAGGTTTTCCAGCGCTTCGCGCAAGCTGCCGCAGACGGTCGGGATCTGCTTCAACTCTTCCTTCGGCAGGTCGTAGAGGTCCTTGTCCATCGCCGGACCCGGATCGATCTTGTTCTTGATGCCGTCGAGGCCGGCCATCAGCATCGCAGCGAAGCCGAGATAGGGATTGGCAAGCGGATCGGGGAAGCGCACCTCGACACGCTTGGCCTTCGGCGAAGCGGTGTAGGGGATGCGGCATGAGGCCGAGCGGTTGCGCGCGGAGTAGGCCAGCAGCACTGGGGCCTCATAGCCCGGGACCAGACGCTTGTAGGAGTTGGTCGACGGGTTGGTGAAGGCGTTGATCGCCTTGGCGTGCTTGATGATGCCGCCGATGTAGTGGAGGCAGGTCTCCGACAGGTCGGCATACTTGTTGCCGGCGAACACCGGCTTGCCGTCCTTCCAGATCGACTGGTGCACGTGCATGCCCGAGCCGTTGTCGCCGTAGACCGGCTTCGGCATGAAGGTGGCGGTCTTGCCGTAGATATGCGCGACCTGATGGATGCAGTACTTGTAGATCTGCAGGTGGTCGGCCATCAGCGTCAGCGTGTCGAACTTCATGCCCAGCTCGTGCTGGGCGGAAGCGACCTCGTGGTGATGCTTCTCGACTTTGACGCCCATCTTGGCCATGGCCCCGAGCATCTCAGAGCGCATGTCCTGCACGGAGTCCTGCGGCGGCACCGGGAAGTAGCCGGCCTTGGTGCGGATGCGGTGGCCGAGGTTGCCGCCTTCATATTCGGTGTCGGTGTTGGTCGGCAGCTCCGAGGAGTCGAGGCGGAAACCGGTGTTGTAGGGGGTGGAAGAGAAGCGCACGTCGTCGAACACGAAGAACTCTGCTTCCGGGCCGACGAACACGCTGTCGCCGACGCCCATCGACTTCACCATGGCCTCGGCCTTCTTGGCGATGCCGCGGGGGTCGCGGTTGTAGGGCTCGCCGGTGGTCGGCTCGAGCACGTCGCAGGTGATGACCATGGTGGTCTCGGCGAAGAACGGATCGATCGTCGCGGTCACCGGATCGGGCATCAGGCACATGTCGGACTCGTTGATCGCCTTCCAGCCGGCAATCGAAGAGCCGTCGAACATCGTTCCTTCGGCGAAGATGTCTTCATCGATCATGCTGACGTCGAACGTCACATGCTGCCACTTGCCGCGCGGATCGGTGAAGCGCAGGTCGACGTACTTGACGTCGTTGTCCTTGATCGATTTCAGGACGTCTTTGGCGGTCTTCATGCATACCCCTTTTGGCTCTGCGGGTCGGTTTCCAGGTGAGCAACATTGTTTTCGCTTTTGGCGAGTTCGCGCGCGACCGCACAAACGAAATCAGGCCGCCGAAGCAGCCTTTTTCTTGTCAGAGTGTCGCAAAATGCGGGATAGCACCCGGCTCAGATAGCGTCCAGCCCGGATTCGCCGGTTCGGATGCGGATCGCCTCTTCGATGTTGGAGACGAAGATCTTGCCGTCGCCGATGCGTCCGGTCTGCGCGGCGCGGCGGATCGCATCGATGGCGCGCTCGACCAGATCGTCGCCGATCACGATCTCGATCTTCACCTTGGGCAGGAAGTCGACGATGTATTCTGCGCCGCGGTAGAGCTCGGCGTGACCTTTCTGCCGGCCGAAGCCCTTGGCCTCGGTGACGGTGATGCCCTGAAGGCCGACTTCCTGAAGCGCTTCCTTCACCTCGTCGAGCTTGAATGGCTTGATGATGGCTTCGATTTTCTTCACTGCGCGCCTCCCGGCCTTTCGAACAAATAGCAACGTCTTCGTCAGGATGCGCTTTTCTTAACGCACGATCTTGTCTTCGCTAAGCCGGGATCCCTGACCTGTCCGGCAACAACGGCCGGCGACACCCTGAGAAAGGCCAGTGAGCACGACGAACCGAAGCGGCTTCCTCGAAAGCAGGGTCTATGCCAAGTTGCAAATGCCCTGATTATTGGAGCGTTATCAGCCTTTTACGAGCATCTCTGCGGGGTGGCGCCGATCTGCACAAAATACCGAAGACTATGAAATAGGCAAACGGTTCAATATCTGTGCAGATCGTTGTTCCCCGCGTCGGATCGGCGCGGAAGATGCCTGTTGAAAAGGCGATTGTACTAGGGAAGTGGCATGGAAGTTCTGACCAACGCCGAAATGCAGCGCGCGGACCAGCTCGCCATCGCGGCCGGCACGCCCGGTTTCAAGCTGATGCTGAGCGCGGGCCAGGCGGTGGCCGAGGCCGCCCAGGCGCTGGTGGAGGAGGGGCCGATCCTGATCGTGGCCGGGCCCGGCAACAATGGCGGCGACGGTTTTGTCGCGGCCGCCGAGCTCGCCGCCCAGGGGCGGGAGGTCTCGGTGATCGCGATGTGCGAGCGCGACCAGCTCCAGGGCGATGCCGCCTCCGCCGCGCGCGGCTGGAAGCATCCGCTGCTGCCGTTCAATCCGCAGGCGATCGGACGGCCGGCGCTGATCATCGATGCGCTGTTCGGCGCCGGCCTCAGCCGTCCCGTCGACGGCGAGGCGCATGCGATGATCGAGGCGATCAACGCCAACGGCGCCGTGGTGCTCGCGGTCGACCTGCCGAGCGGCATCAACGGCACCAGCGCGGCCGTGATGGGCGCGGCGGTGAACGCCACCGAAACCGTCACCTTCTTCCGCAAGAAGCCGGCGCATCTCTTGCTGCCGGGCCGGATGCATTGCGGCCGCGTGCGCGTCGCCGACATCGGCATCGAGGCGCAGGTGCTGGACGAGATCGCGCCGCAGACCTTCGAGAACGATCCGGACGTCTGGGGTGCCGCCTTTCCGGTGCCGCGCATCGAGGGCCACAAATACGCGCGGGGCCATGTGCTGGCGGTCTCCGGCGATGCGGCGGCGACCGGCGCTGCGCGGCTGGCCGCGCGCGGCGCTTTGCGGGCAGGGGCGGGGCTGGTGACGCTGGCGAGCCCGCGCGATGCGCTCGCGATCAACGCGGCCGCGCTCACGGCCGTCATGGTTCGTCCCGTCGACACGGTCATCGAGTTCGGCGAGCTGCTCGGCGACAAGCGCTATGGCACCTGCATCATCGGCCCCGGCGCGGGCATTGGCGAGCGCACCTGCGATCTCGTTCACACCGCGCTTGCCGCGCGGCGTCATCTGGTGCTCGATGCCGATGCGCTGACGAGCTTTGCCGCAACCCCCGAGCACCTGTTTGAAGCGATCAAATCCTCAGGTGACAATGCGGTGGTGCTGACCCCGCACGAGGGCGAGTTTCCGCGCCTGTTCTCCGACCTCAGCAACAAGCATCCGGGCCGTTCCAAGCTGGAGCGCGTGCGCGCCGCCGCCGAGCGCTCGGGCGCCGTCGTGCTGCTGAAGGGACCCGACACCACCATCGCCGCTCCCGACGGCCGCGCCACCATCGCCGCCAACGCGCCGCCCTGGCTCGCCACCGCCGGCGCCGGCGACGTTCTCTCCGGCATCATCGCAGGGCTGCTGGCGCAGGGCGTGCCGGCATTCGAAGCCGCCAGCATCGGCGTGTGGATGCATGGCGAGGCCGCGCGCGAAGCCGGGCCGGGCCTGATCGCCGAGGACCTCACCGAGACGCTGCCGGCCGTGCACCGGCGGATCTACGATGCGCTGGGCATCGAATATTGAGCGCTCACTCCACCGCATACCAGCGCACCAACCGCGGCGCGGCCCATTCGGTGGCGACGGATTCGATCAGCCATCGTCCGGGCGAGGTCGCCGCGAACGCGATGCGCTGGGTCTGGCCGGGCTCGATCGCGAGCGTGTCGAGCCAGTAGGGCTTCCAGCCGTCGTCGAGCTTGTCGAGCAGGCGGAAGGGGTGGCCGTGCAGATGGAAGACGGTGGTGACGGGGGCGGGGTTCTTGAGGGCCAGCACGACGGTGCGGCCGGCCTTGGCGCGGAAGGCGGGCATTGAGGCGGTGGAGAAGCTTGCAGGCTGGATCCAGCCGGCGTCGGTTGCGCCCAGCGCTACATCGAACCGCAGAGCGCCTTTCAGGTCGAGGCGGTCGGGCAGATCGTTCGGAGGCAGTGGCTGTAGCGGCTGCAGCTCCGCGCGCCGCCGGATTCCGCCAGAGACCGAAAGGGTTCCGATCTGGCGGGCTGACTGGCCGTCGTGCAGCAGGAAGGGAGCCGAAGTCTCGACATCCACGAAGGCGTCGGCTCGCGCACCGGGAGCCAGGACGAGGGCGCCATTGCGGGCCGGAAATGGCTCGGTCGGCTGTCCGTCCAGGGCCATGACGCGGACGTCGTGACCTTCTAATTTGATTGCTAAAACAGTACGTTGCGAGCCGTTGATAAAGCGCAGCCGCAGCCGCTGATTCCCCGCGGCTGAGAGTTCGAATGAAGTCTGCCCGTTGATGGTGTAGAGCGGCCCCGCGTCCTTCGGATCCTGGCCCGGCGGGACGGCGGTGCCATCCGGCTGCAGGCGCCATTCCTCGATCAGCAGGACCTCGTCGCGATCAACGACGACTGGACCGGTCTCGGCCGCGATGATCGGAAGTGGACGCGCCGGCTGCTTCAGGCCGTCCTCGAACAGGCGGAAGTCGGCCAGCAAGGTTCCGGCATTGGGAATTGAAATGATTGAGGTTTCCACCGCATTTGGCGGCGCAGGCGCGCGTCCCCCCAACGGGTCAGCCGGGGCCCCGCCGCCAAGGCCGTACCAGACTGGCGCAAGTGGCACAGGCAGGTCGTTCCGAAACACTATTTGGCAACGGTCGCCACGCCTCAGACGGACGTCCCGGAGATGGTTTACGGCGGCGAGCTCCCAGATTGGTGTAGGCGGCTGTCCCGGCCTCAGAGCCAGCGTTGCCGGCCTCGCCTGAAGGGCGAGCTGGGCGGTCACGAGCGGACCCGCGCCGCCCGCTATCAGCCCGGCTGCTGAAGCTCCAAGGGAGGCCCCAAGGCCGGCCAAAAGCTCGCGTCGGGTCGGGTCAAAAATCCCAGGTTTCATGCGCCGATCCCGACCACGCGGCGCTGGATAAGTCCAGCCGTCGTGCTTACGTAAAGCCTGCCTCCATCGGGCCATTTTTTTGCTGCGAACAGTCAGGCACATGCTATAAGCCCGGCCGCCCGCGGCATCGCGGCCGGTCTTGATGCAACTTCACGCGGGCGTGGCGGAACTGGTAGACGCGCTGGATTTAGGTTCCAGTGACGAAAGTTGTGGGGGTTCGAGTCCCTCCGCCCGCACCAAGCGCTTATCGCGTTTGCACGGATTACGAGACCTGCTTCCGCGCGGATATTTGTCCGCCGGGAGCCGGTCCGATGAAGCACCGGCGTTGAGGCGTTCGCCTCGCGCCGGATCGATTAATGACAGCGTCCCGACGCATGCGCGCCGGGACCGAACGAGAAGAAGATTGGACGCCATGCAGGTCACAGAGACCCTCTCGGAAGGTTTGAAGCACGAGTTCAAGATCAGCGTTCCCGCGTCTGATCTCGACGCCAAGGCCGGCGCCAAGCTCGTTGACCTCAAGGACAAGGTTCGCATCAACGGCTTCCGGCCCGGCAAGGTGCCGGTCGCTCACCTCAAGAAGGTCTATGGCCGTTCGGTGATGGCCGAGACCATCGACCAGACCATCCGCGACACCAACACGCAGCTGTTCTCCGAGCGCGGCTTTCGCCTTGCGACCGAGCCGAAGATCACCATGCCGAGCGAGCAGGCCGAGGTCGAGGAACTCTTGAGCGGCAAGACCGATCTGACCTACACGGTCGCGATCGAGGTGGTGCCTTCGATTGCGCTCGCCGACTTCAAGACCTTTGAGGTCGAGAAGCCCGTCGCCGACGTCACCGACGCCGACGTCGATGAGGCGATCAAGCGCATCGCCGATACCAACCGCACCTTTGCCGACAAGGGCGAGGGCGCCAAGGCCGCCTCGGGCGACCGCGTCACCATCAACTTCAAGGGCAGCATCAACGGCGAAGTCTTCGAGGGCGGCACCGGCGAGGGCATCCAGGTCGCGATCGGCTCCAACACCTTCATTCCCGGCTTCGAGGAGCAGCTGATCGGCATTGGCGCCAATGAGACGCGCACGCTGAAAGTGTCGTTCCCGAAGAACTACATGAACGACAAGCTCGCCGGCCAGCCGGCCGAGTTCGAGACCACCGCGACGCTGATCGAGGCGCCGCAGGATCTCGCCATCGACGACGAGTTCGCCAAGTCGCTCGGCCTGGAATCGCTGGACAAGCTGAAGGAAGCCGCGCGCGAGCGTCTGGTTGCCGAGTTTGCCGGTGCGACGCGCCAGCGCGTCAAGCGCGCACTGCTCGACCGTCTCGACGAAGCACACCGCTTCGAGGCGCCGCCCTCGCTGGTCGACGAGGAGTTCAATCTGATGTGGAACTCGGTCAAGGCCGAGATGGCTTCCGCCGGCAAGACCTTTGCCGACGAGGACACCACCGAGGACAAGGCGAAGGAAGAGTACCGCAAGATCGCCGACCGCCGCGTGCGGCTCGGCCTCGTGCTCTCCGAGATCGGCGAGAAGAACAAGATCACCGTGACCGACGACGAGGTCGGCCGCGCCGTGATCGAGCGCGCGCGCTCGATGCCCGGCCGCGAGAAGGAGGTCTGGGACTATTACCGCAGCAACGCCCAGGCCTTGGCCCAGCTTCGCGCACCGATCTATGAGGACAAGGTGGTCGACTTCATCCTCGAGCTCGCCAACGTGACCGAGAAGAAGGTTTCGCGCGAGGACCTCTACAAGGACGACGAGGCGGAAAAGACCGCCGCCTGAAGGCTGCAGAGCGTTTTCGAGCGAAGTGGATACCGGTTCGCGTCAAGAAAATGCGTCAAAACTAAAATCCAGAGGCCCGTTCCGATACCATCGGAACGGGCCTCTGAGGCAGTCATCCATTAAGGATGATCAGCGAAGAGGCCCATCTAGCCAGATGGCCGGCTGGGCCTCTTTGTGCGAATCAGCTTCAACTGCCCGACGGATTAAGCCGTAATGCGCTGCGCACTTGTCAGACGCGAATTGGGCTATATCTGTCGGTACGCCTTCTAAATCTTACCCAAGTTCCTGCATCACAGGACGTGCATCCGCCCTTCCGGCAAATCCAGCCTTACTGGCAGCCAGGCCCGGCGATGTCCGTCTCCGAAAACCCTAGGTGACTCATGCGCGATCCGGTTGAAACCTACATGAACCTCGTGCCCATGGTGGTCGAGCAGACCAACCGTGGCGAGCGCGCCTACGACATCTTCTCGCGCCTGCTGAAGGAGCGCATCATCTTCCTGACCGGGCCGGTCGAGGACGGCATGTCGACGCTGGTCGTCGCGCAGCTCTTGTTCCTCGAGGCGGAAAATCCGAAGAAGGAAATTTCGATGTACATCAACTCGCCGGGCGGCGTGGTGACGTCGGGCCTTGCGATCTACGACACCATGCAGTTCATCCGCCCGCCGGTTTCGACGCTGTGCACGGGGCAGGCCGCCTCGATGGGCTCGCTCCTGCTCGCCGCCGGCGAGAAGGACATGCGCTTCTCGCTGCCGAACGCGCGCATCATGGTGCATCAGCCCTCCGGCGGCTTCCAGGGCCAGGCCACCGACATCATGCTGCACGCCCAGGAAATCCTGAACCTGAAGAAGCGGCTCAACGAGATCTACGTGAAGCACACCGGCCAGACCTACAAGTCGATCGAGGACGCGCTGGAGCGCGACAAGTTCCTGACCGCGAACGACGCCAAGGAGTTCGGCCTGGTCGACAGGGTCATCGACAAGCGCGCTGAGGAAGCGGCAGCGGCGAAGATCCCGTAGCACTACTGGAGTGTGACGCGATCCCGGCAACTCCTGGGATCGTCGCGCACGATCAGGGTGGTGTTCACGCTATGGACGCGTCTGCGCGCTGCAAAACGCAGTTTTGCGCCCCGCGACAGGCGGAAAGTTCCGCTTTCGTGCTTGTTTTTCGTGGCAATCCAGCAACGCCGGGGTGATTTCGATCACTTCGCCCGTACCAAGACCGGAAATCACGGTATTGTCACGGGTAGCCGGCGACCCCCGATTAGCGAATTCTTGATAGTCGGGTGACAGCATGGTTGGCTACGAATGATCGGCTATGATCGCGGAGAATCGAGTGACCGTGATTCGCACGGGATGTAACGCGTAGGGTCTTTTTTGGTACGCAATTTGCTCTACTTAAGCTTCAAGCCGGCCACCGTGCCGGAATGGAGCGATCGAGCGGAACGGCATCGAACCGCGGACGGAGACATGAATGAGTAAGGTCGGCACGAGCGACTCCAAGAACACGCTATATTGCTCGTTCTGCGGCAAGAGCCAGCACGAAGTCCGCAAACTGATCGCGGGTCCCACGGTCTTCATCTGCGACGAGTGCGTCGAGCTCTGCATGGACATCATCCGCGAGGAGAACAAGTCCTCGCTGGTCAAGTCGCGCGACGGCATTCCGACGCCGAAGGAAATCTGCAAGGTCCTGGACGATTACGTGATCGGCCAGAGCCATGCGAAGAAGGTCCTGTCGGTCGCGGTGCACAACCACTACAAGCGCCTCAACCACCAGACCAAGCACAACGACGTCGAGCTCGCGAAGTCGAACATCCTGCTGATCGGTCCGACCGGCTCGGGCAAGACGCTGCTTGCGCAGACGCTCGCCCGCATCCTGGACGTGCCGTTCACCATGGCGGATGCGACGACGCTGACCGAGGCCGGCTATGTCGGCGAGGACGTCGAGAACATCATCCTGAAGCTGCTCCAGGCCGCCGACTACAATGTCGAGCGCGCCCAGCGCGGCATCGTCTACATCGACGAAATCGACAAGATCAGCCGCAAGTCCGACAATCCCTCGATCACGCGCGACGTGTCGGGTGAGGGCGTGCAGCAGGCGCTGCTCAAGATCATGGAAGGCACGGTGGCTTCGGTCCCGCCGCAGGGCGGCCGCAAGCATCCGCAGCAGGAGTTCCTGCAGGTGGACACCACCAACATCCTGTTCATCTGCGGCGGCGCGTTCGCCGGCCTCGAGAAGATCATCTCGGCACGCGGACGGTCGACCTCGATCGGTTTCGCCGCCCAGGTGATGGCGCCGGAAGATCGCCGCACCGGCGAGATCTTCCGTCACGTCGAGCCTGAGGATCTCCTGAAGTATGGTCTCATCCCCGAATTCGTCGGCCGTCTGCCTGTCGTGGCGACGCTCGAGGACCTCGACGAGACTTCGCTCAAGAAGATCCTGACGGAGCCGAAGAACGCGTTGGTGAAACAGTACCAGCGGCTGTTCGAGATGGAGAACATCGAGCTGACCTTCGCCGACGAGGCGCTTGGCGCGGTCGCCCGCAAGGCGATCGAGCGCAAGACCGGCGCGCGGGGCCTGCGTTCGATCCTTGAGGCGATCCTGCTCGAGACCATGTTCGACCTGCCTGGCCTGGAAGGTGTGGAAGAAGTCGTGATCTCCCGCGAAGTCGTGGAAGGAACGGCGCGTCCGCTCTACATCTACGCCGATCGGTCCGATCGCGCCGTCGAGAACGCCAGCGCCTGATCTGACCGCGCTGGAACGCTCCAATTGTATGCTCAAGTCGGGCTGCGGAAGTGTATTTCCGCAGCCGGTGTTGTGTCGCTTACCGCGTTGCGTAAGCGCCTGATGGCGCGCGTTTTTCAATGACTTGACACCCCCCGGGTCGATAGCCACCTAATGTCGGCGGCGAGCGAAAATTCTCTTCCAGATTCGCCTCAGTTCCGATCCGGCAAGCCGGTCCAACTCGTAGAGGACCGACCGGTCTTGTGGATCATTTCGGCACCTTGTGGCGGTTGCGCATGATCAGCGGGCTGCGTGCGAGGGGGCAAAGCAAAAGGAAAAGGCCATGACTAATCCAAAACCCCGGCCAACCATCGTCCATGGCGAGACGCACGCCTATCCCGTGCTGCCGCTGCGCGACATCGTCGTGTTCCCGCACATGATCGTTCCGCTCTTCGTCGGCCGCGAGAAGTCGATCCGCGCGCTCGAAGAGGTGATGAAGAACGACGCGCTGATCATGCTCGCGACGCAGAAGAACGCGTCCGACGATGATCCGGCGCCCGACGCCATTTACGAGACCGGTACGCTCGCCAGCGTGCTGCAGCTCCTGAAGCTTCCCGACGGCACCGTGAAGGTGCTGGTCGAAGGGCTCGAGCGTGCGCGCGTGCAGAAATACACCGATCGCGCCGACTACTACGAAGCGACCGCCGTCGCGCTTGCCGACACCGATGCGAAGTCGGTCGAGGCGGAAGCGCTGGCGCGCTCGGTGGTGTCCGACTTCGAGAGCTATGTGAAGCTCAACAAGAAGATCTCGGCCGAGGTCGTCGGCGTCGTGCAGGCGATCACCGATTTCGCCAAGCTCGCCGACACCGTTGCCTCGCATCTCGCCGTCAAGATCGCCGACCGCCAGGGCATCCTGGAGACGCTGTCGGTCACCACGCGCCTGGAGAAGGTGCTGGGCCTGATGGAGAGCGAGATCTCGGTGCTGCAGGTCGAAAAGCGCATTCGCTCGCGCGTCAAGCGCCAGATGGAGAAGACCCAGCGCGAGTATTATCTCAACGAGCAGATGAAGGCGATTCAGAAGGAACTCGGCGACGACGACGGTCGCGACGAGCTCGCCGATCTCGAAGAGAAGATCGCCAAGACCAAGCTCTCCAAGGAAGCGCGCGAAAAGGCGCAGCATGAACTGAAGAAGCTGCGCCAGATGTCGCCGATGTCCGCGGAAGCGACCGTCGTGCGCAACTATCTGGATTGGCTCTTGTCGATCCCGTGGAACAAGAAGTCCAAGGTGAAGAAGGACCTGGAGCAGGCGCAAGCCATCCTGGACTCCGATCACTACGGACTGGAGAAGGTCAAGGAGCGCATCGTCGAGTACCTCGCGGTGCAGTCGCGCGCCAACAAGCTGACGGGCCCGATCCTGTGCCTCGTCGGACCTCCCGGCGTCGGCAAGACCTCGCTTGGCAAGTCGATCGCCAAGGCGACGGGGCGCGAATTCGTGCGCGTCTCGCTCGGCGGCGTGCGTGACGAGGCCGAGATCCGCGGTCACCGCCGCACCTATATCGGCTCGATGCCCGGCAAGATCATCCAGTCGATGCGCAAGGCAAAGTCGTCCAATCCGCTGTTCTTGCTGGACGAGATCGACAAGATGGGCGCCGATTTCCGCGGCGATCCGTCCTCCGCCTTGCTCGAGGTCCTCGACCCCGAGCAGAACGGGACGTTCAACGACCACTATCTCGAGGTCGACTACGATCTGTCCAACGTGATGTTCATCACGACCGCGAATACGCTCAATATTCCGGGCCCGCTGATGGACCGCATGGAGATCATCCGGATCGCGGGCTACACCGAGAACGAGAAGGTCGAGATCGCGCGCAAGCATCTGATCCCGAACGCGGTGTCCAAGCACGGCCTGGACTCCAAGGAGTTCTCGATCGACGACGACGCGCTGCTGCTGTTGATCCGCCGCTACACCCGCGAAGCGGGCGTGCGTAATTTGGAGCGTGAGCTTTCGACACTCGCCCGCAAGGCGGTGAAGGAGCTGATGATCTCCAAGAAGAAGTCGGTCAAGGTCACCGAGAAGACTCTGGAAGAGCTGCTCGGCGTGCCGAAGTACCGCTTCGGCGAGATCGAGAGCGAGCCGCAGGTCGGCATCGTCACCGGCCTTGCCTGGACCGATGTCGGCGGCGAGCTGCTGACCATCGAAGGCGTCATGATGCCCGGCAAGGGCAAGATGACGGTCACGGGCAATCTGCGTGACGTGATGAAGGAGTCGATCTCGGCGGCGGCGTCCTACGTCCGCTCGCGCGCGATCAACTATGGCGTCGAGCCGCCGCTGTTCGATCGCCGCGACATCCACGTGCACGTGCCGGAGGGCGCGACGCCGAAGGACGGTCCGTCCGCGGGCGTCGCCATGGCCACCGCGATCATCTCGGTCATGACCGGCATCCCGGTCCGCCACGATGTCGCGATGACCGGCGAGATCACGCTGCGCGGCCGCGTGCTGCCGATCGGCGGCCTGAAGGAGAAGCTGCTGGCTGCGGCCCGCGGCGGCATCAAGACGGTGCTGATCCCCGAGGACAACGCCAAGGATCTCACGGAGATTTCCGATGCGATCAAGGGCGGCATGGAGATCATCCCGGTCTCGCGCCTCGACGACGTCGTCGCCAAGGCGCTGGTCAAGAAGCCGGTGCCGATCGTCTGGGAAGAGGACACCAAGGTGACGGTGAAGCCGGACGGCGATGAAGCCGCCGGCGGCCTGACCGCTCACTAGGCCAAAGCGAATGATGATAAAACGGCGCCTTCGGGCGCCGTTTTTGTTTTGCGGCCAAGGGGAGAGGGCGATGCAGATTGACGGGCAATGCCATTGCGGCACAATCACCTTCGAGGCCGAGATCGATCCCGAGGCAGTGTCGGTTTGCCACTGCACCGATTGCCAGACCCTGACCGGCTCGCCGTTCCGCGTGACCGCCATCTGCTCGGGGGCCGACGTTCGCCTGACCGCCGGCACGCCCAAGATTTATGGCAAGCGCGGCGACAACGGCCGGATGCGCTTCCAGCACTTCTGCGCCGACTGCGGTTCCCCGCTGTTCACCAGCGGCGAGGGTGAGGAGGCCGACGATTGGGGCATCCGCTGGGGCTCGATCCGCCAGCGCGACAAGCTGCGGCCTGTGAGGCAGATCTGGTGCCAGTCCGCGGCGGTGTGGATCGACGCCGTGCCGCTGCTGCCGGGGAGGCCGGGGGATTGAGAAGGGGGGATTGATATGGGGCTTGCCGAGCAGAAAGGCTCGCGGCCAAAGCCCGCCTTCGCCCGACGGGCTTCGGCGCGGCAGCCTTCGCTCGCTTCGCGCTTATGACCTGCGGTGCTGGCTTGCCGAGCCGTAGCTCGCGAAGCGAGCGAAGGCTGGTGGGCGGTCACGGATTCGAACCGCGGACCCTCTCGGTGTAAACGAGATGCTCTAACCAGCTGAGCTAACCGCCCAATCGCGCCTCTTTAGCGCCCCGGCGGGTGGCGAAGCAAGAGCCGAGCGCGCGCGAACCGGCTCCAATTGGCGGCCTGGTGAGGTTTTCGTGCCGGACACGAGCAGCCCTGCAGCAGCCCGCTGCAGGGCAATTCTCTTCGTACCTCGGATCTCGTCGTCCGGCCGAGGAGGCGGCGATCATGCGCGCGGCCGCCGTGCAACGCCCCGACCTCGTCTGATGTCAGGCCGTCTTGGTGAACATCGTCAGGACACCGTCGGCGATGTTGATCGCGACGACTTGTGACGAACTCAAGCCCTTTTCCTTGAGCACGGAGGCTGCCTGCGGCGTGGCGTCGATGGACTGTCGAAGCGACTGGATGTCTTGCTCGCTCGTGTGCGCCACGAGTTCATCGACTTTCGCGCGCACCGACGGCTGCAATTCCTTGACGTCCACAACCTGTATGCTCCGGATCACCGTGCTGGACTGCGTGGACGGCTGTTCCGCGCCGGGTTGCGACGATGCGCCCTGTGCTTGCACCAGAGCAGGTGTTCCGAGGGAGAGAGCTGCAATGATGACGGATGCCGTGAGCTTGCGCATGGTCATGCCTTTCCAGTTTGAGGAACAGCGAACCTATCGAGGAAATCTGGTTGGCATCTGATTCCGATGTGGCCGTTCGGTGAAACCAATGCGGCCGTAATGCGCACGGACGAGACCGCCTGCGTCGGGTCCGGTGACGTCTGCGGCAAAAGGGGCAGCTCAACTGATTAGCGCGTCTCGTTCACGTCGAGAGGTCCGCGCTCGCCAAGCTGCCCGCAGAGGCCCGGCAGAGTCAGCCATGCACTCGGCTCGGCAAGTCAGCTTTCACGCCGCGCGTCCGGCCTTCATGTTACGTCATCGGCCTTGCCGCTTCCTTCACCGCCTGGGCTGTCGTCGCCATGCCGGCGGCATAGGCGGCTCCTGCGCCGAGAAGAAGCGAACAGAAGCTTGCAAACATCACGTACGAGAAGTGCTTGCGGGCCTCATCGAGCTGGGCCGGCGTTGCCGGCCGGGCCGTCGCACCAACCGTCTCCCGTCCCGCATTGTTCGTCCAATAGGCGATGCGGGCGCTCGCTGTATAGGACGGGCCGACCAGGTTGCTGGCAATGCTGGTCGCAGACACCGGCATCATCGCTGCCGCAGCCACCACGACGACAGTCGCGACCGCCCAGGCCGCAACTGCGTGTCCGACGCGGCCGAGCCCGGACTGATCCGGCGAGTTGGCTGCCGCAACGGCACCGCCAACAAAGGCGGCAATGATTCCCGATACCGCCCACCAGACGAACGCCGCCCAGCTAGCGCCGGCGGGTGACGTTGAGGCTGTGGGAATGTCGATTGCGAGCAGGCCGATGCCGAGACCGAGCATGGTCAGCAAGATTTGGACGACCAACGATGCGAACATGCCAGCCAGAACGGCCGACCATGTCCAGCCAAAAAAGGGATTAGGTATTGAGCGTGTTACCATGGCGGATCCTCCAGGAACTTCCATTTCTGTTCCAACGCGCCCTCAAATCTTCCGTTCCTGGAGGAGGAACTCCAGCCGGTCTTCGCAGCTTGGTCTATGGAAAGCTAGAAGAGGCCGGATACCATGACACTTGGTCGAGGCGCCCTGTTGTGGCTGCTGGGAATTCCGCTCCCGATCATCCTGCTGCTGGCGCTGTTCTGGCGCTAGTTCGCGGATCGGCGGGACTGTGAGAGAGGGCGGGCGCTCGAAGGAGGGCGGCCCACGGTCGGTCGCCTGCGTGCCGAGAGGGCGTCCTTGAAGGCCCGGAATGTAAAAAAAGCCCCGGATGTACCGGGGCTTTGCTTTTGGCGATACTCAGGAGCTAGTACTTCGCCGCGACATGAGCGCTGCCCCAGTTGAAGCGATAGACCAGCGGGCTGCGAACCGTGTGAACCCATTTCTCGATCGAGACTCCCGACGGCAGACCCGTTGCGGTGTCGCGGGGCAATCGGTCGCGCGGCCTCCAAAACGCTCGCGCCCCCCGGGTTGGAGTTTTCGATCTCGGCTTTTCGGTCGGACTGGCTTCTGTCATAGGAGCAGGGCGAGATGACGGAGGGCCAATGCAGCAGCCTAGCGGACACGCCGAGAATGCCGACCAGATCGCCTATTGGAACGGCCCGAGCGGGCAGCGCTGGGCCGATCGCCACGCCGCGCAGGAGAACCTGCTCGGCCCCATTGCCGAGGTGCTGATCGACCGCGCCACGCCGAAGCCGGGCGAGCGCGTCCTCGATGTCGGTTGCGGCTCCGGCGCGACGACGTTCGCATTCGCGAAGGCGGTGGCGCCGAACGGTTTTGCGCTCGGCCTCGACGTGTCCGAACCGATGCTGTCGCAGGCGCGCGCGTTTGCGCCAAAAGGCCTCCCGCTCGATTTCGTGCTGGCCGATGCGACGGTGCATCCATTCGAGCCGGCCAGCTTTGACCTGCTCGCCTCGCGCTTCGGCGTGATGTTCTTTGCCGATCCCATTGCGTCCTTCACCAATCTCCGCTGCGCGCTGAAGCCGACCGGACGGCTCGCCTTCGTGTGCTGGCGCGAGCCGAAGGAAAACCCCTGGATGATGGCGCCGCTGATGGCGGTGTACAAGCACGTGCCAAAAATGCCGCCGGTCGGGCCGGAAGAGCCGGGCCCGTTCGCGTTCGCCTCGGAAGAGCGCGTGACGCGCATCCTGAAGGGGGCGGGCTTCGTCGACGTGGCGATGGAGCCGCACAATCTTCCGATGGACGTCGCAATCGGCGGCGGCCTCGATGCGGCCGTGGACGGTGCGTTGCAGATCGGCCCGGCCAGCCGCGCGCTGCAGGGGCATCCGCCGGAAACCTATGCGGCTGCGAAAGCCTCGATCCGCGAGATGCTTGCGCCGTTTTTGAAGGGGCAGAGCGTGGCGCTGCAGGGCGCGATCTGGATCGTGACGGCGAAGGCGGCGTAGTTGTGCGTCACCCGAACTGCTTGCGAGCGGACATGCTGAGTTGCGCGACGTTGCGCGAGGCTAGGCGCGCGGCTAGGTGTGGACGGGATGGGTGACGCTCAACTTCATGGTCGGCTGCCGGGCGTGCAGCTCGGGCGCGCGGTCGCTGCTCTGGCAGTCTTTTACTTTCACACGCATCTCGCGCTGGTCTACTTCGATAAGTCGCAGCTCGTCACCTGGAAATTTCTGGCGGATCGCGGGGCCGACGGCGTCGACCTCTTCTTTGCCATTTCCGGTTTCATTGTCTGCTACATCTCGACGGTGCCGGGCTACACACCCTTCAGCTTCCTCGCCAAACGCTTCTTTCGCATCTACCCCTCAACGCGTTGGCCACGCTGGTCATGATCGCTTTCTTCAGCCGCAGCATCGGCGGGCCGCCTCACGAGATCGAGTTGGGACGGATATTGCAGTCGTTCTTGATCATTCCGCAGCCCGCACCGATGAACGCGGTCGGCTGGACACTCGAGTACGAAGTGATCTTCTACCTCGTCTCCGCAGTGCTCATCCCGCTCGGCGGAGTCCGGCTGCTGCTCGTCTGGTGCGTTGCCGCCGCCTGGATCGGCAGAGCGATCGAGCCTCAGCCGGCGATCATCTCTCGTTTCGCTGACGGTCATTATGCGGACTTCGCCGCGGGCGTGTTTGCCTACATGATGGTCGCACGGTTCTCGCCGCGCTGGAGCTCCAGTCTGGGACTTTTGGCGCTCGCGGTCGGCGCGTACGTATTCGGTCCGCGATTGACGATTTGGTCGACCCCCATAGCTTGCTGCCTCGCCGTTGCCGGCCTGGCGCTCCTGCCCGCCGCGCCGCGCTTGCTGGTCTGGCTTGGTGACATCTCCTATGGCCTTTACGTGTGGCACTGGCCGGTATTTATGTTCTCGCCGTGGCTGGCGGCCTGGAGGCACTTCGACAAGGCGAATGGCGAGATCTGGCGCTGGATTTTGCTCGCACTCGTCATCACGATCTCCTCGGCGTCCTGGATCCTGTTTGAACGCCCGATCAATCGTTGGGCGGCGCGCTGGCTGGCGCGACGCTCGAAGACCAACGTCGTCGCAGGTGCGCCCAGCTCCGACGCGGCGACGTAGCGAGACGTATCGGACATATCGATTGCGGGCATGCAAATGGATCGAACACTAAACCAGCGCTCCGGCTTTTCGTCTGCATTGCTCGGGCGGGCAAACTCCGTCGCATGGTTCTGGATCTGGGTTGGCGCGATCGGCCTGATCCTGATGGTTCATCTCGCGTTCCTGGTAGCCTGGCCGGATCACTTCATCCATGAGGACAGCGCGGCCTATCTCATCCAGACCGAATCGATCCTGAGGGGCCAATACCTCGAAGATACGATGAAGCGGCCCTACGGCCTGGCCGCCTTCTTTGCGCTGCTGTCCAAGCTGTTCGGTCCGCACATCCTCGTCCTGGTCATCGCGCAGCACCTGATGAGCGTCTGCACCGCTCTTTTCGTCGCAGCGATCGCGCGCTTTGCCGGTGCGCCGCGTTTCTTCGCGCTCCTGGCCTTTTGTCTTGCGGCACTGCATGGCCGCATCATCCACTACGACAATACGATCGGCGCGGAGACGACCTCCAATTTTCTGGTCAGTCTTGCGGCCTTCATTGCCGCGGGCGCCGCATTGAGGAAATGGCCACCGCTGCCGTGCGCGGCGGCGGTGGGCTTGACGCTCGGCGCGCTGCTGGCCTGCCGGTCGGCGGCGATAGGACAGGCCGCCGTCATTCTGTTGTGGCTGGTGGTGGTGCTGGACGCGGGATTCCTGCGCCGGCTTGGCGTGCTTGCCCTTGCGGGCGTTCTCGCCTCTGCCGTCTATCTGGCGCCGGCGGCGATCAACTTCGCGATCGGCAAGCGCCCCGTCGGCAACGAGACTCTGGCCGTGATGGCTTTCGTGGTCGGCTATTCCGGCGATTTCGAGCACGGCGTCCATCTCGACCGGAAGGCGCAGGCGCGGGGGTTCGTCGAGCAGATGCGCGCTGCGGACACCCCTCGCGGATGGCCCGACGTCGATGTCTATCAATGGCCGTTCGGCGCGATGCACCGCCTGGCGAAGCCCGGCGACGGCGATGCGGATCTCGAGCGGGTCGTGCGTGACATCTTCATCGAAACGCTGACGACGCCGTCGACACTCTATCGACACCTCACCAAGCACTTTCTCCGGGAAATGTACTTCGTGCTGTTCGACGCAAATTCGGTTGCGCGTCGGGCGCCCAGTCCGCAGGGCTACGAGTTCTTCGTCCAGCGCGACAGGTACCCGTTCTTCGGAAGTCCGACCGGGTTCAAGCCCGGACAATTGGTGCACGAATACTACCAGCCGTGGTGGCCGCTGTCGCGGCTGCTGCCGACCGCGGACCAGATTCAGCTCACGCTGAACCGTCTCTTTGCGCGTGGCTACGCGCCGAGCTCGGATCTGGTTGCGCTGTGTTGCGGGTTGAAAGTTTCGACCGAATACGACGATCGCCCGGGAGCGATCCTGTGGCTGTCCTCCGCGACACTGGGCCTCGCGCTCCTGCTTCTGATCGGTGTCCCCGCGAGTCATGCGGGTTTGGTTCGGCGGTCTTCGGGTCGCCTTGTTGCCGGCGGCACGTTGATGATCCTGCTGGCGCTGGTCAGCGTTGCAGTTCCCACCTTCCTCATTTATGGACTCAATCGCTACGCGTATTACGCCATTCCGTTCCTCGCCGGCTCGAGCGCCATGCTGGGGAGCGTGCTGCTCGATTGGCTCAGGGCCAAGACCGGCGGCAGCAAGGCGTAAGCGCGCTCAGACGACGTCATCCGGCGCCAGCGCGCAGCCATTGTCGGGATGCGTCTCGATTTGAAGCGTGGTGTGGCCGATGCGGAACGAGGCCTTCAGCAGCTGCGCGGTCTCCATCAGGAACGCATCGCCGGCTCCGGTGGGCATGACGAGGTGGCAGGTCAGCGCCGTCTCGGTGGTCGAGATCGGCCAGACGTGGAGATCGTGGATCCCTGCGACGCCGGGGCGCGCGAGCAAAAACGCCCTGATCGCGGCGAGGTCGGTGCCTCTGGGCGCGGCGGCCATCGACATGTCGATGGAGCCGCGCAAGAGGCTCGTCGTGCTCCACAGGATGGTGGCGCAGATGACGAGGCTGGTTAAGGGGTCGAGCCAGAGCCAGCCGGTCCAGATGATCAGCGCCGCGGAGATCACGACGCCGAGCGAGACCGCGGCGTCGGCGGCCATATGCAAGTACGCGCCTTCGATGTTGATGTCGTCCTTGCGGCCGCTCGCGAACAGCATGGCGGTAAAGCCGTTGATGAGGATGCCGATGCCGGCCACCACCATCACGGTCACGCCTGCGACCGGCTCCGGCTCGCGCAGGCGCAAGATCGCCTCCCAGCCGATCGCGCCGGTCGCGACCAGCAGGAGCACCGCGTTCGCAAGTGCCGCCAGGATGGTGGAGGCGCGAAAGCCGTAGGTGAAGCGGCCGCTCGGCGCGCGCTTTGCCGCGATCGAGGCCCCCCAGGCCACGACCAGCCCGAGCACGTCGGACAGATTATGGCCGGCGTCGGCGAGCAGGGCGGTGGAGTTGCCGAGATAGCCGTAGACCGCCTCGGCCACGACCAGCGCGATGTTGAGCGAAATGCCGATTGCGAACGCCTTGCCGAAATTCGCAGGGGCATGGACGTGGCCGTGACTGCGGTCGTGACCATGACCATGCGCATGGTCGCCATGATCATGGTGGTGATGACCGTGATGATCGTGGCCGCCCAATTCTAGCGCTCCCGGGAGGTCGCCAAATCAGGCGCCATTGTAGGCGTTTCGCCAGTCTCGTCACGACGGAACAGCACGTAGAGCGCCGGCAGCACCAGCAATGTCAGCACGGTCGAGGAGATGATGCCACCGATCACCACGGTCGCAAGCGGCCGCTGCACCTCGGCGCCGGCGCCGGTGGCGAGCGCCATCGGCACGAAGCCGAGCGAGGCGACCAGCGCCGTCATCAGCACCGGACGCAGCCGCGTCAGCGCGCCGTCGCGCACGGCGTCCGCAATGGGGTGTCCCTCGTTGCGCAGACGCTCGATGAAGGCGATGATGACGAGGCCGTTGAGCACGGCGACGCCCGACAGCGCGATGAAGCCGACACCGGCGCTGATCGAGAGCGGGATATCGCGCAGCAGCAGCGCCGCGACGCCGCCGGTCAGCGCCAGCGGCACGCCGGAGAACACCAGCGCCGCATCCGCTGCCGATCCCATCCCCATGAACAGCAGCAGGAACACCAGCAGCAATGCCACCGGCACCACGATCGTCAGTCGTTTGGTGGCGGAAACCAGCTGCTCGAACTGGCCGCCCCAGCCGATGAAGTAGCCCGGCGGCAGCTTGACCTTCTCCGCCACCGCCGCCTCGGCCTCGGCCACGAAGGAGCCGAGGTCACGAGCGCGGACATTGGCGGTGACGACGATGCGCCGCTTGCCGTTCTCGCGGCTGATCTGGTTCGGGCCCGGCGTCGCATCGACGGTGGCAACCGACGACAGTGGCACATAGCGCATCTGGGCGAGCGGGGAGGCGGCCAGCGCAGTTCGCATGGCCGTGCCGGAGCCGGCCTCCGCGCCGGGCGGTAGCGGAATCGGGATCGCCCTTATCGCTTCGAGATTGCCGCGCAAATGCTCGGGCAGGCGCACGACGATGTCGAAACGGCGGTCGCCCTCGAACAGTTTTCCGGCCGACTTGCCGCCGACCGCGATCTCGACGATGCCCTGGACCTCACCGACGCTGAGGCCGTAGCGGGCGAGCGCCTGGCGATCGAGGCGGACGGTGAGGATCGGCAGACCCGCGACCTGCTCGATCTTGACGTCGCTGGCGCCGCGGATGCCGCGGATCGCGGCCTCGACCTGCTTTGCGGCGCCCTGCAGGATGTCGAGGTCGTCGCCGAAGATCTTGACGCCGACGTCGGTGCGCACGCCGGAGATCAGCTCGTTGACGCGGAACTGGATCGGCTGGGAGATTTCATAGGCGCTGCCGGGAATCTCGTCGGCGGCCTTGTCGATCGCCTCGATCACCTCCGATTTCGGCTTGCCCGGGTCTGGCCATTCGGCGCGCGGCTTCAGCATGATGTAGCCGTCGGTCTGCGCCGGCGACATCGGATCGGTCGCGATCTCGGCGGTGCCGATGCGGGTGAAGAACTCCTTCACCTCGGGGATCTGCTTGATGCGCTTTTCCAGCGCCTTCTGAAGATCCAGCGATTGGGTGAGGCTGGTGCCGGGAATCCGGATCGAGGCCAGCGCGACGTCGCCTTCGTCGAGGCTCGGAATGAATTCGCCGCCCATCCGCGAGGCGGCGATGCCGCTTGCGATCACGATGAGAGCGGCCATGATGGCGACCGCGCCCCGGTTGTCGATGACAAAGCGGAGCAGGGGGAGGTAGGCGCGTTTTGCGATCCGCATGAACAGGTTTTCGTGTTCGGACACCCTGCCGGTGACGAAGATGGCGACGGCCGCCGGCACGAAGGTGATGGAAAACAGCACGGCGGCGCCCAGCGCCATCAGCACGGTCAGCGCCATCGGCGTGAACATCTTGCCCTCGACGCCGGTCAGCGTCAGCACGGGCAGGTAGACCACCGCGATGATCAGCGTTCCGAACAGGCTCGGCTTGATCACCTCGCTCGACCCGCGCAGGATCGCGCGCAGCCGCTCGGCGGTGGTCAGCAGCCCGCCTTTCTCGCGCTGGGCCGCGGCCAGCATGCGCAGGCAATTCTCGACGATGATGACGGCGCCATCGACGATGATGCCGAAATCGATTGCGCCGAGGCTCATCAGGTTGGCGCTGACTTTTGTCTCGACCATGCCCGTGATCGTCATCGCCATGGACAGCGGAATGACGCAGGCCACCACGAGCGCCGCGCGGATGTTGCCGAGGATCAGGAACAGCACGGCCACCACCAGCGCCGCGCCTTCCAGCAAATTGTTCTTGACCGTGCGGATGGTGGCTTCGACCAGATCGGTGCGGTCGTAGACGGTCCGCGTCACCACGCCTTCGGGCAGCGATTTGGCGATATCCTCGAGCCGGGCTGCGACCCGGCGGGCGACGCTGCGGCTGTTCTCGCCGATCAGCAGCATGGCGGTGCCGAGCACGGTCTCCTCGCCGTTCCACGTCGCTGCGCCCGTGCGCAGATCGCGGCCTTCCGTCACGGTCGCGACATCCCTGATCCGGACGGGATTGCCGCCGCGCGAGCCGATGACGATGTCCTGGATCTCGCTGATATTGCCGACCTGTCCTGGGGAGCGAACCAGATATTGCTCGCCATTGCGCTCGATATAGCCGGCGCCGACATTGGCGTTGTTGGCGGCGAGCGCCGTCATCACGTCGCGAAAGCCGAGCCGGTAGGCCATCAGCTTGCCGGGGTCCGGCAGCACGTGGAATTGCCGCTCGAAGCCGCCGATGGTGTTGACCTCGATCACCCCCGGCACGTTGCGAAGCTGCGGCCGGATGATCCAGTCCTGCACCATACGCAAATCGGTCAGCGAATAGTCGTGGCCGCCTTGCGTCTTGGCGCCCGCCTTGTCGTCTCTCTTGGCCTCGACGGTGTACATGAAGATTTCGCCGAGCCCGGTCGAGACCGGGCCCATCGCGACCTCGACGCCGGCCGGAAGCTGATCCTTCACCTGCTGGATGCGTTCGCCGACGAGCTGGCGGGCGAAGAAGATGTCGGTGCCGTCCTTGAAGACGACCGTCACTTGGCTCAGGCCATAGCGCGACAGCGAGCGGGTGTAGTCGAGCTTGGGCAGGCCGCCCATCGCGGTCTCGACCGGGAAGGTGATGCGCTGCTCGGTCTCGAGCGGCGAATAGCCGGGCGCGCGGGTGTTGATCTGGACCTGGACGTTGGTGATATCTGGCACGGCGTCGATCGGCAGGCGCTGGAAATTCCAGGCCCCGAAGGCAATGGCGCCGAGCGCGAGCACGAGGACCAGCCAGCGCTGCGCAAGCGAGACGGCGATGAGGCGCTCAATCATGTTCGGCCTCGCCCTTGCCCATCTCCGCCTTCACGACAAAGCTGTTCTCGGCGACGTATTGCTCGCCGGCCGACAGGCCGGCCTTGATCTCGACATAGCGTGGATCGGAGTCGCCAAGCTCCACCGGGCGCGCCTCGATCTTGTCGCCGTCCTCGCGGACGAACACGATGGTCCGGTTCTCCAGCGTCTGGATCGCGCTCCGGCGCACGGCGACCGCGACATTGCGTGCGGCGAGGATCAGCCGTGCCGTCACGAACAGGCCGGGGCGCAGGCGTCCGTCCGGGTTTGGCAGCACCACGCGGGCCAATGCGGTCTGGGTCTCGCTCGAGCCGATCGGCGCCATGTAGGAGATCGTGCCCTTGATCTCGCCGCGGCCGTCGTCGGGATCGATCAGCACCTCGTCATTGAGGCGGACGCGCCTGATATCCTGCCGATAGATCGACAGGTCGACCCAGATGGTAGAGAGGTCGGCGACGACGAAGGCCGGCTTCTGCTCGGAAGCGTATTCGCCGAGCGAGATCTGCCGCTCGATGATGGTGCCGGCGATCGGCGCTTTCAGCTCGTAGACGGTGAGGCTCTGGTTGCTCTCGATCGCGGCGAGCAGGTCGTCCTTGCCGACCTTGTCGCCGATGCGCTTCTGGATGGATTTGGCGAGGCCCGGGAAGCGCGGCGTCACCTGCACCACCGCCTCCTGGTTGGCGCGCAGAATGCCGTTGAAGGCGAGCGTGTCGGTCAGCGTCGCGCTCGCGGCCTCCGCCAGCGTGACACCTGCGGCCGCCAGCTTGACGTCGGAGATGCGGATGCGGTCGGCGCCGTGCTCGTCCTGCTCGACATGATCTTTCGGCTTCTTCGGTTCGGAATGCTCGGAATGCTCGCTGTGCGCAGGCTTGGCCGGTGCGAGCAGGGAGTAGCCGTAGGCGCCGAGCGCGGCGGCAAGGATGGCAACGAGAATGGTGGAGGAGGTCTTCATCGTGCGCTCTCCCGCGCCAGCGTGAAGGGGTTGCCGACCAGGCCTTCGATGGTCGCAACGCCCGCGTGGAAGTTCTGCAGCGCCTCCTGCTCGCGCAGCCGTGCCTGGGTGACGCTCGCCTGGGCGTCGAGCACCTCGAGCAAAGTGAAACGGCCCTGGCCATAGCCCTGCGAGATGGCGTCGGAAGCTTCGACGGCCTTGGGGATGGCAGTCTCACGCAGCACCGCGAGCTCGCGCAGCGAGCCCTGGAGCGAGTCGTAGGCGCGGCCGGCGATCACGATCAGCGTGTTGCGGTTGGCCTCACGCTCGGCCTTGGACTTGGCGAGGCTTTCCTGCGCCGACAGGATGTTGCCCTGGTTCTGGTCGAACACGGGGATCGGCACCGAGAGGGTGAGACGCACGGCATCGTCATTGGTCTCGCTATAGTGGCGCCAGCCGGCCGCGATCCGCACGTCCGGATAGGGCTTGAGCCGCGCCAGCAGCAGCTCGGCATTGCGCTGGGCAAAGACGGCGGTCCAGCGCACCAGCTGCGGATTGGCGTCGATGGCAGCGACCACCGCCTGGAACGCTGGCGGCCGTCCCGTGGTGTCGAGCCGGCCGGAAACCTCGCCGAATTTCGCCGATGCATCACCCATCAACACCGCAAGCTCGCGCCGGGCGCTCGCCAGGCTCGCCTTGAAGCGCTCGCGATCGGCTCTCACCAGGGCGGAGGCGACCTCGGCGCGGCCGGTCTCGGCCGGCGAGGAGGCACCGGCCTCGACGCGGCGGCGCAGCAGCGGCGTCAGCTGGTCGATCGCGGCAATCTGCTCGTCGAGGATCTGGATGCGCCGCTGCGCGCCGAGCACGCTGAAGAAGGCGATCGCGGTCTCCGACAGCACCTCCAGCCTGACGGCCCTGCGCTGGATCGCGGCGACCTCGACGCCGGCCGCTCCGGCCGCGATCCGTGCCTCGCGCTTGCCGAACAGCTCGAAGGCCTGGCTGATCTGGAGCGTGGTCTCGGCCGATCGCGTTCCGCGATATTTGCCGGAGCCGAATGAATCGTCCTGTTCATAGGTCAGTTCTGGATTGAGCAGCGCGCCGGCCTGGATGCGCTGGCCCGTGGCGATGCCGACGTCGCGCTCCGCCGCCGTCAGCCGCGGGCTCGCGGTCAGCGCGCGCGACAAGGCGCTTCGCATCGTCAAAGTCTGGGCGTGAGATGGTGCGAGCACCGCTCCGGCAATCAGACACGCCGCCGCGCACGCCAGGCGCGCAGCCATTCCCCTGCAAAACATGAACCCGACCTGTGAAGGATGAACCTAATGGGCATGGAATGCCCGACCAATCCGTCAGGCAATGTGTTTGGGAGGCGGGGAGTCGGTATCGGGGATAATTCCGGCGAGCCGGGGTGCATGCTGCGGGCTCGTGGCCGACACAAGCACGACCGATGCGGCCGATAACGCCGGCTGCGCAACCGCGACCGAGAAGCAGCCATGGCAATGATGCCCGCCGATGGCCTTGTGGTCGCCGTGGCCAGGGGAGCCGTCGAGGACTGCAGCGAGCTCCGAGCCGCCGCCGGACGTGGTGACGTCGATGTCGTGCGAGCCATGCAGCGCGCTCGCGAGCAGATAGACAACCGCGATCAGCACCGACAGCAATCCGCACCAATTGGGCGGACGGCAAGTTCTTGAAGGCTGGCGGTTCGCGAGCAAGACGTCACTCTGGTTGGGGTCTGTGCCCGGCCTAGCATGGAGGCGGGAACAGTGTCGACCCGCAACATTGTTACGTCCCTGGAACAATTGCCGCAGCGATGCGTCGCGGCCGCCTCTTACTGGCGGGCGATGACGCCTCGATGCGAGGCAATGGTTTCCGCGACGTTGCTGCCATCGTCGGCTTCCACGGTGATGGCGGCACGACGACCCGCCTCCATCGCCCGCTCCAGCCATTTGATGGCTTCATCGATCCACTGGTCGTGGTGCTCGGGATCGGCGAGAGCCTTCTCCCGGAATGCATCTGCCTGATGCAGGCACGCCGTTCTACGATCCACGCGCCGCTCCCGATCCGGAAGGTTCCGCCCCGGCCGCATCTTTGATGATCCCGGCGCCGGCGTCGTTAACATAGGACAAGCAAAAGACGTGCAAATGCGGAAAGGCCCCAGCCCGGGGCTGACCGGCTGAGGCCTTTGTGCTCACAATCTCATCCTTGGGACTCGAACAGGCAACGCACATCCTGCCGGTTCGTTCTGCAACTGACGCCGAATTAGGAACGTTCCCCATTCCTCCTGATTAGCGACCATAAATGCCTCAGGAGGACGGGACTATGGACGGATTGATTTATCTCATCGGCTTGATCGTCGTGATCATGGCGATCCTGTCGTTCTTCGGCCTGCGCTGAGGGGACGACAATGGAAACCCTGTCACGGGACAACATGATGGAGGGCGGTGCCATTGCCGACGACCGCCGGACCATCCAATGGAGTTCGGTGCTCGCAGGCGCTCTCGCCGCCGGCGCAATGTCGTTCATCCTGGTCGGCTTTGGTGTCGCGGTCGGCTTGGGGATCAGCTCGGCCTCGCCGTCGTGGCGCGATGCTTCCGCGGCGCTGGCGCTGCTGTCAGGCCTTTATCTGATCATCCAGGCGATCATCAGCTTCGGCTTCGGCGGCTACATCGCCGGACGGACGGCGCGACCGGCGCCTGCGCTGGCAACGGTCGAGGATGACGGCGAGCGGCGCGACGGGCTGCATGGCCTGACCTCGTGGGCGCTAGCTGTGCTGGCTGGCGCAGCTCTTTTGGCGCTGCTTGGCGCGGCTGCGATCGACCGTTCGCCGATGCGCAGCTCGGCGAGCAACATGTCCGCAGCCGAGCCGCTGTTGAGCTATGAGCTCGACAAGCTGTTCCGCGCACCCCGCCGCGCGCCAAACACTGATCTGAGGGAGGCCCGCGCCGAAGCGGGCCGTGTTCTCATGACGTCATCCAGCCACAGCGGCGTCAGCGCCGATGACCGGACCTACCTGGTCCAGCAGGTCGCCGCGGTGACGGGACTGGCGGCCCCCGACGCCGAACGGCGCGTCGATGCACTGATCGCAGACTCGAGGACCGCCATCCACCGCGCGCGGCGCAACTCGATCATCGTTGCCTTCTCGGTCGCGGCCGCGACCCTGATTGGCGCCGCGGTGGCCTGGGCTGCGGCTGTCGCCGGCGGACGCCACCGCGATGGAGAGCCGTTGCCGAACTGGATGGCGAGCTCCAACCGTTTCCATCGCAGCCCGCGCGCGATGCCGGTGCCCTAAATTTATCGGGGGCGAGACCTATCGGTCCGCCCCCGTAAGTCGCTGAACGAACTCGGCAACGAGAGTTGTGATCTCCGCCGGGCGCTCCAGGCTGGGAAGATGAGCCACGTCATGCAATTCACGGCCCTGCGCGCCTGAGAGTGCCGCGACGAGATGGCGACAGCGATCCTGCACGTAGGGGAAATCGAGGTCACCCCATATCACGAGGGTCGGCACCGCGATGTCATGGAGCCGATGGAAAAACGGAGTGACGTCGACGTCAGATCCGAACGGTGCGGAGCGGAGCGCGATGCCGTTCATATCGAGGAACAGGTCGCGAGCCGCACCGGCAACGCGGCCTTCGGGGGCCCGCGGTCCGTCCAGCCAAAGGCGCGCCTTCATCGCATTCATCCGATCGAGATCGCCGGACGCCTCGATCTCGTTCCATTGCATCATCAGTGTCTCGATGTCGGCGGGATAGGTCGGATCGGGTGCACCCGCGACATTGGGGGCAATCAGGACGAGGGCACGAACACGCGAAGGATGCCGGATCGCGGCATCAAGCGCGATGCGTCCGCCGAGAGAGCAGCCGACGAGGATTGCGGGCCTGTCGCCTGCGGTCGCCTCCAGCACTGCGACGAGATCGGCGAGGGCGGAAAAGTCTTCAGGCTCGGCGCGGGTTTCGCCGAACCCGCGTCGGTCATACCCGACCGCCATATGGGTAGCACTCAGTTCATCGAACTGAGCACGCCACATGCGCCGGTCGCACACATTGGCATGAAGAAAGACGACTGCGGTGCCTTCGCCTGCGACGTCTGTCGCAAGGCTGGCACGGCCAGAGACGATGTATTGCACCGAAGCGCGATGATGATTCATTCCAGTCTCGTCGCGCTTCAGGCCTTCTCTTCCCAGATCATGGCGAGGTGGACGATGGTCTGCACGGCCTTCTCCATGTCCTGCCGGCTGACCCATTCCAGCCGCGAGTGAAACGCGTGCTCGCCGGCGAAGATGTTGGGGCAGGGCAGGCCCATGAAGGACAGGCGCGAGCCGTCGGTGCCGCCGCGGATCGCGGTGCGCATCGGGCGCAGGCCGGCACGGCGGATCGCCTCGATGGCGTATTCGAGCACGTGCGGGTGACGGTCGATCACCTGCTTCATGTTGCGGTACTGCTCGCGAACCTCAAATCTGTAGGTCGAGCGCGGATAGTCCTTCATCACGTTCTTGACGATGGTCTCGAGCAGGTCCTCTTTCTCCTTCAGCCCTTCCTCGGTGAAGTCACGGACGATGAAGGACAGCGTCGCCTGTTCCAGCGCGCCTTCGATGCCGATCGGATGCAGAAAGCCCTGCTTGCCCGAGGTCGTCTCCGGCGAGCAGCCTTCCCTGGGCAGCCGCTCGATGATGGCGGCCGCGATCTTGATCGCGTGCTCCATCTTGCCCTTGGCGTAGCCGGGATGGGCGCTGACGCCGGTGATGGTGATGGTGGCGCCGTCGGCCGAGAAGGTCTCGTCCTCGACGCAGCCCGCGCTCTCGCCGTCCATGGTGTAGCCGAAATCGGCGCCCAGCTTCTTCAGGTCGACATTGTCGACGCCGCGGCCGATCTCTTCGTCCGGCGTGAACAGGATCTTGATGGTGCCGTGCTTCACATCGGGATTGTTGATGAAGAAATGCGCGGCATCCATGATCTCGGCGACGCCGGCCTTGTTGTCGGCACCCAAGAGCGTCGTGCCGTCGGTGGTGATGATGTCGTTGCCGATCTGGTTCTTCAGCGCAGGATGCTCATTGACGCGGATCACCTGGCTGGTGTCGCCCGGCAGCGTGATGTCGCCGCCGCGATAGTTCTTCACCAGTTGCGGCTTGACGTCCTTGCCGGTCACGTCGGGCGAGGTGTCCATGTGCGAGCAGAAGCAGATCACCGGCACCTTCTTTATCGTATTGGCAGGGATCGTGCCGTAGACGTAGCCATAGTCGTCAAGGTGGGCGTCCTCGACGCCCATGGCTTTCAGCTCGGCGGCGAGCACGCGGCCGAGATCCTTCTGCTTCTCGGTCGAGGGCGAGCGAGGGGATTCCGGATCGGACTGGGTGTCGATGGTGACGTAGCGCAGGAAGCGCTCGGTCACGGTATGCGAGAAAGTGAGGGAGGACATTTCTGGTCAAACCGCCGAGGTCAGGGGGAAGCGGGCGGTATATCAGAAAAAGCGGGCCGGGATGCGGCCGGAAACGGCGCGGATCAGGTTTGGCGAACGCCGACCTCAGATCGCCTCTTTCAGTTCCTTGACCGGGCGGAAGGTGACCTTCTTGCTGGCCTTGATGTGGATCGGCTCGCCGGTGGCGGGATTGCGGCCAGTGCGGGCGGCGCGCTTGCGGACCTGGAGGATGCCGAGCCCGACAATGCGGACGCGGTCGCCCTTCTTCAGGTGCTTGGCGATCAGATCGACCATGTCGGTGAGGACGGCTTCGGCGTGCTTCTTCGACAGGTCCTGGCTCTCCGCAATATCGGCGGCAAGGTGCTTGAGCGTGATGGTGGCAGGAGTGGCGGCCTTCTTTGCCGAATCCTTCTTAGCCAAATCCTTCTTAGCCATATCGGGCCTCCTCGATGGTCCAATGACGGGGAAGCCCGGAAAAGCCGGAAATGCGTGGGAATCCCTCTAAGTCCTGGAAGACGTAGACGATTCGAACGTGGGCCGCGAGTTCCGGCCGGACGCCGACAGGTCACCAGCGCAGATGCGACAGGGCCTGAGACGTTTGGGCTAAGACTATGAAGGGATTGCCAAAATGGCGCGAGAGACGGGGCTCGAACCCGCGACCTCCGGCGTGACAGGCCGGCGCTCTAACCAACTGAGCTACTCCCGCGTGGTTCGCTTGATGCGCGCGGAACGAGGGGGGACTTAAAGGCGGGGCTGGGTGAAGTCAAGGACGTTGCGCTGGCGCGGTGTATCCCGGCTAAGCATTGCTCTGGAAAACGAAAAAGGCCGCCCGGAGGCGGCCATGGGTCAGCCCGGAAGCGGACGTCTCAGCGAATCTCCGACGTCCCGGCGCTCGTCACCACCACCGGCTTGCCAGCCTTGATCACGTGGGTGGACTGGGCGGTCTGGCTGTAATCGGCATTGGTGCGGGCTGCGATCCCGAAGCCGGCCACCATGATGCCGGCCACCAGCGCCACCACCACGATCTTCAGGTGGGTCGCACGATCAGCAGAGTGAATTGAGTGGTTCATCTGAGCCTCCCGACGGGCTTTGCCGCCGTCTATGGCTCCTATCTTTAAGGACCATCTGTTTCCGGATGGTTTCGCGGGTTCCGCAAAATGGTTTCATCTCGCCGCCCGGCTGGTTTCACGGGCGGGCCGGGCCCGGTCTCTGGAGAGGGCGCCGGGCAGTCGTGACCGCGGAGACCGTTGTGACCCGGCTTGGCAGGCCCACGCTTTCTTGGCAGAGGTGGATCATGAGCCAGACCGAGAGCAGGGCTGGGGCGACGTCGCCCGCAGCGGACGAGAGCGAAACGTTGGCCCCGACCACTGTGATGCTGTCGTCGCGACTGATGGTACTTGCCAGCCTGCTCAAGCGCGGCGCGATCCTGCGCTACAAGCGTCTCACCGGATTGTCCTTGGTCGAGTTCGGTCTCGTCGCCTCACTCGGCCGCCGGCCGCCGATGAGCGTGGCGCGGCTCGCAGAGGCCGTCGGCCAGGACAAGGGACAGATCAGCCGTGCGCTGGCCAATCTGCTCTCGCGTGAGCTGATCGTGAAATCGGCCAATCCCAGAGATAGCCGCGAGGTGCTGATCTCGCTGACCCCTGCGGGTCTCGCCGCGCATGACGCGATCGTCGATAGCGCGCAGGAGCGCAATCGACGCCTGCTGGAACAATTGAGCGAAGCCGAGTTCCGCACGCTGATGGGGCAGGTCGACCAGCTCACGGCGATCGCCGCCGACATGCTCGAGAGCGAGAAGCGTTCGCGCTGATCGCGGAGCAATCCCCGGAACTGCTAGAGTGCTTCTAAGACTCGTTCTAAGAACTTTTCAATTAGGGAAATCGCGCCCCCTCCCATAAGCCTCATCGCAGTGCATGCCGTCAGGGGACGGACGGCATGACGCATGCAATGACGTTTTGGGGTGGCGCGTGAACAGTCTGGGAATGCTGCGGTCGGCCGTGTTGGCGACCGCGTCCGCTTTGGTTTTGGTGCCGCAGGCATCGCTTGCACAATCCTCTGCGCAGAACGGCGCGCAGAACTTGCCTTCGGTCACCGTCACCGCGCCGGAAGCGCGCCGGCGTGCGGCCACGACGCCGCAGCGTCGCGCGCCGCGGGCGGTGCAGACCGCGGCCAGGAGCAAGCCCCAGCCGCAGCGCAATGTCGGCTTCGTCGAGACGCCGCGTGGCCCGGTGAATGGCTACGTCGCCAGTCGCAGCTCGTCCGGCACCAAGACCAACACGCCGATCATCGAGACACCGCAATCGGTGTCCGTCATCAGCGCCGAGCAGATCCGTGACCAGAAGATCGTCAGCAAGTTCGACGAGGTGCTGCGTTACACGCCCGGCGTGATCGCCGGCACCTACGGCGCCGACTTCCGCAACGACTGGTTCCTGATCCGCGGCTTCCCCGCGCAGAACGAGTCACTGTTCCTCGACGGCCTGCAGCTCTTCTACACCTCCTATGCGAGCTGGAAGCTGCAACCATTCAACCTCGAGCGTGTCGAGGTGCTGCGCGGACCGTCCGGCATCCTGTACGGCGGCTCGGCGCCGGGCGGTCTCGTCAACGCGGTGAGCAAGCTGCCGCGCGCCGAGCCGGTGCGCTATGTCGAGGCCGGCATCAACAACCACGGCAACGGCTATACGGCGTTCGACATCGGCGGCGTGGTTCCGCAGTCCGGCAACGGGCAAACGCTATACCGTTTTGTCGGCCAGGTGCAGGGCGGCGGCACTCAGACCGACTATGTCTACGACAACAACTTCTTCTTCGCTCCGTCGGTGACCTGGCGGCCGGACGTCGACACCAAGCTCACCGTCTACGCCACGGCTGCGCACAACAACACCAGGGCGGAGAACTTCCTGCCCTATGTCGGCACCGTCACCAACGCGCCGTTCGGCCGCATTCCCACCAGCCTGTTCGCCGGCGACCCCCGCGCCGACCAGTTTCGCCGCGAGCAGGAGACGCTCGGCTACCAGTTCGAGAAGAACATCACTGACAGCCTCGACTTCCGCCAGAACGCCCGCTACGGGCATGTCGACGTCTTCTACACCGGCCTCTACGGGCTGGGCTACGCGACGACACCGGCGGCCGCCGACATCATGCGCGGCAATTTCTACGCCCGCGGCGTCGCCAACCAGTTGAACCTCGACAACCAGCTCGAGTATCGCTTCGCCACCGGCGCGCTGCAGCACACCGCGCTGTTCGGTGTCGACCTCAAGCATTACGCGCTCGACGACCGGCAGGGTTTTGGGGCGGGCACCAATCTCAACGTGCTCAATCCGGTCTATGGCGTCAACGCACCGTTCAACGCCGCGCTGTATCAGGACGCCTATCTCACTCAGGGCATGGCCGCGGTGTATCTCCAAGATCAGGTCAAGCTCGATCGTCTGACGGTGGTGCTGTCCGGCCGTCAGGACTGGGTTGACCTCGACAACGACAACCGGATCGGCCCCGGTGAAAGCCGCAAGGACAGCAAGTTTTCCGGCCGCGTCGGCGCGATCTACAATCTCGACTTCGGCGTCGCGCCCTATGTCTCATACATGACGGGCTACAATCCGATCATCGGCGTCAATGCGGCCGGACGGCTGCAACTGCCGGAGACATCGGAACAGACCGAGGTCGGCGTGAAGTACGAGCCGGTCGGGCTCAACGCACGGTTCAGCGTCGCCTGGTTCGATCTGAAGCGCAAGAATGCGCTGACCACCGATCCGAACAATCCGCTGTTCCAGACCCAGAACGGCGAGATCACCTCGCGTGGCGTCGAGCTCGAGGCGGTGGCGAACATCACGCCGGACTTCAAGCTGGTGGCGAGCTACACCAAATACGATCTGTTCGTGAGCCAGGACCTCAATCCCGCGCTGATCGGCACCGTTCCGACCAACACGCCCCGGGAGTTCGCCTCGGTCTGGACCGACTATACGTTCAGTGAGGGCCCGCTGCGGGGCTTCGGCCTTGGCGGCGGCGTGCGCTACGTCGGCTCGTCCTTTGCCGACACCGCGAACACCGCGCTCGTTCCGTCCTTCGTGCTGGGCGATCTCGCCGTGCACTACGAATGGGACAACCACTGGCGCGCGGCGCTCAACGTCGCGAACGTGACGGACAAGATCTACGTCGCGAGCTGCGCGGTCATCACCTCATGCTACTACGGCGACCGTCGCCGCATTACCGCGAGCCTCGCCTACAAATGGTGACCGCGGGCCAGGGGAGCTCTGCGTGAAGGCGCGCAACGTCAGGCGTTGGTCTTGGGTCCACACCTGGACCAGCCTGATCTCGACCCTGTTCCTGCTGCTGCTCTGCCTGACCGGCCTGCCGCTGGTGTTCCACCACGAGATCGATGAGCTCCTGGGCTATGCCCCCCAGCCCGAAGCTCATGCGAGCGCGGCGCGCGCGACGACCCAGCAAGTCGCCGACGCCGCGCTCGCCGCCGATCCCGGCCGGGTGCTGCAATATATCTCCTGGGACAAGGACGAGCCCGGGATCGTGACGGCCTTCACCAACAAGGCCGTCGACGGGCTTCCGGACAACACGACCGTCCGCGCCTTCGATGCGGTCTCGGCTAGGCTGCTCGGGCCGGTCGGTGTCGGGCCGATGCTGATCGTGCTCAAGCTGCACACCGACATGTTTGCCGGGCAGGCCGGAAAACTGTTCCTCGGCGCTATGGGGCTGTTGTTCGCCGTCGCCATCATCTCCGGCGTCGTGTTGTACTGGCCGTTCACCCGCCGCCTGCGCTTTGCCACCATCCGCGATCACGCCTCGCGCCGTGTGCGCTGGCTCGACTGGCACAATCTGATCGGGGTGGTGACGGTGGCCTGGACGCTGGTGGTCGGGCTGACCGGCGTGGTCAACACCTGGGCCGAGCTGATGCTGAACCAGTGGAAGGCGACCGAGCTCGCCAGCATGGTCGCGCCCTATGCCGGCAAGCCACCGCCATCGCATCTCGCCTCGCTCGACGATGTCGTCGCCCGCGCCAGAGGGGCGGCTCCCGGCATGGAGATCGCGTTCATTGCGTTTCCTGGTACGCCGTTCACGTCCTCGCATCATTTCGCCGCGTTCATGCGCGGCGACACCGCCCTGACGACGCGGCTCCTGAAGCCCGTGCTGCTGGACGGCGAGACCGCGGAGGTCGCTGACAGCCGGGCGCTACCGGTCTATCTGCAGGCGCTGCTGATCTCGCAGCCGCTGCATTTCGGCGATTATGGCGGCATGCCGCTGAAGCTGATCTGGGCCGCGCTCGACCTGTTGACGATCATTGTGATCGGCAGCGGCCTTTACCTCTGGCTGGCACGGCGGCGGAAGCGGGCGGCTGTCCGCGCCGACACATTCGCCAGGCGAGCCCCGGTCCCGTCGTGATGCATGGCTCGTCGGACCGCTCGTATCTGTGGATACGTGTCTTTGCCGCACCAATCCTGCTCGGAGCCGCGACCATCACCGGTCTCCTGGCTGCGCTGCTCTGGGGAACGGCCGGCCAATATGTCGCCTGGGTGACGGTAGGAGCCCCAGTGCTGGTCATTGCCTCTGCTTGGGTGCGCTGCCGCACCAAGAAAACCGGGCAGTTGTCGCCGATACGACGCGGCAAATAGCCGGCTCGGCCCTCGAGCCGCAATCTCCGGGCTGCCGCCTTGCAAACTGTGGCTGCCCTTGCTGGGCCCAGCGATCTGCTCCATACCAGCGCCGGGTGATTCCGGGATTTTCACCGTTCTGGGGGCGGCAAAGGGCCTAAAAAGAGCGTGTCTTGCGCCCATTGGTGCACTGCGCTAAGGCTCAGAATAATTCCAAATCGGACGAATCCGTGGCTGTCCCGAGGCTGCGGGAAAAAGGGCTCGCCATGAGCGGCATTCTGCAGAACTATCTTCCACTCGTCGTCTTTATAGGGGTAGCGGGCCTCATTGGCCTCGTGCTGCTGATCGCGCCCTTCATCGTGGCGTTCCAGCAACCGGACCCGGAAAAGCTGTCGGCGTATGAGTGCGGTTTCAACGCCTTCGACGACGCGCGCATGAAGTTCGACGTCCGCTTCTATCTGGTCGCCATCCTCTTCATCATCTTCGACCTCGAGGTGGCGTTCCTGTTTCCCTGGGCGGTGGCGTTCGGCAAGCTTGGCGCGACCGGCTTCTGGTCCATGGTGGTGTTCCTCGCCGTGCTGACGGTCGGGTTCGCCTATGAATGGAAGAAGGGAGCACTCGAATGGGATTGAACCCGGCATCGTCCACGGGTCCGGTGATCACGCCGGCCCCCAAGGGCATCCTGGACCCGTCGACCGGCAAGCCGGTCGGGGCCAATGATCCGTTCTTCCTCGAGGTCAATTCCGAGCTGTCCGACAAGGGCTTCTTCGTGGCCGCGACCGACGACCTCATCACCTGGGCGCGCACCGGCTCCCTGATGTGGATGACCTTCGGTCTCGCCTGCTGCGCGGTCGAGATGATGCAGGTGTCGATGCCGCGCTACGACGTCGAGCGCTTCGGCTTCGCGCCGCGTGCCTCGCCGCGCCAGTCCGACGTGATGATCGTCGCGGGAACGCTGACCAACAAGATGGCGCCCGCGCTGCGCAAGGTCTACGACCAGATGCCCGAGCCGCGCTACGTCATCTCGATGGGCTCCTGCGCCAATGGCGGCGGCTACTATCACTATTCCTACTCCGTCGTGCGCGGCTGCGACCGCATCGTGCCGATCGATATCTACGTGCCGGGCTGCCCGCCCACGGCGGAGGCGCTGCTCTACGGCGTGCTGCTGCTGCAGAAGAAGATCCGGCGCACCGGCACCATCGAACGCTAAGGTTTTACATCATGGACGACGCCAAGCTCGACGCCCTTGGGCAGACGATCGTTAGCGCGCTTCCGGGCGCCGCGACCGGTCATTCGGTGGCCTTCAGCCAACTTACGGTTGATGTCGAGGCCAGCAAGATCGTCGAGGTGGTCAAGTACCTCCGGGACGATCCGAATTGCCGCTTCGTCAACTTCACCGACATCACGGCCGCGGACTATCCGTCGCGCGAAAAGCGCTTCGACGTGATCTATCACTTCCTGTCACCGACCCTGAACGCGCGGATCCGGCTCAAGGCCCAGGCCGACGAGACCACGCAGGTGCCGTCGCTGATCGACATCTTCCCGGGCGCCGACTGGTTCGAGCGCGAGGCCTACGACCTCTACGGCGTGTTCTTCGTCGGCCATCCCGACATGCGCCGCATCCTCACCGACTACGGCTTCGAGGGCCATCCGCTGCGCAAGGATTTCCCGCTGACCGGTTTCGTCGAGGTCCGCTACGACGACCAGGAGAAGCGGGTGGTGTACGAGCCGGTGCGTCTGAACCAGGAATTCCGCAAGTTCGATTTCCTCTCGCCATGGGAAGGGGCGGACTATCCGCTGCCCGGTGACGAGAAGGCGGGGCCGAAGGTCTGATCATGAACGAGCAACCCGAACAGCTTCGCAATTTCACCATCAACTTCGGGCCGCAGCATCCGGCGGCGCACGGCGTTCTGCGTCTCGTGCTCGAATTGGACGGCGAAGTCGTCGCCCGCGTCGACCCGCATATCGGCCTGCTGCACCGCGGCACCGAAAAGCTGATCGAGCAGAAGACCTATCTGCAGGCGATCCCTTACTTCGACCGGCTCGACTACGTCGCGCCGATGAATCAGGAGCATGCCTTCTGCCTGGCTGCCGAAAGGCTGCTCGGCATCGAGGTGCCGCGCCGCGGCCAGCTGATCCGCGTGCTCTATTGCGAGATCGGCCGCATCCTCTCTCATCTTCTTAACGTCACCACGCAGGCGATGGACGTCGGCGCGCTGACCCCGCCGCTGTGGGGCTTCGAAGAGCGCGAGAAGCTGATGGTGTTCTACGAGCGAGCCTCGGGCAGCCGTATGCACGCAGCTTACTTCCGCGTCGGCGGCGTGCATCAGGATTTGCCGCAGAAGCTGGTCGACGACATCGAGGCCTGGTGCGATCCGTTCCTGAAAGTCGTGGACGACCTCGACCGTCTGCTCACCGCCAACCGCATCTTCAAGCAGCGCAACGTCGACATCGGCGTGGTGCCGCTGAAGGAAGCCTGGGAGTGGGGCTTCTCGGGGGTGATGGTGCGCGGTTCGGGCGCGGCCTGGGATCTGCGCAAGTCGCAGCCTTATGAATGCTATGCCGAGATGGATTTCGACATTCCGATCGGCAAGAACGGCGACTGCTACGACCGCTACCTGATCCGCATGGAAGAGATGCGCCAGTCCGTGCGCATCATGAAGCAGTGCATCCAGAAGCTGAACGCGCCCGACGGGAAGGGCCCCGTCGTCGTCGCCGACAACAAGGTCGCGCCGCCGCGCCGGGGCGAGATGAAGCGCTCGATGGAAGCGCTGATCCACCACTTCAAGCTCTACACCGAAGGCGTTCATGTGCCGCCCGGCGAAATCTACGCCGCGGTCGAGGCGCCCAAGGGCGAGTTCGGCGTCTATCTGATCTCCGACGGCACCAACAAGCCCTACAAGTGCAAGATCCGCGCGCCGGGCTTTGCGCATCTGCAGGCGATGGATCACATCTGCCGCGGCCATCTGCTTGCCGACGTCTCGGCGATCCTCGGCTCGCTCGACATCGTGTTCGGAGAGGTCGATCGGTGATGGCGCAGGCGCCAATCCAGTTTGACCGTGCCTCGGGGGCCCTTGAAGGGGCCAACCTGTGGGAGCGGACGGCTGCCTTGGCGCTGGTGACGGGATCGAAGATCTCCTCGCACTTCTCGCATATGGGCTACATCGCCTGCGCGAATTTGCTGCGGAAGACGCTGCCCGAGCGCAACATCGCGATCAGGCTCAATCCCGACGCCGTGTTCGAATTCCCCTACGGTGACGGCTATTGGAGCAAGCTGCTCAACCGCTCCTACAATTACGAGGACGAGCTCGAGCTGCTGTTCGCCGACTCCATCGACGTCGACTACACGCTGCTCGATTGCGGCGCCAATTACGGCTACTGGTCGGTGCTGGTCTCGAGCAAGCCGTTCGGTTCGCACAAGGCGATCGCGATCGAGCCGTCGGGGCAGAACTACCCGAAGCTCGCCAACAACGCCCGCGTCAACAATAACCGCTTCGAGACGATGAAGTGTGCGATCGGCGCATCGCGTGGCACCGCGCGGCTGTCGGGCACCAAGCATGAAGCCTTCAGCATCGCCGGTGATCCCTCCGCCGACGGCGAGGACGTACCGGTCATCGCGCTCGACAATCTGATCGAGGACGGCAAGGTCGCCGCCACCGGCAAGTACCTGATCAAGCTCGACGTCGAGGGCGTCGAGATCGAGGCGATCAAGGGCGGCGCCCGGCTGCTCCAGGCCGACAGCGTCATCATGTGCGAGGAGCACGGCAGCGATCGCTCCCATGCCGTGTCGCGCTACATCCTCGAGCAGACCCCGCTGAAGCTGATCGTGTTCGATCCGCGCAGCAACCGGATGGAGACCGTGACCGAGCTGTCGATCCTCGACCGCATCAAGGTCTCGACCCACGTCGGCTACAACGTTTTCGGCACCGCAAGCGCATTCTGGCAGGACAGGATCGAAGCCCTGAATGCCAAAACTGCGCGCCGCATGCAGTGAGAGATTGAAGAGATGTCCGTTCGCCGATTAGCACCGAAGGAAGTCCAGCCCGCGAGCTTCGCGTTCACGGAGGAGAATCTCGCGTTCGCCAAGCAGCAGATCGCGAAATATCCGGCCGGCCGCCAGGCCTCCGCGGTCATCGCCATTCTCTGGCGCGCGCAGGAGCAGCACGACGGCTGGGTCTCGGAAGCCGCGATCCGCGTCATCGCCGACATGCTCGACATGCCCTATATCCGCGTGCTGGAGGTTGCGACCTTCTACACGATGTTCCAGCTCGCGCCCGTCGGCAAGAAGGCCCACGTCCAGGTCTGCGGCACCACGCCATGCCGGCTGCGCGGTGCCGAGGATCTGATCCACGTCTGCGAGCACCGCATCCATCACGAGCCGTTCCATCTGTCCAAGGACGGCAATTTCAGCTGGGAAGAGGTCGAGTGCCTCGGTGCCTGCGTGAACGCGCCGATGGTGCTGATCGGTAAGGACACCTATGAGGACCTGACCAAGGAAAGCTTCGGCAAGGTGCTGGACGGCTTCGCCTCCGGCAATCCGCCCAAGCCCGGTCCGCAGAACGGACGCCAGTTCTCGGCGCCGATCACCGGACCGACCACGCTGAAGGAGATCACCTGATGCGTGATCTCATCGCAATCGGAGGGACCGAGGCCGTGAAGAAATGGGGCTTCGTCGCCATGCACGCCGCGGTCGCGGCTGCCTTCATGTTCCTGCTGCAGCGCTTCTTCATGAGCGCGTCGCAGGAGACCAGTCTGCTCTGGGCGCTGATCTTCGCCGTCTGCGCCGCCGGACTTGCCTACAAGCAGTCCAATCGTTGATCGGAAAGCACTGATATGCTCGAGGACAAGGACCGCATCTTCAAGAACCTGTACGGCCTCCACGATTGGGGGCTCGAGGGTGCGCGGCGCCGCGGCGCCTGGGATGGCACGAAGAACATCATCGACAAGGGCCGCGACTGGATCATCAACGAGATGAAGGCCTCAGGGCTGCGCGGCCGCGGCGGCGCCGGCTTCCCGACCGGTCTCAAATGGTCCTTCATGCCGAAGGAATCGACCGACGGCCGCCCGAGCTATCTCGTCGTCAACGCCGACGAGTCCGAGCCCGGCACCTGCAAGGATCGCGAGATCATGCGGCACGATCCGCATCTGTTGATCGAGGGCTGCCTGATCGCGAGCTGCGCGATGAACGCGCATGCCTGCTACATCTATGTCCGCGGCGAGTTCATCCGCGAGCGCGAGCACCTGCAGGCCGCGATCGACCAGGCCTATGAGGCCAAGCTGGTCGGCAAGGACAACGTCAACGGCTGGCCGTTCGACATCTACGTCGCGCACGGCGCCGGCGCTTACATCTGCGGCGAGGAAACCGCGCTGCTCGAAAGCCTCGAAGGCAAGAAAGGCCAGCCGCGGCTGAAGCCGCCGTTCCCGGCTAATGTCGGCCTGTTCGGCTGCCCGACCACCGTCAACAACGTCGAGTCCATCGCCGTTGCGCCGGATATCCTGCGCCGTGGCGCGGCCTGGTTCGCCGGCATCGGCCGTCCGAACAATGTCGGCACCAAGTTGTTCTGCATCTCCGGCCATGTCGAGCGGCCCTGCAACGTCGAAGAGGCCATGGGCATTCCGTTCCGTGAGCTGATCGACAAGCATTGCGGCGGCATCCGCGGCGGATGGGACAACCTCAAGGCCGTGATCCCCGGCGGCTCGTCGGTGCGCATGGTGCCGGCCGAGCAGATCATAGACACGCCGATGGATTTCGACAGCCTGAGCAAGCTGCGCTCGGGCCTCGGCACCGCGGCCGTGATCGTGATGGACAAGTCCACAGACCTGATCCGCGCCATCGCCCGCATCTCCTATTTCTACAAGCATGAGAGCTGCGGCCAGTGCACGCCGTGCCGCGAGGGCACGGGCTGGATGTGGCGCGTCTTGACCCGCATGGCCGAAGGCCGCGCCCACAAGCGCGAGATCGACATGCTGCTCGAGGTGACGAAGCAGGTCGAAGGCCACACCATCTGCGCGCTCGGCGACGCAGCGGCATGGCCGATCCAGGGCCTGATCGCGCATTTCCGTCACGAGATCGAAGCGCGCATCGACCAGTATTCGCACAGGGCTGACATTGACGATATCGGCGTCCGCGATCCCGTGAACATGGTCGCGGCGGAGTAAGAAGAATGACCAAGCTCATCATCGACGGCAAAGAGATCGATGTCCCCGCCGAGTTCACGCTGCTCCAGGCGTGCGAAGCGGCTGGCGCCGAGATTCCGCGCTTCTGCTATCACGAGCGGCTGTCGATCGCCGGCAATTGCCGGATGTGCCTCGTCGAGGTGAAGGGCGGCCCGAAGCCGGTCGCGAGCTGCGCCTGGGGCGTGCGCGACTGCCGTCCGGGCCCCAAGGGCGAGCCGCCGGAAATCTCGACGCGTTCGCCGATGGTGAAGAAGGCGCGCGAAGGCGTGATGGAATTCCTTCTGATCAACCATCCCCTGGACTGCCCGATCTGCGACCAGGGCGGCGAGTGCGACCTGCAGGACCAGGCGATGGGCTATGGTGTCGACACCAGCCGCTTCGCCGAGAACAAGCGCGCGGTCGAGGACAAATATCTCGGCGCGCTGGTCAAGACCTCGATGAACCGCTGCATCCAGTGCACGCGCTGCGTCCGCTTCTCGGCGGAAGTCGCCGGCGCCCCTGAAATGGGCGCGACCGGTCGCGGCGAGGACATGGAGATCACGACCTATCTCGAGCACGCACTGACCTCGGAATTGCAGGGCAATCTCGTCGATATCTGCCCGGTCGGCGCGTTGACCTCGAAGCCTTATGCGTTCGCGGCGCGCCCGTGGGAGCTCGGCAAGACCCAGTCGATCGACGTGATGGACGGCATCGGGTCTGCGATCCGCGTCGACACCCGTGGCCGCGAGGTGATGCGCGTGTTGCCGCGCATCAACGAGGCCGTGAACGAGGAGTGGATCTCCGACAAGACCCGCCACGTCGTTGACGGCCTGCGCACCCAGCGTCTCGATCGGCCCTATATCCGCGAGGCCGGCAAGCTGCGTGCGGCAAGCTGGCCCGAGGCCTTTGCCGCGATCGCGGCCAAGGCGGCTCGCACCGACGGCAAGCGCATCGGCGCGATCGCCGGCGACCTCGCCGGTGTCGAGGAGATGTTCGCGCTGAAGGATCTTCTCGCGAAATACGGCTCGGGAAATCTGGCGGTACAGGGCGGCGATGCCTTCGACCCCGCGCTCGGCCGCGGCTCCTACATCTTCAACCCGACGCTGGCAGGCGTGGAGCAGGCCGACGCGCTGCTCATCATCGGCGCCAATCCGCGCAAAGAGGCGGCGGTGTTCAACGCCCGCATCCGCAAGCGCTGGCGCGCCGGCGGCTTCAAGGTCGGCGTGATCGGGGCCAAGGTCGATCTGACCTACGATTACGATCACCTCGGCGCGGGCACCGAGACGCTCGCTGAGCTCGCGGCCGGCAAGCACTCCTTCATGGACGTGCTGAAGAACGCCAAGACTCCGATCATCATGGTCGGTGGGGGCGCGGCCTCGCGTCACGACGGGGCTGCCATTCTTGCGGCTAGCGCCAAGCTCGCGCTCGATGTCGGCGCGGTCAAGGATGGCTGGAACGGCTTTGGCGTGCTGCACGAGACCGCCTCGCGCGTCGGTGCGCTCGATATCGGCTTCTCCGCAACTGGCGGCGGCTTGAACGCCGTGCAGATGACGACGTTCGGCACGCTGGACTTGTTGTTCCTGCTCGGCGCCGACGAGATCAACGCGCCCGACGGCACCTTTGTCGTTTACATCGGTACCCATGGCGACCGCGGCGCCCACCGCGCCGACGTGATCCTGCCGGCGGCCGCCTATACCGAGAAGTCCGCGATCTACGTCAACACCGAAGGCCGCGTGCAGATGACGGGCCGCGCCGCGTTCCCGCCGGGTGAAGCCCGCGAGGACTGGGCGATCGTCCGCGCTCTGTCGGAGGCGCTCGGCAAGAAGCTCGGCTATGACTCGCTCGCGCAGTTGCGCCAGGCGATCTTCAAGGCTGTGCCGCATCTGATCCGTCTCGACCAGATCGAGGCCGGTTCGGCCGACCAGATCAAGAAGCTGGCGGGGAAGGGCGGCTCGCCCGAGAAGGCCCCGTTCAAGCCGCTGGTCGAGGACTTCTATTTGACCAACCCAATCGCGCGTGCGTCGGCCGTGATGGCGGAATGCTCGCGCCTCGCCTCCGGGCATATGCTGACCGCAGCGGAGTGAGCGTGATCTGATGGAATTCTTCGAAAGCGCATTCTGGACCGGATTCCTCTGGCCGCTGATCATCATGGTCGCGCAGAGCATCCTCGTGCTCGTCGTCCTGCTGGTCGCGATCGCCTACATCCTGCTCGCCGACCGCAAGATCTGGGCGGCGGTGCAGATCCGCCGCGGCCCGAACGTGGTCGGCCCCTGGGGCCTGCTGCAATCCTTCGCCGACCTGCTCAAGTTCGTGCTGAAGGAGCCGATCATTCCCTCCGGCGCCAACAAGGGCGTGTTCCTGCTGGCCCCGCTAGTGTCGTGCGTGCTCGCGCTCGCGGCCTGGGCGGTGATCCCGACCAATCTCGGCTGGGTGATCTCCGACATCAATGTCGGCATCCTCTTCATCTTCGCGATCTCGTCGCTGTCGATCTACGGCATCATCATGGCCGGCTGGTCGTCGAACTCGAAGTATCCGTTCCTGGCCGCGCTACGCTCGGCGGCACAGATGGTGTCCTACGAGGTCTCGATCGGTTTCGTCATCATCACGGTGCTGCTCTGCGCCGGCACGCTGAACCTGTCGGCCGTGGTCGAGGCCCAGCACGCCCGCGGTCTTGCCAGCCTGATCGGGCTGCCGCAGCTCACCATCCTGAACTGGTACGTCTGGCCGCTGTTCCCGATGTTTGTGGTGTTCTACGTTTCGGCGCTGGCGGAAACCAACCGTCCGCCCTTCGACCTCGTCGAAGCGGAATCCGAGCTCGTCGCCGGCTTCATGGTCGAATACGGCTCGACGCCGTATTTGCTGTTCATGCTCGGCGAGTATGTCGCGATCGTCACGATGTGCGCGATGGCCACGATCCTGTTCCTCGGGGGCTGGCTGCCGCCGGTCGACCTGCCGCCCTTCAACTGGGTGCCGGGGATCATCTGGTTCTCGCTCAAAGTCTTCTTCATGTTCTTCCTGTTCGCGATGGCAAAGGCGATCGTGCCGCGCTACCGCTACGATCAATTGATGCGCCTCGGCTGGAAGGTGTTCCTGCCGCTGTCGCTGGCGATGGTGATCGTGGTGGCCGGCGTGCTGCACTTCGCCGGCATCGCGCCGAAGTGAGGGCCGTCATGGGTATCAACGTCAACGCCACTGCACGCTCGCTTCTGCTGTCGGAATTCGTCTCGGCGTTCTTCCTCGCCATGCGCTATTTCTTCCAGCCGAAGCCGACGCTGAACTATCCGTTCGAGAAGGGGCCGATTTCGCCGCGCTTCCGCGGCGAGCACGCACTGCGCCGCTATCCGAACGGCGAAGAACGCTGCATCGCCTGCAAGCTATGCGAGGCGATCTGTCCGGCGCAGGCCATCACCATCGAGGCCGGCCCGCGCCGCAACGACGGCACCCGCCGCACCGTGCGCTACGACATCGACATGGTGAAGTGCATCTATTGCGGCCTCTGCCAGGAGGCCTGTCCGGTCGACGCCATCGTCGAAGGTCCGAACTTCGAGTTCGCGACCGAGACCCGCGAGGAACTGTTCTATGACAAGGCCAAGCTGCTCGCCAACGGCGACCGCTGGGAACGCGAGATCGCGAAAGCGATCGAGCTCGACGCGCCGTACCGGTGAGGTGAGGGCATGATCCTTCCCGCGCTGTTCTTCTATCTCTTCGCCGGCGTCTGCGTCGCCTCGGCCGTGATGGTGATTGTCTCGCGCAATCCCGTGCACTCCGTGCTGTACCTGATCCTGGCCTTCGTCAACGCCTCCGGCCTGTTCGTGCTGATGGGCGCCGAATTCCTGGCGATGATCCTGATCGTCGTCTATGTCGGCGCCGTCGCGGTGCTGTTCCTGTTCGTGATCATGATGCTCGACGTCGACTTCACCGAGCTGCGCGAGGGCTTCATCGAGTACCTGCCGGTCGGCCTGGTGATCGGCGGCATTTTCCTGTTCGAGCTGCTGCTCACGGTCGGCTTCTGGGTCATCAACCCCGGCGTCTCAAAGACGATCACGGCGGCGATCCCGGCCAATGTCAGCAACACCGAGGCGCTCGGGCTGGTGCTCTATACGAAGTACATCCACTACTTCCAGCTCGCGGGCATGGTGCTCCTGGTCGCCATGATCGGCGCTATCGTGCTGACGCTGCGCCACAAGGCGAGCGTGAAGCGGCAGGACATCAATGTTCAGAACGCACGCACGCCCGAGATGGCGATGGCGATGCGCAAGGTGGCGCCGGGGCAGGGGCTCTCGGATGCCGATGCGGCGGAGTGGGTGAAATGACGATCGGGCTCGGACATTATCTGGCGGTCGGCGCGATCCTGTTCACGCTCGGCATTCTCGGCATCTTCCTGAACCGCAAGAACATCATCGTCATCCTGATGTCGATCGAGCTGATCCTGCTCTCGGTCAACATCAACCTCGTCGCGTTCTCGACCTTCCTCGGCGACATCGTCGGCCAGGTCTTCGCGCTTTTGGTGCTGACCGTTGCAGCCGCTGAAGCTGCGATCGGTCTCGCCATCCTGGTGGTCTATTTCCGCAACCGCGGCTCGATCGCGGTTGAGGACGTCAATCTGATGAAGGGCTGAGCTCAGTCATGGTTCAGGCAATTGTCTTTCTGCCTCTGCTGGGCGCCATTCTGGCCGGCCTGATCGCGCTGTTCGGCGCGCATGCCCGCAACCCCTCAGGCGACGAGCTCGAGCATCACGGTGACCACGGTCATGGTGCGCATGCCCATGCGTCCGATACGATCAACGAGGATGCCTCCGTCATCCACGAGAGCCATCACGAGCCCGGTGACGGGCACGACGGCCATGGCCCGACCGAGCCGGCGGCTGCCGGCTCGCGCGGTGCCGAGCTGATCACGACGGCGCTGCTGTTCGTCTCGGCGGCGCTGTCCTGGATGACGCTGGTCGATGTCGGCTTCATGCACCACGATGCCCGCATCCAGCTGCTGCCCTGGATCTTCTCCGGCGACCTCCAGGTCTGGTGGACGCTGCGCGTCGACACGCTCACCGCCGTGATGCTGGTGGTGGTGACGACCGTGTCCTCGCTCGTCCACCTCTATTCCATCGGCTATATGGACCAGGATCCGTATCGGCCGCGCTTCTTCGGCTATCTTAGCCTGTTCACCTTCGCCATGCTGATGCTGGTGACCGCCGACAACCTGGTGCAGCTGTTCTTCGGCTGGGAAGGCGTGGGTCTCGCCAGCTATCTCCTGATCGGCTTCTGGTACCAGAAGCCGTCGGCGAACGCCGCAGCGATCAAGGCCTTCGTGGTCAACCGCGTCGGCGACTTCGGTTTTGCGCTCGGCATCTTCGCGATCTTCATGCTGGCCGGCTCGACCGATTTCGAGACGATCTTCCATGCGGCCCCTGGCCTTACCGGCAAGACCATCGACTTCCTCGGCTGGCATGCCGACGCGCTGACACTGACCTGTCTCCTCCTGTTCATGGGCGCGATGGGCAAGTCCGCGCAGTTCCTGCTGCACACCTGGTTGCCGGACGCGATGGAAGGCCCGACGCCGGTCTCGGCGCTGATCCACGCCGCGACCATGGTCACCGCCGGCGTGTTCATGGTGGCGCGCCTGTCGCCGCTGTTCGAGCTCGCCCCGAATGCGCAGGCCGTCGTGATGTTCTTCGGCGCCACCACGGCGTTCTTCGCGGCGACCATCGGCCTCGTCCAGAACGACATCAAGCGCATCGTCGCCTATTCGACCTGTTCGCAGCTCGGCTACATGTTCGTCGCGATGGGGGCAGGGGCCTATTCGGTCGGCATGTTCCATCTGTTCACGCACGCCTTCTTCAAGGCGCTGCTGTTCCTAGGCTCCGGCTCGGTGATCTATGCGATGCACCACGAGCAGGACATCCGCAACATGGGCGGCCTCTGGAAGAAGATCCCCTACACCTATGCGGTGATGGTGGTCGGCACCTTGGCGCTGACCGGTTTCCCGCTCACCGCCGGCTATTTCTCCAAGGACGCGATCATCGAGTCCGCCTACGCCTCGCACAATCCGTTCGGGGTGTACGGTTTCCTGATGACGGTCGTCGCCGCCGGCCTGACCTCGTTCTACTCCTGGCGCCTGATTTTCAAGACCTTCCACGGCGAGCCGCATGACGAGCATCATTACGAGGCCGCGCATGAAGCTCCGCTCTGGATCCTGGTCCCGATCGGCGTGCTGGCGGTTGGTTCGATCTTGGCCGGTTTCCCGTTCAAGGAGCTGTTCGCCGGTCACGGCGTCGAGGAGTTCTTCCGCGAGTCCGTGAAGATGAACCCCCACATCATCGAGGAGATGCACCACATCCCCGCGACCATCGCTTTCCTGCCGACGGTGATGATGGTGATGGGCTTCCTGATCTCGTACCTGTTCTATATCCAGCGGCCTTACATCCCGGTCCAGCTCGCCAAAGAGCAGCCGGGGCTGTACCAGTTCCTGCTCAACAAATGGTACTTCGACGAGCTCTACGACATCATCTTCGTCCGTCCGGCGAAGTGGATCGGCTACCAGCTCTGGAAGAAGGGCGACGGCTTCATCATCGACGGCCTAGGCCCCGACGGCGTCTCCGCCCGCGTGCTGGACGTCACCCGCAACGTCGTGAAGATCCAGACCGGCTATCTCTATCACTATGCGTTCGCCATGCTGATCGGCGCCGCCGGCCTGATCACCTGGTTCATGTTCGGCTTTGGAGGCCAGTAAATGACGACCTGGCCCATCCTTTCGGTCACGACGTTCCTGCCGCTGGTCGGCGCGCTGATCGTCTATCTCAGCCGCGGCGATGACGAGGCGGCCAAGCGCAATTCGCGCTGGATCGCGCTCTGGACCACGCTGATCACCTTCGCGGTGTCGGTGATCCTGGTCATGCGCTTCGACCCCGCCAATCCCGACTTCCAGTTCGTCGAGAAGGCGAACTGGCTCGCCACCGGCATCACCTACCACATGGGTGTCGACGGCATCTCGCTGCCGCTGGTGATCCTCACCACCGCCGTGATGCCGTTCTGCATCATCGCGAGCTGGAAGGCGATCACCAACCGCGTCCGCGAATACATGATGGCGTTCCTGATCCTGGAAACGCTGATGGTCGGCACCTTCTCGGCGCTGGATCTCGTGCTGTTCTATCTGTTCTTCGAGGGCGGCCTGATCCCGATGTTCCTGATCATCGGCGTCTGGGGTGGTCCGCGCCGGGTCTACGCCTCGTTCAAGTTCTTCCTCTACACGCTGCTTGGCTCGGTCCTGATGCTGCTCGCCATCATGGCGCTGTACTGGAACGGCGGCACCACCGACATCCCGACCCTGATGCACACCGCCGTGCCGCGCTCCTTGCAGACCTGGGCCTGGCTGGCCTTCTTCGCCTCATTCGCGGTGAAGATGCCGATGTGGCCGGTGCACACCTGGCTTCCCGACGCGCACGTCGAGGCGCCGACCGCGGGCTCGGTGGTCCTGGCCGCGATCCTCCTGAAGATGGGCGGCTACGGCTTCCTGCGCTTCTCGCTGCCGATGTTCCCGCTGGCCTCGCACGACTTCGCGCCGCTGATCTTCACGCTCTCGGCCATCGCCATCATCTACACCTCGCTGGTGGCCTTGATGCAGGAGGACATGAAGAAGCTGATCGCGTACTCCTCGGTCGCGCATATGGGCTTCGTCACCATGGGCATCTTCGCCGGCACCATGCAGGGCGTCGCCGGCGGCATGTTCCAGATGATCTCGCACGGCATCGTCTCCGGCGCGCTGTTCCTCTGCGTCGGCGTCGTCTACGACCGGCTGCACACCCGCGAGATCGCGGCCTATGGCGGCCTCGTCAACCGGATGCCGCTCTACGCGATGACCTTCATGGTCTTCACCATGGCCAATGTCGGTCTGCCCGGCACGAGTGGATTCGTCGGCGAGTTCATGACGCTGCTCGGCACCTTCAAGGTCTCGATCCCGACGGCGTTCTTCGCCACCTTCGGCGTGATCCTGTCGGCGGGCTACGCGCTGTGGCTCTACCGCAAGGTCGTGTTCGGGGCGCTGGTCAAGCCGTCACTGGCGAGCATGAAGGATCTCACCTTCCGGGAGTGCCTGACGCTGTTCCCGATGATCGCGCTGACGATCCTGTTCGGCGTCTATCCGAAGCCGGTGCTCGACATGTCGGCCGCCTCGGTCCAGCAACTCGTCAACAATTACAACACCGCTGTGACGGCCGTGAAGGCCGCCGCACTGCTCCAGTGATCGGGCAGGTCAGGATATCGTCATGAGCTTTGAGACTGCAGGATATCAACTGGCGCCGGTGCTGCCCGAGATCGTGCTCGCGATCGGCGCGATGGCGCTCCTGATGCTGGGTGCCTATCGCGGGCAGGGCACCACCAGCGCGGTCACCTCGCTGGCGGTCGTGCTCCTGGTCGTGGTCGGCGTGCTCGAATACATGCTGCCCGCGGGCAAGCATGTGACCTTCGGCGGCAGCTTCATCGTCGACGACTTCGCTCGCTTCATGAAGATCCTGGCCCTGATCGGCTCGGCGGTGACGCTGGTGCTGTCGACCGAGTTCCTGTCCGACCCGTCGCGCCGCATTTTCGAGTACGCCATCCTGGTGCTGCTCTCGACGCTCGGCATGATGGTGCTGATCTCGGCCGGCGATTTGATCTCGCTCTATCTCGGCCTCGAGCTGATGTCGCTGGCGCTCTACGTCGTCGCGACCTCGAATCGCGACAATGCCAAGTCGACCGAAGCCGGCCTGAAGTATTTCGTGCTCGGCGCGCTGTCCTCGGGCATGCTGCTCTATGGCGCTTCGCTCATTTACGGCTTCACCGGCACGGTCAGCTTCACCGGCATCGCCGCGGCCGCGACCGTCTCCAATGTCGGCCTGATATTCGGTCTCGTTTTCCTGCTCGTCGGTCTCTGCTTCAAGGTTTCGGCCGTGCCGTTCCACATGTGGACGCCCGACGTCTACGAGGGCGCGCCGACCCCGGTCACCGCCTTCTTCGCCTCGGCGCCGAAGGTCGCCGCGCTCGCCGTGTTCACCCGCGTCACGCTGACCGCGTTCCCCGGCATCGTCTCGCAGTGGCAGCAGATCCTGGTGTTCGTGGCGATCGCCTCGATGGCACTGGGTTCGTTCGCCGCGATCGGCCAGAGCAACATCAAGCGCCTGATGGCCTATTCGTCGATCGGCCACATGGGCTTCGCGCTGGTCGGCCTTGCCTCGGGCACGGTCGAGGGCGCGCAGGGTGTGTTGATGTACATCGTGATCTATGTCGCGATGACGCTGGGCTCGTTCTCGATCATCCTCGCCATGCGCCGCAACGGCCAGGCCGTCGAGCAGATCAGCGATTTCGCCGGCCTGTCGCGGACCAATCCGCTGCTCGCCTTCATGTTCGCGATGCTGCTGTTCTCGCTCGCCGGCATTCCGCCGCTCGCCGGCTTCTTCGCCAAATGGTACGTCTTCGTCGCCGCCATCAAGGCGAACCTGTTCACGCTCGCCGTCATCGGCGTGCTGACCAGCGTGGTCGGCGCCTACTACTACCTCGCCATCGTCAAGACGATGTATTTCGACGAGCCGGCCGGCCAGGTCGATCCGGTGCGCGTTGAGGTGAAGACGGTGCTGGCGGTTGCGGGCCTGTTCAACATCCTGTTTGCGCTGTTCGCAGGTCCGGTGGTGAGCGTCGCCTCCGCCGCCGCAAAGTCGCTGTTCTAGGATGGCTTTCGCGCTCGGTCCTCGCGCATCGGCCGCGGGCTACAAGCTCGCGGCGTTCGAACGGACCGGCTCGACCAATACCGAGGCGATCGAGCAGGCGAGGGCCGGGGAGTGCGGCCCGATGTGGTTCGTCACATCGGATCAGACCGCCGGCCGCGGCCGCCGTCAGCGCGCCTGGATCGCGCCGCGCGGCAATCTCGCCGCCAGCATCCTCGAAGTTATGGACGTCGCCCCCGCCGTCGCCGCCACGCTCGGCTTTGCCGCGGGGCTCGCGGAGGAGGCGGCGCTGGAGAAGGTCAGCCTCGAGGCCGCGCTGCGCCTCGGCGAGGGCCGTCCCCGCTACGCCCTGAAATGGCCTAATGACGTGCTCGCCGGTGGCAAGAAGCTGGTCGGCATTGCGCTCGAAGCCGAGGCCATCGGGGATCGCCTCGCTGTGGTGGCGGGCATCGGCACCAATGTCGTTGCCGCCCCCGAGGGCACCCCGACGCCCGCGGTGTCGCTGGCTGCGCTGGGCGTCCAGATCGGTGCGGAAGAGCTGTTCTCCGCGCTATCCGACGCCTGGGTCGAGTTCCGAGGTATCTGGGACAATGGCCGCGGCTTTGCCGAGATCCGCAAGCTTTGGCTGGAGCGCGCCGCCGGTCTCGGCGAGAAGGTCGCGATCCACACGGGAACGATGACGCTGGAAGGCATTTTTGACACCATCGACGACACTGGCTGCCTGATCGTCCGCACCGCGGAGGGCCGCCTCGTGCCGGTGGCCGCGGGCGAAGTGTTCTTCGGCCCGGTCGCCTCCGTGGGAGCTGCGTGATGGCGAAGCCCGACGAACTCGTATTTGCGCCGCTCGGCGGCGTCGGCGAGATCGGCATGAACCTGTCGATCTACGGCCTCGGCAACCGCCAGCAGCGCGCCTGGCTCGCGGTCGATCTCGGCGTCTCCTTCGGCGACGAGGAGCATCTGCCGGGCATCGACCTGATCATGCCCGACATCAGCTTCCTGGAGAAGGAACGCAAGAACCTGATGGGCCTGGTGCTGACCCATGCCCATGAGGACCATTTCGGCGCCATCATCGATCTCTGGCCGAAGCTGAAATGCCCGATCTATGCGACGCAGTTCAGCGCCGCTTTGTTCGAGGCCAAATGCGCCGCCGAGCGCAACGCGCCGAAGATTCCGGTGACGGTGGTGCCGTCGGGCGGACGCGTCGATGTCGGCCCGTTCAACGTCGAATTCATCCCCGTCGCGCACTCGATTCCCGAGGCGCACGCGCTGGCGATCCACAGCTCGGCCGGCACGGTGCTGCACACCGGCGACTGGAAGATCGATCCGACCCCGACCCTGGGGCGTCCGACCGACGAGAAGCGGCTGCGCGAATTGGGCGAGGAGGGCGTGCTCGCCCTGATCGGCGATTCCACCAACGCGGTGCGCGACGGCCGCTCGCCCTCGGAGGCCGAGGTCGCCCGGACCATCATCGACCTCGTGAAATCGGCCAAAGGCCGCGTCGCCGTGACGACCTTCGCCTCCAACGTCGCCCGCATCAAGGCGGTGGCCGCCGCCGCGAAAGCCGCCGACCGCGAGGTCGTCGTGGTCGGCCGCGCGATGGAGCGCGTGGTGCAGGTCGCGCGCGAGACCGGCTATCTCGACGGTGTGCAGAATTTCCGCTCGCCCGACATCTACGGCCATCTGCCGCAGGACAAGGTGCTGGCGCTCTGTACCGGCAGCCAGGGCGAGCCGCGCGCCGCACTGGCGCGCATCGCCAATGACGACCACCCCGAGATCACGCTCAACCGCGGCGACAGCGTCATCTTCTCCTCGCGCACCATCCCGGGCAACGAGAAGGCGGTCGGCTCGATCGTCAACAATCTGGTGCTGCAAGGCGTCGAGATCATCACCGATCGCGATCACCTGGTCCACGTCTCCGGCCATCCCCGCCGCGACGAATTGCGCGACCTGATCGCCTGGACCAGGCCGCAGCTCCTGATCCCCGTCCATGGCGAGGCCCTGCATCTGCACGAGCATGCCAAGCTGGCGCGCGCCGCCGGCGTGCCGCGCGTGCTGGTCTGCCGCAACGGCGACCTCGTCAAGCTCGGCCCCGGCGATCCCGGCATCATCGGCGAGATCCCGTCGGGCCGTCTCTACAAGGACGGCGCGATCCTGGAGGATTCCAAGTCCCGCGCGGTGGTCGAGCGGCGGCGCATGGCCTTCTCCGGCTGCGCCTTCGTCGCCATTGCCATGACCGAGCAGGGCGAGCTCGCCGACGATCCCGAGATCGATCTGGTCGGCATCCCCGAGAAAAACAGGGCAGGCGAGCCCTTCGACGACATCGTCTTCGATGCCGTGATGTCGACCATCGAGGGACTGCCGAAGGCGCGCCGCCGCGATGCGGACGCTCTCGCCGAGTCGGTGCGACGCGCTGTCCGGGCCGTGATCAACGAACATTGGGGCAAAAAGCCCCTCTGTCTGGTACACGTACTGACAGTTTAACGGGAGAGAACCATGCTGGGCCGGCTCAACCATGTCGCGATCGCGACCAAGGATGCCGTCAAGGCCGCCAGGATCTATGGTGCGGCGTTCGGCGCGCAGATCTCGGAAGCCGTGCCGCTGCCCGAGCACGGCGTTATCACCGTGTTCGCCACGCTCCCTAACACCAAGATCGAGTTCATCGAGCCGCTCGGCGACGCCTCGCCGATCGCAAAATTCCTCGAGCGCAATGCCGACGGCGGCATTCACCATGTCTGCTACGAGGTCGTCGACATCATCGCCTCGCGCGACACGCTGGTGAAGGAGGGCGCGCGCGTGCTCGGCGACGGCGTGCCGAAGATCGGCGCCCACGGCAAGCCGGTGCTGTTCCTGCACCCCAAGGATTTTTCCGGCGCGCTGGTTGAAATCGAGCAGGCATAAGGCCGTCCCATGGCCATCCAGATATCGACCGCGATCGCGATCTACTTCGTCATCTGGTGGGTCGCGCTGTTCCTGACGCTGCCGTTCGGCGTGCGCAGCCAGCACGAGGACGGCGTCGGCGCGCCCGGCACCGACCCCGGCGCCCCGATCCTGACCCGGATGGGCCGCAAGCTGATCTGGACCACGATCATCTCGGCGATCATCTATGGCCTCGGCCTCGCCGCGTATCACGCCGGCTATCTCTCGATCGAGCGCCTGTCGAAGATGATGGGCATGCCGTTCTAACTGCACCTCTCCCCGTCGGGGAGAGGTGCAGCACCTCGGCGGTAGACTTTGCTTAGTCGCGTCACGCGCCTAGAATTTTGCAGTTGCTCGATTGCGAATGGGGGAAAACGAATGACTTTTCAGAGGATCGTCATTGCGCTTCTGGTGCTGATCGTCGCCGGAATCAGTGCCATCGGCTATGTCGAATGGAGGATGGCGGTGCAGGTGCGCACCTTGAAGGCGTTCGTCGAAGGCTACGTCTTCAATGAAGCCGTGATGGCCTGCGAGCAGGCCAAGAGCTCGACGCCGTTCAAATGGAACGGCGGCAAGAGCACCTCGGTGATCGGCCTGAACTCGGTCAAGCTGGACAAATACAACGTCAGCGCCAGCTATACGCTGGTGGCGGACCTCGTTTATTGTGATTACGATCCGATCAAAAGAAAGGCCGAGATCGGCTCGAGCTTCCTGGAGCGGGAGTAACGATCCGGCCCATACGGATGGGATGGGATCGGCATGGCGCAGGAGCGGGGGGACTACCGGATTTTGCATGAGGCGGCCTTGCGGGACTATCTCGCGGGCTTGCCCGACATCGCAGCACTGCTCGGCGGCGAGCCGGCCGGCTGGGGGATCACCGAAGTCGGCGACGGCAATCTCAACCTCGTCTTCATCGTCAAGGGCGCGAGCGGCGGCATCGCCCTGAAGCAGGCGCTGCCCTATGTCCGTCTCGTCGGCGAAAGCTGGCCGTTGCCGCTGTCGCGGGCCCATTACGAATATCTGGCGCTGTCGAAGCAGGCCCAGCTCGCGCCCGGCCTCGTGCCGGCTTTGCTGCATCACAACGAGAATTTGGCGCTGACTGTGATGGAGCTGCTCGAGCCCCACATCATCATGCGCAAGGGGCTGGTTGCGGCAACGCAATATCCGCGCTTTGTGGACGACATCTCCACCTTCATGGCGCGAACGTTGTTCTTCACCTCCGATCTCGCGCTGTCCGCGGCCGAGAAGAAGGAGGGCATCGCGGCTTTCGCCGGCAACCACGCGCTCTGCAAGATCACCGAGGATCTGATCTTCACCGATCCCTACCGCATCGCCGAACAGAACCGCTGGACCGCGCCGTATCTCGATGCGCTTGCTGCAAGCCTGCGCGATGACATGGAGCTGCATGTCGCGATCTCCCGGCTGAAGCTGAAATTCATGGCCAGCCCCGAGGCACTGCTGCACGGCGACCTCCACACCGGATCGATCATGGTCACGGACAGCCAGACGCGGGTGATCGATCCCGAGTTCGCTTTCTTTGGTCCGATGGGGTTCGACGTCGGCGCCGTGCTGGCCAACCTTTTGATGGCCTATTTTGCATCAAGCGGCCACGAGCGCTCGCCGGGCGAGCGGGCCGCGTTCGAGGTCTGGGTGCTGGAGACGGTCGACCAGGTCTGGACCGAGTTTTCCCGAAACTTCCTCGACCTCTGGCGCGCGGGCGCCGCAGGCGACGCTTACCCGGCTTCGCTCTTCGCCGGCGAGAAGGGTGTCGCGCGCCTGGAGGCCGAGCGCCAAACCTACATGCAGCGGCTGTTCACCGATGCCGTCGGCTTCGCCGCCGCAAAAATCATCCGCCGCATCTTCGGCCTCGCGCACAACATCGATTTCGAGTTGATCGAGGACCCGAAGAAGCGCGCCATCAGCGAAGCCCGCGCCGTACGGCTGGCGAGGGCGATGATGGTGGAGACGGCGGCGTTTCGGACGATCGCCGACGTCACCGGCGCCGCGCGAAAACTGCGGGATTGGATGCCGGAATTGTCGAGTTGAAGACTCGCGATGGCGGGGAGGGAGCGGAGGCGCGCCCTCAATAAAGCCGCATCGGCAGCGGGGCACCCTCGGGGCCGACCAGCAGGCCCCAGGTCTCGTTGGCCGCGACCTCGAACTCCCGCTCCTGCGCAGCGCTGCCGTCGAGCTTGAGCGTGATCTTGTACCTGCCCGGCGGCAGATCAATTTTCTGGCTATCAGGCAATTTGTCCGCATCGGCGTCGGAGTCGATCAGTTTCTCTCCGGCGTGAGCGGCCAGTCTGATGGTTCGCTCATTGATGGTGATATCGGCCGCTTCATCCATCTTGTTGCCGAGCAACAACATCACTCGGTCCGGCGCCGGCCGGATGCTCGTCGTGGCGGCCAGCAGCTTGCGCAGCGACAGGTCGGCAATCGTCATGTTGTCCTGACGGACAAGCCGGAGCAGCCCCGGCCCATCTGAAGTCGTGAAGGTCACAACGGCACGGTCAGGCGCGACGGCCGCACCGTCGTTTTCAGTCCAGCCGCGCTTTTCGAGTGCAGCGCGATAGAAGCCGAGCACGGCGTCCAGACCAAGCGGCGTCTCGACGTGAGCCGACCTGATGAAGGGTGAATTCTTCGCGGTCATCAGGTCCCAACGGTCGGCCAGCGGCAGACCCAATTCGTCGGACATTTTGGTCTCGAACGTCCGGCTCGTGACCCGTGCCAGAAGTCCGATGGCGTTGCAGACCAGGCGCTCGCCAAGATAGTCCGGGGCACAACGATCCCTGAGCGCCCACCATGTATCGTCGACATACCCGTTGGATTGCGTGGTGCGAGACCAGCTGATGTGGACGGTGTTGGCCGGACTGTCGCGGGCAGGGTCCGGCGTGACGGGGATCGCCATCGCCGCCGTCGCGGCGACCAAACTGCCGGCGAGCAGGATACTCAGCATTCGACGATTCATTTTTTGGGCGATCCTTGCCGCTCAGATAGTGATCCTGAGCTTGGTCGCATCGATCACGAAAAATGTTCATTGTTCCTGGCTGTGCAATGACGCACCGCGTCAATCGGTGCCTTGCATCACTTGGGGGATGCAACCTGACCTCCGGAGGGAGCCTCGCCTATGGGCCAGCCTTCGGAACCGGCATTGGCCTCCATCAAAAACGAAGCTTGCATTCGGCACGCTGCGAATGATCAAATCTCTGACCGGAATACACCTGCGTTGTTGGGGGGCACATGATGTTCAGGATGATTGCGATCGTTGCGGGGTTGGGGCTGGCGCTCGCCGGATCGGCGGAGGCCCAGACACCGCGCAAGGGCGGAACCATCCGCATGACCGCGCCCTACGGCTCGAGCTTCACGAGCCTCGATATCCACACCACGCAGCGCGCCCAGGACGAGATCTACGCTAAGGCTCTGCACCGGTCGCTCTACATCTGGAATTCGGCGGAAGGCAAACCGGTTCTGGAACTCGCCAAGGAGGATGTGGTCTCGGGCGGCGGCCTCGTTCACACCTTCAAGCTGCGCGACGACGCCTATTTCCACAATGGCCGCCAGATGACGGCCGACGACGTCATCTGGTCCTATAACCGCATCATGGACGGCACCAAGGCCTATCCCGGCGCGCGGTTTGTCCGCGTGATCGAGGGCGCGGCCGCGGTCGAGAAGGGCCAGGCCAAGGACATTTCCGGCCTAAAGAAGATCGACGACTTCACCATCGAGATGAAGCTGACCGAGAAGGTCGATCCGGGCTTTTATTTCTTCACCGCACTGACCTCGATCTATCCCGCTGATGAGGGCGCCAAGGAGAGCTTCATCCAGAAGCCGATCGGCCTCGGACCGTTCAAATTCGTCGAGCACGTGCCGGGATCGCGCATCGTGCTGGAGCGGTGGGACCGGTTCTACAAGCCCGGCAAGCCCTATGCCGACAAGATCGTCGTCGCGGTCATGGGCGAGGCCGCGGCGCGCGATGTCGCCTTCCGCAACAAGGAGATCGACACCTCTGTGCTGGGGCCGGCGCAATACGTCGCCTATCAGTCTGATGCCGCTCTCAAGGGCACCATCGTCGAGGTCGCCGAGGTCTTCACGCGCTACATGGGCATGAATCCCACGTTCAAGCCGTTCGCCGACAAGCGCGTCCGGCAGGCCATCAACTACGCGATCGATACCGACCTGATCATCAACAAGCTGGTCAAGGGCAAGGCCTACCGCGCCACCAGCTGGCTGCCGCTGACGGCTCCGGCCTACGACAAGGCGATGAAGCCATATCCCTACGATCCCGCCAAGGCCAAGCAGCTGCTCACCGAGGCCGGCTACGCCTCCGGCTTCGAGTTCGAATGGACCACCAGCCAGAATGAGAGCTGGGGATTGCCGATCGTCTCGGCCGTGATCCCGATGCTGGATAAGGTTGGCATCAAGGCCAAGGTCAAGCAGGTCGAGACCGCCGTGCTGGCGGAGGTGGTGCGCAGCGGCGACTATCAGGCCTTCATCTATTCCCAGGCGAGCGGCCCAGATCCGCTCGCTGCCCTCAAATGCTTCCACTCGTCGACGCCGCAACCGGCCTGCAACTACACGACCTTCAAGAACGCCGAGTTCGACAAGATCGTCGACGAGGCCGGGCAGGCCGACGATCCCGCCAAGCGCATCCAGCTGCTGCAAAAGGCCAATGCGCTGCTCTACGAGGAGGCTCCGGTCTGGTTCTTCAACTACAACAAGGCGGTCATGGCGGTGCAGCCATGGCTCAAGGGGATTCAGCTGAACGCGACCGAGCTGACCCATCAGAACGTCGAGGACCTCTGGGTCGACGAGACCTCGCCCGCGAAGTGACACGCGCTCTCTCGCTCCCTCCATTGCAACGAACGATGGAGGGAGAGGGGAAAGGTTGAGATGCTCTCGTTCCTGTTCCGTCGCCTGCTGCAGACCATTCCGACCGTGCTTGCCGTCGTGCTGCTGGTCTTCGTGCTGTTCAGCGTCGTTCCCGGCAGCATCGTGACGTCGATGAGCGACGACAGCGATCCGCAGGTCGAGCTGCGCATGAAGAAGCAGCTCGGCCTCGACCAGCCCGTCTATGTGCGTTTCGGAACCTACATCGCCCAGCTCGCGACCGGTGATTTCGGGACGTCGTTCCGGACCCGCGAGCCGGTCACGGTCATGATCGCCAAACGAGCCTGGCCGACGCTGCAACTGATCTTCGCGGCCATGGCGTTTGCCATTGTTGTCGGCGTGCCGCTTGGTTTCATCGCAGCACTTAGACCCGGCGGCATCGTCGATACCATCGCCATGGTCGTGGCGGTGTCGGGCCTTTCCATTGCCAAGTTCTGGCTCGGATTGGTGTTGATGTATCTGTTTGCGCTGAAGCTGGGCTGGCTGCCGAGTTTCGGCTACGGCGATGGGGGACTGAAATATCTGCTGCTGCCCGCTGCGACGCTCGGCGTCTCGCCGATGGCGCTGTTTGCCCGGACGACGCGCGCCGCGGTCCTGGAAATCATGACCGCCGATTTCGTCCGCACCGCGCGCTCCAAGGGCATGAGCGAGACCAGGGTCGTGAAGTGGCATGTGATGCGCAATGCGCTTGTCATCATTCTGACGACCGTCGGCCTGCAGTTCGGCGGACTGATGGGGCAGGCGGTGGTCGTCGAGAAACTGTTCTCCTGGCCCGGCATCGGCTCGCTGCTGGTCGACAGCGTGCTCCAGCGCGACATTCCGGCCGTCCAAGGCTCCATTCTCGTGGTGGTGCTGGCCTTTCTCGCGATCAATCTGCTGATCGACGTGCTCTACGGCGTGATCGATCCCAGGATCAGATACGCATGAAGCTCCGTGCCAATCTCGTCATCGGTGGGGTGTTGTTCGCGCTTGCGATCTTCGTCGGCCTGCTTGCGCCGTGGCTGGCGCACACCGATCCGGTCATGGACGCCAACCTCATGAACGCGGAAGAGCCGCCGAGCTGGACCTGGTGGTTCGGGACCGACGACCAGGGCCGCGATATCTATTCCCGCGTCGTGTATGGCGCGCGTGTCTCCCTGACGGTCGGCATCATCTCCCAGCTCATCAACAGCGTCATCGGCGTGGCTCTGGGCCTGAGTGCCGGCTATTTCGGCGGCTGGTGGGACGATGTCGTCAACGCCCTGACCAATGTCATGCTCGCGATCCCCTCGCTGATCTTCGCGCTCGCCATCATGGCGGTGCTCGGTCCTGGCCTGACGAGCCTGCTCATCGCGCTGGGACTAACCAACTGGTCCTTCACCTGCCGGATCGCACGGGCCTCGGCGCTGTCGCTTCGTAGCCAGGGCTATGTGCAGGCGGCGACCGTGCTCGGCTATGGCGATCTGCGCATCATGATCACGCAGCTGCTGCCGAATATGCTCGGTCCCATCGTCGTCATCGGCACGCTCGGCATGGGCAGCGCGGTGTTGTCCGAAGCCGCATTGTCGTTCCTCGGCCTCGGCGTCCGCCCGCCCTTTCCGAGCTGGGGCAGCATGTTGTCGGAAGCCCGCGAGCAGATTACGACGGCACCGTGGCTCTCGATCTTTCCGGGCCTCGCCATCTTCCTGACGGTGCTCGGACTCAACCTGCTCGGCGACGGCCTGCGCGACATCCTCGATCCCCAATCGCGGAGCCGGCGCACATGACGGGCACGCCGCTGCTCGAGGTCGAGGATCTGCGCATCGATCTCGATGACGGGTCGAGGCGCGTTGCGGCAGCCGAGGGCATTTCATTCCGCATCGACCGCGGCGAGACGTTCGGCCTCGTCGGCGAATCCGGCTGCGGCAAGAGCATCACGGCGCTCGCCTTGATCGGCCTGCTGCGGCCGCCGCTCTCGATCGGCGGTGGCGTCATCCGGTTCGAGGGGAAGGAGATCCAGCACCTATCTGCGGCCAAACAGCGGGATCTGCGTGGCAATCGGATTGCCATGATCTTTCAGGAGCCGATGACGGCGCTGAACCCGGTCTCACCCGTGGGCCGGCAGATCGCCGAGATGTTCGTGCTGCACAAGGGCAAGAGCTGGCGGGAAGCCAATCAGCTGGCGGTGGAGGCGCTGGCGAGTGTGCGCGTTTCCGCGCCCGAGCGCCGCGTCAAGGATTACCCGCACCAGCTATCGGGCGGCATGCGTCAGCGCGTGATGATCGCCATCGCGCTGGCCTGCGATCCGGAGCTGCTGATCGCCGACGAGCCGACCACCGCGCTCGACGTGACCGTGCAGGCCGAAATCATCGAGCTGATGCGCAATCTGTGCGCCGAGCGGGGAACGGCGATCCTGATGATCAGCCACGATCTCGGCCTGGTCGCCAATGTCTGCCGCCGCGTGGCCGTGATGTATGCGGGCCGCATCGTCGAGGAGCGCGGCTCGGCCGATATCTTCCGTGCGCCCTCGCATCCCTATACGCAAGGCCTGGTCGATTCGCTGCCGCGGCTCGGCAGCCGCGCGGCGCTCGGACGCAGCAGGCTGAAGGAGATCGCGGGCGTGGTCCCGGCCATCACGAATTTTCCTAATGGCTGCCGGTTCAACCCGCGCTGCGCGCAAGCGACCGATATTTGCCGAACCAGTGCGCCGGAGACGGATGTGCTGGAGGCGGGCGGTCTGGTCAGGTGTCACCACCATGCATGAGCCGCAAAACATGCTGGGTGAGCGGAGGCCGGACGACGATCTCATCCTCAGCGTCGAGGATCTCGCGGTGCAATTTCCGCTGGGCGGCGGTTTGCTGGGCGGTGGCCGGCGGCTGCTCCGGGCCGTCGACGGCGTCGACCTCAGCTTGAGGCGCGGCGAATGCCTTGGGCTCGTCGGCGAATCCGGCTCCGGCAAGTCGACGATCGCATTGTCGATCCTTGGTCTGCTGACGCCGACGCGCGGCCGCATCGTGCTGGACGGGCAGGTCGTCACGAACCGGCAATCCGGCGATCGGAAGTCCTTGGCGCGTACCGTGCAGATGGTGTTTCAGGATCCCTATGCCTCGCTCAATCCGCGCCAGACCGTTCGCCGCACGCTCGAAGATCCGCTGCGCGTGCATGGCGTGACCGCAAAGAGCGAGATCGAGGATCGCGTCGCGACCATGCTGCGGCATGTCGGCCTGCGGCCCGAACAGTCGGGCCGCTACCCGCATGAATTCTCCGGCGGCCAGCGCCAGCGCATCGGCATTGCCCGTGCCCTGATCCTCAATCCCAAGATCGTCATCTGCGACGAGCCGGTCTCGGCGCTCGATGTCTCGATCCGCGCCCAGATCATCAATCTGCTGCTGGAGCTGAAGGAGACGCTCGGCCTCTCCTACATCATGATCAGCCACGACCTCGGCGTCGTCGAGCACATGAGCGACCGCGTCGCCGTGATGTATCTCGGCCGCATCGTCGAGAACGGCCACTGGCGCGAAATCTTCGAACGCCCCGCGCACCCCTACACCCAAGCCCTGATCGCCGCCATCCCCGATCCCTTGCGCCATGCGCCGCTGGCCACGACGGCCGGCGACCTGCCCAACCCGCTCAATCCGCCGAACGGCTGCGCCTTCAGTCCGCGATGTCGGTATGCGGAAGACGTTTGCCGTCACGAACCGGGACCGCCCCTGGAGACGCGACCCGACGGGCATGCGGTGCGATGCTGGCGGGCTGACGAGATTGGTGCAGCGAGCTTTGCTCTATCACCGTCACCCTGAGGTGGCCCTTCTTCAGCGACCCTCGAAGGGCGACGGCCCGGCTGGCACCTCGGCCGTTCATCCTTCGAGGCTCCGTTTGCGATGCTTTGGCATCGCAAGCGTCGCGCCTCAGGATGACGGGGCACCAATTGGCTCGGCCGCCTCTTTCAACGTCCGCTGATGCCGACCAGACGCGGGCGCGGGTTCGCGCGCGGTTTCTCGGCCGGCAAAGCGCGCAGCCACGCGCGGAAGCTGACGACTTCAGGGCAGTCTGCCGTGCCTTCTGGTGCCATCAGCCAATCGCCGAGACCTGATCCCTCATTGATCCGTTCGCAGCGATAGCCGGGATGGCGGCCAAGTCCGCGGGCGATCAGTAGATCGACCTTGCCCTCGACCAACTCGTGCAAGCCGGCGGGCTGCAGCACCCGCAAACCGATCTCCGCGTGCGTGCTGCGAAACTCCTCCAATTCGAGCCGGCGCAGGTCGAGGCTGCCATGGACCCCCAATTGCAGCAGCACCGCGCCCGCCGGCTTCAATTGCGAGGTCGCCTCGGCAATGTGACGAAAGCCTTCGGATATCCCAGGCAAATAGGCCTGGCCGGCTGCGGTGAGGATGAGCTGCTTATGCAGCCGATCGAACAGGCGTACGCCGAGGCGCGCCTCCAGCGCCTTCACCTGCTGCCCCACGGCGGCAGGCGTTACGTGCAACTCGTGTGCGGCCAGCTTGAAGCTGAGATGCCGCGCGGCGGCTTCGAAGGCGCGGAGCGCGTTGAGTGGGGGAAGGGCGTAGGTCATCGCGCCGCACTTTGACACCGAATGGTTCTGCGCTTGCAATAGATTTTCTTGCGTTGAACCGCAGGAATGATGCTTTGCGCCGCCACCATGCCGCCGGATAGGGTTCGCTCTGCAATCGGAGAAACCCATGCCCCCAGCTCACATCGTCAGCCACAATCCTGCAACAATCAACGCGCCCCTGGGCGGCTACAGCATGGGACTTGAACTGAAGCAGCATCGCCGCCTGTTGTTCATCAGCGGCCAGGTCCCTGAAAGCTCCGACGGCGCCGTGCCCGAAGGCTTTGAGGCGCAATGCGAGCAGGCCTGGCGCAACGTCAAGGAAGTGCTCGCCGTAGCCGGCCTCAGCGTTGCGCATCTGGTCAAGGTCACGACGTTCCTGACTGACCGCAACCAGGTTGTGACCAACCGTGCCATCCGGCGCGCGATGCTCGGCGATCATCAGCCCGCGTTGACTGTCGTGATCGTCGAGACTGTTGACAGCAAATGGCTGCTGGAGATCGAAGCGATCGCCGCGGAATGAGCCGGGCTTTGCCGGCTTCGCAGTGAAACAACCAGATCAGGTGTCCAATGGCTGAGATCATCCATCCCTTCTACGAGACGCATCGGGGCGCCATGGAAGCCGTCATGCGCCATCGGCTCGACCTTGCCGAAGCGATGTTGCGCGATCGTGCGGACCTGCCCGAGATCGATGCGATCCGGGAGGAGGTGATGGACGAATTCGCGGTCGTACTCGCCCAGATGCCCTATGTCGGAGGGGCGGCAAGCCGCATGAGCGATTTTTATATGCGTCTCATGGGCTTCATGGCCATCAGCCGCGTGCTCCGGCGACACGGCGTGCCGCTGCCCGTGATCGGCGACATCGAGCGGGAAACCTACAAGGCGCAACTGCTCACGGTGCCCGAAGCGGAACGTCTCGCCGCGGGGCGCCAATTCATGTCGTCGGAAAACCAGGCGTTGCTCCGCGAGCAGGCCGCAGAAAGCGCCACGAAAGGCCATCAGGACGCATTTCCGGAAGATTTCGTCTACGATTTCGTCGAGCCAGGGCCGGATGACCACTTTGAATTCGGCATCAACTACAAGGCCTGCGGCTTTTGCAAATTCGCCGCACGTCATGGGGACAAGGAAATCCTGCCGAACATCTGCGGGCTCGATTTCGACGCATATGCAACGCGCGGCATTCGTCTGGAGCGGACGCAAACGCTGGCCGGCGGCGCCAGCCATTGCGATTTCAGATTTTCGAGGGTTGCGGATATCGAACCGTCACCCTGAGGTGCCGGAGCGCAGCGGAGGCCTCGATGACCTCGAAAGGGCGACGGCCCGGCTGCATCTCGGCCGTTCAACCTTCGAGGCTCCGCATGCGATGCTTTCGCATCGCCTGCCTCGCACCTCAGGATGACGGGTCGCGACCTCACCGATAACCCGTTGATTCTGCTAGCCCCGGCTACTGTGCATGGGGTTGTTTTCGCGCTTTTTGATGCGCGGGGTCTTTACTCCGCCGCTTTTTCCCTCAGTCGCTGCGCATAGACGTTGATGACCAGCGCCGCCAGCAGGATCAGGCCGCGGATCAGGATTTTCAGGAAGCTGTCGATGTTGACGTGGTCGAGGCCGTTGTTGAGGACGCCGAGGACGAACAGCCCGACGATGGTGTTGCCGATGCCGCCGCGGCCGCCGAACAGGCTGGTGCCGCCGACGACGACGGCGGCGATGGAGTCGAGCAGATAGGTGTCGAACTCGTTCTGCTGCGCGCTGCCGAAATGGGCGACGCCGAGCATGCCGCCGATGCCGGAGCAGACCGCCGAGATCACCATCACAGCACCGAGGATGAGCTTGACGTTGAGACCGGAATATTCGGCGGCCTCGCGGTTGCCCCCGACCATGTAGACGTAGCGGCCGAAGCGCGTGTAGGTCAGCACCAGATGGCCGCCGAGCAGCATGATGGCGGCGACGATGACGATCCAGGGAATGCCGCCGATCGAGCCCGAGCCGAGCGTCGTGATCAGGCTCGGCACCTTGTAGGCGATCTGGCCGCGCACCAGCAGGGCCGAGATGCCGGCCGCGATCTGCATCATCGCCAAGGTCATGATAAAGGAGGGGATGCCGATCACGGTCAGCCCGAGCGCATTGACGAGGCCGAGCAGGGCGCAGAGCAGGATCGACAGGATGATCGCGACCGCGCCGGGCAGCGGGATGTTGGCGATGTTGACGTAGGATTCCTGCAGCGTGAAATAGGCGACGGCAATGCCGGTGACGTTGGCGATGCTGGCGATCGACAGGTCGATCTCGGCGCAGAGGATCACGAAAGTGAGGCCGACCGCGATGATGCCGGTCACCGACACCTGGGTCAGGATGTTGCCGAGATTGTCCAGCGTCGCGAAGGAGGGGCTGGCGAAGGCGAAGAAGCCGGACAGGAAGATCAGCGTCAGAAACGGCGCGATGTTGCGCATTTGCGAGCGCAGGAAAGGCGCGAGGCCTCGTGACCGCGGACCTGCCGCCAAAGCCGTCTCACTGCTCATGTGCTTCTCCGTCACGCCGCTTCCAGCAGGCGGTCCTTGCTGACCGGCTCGTTCTTGAATTCCCGCACCATTGCGCCGCGCTTGAGCACGAGGATCCGGTCGGCCAGCGACAGAACCGTTTCCGGCTCGGTCGACAGCACGATGATCGCAAGCCCCTTGGCGCGGAGGTCGCGGACGATGTTGATGACGTCGTTCTTGGCGCCGACATCCATGCCGCGTGTCGGCTCGCACAGCACCAGAAGCTTTGGCGGATGGGTCAGCCATTTCGCCAGCGCGACCTTCTGCTGGTTGCCGCCGGAGAGCATGCCGAGGTCGAGGCCGACCACCGGCGGCCTGATCTGCAATTGCTCGACTTGGCGCTGAGCAATGTCGCGCTCCTGCGCCGGCTTCAGCAGCAGGGCCGAGATACGGTCCAGAATGCTGATAGAGATGTTCTTGTAGACCGGCTCCTGGTGAAACAGCATGTCGCGCCGGCTCTCCGGCACCAGCGCGACGCCAGCGCGCCGCGCCGCCGCCGTGCTGGCGAAGGTCTTTGGCTTGCCCTCGACGAGAAGCGTGCCGGCGTCCGGCTTCAGCTTGCCGAACAGGATGCGCGACAGCTCCTGCTGGCCGCAGCCCATGAAGCCGTAGATGCCGAGCACCTCGCCGGCGCGGGCCTCGAAGGAGACGTCCTGGAGGCTGCGGGCGAGCGAAAGCTGGTCGACCTTCAGGATCACCGAGCTTCCGCTCGGCTGTGGCAACATCAGATCGTCGGTGTAGCTGTGTTCGAGCGCTTCGCCGCCGCGGCCGATCATCGCTTCGATCAGCGCGCCCTTGCTGGTCGCGGCGCTCGCGGTCTCCGCGACCTTCCGGCCGTTGCGGAACACGGTCACGGTATCGGACACGCGCAAGATGTCCTCGATGAAATGCGAGATGAAGACGATGGCAGTGCCTTGCTCGCGCAGCCGCCTGAGCGTTGCGAACAGACGCTCGACCTCGGGCGGGGAGAGGGCGGAGGTCGGCTCGTCCAGGATGACGATGCGGGCGCCGGAAAACAGCACGCGCGCGATCTCGATCAGCTGCTGCAGCCCGATCGGAAGGTCGCCGAGCCGCGACATGGGATCGACGTCGATACCGAAGCGGGCGAGCTGCTCGCCGGCCTCGCGCGCCATGCGCCGCCATTGCACGAGGCCAAGGGCGTTGGTCGGTTGGTTGCCGAGGAAGACGTTCTCGGCGACCGTGAGGTCGGGCGCGACGGAGAGCTCCTGATGCACCATCGCGATGCCGGCCGCGTGGGCGTCGCGGGCCGAGCGGAAATGCGTCTCCGCGCCGTCGATCAGGAAGCGGCCGGAGAATTCGGTGTGCACGCCGGCGATGATCTTCATCAGCGTGCTTTTTCCGGCGCCATTCTCGCCGACGAGACCGTGGATCTCGCCGGGAAGAAGCGCGAAGTCGACACCACGAAGCGCTTCGACGCCGCCGAAGCTCTTCGTGATGCCCTGCAGTTCAAGGATGGGCGAGCGACCCTCAGACATGAAAGTTCAGATCTTGCAGGCTCAGATCAGGAAGTGATCCTGCATCCACTGCATCCCGGCGGCGTTGGCCTTGGTCACGACCGGGCCGTCGGTGACGACATTCTTGGGAATGCCCTGTCCGCTCTTCTCGCCGCCGACCACGGCCGAGACGCCCGCGATAATGGCGCCGCCATGGATGCGGCAGGAGGGATTGCGGACGGTCGCGAACATGCGGCCTTCGCTCACCGCTTGGATCGCCGGCGGCATGGCGTCGACGCCGCCGATCAGGATGTTGGTGCGGCCGCGCGCCTTCATGATGTTGGCCGCGGCGAGCGCCATGTCGTCATTGTGGAAGAACGCCGCATCGATCTGTGGATACTTGGTCAGGTAGGTTTCCCACAGACGCGCCGTCTTGGAGACGTCCCAGTCGGCCGGCTGGGTGTCGAGCACCTCGATCCCCGGGAATTGCTTGACCACCGAGGTGAAGCCCTTGGCCCGTCCTTGCGCACCGGTATGGCCGAGCGCGCCCTGAGTCATGATGATCTTGCCCTTGCCGCCCATCGCATTGCACAGCGCCTGGGTCACCGAGGCGCCCATGAACTCGTTGTCGGGGGCGAGGAAGGAGTGGACGTTGATCTGATCGAGCGGCGCAATCAGCGTATCCATGTCGATCACGGGCGTGCCGGCGTCGATCATCTTCTGCACGGGCTGGGTGAGAGTGCCGATGCCGAAGGCCTGGATCGCGACGAAATCCCATTTCTGCGAGGCCATGTTGTCGATCGCCGCGCGCTGCTTCACCGCGTCGAGCTGGCCATCGAACCAGGTGACCTCGACGTTGAACAGCTTGCCCCAGAATTCCGCGGCCTGCTTGCCCTGTGCGCACCAGGTGGCCTGAAGGCCCGCATTGGAGAACGCCGCCTTCAACGGCTTCTCGCTGCGTCCGACTTCGGCGGCCAGTGCTGGATTTATGCCCATGCTGCCGAAGAGGGCAGCTCCGGCGCCGGCGGTCGCTGCCGCCTGAAGAAGATCGCGCCTCGTCGTCGAGAAATCTTTCGTCCCGGACATTGCTCGCTCCCATAAATTTTATCGTCGGCGCGTCATTGATTGCGCGACCGATGTTCGAAAGTGTCTCACAAGAGTTGATGCTACTCAATCTGCATCGTGCGACGACTTTCGCTGGCGATCAGGAGGAAATGTCCGCTGCGCGTCCCGGCAAATCGAGGGTCGCTCCGATCGTCAGCGCGAGCGTTGCGACGAGCGCGCAAGACGCGGCCGCGATCTTAAGACGTCGTTCGATCAGATTGGATCAAGCCATCAACCGCGCGTCAGCCTCGCGGACAAAAAAAGAGCGGGGCCCTGGCCCCGCTCAAAAATTGTGTCGACCCTATTATCCCCGATTCTAAGATTTGCTCTTGATTGACGGGGCGACGCTGCATTTTGCGCGCCAGGGGCTCCTCCCGAGACTTGGACCACCAGGCCTCGACCTTGCGGTCAGCGCCTGAGCAAGAGGGATGCTAGATCAACTTTTCTCACTTGTCATCATTTTCAGCAACGAATGTTCAAATTTCCATCAGTTGACGAAACGATTGGGCGCTTAGGCCCCCAAGTATATGACAAATAAAAGAAATCTGTGGGTGGCCGGGCCGTTTGAGATGCCTCAAATGCCCAAACCCGATGCCATGCCGGGTTACCGGGTCACGGTTTTCGCCAAATTTGCGCTGGGCCAAGTCGGCGGTGGAACTGACCTCGACTTGGGGCCGGGCACGGTGTTTAGTTAGCACGCGAACGAATGGTTCGGCGGATGCACGCTCGGCTACAAAAATTCCTGCCCCTGGTCCTGCTCGCTTTGGTGATGCAGGTGCTGGCGCCGATCGCCGCCTGCTGGGCGACCGGCCTTGCCGTTGCCGATCCGCTGTCCGCTGGAATCATCTGTCACAGTGCGAGCGATCAAAGCGGGCCGAGCGACCGGAGCGGCGCGCCGCCCGCACATGCCGGTGCGTGCGCGCTGTGTTGCCTGGCCCAGGCCAATGCGTCGCTCGACTCGCCGACGCACGCGGCACTCCCGATTCTCATCCGCCATGCCGAGCCCGTGGTGTGGCATCCAGCAGATGCGCTCGCCATCGGCGCTTACGATGGCTCCAGCGCCCAGGCACGCGCACCACCTCAATTTTCCTGACGTAGCGACGAATCTGCCCCGGCGGCGGTGCTGCACGGGAATTCGCAATGCACCGGCGCTCGCGCTGGTATCAGGAATTGTCTCATGTCTCGCCTTGAGTTGCTCCAAAACGCGTCCGCGCGCGGAATCATGCTTGTTTCTCTCTCTGCCCTCTCCCTGCCACAGCTTGCCGATGCGCAGGAAAGTCGGCGCGAGCTTCCTCCCGTGATCGTGGACTCGCCACGGCAGAAGCGTGCTGCGCCGGCCCGCCCGCAGCGAACTGCCGTCCGATCGACGCGCGCACGCACCGCGGCTCCGCAACAAGCGGCACCCCCGCAGGGGGAGGGCGCCAGTGGTCCGGGTGCGTTGACCGTTCTGACCGCGCAGCAGGCCCTTGCGGAAATCAATCAGACGCCGGGCGGTGTGGCACTGGTGACGGCCGATGCTTACCGGAACTCCACGCCCGCGAGCACAATCAAGGACGTTCTGGATTACGTGCCCGGCGTTTTTGCCCAGCCCAAATGGGGCGACGACACCCGGCTCTCGATTCGCGGCTCCGGTCTATCGCGCAATTTCCATCTGCGCGGCGTGCAGCTTTATATGGACGGTATTCCGATCAACACCGCCGATGGCTACGGCGACTTTCAGGAGATTGGCCCGACGGCCTACAAATACGTCGAAGTCTACAAAGGCGGGAACGCGCTCCAGTTCGGTGCGAATTCGCTCGGTGGTGCGATTAATTTCGTGACGCCCACGGGCCGCGATGCGCTCCCGAATGGTGTGTCGTTCGACATCGGAGGGTTTGGCTTCAAACGCCTTCAGACGAACGCAGGAGGCTTCAACGGGCCTTGGGACGGTTTCGTGACCGCTTCCACGCAGGCCGCGGATAGATTTCGCGATCACAGCTTCGGGTCGAGCAGCCGCTTGAGCGGCAATGTCGGCTATCAGTTTTCGCCGGATTTCGAGACGCGCTTCTATCTCAATGCCAACGAGGTGCGGCAACGCATTCCCGGCACCGTCACCAAGACGTCTGCGCTGAACAATCCCGAGGCTGCAGCTCCGGCAAATGTTGCCATGGATCAGCAGCGCAATATCGACACGGTCAGGCTTGCAAACAAGACGACGATCCGTTTCGACGAGACCAGGGTTGAATTCGGTGCCTTCGGCGTCGATCGCCATCTGATGCATCCGATTTTCCAGTGGCTCGACTATCGCTACAAGGATTACGGGGGCTTCGCGAAAGTGACCGACGAGCGGTTCATCGGCGGCTTCCGCAACAGGCTGGTCGCAGGTGTCAACGTGCTGAACGGCAGCATCGACAATCAGCAATTCGCCAACATTGCCGGACAAAAGGGAGCGCTGCGCTCATCGTCGATCGATCGATCGAAGAACACGTCCGTCTACGTTGAAGACAGCTTCTATTTCCTTCCCAGTGTTGCAGCGATCGCCGGGACGCAGTTTCTCCATGCAACGCGCAACCGGCAGGACCGTTTTCTCAGCGACGGCGATCAATCGGGGGCAACCCGCTTCAATCTGTGGTCGCCGAAAACGGGCTTGCTGTGGCAAATCGATCCGACATGGCAGGCTTTCGCCAACGTCTCGCGGAGCGGCGAGGTGCCGAGCTTCGGCGAGAGCTCAAATGGTCCGGGCATTCCGACGATTCCGTTCACCAGCATCCGCCCCCAGATCGCGACGACCTACGAGATCGGGACGCGCATGCGGCGGCCGGACTATTCGTGGGAACTGACGGCCTATCGCGCCAACATCCGCGACGAACTGCTGTGCCTTTATAGCGCCTTCGGCAATTGCAACGTGACCAATGCGGATCAGACCATCCACCAGGGCATCGAAGCCGGCGGGGGAGCCGCGATCTTCCGCGATATCTTCGTGATGGGGAGCGCGCCGGACAAAGTGTGGCTCAACCTGGCGTACACCTATAACGACTTTCGCTTCGACAACGATGCTACGTTCGGCAACAATCAGTTGCCGGGGGCGCCTCGTCACTATTTGCGCGCCGAATTGCTCTACAAGCATCCGACAGGCCTCTATATCGGACCGAACGTCGAATGGGTGCCGAAGGCCTATTTCGTTGACAGCATGAATACGCTGACGACAGAGTCTTATGCATTGTTGGGACTGAAGGCCGGTTTTGACAATGGCGGTCCGTTCTCTGCGTATGTCGAGGGCCGTAATCTCACCAATCGGACCTATATTGCGAGCGCCAGCATCATCGATCGTGCGACAGCGGCGTCGGCTTTGTTCGAGCCGGGAACGGGCCGGGCAATTTACACCGGAATGAGGTATCGATGGTAGGCGCTGCGGGTTCGCTGAAACAACGTCGGCCCTACGCGGTCGGTCGGATCAACCATGAGGGAACCAAAATGAGCAAGACCCGACAAACACTCTTGGCAATTGCCATTCTGCTGAGCTGCAGCGCGACCGCATTCGCCGACGACGTCAAGGCCGGCGAACTCGTGATCTCGCAGGCGTGGAGCCGCGCGACGCCGGGCGGCGCGAAGGTCGCCGGCGGCTATCTGACCATCGAGAACAAGGGGACGGCTGCGGACAGGCTGGTCAGCGTGTCCGCCGATATCGCAGGCAAGAGCGAGATTCACGAGATGGCCATGGACAATGGCGTCATGAAGATGCGCCCGCTCGACAAGGGGCTCGCGATCGATCCCGGCAAGGCGGTGAAGCTCGCGCCCGGCGGCAATCATTTGATGCTGCAGGAGCTGAAGGGCCCGTTCAAGCAGGGCGACAAGGTGCCGGTGACGCTGCAATTCGAGAAGGCCGGCAAAGTCGCCGTCTCCCTCGATGTTCAGGGCGTCGGTGCGCAAGCGCCTGGCGATGCCGGGCATTCCGGACATATGGACATGAAGAAAATGCCGGATCATTCGGGAATGAAAATGAAGTGAGACCGATCTGGGCTCTCGGGAGACCGAACATGAAGCGATCCTGCCTGGTCCTGATTGCCGCGCTCGCCGCCTCGCCGGCGGCGGCGCATGTCTCGCTCGAGACCAAGCAAGCCACAGTCGGCGCGTCGTACAAGGCTGTGTTCACCGTGCCGCACGGCTGCTCGGGCTCGCCGACGGTGAAGATCCGCGTGCAGATCCCGGAAGGGGTGATCGCAGTGAAGCCGATGCCGAAGGCGGGCTGGAATGTCGACGTCGTCGAGGGCAAATATGCCGGCGAATATGACTATCACGGCAACAAGCTCTCCTCCGGCGTCAAGGAGGTGGCGTGGTCCGGCGGCAAGCTGCCGGACAAGAACTACGACGAGTTCGTCATGCACACGGTCCTGACCGACACGCTCAAGCCGAACACGACGCTGTACTTCCCCGTCGTCCAGGAATGCGAGACCGGCGTCAGCCGCTGGATCGAGATTCCTGCGGAGGGGGCAAAGCACTCACACGAGGGCAAGTCGCCGGCGCCGGGCCTGAAACTGTTGCCAAAGCCCTGATGCGCCTGCTTGCCGCGCTCGCGACGCTGCTCCTCGCTGCCGGCTTCGCGAGTGCGGCGTGGGCGCACGCAGCGCTGATCTCGGTCGAGCCGGCGAGCGGCAGCGTGCTCGCGGCCGCGCCCAAGGCGGTGGAGCTGCGCTTCAACGAAATGGTGACGCCGGGCGCGATCCGGCTGATCGACGGTGCGGGCAGGGCGCGGGACGATACAGGTGTCAGTGCATCGGGCGAGACGATTTCGGTCGCGTTGCCGACGGACTTGCCTGAGGGGACCGCGGTCGTCAGCTATCGCGTGATCTCACAGGACGGCCATCCCGTCACGGGATCGGTGATCTTCTCGATCGGCACGCCGACGGCGACGAAGCCTCCAGCCGCCGTGGACGGCGGGTTGAACGCGTTGATCTGGCTAGTGCGGATCGGCCTTTATGTCGGACTGTTCGTCGGCGTCGGCGGCGTGTTCTTCGCGCGCTGGGTTGCATGGTCGATGAACGGCATGGCTGTCCCGCGCCTGGCGCTCGCCCTCGGCCTTCCGAGCGCGGTGGCGTCCGTTGGCGTGTTGGGCCTCGATCTCCTCGGGCTGCCTCCAACTGCGCTCGCGACGGCTGGTCCCTGGAAGGTCGCATTTGCAACCAGTGCAGGTCCTGCCTTGACGGTTGCCCTCACAGCCATGCTGTTCGCATGGATGGCGCTGCGCAGCGGATGGTACGCGCGCGCTCTTGCGATGATCGCATTCATCGGCGTCGGCCTGTCGCTCGCCATGACCGGGCACGCCGCGACGGCGCCGCCTGAGGTGCTGACACGTCCGGCGGTCTTTCTCCATGGACTCGGTGTCACCATCTGGATCGGCGCTTTCGCGCCGCTTGTCACGCTAATGTCGCGGCCGACGACGGCGACGCTCCCGATCGTCAATCGCTTTTCCCGCATTGCTGCGCTCGCGGTCGGCGTGTTGGCATTGACCGGCCTCGCACTCGCGATCGTGCAGCTCGAAAAGCCGGGAGCGCTGGTCGCGACCCGTTACGGGCTGATCCTCTCGACCAAGCTCGTCCTGGTCACAGGATTGCTGGCGCTGGCCGCGCTCAATCGGTTTCGGCTGACGCCGGCTCTGGCCAGGAACGAGACAGCGACGGCCGCCCTCAAGCGCTCGGTCCTGCTCGAAAGCGTTGTCGCCCTCACCATCCTGGCTGTGGTCGCCGGCTGGCGCTTCACGCCGCCGCCGCGGACGATGGTTCCCGAGACGCCTTTGGCGATCCACATCCACAGCGACAAGGCGATGTTCCAGGTCCTGGTCTCTCCGGGCAGGCCGGGGCTCGACGATTTCGTGCTCCAGCTCATGACCGGCGAGGGGACGCCGCTTGTGGCCAAGGAGGTGACGTTGACGCTGAGCCTGCCCGAGCGCGGCATCGAGCCGATGGAGCGGAAGGCCTTGCCAGAGCCGGACGGCTATTGGCATGCGCGCAAGGTCGAGCTTCCCTTTGCCGGCCGCTGGCATGTCCGGATCGACGCGCTGGTGACCGACTTCGAGCAAATCAGGCTCGAAGATGAACTCGACGTCGCGTTGCCGTAAGGCACAGCTCATGCTGAACCTGAAGTCCGACGGAAAAATGACAGGAATTCCGTTGCCTTAGCGGCTTTTCCTCAGTCCCGGTCTTGTGTTTTCGCTCTCAATCCGGTTTCACTGCAACCGGTCACTGATTCCCAGAGTATTGCCATGCGGTTGTCGCGGTTCTTTCTGCCCATCCTGAAGGAAAATCCGAAAGAGGCGGAGATCGTCTCGCATCGGCTGATGCTGCGCGCGGGCATGATCCGGCAGGAGGCGGCCGGCATCTATGCCTGGCTGCCGCTCGGCTTTCGCGTGCTGAAGAAGATCGAGCAGATCGTGCGCGAGGAGCAGGACCGCTCCGGCGCGATCGAAGTGCTGATGCCGACCTTGCAGCTTGCCGACCTCTGGCGCGAGAGCGGCCGCTACGACGCCTATGGTCCGGAGATGCTGCGCATCGCCGACCGCCACAAGCGCGAGCTGCTGTACGGGCCGACCAACGAGGAAATGATCACCGAGATCTTCCGCGCCTATGTGAAGTCCTACAAGAACCTGCCGCTGAATCTCTACCATATCCAATGGAAATTCCGCGACGAGCAGCGTCCGCGTTTCGGCGTGATGCGCGGCCGCGAGTTCCTGATGAAGGACGCCTATTCGTTCGACCTCAACGAGGCCGCGGCGCGCGTCGCCTACAACAAGATGTTCGTGGCTTACCTGCGCACCTTCGCGCGGATGGGGCTGAAGGCGATCCCGATGCGGGCCGAGACCGGTCCGATCGGCGGCGACCTCAGCCACGAGTTCATCGTGCTGGCCGAAACCGGCGAATCCGGCGTCTTCATCAATCGCGACGTGCTGGATCTGCCTGTGCCCGGCGAGGACGTCGATTATGAGAGCGACCTGACGCCGATCATCAAGCAGTGGACCTCGGTCTACGCCGCCACCGAAGACGTCCACGATGCCGCACGCTTCGAGCAGGAAGTGCCTGCGGAGAAGCGGGTGAACACCCGCGGCATCGAGGTCGGGCAGATCTTCTATTTCGGCACGAAATATTCCGAGCCGATGAAGGCGTTGGTGGCGGGGCCTGATGGCGTCGACGTGCCGATCCATGGCGGCTCCTATGGCGTCGGCGTCTCGCGCCTTCTCGGTGCCATCATCGAGGCCTGCCATGACGATGCCGGCATCAAATGGCCGGAGGCGGTGGCGCCGTTCCGCGTGTCGATCCTCAACCTCAAGCAGGGCGATGCCGCCGTCGATGCGGCCTGCGAGAAGCTCTATGCCGAGCTCAGCGCCAAGGGCGTCGACGTGCTCTATGACGACACCGACCAGCGCGCCGGCGCCAAGTTTGCCGCCGCCGACCTGATCGGCATCCCCTGGCAGATCATGATCGGGCCGAAGGGGCTCGCCGACGGCAAGGTCGAGATCAAGCGGCGAAGTGACGGCGCCCGCGAGACCATGTCGCCTGCCGACGCGGTCGCAAGACTTGTGGGCTGATAAGGCTGGTCGGCTGAATATTGTTCATCGCGCGATATCGCGGCCGCCAATCCGGCCACATTTGACCCCGAATCATGGGATTATCGAGCGATGGATGAGACCATGACCGAAACCGTGCAGACCGCGCCTTTTGCGCCATTCGAGTGGATGCTGTCGGGGCGCTATTTGCGGGCGCGCCGCAAGGAGGGATTCATCTCGGTCATCGCCGGGTTCTCCTTTCTCGGCATCATGCTGGGCGTGGCGACGCTGATTATCGTCATGGCCGTCATGAACGGCTTCCGCAAGGAGCTGCTCGACAAGATCCTGGGGCTGAACGGCCACATCCTGGTCCAGCCGCTGGAATCGCCGCTGACCGACTGGAAGGACGTCGCCGACCGCCTCAGCCAGGTCCAGGGCATCCGGCTGGCCGCGCCGGTGGTCGACGGCCAGGCGCTGGCATCATCGCCCTGGAACGCCTCGGGCGTGCTGGTGCGCGGCATCCGCTCCGACGACCTCAACAACCTCACCTCGATCGCCAAGAACATCAAGCAGGGCTCGCTCGAAGGCTTTGACGAGGGGCAGGGCGTCGCGATCGGCCGACGGCTCGCCGACCAGCTGTCGCTGCATGCCGGCGACAGCATCACGCTGGTGGCGCCGAAGGGCGCGGTCACGCCGATGGGCACGACGCCGCGCATCAAGCCGTACAAGATCGTCGCGGTGTTCGAGATCGGCATGTCCGAATACGATCTCGGCTTCGTGTTCATGCCGCTGGCCGAAGCGCAGGCCTATTTCAACCGCAGCAACGACGTCACCTCGATCGAGGTGTTCACCACCAACCCCGACAAGATCGACGCCTTTCGCAAGGCGGTGACGGAGGCGGCGGGACGTCCGGTGTTCCTGGTCGACTGGCGGCAGCGCAACTCGACCTTCTTCAACGCGCTCCAGGTAGAGCGCAACGTGATGTTCCTGATCCTGACCATGATCGTGCTGGTCGCGGCGCTCAACATCGTGTCCGGCCTGATCATGCTGGTGAAGGACAAGGGCAGCGACATCGCGATCCTGCGCACGATGGGCGCCTCGCAAGGATCGATCATGCGGATCTTCCTGATCACGGGCGCCTCGATCGGCGTGGTCGGTACGATGGTCGGCTTCTTCGTCGGCCTCGTGATCTGCCTCAACATCGAATCGATCAGGCAATTCCTGTCCTGGCTGACCTCGACCGAGCTGTTCTCGCCGGAACTCTATTTCCTGTCGAAGCTGCCCGCCGAGATCGATGTCGGCGAGACCACGGCCGTCGTCATCATGGCGCTGACGCTGTCGTTCCTGGCGACGCTGTATCCGTCGTGGCGCGCCGCGCGCCTCGATCCCGTCGAAGCGCTCCGGTACGAGTGAGGGGCTGATGGATCAGCAGGGGGCTGAAGATGTACCGGTCATTTATCTCCACGAGATAAAGCGGCAGTACTTGCAGGGCGAGGTGCCGCTGACGATCCTCGACGGCGCCAAGTTGGCGCTGTGGGCCGGCCAGTCGGTCGCGCTGGTCGCGCCGTCGGGCTCGGGCAAGTCGACGCTGCTGCACATCGCGGGGCTGCTAGAGGCGCCAGATTCCGGCGAGGTCTATGTCTCGGGCGCGCCGACCTCGCAGCTGCCCGACATCGAGCGCACGCAGCTGCGCCGGACCGATATCGGCTTCGTCTACCAGTCGCACCGGCTGCTGCCGGAGTTCTCCGCGCTCGAGAACGTCATGATGCCGCAGATGATCCGCGGCCTGAAGAAGTCCGAGAGCGTCAAGCGCGCCAAGGAGATCCTCGGCTATCTCGGCCTCGGCGACCGCATCACCCATCGCCCCGCCGAGCTATCCGGCGGCGAGCAGCAGCGCGTCGCAATCGCGCGCGCGGTGGCCAATGCACCGCGCGTGCTGTTCGCGGACGAGCCGACCGGCAATCTCGATCCGCACACCGCCGATCACGTCTTCCAGGCGCTGATGCAGCTCGTCAAGGCAACCAAGGTCTCGATGCTGATCGCGACTCACAACATGGAGCTCGCCGGCCGCATGGACCGGCGGGTCTCGCTGTCGAACGGCCAGGTGGTCGAGCTCGAATAGAAACGCGAAAACAACCCCATGCACAGTAGCCAAGTGCTTGGCGGGACTTGCGAAGTGCTTGGCGGGACTTGCGAAAAAAATCGGCGACGGCGCTTCGCCGCCGCCCGGGGTCTCAAGGCCTGATCACGGTCAATTTGAACGGCCCGCCATTGGCGGCGGCGTGGGCGACGGCCTCGTTGACATGGTCGAGGTCGAAGGCCGTGGTCTCGTATTCATCGAGCCGCAGCAGCCCCGCGCGCACCAGCGCGATCAGACGGCTGGCGGCATCCGGCGGATACATCCAGACGCCGTGGATGCTGATGCAATTGCGCATGATCCAGGGGTAGGGCAGCTCGAGGCCCGCGCCGCCCGCCATGCCGACGCCGCCCATCAGCACGACGCGGCCATAGGGACGCACCGTCATGACCGCCGCTCGCACCACGGTGGTGCCGACCGAGGGCGGCATGATGTCGAACACGCAAGCGATCGGACCTGATGCGGCGCGCTTCATGCTTTCGCGGTCATCGTCCTCATTGCCGGTGAGCTTGACCGGCTTCACCCGCGGGCCGAAGCGGCGGACAAGGTCGGCCAGGATCCTCTCGTTACGGCCGGGCGCGACCACGCAGGCCGCGCCCATAGCGAGCGCGACAGAGACCGCGGCGCTGCCGAAATTGCCTGTGGCCCCACTCACCAGCACGGTCTCGCCGGGTCGCAGGTTCGCCGCGAGGAAGCCGCCGTAAGGCACCAGCAATGTCCCAAGGGCACACCATTGGGTCGCTTGCTCCGACGTGATTGCACCGAGCGCTTTCACGTTCTCGGTCGGCAGGCGCATCTGCTCGGCAAACGAGCCGTGGCGAAAATGCTTCTGCAGGCGCAGGCCGCCAGGGCCGGCGGCGGTCAGTCCTTGCAGGGCGATGTCGGGCGCGACGGCGTCGTCGCGCGAACGCACCGTCGGATCGCAGAACACCCAGTCGCCGACGCTTAGCTTGGTTGCGTCCGGGCCGATCGCGCGCACTCGACCGATGCCGCCGGGGCCGGGGATGATCGGCAGGTCGAGCGCGTAATTGCGCGTCCCGTCGAAGACCTCGTTCATGTAGGAGAGGACGCGCGTGGCGACGATGTCGACGATGACCTCGCCGGTGCCGAGCACCGGCTCCGGGGCATTCTCGATGACGAGCGGCGAACCGAAGGATTTGAGTACGGCGGCTTTCATGATCTTCACCTCAAAGTGGGGTGAAGCCCATATGCTCTGCCTTGGACGGGACAAGAAGGCCTGGTATTATCCTAGTATTCCGCAGGCCCCTCCATCGAGGACATCAGGCATGGCCGACCCACGCCGCGTCGAATTCGGCGACTTCCTCCGCTCCCGCCGGGAAAAGCTGTCGCCGAAAACCGTCGGGCTTCCCGCCGGGCGGCGGCGGCGCACCGCAGGGCTCCGCCGCGAGGAGGTCGCGCAGCTCGCCGGCATCGGCGTCGACTGGTACATCCGCCTCGAGCAGGGCCGCACCGTCAGCCCGTCCGTCACCACCATCGATGCGCTGGCCCGCGCGCTCCGCCTGAGCAGGACTGAGCACGCGCACCTGAAGGCGCTGGCGCGCGACGGCGCAGCAAGCCCGTTCACGCGCGAAATCGTGCCGTCGCCCATTCGGCGGATGATCGAGAGCCTGCCCCAGCCGGCCTACATCACCGGCCGGCGCTGGGACGTGCTGGCCTGGAATGACGCGGCCGAGGACGTCTTCGCCTTCGGGCAATTGCCGGAGCAGGATCGCAATACGCTGCTGCTGGTCTTGACGAACAAGCAGACGCGAAAATTCTACGGCGCGAGTTGGACCAACGTCGCCAAGAGCATGGTTGCGATGTTTCGCGCCACGCACGATGTCTGGGCCGGCGATCCCGCCTTCACTGAGCTGCTGACGCGGCTGCGCCAGGGCAGTCCGGAATTCGTCAAATGGTGGGGAGCCCACGACATCCGCAGCACCATGTCCGGCCTCAAGACCATGAACCATCCGACCAGGGGCGTGCTCCGGTTCGAGCACACCAGCTTTCAGGCCAATGACGATCCCGCGCTGAAGCTGGTGATCTACACGCCGGTGTGAGGTGTGAGACGGGTCTGAGCGCCGCGGATCAAGGACTTGACCGCAACCACTCCGAGAAGGCCCGGATGGTCCGCGCGCGAGGATGGTTCGGCTTGCTGACCACATGGAAGCCGTAGCCAGGCAAGCTCAACTTGAACACTTTCACGAGCCTCCCCGCTGCGAGGTCGTTTGCCACGAGCACATCACTGAAGACTCCCACTCCCTGTCCGGCGATCACCGCCTCGATGGCGTGCAATTCCTCCCGAAAACTCAAGTGTTGCATGTCCTTGAATTGGGGCACTTCGCGCCACCTGGAGCCATCTCTGCCACGTGGGTGGCTCGCGATCGGCAGGCGACCAATAGGAGTGGATCAGAACGTGGCTTGCAAGGTCGAGTGGTCTCTTCAGCCGCCCCGTTGCAAGGAGACGCGGACTGCAGACGGGCCAGAATGTATCGCTGAAGAGATCCTCGACCAGCCCGTCAGTCGGCCGGACTCGGCTGGTCGCATAGCGAATGGCGACGTCGCCATCTCCGGCCTGCAGATCGAGCACAGTGTCGGTGCCGATGACGTCGAGCCGCACGTCGGGATGCAACTTCCGCCAGAGGGGCAGGCGGGGCACGAGCCAGCGGCTGGCGAAAGCGTTGGTCGTCGTCACCCGAAGTGACTGTTGGTCGCCCTCCTGCCTGACGGCCATGATTGCAGCCGCAAACCCCTCGAGCCCGTCGCGGATGGCAGGAAAAAGCCGCGCTCCGGCATCGGTCAGCGAAAGAGGCCGGGGCCTGCGGCGGAACAGAGTGTGACCGCAATACTGCTCAAGCAGCCCGATCTGGTGGCTGATTGCCGTTGGCGTAACGCCGAGTTCTGCCGCGGCCTTCTTGAAGCTCAGGTGGCGGGCGGCAGCTTCAAAGGCGCGAAGCTCGATCAGGGGCGGCAACTTGTGCATAGGGGCAGTCTAGGTGAAATCAATTCACCGTCACCTGAATTCTTCGGATTTGCTCCAAGACAGCCCACGATCGAGGATATCGCCAGTCAAGCTGAGGAGACCATGTCATGTCGTCGATTGCATCTGTCGCCAGCGCTGCCGCCGATCTTGGCGCTTCCTTCGGAGGACAACTCCTCAAACCTGCGGACGAGGGCTATGAAGGGGCGCGAAAGGTCCACAATGGGCTTATCGACAAACGGCCGGCATTGATTGCCAGGTGCCGCAGCGTGGCCGATGTCGTCGATGCTGTGGCGCTTGCGACCAAGCTCGGCCTCGAGGTCGCGGTTCGCGGTGGCGGCCATAACGTGGCGGGGCGCGCAACCATCGACGGCGGGATTATGATCGACCTCTCGCCCATGAAGGGCGTTCGGGTCGACCCTGTCGGCAAGACCGTATGGGCGCAGGGCGGGGTCACCTGGGGCGAGGTCAATCGCGAAACGCAACTTCATGGGCTTGCGGTCACCGGTGGCGTGGTCTCGACCACCGGGATCGCCGGCCTGACCCTCGGCGGAGGCCTAGGCTGGCTGATGGGCAAGTACGGCCTTGCACTGGATAATCTGCGGGCCGTCGAACTCGTCACCGCCGAGGGGAGGGTTCTGCGGGCCAGCAAGCAAGAGGAGCCCGATCTGTTCTGGGCCATCCGCGGAGGCGGGGGAAATTTCGGGATCGCCACCGGCCTCGAGTACGATCTTCATGCGGTTGGGCCAATCATCACCGGCGGTCCGATCATCCACCCGATCGAGCGCTCCCGTGATGTGCTCGAATTCTTCAGGGCCAGTACGCGAACGCTTGCGGACGAGCACATGCTGTTTGCATCGCTGACCCACGCGCCCGACGGGTCCGGCACGGAGGTCGCCGTCTTGGTCACCACCCATTGCGGTCCGGTCGCGGATGCCGAAGGCGCGATGCGGCCGCTGAAACAGTTCGGGGCTCCGATGATGGATGCGGTCGGACCGATGCCCTATTGCGAGCTCAACCGCATGCTCGATGCCAACTATCCGAAAGGCGCCTTCAATTACTGGAAATCGAACTTCCTGACGGAGCTGAGCGATGGTGCGATTGCGACGATGATCGAATGTTTTGCGCGTTGCCCGACGTCCATGGGGCAGTTCCTCCTCGAACACATCCATGGTGCGGCGGCCCGCGTCGATACAGCGGATACGGCATTTCCGCACCGGCAGGAGGGCTATAATTTCCTGATCCTTGCGCAATGGATGCAGCCCAGCGATACGAGCCGCACCATCTCCTGGGCACGCGAGACCTACGAAAGGATGCGACCCTTCTTTGCCTCCGGCCGCTATGTCAATTATCTCGATGATGACGAGACGGGCGACCCGGTCGCTGCCGCCTATGGACCGAACTACCGGCGTCTGCAGCGGATCAAAGCGAAATACGATCCGGCAAACTTCTTCCGCATGAACCAGAACATCCGGCCGCTGGCCTGATTCCCAGATAGGGATTTCGCCGCTCTCGTTCTGTTGAGTAGAAGGCGACTATGCTGCGACCCGGTTCGCTAGTTGGCCGGACGTGGCGATTTTCGCGGAGGGACTCGACATGGCTATCGTGTGCCGGCCCGCTCGCATGGAGGACTTGAAGCAAGCCGACGAGATGGTGGTCGCCAGCATCAATGAACTCACCGAACGGCGAGGCTTCGGAAGGATGGCATCCGCTCGCCCGCAGACTTTCCAGGCTTTCTCGCTAACGGACGATCCCGAAGGTCTTTGGGTGGCCGATGACGACGGAGAAATTGTCGGCTTCGCGTGGAGTTGGGTTTGTGGGGAGCTTTGGTTTCTGGCGCAGCTTTTCGTGGCCCCTGATCGCCAGAGCGACGGCATTGGCAATCAACTCATCAGCAAAACATTCGACCAGGCAGAGATGCGCGGAGCATCCATCAAGGCGCTGATCACCTTCACATTCAACAATGTTTCTCAAGGATTATACATCCGCCACGGGCTGTTCCCGCGCTTTCCGATCTACATGGTCAGCGTGCCTCGTGACCGACTGGCGTCACGGTTGGTTGAGCCGCGGCTTCGTCTTGAATCTCTCGCCGCCGGGACCGCCAGTTTTGATGAGCTGGGATTCATTGATGTCAGCGCTCTCGGTGTTTCCAGAGCCAAGCATCATCGCTATCTCCAAGGAGACAGCACAACGGGTGGGTTCACCATTCACTCGGGCAGCGAGTGCGTGGGGTATGTCTATATTTCGGAGGGACACATTGGCCCGCTGGCAGTCCGCCGACCAGATCTCATGAGCTCCGCGCTTGCTGCTGCGTTGTCACGCGCGGCGAAGAGTGATTTTCCGACCATTTCGGCCTTCGTACCGGGCGCGAGCGAGCCAGCGCTCAAGGCCGCGATCGACCACGGGATGCATCTGACATTCCCGATGCTGCTGATGTCGAATCGACCGTTCGGAGATTGGGCCAGCTACCTCCCGCGCAATCCGGGTTTCATGTAGTTCAATCCAGGCTCATGCTTGGACCATTCGAGTTCGAGTGGCTACACGGGCGAAATCCAACGTTCGAAGCTGATCAGACGAATTCGGTGCCCACTATGGCGACGGCGCAGACGCGGGCGTTGTGCCGATGTTTGGCACTGTGGCGGGCCAAGGGCTGATCGGGCTGAGCGTCGACAAGGCGCACGATGACTTGAGCTGGATCCACGCCGACGCCAGGCCGGTCAAGTCGATGTCGAATTTCGTCGTGTCCGTCTTGTCGTCCGGCATCGTTGTGATTTCGCGGACATGCAGGGCGCGGGACGCCAACATCGCCTTGACCGTGTCGGAGTCGATGCTGCCCCGCCAGAGCTCGTACTTGCCGGACCGCACTGGAGATCCTCCGGCCTGCTTGCCCGCCTCAGCATCCGCTGTCATCAGGATCGTGTTTTTTCCGACGGCCGCCTCGTCGATCTCGCCGGCGAATGACAGCGGCACGCGCTGGCTGCTTTCGCAAGACAGCCGCCACTCCATCGTACGGAACAAGGTGCCGTTCTCCTTCTTCATCACCGCGACCTTGCGCACGAACGGCCGCGCTTGCTTTTCCAGCCTCCACATCGTTTCGGCCAGCGGTCGCGTGTCGATGCCGAACCGGAAGAGCTCGGGCCGCGTCAGCACGTGCAGGCTTTCGAACTTCACGGTGCGGATCAGCGCATCAAGCTCGCCGCTGATTCCCATCGCCGTAATGAACGCTGCGCGGTCGCGGTCGGCGCTGGCAAGCCGACGTCGGCGCGCTTCCGCGACCACCTCCGGAGGTGGATCCCCTCGGAAGCGCAGGATCAGCCTGGAGTTATGGACTGCCAGCGCGGCATCGGGGGCAACCTCGCGCGAGGTCGCTCCGAGAAACAGATAACCGCAGGCCGAGTTGCACATCGCATGGTGGGTGGTGAGCTCGGCCTCGACCTCGCCGGTCGCGCTCTTGATCTTTAGGCAGGCGGCGTCCACCTGCGTGCCCGTGGCGCAAGCCGTCGCGATCGTCCGGCCAACCCGCGCGATCGCCCTGCGGCTGCGCAGCAGCCGGCCGATCACATAAGACTGCTCCACGTTTCCGCCGGGCGAATGAAGGTAGATCGGCCGCTGCGTGTCCTTGACGCCGGCGAGGAAGCGGCGAACGCGGGACGCCGCGTCCTGATCGATCTGGCCCTCGATCGCGATCCAGCGATCGCAACCCGGTCCGCACGCGTCAGGAGCGCCCTTGGCGAGATAGATCGTCAGCCTGGGCGCAAAGCCAGGTTTCTCGGCCGGCGCCGCCACGGTATGCAATGCGCCCGATGTCGACAGCAAGGCCAGCAGAAACAATATTCGGGACAGCATGAAATGATCGACAGGTATGGTGAGGGCCGTGACCGACGCTATACGACGATTGGCGCGATCACAACTTGCGGTGGCATGACGGTTTAGTTTTTTTCGCTTCGTCCGCGAGCCCGGCGGAATCGCCGGCGCGGCTGCGACAAGAGTCTGCGCTGCGCGCTCCGGTTTGCAAGCCGCCCGCACAAGCGCTATGCCCCGCCTCTAGAAAGAGCCCTGACATGACAATCTCGGATGACAACGACCTCACGCGTCTGAAAGAGATCGGGCGTATTGTCGCCAATGCGCTGGAGGCGATGGGGAAGGCGATCGAGCCGGGCATGACCACCGCCGAGCTCGACCTGATCGGGCGATAGCTCCTGGAGGGCGCCGGGGCGCGTTCGGCTCCGGAGCTGGCCTATGAGTTTCCCGGGGCGACCTGCATCAGCGTGAATGAGGAGATCGCTCACGGCATCCCGGGCGAGCGGCGGATCGCGCGCGGCGACCTCGTGAACATCGACGTGTCAGCCGAGAAGAACGGCTTGTTTGCGGATACGGGCGCCTCGTTCGCTGTTCCACCCGCAACCCGGGCAGTCGAACGACTTTGCAGGGATGGCCGGCGGGCGATGTGGACAGGCCTGCAGCAGGTCGGAGCCGGCAAGCCGATTGCCCGCATCGGTCAGGCCATAGGGATCTTTGCGCGGAAGAACGGTTACAGCCTGGTGCGGAACCTGGCCAGTCACGGTGTCGGCCTGTCGCTTCACGAGGAGCCGACCGAGATTGCAACATGGCCCGACCGCTCCGAGCGCCGCATCATGAACGAGGGCCTGGTGTTCACCGTCGAGCCGTTCCTGTCTCTTGGCGCCGAGTGGGCAGAGGATGGCGATGATCCGTGGACGCTCTACAGCAGCCCCGCGGCCCCGACCGTCCAGTATGAGCACACCGTGATCGCCACGCGAAACGGACCTTTGATCGTGACGTTGGCGGGTTAAGGCCATCGAGGCTGGAGCCGAGTCACGTCAAACAATTAACTGGTGTCGCATGGTCCTTGCTCTTGTCCCGCGAAAATACGGATTCGCGATGCAGATCAGTGCGCGGCCCGATGCGCTTGCCTGACACTGCGCGTAGGTACCGAACCTGCAATTGCTCAGACCCGGCCATTCATCACAGGTGAGGCAGAATGGATGGTGCGTGGCGAACGAGCGCCGGTGTGCTTTGCGCTCGACGCGAATACAAATGTGGCGAGTGCGAGCGAAAATGTGGCGACAATGGGGAGAGTGTTCGTCCAGGCATCTTCAATTCTCCATCACGCGAACGTGCGCGCGACGTTGTTACGCGCGCATGCAAATTATCTCGTGTCGCCGACATTGGAATTACAGAAAACGCTTGTTTCAAAGGGTTTCCAGCGCGCGCTGATAAATCTTCATTAATGAAGCGCGGGCCTTTGGAGCGAACTGTTGCGTCGAGGTTACAGCAATTCCGTCGATCGCTGTTATGACCACGGCGCGGCCGGGGGGCCCAACGACGAAACTGGAACGGGATTCAAATGAAGAAGTATGTGTTGCTTGCTGCTGTGAGCCTCGTCGCGCTCAGCGCGACTGCGCCGGCGCTGGCTGCTGATCTCGCGGCTCGGCCTTACACCAAGGCGCCTGCGATGGTCGCTGCGATCTACGACTGGAGCGGCTTCTACATCGGCATCAACGGCGGCGGCGGTTCGGCGCGCTCGACCTGGGATCAGACCGCTCCCTTCATCGGCCGCGAAGGTTCGCACGACGCGACCGGCGGCACGGTCGGTGGCCAGATCGGCTATCGCTGGCAGTCGGGCCAGTGGGTGTTCGGCGTGGAAGGTCAGGGCAACTGGGCCGACTTCACGGGCGACAACGTCAGCGCTTTCCTTGCGCAGCGCAATCGCTCGAAGATCGATTCGTTCGGTCTGATCACCGGTCAGGTCGGCTACGCCTGGAACAACGTCCTGCTCTACGTCAAGGGCGGTGCGGCCGTGGTTGGCGCCAAGTACGACGTGTTCAGCACGGCCTCGGGCGCGCTGCTGGCCTCGAACGACCAGACCCGCTGGGGTGGCACGGTCGGTGCCGGCCTCGAATTCGGCTTTGCGCCGAACTGGTCGGTTGGCGTCGAGTACAACCACATCTTCCTGTCGGACAAGGACGTCACCTTCGCCGGCCTGCAGACGGATCGTATCCGTCAGGACGTCGACATGGGCCTCGTCCGCCTGAACTACAAGTTCGGCGGCCCGATCCTCGGCCGTTACTGATAGCAATCGCTCTTTCGAGCGCTTGTCGAAAGCCCCGGCCTTGCGCCGGGGCTTTTTTCTTGCGCGAGTTCAGCGAGTTAACCATTCCTTTGCGGGATGGTTGAGACGGCTTGACTCCTGAGAACGAAATGAGAACAATGTTCTTCATACGTTCTAGCAAGGGAGCGAGATCATGTTCAAGATTTTCGTGGAAGAAGCGGCGGCCCTGGCATCGATCACGCTGTTCGTCGGGATGATCGCGATCTGGGCCCAAGTGATACCGCAGCTCTGATTCCGCAGCTCCAGGGCAGCGGTCTTGAAAACCGGTGCTCCTTATTACCGGTGCACCTTGGGGAAAAGCAGGACGACGCGGCCAATTGGCCGCTCGGGCGTGGACTCTGGAGCAGTGACGCCCCACCATTGTGAGGCGAGTCGGCCAGGCGGGTGCATGATGCCTTGAAGAGCCGGCGAGCGCTCCATCTCATCTGCAAGAGGCCGTCACGCGACCATGCCGAGCGCCGGATTTGTTCACCTTCACGTTCACTCGGCCTATTCGCTGCTCAAGGGCTCGATCAAGATCGCCAAGCTTGCCGAGCTTGCCAAGAAGGATCACCAGCCGGCCCTGGCGCTGACTGACACTGACAATTTGTTCGGTGCGCTGGAGTTCTCCGACAAGATGGCGGGGTCCGGCATCCAGCCGATCGTCGGCTGCGAGCTGGCGATCGATTTCGGCGACCAGGATCCGAACGCGCGCAACGCGATGGGGCCTTCACGCGTGGTGCTGCTGGCAGCGCAGGAGCGCGGCTATCGCAGCCTGATGCGGCTGAACTCGCGCGCGTTCCTGGAATCGCCAGACAGCCATGCTCCGTTCGTCAAGTTCGACTGGTTCGATGGCGAGACCGAGGGCCTGATCGCGCTGACGGGCGGACCGGACGGGCCGATCTCGCTGGCGCTGGCGGGTGGTCTTGGCGAGCTCGCCGCGCTGCGCTGCGAGCGTCTGGCCGGCCTGTTCGGCGACCGCCTCTACATCGAATTGCAGCGCCACAACACCGACAAGGAGCGGCGCGTCGAGAGCGGCCTGATCGACATGGCCTACGCCAAGGGATTGCCGCTGGTTGCGACCAACGAGCCGTATTTCGCCTCGACCGACGATTACGAGGCGCATGACGCGCTCTTGTGCATCGCCGGCGGGCGGCTGATCGCGGAGACCGAGCGCGAGCAGCTCACGCCCGATCATCGCTTCAAGACCCGTGCCGAGATGGCGGTGCTGTTCGCCGACATTCCGGAGGCGCTGGCCTCGACGGTGGAGATCGCCGAGCGCTGCTCGTTCCGCCCGATGACGCGCAAGCCGATCCTGCCGTTCTTCACCGTCGGCGCCGCGCAGAGTTCGGACGCTGCCGCAGTCGAGGCGGCGGAATTGAAGCGCCAGGCGGAGGAGGGGCTTGCCAACCGCCTCAGCGTCCACGGCCTGTCGCAGGGCACCACCGAAGAGGACTACAACAAGCGCCTGGCGTTCGAGCTCGACGTCATCATGCGCATGAAATACGCCGGCTACTTCCTGATCGTGTCCGACTTCATCAAATGGGCGAAGTCGCAAGGCATTCCGGTCGGGCCGGGCCGCGGCTCCGGCGCCGGCTCGCTGGTCGCCTGGGCGCTGACCATCACCGACCTCGATCCGATCAAGTTCGGCCTGCTGTTCGAGCGCTTCCTCAATCCCGAACGCGTCTCGATGCCGGACTTCGACATCGACTTCTGCCAGGACCGCCGCGGCGAGGTGATCAGTTACGTGCAGCAGCGCTACGGCCGCGACCAGGTCGCGCAGATCATCACGTTCGGAACGCTGCAGGCGCGCGGCGTGCTGCGCGACGTCGGCCGCGTGCTGCAGATGCCGTACGGGCAGGTCGACAAACTCACAAAACTCGTGCCGCAGAACCCCGCGGCGCCGGTGACGCTCGCCGCCGCCATCGAGAGCGAGCCAAAACTTCAGGCCTTCCGCGACGAAGACCCGGTGGTGGCGCGCGCCTTCGACATCGCCCAGCGCCTCGAAGGCCTGACGCGCCACGCCTCGACGCATGCGGCCGGCATCGTGATCGGCGATCGTCCCCTGAGCGAGCTCGTGCCGCTCTACCGCGATCCCAAATCCGACATGCCGGTGACCCAGTTCAACATGAAATGGGTCGAGCCGGCCGGCCTCGTCAAGTTCGACTTCCTCGGCCTGAAGACGCTCACCGTGCTCGACGTCGCGTGCAAACTGCTCAAGCCGCGCAACATCGACGTCGATCTTGCGACGCTGCCGATCGACGATGCCGAGAGCTACCAGATGCTGGCGCGCGGCGAGGTGGTCGGCGTGTTCCAGGTTGAAAGCCAGGGCATGCGGCGCGCACTGGTCGACATGCGCCCCGACCGTTTCGAGGACATCATCGCGCTGGTCGCGCTCTATCGCCCGGGCCCGATGGCGAACATTCCGACCTATTGCGCGCGCAAGCACGGCGACGAGGAGCCGGAATATCTGCATCCCGTGCTGGAGCCGATCCTGAAAGAAACCTTCGGCGTCATCATCTACCAGGAACAGGTGATGCAGATCGCGCAGGTGATGTCGGGCTATTCGCTCGGCGACGCCGACCTCCTGCGCCGCGCGATGGGCAAGAAGATCCGCGCCGAGATGGACAAGCAACGCGACATCTTCGTCGCGGGCGCGGTGAAGAACGGCGTGCCGAAAGGGCAGGCCGAAACCATCTTCGAGCTGCTCGCCAAGTTCGCCGACTACGGCTTCAACAAGAGCCACGCGGCGGCCTATGCGCTGGTGTCCTACCACACCGCCTACATGAAGGCGCATTATCCCGTGGAGTTCATCGCAGCGTCGATGACGCTCGATCTGAACAACACCGACAAGCTGTCCGAATTCCGCTCGGAGGCGCAGCGCCTCGGCATCAAGGTCGAGCCGCCGAACATCAACCGCTCCGGCGCGACCTTCGAGGTTGGCGAGAAGACGATCTACTACGCGCTCGCAGCGCTCAAGGGCGTCGGCATCCAGGCGATCGAGCAGATCATCGAGGAGCGCACCAAGCGGGGATTGTTCACCTCGCTCGCCGACTTTGCCGCACGGGTCAATCCGCGCGCGATCAACAAGCGCATCATCGAAAGTCTCGCCGCCGCCGGCGCCTTCGACACGCTGGAGCCGAACCGCGCACGCGTCTTCGCCGGCGCGGACTCGATCCTCGCCGCCTGCCAGCGCGCGCATCAGGCCGAGAGCATCGGCCAGAACGACATGTTCGGGATGTCGGCGGATGCGCCGACCATCATGCTGCCGCAGATCGAGCCTTGGTTGCCGGCCGAACGGCTGCGCCGCGAATATGATGCGATCGGCTTCTTCCTGTCGGGACATCCGCTCGACGATTACGCCACCGTGCTGAAGCGCCTGCGGGTGCAGAGCTGGGCGGAATTCTCGCGCGCGGTGAAGACCGGCGCCACCGCCGGCAAGGTCGCAGCCACCGTGGTCTCGCGCATGGAGCGGCGCACCAAGACCGGCAACAAGATGGGCATCATGGGCCTGTCTGATCCCACCGGCCATTTCGAGGCGGTGCTGTTCTCCGAAGGCCTTGCGCAATATCGCGACGTGCTGGAGCCGGGCGCCGCCGTGCTGCTGCAGCTCGGGGCCGAGCTTCAGGGCGAGGACGTCCGCGCCCGCGTGCTGCATGCCGAGCCGCTGGATGATGCCGCCGCCAAGACGCAGAAGGGGCTGCGCATCTTCGTGCGCGACACCAAGCCGCTGGAATCGATCGCCAAGCGTTTGGCCGGCCCCGACATGGCCGCATCGAATGGCGCTGCGCCAAAGATCGGCAGTCCGGGCCTCGCGCCGCGCTCCAATGGCGACGGCGAGGTCTCGCTCGTGATGATGCTCGACCTCGAGACCGAGGTCGAGATGAAGCTGCCCGGCCGCTTCAAGGTCTCGCCGCAGATCGCCGGCGCGATCAAGGCCGTCGCGGGCGTGGTGGACGTGCAGCAGCTTTAGTCTGGCACGGTGGTCGTGGTCATGATGTTGCAACCAGGCGGTGCTTTCCACTAGGATGCGTCCCGGGAATGTCTGGGGGCGTGATGTTGCTGCGTGGACTGGTACTATTCGTGGCCGCCGTGTTGCTGTGCGGCTGTGAAACCGCTAGGAGCGGGCTCGACTATTCGGCAACGGAGCGAAAGATCGGTCCACCCAAAGCAGGGCATGCACGTGTGGTCGTCCTTCGCGAAAAGGGCTTCGGCGGGATTGGCGATCCCGACTGGGCCTTCAGCATCGATGGAACACCGATCAAAGGTCTGAAGACCGGGACATACGTCTATGTCGACCGGCCCGCAGGCCAACATCAATTCGTGGCGGAAGAGGCAGCGCTCGGTGTCACGCGCGTGGACTTCACCGCTCGATCGGGCCAGACCTTGTTCTTCGTGGCGCGCTTCAGCGAGCGCAAAAACGCGATGATCGCAAATTCGAGTACGGGATTGCTCGGCTGGGGCCTCACGCTCGCGATCACCTCGGGCTACAAGAATCAGGGGCCCCTGGATTTTCTGCCGCTGGAGGAACAGGCCGCGCGGACGACGGTTGCGGAGCTTCGACTGGCCGAATAAGCGAGCGTGGGCGTTTGTTGACTTCGGCCTCGCGGCATGGCGTGAACTGGAGGCCAGAGGGGAAGACCGCCTCGTCGTGCTCTAGCGCTGGCCTTACGCCGGCAGCGGCGTGGCCACGCCACCGCCTCAATCCGAGCCTTTCGTTCAACCCTCGTTCAGCCGGCCGCGCGCTTCATGCGTGGTGGCACCTCAACAACAATAACGGGCAGCAAGCCATGCGTGGGACGCTCAGGGTCTTTATCTGCTTTCTCCTGCCGATCGTGGCCCTTGCCGCCAGCGCGCCGGGCGAGGCGCGCGCGCAGCAGCAGGAGAAGCGGATTGCGCTGGTGGTCGGCAATGGCGCCTACGCCAAGTCGCCGCTGGCAACGACTGCGAACGATGCCGGCCTGATCGCGCAGACGCTGCAGGCGGCGGGCTTCGACGTCGTCGGCGCCCGCGATCTCGACGGCGATACGCTGCGCAAGAGTTTTCGCGACTTCGTCCAAAAGGCCCAGGCGTCGGGACCTGGCACCGTCGCGATGGTCTATCTGGCCGGTTACGGCGTGCAGCTTGCCGGCGAGAACTATTTCATCCCGGTCGATTCCAACATCAGCCGCGACACCGACATTCCGACCGAGGCTTTGCGCATCAGCGACTACGCGCGGCAGCTTGCGGCCATTCCGCTCAAGGCCAACATCGTCGTGCTCGACGCTGCTCGCGCGCAGCCCTTCATCGAGGGCGGCCAGCCGATCGCGAGCGGACTGGCGCTGGTCGAACCTGATCCGAACATGCTGATCGCCTTCAACGCCGCGCCCGGCACGGTGGCGCCGGAGGAGCCGGGGCCCTACGGCATCTACGCCCAGTCGCTGGCCGAGATGATCCGCACCGGCGGCCTGCCGCTGCCTGAGGTCTTCGACCGCCTCCGCCTGCGCGTGAACGAGGCTTCCAAGGGTGCACAAGTGCCTTGGAACGAGCAGAAGATCACCGCGCCATTCTCGTTCTTCGAGCGCGGGCCCGACGCGCCGCCACCGGAAGCCGCGCCCGATCAGGTCGCCGCGATTCGCAGCAAGCCGATCCGCGATCTCGGCGTGCAGGACGCCTATGCCGCCGCGCTCGAGCGTGACACGCTTGCGGCCTACGAGGAATTCCTCGCGGCCTATCCCGGTGATCCCTTGTCAAAGCGCGTGATGGCGATCGTCGCGGCGCGGCGCGAGGCGATCACCTGGCGGCGGACATACCGGACCGATACGCCGGAGGCCTATTGGTCCTATCTGCGCCGCTATCCGCGCGGGCCGCACGCGGCCGATGCACGCCGGCGCCTTGCTATCCTCACCGCGCCGGCCGAGCCGCCACCGACCTTTGCGATGATCGATTACGACGTGCCGCCACCGCCACCGGAGGAGGTGGTCTATGTCGATCGCCCGGTGCTGTATTTCAGCGACCCCGATTTCGGCTTCGCGCCGCCACCGCCGCCGCCGGTCTATTATCTGCCGCCGCCGCCACCGGATTTCGTCGTGCTGCCGCCGCCGCTGCCCGTCGTCGGCTTGTTCGTGCTGCCGCAGCCGGTGTTCGTGCCGATCCCGGTGTTCGTGAGGCCGCCGGTCTATGTCGCGCCGCCGCCGAACAACATCATCTACCAGAACATCCACAATACGACGGTGATCAACACGGTGATCAATCGCCCGCCGGCGCCTGCGCCGGCTGCGGGGCCGGGACCCGGTCCGGCCAATCTGGCGCCAGCCGTTGCCGGTCGTGCCAACCCGGCAGGTCCGGCCGTGCCGCAGGCCGTCGCGCAGCGCGCCGCCCTGATTCAGCAGGGCAAGGCGCCGATGCCGCCGAGCGCGACCATCCAACCGACAGCGAAGCCGGGTATCCCGGCAGCTGCTCCGGCCAATGTCGCTCCCGCCACAACAGCGCAGCCCCCGGCAGGGGCCAAGCTGCCGCAGGCCACCCCGCCATCGCCGGGGACTCCTGGCGCTCCGCCGGCGGGGGCAGGGGTGGCGCCCGGCACTGTCACGCCGAGCGGCACACCGGGTCCGGCCGCGACGGCCCCGACTGGCAACGCTGCTACCATCCCGCACGGAGCAGCGCCGGCCAAGCTGCCGCAGGCGAACACGTTGCCGGTCCCAGGGACACCTGGCGGACCACCGCCCCCAGCAAGAGCAGGGGGCGCGCCCGGCGCTGTCTCAGCTCCTGGCAAACCCGTTGCGACCACCACGTCGCCCGCCGGCAATAACCCGCCCGCGCAGCCGAACGCGGCGACCGCGACGGCGCCCAACCATCCGCCGGCTCCCGGAGGAACGACCCCGTCCGCGGGGCTACCCAGGCCGGGGGCATCGCCTCCGTCCGCGGCTGACCCGCGCGGCAGGCCGACCGGCCCGCAACCGGGCGGTTTGCCGCCGCCGAGCGCGGCTACTGGCAAACCGGCCGTTCCGAACACGGTCAAGCCGGTGGCACCTCCGCCGCCACCGGTGGCAGCACGGGAGCCCTCCAGGGTTCCGGATCACCGGCCCGCCGCGTTACCGCAGGCCGCCAGGCCCGTTGCGCCCCCAGCCCATCCGCAAGCTCTGGCGAGACCGGCCCCGCCACCACCGCCGCGGGTCGCACCACCTCCGCCGCCAAGGGCTGCGCCTCCGCCGGTGGCGGTGGCACGACCGGCACCCCCGCCGCCCATTGCCCGGCCCGCACCGCCCCCCATGGCGCGTCCAGCGCCACCTCCCCCTATGGCGCGTCCAGCGCCACCGCCGCCGATGGCGCGTGCGGCGCCACCTCCTGTGGCGCGGCCGGCGCCGCCTCCCATGGCCGCCGCGCCGCGTGCGGCACCACCCCCGCCGCCGCGGCCGGCCGGACCGCCACCAAAGCCTTGCCCGCCCGGCCAGCCGAAGTGCTAGGCATCCGGGGGTGCCGGGAAGCAACCGAAGCTTTCCGGTGCCCCAGATGGGCCCGTTATTTCCTTGCTTCTGGCCGAAATGGCGCTATATAGCGCGCCATCTCACACGGAAACATGGCTCACAAGGCCGTCCGGTGGCAGCCGGGGCGAGAACGCTCCGTCTTGCTCACACGTTTCCGGAGGAACCAACCGGAGAATTAGAACGATGGCGCTACCCGATTTCACTATGCGTCAGCTGCTTGAAGCTGGCGTGCACTTTGGTCACCAGTCTCACCGCTGGAATCCGAAAATGGCTCCGTTCATTTTCGGCGCTCGCAACAACATTCACATCGTCGACCTCGCGCAGACCGTGCCGATGCTGCACACGGCCTTGCAGGCGGTCAGCGACACCGTCGCCAAGGGCGGCCGCATCCTGTTCGTCGGCACCAAGCGCCAGGCGCAGGACGGCGTCGCGGACGCTGCCAAGCGCTGCGCGCAGTATTTCGTCAATTCGCGCTGGCTCGGCGGCACGCTGACCAATTGGAAGACGATCTCGGCCTCGATCAAGCGCCTGCGGCACCTCGACGACGTGCTGTCGGGCGGCGATGCCAGCTCCTACACCAAGAAGGAGCGCCTGACGCTTCAGCGCGAGCGCGACAAGCTCGACCGTTCGCTCGGAGGCATCAAGGACATGGGCGGACTGCCCGACCTGATCTTCGTGATCGACACCAACAAGGAAGACATCGCGATCCAGGAGGCCCAGCGCCTCAACATCCCGGTCGCCGCGATCGTCGACACCAATTCGGACCCCAAGGGCATCACCTATGTGGTGCCGGGTAACGACGACGCCGGCCGTGCGATCGCGCTCTATTGCGATCTGATCGCCCGCGCGGCGATCGACGGTATCTCCCGTGCCCAGGGCGATTCGGGCATCGACGTCGGCGCCTCGGCCCGTCCGCTTGCTGAAGAGCTGCCGGCGCCCTCGTCGAGCGGCTTCCAGGGCCTTGCAGGTCCGCGCGGCACCGCCGACGACCTCAAGAAGCTCCCGGGCGTGTCGGGTGCGATCGAGAAGAAGTTCAACGACCTCGGCATCTTCCACTACTGGCAGCTCGCCGAGCTCGATCACGACACCGCGCACAAGATCGGCGAAGAAGTCGGTCTGCCGAGCCGTGCGGACGCCTGGGTGGCCAAGGCCAAGGCGCTGACCGCGGAAGCGGAATAGTCAAAAAAGAGCGATGGATTGGCCGGATAGGATCCGGCCACCATTCAGTTGACGCGAATCCCTGAGATGGACCGCGGCGAGGCGATCGGGCCGCGCCGCGGCGAACCGGCAGGCACAAAGGATTTTCAACGATGGCAACGATCACAGCTGCGATGGTCAAGGACCTGCGCGAGTCAACCGGCGCGGGCATGATGGACTGCAAGGCCGCGCTGACCGAGAACGACGGCAACATGGAAGCGGCGCAGGATTGGCTGCGCAAGAAGGGTCTGTCCAAGGCCGCCAAGAAGTCGGGCCGCGTCGCGGCCGAGGGTCTGATCGGCGCGCTCACCAAGGGCACCAAGGGCGTCGTGGTCGAGGTCAATTCCGAGACCGACTTCGTCGCGCGCAACGGTCAGTTCCAGGGCCTGGTCAAGATGATTGCCCAGGTTGCATTCGATGTCGGCGCCGATGTCGAGAAGATCAAGGCCGCCAAGGTCGGTGACGTCACGGTCGAAGCCGCGATCAATGACGCGATCGCCACCATCGGCGAGAACATGACGCTGCGCCGCGCAGCTTCGCTCGAGGTGAGCCAGGGCGCCGTGGCGCATTACGTCCACGGTGCCGTGGTCGATGGCGCCGGCAAGATGGGCGTGATCGTGGCGCTGGAATCGCCCGGCAAGGCCGACGAGCTCGCAGCCCTCGGCCGCCAGATCGCCATGCACATCGCCGCCACCAACCCGCTGGCGCTCGATCCGTCCGGCCTCGATCCGGCGGTCGTCAAGCGCGAGAAGGACGTGCTGGCCGACAAATACCGCCAGCAGGGCAAGCCCGAGAACGTGATCGAGAAGATCGTCGAGTCCGGCCTCAAGACCTACTACAAGGAAGTCTGTCTGCTCGAGCAGGCCTTCATCCACGACACCGGCAAGTCGGTGGCGCAGGCCGTGAAGGAGGCCGAGGGCAAGGTCGGCGGCGCTGTGAAGATCGCCGGCTTTGTGCGCTATGCTCTCGGTGAGGGAATCGAGAAGCAGGAAAGCGACTTCGCAGCCGAGGTCGCCGCGGCCAGCGGCAAGAAGTAAGCGCCGGAACGATCCTTCCGGCGTGCCGCCGGAAGCGGCGCCCGGACAAGGAAAGTGCTCATGACTGATCCGGTCTATCGTCGCGTCGTGATCAAGCTGTCCGGCGAATATCTCGCGGGACAGCAAGGCTTTGGCATCGACCAGCCGACCGTCGACCGGGTTGCGGACGATCTGATCGCCGCCCGCAAGCTCGGCACCGAGGTTGCGGTCGTGATCGGCGGCGGCAATATCGTGCGCGGCGTCGAGGTCTCGGCCCGCGGCGTATCGCGCCCGACCGGCGACACCATGGGCATGCTCGCCACCATGATGAACTGCCTCGCGCTGGAAGCGGCGATCGAGCGCAAGGGCACGCCGGCGCGCACGCTGTCGGCCTTCGTCATGCCCGAGATTTCCGAGCTGTTCACCCGCACTGCGGCGCACAAATATCTCGCCGAGGGCCGCATCGTGCTGCTTGGCGGCGGCACCGGTAATCCGTTCTTCACCACCGATACGACCGCGGTGCTGCGCGCCGCCGAGATCGGCGCCCAGGCGGTGCTGAAGGCGACCAATGTCGACGGCGTCTACTCGGCGGATCCGAAGAAGGATCCGGCCGCCACGCGGTTTGACCGGCTGACCCATTCGCAGGCGATCGAGGGCGGCTACAAGGTGATGGATGCGACCGCCTTCGCGCTTGCCCGCGAGACGGCGCTGCCTATCATCGTATTCTCGATCGCGGAGCCGGGGTCGATCGGCGCGATTCTGCGTGGCGTCGGCCACGGAACCATCGTCGCCGGCTGACGGCTCGTCTGGCGCACCCGCGGAAGGGGGCGCCGAGCGGTCGCCGGGATTTTGAAGGAGAAACGTGATGCCCACGGGTAATTTCGACCTCAACGAAGTGAAGCGCCGCATGCAGGGCGCCGTCGCCTCGCTCAAGCACGAGCTCGGAGGCCTGCGCACGGGGCGCGCCTCCGCCTCGATGCTCGATCCGGTGCAGGTCGACGCTTACGGTGGTCACATGCCGCTGAACCAGCTCGCCACCGTCAGCGTGCCGGAGCCGCGTTTGATCTCGGTGCAGGTCTGGGACAAGTCGATGGTCAAGGCGGTGGAGAAGGCGATCGTCGATTCCAATCTCGGCCTGTCGCCCGCGACCGAGGGCCAGGTGTTGCGTCTGCGCATCCCCGAACTCAACGAGGAGCGGCGCAAGGAGCTGGTGAAGGTCGCGCATAAATATGCCGAAGCCGCCAAGGTCGCCGCGCGCCATGTCCGCCGCGACGGTCTCGACGTCCTCAAGAAGCTCGAGAAGAACCACGAGATGTCGGAGGACGACCAGAAGCGCCACGCCGACGAGGTGCAGAAGGCGACCGACGGCACCATCGCCGAAATCGACCAGTTGCTGGCCGCTAAGGAAAAAGAAATCCTCACCGTTTAAGGCATCGCCTTCATGTCCAACGCCGCCGCGCCCGCAACGGAAGGACCCGATCGGTCCGAGGCGCCCGCGCATGTCGCCATCATCATGGATGGCAACGGGCGTTGGGCGGCCGCGCGCGGTTTGCCGCGTGCGGAAGGGCATCGCCGCGGCGTCGAGGCCCTGCGCCGCGTCGTGCGTGCCTCGCACGAGCTCGGCATCCGCTATCTCACCATCTTCTCCTTCTCGTCGGAGAACTGGTCGCGCCCGGCGAGCGAAATCGGCGATCTCTTCGGTCTGCTGCGCCGCTTCATCCGCAACGACCTGGCGAGCCTGCATCGTGACGGCGTCAAGGTCCGCATCATCGGCGAGCGCGAAGGGCTGGAGAGCGACATCTGCGCGCTTTTGAACGAGGCCGAAGAGCTGACGCGCGACAACACGCGTCTCACGCTCGTCGTCGCCTTCAACTACGGCTCGCGGCAGGAGATCGCGAAGGCGGCGCAGAAGCTCGCCCGTGAGGTCGCGGAGGGCAGGCGCGACCCTGATACGATCGACGCCGAAACGCTCGGCGCGCATCTCGATGCGCCCGATATTCCAGATCCCGATCTCATCATCCGCACCAGCGGCGAGCAGCGCCTGTCCAATTTCCTGATGTGGCAGGCCGCCTATAGCGAGCTCGTGTTCGTTCCGATCCACTGGCCCGATTTCGACAAGGCGGCGCTGGAAAGCGCGATCGCCGAATTCGCCAGGCGCGAGCGCCGTTTCGGCGGTCTGGTTGCGAAAACCGCCTCGTGAGCGAACAAGATTCCGCACCGGCGGGCGCCAAGCCTGCCCCGAGCAATCTCGTGATGCGAGTCCTCGCAGCGCTGGTGCTGGCGCCGCTCGCCATTGCGCTGGCCTATGCCGGCGGCTGGTTGTGGGCGCTTCTCGTCACCCTGGTATCGATCGGACTGTTCGCGGAATGGCTGATGGTGGTGGGCGCGGCCTCGGTCGCGCTGACCGGCGCAGGCACGATCGTCATCGCCATGATGGGGGCCGCCGTCGCTTTCGGCGCGCTCAAGACCTCAGTCGTCGTCGGCCTTGTCGGCGGTGCGATCGTGACGCTGATTGCGCGGGGCAAGTTCTTGTGGGCAGCGACCGGCTTCGCCTACGCGGCGGCGGCGCTACTGGCCGCGATCCTGGTGCGAAAGGATCTCGTCAACGGGTTCTCCGCATTGATGTTCGTGCTGCTCGTGGTGTGGGCGACCGATATCGGCGGCTATTTCGCCGGCCGCAGCATCGGCGGACCGAAGCTATGGCCGCGCGTGAGCCCCAAGAAGACCTGGGCGGGCGCTCTCGGCGGCTTTGTCGCAAGCCTCTTGGTTGCGGTCGGATTTGCCGCTTGCGGGCTCGGAAAGATGGCGCCATTGCTCCTCGTCAGCGCCATCCTCTCGGTGGTGTCGGCGCTCGGCGATCTGTTCGAATCCGCAGTGAAGCGGCGCTTCGGCGTCAAGGATTCCAGTCACTTAATTCCCGGCCATGGCGGGCTTCTGGACCGCCTGGACGGCTTTGTCGCCGCCATCCTGGCGGCATGGATTATCGGCTTTCTCCGCCATGGTGTGCATAGCGCCGGAAGCGGTCTTATGGTTTGGTGAGGATATGAGCGCGGTCCCATTGCGTAATAACAGGCTTGCTGCGTCCGATGTCCGCAGCGTCACGGTTCTCGGCGCCACCGGCTCGATCGGCGACAGCACGATGGATCTGCTGCGCGCCTCGCCCGAGCGCTACCGCGTCGAGGCGCTGACGGCGAACGGCAACGTCGAAGCGCTGGCGAAGCTCGCGAAGGAATTTTCCGCGCGTTACGTCGCAATCGCTGACACTTCCAAGCTCGCCGAGCTCAAGTCCGCACTGGCGGGAACGAGCACCGAATGCGGTGCCGGTGAAAGCGCGGTGATCGAAGCCGGCGCGCGTCCGGCCGATTGGGTGATGGCGGCCGTGAGTGGCGCTGCCGGATTGAAACCGGCACTGGCAGCGGTCGATCGCGGCGCGCATGTGGCGCTGGCCAACAAGGAATGTCTGGTCTGCGCCGGTGATTTCTTCATGCAGCGTGCGGCCAAGGCGGGCGCTTGCATCCTGCCGGCCGATTCCGAGCACAATGCGCTGTTCCAGGCGCTCGCGTCAGGCAATCGCGACGAGCTCGTGCGCGTCATCATCACGGCCTCGGGCGGCCCATTCCGCACCTGGAAGCCGGCGGATATCGAGCAGGCGACCCTTGCGCAGGCCTTGAAGCATCCGAACTGGAGCATGGGCCAGAAGATCACGATCGATTCCGCCTCGATGATGAACAAGGGGCTCGAGGTGATCGAGGCGTCCTATCTGTTCGCGCTTACGCCCGACGAGATCGATGTTCTCGTTCATCCGCAGTCGATCATCCACGGCATGGTCGAGTTTTCCGACCGCTCGGTGATGGCCCAGCTCGGCGCGCCCGACATGCGCACCCCGATCGCGCACTGCCTCGGCTGGCCCGATCGCATCAAGGGACCGGCGGCCAGGCTGGACCTCGCCAAGATTGGCCAGCTCACCTTCGAGGCCCCCGATTTCGAGCGCTTCCCCGGGCTGCGCTTGGCTTTCGATTCGCTCCGGACCGGGAAGGGGGCGACCACCGTCTACAACGCAGCCAACGAGGTCGCGGTCGCCGCGTTCATCGCCGGCAAGATCCGGTTCGGCGCGATTGCCCGGCTGGTGGAAGCGACACTGGACGACTGGATCCGCAGCGGGAACCAGGCGCCCCTGACGTCCGCCGACGATGCAATCTCTGTTGACCATGTTGCTCGAAATAGGGCTGCCGCCCTATTGCCTCAAATTGCCTTAAAGGCATCCTAGATGGTTCGCGGCCAGGGCCTTGCGGCGCTGGATGAGGGAAATCGATGATCGACTTTTTCGTCCATAGTTTCAATACGTTGAGCCATGGGCTCCTCGGCTACGCGGTTCCCTTCCTGTTCGTTCTGACGATCGTCGTGTTCTTCCATGAGCTCGGCCACTTTCTGGTCGCGCGCTGGGCGGGCGTTCGCGTGTTAACTTTCTCGCTCGGCTTCGGACCTGAGCTGGTCGGTTTCAATGACCGCCACGGCACCCGCTGGAAGATCTCGGCAATTCCGCTCGGCGGCTACGTCAAGTTCTTCGGCGACGAGAGCGAGGCCTCGACCCCGTCGGCCCAGACGCTCGCGGCCATGTCTCCCGAGGAGCGCGCCGGTAGCTTCCACCACAAGAAGGTCGGCCCGCGCGCTGCCATCGTCGCGGCCGGACCGATCGCCAATTTCATCCTGGGTGCGCTGATCTTCGCGGGCATGGCGCTGTATTACGGCAAGCCGAGCACGATCGCGCGCGTTGACGGCGTCGTCGCCGACGGCGCCGCCGCTGCGGCCGGTTTCAAGGTCGGGGACATCGTCGTCCAGATCGACGGCAAGCCGATCGAGAGCTTTGCCGACATGCAGCGAATCGTTGCGATGAACGCCGGTTCGGCGCTTGCCTTCCAGGTGAAGCGGGACGGTACCATCGTCTCGCTGACCGCAACCCCGGCGCTGCTCGAGCGCAAGGATCCATTCGGCAACAGCCACCGTCTCGGTGTGCTCGGCGTCGAGCACAAGTCGCAGGCCGGCGAGGCCTCGACCGCGCCGGTCGGCGTCGGCGAGGCACTCAAGATCGGGGTCGAGCAGGTCTGGTTCATCATCACCAGCACCTTCAAGTTCCTGGGATCGCTGTTCGTCGGAAACGGCAATCCCAACGAGGTTAGCGGCGTCCTGGGAATCGCGAAGATGTCGGGGCAGGCGGCCAGCGCCGGGTTCCAGTTCGTGATCAATTTGTGCGCGGTGCTGTCGGTATCGATTGGCCTGTTGAACCTGTTCCCGATCCCGCTGCTCGATGGCGGTCACCTTATGTTCTACGCGGCTGAGGTGGTTCGTGGCCGGCCCCTGTCCGAGCGGACTCAGGAGATGGGATTCCGAATCGGGCTCGGCTTGGTGCTGATGTTGATGGTGTTTGCGACCTACAACGACATCCTGCGGATGGCGGCCTCTTGATGGAGGCTTTTTTGTGGCGTTGCTGTTGAGCAACGTCTTGGAATGAAATTGAAATCACGACGCTTTCGGCCGTTTGCGGCGTCGGGGAAATTGGCTACAAGCGGCCTCGACTTGGGGAATCTCCAGACCGGCGTTGGGGTTGGGTCTGGCTCGGAATGATAAGGGCGCGTTGCGCGATGAAGTTTGGACTGCGACTCCGGGGGGGCTTGCTCGCAACCCTGATCATGTTCGGCGCGCCGGTGGTTGCCCCGGTTGGGGCTGTTTTTGTGTCTTCGTCTGCGCTCGCTCAGACCGTTCAGTCGATTTCCGTCGAAGGAAATCGCCGCGTCGAGGTGGAGACGATCCGCTCCTATTTCAAGCCGGGTCCGGGCGGTCGCCTGGATCAAGCCGCCGTCGACGACGGCCTCAAGGCGTTGATCGAGACGGGCCTGTTCCAGGACGTCAGGATCAACCGCGGCTCCGGCGGCCAGATCATCGTCTCGGTGGTGGAAAACCCGGTGATTGGCCGGGTCGCCTTCGAGGGCAACAAGAAGATCAAGGACGAGCAGCTCACCGCTGAAGTTCAGTCCAAGGCGCGCGGCACCTTCTCCCGCGCCATGGTGCAGTCCGACACGCTGCGAATCGCTGAAATCTATCGCCGGTCGGGCCGCTACGACGTCCACGTCACGCCTGAGATCATCGAGCAGCCGAACAACCGCGTCGATCTCATCTTCACGGTCGAGGAGGGCGCCAAGACCGGCGTCAAATCGATCGAGTTCGTCGGCAACGTTGCGTTCTCGTCCTATCGTCTCAGGGATGTCATCAAGACGCGCGAAACGAACCTCTTGAGCTTCCTCGGCAGCGGTGACGTCTATGATCCCGATCGCGTCGAGGCCGATCGCGACCTGATCCGCCGCTTCTATCTCAAACACGGTTTCGCCGACGTCCAGGTCGTGGCCGCGCTCACCGAATACGATCCGGAGAAGAAGGGCTTCAACGTCACCTTCAAGATCGAGGAAGGCGTTCAGTACCGCGTCGGCGCGGTCGATTTCCGCTCCAGCATTCCGAATTTCGATCCCAGCTCGATGCGCGGCTATTCCCGCGTCAATGTCGGCTCCCTCTATAACGTCGAATCGGTCGAGAAGTCGGTCGAGGAAATGCAGATCGAGGCCTCGCGCCGCGGTTATGCCTTCGCCGTGGTCCGTCCCGGCGGCGACCGCAATTTCGAGGCGCACACCGTCTCCGTCGTGTTCAACATCGACGAGGGCCCGCGCACCTATATCGAGCGCATCAACCTTCGCGGCAACACGCGCACGCGCGATTACGTGATCCGCCGCGAGTTCGACATCTCGGAAGGAGATGCCTACAACCGCGCCCTGGTCGACCGTGCCGAGCGGCGCCTGAAGAACCTCGACTATTTCAAGAGCGTGAAGATCACGACGGAGCCGGGCTCGTCGAGCGACCGCGTGATCCTGATCGTCGACATGGAAGAGAAATCGACCGGCGACTTCTCGGTCTCGGGCGGTTACTCCACCACGGATGGCGCGTTGGCCGAAGTCTCGATCTCCGAGCGCAATCTGCTCGGCCGCGGCCTGTTCGCCAAAGCGTCGGTGACCTATGGCCAATATGCCCGCGGCTACTCGCTGTCGTTCGTCGAGCCATATCTGCTCGATTACCGCGTCGCGCTCGGCCTCGACCTCTATCAGCGCCAGCAACTCGCCAACAACTACATCTCCTACGGCACCAAGACGCTGGGCTTCTCGCCGCGCCTCGGCTTCTCCCTGCGCGAAGATCTGTCGCTCCAGCTGCGCTACTCGATCTACCAGCAGGAAATCTCGCTGCCGGGCTACCTGGCGAACTGTTTGAATAACGGCGTTGCGGGCAATACAAGCCCAGCCTTCTCCGCTGCCAATGGCGGCGTCCCGGATCTCAGCGCGACCAACGGCCTCGGCTGCTACTACGACGGCGAAGCCTCGCTGCCGGTGCGCAAGGAGCTTGCCAACGGCAAGACCCTGACCTCGGCGCTCGGCTACACGCTGACCTACAACACGCTGGACAACAACAAGAACCCCACCGACGGTCTGCTCATCGACTTCCGGCAGGACTTCGCCGGTGTCGGCGGCGACGTCTCCTATCTGAAGACCGTCGCGGACGGAAAGTACTATGCTCCGCTGGTGTCTGACATCGTCGGTCTCGTCCGTCTCCAAGGCGGTATTCTGACCAAGATCAACGATGATCTGCGGATGCTCGATCACTTCCAGATGGGTCCGAATCTGGTCCGCGGCTTTGCCCCGAACGGCATCGGCCCGCGCGACTTGAACCCCTTTGGTACGCAGGATGCGCTCGGCGGCACCAAGTACTGGGGTGCTTCGCTCGAATTGCAGATGCCGTTCTGGTTCCTGCCGAAGGAAGTGGGTCTGAAGGGCGCGGTCTATGCCGACGCCGGCGGCCTCTACGATTATAGGGGACCGACGAGCTGGACCACGACCAACGAGGTCAATGTGCCCGGCTGTATCCCGTCGAGCGTCAATCCGTCGTCCACCGGCACCTGTACCGGCCTCGTCTATGACGACAGCAAGGTGGTGCGCTCGTCGGTCGGTGTCGGCCTGATCTGGCAGTCGCCGTTCGGCCCGCTGCGCTTTGACTACGCCGTGCCGCTCAGCAAGGGCAAGTACGACCGCACGCAGGAGTTCCGGTTCGGCGGCGGCACCACGTTCTAGTTCGATCAGCACGGCACGATCCGGATCACTGGAGCCGGTTTCCGAAAGGGATCGTGCCATTCCAAGAGATGGGGCATGATGCGGCCTGACCGCTTCATGCCGAAGCCGGACCGCGACGGGGTGGAATGGCGCAGCCGATCTTCTTCACAAAACCGCCTGCCTCAGCGCTGGCTGACATTGCCGCGCTGACTCAGGCGCAGCTGGTCGATCCCGGCCGGGGCGGCCACATCATCACGGGCCTTGCTTCGCTCGACGAAGCAGGCCCGATGCATTTGGCGTTCTTCGACAATCTGAAATACGCCGACGAGCTCAAGGCGACCAAAGCCGGCGCATGCCTGGTAAGCCCGCGCTTCGAGGCGCAGGTGCCCGCGCATGTGGCCGTGCTGCGGGTGGCGCAGCCGTTCCGGGCCTTCGTCAGGCTCGCCCGGGAATGGCATGGCGACGCGCTCAGGCCGCAATCCTGGGTCGGCAATGACGGCATCGCGCCGTCCGCGATCATCGACCCCACGGCCCGGCTCGAGGACGGCGTGATCGTCGATCCGCTGGCAGTGATCGGCCCGGACGTCGAGATCGGCAGCGGCACGGTGGTCGGCGCCGGGGCGGTGATCGGCCCCGGGGTCAAGATCGGCCGGGACTGCAATGTCGGCGCCCGCACAGCCATCCAGTGCGCCCTGATCGGCAACGACGTGCTGATCCATCCCGGCTGCTCGATCGGCCAGGACGGCTACGGCTTCATCTTCTTCGGCCCCGAGGGCCATCTGAAAGTGCCGCAGACCGGCCGGGTGCTGATCCAGAACAATGTCGAGGTCGGCGCCGGCACCACTATCGATCGCGGGTCCTTGCGTGACACCGTGATCGGGGAGGGCACCAAAATCGACAATCAGGTCCAGATCGGCCACAATGTGACCATCGGCCGGAATTGCCTGCTGGCGGCTCAGATCGGGCTCGCCGGCAGCCTGACCATCGGCGACAACGTGGCGCTGGGAGCAAAGGTTGGCATCAACAACCACCTCAAGATCGGAGATGGGGCCCAGGTCACCGCGATGAGCGGCGTCAAGGACGACATCCCCGCAGGCGGACGCTGGGGTGGCTTTTTTGCCAAACCGACCAAGCAGTGGTTCAAGGAGATCATCGCGGTGGAACGCCTGGTGCGCGACAGTAAGGCCGATGCGAAGGACGAGGGACGGGAATGACGGCGGAATCACCTGTTAAGTTCGAGCTGGTGGATATCAACGCGATCCTCCAGACCCTGCCGCACCGCTTTCCGATGCTGCTGATCGACCGCGTGATCAATATCCGCGCCGACTACAGCGGCATCGGCATCAAGAACGTCACCTTCAACGAGCCGGCCTTCCAGGGGCATTTCCCGGAGCGCCCGGTCTATCCCGGCGTCATGATGATCGAAGCAATGGCGCAGACCGCGGGCGTGATCGGCATCAAGTCGGTCGAAGGCACCGAGAAGCCGCGGGCGGTCTATTTTCTCACCATCGACAAGTGCAAGTTCCGCAAGCCCGTGCTGCCCGGTGACACCATCGAGTACCACATGCGCTCGCTCGGCCGGCGCAAGGCCATGTGGTGGTTTCACGGCGACGCCAAGGTCAACGGGCAGGTGGTTGCGGAAGCCGATGTCGGCGCCATGCTGACGGACTGAGCGGCTTCAGGCCGAGGCTTACGCGCTGCAATCGTAGCGGCTGCCGGCGGCCTCGCGCCTGATATGCCGGTTGAAGAATTGACCCATGGATGGCGCGCCCAGAAGGCGGTCGACTGTCTCGGCCGCGACGCCGCAGTAGCGCGCATAGAAGCCGCCAGTCGCGACGACGAGATCGTGCTGCGCGGGGTCGTAGCAGACACGCTGAAGCACCGTGCTGCGGCTGATGTCACGGCATTCGAATGTCGTGAGGTCGATGGGCCGGCGATCGCCGGTCTCGACCGTCTCGGACACGATCGGCGCGGCCGCGAGCTGTGCGAAGAGAAGTGCCAAGGCCCTGACCACGGTGCTGAAGCTCCGCTTGAACGTGTTGACGGACCGGGACGGCCGCCTCATCCGGTACTTGAAACAGCTAGAGATGATACGTCACTGGACAGATCGGGCATAGTCGCGCTAACCACCGGAAAACTGAGCGACTTCAGTAGATAACCAGACATTCTTGACGAGTAAGATTGGGTTTGATGAGCAAGATTGATCCCACCGCACGGATCGCGGACGGCGCCGTGATCGGCGAGGGCACCGAGATCGGGCCCTATTGCATCATCGGCCCCAACGTCGTGATCGGCAAGAATTGCAAGCTGATCGGGCATGTGCATATCACCGCGCAGACCACGATCGGCGACGATTGCACCATCTACCCGTTCGCCTCGCTCGGCACACCGCCGCAGTCGCTCAGCTATCGAGGCGAGCTGACACAGCTCAAGATCGGCTCGGGCTGCACCATCCGCGAATCCGTGACCATGAACGCCGGCACCGTCGCCGGCGGCGGGGTCACCACGGTTGGCGACCGCGGCTATTTCATGAACTGCAGCCATGTCGGCCACGATTGCCATGTCGGCAATGACGTCATCTTCGCGACGTCGGCAACGCTCGGCGGTCATTGCGAGATTGGCGACTTCGTCTTCATCGGCGGACTGTCCGCCGTGCATCAATTTACCCGCATCGGGCCGCAGGTCATGGTTGGCGGCGTGTGTGGTGTGCGCGACGACATCATCCCGTTTGGCCTCGTCAACGGCCAATACGCCGTGCTTGAGGGCCTCAACCTGATCGGCATGAAGCGGCGCAAGTTCACCAAGCAGCGGCTCGCGACCGTGCGTGGGTTCTACCAAAAGCTCTTCCACGGACCGGGCACCTTCGCCGAGCGGCTGGAGGCATCCAGGCCGCTCGCGGGCGAGGATCCGGCGATTGCCGAGATTCTCGACTTCATCGGCAAGGGCAAGCGCCCGCTCTGTCTTCCCGCTATTACGAAGTGATCTTGGGATGGCCGCGGGCATGACATCGGCGGCGTCGGAGATTTCCTCGCCGGTCGGCATCGTCGCCGGCGGCGGCGCGATGCCGTTCGCGGTCGCCGATTCGCTCGCCGCACGCGGCATCACGCCGGTGCTGTTTCCGCTGCGGGGGGCCTGCGATCCGGCGCGGGTGGAGAAGTTCCGCCACCGCTGGATCTCGGTCGGCCAGCTCGGCCGTGCGATGCGGCTGTTCCGCGAGGAGGGCTGCCGCGACCTGATCTTCATCGGCACCTTGGTGCGGCCTTCGCTTGCGGAGATCCGGTTCGACGTCAAGACGCTGCGCCTGCTCGGCAACGTCATCCGCGCCTTTCGCGGCGGCGACGATCATCTCTTGTCCGGCGTCGGCCGCCTCCTCGAGCAGGACGGCTTTCGCATGGTCGGCATCAAGGACGTCGCACCGGATCTCCTGATGCCCGAGGGCTGCATCAGCCGCGCCTGGCCGAACGACAACAGCAAGACCGACATCGCGCGCGGCCGTGCGGTGCTGACTGCGCTCGGACCGTTCGACATCGGCCAGGCCGCGGTGGTGATCGACGGCCATGTGGTGGCGGTCGAGGACATCGAGGGCACCGACGCGCTGCTCGCGCGCGTGGCGCGGCTGCGTGAGGAGGGGCGCATCCGCGCCGCCATGGGCCGCGGCGTGCTGGTGAAGGCGCCCAAGAGTGGCCAGGATCTGCGCTTCGACCTGCCGACGATCGGGCCGCGCACGCTCGAAGGTGTTGCCGCCGCGGGCTTGGCCGGCATCGCCGTCATCGCCGGCAACACCATCGCCGCCGAGCCGCAGGCGATGATCGCGCTCGCCGACGCGAAATATCTCTTCGTCATTGGCCTGCCGGCGTGATGCAGTCGAGCGATCCCAAGCGCAAGATCTTCCTGATCGCCACCGAGGAATCCGGCGATCGGCTCGGCAGCGCCTTGATGAAGGTGCTGCGCCAGCGCCTCGGCGACGGCGTAGAGTTCGTCGGGGTCGGCGGCCGCACCATGGCGCGCGAGGGGCTGGAATCGCTGTTTCCGATCGAGGAGCTGTCGATCGTCGGCTTCGCCGCGGTGGTGCAGCAATTGCCGAAGATCCTGCGGTTGATCCGCAAGACGGCGGAGGCTGTGCTGGAGGCGGCGCCCGACGCGCTCGTCATCATCGACAGCCCGGATTTCACCCATCGCGTCGCCCGCCGCGTGCGCGCGAAGAATCCCGCGATCCCGGTCGTCGATTACGTCTCGCCGCAGCTGTGGGCTTGGCGGCCGGGACGGGCGCGGACCATGCTCGGCTACGTCGACCATGTGCTCGGTTTGTTGCCGTTCGAGCCGGAGGAATACCGCAAGCTCGGCGGGCCGCCATGCAGCTATGTCGGCCATCCCCTCATCGAGCAATTGCCGTCGTTGCGGCCGAATGCGGAGGAGCAGGTGCGCCGCGCCGGCGAGCCGCCGGTGCTGCTGGTGCTGCCCGGCAGCCGTCGCAGCGAGGTCAGGCACCATCTCGCGGTGTTCGGCGCAACGCTCGGCCGCTTGCAGACGGAAGGGCACGCGTTCGAGCTGCTGCTGCCGACCATGCCGCATCTCGAAGCCACCATCCGCGAAGGCATCGCGAACTGGCCGGTCAAGCCGCAGATCGTGATCGGCGAAAATGAGCGGCGCGCCGCGTTCCGCATCGCGCGGGCCGCGCTGGCCAAATCCGGCACGGTGACGCTGGAGCTTGCGCTGTCGGGCATTCCGATGGTGACGGCCTATCGCGTCGGCGCCATCGAGGCCTTCATCCTGCGCCGCGCGATCCGCGTCTCCTCGGTGATCCTTGCCAATCTCGTGATCGGCAAGGACGTGATTCCGGAGTTCCTGCAGGAGGACTGCACGTCGGAGAATCTGGCACCGGCGCTCGCCGAGTTGCTGACGGATTCGCCGCTGCGCCGGCATCAGGTCGAGGCCTTCGCCCAGCTCGATCAGATCATGTCCACCGGCAACAAATTGCCGAGCGTGCTCGCCGCCGACATCGTGCTGGCAACGATGCGTAGGGGCAGGCGAACGAGCTAGGGCGTGTCCTCATCAGCGTCGGGTTGCAACGGCCAGCGGAAGTCACTTGGCTTGGCCGCGATCGTCTGCTCCTGACCCCAAGCCGACTCTTGCGCCGTTAGCAGTGCGGTGGTTGCAGACGACCAAGACGGTGTGCGGGCAATGCTCGATCTCTTTGGGGCCAGCCCTAAGCCCGATCCTACTACAAAACTTTCAAAGCATTGATTTGGAACATACCCTGAGAGAGATTGCTCGTGGTTCAAGCGTTTAGGGTCATTCCCATGGCTTGGCTCTTACCGCTCGTTGCTGGCCTGTGTGAAATCGCCTGGGCGATCGGTCTCAAATTCACGGAAGGCTTCGCGCGCGTTTTACCGACAATCGGCACAATTGTCGCTATGGCGGCCAGTATTGGGTTCCTCGGAATCGCCCTTAAGTCGCTGCCGGTCGGTACAGCCTATGTGGTGTGGACAGGCATTGGCACTGTTGGCACCACGGCGCTCGGCATCTATCTATTTAACGAGCCCCTGACGTTGCTTAGGCTTACCTGCATCGGCTTTATTCTATTGGGCATGATCGGACTGAAATCACCACTTAGGCAGAACGGTGCGACGAGACGTGTTGGAAGTCGGTTCAAAAATAGCTCTTCAATGTGCCGCGCCGTCGGACGTCGAGTGTGGCGCAATGGAAGCCGCCACCAAATGCCGC
>NZ_JADPKT010000095.1 GCF_023074075.1 Bradyrhizobium sp. 138 | reverse complement strand
CCTACGGCCAACCTTGACCGCTCCTCGCCTCGGCGCCCAAGACCGCCTCCAACAAACGACGCCCTCTTGACAACTCATTCCCCATACAAGGATGACGGAACGGACACTGTGCGTGCGGGAATGACTGACCTGGTGGGATGCCAAGCGCAGCTACGCCCTGCCATCTTCTCCCCGTATCCGGCCCCTATTGTGCTGGGCCTCCTCCGCGGTCTAAGAGCTGCGGCAAAGCCGCCATTTCAGGAGACACCATGCCAGCCCCAGGCCAAAGCCCTGAGCGGAGCGCCAAGGCGCTGCTGCTCGAAGGCGTCAATGACAGTGCCGTGGACCTGTTCAGGAGCGCGGGCTTCAGCAATGTCGAGCGGCTGACCAAGGCGCTGGACGGTGACGATCTGCGGCGCGCCCTCAAGGGCGTGTCTTTGCTCGGCATCCGCTCGCGCACCCAGATCACGGACGAGGTGCTCGGCGCCGCCGAACAGCTGCTCGCGGTCGGCTGCTTCAGCGTCGGCACCAACCAGGTCGATCTTGCGGCGGCGCGCAAGCGCGGCATTCCCGTGTTCAACGCGCCGTTCTCCAACACGCGCAGCGTCGCCGAGCTCGTGATCGGCGAGATCGTGATGCTGCTGCGGCGGATTTTTCCGCGCTCGGTCTCGGCCCATGATGGCGGCTGGGACAAGTCGGCGACCGGCAGCCGCGAGGTGCGCGGCCGCACCCTCGGCATCGTCGGCTACGGCAATATCGGCTCGCAGCTCTCGACGCTGGCCGAGGCGATCGGCATGCGCGTGATCTATTTCGATCGCACCGACAAGCTCCGCCACGGCAACACCGAGCCGGTCGAACGGCTGGAGGAGCTGCTGGCGCAGAGCGACGTCGTCAGCCTGCACGTGCCGGAGACGCCGGAGACCGCGGGCATGATCGGCGAGAAGGAATTGCGAGCGATGAAATTAGGCTCGTTCCTGATCAACAACAGCCGCGGCACCGTGGTCGATCTCGACGCGCTCGCGCGCGCCTTACGCGACGGTCACCTTGCCGGCGCCGCCATCGACGTGTTTCCAGTCGAGCCGTCCTCGAACGCGGATCGCTTCAACAGCCCGGTGCAGGGCCTCGAGAACGTCATCCTGACCCCGCATATCGGCGGCTCCACCGAAGAGGCGCAGGAGCGCATCGGCGGCGAGGTCGCGCGCAAGCTGGTGGATTATTTCATCACGGGATCGACCATGGGCGCGGTGAATTTCCCGGAAGTGCAGCTGCATTTGCGTCCCTCCGGCGCGCGCTTCAGCCATGTCCATCGCAACGTGCCCGGCATGCTGCGCCGGCTCAACGAGGTCTTCCTCCAGCGCGACATCAACATCGCCGCGCAATACCTGGAGACCGCCGGCGATCTCGGTTACGTCGTGCTCGACGCCGATCTCGGCAGCCAGGATTCAGCCGCGCTGCTCCAGCAGATCCGAAGTCTCGACGGCACGGTCGGCGCGCGGCTGGTGTTCGAGCACTAGCGCGTCATTGACGGCAGGCCGGAGGTCGCATTGAATGCGGCCTCTGTTGGGTTGAATGAGAACACAAATCCGGGTGGGAACGATGACGCTGACAAGAGCGAAGCTGTGCGCATGCCTCGTGGCCACAGCGGCGGCGCTGAGCGCGAATTCCGCTTTGGCGCTGACCCTGGCGGAGGACGCAGAAACCGTCTGCAAGGGCCTCAATGGCGGGACCGACGCCGTGAAGATCGATTCGACCGCGTTGCAGGCGCCCTCGCCAATCGCCGTCGCCGAACGCGGGCCGACGCCGTCCGGGCGCATCACGCCGGCCAACCCCGGCTTCTGCAAGGTGATCGGCCATATCGATCCGGTCGACCCCAAGGCGCCGCCGATCAGATTCCAGGTCAACCTTCCCGTCGAGTGGAACGGCCGCTCGGTGCAATATGGCGGCGGCGGTTTCAACGGCGTGCTGATCACCGGTCTTGCGCTGCCGCCGGCCTCTCCGTTCGACAAGCCGTCGCCGCTCGCGCGCGGCTTCGTCACCTACGGCACCGATTCCGGCCATGAAACGAAGCAAGGCGAACCGCCGCAGGTCTTTGCGCTCAACGACGAGGCCTTCGAGAATTTCGCCCATCGCGCCTACAAGAAGGTGCGCGATGCGGCTGTGGGGCTGATGGAGCGCGCCTACGGCAAGAAGCCGGAAAAGATGTATTTCGTGGGTTCGTCCGAGGGCGGCCGTGAAGGTCTCACCATGGCACAGCGTTACCCCGATGATTTCGACGGCATCTTTGCCCGCGTGCCCGTGATCAACTGGGTCGGCCTGCAGCACGCGGGCACGCGCTCGGGTCTCGTCACCATGGGCGCGGGCTGGATCAATCCGGCGCAGGTGAAGCTCGTCGGCGATGCCGTGCGGGCGGCGTGCGACAAGGCTGACGGTTCCGACGATGCGCTGGTGCAGGACCCCGTCGGCTGCAAGGCGGCATTCAAGGTCGAGACGCTACGCTGCGCCTCTGGCCAGAGCGGCGATCAGTGTCTGACCGATCCGCAGATCAAGGCGATCGAGACCTTGCACGGCGCCTACAAATTCCCGTTCGCGCTCGCCAATGGTCTCGACGATTATCCTGGCTGGGGCGTGTCGGGTGAAGATACGCCGGCGATCGGTCCGACCGGCGGCTGGGTTTCGTGGTGGCTCGGCACCGCGCCGCCGGCGCAGCCGCCTGCGCCGAACAACGGCATTGCCTGGATCTACGGCGCCGGCGGCATCAAATACGTCTTCGCGCGCGATCCCAAGCTCGACGTCACCACCTATAAGGTGGAGGAGCACAAGGCGCGGCTGCTCGAAGTGTCGAAGCTGATGGATTCGACCGATCCCGATCTCAGCCGCTTCCGTGCCCGAGGTGGCCGTCTGATCATGCTCGAGCACATGGCCGATTACGCCCAGAGCCCCTATGCCGGCATCCGTTATTTCGAGAACGTCGAGCGCAAGATGGGCAAGGCCGAGACCGCCGAGTTCGCGCGGCTCTACACCGCGTCCGGCGTCGACCATGTCGGCTCCGGCGCGCCGGCCAATGTCGACATGCTGAGCGTGCTGGTCGACTGGGTCGAGAAGGGCAAGGCGCCCGGCGATCTCGAGGTTATCGAGCAGAAGGTCGAGCCGCCGTCGTTCGCGACGCTGCGCGCGTTGCCGCTGTGCCGCTGGCCGGCCTGGCCGCATTACAAGTCGGGGCCGGTGACGGAGGCGTCGAGCTTTACCTGCGCGCCGTAAAGGCAAGGAGGCCTGCCGGGGGGCGCGTCGTCTTCACCCCGCGGCCATCTGCTGCGCGCCGCCCAGCAGGCGCGCATTGAGCCGACCGCCGGAGAAGAGCATATCATCGAGCGCCTCGTCGATGTCGACGGAGGCCACGGACTTGCCGCCATCGCGCGCGAGGCTGGCCTGGGCCAGCCGCCGCGTCAATTCCTTGATGAACGCGCAACTCGTGCCCTCGCTGCGTCGGGCAGCCTCCGCGACGATCGCGTCGTCGAGGGGCAGTCCTTTGCCATAGAGCCGGACCAGCTTGCCGCGGCCGGCCTCATCGGGGAGCGGCACTTCGATCGCCTGATCGATGCGGCCGGGGCGACCGGCCAGGGCTCCTTCGAGATCCTCAGGCCGGTTGGTGGTCAGCACGAACAGGATGTCTGCATCCTCCTTCAGCCCGTCCATTTCGTTGAGCAATTTGTTCAGCATGGATTCCTCGCAGGGGCCCATGTCGTCGCGGTCGCGGGCGATGAGATCGACGTCCTCGATCACCACCATCGAGGGCTGGAGCAGCCGTGCGAGGTTCATATAGGCGCCGAGAAGCCCGATTTGCTCGGCGGTGATGATCAGTGTCGTATGTCCGGGCAGATGTGTTGCGAGATAACGGATCGTATGCGTCTTGCCGGTACCCGGCGGCCCGTACAGCAAGATGCCTTTGCGAGTGGATTGACCCAGCCGGCGCAATTGATCACGGGAGCCGACAAAATTCAGCACGTTGCGGTCGAGCAGCCGCAAGGTTTTCTCGGGCAGGATCACTTCGTCGCGTGCGACAGGCGGCAAACGGTGCACGGTGATGCCGCGCGAACGGCCGCGATAGTCAGAATCGGAGTCGAGCGAGAGGATCTTGCCGCGATAGGTACGCGCGGATTGTACGGCTTGCTCCAGTTCACTGAAACATTGCTGGACGAGGGCTGTGCCTATGGCGCCCGAGGGCATCGCGATTTCAATACGGATTCCGGGCTCGCGGCTATATTCGCGATGTGCACAGAGCAATACCGCGTAACGAAGATCGTCCTGCTCGCAAAGCCATAGTCCATTATCGAGACACTTGACGGGATCTTTCTCGCCAACCTCGACATCAGAATATTGCAGGGGCGCAATCGCTACCGCGTAGCGGCCGTCGCGGAGGAGCCGTGAAATCGACAGGGTTTCGTACCGCTGCTCTTCATTCAGGCCGAGAAGTCGAACAGCCTTGCCGAACAGGTGATCGACGGCTGCCTGGACATCCGCTCGCATGTGACCAGGAAACTGGCGGATCGTGATCACGAGCTTGCTGCGCGGGACACCGGCAAAATGCCAGTCCAAGACGTCGCAGGCATAGTCGAATTCTTCTTCCCGTGCGTCCGCTCTGGTTTCCGCCGCACGATTGCAGTCGCTGCACAGCCAGATGGTGCGGCTCCCGATCCGCACGCTGACCTGCCCTCCGGCTTGTCGCAAAGCTCGCAAGGCGTCTTGATTGTCTCAAGCGTGATCTGGAGGTTAAGCCCTTCCACGGAAATGCGTTGCTGTGCCGATTTGAACAAGGCATCGGCAACGGCCTGGGGGTAGGGGCCGGAGGCCGCTTTTCCGCTCCGCTCGATCTCGGCAATCAATGCTGCCGCCTCGCGCTCCGGTTTGCCAAAGACCTGACGGAGCAGATCGATCACGAATTCGTCGGGAGTATCGTCGTCATTATGGATCAGGAGTTGGGCCGCCTGATTCTCGTCACGCATACTATTCATCACGAAATATCCCCGGACAATCTACGATTGAATAGAACGAATAGGGAACATGAAATGTATCGACTGTCAAGCGCTCCGGTCGCCTCAGCTTTCGTTTTCGGCGGCTGCCGCGAAACGACTTTGACAAGCCCCGGCGTCACGCTTATATATTTCGCATGCGAAATAATAGCGCCGACGCGCGGCATCATCGATTGATCTACCTGCTGAGCGTCGCGCAGCGCCGGCTGCAGCGCTGGATGGCGGCGCGGCCCGAGAGCGAGGTGACGCCGGCGCAGGCCGGGCTGTTGTTCATTCTCGGCAAGCAGGACGGCGTCCTGATGGGCGAGGCCGGCGCGGCGCTCGATCTGGGGCCGGCCGGCATTTCCGGCCTCGTCGATCGCACCGAGGCTGTGAAGCTGATCGAGCGGCGGGCCGATCGCGAGGACGGACGCGCCTGGCGGATCTGGCTGACGCCGAAGGGACGAATGGCGTTGGCCCAGGCGAAGGCCGGCGCGGCCGAGGTCAACGCGGCGCTGACGGACGGATTTACAGCTGCGGAGATCGACATCGTCGCACGCTGGCTCACCAGCATCCAGGACAAGTTTCCAAGGCATTCAGACGACTAGAAGGAGAGACCGATGACCGAGCACGTCCGGATCGAGAACAATGGCGGAATTCTCAGCCTCACACTGGCGCGTCCCGACAAGAAGAACGCGCTGACGGATGCGATGTATGGCAAGCTCGCTGACGCCATCGAATCCGCTGAGTTCGATCCGTCGGCCCGCGTGATCCTGATCCGCGGCGAGGGCGACATGTTCACCGCCGGCAACGACGTCGGCGAATTCGCCGCTGTGGCGTCGGGCAAGTCCGAAGGCAGCCGCAACGTATGGCGCTTCATCCAGTCGCTGGCCCGCTGCACAAGGCCGCTTGTCGCGGCGGTGCAGGGCCGCGCCGTCGGCGTCGGCACCACGATGCTGCTGCATTGCGATCTCGTCGTGCTCGCCGACAACGTGCAATTGTCGACGCCCTTCGTCAGCCTGGCGCTGGTGCCGGAAGCTGCTTCCAGCCTGTTGATGCCGGCGCGCATCGGCTATGCCCGCGCCTATGAGATGTTCGCGCTCGGTGAGACCGTTCCCGCCAGGTCAGCGCTCGAATGGGGCCTCGCCAACCGCGTGGTGCCGCTCGACAAGCTCGATGCCGAGGCGCTCGCGCTGGCGCAACGTCTCGCCCGCCAGCCGGCCGGCGCGCTCACCGCCACCAAGAAGCTGATGCGCAACGGCGAGGCGCTGGTTGCGCAGATGCAGGCCGAGGGCGAGCAGTTTGCCCAGCGTCTGCGCACCGCCGAGGCGCGCGAAGCGTTCACGGCCTTTGCCGAGCGCCGCCCGCCGGATTTCACCAAGGTCGCGTGAGGGAACGCGGCCAGCCATGAGGAGCGGCCGGCGGCACAACCGCGGGTACTTGATTAAAGTCTTAACCAAACCTTGGCATGTCGCCATGCAAGGTGGCCTCTCGTGAAGAGTAGGCCCCCGACCCATGACGATGTTTAAGAAATCGGTAAGCTCGCTTCTCCTGACGCTGATGGCGTTGCTGGCCGCCGGCGCGCTGGCCTCCACGGCGACCCAGATGGTCGGGGCCTTCGGCCGCTACAGCGACAGTCTGGAGACGGAACGGCTTGCGAATGCCGACAAGGCGATCTTCCATGGCGTGCTGTCCCTGCGCAACAATCGGGGTGATGCCCAGAGCGCGCTGCTCGGCGAGGACGATCCGCGCGCCAAGCTCGGCGCCGCCGAGAAAGCCGAGCAGGCCGGCTATGATTCCATCGTCGCGGCGCTCTCCACCATCGAATTTGCCCGCCGCGACGAACTTGCAAGCACGCTGAAGCAGCGCTGGAGCGAGGCCGCGTCGAAGTTCCAGCTGTTCTACGACGAGGCCAAGCTGCCGCGTGCCGAGCGCAAGATCGAGCGCACCGCATCCTGGTACGACGGCGTCACCAAGGTGATCGAGACCGCCAATCTGGCGTCCACCGCGGTGTCGAATCGCGCCTGGACCAACGATCCCTTCATCGCCCGCATGATCCAGGCCCGCCGCCTCGCCTGGCAGGTGCGCGACCGCTACGGCATCCAGTGCTCGACCCTGCGCCCGAACGTCAACACCTCCAAGCCGCTCGACGAGACCCAGAAGCAGACCGTGGCCGGCTGGAACGGCATCGTCACCGCCGGCTGGACCGGCATGGAGGAACTGCTGGCCGCGCCTGACGTGTCGGCGGAGATGGTCAACCTAGCCAAACAGGCGCGCGCCAAGACCGACGGCGTGCTCAAGCAGATCGGCGATCTCACCAGGACTTTCGACGGCAGCGGCAAGCCGGCGATGCCGCCTGCGGAATGGAACGCGTTGTGCCAATCGCCTTTCGCGCCCATCGTCGCCGTCGCCAACACGGCGCTCGACCAGTCGATCGCGCGGGCCGAGATGGTTCAGGCCAAAGCCCTCACCAATCTCATCGTGCAATCGTTCGCCTTCGTGCTCGCGCTCGCCGTGACCCTGACCGGCGTGTACGTGGTGCGCAATCGGCTGATGCGCCCGGTTCGCGCCATTCTCGACGCCATCGCCCGCATCAGCGCGCGCGACTATGCGACGCCGGTGCCGCAATCCCGGCATCCCGACGAGTTCGGCACCATGGCGGCCGCTCTCGAAAGCCTGCGCGAGAGCGCGGCCACCGCCGAGCGGCTGGGCCAGGAGCGTGAATCGCAGCAGGCACTCCAGCTCGCCCGCTCCGGCACCGTCGATTCCGCGTGCCGCAGCTTCGACGACACCGTGCAGGCGGTCATCCAGAGCGTTGTCGCCTCGACACGGGAGCTCGATGCCACCGCGACCGGCGTGCGCTCGCTGGTCTCGCAATCGAGCAGCCAGACCGCGGCGGTCTCCTCCGCCGCCGAGCAGGCCACCAACAATCTCGAGACCATCGCGGCGGCGACCGAGGAACTCTCCGCATCCGTCGGCGAGATCTCGGCGCAGGTGCAGTCCAGCGCCCGGGAGGCCCGCGAAGCCGTGTCGCAGGCCGAGCAGACCAACGCGACGGTCGAGATCCTTGACCAGACCGCAAGCCGCATCGGCGAGGTCGTGAAGATGATCAACGCCATCGCCAGCCAGACCAACCTTCTGGCCTTGAACGCCACGATCGAAGCTGCACGCGCGGGCGAGGCCGGCCGCGGGTTCGCCGTGGTCGCCGGCGAGGTCAAGAGCCTCGCCTCCCAGACGGCGACAGCGACAGAGGAGATCTCACGTCAGGTCGAGGAGATCCAGGGTGCGACGGGCCAGGCGGTTGCCGCCATCCGTTCGATCGGCGGCGCGATCAGCGGCATCGACGAGAAGATGACGGCGATTGCTGCCGCGGTCGAAGAGCAGCGCGCGGCGACCACCGAGATCTCGCGCAACTTCCAGCAGGCGGCGCAAGGCACCCGCGAGGTTACCGACACCATCGGCAGCGTCGCCAGGCTCAACCAGGAGACCGGCAATGCCGGTACGGTGTTGTCGGAATCCGTCAGGAAGATGTCGGCCGACGCCGACCGTCTCCGCGTCGCGGTCGAGGGCTTCCTGGGAGCGGTGAAGACCGCGTAGTTTCGCCTCATTCTTCCATCCTGACGTCGTGCCTTCGGCATTGCCGCCGGTCCGCGCGGCGGGTACATCTGTGCCGCCTCGCTCCGTGAGCGTAGCGCCAGACGCAAGACACAACAGGGATGGAGAGTTCGATGCCGGTCACCCCACACAACGCCCAGCGCCCCTATCGCGGCGTGTTCCCGGTCGCGCCCACCATCTTCGACGAGCGCGGCGAGCTCGACCTCGAGGGCCAGCGCCGCTGCATCGATTTCATGATCGATGCCGGCTCGAACGGCATCTGCATCCTCGCCAATTTCTCCGAGCAGTTCGTGCTGACCGATGCCGAGCGCGAGACTGTGATGCATGCGGTGCTGGAGCATGTCGCGGGCCGGGTTCCCGTGATCGTCACCACCACCCATTTCAGCTCGGTCGTCTGCGCCGCGCGCAGCAAGCAGGCCGAAGCGGCGGGGGCCGCCATGGTGATGGTGATGCCGCCCTACCACGGCGCGACCTTCCGCGTGCCCGAGAAGGGCATCGTCGAATTCTTCAAGGTGCTCTCGGGCGCGATCAACATTCCCATCATGATCCAGGACGCGCCGGTCGCCGGCACGCCGCTGTCGGTCGAGCTGCTGGCGCGGCTGGCGCGCGACTTCTCCAACATCCGCTATTTCAAGATCGAGGTCGCAGGCGCGGCTTCGAAGCTGCGCAGCCTGATCGAGGCCGGCGGCAAGGACATCGAGGGTCCCTGGGACGGCGAAGAGGCGATCACGCTGCTGGCCGATCTCGATGCCGGCGCCACCGGCGCGATGACCGGCGGCGGCTATCCCGACGGCATCCGCCAGATCGTCGATCCCTATTTCGCCGGCGACCGCGAGAAGGCGAAGGCCGCTTATGAGCGCTGGCTGCCGCTGATCAATTACGAGAACCGCCAATGCGGCCTGATCGCCTGCAAGGCGATGATGCAGGCCGGCGGCGTGATCAAGTCCGACACCGTGCGCCATCCGCTGCAACCGCTGCATCCGGCAACAAGGGCTGGGCTGTTGGAGCTGGCCAAGGAGCGCAATGCACTGGCGCTGCGGTGGGGGAAGTAGAGCGAGACACTCCGCGATCGTAGGGTGGGCAAAGCGGAGCGTGCCCACCACCTGTTGCCATTGAGAAAGATCGTGGGCACGGCGCTCCGCGCCTTTGCCCACCCTACGAGGGCTGCGGGTGGAGGGACGTCGCGCGGATATACTCAACCGTCGTCCCGGACAAGCTCCGTGAAGCGGAGCGCTGATCCGCATTTCGGCCAAAGGCGTCGAATTAACGCGATTCCGCCAGTTTCCCACAGCTCGGCGATGACATATTGTACGCCTGCCAACCAGCCTAGGGGAGCATCTCAAGACATCGCGTAATACCTCTTCATTATGCCGTTATCCCGAGCCAGGTTGGCGCGAACCGACAGATCAGGGAGGCAGTGCCATGACGATGAGGCCCGATCCCACATTTCACGCATCGCCCAAGCTTGCGATGGAAGCACCTGCGGAGAACTTTGCCTACACCTTGCTGCTCAGTCCGGATTTCTCCAAGCCGGATGCTCTCGCGGTCATCGACGTCAAGCCGGGATCGCCGACCTACAGCCAAATCGTCCACACCGTGACGATGCCCAACAAGGGCGACGAGTTTCATCACTTCGGCTGGAATGCCTGCTCCTCCGCCTTGTCGCCGCTCGCCGGGCATGCCTTCATCGAGCGGCGCTATCTCATCATCCCCGGACTGCGCTCGTCGCGGATCTACATCATCGACACCAAGCCAGATCCAACCCAAGCCAAGATCCACAAGATCATCGAGCCCGAGGAAGTCTTCAAGAAGACCGGCTACTCGCGGCCGCACACGATCCATTGCGGGCCGGACGGCATCTATGTCAGCACGCTGGGCGGCGGCGGCCAGGACGGCACCAACGGACCTCCAGGCGTTTTCATCATGGATTGTGAGACGTTCGAGGTCCTGGGACGATGGGAGATCGACCGCGGTCCGCAGACGCTGCACTATGATTTCTGGTGGAACCTGCCGCGCGACTACATGGTGACGAGCGAATGGGCATTACCGCCGCAGTTCGAGAACGGGATCGTCCCGGAAGATCTGCTGTCGAACAAATATGGCCATCGTCTCCACTTCTGGGATCTACGCGCACGTCGCAACGTCCAGACCATCGATCTCGGCGCCAACCATCAGATGGCGCTGGAGGTGCGACCGGCGCACGATCCGGTTCGCGAGTACGGCTTCGTTGGCGTTGTGGTCGACACCACCAACCTCGAAGCATCGATCTGGACCTGGTGGCGCGAAGGCGGGAAATTCCATGCAGAGAAGACGGCGACGATCCCGCCCGAGCCCGCGCCAAAGGAGAAGCTCCCGCCCCTGCTGCAGGGCTTTGGTGCCGTGCCGCCGCTGGTGACCGACATCGACCTGTCGATGGATGACCGGTTCCTCTATGTCTCGTGCTGGGGCACGGGTGAGATGCGCCAGTACGACGTCAGCGATCCCAGAAAGCCGAAGCTTGCGGGCTCAGTCCACATCGGCGGCATCGCGCGCCGCACTCCGCATCCGAACGGCAAGGCATTCACGGCCGGCCCGCAGATGGTCGAGATCAGCCGCGATGGCAAACGTGTGTACTGGACCAATTCGCTCTATTCCACCTGGGACGACCAGTTCTATCCCGGCGGGGTTCCGGGCGCGGCAGTCATGGCCAATGCCGGTCGCGACGGCGGCCTCGAGCTCGACAAGGACTACTTCGTGAGCTTCCCCGACGGATATCGCGCGCACCAGATCAGGCTCGAGGGCGGCGATTGTTCGACGGACTCCTTTTGCTATCCGTCGGCCTAGATTGGGGACACGCGAGCCCGGCGCTCGGCTGGCTGTGGCTCGCTCTTGTTGCGAGCGGTCTCTACCACGGCATCAATCCGGGGATGGGATGGCCGCTCGCCGTTTCGGCCGGGCTCCTGGACAAGAGCCCGCGCGCACTTTTCCGCGCCTTGTGGGCGCTGTCGGCCGGGCATCTTCTCGCAACGCTTCTCGTGCTGCTGCCATTCGCGTTCCTGCTCGTGCTGGCGGAGTGGCAGCGTTCGATCCAGCTGGTCGCGAGCCTTTTCGTCTTCGGCTTCGGCGTCTATCGGTTGATCGTTCGGCGCCATCCCCGCGCGCTGGCACGAATTCCGCCGACGCAATTGGTGCTCTGGTCATTTGCCGTCGCCATTGCTCACGGCGCCGCCTTGATGCTCGTGCCGATCTATCTCGGGCTCTGCCAGGCCTTCGAGCTCGATGCCGGCCATCAGGCCGCGAGCGCGTTGATGAAGGCAAGTGTCGGGATGGCGGTGCTGGTGTCCCTGGTGCACGTTGCCGCTATGGTCGGGGCCAGCGGGTGTTTGGCCTGGCTGGTCTACCGCTATCTGGGATTGAAGTTCGTCTCGCGAAGCTGGTTCAATCTCGATGCAGTCTGGGCGACCAGCCTCGTTCTGGTCGGCGCCGTGGCGCTCGTCTTCAATCTTGTGAGATGACGGTGAAGCCTACCGCCTCAAGTCCCACTCGCCGATGATGCGAAATCGCGCCTTGGCATCATCCTGCTTGAACAACGCGATGCGATCGATCTTGAGCGTATCCATCCCCAACGCCGCAAACCGCGCCCGCAGCATCTCCAAAATCGGCCCGCGCCGCGCCGCATCGAGCCGTCCCGTCAGCGTCATGTGGAAGCGGAATTCTTCCATCACGTAGGGATAGCCCCAGCGGTCGAGATAGTCGCGCTGCCGTTCGCTGAGTTTCTCAGGTCTGCGCCGCGCGCGGTCTTCCGCCGACAGCGCAGCCCGGAACGAGTCGAATTCGCGCGCGCAATCGGCGGCAAGCCCTTGAAGCGCCTCGATCGGCTCGGCTGGAATGACGGCAATGAAGCCGCTGATGGCATCGACGACCGGCCGGATCACGGGAAGCGGCCGGGCCTTGCCGGCGAATGCCGCGCAGGCGGCCATCAACTCGGTCTCCGTCCTGCCAGGCGTGAGCGCCATCGGCGCCTTCAACGTGGCGTGAAAGCCGTATTTGCGGGGATCGGCGCTGACGTCGCGCCAATCAGGCGCGACGCGCAATGCGTCGGCGGGAAAGGCCAGTTCATTGCCGGTATAGGCATCGTAGCCGAGCAGCTCGGCGCCGAAGCGGGTGAGGGCGCTGTCGTGGCCTGCAGCAAAATAGATCGCGTAGCGGGGAAAACCTGTCATGGCTGGAGCATAGCCGGTTTAAGCCGCGACGACAGCTTCGCGCGGCGTCGCCACAGCAGTGAGCAGCCGCGACGCATCGGTGAGATGGACGAGCTTGCCGCCTGATATCACCGCAATCTGCCGCGGCCTCAGCTTCACGCTGTCGTCGACCAGCAGAATGTCGGCGCGGCGGCCTTCCGCGAGCACGCCGCGATCGGCAAGGCCGGTCGCGCGCGCAGGGCCGGCGGAGACCAGATTCCAGGCTTCCGTCAGCGGCAATACGCCATCGGCGGCGAGGCGGAACGCGGCGAGGAGTTGGGCGGGATAATAATAGTCCGATGCCAGCACCGAGCAGAGCCCCTTGGCGATCATGTCGGAGGCCTTGGTCCAGCCGGTGTGGCTGCCGCCGCGCACGACGTTCGGCGCGCCATAGACGATGGCATCGCCATGGCTCGCTGCCGCCCGCGCCGTCTCCTCGTTGACCGGAAACTCCGCGATCTCAGCGCCGAGCGCACGAAACTCCTGGCGCATTGCCGGTGTCGCATCGTCGTGCGAGAGCATCCGCACCCCGGCAGCGCGGGCCGCGGCGGCCAGCCGCGCCACCGAAGCCGGCACCTCGGCTGCGCGCGCGACCACGCGTTCGACCAATCGGTCGAAATCCTCGCTCGACAGGCCGGTGCGCTCCACCATGCGGTTGCGCTTGCGCGGCTTGGCCATGTCGGCGACCGTGCCGTCCATGTGGTCGTTGAAGGCGAACAGGTCGACGCGGCCCTCGGCAAGCCACTCGCTGATCTCGGTCTCGGCCTCGAGATTGTAAGTCTCGTGCCGCAGATGGAAGCGGGTGTCAGCGGCGAATTGCGGACGCTGCCGCTCGATCGCCTCCATCAGTCCGCGCGCATTGTCGCTGCTGCGAAGGCCCGGCTCCCACGAGCAGGTCGTGGCGTGAAACACCGTGGTGATGCCATTGCTGATGGCCTGGCGGTCGCTGTCGGCGAGCGCGACGTCGATCGGAAAGTCGACACCGGCGCGCGGCATCATCTGCCGTTCGAAGGCATCGCCATGAAGATCGACGATGCCGGGCAGCACCAGCAGGTTGCGTGCATCGATCGCCAGCCGCGCCCGGCCGCGAGAGGCGTCGATCTGCGCAATGTCCGTTCCGGACACGAGGAGCGAGGTTTCGACGAGCTCGGCGCCGATCAGGGCCCGGCCGCCTTCAAGGAAGATGTCTGTCACGCGACCGCGCTTCGTTTGCTGGCAGGAGAATGGGCGAGAGAGCTCGCTTGTGCTTCGTATGCCGCAAGAAAATCTTCAATCCCAAGCTTGCGGAAATCGGGCAGCGCGTCACGCAATTTGTCGTGATCCCAGTCCCACCAGGCCAGCCTCGCGAGCCGTCCGGCAATCGCCTCGGAGAACCGCCGCCGCACGATGCGGGCCGGATTGCCGGCGACGATGGTGTAGGCCGGCACGTCCTTGGTGACGATGGCACCGGCCGCGATCACCGCGCCAGTGCCGATGTTGCGGCCCGGCAGCACGATCGCGCCGTGGCCGATCCAGACGTCGTGGCCGATATGGACGTGATGCTGGCGCCGCCAGTCGAAGAACTCGGCATCGTCGCTCTCGCCCTCGAAATAGGCGCTGGAGCGATAGGTGAAATGCGCCTGCGTCGCGCGGTGCATCGGATGGTTGCCGGGATTGATCCGCGTCATCGCCGCGATCGAGCAGAACTTTCCGATGGTGGTGTAGGTGATCTGCGAATCGTTGACGACATAGGAGTAATCGCCCATCGCCGCTTCATGTAGGATGGTCCGCGCGCCGACCTCGGTATAGGCGCCGAGCCTGGTCTCATGCAGCTTGGCCGAGGGATCGATGGTCGGCTGGACCGAAAGAGCTTTGGCGGCCATGTTGCATCCAGAGTTGAGAGGGTGGGCGTTCCTCTTCGAGCGGCTCGATGACGATGTCATGACACCGCGATGACAGGGGATGAGCTGTGTAGGATCGCCGCACTGCAACGCCCGTGTCACACAAGTGTTAAGTGCCGGCGTTAGCGGTGAACTCCAGTTCAATCTGGAGCCCCGCATGCTGGTGGTGGATGGTCTGACGTGTCGCTTCGGCGCAAAAGCCGCGGTGGACGATGCCTCGTTTCAAGTTTCCCCCGGCGGCTTCGTCGGCGTGATCGGACGGTCCGGCGCCGGCAAGTCGACGCTGCTGCGGAGCATCAACCGCCTGGTGACGCCGACTGACGGACGCATCCTGTTCGACGGCGTCGACGTCACCGCGCTGCGCGGCAAGGAGCTGCGGCAGTGGCGGGCAAGGTCGGCGATGATCTTCCAGCAGTTCAACCTGGTCGGCCGGCTCGATGTCCTCACCAATGTCCTGATGGGACGCCTTGCGACGATGCCGGCCTGGCGCTCGCTGTCGCAAATCTGGCCGGAGCAGGACAAGGCGCTGGCGATGTCCGCACTCGAACAGTTCGACATCGCTTCGCTCGCCGCCCAGCGCGCCGACCAGCTCTCCGGCGGCCAGCAGCAGCGCGTCGCGATCGCCCGTGCGCTGGTGCAGCAGCCCGACATCATCCTCGCCGATGAGCCGATCGCCTCGCTCGATCCGCGCAACACCAAGATCGTGATGGATGCGCTGCTGCGCATCAACAAGCATTTCGGCATCACGGTGCTCTGCAATCTGCATTCGCTCGATCTGGCGCGCAGCTATTGCGACCGCCTGATCGGCATGGCGCAGGGTCGCGTGGTGTTCGACGGGGCACCGTCCGCGCTGACCGATCACGTTGCGCGCGAGCTCTACGATCTCGAAGCCGCCGATGTCATGGGCGCCATGCCTGTCCCGGCGCCCGCGGGTGTCCCGGCGCTCGGAACGGCCGCGGCCGCCTGAGCGACGTCTGTTTCTTTTGCAAGTCTTTGCGTCAACCGACCCAAACTGATGAAGAGGGTATCATGATCACTCGCAGATTAATCCTTGCCGGCGCCGCCGCGCTCGCGTTCACGGCTTCCGCCTCCGCCAACGACTGGAAGGCCAAATATCCCGAGCTGACCTTCGCGGTCGTGCCGGCCGAGAACGCCTCCGGCGTCACCGAGCGCTGGGCGCCGTTCATGAGCTACCTTTCGAAGGAGCTGGGCGTGAAGGTCACGCTGCGCATCGCCAACGACTACGCCGCGGTGATCGAAGGCCAGCGCTCCGGCAACATCCATATCGCCAGCTACGGCTCGGCCTCGTTCGCGCGCGCCCGCCTGACCGGCGTCAAGACCGATGCCTTCGCCAACGACATCAACGCCGACGGCTCCACCGGCTATTACTCGGTGTTCTTCGTCAAGGCGAGCAGCGCCTACAAGAAGATCGATGACCTCAAAGGCAAGAATCTCGGCCTGGTCGACCCGAACTCGACCTCCGGCAACAACGTGCCGCGCTTCGAGCTCGACAAGATGGGCATCCACGATGCCGATACCTATTTCAGCAAGGTCGTCTTCACGGGCAGCCATGAGAACGCGATGCTGGCGCTGGCGCAGGGCACGGTCGACGTCGCCGCCAACCAGTGGACCACCGACGACGATTCCACGCTGGCGCAGATGCTGACCAAGGGCATGCTGAAGAATGCCGACGGCTCGGCGATGAAGAAGGACGACTTCCGAATCATCCACAAATCGGCACCGATCATCAACGGTCCCTATGCCTATAACTCCGACTTGCCGGACGACGCTAAGGCGGCTATCGCGAAGGCCTTCTTCGACGCGCCGGCGAAGGACAGGGCGGCGTTCGATCGCCTCCAGGACGGACAGAAGAAGGGTTTTAATCACGCCACCACCAAGGATTGGGATGGCACGATCGAGCTGATCAAGTTCGTCGACGCGCTGCGTAAAAAGAAGGCGTCCTGATCTCAGGGCGACGCACCTGGAGCCGGGTCCATCGACCCGGCTCTTTCTTTGACGGGACTTAATCTCAGGCCGATGACGACAGCGGTTTCGATCCTCCCCGAGCAGCAGCTTGCCGCGCTGAACGCCGCCTACCGCCGGGCGGTCGGGCGCAAGCGGCTGCGGCTGCTGTCGGGGATCGCGATCTTCGCCGCGGCTCTGACGCTCGCCGCGATCGGCGCCGAAGTGAATTTGCGTACGCTGTTCACCTATTTCGGCAATTTCGTCAGCTATTTCGACCGCATCCTCACGCTCGACACCGGCCAGCGCGTCTGGACCGATGTCGGCGAGTGGCTCTGGGGCTGGCGCAAATGGCTGAAGATGCTGGGCGAGACGCTGCTGATCTCCTATGTCGGCACGCTGATCGGCGCGACCTTGGCGTTTGGCCTCAACTTCTTCGCGGCTGAAAACACCTCGCCCGCCCGCTGGCTGCGCTTCACGGTGCGGCGCCTGCTCGAATTCGCTCGCACCGTTCCCGGCATCGTCTTCGCGCTGGTGTTCGTGATTGCCTTCGGGCTCGGGCCGATGGCGGGCGTGCTCGCGATCGCGATCCACTCCACCGGCGCGCTCGGCAAGCTGTTCTCGGAGATCGTCGAGAACGCCGACATGAAGCCGGTCGAGGGCATCCGTTCGACCGGCGCGAGCTGGCTCGCCTGCATGCGCTTCGCGGTGGTGCCGCAGGTGACGGCCGGCTATGCCAGCTACGCGCTGCTGCGCTTCGAGATCAACGTTCGCGAGGCTTCGGTCATGGGCTTCGTCGGTGCCGGCGGCATCGGCCAGGAGCTCGTCGTCGCCATCCGCAAGTTCTACTATTCGGACGTCAGCGCCATCCTGCTCACCATCATCGTCACGGTCTTCATCATCGACATCACCACCGGCTGGCTGCGCGGCCGCCTGTTCGGCAGGGAGGCGCGGACGTGACGCCGCACGAGGTCGATCCGCGAGAGCTTCGCGCGCGCTACCCCGACGTGTTCGACCGGCCCGCCTCGGCGCGCCTCGCCATGCCCGCGATGATCGTCGCGGCATTCGCGGTTCTCATTTACGGCCTCGTCGATCTCGATTTTTCGCCGTCGCGATTCATCGCCGGCCTCAGCCAGCTCGGCTGGATCACATTGATGATGATCCCGCCTGATCCCGGCTCCTCGCTGCCGATCTATCTGAAGGCGCTCGGCGAGACTCTCTCAATCGCGCTGCTCGGTACGACGCTGGCGGCGGTGTTCGCGCTTCCGGTCAGCCTGCTGGCCGCGCGCAACGTCGTGCCGTCGAAGCTCCTGCGCTTTCCTGTGCGTCGCGTCCTGGATTCGATCCGCGGCGTCGACACGCTGATCTGGGCGCTGGTGTGGATCAACGTCGTTGGGCTCGGCCCGTTCGCCGGCGTGCTCGCCATCGCGGTGTCGGATTTCGGCGCCTTTGGAAAACTGTTCTCAGAGGCGATCGAGGGCGCCGACCAGAAGCAGGTCGAAGGCATCCGCGCTTCCGGCGGCAGCCCGCTGCACGAGATCCGCTTCGGTCTGTTGCCGCAGGTCCTGCCGGTCATCGCCGGCCAGGTGCTCTATTTCATCGAATCCAATACCCGCTCCGCCACCATCATCGGCATCGTCGGCGCCGGCGGCATCGGCCTCCAGCTCGCCGAGCAGATCCGCGTCCTGGAATGGCAGAAGGTGTCGTTCCTGATCCTGATGATCCTGGTCGCGGTCGCCGCGATCGATTTCATCTCGGGCAAGCTGCGCTTTGCGATTATCGGCCGAAGGGCGGTCGCCTGAATAAAGGTGCCGTAGGGTGGGCAAAGCGTAGCGTGCCCACCACCTCCAGCGATTGAGAGAGATCGTGGGCACGGCGCAAGGGCGCCTTTGCCCACCCTACGAGTCATGCCTCGCGGAGAGAGGGGAAGGCCCCTACGACTCCACCAGAAACTCCACCCGCTCTGCCGCAAACCGCGAATGCTTGGTCATCAGCGGCTTGCCCTCGAGGTCGTGGTCGGTGGCGTCGACCACCAGGATCGGACGTCCTAGCGCGAGATCGAGCCGGACGGCGTCGGTTGCGTCGACGATGCCGGCGGTGATCCGGGTCGCGCCGCGGCGATAGTCGCGCACGCCATAATGTTCGAGCAACTTCGTCATCGAGCGCGTCGCGGCGAATACGGCGCCCGCGTCGGGAAACAGCACGGCCGACAGCCAACTCGTCGAGACGCAGATCGGCGTGCGGTCGGCGAGGCGAATGGCCTCGATCCGTACCAATGGCGCGCCGGTCTTCAGGCCGAGCTCCCGCGCGAGCTCGCGCGTCGCGACGTCATCGGTCGCCTCGATCAGGCGGCCATGCGGTTCGCGCCCCTCGGCGCCGACGATCTCGGAGAAGCGGGTGCGCGAGCGCAAGGGGTAGGCGAGCTTCTGCGCCTCGACATAGGTTCCGCTGCCGCGTTCGGCCCGCACCAGGCCGCGCTCTGCAAGCGCGGCCAGCGCGCGCCGCACGGTGTGGCGGTTGACGCGATAGGTTTCGGCGATCTCCATTTCGCCCGGCAATTTGTCGCCGGCCGCAAAGCGGCCGTCGGCGATGCCGCGCTCGATGCCGTCGGCGACGAGGCGCCACAGCGCAACGCCGGACGATGCAGTGTCTTGCATGCTCATATCGCCGGTCAGCCTAGCTCAGAAATCACGGCTTTGTCACGAAACAGACATGGCGCTCACTTATGAAGTTGTCTAGTATCATAGACAACTTAGAATCGGCAAGTTCGGCAGAAGAGTTCGGTGGACCAGGTGACGCAGCACAACGACCAGCAAGCCCAGCGCAAGGCCGCGATGGCCGTGCTGGCGCAGGCGGAGGCGGGCGAGATCGCCGCCCGCCTCCGCAACTTTGCTCTTCCGGACCATCAGGATCTGCGGACGCCGGAAAACGGCCTCGTCATGCTGCGCGGCCGGGCCGGCGGCGACGGCGCGCCCTTCAACCTCGGCGAAGCCACGGTGTCGCGCGCGGCGGTCCGGCTCGCGAGCGGCGAGGTCGGCTTCGGCTACACGCTCGGACGCGACGGTGAGAAGGCGCGGCTGATCGCGCTGTGCGACGCGCTGGTGCAGTCCCGTGATTTCGGCGGCGCGGTGGAGCGGGATGTAATCGCGCCGTTGCGCGAGCAGCTTATGACGAGGCGCACGCAGGCAGCGGCCGAGACCGCTGCGACGAAGGTTGATTTCTACACCATGGTGCGCGGTGAGGGGTGAGATCATGACCACGATTGCGGAACTGCCGCCGGGTTTCGCCGACAAGGTGCTGTCGGCGCAATCGACCTTTCGCTCGGTGATGGACGCGATGGCGCGGCCCGGCTCGGTCCAGCGCATCGTGCCGGGAGCGGGAACGCCCGATACGATGATGCGCGGCACCGCCGCGATCGCACTGACGCTGTTCGATCACGACACGCCGCTCTGGCTCGATTCGCGGATGGCGGAGAGCCCGGACCTGGTGAAATGGCTGAAATTCCACACCGGTGCGCCGGTGATGCAGGATTCCTCGATCGCGAGCTTCGCGCTGATCGGCGACGGTGCGGCGCTTCCGCCGCTCGAACGCTTCGCACTCGGCACCAGCGAATATCCGGACCGTTCGACCACGGTCATCCTGCAGGTCGAGAGCCTCGAAGCGGGCCGCCCCTTCGAGCTGCGCGGTCCCGGCATCGACGGCGCCACGACGCTCCAGGCGTCGATCAAGCCGTTCGATCTGTTCGAGCGCCTGCATCTCAACGAGGCGCTGTTTCCGCGCGGCATCGATGTGGTGCTGGTCGCCGATGACGCCGTGGTGGCGATACCCCGCACCACGCGCGTCGTGAGCAAGGGAAGCTGAAAGCATGTATGTCGCAGTCAAAGGCGGCGAACGCGCCATCGAGAACGCTCATCGCCTGCTGGCCCATAGGCGGCGCGGTGACCAAAGCGTTCCGGAGGTCACGCTCGATCAGATCTCCGAGCAGCTTGGCCTCGCCGTGGACCGCGTCATGAGCGAAGGCTCGCTCTACGATCGCGAACTCGCCTCGCTCGCGATCAAGCAGGCGCGCGGCGACCTGATCGAGGCGATCTTCCTGGTGCGCGCCTTCCGCGCCACCATGCCACGTTTCGGCGCAAGCGAGCCGGTCGACACTGGCGCGATGCGCGTGCAGCGGCGGGTGTCCTCGACCTTCAAGGACATTCCGGGCGGCCAGATCCTCGGCCCGACCTTCGACTATACCCATCGCCTGCTCGATCCCTCGCTCGCGAGAGGCTTCGTGCCGGAGGCGCCGGCCACGACCGAGGCGTCCACCGCGCTGACGCCGCGCGTGACCGACATTCTCGGCCGCGACGGGCTGATCGAATCCTCGCCGCAGGCCGAAGACGGCGCCGGCGTCGGCGATCTCACCCGCGAGCCGCTGAACTTTCCGGCCGACCGCGATCTGCGCCTGCAAAATCTCGCGCGCGGCGACGAAGGGTTTTTGCTGGCGATGGGCTATTCCACCCAGCGCGGCTATGGCCGCAACCATCCCTTTGCCGGCGAGATCCGCTTCGGCGAGGTCGAGGTGGAATTCGTCGCCGAAGACGCCGGCTTTGCCGTGCCGCTGGGCTCGATCGAACTGACCGAGTGCCAGATGGTCAACCAGTTCAAGGGCTCTGCGACCGAAGCGCCGTGCTTCACGCGCGGCTATGGCCTCGCCTTCGGTCAGAGCGAGCGCAAGACCATGTCGATGGCGCTGGTCGATCGCGCATTGCGCGCCCGTGAGCTCGGCGAGGAGGTGCGTGCACCCGCGCAGGACGAGGAGTTCGTGATGTCGCATTCGGACAACGTCCAGGCGACCGGCTTCGTCGAGCATCTGAAGCTGCCGCATTATGTCGACTTCCAGTCCGAGCTCGGCCTGCTGCGCAAGCTGCGCCAGGAGTTCGCGGATGCCCAAGCGCCCGATGCCATGAAGGAGGCCGCGGAATGAACGCGCCCGCCTACAACTTTGCTTACCTCGACGAGCAGACCAAGCGGATGATCCGCCGCGCCATCCTGAAGGCGATCGCGATCCCGGGCTATCAGGTGCCGTTTGCCAGCCGCGAAATGCCGATGCCCTATGGCTGGGGCACCGGTGGCGTGCAAGTCACCGCCGCGATCCTCGGTCCCACCGACGTGCTGAAGGTAATCGACCAGGGCTCCGACGACACCACCAACGCGATCTCGATCCGAAAATTCTTTGCCAAAACTGCGGGCGTCGCCACCACCACGGCGACTGACGATGCGACCGTGATCCAGACCCGTCACCGCATCCCGGAGACGGCGCTGAACGAGAGCCAGGTACTGGTCTATCAGGTGCCGATCCCGGAGCCGCTGCGTTTCCTAGAGCCACGCGAGACCGAGACGCGGCGCATGCACGCGCTTGCCGAATACGGCCTGATGCATGTGAAGCTCTATGAGGATATTGCCCGCTTCGGTCACATCGCCACCGCCTACGCCTATCCGGTGAAGGTGAACGCGCGCTACGTGATGGACCCATCGCCGACGCCGAAATTCGACAATCCCAAGATGGACAATTGCCCGGCGCCGCAATTGTTCGGTGCCGGCCGCGAGAAGCGCATCTACGCGATCCCGCCCTATACGAAAGTGGTGTCGCTCGATTTCGAGGATCACCCGTTCGAGCCCTATCGCTTCAACGCGCCCTGCGCGCTGTGCGGCGCGGAAGATTCCTATCTCGACGAGATCGTCACCGACGACAAGGGCAGCCGCATGTTCGTCTGCTCGGACACCGATTACTGCGAGGGCCGCCAGGCCGCCGGCCATCACGGCAGCCTCAGTGCCGCGCCGTATAAGGAGAAAGCGCATGGTTGATCAAGCCGCGCTTGAGAACGACCAGCCGCTGCTGGTCGCGACATCTCTGAGCAAATCCTTCGGCCGCATCGCCGCGTGCCGAGACGTGTCGTTCTCGCTCTATCCCGGCGAGGTGCTGGCGATCGTCGGCGAATCAGGTTCGGGCAAGTCGACGCTGCTGCAGCTCCTGTCGGGCCAGCTGGCGGCCAGCGGTGGTCATGTGTCCTATCGGATGCGCGACGGTGTCGCTCGCGATCTCGCCACGCTCGGCGAAGCCGAGCGGCGCTTCCTGTTCCGCACCGATTGGGGTTTCGTGCACCAGGATCCCGCGCAAGGGCTGCGCATGGCGGTCTCGGCCGGCGCCAATGTCGGCGAGCGGCTGATGGCGGTGGGGTGGAATCACTACGGCCGCATCCGCGACACTGCGTCAGACTGGCTCACGCGCGTCGAGATCGACGTCGCCCGCATCGACGATGCGCCGCGCACCTATTCCGGCGGCATGCGTCAGCGGCTGCAGATCGCCCGCAACCTCGTCACCGAGCCGCGGCTGGTGTTCATGGACGAGCCGACCGGCGGCCTCGACGTCTCGGTGCAGGCCCGCCTGCTCGACCTCCTGCGCAGCCTCGTCGCCGAGCTGCATCTCGCCGTCATCATCGTCACCCACGATCTCGCGGTGGCGCGGCTGTTGTCACACCGCGTGATGGTGATGAAGGGCGGCCGCGTCATCGAGACCGGTCTCACCGATCAGGTGCTCGACGATCCCCGCGAGCCCTATACGCAACTCCTCGTCTCCTCGATTCTGCCGCCATGAACTTTACACCATGAGCATTGCAATGACCGCCATGATCGATATCGCCGACGCCAGGAAGACTTTTACGATGCACCTGCAGGGCGGCATCGAATTGCCCGTCGTCAGCGGCGTGACCTTCCAGGTCAATCCCGGCGAATGCGTCGTGCTGTCGGGGCCATCGGGCGCCGGAAAATCGTCGATCCTGAAAATGATCTTCGGCAATTACCGCTGCGACTCCGGCCGCATCGGCATTCGCCATCGCGGCGCGCTGATCGATCTCGCCAGCGCCGAGCCGCGCCAGGTGCTCAACGTCCGCCGTTCCACCATCGGCTATGTCAGCCAGTTCCTGCGGGCGGTGCCGCGGGTTGCCACCATCGACGTCGTCGCCGAACCGCTGATCGCGAACGGCATGGCCCGCGCTGACGCGCAGGCCCGCGCCGGCGAGTTGCTGCACCGCCTCAACATCCCCGAGCGGCTCTGGCGGCTTCCGCCCGCGACCTTCTCCGGCGGCGAGCAGCAGCGCGTCAACATCGCGCGCGGTTTCATCTCGGATCTGCCGATCCTGCTGCTGGACGAGCCGACCGCCTCGCTCGATGCCGCCAACCGCGCTGTGGTGGTCGAGCTGGTCGCTGAAAAGAAGCGCCAGGGCGTCGCCATGGTCGCCATTGTCCATGACGACGAAATCCGTCATCTGATTGCCGACCGTATCGTCGACGTCACCAGCTTTGCCGCCGCCGCCTGAAGGACATGGACATGAACGCCCCGAAAGACATCGTGATCGCCAATGCCAGGATCGTGCTGGCCGACCGGGTGATCGAGCAGGGCTGGCTGGCTCTTAGCAACGGACGCATCGCCGAGATCGGCGACGGCCGGGCGCCTGCGGGCGCGGAGAATGCCGGCGGCGACCTGATCATGCCGGGCCTGATCGAGCTCCACACCGACCATCTCGAAGCCCATTACGTGCCGCGGCCAAAAGTGTTCTGGAATCCGGTCGCCGCCGTCGTCTCCTATGACGGTCAGCTCGCCACCTCGGGCATCACCACCGTGTTCGATTCGCTCCGGGTCTGGCGCGAGGACGGCGCCGAGGAAGTCGATGGCCGTGCCGGCACGCTCGCCGCCGCGATCACGACCGCGCGCGAGGCCAGCCTGCTGCGTGCCGACCACTTCCTGCACCTGCGCTGCGAGATCCCGATGCCGAGCGTGGTCGAGGAAGCCAAGGAGCTGATCGACCGTCCCGACGTCAAGCTGATGTCGCTGATGGATCACACGCCCGGCCAGCGCCAGTTCCGCGACGAGGTCAAGCTGCGCGATTATTACCGCGGCAAGGGCGGCGGCAAGACCGATGCCGAGCTCGACGAGCTGTTCGCCAAGCGTTTTGAGTACCAGAGGCTCTATGCCGCGACCAACATGCGCGAGATCGTGACGCTGGCGCAGCAGTACAAGATCCCGCTCGCCAGCCATGACGATACCACCGAGGAGAACGTCGCGGACGCCGTGCGCGACGGCGTCGCCGTGGCGGAATTCCCGACCACGCTGGAAGCCGCGCGCGGCTTGCATGGGGCCGGCATCGACATCCTGATGGGTGCGCCCAATGTCGTGCGCGGCGGCTCGCATTCCGGCAACATCGCCGCGGTCGATCTCGCGCGCGAAGGCCTGCTCGACATCCTGTCGTCGGATTACATCCCGTCGAGCCTCTTGATGGGCGCGCTGCAGCTGCCTGAGCACGTGCCGGCCATCAGCCTTCCCGCCGCGATCCGCACGGTGACGAAGGCGCCAGCCGAGGCGGTTGGCCTCACCGACCGCGGCGAGGTCGCGATCGGCAAGCGCGCCGACCTCATTCGCGTGCATGTCGCAGGCCACGTTCCCGTCGTCCGCAGCGTCTGGCGCGAAGGAAGCCGCGTCGCATGAGTGAGACCGTGACCACGGCACAGAGCAACGCAGGCGGGATCGGTCCCGGGCGGCTCGTGCTCGTGGTCGGTCCCAGCGGCGCCGGCAAGGACACGCTGCTGCGACTGGCGCGGGCGGCGTGCGTCGATGACCCCAGCGTTGTCTTTCCGCGCCGTGTCGTGACGCGCGAATCCTCCGCCGATGAGGACAACATCGCGGTGACGCCAGACGAATTCCGCAATGCGCGCGAGCACGGCGACTTCGCCGTGCATTGGGAGGCGCATGGGCACTCCTACGCCTTGCCGGCCGGCATCAACGACGATATTCGCGCCGGGCGTACGGTCGTCGCCAACGTCTCGCGCACGGTGATCGGCGCGCTGCGCCTGGCCTATGCCAATGTCGTGGTGGTCGCGGTCACGGCGCCGCCGGAGGTATTGGCCGTGCGGCTTGCCGCGCGCGCGCGGCACAGCGACGGCAACATCGCCGAACGCCTGACCCGCAGCGTCGACGACGCCTCGGCGCATGCCGATGTCACCATCCTCAATGCCGGCAGCGCGGAGGATCATGGCCGCCAGCTCCTGCGTGTGATCCGGAACCAGGGCTGGCAGGAATAGCCGGTACAGCAAGGAGAACGGAATGTCGGTGATCGAAACGGTCGAACAGCTGGAGGCCATCTATGGCGTCACCAATGACGCCTCGACCGTGAAAGTCGCCGACCATGTCACGCCGCTCTACCGCATCTATATCGAGAAAGCGCCGTTCGCGGCGCTCGCCACCATCGGGCCGGAGGGGATCGATTGCTCGCCGCGCGGCGATCTGCCCGGCTTCGTCCGCATCCATGATCCCAAGACGCTGATGCTGCCGGACCGCCGCGGCAACAACCGTGTCGATTCCTTGCGCAACATCGTGCGCGATCCCAGGGTGTCGCTGATGTTCCTGATCCCCGGCTCCGGCAACGCGGTCCGCGCCAACGGCCGCGCCCATCTCTCGGTCGATCCGGATCTGCTGGCCTCGTTCAAGGTCGATGGCAAGGCACCGCGCAGCGTCATGGTGATGAAGGTCGACGAGATCTACTTCCAGTGCGCCCGCGCCATCGTGCGCTCCGATCTCTGGAATCCCGACAAGCGCGTCGACCCGAAGACCCTGCCGACGCCCGGCCAGATCCTCGCCGAGATGAGCGAGAATAAAGTCGGCGGCGCGGAGTATGACCGCGCGTGGCCGGAGCGCGCTGCTGCGACGATGTGGTGATCGAACGTTCTTCCCTTGCCCGATGGCGGTGAGACGGGTGAGCGACTCTCTTTCCGCGCGTTCAAAAGCGTAGGGTGGGCAAAGGCGCGCTTTGCGCCGTGCCCACCACCTGCCCAACATCGCGAAAGATCGTGGGCACGCTTCGCTTTGCCCACTCTACAAGAGCCCGGCATATCGTTGCAGCCGATGAACCGTGGCCGCGCGAGATGAAACCGTCTGCCGGTGCTTGCCGCGAGAGAAGAGCGCCAGCGCGCTCACGTCAAATATGGATGGCCATTTCATTGACCGAACGCGCTAATCGCTCGATATTCGGAGCGTTGAGACTGCTCCTCGAGCTCAAGCCGCGATATGAGAACCGATCACCAGCGCAATCAGAACGACATGCATGTGTGCATGATGCGGCGCTGTGTCTCGGCGGCCACGGGCGCCTGTTGTTGTTGCTGACCGCCTCCTAGCAACTCCCAGCACCAGGAATCCCCGAACAGGAACGCCGAGCCATCGGCGAACGAGCAGCCATGTCCCAGACCCGGTCGAACGCCTACATCATCGAGATCCACGATCGCGCCGCCGGCATCGTCACGAAAGATGCGCGCGGTTTCCGCTTTTTCTCCTCCGAGCGGCTGTTCGACCGTCTCGAAGGCCGCCAGTTTCGCTCGGCGCGCGAAGCCGAGCGTGCGGCCCGCGCGGTGTTCGCCGAGCGGGGCCGTCGTTTGAGCTGATCAGCTTCGGCGCCGCGCCCTGGTGCGCGCTGCCTTCTTTGCCGCAGTGGAGCGGACCTTGGCACCCTTGGTGTGGCTCGCCTTTCGCGCGGCGGCCGAGCGCGACGCGGCGCTTCGCTGGCTCGCAGCACGCTTGCCCTGCTTCGACAGCGCGCTGCGCGATGCGGTCGAGCGCGGCTCCTTCTTCAACACGCCTTCGACGGCGCGCGACACCTTCGGGCGGCGCTTCGCGGTGCGCTTGCCCTGGCCGACCTCATAGGCATATTTGGCGCTTCGGCGCGTCGCTTTCTTGGTGCGTCCCTTGCGCGGTGGCGGCAGGTCGACGCCGGCGCGGCGCGCTTCGGACAGGCCGATGGCGATGGCCTGCTTCGTCGAGCGTGCGCCGTGCTTGCCTTTGCGGATCCTGTCGATCTCGTCCTTGACGAATTCGCCGGCCTGCGTGCTTGCCGATTTGCCGGCGCGCTTGTCCTGCTTCGCTTTGCGAATGATCTCTTGTCTTGGCATGGGTCGAGTTCCCTTTTGGAATCACAGGGATATCTGACCGCAACGCATGACGCGGACGATTGATCCTTTTTTCAGTTCCGCAAGGCCGCCAGCAGTTCGTCGGGCCGCTCGGCCATGACCATGTGACCGGCGCCGGGCACCACGACGGTCTTTGCATGCGGGATTGCCGCCGCCAGTGCTTTGCCGGCTTTCGCCGGCGTCATCATGTCCCGCTCGCCGAGGATCAGCGTTGTCGGCACCTTGACGCTCGCGGCGGCGGCAAGTGCATTTGCATAGGCATTGCAGGCGGACAGATCCCTGAACAGCACGCCGGGTTCGCAGGCCCTGAGCACCGCCTGCGCGCCGCCATGCATCCACAAGCCCGGCGCGAGGCTGCCGCCGAGCTCGGCGTTGAAGCCGAGGCCCCAGATCGACACCATGTCGTTGGCGTCCTGCGAATTGGCCTCGGCGGCCTTCAGCAAATCCGGGCCGACCGTCATGGTCGCGGCGGTGCCGATCAGGCTCAGGGCGGAGACCTTGTCGGGATGACGTGCCGCCGTCTCCAGCGAGATCAGCGATCCCATGGAATGGCCGATCAGATGCGCCTTCGCAGCTCCCGCCGCATCGAGCAGCGCCGCGGTCCAGTCGGCCATCTCGGCAATGCTGCCGAGCGAAGGCCCGCCCGAGCGGCCGTGACCGGGCAGATCAGGCGCCAGCACGGCAAAGCCGTGATGAGCGAACCAGCGCGTATGCAGCGCCCAGGTCGAATGGTCGAATCCGGCGCCATGGATGAAGGCGACTGCGGGCAGGGATTTGTCGAAATCGCGGCCGCCGGTTGCGACAAATACGTCAGCGCCGTTGACGGAGAGCTTCATGGTGTCACACCTTTTGCGAGATGCGCAGCGCTTGGGCGAGATCGTCGATGATGTCGCTTGCGGTCTCGATGCCGACCGACAGCCGCACCAGTTCCTCGCCGATCCCGGCGGCCTTGAGCTGCTCGGCGTCCATCTGCTGATGCGTGGTCGAGGCCGGGTGGATCACCAGCGTCTTGGCGTCGCCGACATTGGCGAGATGGCTGATCATGCGCAGGGATTCGATGAACTTGCGGCCCGCGGGCCGCCCGCCCTTGATGCCGAAGGAGATGATCGAGCCGGCGCCACGCGGCAGGAGCTGCTTGGCGAGCTGATAATCCGTGTGCGTCTCCAGCGAGGGATGCAGCACCCAGTCGACGGCCTTGTTGGACTTCAGTGCTTCCAGCACGAGGTGCGTGTTTTGCATATGCCGGTCCATGCGCACGCCCAGCGTCTCGACGCCCTGCAGCAGCTGGAACGCGTTGGTCGGCGACAGGCAGGCACCGAAATCGCGCAGGCCTTCGGTGCGCGCGCGCATGATGAAGGCGGCCGTGCCGAACTGCTCGTCGAAGACGATGCCGTGATAGCCGCCATAGGGCTCGGTCAGTACGGCGAACTTGCCAGACGCGCGCCAGTCGAAGCGGCCGCCATCGACGATGGCGCCACCGATCGCGATGCCGTGGCCGCCGATCCATTTGGTCGCCGAATGCATGACGATGTCGGCGCCAAGCTCGATGGGACGGCTGAGATAGGGCGTGGCAAAGGTGTTGTCGATCAGCAGCGGAATCTTTGCGTCATGCGCGATCTGCGCGACTTTCGGGATGTCGAGCACCTCCAGCCCGGGATTGCCGATGGTCTCGCCGATCACGAGTTTTGTGTTCGGCTTGATGGCGCTGCGGAACGCGTCGAGATCGCGCGGTTTCACAAACGTGGTGGTGATGCCGAAGCGTGGCAGCGTGTGTGCCAGCAGATTGATGGTGCCGCCATAGAGCGAGCTCGACGCCACGATGTGGTCGCCGGCGCTCAGCAGCGTTGCGATGGCCAGATGCAGCGCGGCCATGCCGCTGGCGGTGCAGATCGCGCCGACGCCGCCCTCCAGTGCCGCGAGCCGCTCCTCCAGCACGCCCGTGGTCGGATTGGAGATGCGCGTATAGATGTGGCCGGCGCGCTCCAGGTTGAACAGCGCAGCGGCGTGATCGGAATCCTGGAACACATAGGACGTGGTCTGGTAGATCGGCACCGCCCGGGCCCCGGTCACGGGATCCGGATGCTGGCCCGCATGCAGGCTCAGGGTCTCGAAGGCAGGCGGTTTCGGCGCGGGCATGCGTGGCCTCGTTGGGTCGGTCGGTGGATGGGGCGTTGTGCCATAAAATGGCGCGCGAAGTCAGCCCATTGACTCCCCGCAAGAGGTCGTCATGCCCGGGCTTGTCCCGGCATCCACGTTCTTTGTGCCGCGGAGGAAGACGTGGATGGCCGGGACAAGCCCGGCCATGACGCCGTGGTAGCATGAGTGCACCCAACATCTACCCGCACCACCTAACCCCCAATCGCCTGCTCGATGATCCCCGCCTCCCGCAGCAAAATCTCCGCAACCTCCTGCTCGCGCCTTGGCCCGAGCCTCGTTCGCATCGCGGAGACGGTGATCGCCGCAGCCGGCTGTCCATCCGGGGTCTTGATCCAGGTCGAGATCGATTTCGTGCCCTGCACGAGGCCGATCTCTCTCATGTTGTAGCCGCGCCGCCGCGCCGCGGTGACCTGGCTCATCACCGCGGCAACGTCGGTCCGGTAGGCCTCGAACCTTTTCTCGTTCGCCGCGACGATCTTTCGCGCCTCCTGCGCCGGCATCGCGGCGAGGATCGCGACGCCCGCGCTGGAGACGCCGAGCGGCCGGCGCGCCCCGATCTCGATCGACAGCACCTGGATCGGATAGACGCCGATCCTGCGATCGACGCACAGCGTGTCGTTGCCGGTCCGCACCGTCAGGAACAATGTGTCGCCGATCTCGGTGGAGGCACGTTGCAGCGACGGGTTGGCGGCAATCAGCAGCCGCGACGGCCGCGGCCGCGCCAGCGCCAGCTCGGGCACCTGGTTGCCGATCGCGTAGCGGCCGCTCCGCTCGTTCCGCTCGACAATGCCTTCCTCGATCAGGACGTGCACGATGCGATGCACGGTCGGACGGGTGAGGCCGGTCGCGCGCACGACCTCGGTCAATGGCACACCGGCCTCGCGGCCTGCGGCGAGAATGCGCAGCACCGCGAGCGCGCGCCGGATCGCCTGCGCGCCCTGCCGCGGTGTCATCGCGTTGCGGGCGAATTTGGTTCTGTCCATAATATGGACAAGAACGCCACAATTCACTCGACAGGACAAGCGCGCATCTGGAGATTGCGGCCCGATCGAGCTGCCCTGCACGATGCCGAGGCATTCGACATGGAATTGGAAGCGCCGCCGGGAGGTTAACATGAGATTAATCTGGATTGCCATAGCTGCCGCCACTGCGATGCTGGCGGGGCCAGCATCCAGCCAGCAATGGCCGGCACGCAACGTCAAGCTGATCGTGCCCTATCCCGCCGGCGGCAATGTCGACAGCGCCGCGCGCATCGTCGCCGACAAGCTGCAGGAAAAGCTCGGCCAGCCCTTCGTCATCGAGAACAAGGCCGGCGCCGGCGGCATGATCGCGGGCGAGGCCTTCGCGAAATCGGCGCCCGATGGCTACACGCTGTTCGTCGGCGCCAACGGCCCGGTGCTGTTCGCGACCGAGATCAACAAGCGCGAGGCCTATAATTGGAAGAAGGATTTCCTGCCGATCTCGACGATCTCGATGACGCCGCTGGTGCTCGAGGTGCATCCGTCGGTGCAGGCGATCACCGTCAAGGAGTTCATCGACCTCGCCAAGCGCGAGCCCGGCAAGCTGACCATGGCCTCGCCGGGCCCTGGTACCACCAACCATTTGCTCAGCGAGTTGATGCAATCCAGCCTCGAGGTGCAATGGGTCACCGCGCATTACCGTGGCAACGCGCCGGCGATCAACGATCTGCTCGGCGGCCAGGTGCAGTTCGCGTTCGACCAGCTCACGGTCAGCCTGCAGCACATCAAGGCCGGCCTGTTCCGCGCGCTGGCCGTCACCAGCCCGCATCGCCTGAAGTCGCTGCCCGACGTGCCGACCTTTGCCGAGCTCGGCTACAAGGATTTCGACGGCCAGACTTTTACCGGCCTGTTCGCGCCCGCAGGCACGCCGGCGCCGATCGTGGAGAAGCTGCACGAGACGCTGGTCGCGATCCTGAAGGATCCTGGCGTGGTCGACAAATTCGAAAAACTCGGCGGCGAAGCCACGCCGATGACGCCGGACGAATTCAGGGCCTATCTCGAGCGCGAGGACGCCAAGTGGATTCCGGTGGTGCGCAAGGCCAACATCACGGCGAACTGAGCCATGCGGATCGATCCCACCGAGCTCGGCGCCGAGCGCATCTACCGCCTGATGACCGGCATCGTGGTGCCGCGTCCGATCGCCTGGGTCACCAGCCTGTCGCGCAGCGGCGTGCTCAACCTCGCCCCGTTCAGCGCCTTCACCTTCGTCTCGCAGAAGCCGCCGATGCTCGCCATCAGCGTCGGCCGCAAGGGCGCCGACTACAAGGACACCGCGCACAACATCCTTGATACCGAGGAATATGTCATCCACATCGCCGACACCCCGCTGATGCAGGCCTTGCACGATTCGTCGGTCGAGCATCCGCCTGAGATCAGCGAGGTCGAACATCTCGGGCTCGAGACGCTGCCCTGCGAGGTGATCAAGGTGCGCCGGCTGGCGGCAGCGCCGGTCGCGATGGAATGCCGCTTCCGCCAATGCCTCGAATTCGGCGATGCGAAGAGCCGGCTCATTGTCGGCGAGGTCGTGATGTTCCACATCCGCGACGGCCTCTTGAATGACGGCAAGGTCGAGACCTCAGCGCTCGACCCGATCGCCCGCATCGGCGGTCCCCGTTACGCCCGGCTCGGCGAGATCGTGACGCTGAACACCGTGTTCCAGACCCCGAAATCTAAAGACTGAGCGCCGCCGCCGCGCTGCCCGAACACCATTGGAGAACGACCATGCGCCTCGTAAGCTATCTCGTGGATGGAGAGCCGCGTTACGGCGCGGCCGTCGAAGGTGGTGTGATCGATCTGAGCAGGCGGATCGGCCGCGACTTCTCCGATCTGCGCGCGCTGATCGCCGCCAACGCGCTCACCGACGCGCAGGAAGCGGCGGCCGGCGCCAAGCCCGACTATGCGCTGGACAACCTCGTCCTGCTGCCGCCGGTGCTGGCGCCGGAGAAGCTCTGGTGCATCGGCGTCAACTACGCCGAACGCAACGCCGAATATAAAGACAATTCCGACCTGCCCAAATATCCCAGCCTGTTCGTGCGCAGCATGTCGTCGATGACGGGCTCCGGCCAGCCGCTGGAGAAGCCGAAGGTTTCGGACCAGCTCGACTACGAGGGCGAGCTCGTCATCGTGATCGGGCAGGGCGGCCGTCACATCCCGCGCGAGCAGGCGTGGTCGCATATCTTCGGCATGACGCTGTGCAACGAGGGCACGATCCGCGACTGGCTGCGCCACGGCAAGTTCAACGTCACCCAAGGCAAGAACTTCGATCGCTCCGGCAGCATCGGCCCGTGGATCGTCACGTCGGACGAGCTCGACCCGCGCGGGCCGCATGACATCGTCACGCGCGTCAATGGCGAGGTGCGGCAGCAGGACACGACCGAGCGGCTGATGTTCCCGTTCGATTTCCTGATCTCCTATCTCTCCACCTTCGCAACGCTGAAGCCCGGCGACATGATCGTGACGGGCACGCCGACCGGTGCGGGCGCCCGCTTCGATCCGCCGCGCTGGCTGAAAGTCGGCGATGTCGTCGAGGTCGAGTCGAGCCGCATCGGCGTGCTGCGCAACACCGTGGCCGCGGAGAGCTAGATCATGCTGGACGCCGTCACGATCGAACGCCTTGCCGCGCGTCTCGATGAGGCCGAGCGCACCAAATCGCTGATCCCGATGTTCACGAAGGAATATCCGGATTTCAGCATCGAGGACGCCTACGCCGTCCAGCGCGCCTGGACCAAACTCCAGCTCGGCCGCGGCCGAATCATTAGGGGTCACAAGATCGGCCTGACCTCGAAGGCGATGCAGAATGCGGTCGGCATCTCCGAGCCGGATTACGGCGTGCTGTTCGCCGACATGTTCTATGCCGACGCGACGCCTGTTCCGTTCGACCGCTTCCACGCGCCGCGTATCGAGGTCGAGCTCGCCTTCGTGCTGAAGGCGCCGCTGCGTGGTCCCGATTGCACCATCTTCGACGTGCTCAACGCCACCGACTACGTGACGCCGGCGCTGGAGATTCTGGAGACGCGCATGCATCGCGTCGATCCTGAGACTGGCAAGACGCGAAAGGTCATGGACACGATCTCGGATAACGCGGCGAATGCCGCGCTGGTGCTCGGCGGCCGGCCGTTCCGCCCCCTGGACGCCGATCTGCGCTGGATCGGCGCGCTTTTGTTCCGCAACGGCGAGGTCGAGGAGACCGGCCTTGCCGCCGGCGTGCTCAATCACCCCGCCAACGGCATTGCCTGGCTCGCCAACCGCCTTGCGCCGCATGACGAGCATCTTAGGGCCGGTGAAGTGGTGCTGGCGGGATCGTTCACGCGTCCGGTCGACATCCGCCGCGGCGACACCTTCCATGCCGACTATGGCGCGTTCGGCTCGGTGTCGTGCCAGTTCGTCTGAAGCAACAACAAACAGGGAGCGCATCATGAGTGGTCACACGCGGCGCAGGAGCATCCACATCGGCGGCTTCAAGCACGTCAATCCGATTCCGAACGCCTGCCGCATCGGCAATCTCGTGATGTCGGGCGTCATCCTCGGCCGCGATCCCGCGACCAATACGATGCCCGAAAGCCTCGACGCGCAATGCGCCAACATGTTCGCGCATATGAAGGCGACGGTGGAGGCCGCCGGCGGCTCGACCTCCGACATCATCAAGATGACGGTGTGGCTGAAGGACCGCGGCAACCGCGGGCCGGTCAATGTCGAGTGGCTAAAAATGTTTCCGGACGAGCATTCGCGCCCGGCGCGCCACGCGCTGCCGATGGACAACATGGACGGCGGCGCGCTGGTGCAGTGCGACTTCACCGCCGTGATCGACTGAAGGAGCATCCATGCCGACCTATCTGCCGTTCGATCCCAATCCGCGCCGTCCGATCAAGGCACCGCCGCCGAAGACCGTGGACAGCCAGTTTCACGTGCTGGGTCCGATCGACAAATATCCGGAGCGCCCCGGCGCGGCCTATCGCATGCCGAGTGCGACCTGGGAAGCGGCGCTGCGCATGCACAAGGCGCTCGGCATCGAGCGCGGCATCATCGTGCAGACCACCACCTATGGCGCCGACCATGCCGTCGTGCTCGACGGCTTGGCTGCCATGGGCCCGAACTATCGCGGCTGCGCCAACGCGCTGGTGTTCGCGGAAGCGAGCGATTCGTATCTCTCCAAGCTGCATGAGGCCGGCGTGCGCGGTGCCCGCTTCAGCTTCCGCCAGGAGCTCGGCGCCGTGCTGTCGGACGCCGATTTCGCCCGCGCCATCGCGCGCATTCGCGAGCTCGGTTGGTACGTCAAGATCCAGCCCGAGAAGGACGGCATCATGTCGAGCGTCGCCAAGTACGAAAATCTCGACGTGCCTGTGCTGATCGACCACATGGCGCGTCCCGACCCGGAAGCCGGCAAGGCCGATCCGAATCTGCGCAAGATGCTCGAGCTGCTCGCCAAGGGCAATTTCTGGGTGATGCTGTCGCTCGGCGAGAAGACCTCGAAGCTCGGCGCGCCCTACGACGATGTCATCCCGATTGCGCGCGCCTATATCGAAGCCGCTCCTGATCGCTGCGTCTGGGCCAGCGACTGGCCGCATCCGGTCTCGGTGAAGCAGCCGCCGAACGATGCCGATCTGCTGGAGCTGATGTACCGGTATGTCGCGGACCAGACGGAGCTGGAGAAGATTTTGGTGCACAATCCGGCCAAGCTGTTCGGGTTCGCGGATTAGCGCGCGAGAGGCTGACCACGAACGCGCAGCGCTCCCTCTCCCGCCTGCGGGAGAGGGTCGGGGTGAGGGCTCTCTCCTCTTTGGGCCTGGCCCGCGGAGCGCCCGCCTTGTCCTTCGAGACGACCGCTTCGCGGTCTCCTCCGGATGAGGCTACTCGGCATCGGTGCCCATCGAATTGCTGCCGCAAACTCCGCCCTCATCCTGAGAGCCCGCCTAAAGCGGGCGTCTCGAGGAGGGCCGCAGGAGAAATGCTTCTCACACCGCCTGCCTCGCCAACCTCTCCCGCACCTCCGCCGCGATCTCGAACGAGCGCAGCCGCGCTGCGTGGTCGTAGATCTGCCCCGTGATGATCAGCTCGTCCGCGCCGGTCTCGGCGATCAGCGCCTTCAGCTTCGCTTCGACCACATCAGGCGATCCGACCGCGGAGCAGGACAGCGACTGTCCGACCATGGCCTTCTCGGCCGGCGACCACAGCGCGTCCATGTCGTCCACCGGCGGCGGCAGCGGGCCCGGCGTGCCGCGGCGTAAGTTGATGAACTGCTGCTGCAGCGATGAGAACATCCGCTGCGCCTCCGCGTCGGTGTCCGCCGCGAACACATTGACGCCGATCATCGCATAGGGCTTGGCAAGCTGTGCCGACGGCTCGAAGCGCGCGCGATATTCGCGCAGCGCCGGCATCATCATCTGCGGTGCGAAATGCGAGGCGAACGCGAACGGCAGCCCGAGCATCGCGGCCAGCTGCGCGCCAAACGTGCTGGAGCCCAGGATCCAGAGCGGCACCTTGGTCCCCATGCCCGGTACGGCGCGGATCGCCTGGTTCGGCTTGATATCGCCGAGCAGCGCCTGCAGCTCCAGCACGTCATGCGGAAAATTCTCGGCAGCTGTGGCGAGGTCGCGCCGCAGCGCTCGCGCCGTGAACTGATCGGTGCCCGGCGCCCGCCCGAGCCCGAGATCGATCCGCCCGGGATAGAGCGATTCCAGCGTGCCGAACTGTTCGGCGATGACCAGCGGCGAATGGTTCGGCAGCATGATCCCGCCCGAGCCGACGCGGATCGTCGTGGTGCCGCCCGCGATGTGCCCGATCACCACCGACGTCGCCGCGCTCGCGATCCCCGTCATGTTGTGATGCTCGGCCAGCCAGAACCGCTTGTAGCCCCAGGCCTCCGCGTGCTGCGCCAGATCGAGCGAGTTGCGAAACGCCTGCGCCGCATCGCCGCCTTGGCGGATCGGCGCGAGGTCAAGCACGGAGAAGGGGATCATGCGAGGATACCTGAAAGGGAAGGATGTGCCACGATGCGCGTCTGTAGCATCACATGTAGTGTCGCGACGATGCCGTTGCCCCACGGTTTGACCAGCGATGCCATCGTTCACAACACTGTTATTGCGACCTATGGCGCCCTTCATCGCAACTGGGCGTTTTGCGCCTGTTGTTGTAGCCTTGCGGAAGCAACCGCGCCACGCCCGGAGGAACCGACATGACCACGGTCGTATTCAATCGCCGCCACCTCCTCGCCGCGGGCGGCTCCGTCCTCGCAACCGGGGTTTTGGCATCCGGCCTGTCCGGCCTCCTGTTGCCGGCCCGTGCGGCGGGCCTTGCGCCGACCGAGACGATGTCGGGCGGCGCGAACAATTATCGCAAGGGCGCGGCGATCGTGGAGCGCATCGGCAAGGGCGGCTTCTGGATGAGTGGCACCGTGCGCCGCGCTGGCGACGGCACCCCGCTCGCCGGGCAGCGCATCCAGATCTGGGCCCACACGGTCGAAGGCCAGGAGCACGAGCCGCAGAGCCATGGCGCCACGCTCACCGACAAGGACGGTAAGTTCCGGCTGGAGATGCCGCAGATCATTCCGATCTTCGGCCAGCCGCATGGCCATCTCGCCTATGACAGCGGTGAGTTCAAAACCGTCTTCCTGCGGCCGGTGATGCGAAGCGCCAAGGAAACCAGCCTCGAGGCGCACTTCGTGCTGCAGCCGGCCTGACCGGGCCAGCGAATGACGGGGTCGAGATCGGCGCGGGTGATCCTGATCTGGACCGCCCTTGCTGTGGCCATCGGCGTGCCGGTCGCGCTGGCTGCAACAAGCGAGCAGCTCGCATGGCGCGGTCCGGTCTACATCCTCGCCGGATTCGCCGGGATCATTGCGCTTGGTCTCGTGCTGGTTCAGCCTCTGCTGATCGGCGGCTATCTACCGGGACTGTCGGCCTATCGCGGCCGTCGCGTCCATCACTGGATCGGCGGCGCGCTGGCGCTGGCGGTGGCGATCCACGTCGCCGGCCTCTGGATCACCAGCCCGCCCGATATGATCGACGCACTGACCTACGCATCGCCGACGCCGTTCTCGCCCTTCGGCGTGACCGCGATGTGGGCCATCTTCGTCGTCGCGCTTCTGGCTCTGCTGCGCCGGCGATTGGGACTGCGCCTGCGAACCTGGCGCATCGTCCATATTCCCCTCGCAATCGTCATCGTCGTAGGCAGCGTGGTCCATTGCCTGCTGATCGAGGGGACGATGGAGACGGTTTCGAAGGCGGTGCTGTGTGCAGCCGTCCTCGCGGCGACCATCAAGGTCATGGTTGATCTGCAGGTCTGGCGAAAGCGAAGGACGTTGCGCGGGGAAAGTGTCGCGCGGCAACGAGCGGTGGACCTGTGAGTTGACGGCCTCTCCACGCGTCATTGCGAGGAGCTCTTGCGACGAAGCAATCCAGACTGTCGCCTCGGAAAGATTCTGGATTGCGATGACGGAGCCGTAGGATGGGTAGAGCGAAGCGAAACCCATCTCACTTTCTCGACGCGGGAGCATGATGGGTTTCGCAAGTGCTCTACCCATCCTGCGAACCACGCTCGCAATGACCGGCTACGCCGCCTTGCTTGCCGCGATCAGCGACGAAGCGTAACCTCGCGCCATGACCGTCACCGCCCCCGATCAGAAAGCGTTCCTGCTCGCGACGCCGTTCTTCGGCGGCCTTTCGGACGGAAGCCTCGATCTCCTGATGTCGATGCTGGTCGAGCGCCGCTTCGAGGCAGGCAGCACCGTCGTGGCGGAGGGCGAGCCGGGACGCTCGATGTTCATCGTCAAATCCGGTCGGCTGGCCGTGAGCAAACTAACGAATGCGGGCAGTATCATCCCGATTTCCCATCTGGAGCCCGGCGACTTCTTCGGCGAGATGACGCTGATCGAAATGCAAAACCGCTCCGCCACGGTCATCGCGGAGGTGCCGACTGTGCTGTACGAGCTGACCGCGAAGAATCTCTACGCCTGCTACAAGGCCGACATCCACGCCTACGTGGTCGTCCTGCAGAACATCAACCGCGAGCTTTGCCGACGGCTGCGCCGCGCCGATGATCGCTTTACGACCCTGCAGGTGGGCGACGACAATTGATGGTGCGCAAGACGGGTAAGAGCGGTCGCGAACCATCATGTCTCGCCACTGAGCAAGGCCTCGACGCGTCTTGGAAATCACGACTTATCGTGCGCGTACTTCTCCAAGACCAGCCGATTATATTCATCTCTTACGGCTCTTCGTGAAACATGACCTTTTCGGTCTTTGGCAATTTTCAGAAGGTCGGGATCAGTCGGTCCCCTCCGCCGAAATCTCGCAAAGAGTCGGGTCGGAGGCGCCGACGTCCTCCCAAACAGCCGGTCAAGCCATTGCATTGTGTCCTCCCGGACAGACCGCGAGTTATGACACTATCACCATGAATCTAGTGGTCAAAAGGACAGTGTGACGCATCTTTTCGAAGGGGGGCCAACAAAGTCGACATCGTGCACCGATTTTGAAACGTCGGGCAAAACACCCACAACTCGTCAAGCCCCCATTGCAAAAATATTCCACTTTACCGAAATTCGGAATTGCGGCATATTTCCCGTCATCCCGGCCCGATGGAAGAGGGGCGATCGTACGTCGCAACGAACGTGGGCCGGGGTTGCGGTGGACGCGGCTGCGTCGGGCACGGCAAGGCGGGACCAGGGCGGGTGAACCTCGTGAGGTCCTTCTCCGTGTGACGAACGGCGCAACTGCGTACGGCTAAACCATGTGGTCCTGGCTGTCGTTGCTACAGCCAAGCTTTCGCGAAGATGCATCGGCCAACCGGACGCGGTGCATCGGTTTTCGCGAGGTGACGGAGGCCAGAAGGACACTCGGCTCCGGGGAGAGCAGGCATAGGCCGTCAAACCATCGCGCAGGGAAGGCCGGGTGTTTTCCGGCCCACCTGTTTTCCGCCTGCGCATTGCGTGTGCAATTTTTTCGCGCAGCGGACCATGGGTGTCAGCCGGCACCCGGCCTTCCCTGCGCCCTCTTCACAAGAGAGGGCGAAAGAGGAGAGCAAAACTCGGGCGCTTCAAGCCGCGAGAACGCTGCTTCATGTGTGGACACAGGAATGACCGAACGATCGCGCCTCGCCGGCGTCACCTATCTTTGCGACGCAGGGCAAACGCATACGGGAGCGACTTCCCCCGCGGCCATCCTTCGAGACGCCCGCCGTTGGCGGGCCCTCAGGATCAGGACCGAATGCGTGGCTCTGGGTTCAGCGAGCATCGATGCTGCTTAGCCTCATCCTGAGGAGACCGCGAAGCGGTCGTCTCGAAGGACGAGGCGCGCGCTCAGGTCGCGCAAGATGCAATAGCCCTGGATCAGCGACGGGCGGCGATCGCCGTCAGCTCCAGCCTGACGCCGGGGCCGAGATCCGCAACGCCGATGGCGGCACGGGCCGGCAGATGGTTCGCGGTGAAATAGCGCTTCCACACCTCGTTGAACGCCGCCTTGTCGGCGAGATCAGCCATGAAGATCGTCACCTGCAGAACGCAGGAGAGATCGGAGCCGGCCCCATCGAGCAAGGTCTTCAACTGTCGAAGCACATCGTCGGCCTGGCCTGCCATGTCGAGCCCCGCATCCTCAGGGACGATGCCGCCGAGATAGAGCACGCCGTTGTGCTCGACGATCTCGTGGAGCAGTCCTTCATAGGGCAGGGAACGTTTGATCACGATGGCATCCGTGGAAATTGCGGGCTCGCTGGCCAGGCCGAGGGGGTCGCTTCAATGGGGGAATGGTGCTGCCAGACAGGATTGAACTGTCGACCTCTCCATTACCAATGGAGTGCTCTACCACTGAGCTACGGCAGCATGTGCTGGTGAAGAATCGGGCGCCCGAGGGGCCGACCAAGCGGGCCGATATCTGCCACAAGCCCCCCTCCTGTGCAAGCTTGCTAGCCGCGTCAAAACGAGAAAATCGGGCCGATATCGGGGCCAAAGTGCCCATTTGGGCTCGAAACCGCCGGCTTTCCACCGATTCAGGGCCGATATTCCCCACCCAACTGGCCAGTTGCCCGAGAGCTCGCGCTGGATCCATTTCGGGTTTCGCACGATCGGGTCACGCGGGCCTCTTGAGCTGCCAGATTCCTTGGGCATGGTAGCGCCGATGTCACCGAGTGGACCCGTGATGGCTGACGACACCGAGAAGAGCACGAGACAGGCGAAGGCGTCCCGGGACGACCGGCTGAAATCGGCACTGCGCGAAAACCTGAAGCGGCGGAAGCTGCAGGCGCGCGAACGCGCCGCAAGCCCTGAGCCCTCGCAAAACGATGATGGTTCCCCAAGTAAGGAGACCGCCGGCAAGTCGACACCTGGAGCGTGATGAGATGAGGCTTGTTCGCCTCAACGACGGAGGTGCACTCCCTCTCCCGCTTGCGGGAGAGGGTCGGGGAGAGGGTGCTTCAGCAATCGAGAACCCCCGTGTGGACAGAGCCCTCACCCGGCGCTTCGCGCCGACCTCTCCCGCAAGCGGGAGAGGTGAACGAGCCGCAGCAATCGATTTAACCTAAAGCACTCCGCTTTAGAATTCTGGAATGAGTGAGAATGACGATGGGGCAGGACGAACAGCAACGAGATAGCGGTGACGCGCTGATGTCGCGCTTCACGCGCCCAGAGCAGACCTTTCCCGCGCTGACCCCGGCCGAGATCGAGCGTGTCAGGCATTTCGGCGAGGTCCGTAACTACAAAGACGGCGAGTTCCTGTTCGAGACCGGCAAGCCCGGGCCCGGCATGTTCGTGGTGCTGAAGGGCCATGTCGCCATCACCCAGCGCGACGGCCTTGGTCATGTCACCCCGGTGATCGACCAAGGGCCGGGACAATTCCTGGCCGAGCTCGGCCAGCTCTCCGGGCAGCTGGCGCTGGTCGACGGCCGCGCCGAGGGCGATGTCGAGACGCTGCTGTTGCCGCCGGACCGGCTGCGCGCGCTGCTGGTCGCCGAGGCCGACCTTGGCGAGCGCATCATGCGCGCGCTGATTCTGCGCCGGGTCAATCTGATCCAGGGCGGCGCCGGCGGTCCGGTGCTGATCGGTCCGTCGAACTCCGCTGGCGTGGTGCGCTTGCAGGGCTTCCTCACCCGCAACGGTCAGCCGCATCATCTGCTCGATCCCGAGCGCGATCGCGACGCCGCCGAATTGATCGCGCGTTATTCGCCCAAGCCCGAAGACTGGCCGCTGGTCGTCGCCGCCAGCGGAGCGGTGCTGCGCAACCCCAGTGAGACCGAGCTTGCGCGCGCCATCGGCATGATCGGCGGGGCCAAGGATGGCCGCATCTACGACGTGGCCGTCGTCGGCTGCGGACCGGCCGGGCTCGCCACCGCCGTGTATGCGGCGTCCGAAGGGCTGTCCGTTGCCGTGCTCGACATCCGCGCCTTCGGCGGCCAGGCCGGCGCCAGCGCGCGCATCGAGAATTATCTAGGCTTTCCGACCGGCATCTCGGGCCAGGCCCTGACGGCGCGCGCCTTCACCCAGGCGCAAAAATTCGGCGCCGATATCATGATCCCCGTCACGGTGAAGTCGCTCGATTGCACGCGCAAGGACGGTGTGTTCTCGGTGGCGCTCGACGGCAGCGATCCCTTGCGCTCGCGTGCGGTCGTGGTCGCGAGCGGCGCGCGCTATCGCCGGCCTGAGATCGCGAATCTCGACAAGTTCGAGGGACGCGGCGTCTGGTATTGGGCCTCGCCCGTGGAGGCGCGGCTCTGCGCCGGCGAGGAGGTGGCCCTGGTCGGCGCCGGCAATTCGGCAGGCCAGGCCGCTGTGTTCCTGTCGGGGCATGCCAGACGCGTCCTGATGATCATCCGCGGCGGCGGCCTGGGCGCCAGCATGTCGCGCTATCTCATCGAGCGCATCGAAGCGACGCCAAACATCGAATTGATGTTCAATACCGAGATCACCGCGCTCGAGGGCGACGAGACCTCGCTGCTGCGGCGCATCCGCTGGAAGAGCCGCTTGTCCGACGACGAGGATGCTGCCGACATCCGCAATCTGTTTTTGTTCGTCGGCGCCGATCCCGCCACCGCCTGGCTCGATGGCTGCGGCGTGACGCTCGATCGCGGCGGCTTTGTCGTGACAGGCGCGCAGTCCGAGCAGAACCAGGGCCGGCTGGTCGCGCCGCTGGAGACCTCCGTGCCCGGCGTCTATGCCGTCGGCGATGTCCGCTCCGGCTCGGTCAAGCGTGTCGGCGGTGCCATCGGCGAGGGCGCGCAGGTCGTGGCCTCCCTGCACGGCTATCTCGGCGACGCCGCAAAACCGGCGCTTTAGACAAGCAGAAGACAAGCGGATGGCAAGCGGAATGTGGCTTGCCATCTTGCCGTGTCGCACGGACTATCGCTTCGTCGCGAGGCTCATCGCCCGTGGGAGAACAAGGTTCAAGGGAGGACTAAATGGCTGAACTCGTCGTGCTCTACAAGACGCCCAAGGATGCTGCCGCGTTCGACAAGCACTATGCCGAAACGCACATCCCGCTCGCGAAGAAACTTCCCGGCTTGAAGAAATACGCGGTCAGCACGGGCACGGTCGGCTCACCCGCCGGTCCCTCCGGAATCCACCTCGTCGCCATCCTCACCTTCGACAGCGTGGCCGCCATCCAGTCGGCATTCGGCAGCGAGGAAGGCAAGGCGGCAGCGGGCGACGTGCCGAAATTCGCCAGCGGCGGCGCCGACCTCCTGATCTTCGACACCAAGGACGTGTGAGGGGATCGATTCAACTTTCGTCGAAAGCGACGAGCTACCAACTGCTCGCGCTTGTGACAGCGGTGCAAAAAAATCAGCCATGCGTTTGTCGATTCGCACGATGACGCATGGCTGCGCCCATGCATGCGGCGACAACGCATTGGCAATTCCATGAGCACCGTAATACTACTCTGCTCATCTCAACGCGGAGAGTAGGAGAGATGTCATGGTCCTTGGCTTGAGCCTGCACGCCTTCACTTTGGTCCACGTCATCATCAGCCTGATCGCGATCGCCGCCGGCCTCGCCGTGATGTTCGGCCTGCTCGGCTCGAAGTCGATGCCGGGCCTCACCGCGATCTTCCTGGCTTTCACGATCCTGACCAGCGTCACCGGCTTCCTGTTTCCGTTCGAGAAGCTGCTGCCCTCGCACATCATCGGCATCATCTCGCTGGTGCTGCTCGCCATCGCCTGCTTCGCGCTGTACGGCATGAAGCTCACGGGCGTCTGGCGTCCCGCCTACATCGTGACCGCGATGGTCTCGCTCTATTTCAACGTCTTCGTGCTGGTGATCCAGTCGTTCCTCAAGGTGCCGGCGCTTGCCGCGCTCGCGCCGGCCGTGTCGCCGGCGCCGCCGTCGGGTCCGGTGTTCGCGGTGGTGCAGGGCATCGTGCTGGTGTTCTTCGTCGTGATCACCATCGGCGCCTGGCGCCGCTTCAGGCCGATGGCGCTTGCCTGATCACACGATTCTCAACGTTCCCACTTGATGCGAGACATCGCATTCGGGATCTCGCGCACCTATCTGCGCATCATCGGCGCGTGCTCGATCACGCGCAACGCAACTGATTTCCACTGAAAGAGAGCAGTCCATGCCCACCATCACCACCAAAGACGGCGTCGAGATCTTCTACAAGGACTGGGGCAGTGGTCAGCCGATCGTGTTCAGCCACGGCTGGCCGCTGTCGGCGGACGACTGGGACGCGCAGATGATATACTTCGTCACGCGCGGCTATCGCGTCATCGCCCATGACCGCCGCGGCCATGGCCGCTCGTCGCAAGTCGCTGACGGTCACGACATGGATCACTATGCCGACGACCTTGCGGCCGTCACCGCGCATCTCGACCTCAAGAACGCCATTCACGTCGGCCATTCCACCGGCGGCGGCGAGGTCGTGCACTACATCGCGCGCCACGGCGAGAGCCGGGTGGCGAAGGCCGCGATCCTCTCCGCGGTGCCGCCGCTGATGGTGCAGACCCCCGCCAATCCCGGCGGTCTGCCGAAGAGCGTGTTCGACGATCTCCAGAAGCAGCTCGCCGCCAGCCGCACGCAATTCTATCGCGACCTCCCCGCCGGCCCGTTCTACGGCTACAACCGTCCCGGCGCAAAACCGTCGGAAGCGGTGATCCAGAACTGGTGGCGCCAGGGCATGATGGGCGGCGCGAAAGCGCATTACGACGGCATCGTCGCCTTCTCGCAGACCGACTTCACCGAAGACCTGAAGAAGATCAACGTGCCCGTGCTGGTGATGCACGGCGACGACGACCAGATCGTGCCTTACGCCGATTCCGCCCCGCTCTCGGCCAAGCTGCTGAAGAAGGGCATCTTGAAGACCTACAAGGGCTTCCCGCATGGCATGCCGACCACGCACGCCGAGACCATCAACGCCGACCTGCTGGCGTTCTTCAGGGAGTGAGGGCTCGCCGCGAGCCTTGAATCGTAGGGTGGGCAAAGGCGCACTTGCGCCGTGCCCACCACCTGTCATTGATGACGACGAAGACGTGGGCACGCTTCGCGTTGCCCACCCTACGAAACTTGCTCCCACAAGGGGAGAGAATCGTAGGGTGGGCAAAGGCGCACTTGCGCCGTGCCCACCATCTGTCATTGATAACGAAGAAGACGTGGGCACGCTTCGCTTTCCCACCCTACATGCCCTCCAGGGGAGGGCGCCTCACTTCAGTATCGCCCTGATCGCGTCGAAGGTGCGCTTGACGAAAGCCTCCGGCTTCTCCCGCGCGCCGTCGCCGATCCAGCTTTCGCCGCCGACGCGCATCGCGCCGGTGGCGATCATCGCGACGAGCCGAGCGTTCAGCCGGTCGGACTTGGTTCTGGCGCGCCGGGCGAGCCCGTCGGCCAGCGCGCGCTCGAGCTTCTCGTATTTGAGCTGATCGCGGGCCTGAAGCGCGGGATTGTCGCGCTTGAGCCGCGACATCGCCGCGGCTTCCGCCGGATCGATCCGCTTGACCGCCGCTGCGATCGCATTCTCCGCGGCCGTCAGCATGGCTTCATCCGCAGGCCGGGCAACGATCTCGGCAACCAATGCGCTTGCTGCGCCTTCCTGCCAGGCAGCGACCACGTCCTCCTTGGAGGCGAAATAATGGAAGAAGCTGCGACGCGACACGTCCGCTGCGGCCGCGATGTCGTCGATGGTCGTGGCTTCGAAGCCGCGCTCCAGGAACAGCGTCATCGCCGCCCGGGTCAGCCGCGCGCGGGTCTCCTGCTGCTTGCGCTGGCGCAGGCCGGTGCCATCAGGGGAATTTCCGCCCGGGGGCAATGACTTGATGCGTTTCCGGACGACCTTCGAAGCCTTCAAATGTTTCGCCTCTTGCAAAGTTGCACTCAGTGCACATTTAGACCGGTCGCGGGCCTCGTTCCAGCCCGAAGGGAGACATGGCATGACCGACTGGACCACGGCAGACATCCCCTCTCTCGCCGGCAAGACGGCCGTGGTTACGGGAGCGACGGGCGGCCTCGGTTACGAGACGGCGATGGCGCTGGCGGGCGCCGGTGCCATTGTCATACTGACCGGACGCAGCGACGCAAAGGGCCTGCGGGCGATCGAGGGCATTTGCGAGCGGTTTCACAACGCGCTGATCGCCTATGAGCATCTCGATCTCGCCAGCCTCGCTTCCGTTGCCGATTTCGCCAGGCGCTTTGCCGCCGGCAACGAGCAGCTCGACCTCCTCGTCAACAATGCCGGCGTGATGGCGCTGCCGAAACGACAGCAGACCGAGGATGGTTTCGAGATGCAGCTCGGCACCAACTATCTCGGTCACTACGCCCTGACGGCGCGCCTGTTACCGCAACTGCGCCGCGCCAAGGCGTCTCGTGTCGTCAATCTCGCGAGCCTTGCGCACCGCTCCGGCGCGATCAATTTCGACGATCTGCAAGGCAAGAACTCCTATCGCGCGTGGCGCGCCTACTGCCAGTCCAAGCTGGCGATGCTGATGTTTTCGCTCGAATTGCAGCGCCGTAGCGACGCGGCCGGCTGGGGTGTGAGGAGCATTGCGGCGCATCCCGGCTTTGCGCGAACCGATCTCATCGCGAACGGTCCGGGTGCCAACACGTTGCAGTGGCGGGTGGGCCGGCTCCTCCAGCCGCTGTTCAGCCAGTCCGCTGCCGAGGGCGCACTGCCGACCCTGTTCGCCGCGACTTCGCCCACAGCGGAGCCCGGCGGGTATTACGGTCCGAACGGATTCTACGAAATGAAGGGGGCGCCCGCGGTGGCGAAGATCATGCCGCACGCGAAGGATTTCGCTGCCGCGGCCATGCTGTGGGATGTCTCGGCGACATTGACCGATGTATCCTACGACGAGATCGCGGCCGCCGCATGAGCCGCGAGCCTGTTGGGGACGTCCCGATGCAAGTCATCATCTTCGGCGCGACCGGCATGGTCGGGCAGGGCGTTTTGCGCGAATGCATGATCGATCCCGGCATCGACCGTGTGCTCGTGGTCGGCCGCAGCCCGACCGGCGTGCGCAGCGCCAAGCTCGTCGAGATCATCCACGATAATTTTCTGGACTATTCGACGATCGAAACCCAACTGACCGGCTTCGATGCCTGCTTCTTCTGCCTCGGCGTCTCCTCGATCGGCATGAGCGAAGCGCGCTACCGGCACCTCACCTATGACCTCACGCTCGCGGCAGCGACGACGCTGGCACGGCTCAATCCGCAGATGACCTTCACCTATGTCACCGGGGCCGGCACCGATTCCACCGAGCAGGGGTCGCGGATGTGGGCGCGGATCAAGGGCAAGACCGAGAACGATCTGCTCAAGCTGCCGTTCAAGGCCGCCTATATGTTCCGGCCAGGCGCGATCCAGCCCCTGCACGGCGCCCGTTCCAAGACCGCCTGGGTGCAGGCGGTCTATACCGCAACCTGGCCCCCTGTGGTCGGTGCTGCGCCGGCTTTTCCCGCGACTCGTCACCTCCACCGAGCAAATCGGCCGCGCCATGATTCACGTCGCCCGGGCGGGGTATCCGCGGAAGGTGCTGGAGATGGAGGATATCAATAGCCTCTAACCCGCCGACCCGTTAGTTTTGGACGGAAATTTCGGGGCCTGTGCGCGTTGAGCCCGATCCACTCCGAAGGAGAAGCGTCGGCGATGCCGCCCCAGCTCAAACTGATCGCACTCGACGCCGAAGATCTCGCCGTGATCTCGACCCATGTCCAGGACGCGCGTGTCCAGGCCTCCGACATCATCTGGCGACAAAGCGAGAAGCGGCTCGTGGTCGGGATGAGCCGGCTGGACTGGGAGCAGACGCTGGAGGGCGAGGCCGAGCCGCGTCGGCTGGTCGCCGCACTCCGCTTCGACCGCGTGCTCGCCTGCAAGTCGCGCAACATTGACTTAGGCGGTCCCGACAAGGTCCTGGACCTCGTCGGCATCGAATTTCACCCGAGGGACGGGCGCAACGAGGAGCCCGCCGGCAGCGCGCTGCTGTTGTTCGCGCAAGGCGGCGCCATCCGGCTCGACGTCGAATGCCTGGAATGCGAGCTGACCGACCTCGGGGCGGACTCGCTGGGAGCGGGGATGGAGATCGAGGGGGAGCTGTGAACTTGCCTGTATACCAGCCGCATCGCCTCGCCCCCGAAGCCAGAACGGCGCCTTGCGAGGGTTGACGCCGCTTCCCTGCCGCGCCATTGAGCAGGGGACCTGGTGCGCCAATCCGCCCCAAAGACCAGCCAGAAGCCAAGCCAGACATGCCCGTTCGCCTCGACCGCAGCAGCGCCGATTTTGACCAGCGATTCGCGGCCTTCCTCGCCGCCAAGCGTGAGGCCTCGGCCGACGTCGAGGCCGCCGCGCGCGCGATCGTCGACGACGTCGCCCGGCGGGGCGATGCGGCCCTGCTCGAGGCCACGCAAAAATTCGACCGGCTGACGCTGGATGCATCCCAGCTTCGCGTCACCGCCGCCGAGATAGAAGCCGCGACAAAGGCCTGCGATGCCGCGACGCTGGACGCGCTCAAGCTCGCACGCGACCGCATCGAGATTTATCACCGCCGCCAGCTGCCGACGGACGAGCGCTTCACCGACCCGCTCGGTGTCGAGCTCGGCTGGCGCTACACCGCGATCGAATCTGCCGGCCTCTATGTGCCCGGCGGTACCGCCGCCTATCCGTCCTCAGTGCTGATGAACGCCGTGCCCGCAAAGGTCGCCGGCGTCGCGCGCCTCGTGATGGTGGTGCCCTCGCCCGACGGCAAGCTCAATCCGCTGGTGCTGGCGGCAGCGCATCTCGGCGGCGTCAGCGAGATCTACCGCGTCGGCGGCGCGCAGGCCGTGGCTGCGCTTGCGCACGGCACCGCGACCATCGCGCCGGTCGCAAAGATCGTCGGCCCGGGCAATGCCTATGTCGCCGCTGCAAAACGGCTGGTGTTCGGCAAGGTCGGCATCGACATGATCGCCGGCCCGTCCGAAGTGCTGGTGATTGCCGACGACAGCGGCAATGCCGACTGGATCGCAGCAGATCTGTTGGCGCAGGCCGAGCACGACGCCAGCGCGCAGTCGATCCTGATCACTGACTCCGCGCGCCTTGCCGCAGATGTCGAGAAGGCGGTGGAGGCGCAGTTGAAGACGCTGCCGCGCGCCGCGATCGCCAGTGCGTCGTGGGCCGATTTCGGCGCCGTCATCATGGTGAAGAACCTCAATGACGCAATTCCGCTCGCGGACGCCATCGCGGCCGAGCATCTCGAGATCATGACTGCTGATCCCGACGCGCTCGCCGCGAAAATCCGCAATGCCGGCGCCGTTTTCCTCGGGCCCCACACGCCGGAGGCAATCGGCGATTATGTCGGCGGCTCCAACCACGTGCTGCCGACGGCGCGCTCGGCGCGATTCTCCTCGGGGCTGTCGGTGCACGACTTCATGAAGCGCACCTCGATCCTGAAATGCGGCCCGGATCAGCTGCGTGCGCTGGGTCCGGCCGCGATGACGCTCGGACAAGCGGAGGGGCTGGACGCCCATTCGCGTTCGATTGGATTGCGCCTCAATCTGTCATGACAAAGCCGCCCGAACAGGACGACTCGCAGAACCGCATCGTCGGCGTCACGCTCGACGAAGAATCGATCGGCCGTTCCGGGCCTGACATCGAGCATGAGCGCGCGATCGCGATCTACGATTTGATCGAGCAGAACCTGTTCGCGCCTGATGGCGCCGAGCGGCAGGGCCCGTTCACGCTGCATATCGGCATCACCGGCAACCGGCTGATGTTCGACATCCGCCGCGAGGACGGCACGCCCGTCGTCGCGCATCTGCTGTCGCTGACGCCGTTCCGGCGGATCGTGAAGGATTATTTCATGATCTGCGACAGCTACTACCAGGCGATCCGCACCGCGACCCCCGACAAGATCGAGGCCATCGACATGGGCCGTCGCGGCATCCATGACGAGGGATCGCGCACGCTGCAGGAGCGGCTGAAAGGCAAGGTGCGGGTCGATTTCGAGACCTCGCGCCGGCTGTTCACGCTCATAACCGTCCTGCACTGGAAGGGTTAAGCGCGATGGCGGCGCCGCCACGCGCACGCGATCCGCAATCGGTGCTGTTCGCCTGTGCGATGAACAGCGTGCGCTCGCCGATGGCCGAGAGCCTGCTGCAGCACATGTTTCCGCAAGGCCTCTACGTGAAGTCGGCTGGCGCCAGGCGCGGCGAGCTCGATCCGTTTGCGGTGTCGGTGATGGCCGAGCTCGGCCAGGACATCTCCGCCCACAAGCCGCAGACCTTCGAGGAGCTGGAGGACTGGGAGGGGCTGAATTTCGACCTCATCATCACGCTCTCGCCCGAAGCGCATCACAAGGCGCTGGAGCTGACGCGGACACTCGCGGCCGACGTCGAATACTGGCCGACGCAGGATCCCACCACCATCGAAGGCAGCCGCGACCAGAAGCTCGCGGCCTATCGTGAGGTCTGCGACCAGCTCGTGATGCGCATCCGCCGGCGCTTCGCCAAGGTGGGCGCGGCGAGCGGGTAGCGCGCGGCGTTCGTAACACCCGCGTCACAGACTGAGGGCACAGCCATGTCGGAAACCTCGAATCACCAAACCTCGGGTTCCCGGGTTGTGAAACCGGGCCCCTTCCGATAGGTTCCGCGCGCAATTCACCCCTGTTTCATCCCCCAAATCACCTGATGCTTGGCCGCCCCAAATTCGTACTTGCCTCCGGTTCGCCGCGTCGGCTGTCGCTGCTCAACCAGGCCGGCATCGAGCCGGACGCGCTCCGGCCGGCCGACGTCGACGAGACGCCGCGGCGGGGCGAGCTGCCGCGCGCCTGCGCCAACCGGCTTGCCCGGGTCAAGGCCGATGCGGCGCTGAAATCGGTGCAGCTGGATGATGAGCTGCGTGGCGCCTTCATCCTCTCCGCCGACACCGTGGTGGCGGTCGGCCGCCGCATCCTGCCCAAGGCCAATCTGGTGGACGAAGCCGCGCAGTGCCTGCGGCTGCTGTCGGGCCGCAACCACCGCGTCTACACCGCGATCTGCCTCGTCACGCCGCGCGAGGCCTTCCGCCAGCGCCTGATCGAGACCCGCGTCCGCTTCAAGCGCCTCTCGGAAGACGACATTCAGGCCTATATCGGCTCCGGCGAATGGCGCGGCAAAGCCGGCGGCTACGCCGTGCAGGGCATCGCCGGCTCCTTCGTGGTCAAGATGGTGGGGTCCTACACCAACGTGGTCGGCCTGCCGCTCTACGAGACCACCACGCTGCTCGGCGGCGAGGGTTTCCCGATCCGCTTCGGCTGGCTCAACGCCACCGCCCTGTGAGCCGGCAAGCCGCGGCCAACAAAAATCGCGAAAACAACCCCATGCAAAGTAGAATGGCCTGACGGGGCGCATGCGCCGCCGGTACGAGGAACCCGTTTGCCGACAGGCTCTTGAACTGTTTCAGCCCGCGCAAGCTGCCGACATCATGGACGACCACATCAAAAAGCCCGCCAGCCCGATCAAAACCTGCCCGATCTGCGGCAAGCCGCAGTCGGAAGCCACCCGTCCGTTCTGCTCCTCGCGCTGCCGCGACGTCGACCTGAACCGCTGGCTGAAAGGCTCCTATGTCATCCCCGGCCGCGACGACGACGTCGAAGACGTAGAATAGTCAAATAAGATCAAGAGATTGCTTGGATGGCCGGCGCCCCGCACGCCAGCCGCCGCAAGCCCGCTGCAGCTTGTGCACAGCCGGGCCGCGCCCGGCGAAGCCAGTTGGCGAAGCCGGGTGGACAGGCCGCTTCCGGCCCACTATAAACCGCCCGCTCGATGGGCTTTGGCCCCTCTCTTGGAGCACGCCCAGGTAGCTCAGTTGGTAGAGCATGCGACTGAAAATCGCAGTGTCGGTGGTTCGATTCCGCCCCTGGGCACCATGACTTCTACCCACCAAATGTCGGTGGTTCGATTCCCGATCTCACTCAACATGAAGCGCTATGCAACGCGGTGAACAACCGCGAGTTACATTCATATGGGGAGGAATCTGGGTAGCGACGAAAATCGAACTAGCGTCCTACCCATCCGATTTGTCCGTGGTTCGATTCCCACCTTTTGACAAGTCATACGATTCGTTGCAGCGGCGTTTGGACGTTTCCGAGCGCATGAGACAATGAACCTTATGAAAACCTGCCAACACATTGACTACAACAATAATCCGGACTGCGAGGATGAGGCAACGAAGGCTTGCGATTGCTGCGCGAGTCTCGCGTGCGACGTGCATGGTCGCAGTAGATGTAGATATGGCGGGGAGGCTTTTCGCGAGCTTGACTAGCTGACTTCAGACTGAAGCCGATCGTGCACTTGTTCGAGGTGCTCGTAAAACGGCGCTAAGTTTTTCTCCGTGTGATTTATCGCAACTGCGACTGTGCGTGGCAATTTCTCAGTCAATATCTTGTCCCACACATCTACAAACTCGATGAGTTGCTGAAAGAATTTCCGAGTTTCCGGTTCGGCAAGCCACAACTTGTCGCGGAAAATGTCGATCATCTGCCGGTAGCGCGGCATCAACACCTCGCGGAACGTCTGGTTCTCGTCTTGCACATTCGTCGCGATTGCAGATACGTGTGGATTAGATGCCGCTTCGACACGACTAGGGCCAGAGCGGAACATGTCTTCGGTGTGTGCGCTGTCGAGCGCGTTTTCAAGCTTCACCCGAAGCTCGCTCCGTGAACGGATTTCCTTGTGTGCCGCAAGGAGCGGCCCGTAGAATTGCTCAAGCTGCTGCTTTTTGAAAGCAACTCGCCGGTTTGTGATCTCGCGCCGGTTCGTCATGACCTGCGTAACGAGGACACCGATCACGCCGCCGACGCCGAGTGCGCCGAGGATCGAGAGAAATACCGTCATGTGCGCAACCCTCAACGAAATAGACCTAGGTCTCGCAGGTGAGTCCGATGACCATTGCCAGTACGAAAATGCCAAACGTCAGCATTACCCGGATAGTTACTCTGCTATGGATCGTGTCGGTGCTGCGGGCTCGCGGCACTGAGGATGTGAAGTTCGATTCTGGTGCAGTGGTCGCGGCAATCAGGGGCTATCAATTTATGCGGCGAATTTTCTTATCTTACGAGGAAGCGGAGCTCGAAGCGGAACGCAGCTTTGCGTCCTCGGGGACCGAATACCTGATTGAGGATGGACTGGGCCCGATCTCTTATCGTGTAGCTGCATAGTACACCACGGCAGCCCGCAACCTAACGGGTGGGAACTTGGGTAGGCAATTTTCGTTCGCCTAGATTATCCAGTGTTGTCAATTACTTAGTAGATCAGATATGGTCGGCCCCGGGGCACCAAATCTACGCCAGGCTGCGATTTTGTACGATCGCGGAAGAATCAGCTGAACCAATTGCACTCTCGCCGGCGCCATCAATGATGGACGAGAATTTATTGCTTGCTGTTTCGCACGATGCCACCGAGGCGATGAACGGAGCTGGAATCCATCATGGCGTCTTGGCTTCTGCCAGCGCCTGCGGCTCGACCAGCAGACCTTGTCGTTCATAGCGGCCACGAGTCCTGCTGAAGCGCACGACCACAGCATATCGGGTGCTTTTCGCTTTCGCGCGCCGCGTGAGCAAAGCATCGCCCGCCGGCAGATATTCGAGATCATCGAGACCAACGCAGCGCAGGCATGCCGGACCAGGATCCTCCATCATCAGGAGATCGCCGGTGCCGCCGCATCGATGGCATGTCCACTCCGTGTTCAGTGGCTGGATGACCACCAGCTCCGGAGCACGCCTTGCCTTGTCCGCCAGGCGCTCGCGCTTCTTCTCGGAAAGCTCCGGCGACACCCAATGTGTCCGGTATGACGCCTCGATCTGGGGATCTCCGCTCCGGCTGAAGCGCAGCATCTGACGCCGCGGCGTACGAGCAACATACGCCGTCTCGCTTGCGAACAATCCTTGCGCGGTCGCCCACGACCGGAATAGCTGCATGGCTTCCGAGATGCGCGGCAGATTGGTCCGGACCGCATCCTCCAGGCAATCGATCTGCCCGCGGCGCCAGCGCTCCACCGCCTCAAGGTCGAGCCACCCGATGCCGATGAGGATGTCGATGCTGCTCACGAATTGCCGGGCGGCAAGCGCCGCTTCCGCCGCCCTGGCGACGCGATCAGCAAGTGGAACCTTATTCTTCCGACTCATGTGCAGTCGAACCCGCTATTCCATGCGTTGCAAGGCCAACATCATCCCCCCAGCGCCGACACATGCTCCAGATCCTGCCGACGCTGTTTTGCGCGTCGTTCGTAGCTCGCCTGATTCTTGGTGGCGACCAGCGTGTGGGGGCTGCCACGCCTTTCGGTCGTGAGGTCAAGGTCGCACACAGCACTCCGGACGCTTTGCTCGACATGGCTCCGCCGATCCTGGACCGCCTTCAGGCGCCATTGCTGTTGATCCGGCGCAACCAGGAACGCGCCCAGCCCACGGCAGTCAGCGCAGGTGCATTTGAGCGGGTTGGCCCTGGTCCAGTCCCGTGGCGCCTCCAGCGGCAGGGCGACGCGCCCACGTAAATGGGCGAGAGACGCCTCGCGCAGCCGCACCACTGCCGGCCACGCCGTGCTCTTTGCCATCTTGGCAAAGGCGCGAGCGGCGGGGACCAGCACGTCGTCCGGCTTGTACGTCTCTGGCGAGGCCAGCAGGTTCGCGATCGCACGCGCCGCGAGCCCTGCATCGATCCGGCTCGTCGCCGTCAGAAGATCGACGACGAAGGCGGGCTTCACGGCTTTTGCACGCTGCCAAGGATCGGCCTGCCAAGGCTCGACCGGTTTCGGCCGGGTCGGGTCATCCGGCAAGACGTCGATCAAGGCTGCGCCGATCTGCCCCAGGTCGCCCGTTACGCCCGTCGGCGCCGCGACGCAGCGCAGCAGCAGATCGGCGCAGGCGCCAAGATGGGCCGGAGCGTTACGCCTGACAATCCTGATCAGCAACTCCGTTGCACGCGGAGCCGGAAGAAGGGCGACGGCGCGCACAATCGCGCCGTTGTCGGACGCGGCGTAATGACCTTCGGCGGACAGTTCGGCGAGAAACGCATCGATGCGTGCCACGTTGCCGAGACGGACCTGCAAATCGAGCATCCGGCCAGCTTCGGCGTCGCCGTCCGCTCGCCATGACGCGCGAGACCAAGAGCGCAGCATGTGCCCCGAAAGCTCATCGGCCTCGCGCCACAATGGCGACTGCATCGATGCCTTGCTTGCCTCCCAGCGCGCCGTCAGACCTTCCAGAGCGGGCAGCGTCGTATCGAGGCCGGCCTGATTCAACACCGCGAGCCTCCGCGCCGCCGGCCACAGCACGAAGCCGGCGCGGCGATAGGTACGCTCGAAGGACGCGCCTTCGTTACCCGTCGCCTCGTGAAAATGCTGCTCGTCCGGCGTTCGATCATCAAACGCGTCTGCCGGGCACAGCTCGTCCTCGGCGAATGGAAAATCGCTGAACCGAGCCTCGCCGCCGTCCGGACGGCGCCACTCGGACAGGACCAGCACCCGGTCGAAGACCTCGACAACCTCGAATTTTTCGTCTTCGTCGTCTTCCTCGTCCCGACTCCAGCGGCGACGGCCATAATATCCGGTATCTTCGGCGCTGCCGCTCTCCTCGATCGACACGAGGGCGAGGTGGAGATCGCAATCGGCCTCCGCGGCGGCCTTGACCAGCACGGACGCCACACCCGCATCGGCACCCTTGAGGGCGCTGAACGACAACTCCGCCGGCGTATAAACATGCTCCAACGGCAGGACCAGCTTATCGGGCTCGTCGTCAGCGCTCGCCCAGCCCCGCAGCAACTCCACCACGCGGTCGTGCTCTGCGCGATAGTCGGGCGCCTTCAGCGTGCGTCCCTTGCCGACGAAGCGCAGATTATAGACGAGGGTCAGGCGAAATCCGGCCGTGACGGGTCGCACCTCATGGACGCAGTCGGCATAGAAGGCGGCAAAACCGATCTCCGAGGGCTCGTTTGGACGCAGGTCGAGCACCGTCTCCCGGCCGAGATGCTTGACGATCAATTCGCCGCCATCATGGGTCGAGGGCAGCGTGAGCACCATCGTCGCGAACATGCCGGCGGCCTTCTCGGTATCCCGATGGTCGACGAAGAAGCCTCCGGTATCGTAGACAAGAAGCTTATAGAAGTCGGCTGCCACCGGTTCGCTCACGCCGAGCCCGCGGGCTATGTCAGCGACGAGGTCGGCTAGCGTCTTCTCCCAGTGACGCCCACCGATCCGAACCTTGGCGGGATCGACCTGCCAAGTTCTCCTGACGTCGCGATCGACGACGGTCTCCTCGCCCCGCCCGTAGGGGGCCGCCTCGGCGATTGCGACCAGCCGCTCGGCCTGGACAGGCAGGATTGGAAAGGCGATCCTGCCCACGCCGTCGACATCGATCGTCGGCATGAAGATCTCCCGAATTCCGCCGACGCAAAAGTCGCCGGAACGCTCAACGGAACGGAGGCTGTTGAGCAATTTGGTGCCGATCGACGACATGGTAACTCCAAGCAAGCTGTCCGATTGGGGTCAGGTTGACTCGTATGACACATAGGTAGAAGACGCCTAATCAGGAACCAAGGAACCTGTTATGGCTTTGAGCATAAAGGACCCTGAAACCGAACGCTTGGCCAAGAGCCTGGCGCGGCTCACCGGCGAGAACATCACGACCGCAACCAAACGTGCCATCGAGGAGCGACTGCGCCGCATCGGCGGCCAATCCCGTAAAGCCACTCTATTAGAGGATATGGCCGAAATCCGTCGGCGCTGGAGTGCAATGTCGGTTGTGGATGACCGGACGCCAGAAGAAATTCTCGGATATGACGCGCACGGATTGCCACGCTGATGGTGATCGACACATCGGCGATCGTCGCAATTGCTCTCAACGAGCCCGATGCGTCAGAGATCGAACTACGAATTGCCGATGATCCTGTCCGGTTGATCTCTGCAGCGACCGTGCTCGAAGCGGCGATGGTGCTCGAGACGCGGTTGGGTGACGCGGGCAGCCGCGAGTTTGACCTTTGGCTGCTCAAGATCGGCGCCGAGATCGTCCCCGTCAATGTCGAACAGGCCGATGCGGCGCGGCGCGCCTGGCGTCGCTACGGCAAAGGGCATCACGCCGCCCTGAATTACGGCGACTGCTTTTCCTATGCGCTGGCGGTGACCCGTGGCGAACCGCTGCTGTTCAAGGGCGAGGACTTTGCAAAGACCGACGTCAATCGATCTGGCGAAACGGCACCCCGATAACCCGATGCGCACTGGTCGCAGTCACGGTAAGCAGCATATAGGCGCTGGACCGGCAGAGGCGTTGGCACCGGCCTGCTCAAACATGCGTTGCAGCGCTGCGTCACGGCTGCAGGATTCATCGCAGGCGCGCGCTGATTGTCAACGCGGTTGACGCCGAAGCTGCTGCGTTCTGGGGGCGACGCGGGTTCATTCCTTCAAAGGACGGTCCGCTCGTCCCTTTCATGTCGATCGCCGACATCGCGGCAAACAGGGCTCGCGCAATAGTGGGTTTCGCGATGCAGCGAACCTCCGCCGCCGCGCTCACGCCACGATACGAAGGACAAACAGCAGTTCGTCGTATCGGTGATTGCGTATGATTCCCTCCCTGGGGACCAAATCTACGCTCTTCCGCACTGGGGACCACGATTTTGTGCGATAGCATCGTGTAGGCGCTTGGCCGAGATCGATTTGTGCTCGTGACGAGCAGCGCTCTGGGGCGGCCTACGGCGGAAAGTTCTGACGATAAGAAATATTTTCGGGAGGGCTCGCTCCGCTGTCTCCCGACCAAAAACCCCGCCAGTCACCGAGGTAACTGACGGGGCTTTGAGCTGATATTTCCTTGGGATTTCTCCTTCGTCATACCGCTCGCAACATCAACGCCATAATGGAAAGTCCGTTCCAAAAGGACATAGCCATTTCCAAAGAGAATCATACGAGATCATTTGCGCCGAGTTCGTCAACGTGCGTTGCCCTTGTGCCAGTATTCATGACCATCAGGCCACGAGGCTCGATTGGTTGGTCATCCCATCGTGGCCTATCTTGTCTTGCCGATTGTCCCGCCACCAAAGAAGGTCAGCAGTTGCTGTGAGACAAAGGTCGGATTCTCATCCGGCAACCAGTGGCCGGTATCCGGTGCGACCCCGCCTCGCACATTGGTCGCGAGCTCCTTGGCCATTTCCGTTTCCGCCCAGCCGTTGCTCTTGTCGCCAGCCAGCGCCAGCACGGGCATCGGCAGCTTCTTCTGCATGAATTGCTTGAAGTGCTGCTCATCCTCGGGAAAAGCCCGATAGAGCTCGAACCCCGCCCGAAGGCCGCCGGGGGCTGCATAGGCGCGCGCATAGACTGCGATATCCTCGTCCGCAACAGGCGCCGCAAGCCTCTTTTTGTAGAAGTCCGAGATGTACGCTTGCTCATGTCCGCTCACGAGCAGCTCGGCGATATCGCGCTGCTGGTGCAGGCCGAAATGCCAGAGCTCGGGATCCGGCTTGTGCTTCGCCTCGTCCCACACCCGCGTGGCCGGCACCGGTACATCGAGCATTGCGAGCCTGACGACCTCGTCCGGCCATTGCGCGGCATAGGCATAGGCGACCATCACTCCAATGTCGCGGCCGACAAGGTTGACGCCGGTTCCGCCCAACTCGTGAACCAGCGCGCGGATATCGGCGGCCATTGTCGCTTTATCGTAGCCGCTCTGCGGCTTTTCCGACTCTCCGGCGCCGCGGTAGTCCACGGCGACGACACGATGTCCGGCCTGCGCAAGCGCAGGCATGACGTTCCGCCATGTGTACCAAGTCTGGGGCCAACCATGCAGCAGAACGATCAGGTCGCCATCGACCGGGCCACCGATCACATAGTGCAGTCGCACACCGTTTGTTGTGGCAAAGCCATGGGTGAAGGTCCGTTCAAAGTTGGCCGGCAGGCCGGTGCGCGAGGCCAGTGAGGATGGAACGTCCTGCGCCAGCGCGCAGGAAATACCGAGAGAAAATGCAATTCCCAGTGCTGACAGCAGGGAACTCAGCGAGCGTCTCATGAGGCGATCCATCTTGTTCAAAGGCGACGATTTCCTGAAGGATCGCACCTTTTGGCACGAGAGAATCGTGCAGCCGATCCGGCCCAACTGGGCTTGGCTTCCATGGTTCCGGCACCCGGCGACTATCCGATGCCTGCCATGAGTTCGCGGCCCTGCTCAGGAACGCGTGGGCAAGAGATCCGTTGAAACAGCGTTCGCTCCATCACCAGGCCAAGCGCGCAACATAGCGCTGCCTGTTTCCACTCGAGTTCACCGAACCGATCCCGAAGGCCGACAACCAGCCGCATCCCGATCGACGCTTCAGGACTGCCAATGCTTGACAACCGCTTTCCCTCAGTTGCTCCCGGAGGTGCCGGACCTCGTCGTCGATCTTCGGGATTGGGCAGCGACTCTCGGCGCCACCCAATGAGCGGCGGCTGATGGATCCGGAGGAACGATGACGACACGATGGACTCTACCGGAGCGATTTTCGTTCGAGGGACACGCGATTGCCTGGGGCGCAATCGGCGAGGGGCCGCCGGCCGTTGTGATGCACGGCTCGCCCTTCTCCTCGCGCGAATGGCGCCGGATCGCGCCATGGCTCGCCCGGCACCGGCGCATCTTCTACTATGACCTTCTGGGCTTCGGCCAATCGGCCAAGCCCGATGCCGACGTCCTGCACGGCATCCAGAACAGGCTGTTTGCGGCGCTTGTGGGCCACTGGAACATCGACCGGCCCGACGTCATCGCCCACGACTTCGGCGGTTCGGCCGTGCTGCGCGCGCACCTTTTGGACGGGGTCGATTACCGCAGCCTCGTCCTGATCGATCCGGTCGCGATCAGCCCGCAAGGGTCAGCGCTCGTCCAGGCGGCGAAGGCGCATCCGGAGGTGTTCTCCGGTTTGCCCGCGTACATCCATGAGGCGATCCTGCGCGCCTACATCAGCGCTGCTACGAAGCACGGCCTGCGCCAACAGGAAATGCGGCGGTACCTTGAGCCATGGCTGGGCGAAGAGGGGCAAAAGGCCTTCTGGCGGCAGATCGCGCAAATGGACGATAGGTACTCGGAGGAGGTGGAAGGACGATACGGTGAAATTCGGTGCCCGGTCGCCGTCTTATGGGGCGCCGAAGACGGGTTCATTCCGCTAAGAGATGGTGAGGAACTCGTCCGCCGCATTCCTCACGCATCGTTCACCGTCATCGCCGACGCCAGCCACCTCGTCCAGGAGGACGCGCCCGAAGCGATCGTTGCCGCCGTCATCGACTTTTGGCGCGGGCTGGAAATGACGTAAGTCGCCTGCGACGATCGGCTCTCAGCCAGGGGGGCGGTTCGCTGCCATGCTGTCCGCGCTCGCGCAATTTCATCCATTTGCTTACTCGCGCGAATAACGCAGGAGAAGAAGGCAACAGTCATCCCACACGGCCAGCCGAAATAATCTTTCGGCCAATCACTGTCCGGAAGTGAAACGCCTTTCCCAGGGGTCACTTATTAAATGTCGTCTGCGTGATCGTCGGCCAAAAGCCCGGTTCGGCCTCGCGAGTTAGGCTGCCCCTCCAACAGGAAAACAGAGCTCCTGCGATGGCGCTGCAGCCGACCTCCGCCACTATGCCAAGCGCTCACGCCACCATATTAAGCACAAACAGCGGTTCTTCGTGTCGGTGGTTGCATATGATTCCCTCCCTGGGCACCACTCCGTGTGACAAGCGCCCGATGCTCCCCGCTTTGCCTCAACTTCCGTACAGATAGTTCGGCAGCCACAGCGTCATGCCGGGCCAGAGATACATGATCACCATGCAGAGGATCACGATCAGCATGTAGGGCATCATGCCCGAAAAGATCTGGTTCAGCGTGACATGCTTCGGTGCGACGCCTTTGAGGTAGAACGCGGACATCGCCACCGGCGGCGACAGGAACGCCGCCTGCAGGTTCACGAACACCAGCACGCCCCACAGCACCGGGTCGATGCCGAAATGCTTCAGCATCGGCAGGAAGATCGGCACGAAGATGATGATGATCTCGGTCCATTCCAGCGGCCAGCCGAGGATGAAGATGATCGCCTGCGACAGGATCATGAACTGCACCGGCGACATGTTGAGCGAGAGCACCCAGCTTTCCAGCAGCGCCTGACCGCCGAGGATGGCGAACACCGCCGAGAACAGCGCGGAGCCGACGAACAGCCAGCACACCATCGCGGTCGTCTTCGCGGTCAGGAACACTGCTTCCTTGGTGCGCTTCCAGTCGAGCGTGCGGGCGTGGAAGGCAAGGATGAAGGCGCCGGCGGCGCCGACGCCGGCGGATTCGGTTGCGGTCGTGATGCCGAACAGGATCACGCCCAGCACCACGACGGTGAGAATACCCAGCGGCATCACCGACGAAGTCACGAGCTTCAGCACTTCGAAGCGCTCGCCGTCCATGCGCAAATAAGAGCGCACGGTCCATGCCGCCAAAACGGCCGCCGATATCGCGAACCAGATATAGAACTGGGTGTCCGGTCCCTTTTGGGCCGGGGACAGCTCTTTCGTCTCGACCGCGCTGCCGAGCTGCTGCAGGCCTTCGATGGCCTCGCTCGCCGCGCCGGCCTGCTGGTGGATCACGACATACCACCAGACCGTGCCGAGTGTGATGACGGTCAGCAGCAACGGCACCAGCGAAATGAGGAAGTGCTTCATGATCGCGCCATAGCCCACCGGCTTGCCGTCGATCTCGAGCGTCATGGCCTTTGCGGGCGACAACAGCGCCTTGAACAGGCCGACGAACAGATTCGGCGAATACAGTGTCGCGAACTTCTTGATCCATTCAGGCAGCGGGACGCGGGTCTGTTCCTCCGGCAGCGGCGGGGCGATCTTCGGGTTAATCATCGCCCAGCCGATGACATAGACGAGATAGAGGAGCGCCAGGAAGAAGCCCGGGAACATCGCCGCCGCGTAAAGCTTGACCACGGACTGGCCGGCGACCGCGGCATAGACGATGATCATCACCGACGGCGGGATCAGGATGCCGAGCGTGCCGCCTGCGGTGATGACGCCGGAGGCGAGTTTCACGTCATAGCCGGCGCGCAGCATCGGGTTGAAGGCGATCACGCCCATCAGCACCACCACCGCACCGACGAGCCCGGAGGCGATGCCCCAGAACGTGCAGACGATCAGGGTCGCAACGGCGAGCGAGGCAGGCAGGCGGCGGAAGGCGAGCTGGATCGAATAGAACATCTTGTCGACCAGCGCGCCGCGCTCCATCACGTAGCCCATCAGCACGAACAACGGGATGGAAATCAGGACGTCATTGGTCATCGCACCGTAGGTGCGTTGGACCATCAGCTCGAAAACCTTGTTGTGCGTCCAGCTCTGCGACGGGTCGTAGAAGGCGATGAAGCCAAAGAACATGCCGAGGCCCATCAGCGTGAAGGCCGTAGCAAAGCCCATCATGATGACGACGACGATGAGCGTCAGCATCAACAGGCCAAGTGCCGGGTCGCTCATGTGTTCAAGTCCCCACCCATACCGCGCTGCCGCGCCATTTCATCGATGCGCGCCGCGCCCTCGATGGCGAGCTTGCGCGATTCCTCGTCCACGAATTCAGAGTGTGCGAGCTGTTCCTCGATGACGTCGGTCTCGGCGACGTCGGCAAGCCGGCTCGGCCATTCGCCGGTCTTCAGGCACGCGATGCAGCGGATGATCTCGCCGATCCCCTGAAGCATGATCAGCGCGCCCGCGATCGGAATGACCGTCTTGAAGTGGTAGACCGGCGGGCCATCCGCCGTAACGTTGGAATGCTCGTTGATGTGCCAGGAATCGGCGGCGTAGAAATAGCCTGCATAGATCAGCGCAGCGATGCCCGGAATGAAGAAGACGAAGTAGAGAATGAGGTCGAGCGCGGCCTGCGTTCGCGGCCGCATCGAGGAATACAGGAAGTCGCCGCGGACATGGGCGTTCTGCGCCAGCGTATAGGCGCCGGCCAGCATGAACAGCGACCCGTACAGCATGTTCTCGGCGTCGAAGATCCATGCCGTCGGCATGTTCACGGCATAGCGTTTGAACACCTCGATACAGACGACGCTCATCAGGACGATCATCAGCCAGGCGGTCGCCTTGCCGACCCAGGTGGAGATGCCGTCGATCGTGTGCAGTAATCTCTGGACGCTCATGTGATGCGGCCGCTCGGTGAAAAGAGGATAGCTGAACATAGCACAAGGCACCGCCCAGGTGATGATCCGGACGGTGCCTTGCCGGTATTATTTCGCCGCTAAAGCTTCTTGGCCGCCGCGTTGGGCCCGAAATAGTGGTCGTAGGCCATGCGGCGGTTCACCACCGTATCCTGCTCCCACTGCGTCGCGCGCTTGGCGAATTCGATCTGCGACTGCACGATCTCCTTGAACAGCGGATTCTCCGCCGACTTCTTCTTCGCCACGTCGTCATAGATCTCGAGCTGACGCTTCAGGATCGCATCCGGCGTCTTGTAGAACTTGACGTTGTCCTTGGTCTGCAGCTCCACATAGTCCTTGGAGTAGCGGTCGATCGCCTTCCAGGACATGTCTGCCGAAGCCGCGTCCACCGCGTTGGCGATGATCGCCTTCATCTTGTCCGGCAGCGCGTTGTACTTGTCCTTGTTGAACATGATCTCGAACTGCTCGGCGTTCTGGTGGAAGCTCTGCAGCATGCAGACCTTGGAGACGTCGGGGAAGCCGAGCACGCGGTCGGAGGTGGCATTGTTGAACTCCGCCGCGTCCAAGAGGCCGCGGTCCATGGCAGCTACGATTTCGCCGCCGGGCAACGCGTTCACGGCTGCGCCCATTCCCGAGTACACGTCGATGGAGATGCCGACGGTGCGGAATTTCAGACCCTTGACGTCCTCAACCTTCGCGACCGGCTTCTTGAACCAGCCGAACGGCTGGGTCGGCATCGGCCCGTAGGGGAACGAGACGACGTTAGCGCCGATCGATGCATACAGCTTTTCGAGCAGCTCTTTGCCGCCGCCGTATTTGTGCCAGGCGAGCAGCATGTTGGCGTCCATCGCAAAGCCCGGACCCGATCCCCACAAAGCGAGCGCCGTCTGCTTGCCGTAGTGATAGACGAGCACGCCGTGGCCGCCGTCGAGCACGCCCTTGGATACCGCGTCGAGCAGGCCGAAGGCAGGCACCACGGCGCCGGCGGGAAGCACTTCGATCTTGAGGTCGCCACCGGTCATGTCGTTGACCTTCTTGGCGTAATCGAGGGCGTATTCGTGGAAAATGTCCTTGGATGGCCAGGTGCTCTGCCAGCGCATGCTGATCGGTCCCTGCGCATTGACGATGGTTGGCGTGGCGACCGTGGCGGCGGCGCCAGCGGCAGCAACTTTCAAGAAGCGGCGTCGACTGGACGTGCCTCCTTTACCTGGTTTGGTCATGGCTTCCTCCCTCTGGTATGGCGATCCCTTGCGGATCAGCCTGTCTTGTGAGGAGAAGACAAAGACTCGCGTCTGGGTTTGGCAAGAATGTTCCCGGTGATGCGACTCTACGACGCGGATTGCAGTCATGACGTGCCCCAGTAGGGACCAGATCACGAAGCGTCGCTACTTTTCAGAAAGGCAGATCATCGGAATGAGCATGAGGCCGACGTTTCGGTCTCCGATCTGCCGCAAGCACGGGCGTCAGCGACGCCAGCAGCTACAAACGAAAAGCGACGTTCGGCGGGATGGAGGTGTCGGAGGCCAAGCGGCTGAAGACGCTCGAGGACGAGAACACGCGGCTGAAGCTGTTGCTGGCCGACGCATAGGCAATGCGGCCCAAGGACGTTCTGGAAGGTGGAGGGCTGTTACAGCCAGGCCGGGACGAGATCCGCGCACGCGGTTCAGGTGCTTTGTGTCTAAATTGTATAGTTAATTCAATGGCATACGAGTTCGCAATTTTGTCCTGAATGGCGCGCCATGCCCCTGACGTCGGACATCCCCGACATGTGGCTGCTCTTGAGCCACTACTCTGGTTCGCTATACGTACCCGGCTGCCGCTGATATGATCCCCGGACGATAAACGGCAGCTCGCCCACCATACTTTTCTGCGATGCCGGCCTTCTGATCGGATTCGATCCCGCTCGCGCCTTTTCGCATTGCCTCGACAACAACGCCGAACAAATTCGTCAATGGCTGCCGCTGTCCCCGCTCACATTGGGAGATGTGCCATGGCTGCATCGGACTGGCGTCTCGAAGGCGAATGGATGAAGAACTGCAATTGCGCATTTGGCTGCCCCTGCGATTTCAACGCGCGGCCGACCCAAGGCTATTGCAAGGGAATGGTCGCGATGCGGATCGCCAAAGGACATTTCGAAGGGACCAAGCTTGATGATCTCTGCTTTGCGATCACGGTCGATTTCCCCGGGGCCCTTCATGAGGGCAACGGGACAATCCAGCCCATCATCGACGAACGCGCCACGGCGGAGCAGCGTCAAGCGTTGTTCGATATCTTTTCCGGCAAGCATTCGGCCGAAGGCACGCTTTTCCAGATCGTCAGCATGATCGTGACCAAGATCCACGACCCGGTTTTCGCGCCGTTCGAATTCTCCTTCGACAAGGATGGCCGTGTCGCAAAGCTCGTCGCCAGGGGCGTGCTCGAGACCGATGTCGAGCCGATCAAGAATCCGGTGACGGGGGATCCGCACCGCATTCAGGTGGTCATGCCCGAGGGATTCGAACATCGGGCGGCCGAGGTCGCATCCGCCAACATCCGATCGACCGGTGCGATCCCGTTCGAGACCCAGGGTACGCACAGCTCGCTCGCCAATGTCGTGCAGACGCCCGAGGGCGTTGCGGCATGATGCGGCGCTGACACCGAGACAAAACCTCGGTGTCAGCTCCTCATCGCTATGGACAAGTCGATGCAGGGGCGCTCGATACTGGAACACTTGCTCCACCGCGACCGGCTGATCGTCGCGATCGGGACCGCCGCGGTGGCGGCGCTCGCCTGGGCCTATCTCGCTGCGGGCGCCGGCATGGACACCGAGATGATGGCCGACATGCCGGACATGGCACCGATGCCATGGACGTCGCTCTATGCGGTGCTGCTGTTCGCGATGTGGTGGGTGATGATGATCGCGATGATGGCGCCAAGCGCGGCGCCCACCGTTCTCTTGTACGCGACCATCAAGCGCAAGCAGGAGACTGCATCCCGCGCGGCAATCGATGCCTGGATATTTCTCGCCGGGTACCTCGTGACATGGGCTGGATTCAGTCTCGCTGCGGTCCTGGCGCAAGGGGCATTCGAACGCTTCGGGTTGCTGTCGATGGCGATGGCAAGCAACAGCGCGATTCTGGGCGGCGGCATTCTGATTGCCGCGGGCCTCTACCAGTTCACGCCTCTCAAGCATGCCTGCCTGCGCTACTGCGAGAGCCCGCTGTTGTTTCTCAGCAGGCATTGGCAGCCCGGCACGCGTGGGGCATTCCGCATGGGACTTCGCCACGGTGGCTACTGCGTCGGCTGCTGCTGGTTTTTGATGGTAATATTGTTCGTCGGCGGCGTGATGAATCTGGCCTGGATCATCGGCATCGCGCTCTATGTCGCCGGCGAGAAGCTGCTGCCGTTCGGCCGACGATTGAGCTATATGGCAGGCGCGATCCTCATCCTGTCCGGCGCCATCGTTCTTGCGCGCGCGGTGTGAGGCTCGAAACTGCGGGGAGCGCAAAATACCGGCCCCTAATATGCCAATACCGCCTGGTTGGTCAAAAAACCGGCTGACCTCCGTGATCATACGGACGTCGGAAGCAGAGGAATTGAGCATTATTCCAACCGAAACTTAAGGCTGTCCCGCCTAACTTCGGCGCCGTGGACAGGCCCGCGCCTCCGTTTCCGGCCGTGGCCGTCCCTGTGCAAGGCGGAGGGAGGCGGTGCTGTTTTCTGCGATGAGCGCTGTTCTGCCCCTGTGGCCGACGCGGGAGTGGGCCTGATGATGCTCGCGAGATCAATTCGCAGGGTGGCATTGACGATTCTGCGCAATGCCCCGCTACAGATCGCATTGTTCTTCTTGCCCCTGGTCTGGATCGGCTACCTTGCGATCACGTCATCGGAGCGGGCGGATGCGATCGGGCAGGCGCGGTCGCACGGCGACAGCGTCGCCGAACTGTTCGAGGAAAACACCGAACGCATCTTCGAGCGCGTCGATCAGTCATTGCGGGTGGTGCGAACGCTCTACGCCCAGGATCCGCTCATCTTCAGCCTGAAGTCATGGTCCGACAAGGCCCGCATCGCCACCGGCGACGTGGTTCAGTTCGCGCTGATCGGATTGGACGGCTACATGATCAGTACGACAGCGGGCTATTCGGGCCCGCCGCTTTATCTGGGCGATCGCGAGCACTTCATCAATGTCATGGCGCAAGCCGATGACCGCCTCTACGTCGCCAAGCCAGTGCTGGGGCGAGCGTCGCACAAATGGACCATCCAGCTCGCGCGAAAGCTGTTCGACCTCGCCGGGAATCCGGTAGGCGTGGTCGTCGGCTCGCTCAGCGTCGACGTCGTCGGCAGGTTTTACGACACCGCAAAGCTCGGCGTCGGCGGAACGCTGGTGCTCAGAAATTCGAACTACGTCGTGCTCGCCGCCCGGGGCGTGGACGAAGGCTCCGTGCTGGGTCAACGCGCGCCGAGCCGCGTCGAGGTTGAGCTGGGGGACGGCTTCTATGTGCAATATTGGAACGAGAACCGGCCGAACCGCAGCGACCGGATGGTCACCGCGCGCAGGTCGCGCGCGTTTCCGCTCATCTTCACCGTCGGCATTTCGGAGCAGGAGATCTATTCCCGCTCCGCCTTCAGGCAGAAGGTCTATCTCGGCGGCGCGCTGCTGCTTACGTTCATCATCCTGGCCGCGACGACATTCCATTGGCGGCGGCAGCAGGCGCTGAATCGCGCCCACCGCGAGCTGCGCGATTTCGCCAGCAAGTTCGAGGATGCGCTCAGGAACCTTCCCCAAGGCTTGAGCATGTTCGACGGCCGTGACCACCTGATCGCGTTCAATCCGCAATGGCTCGAACTCTACGGGCTGGTACCGGAAGACATTCGGATCGGCATGGACTTCCGGGAGGTGTTCGCCAAGCAGACCGCCGTGCTCGACGTTGAGGCGTACCTCGTCGATTTGAAGGACCGGCTCGCCCAGTCGGAGCATATCTCGAACACCGTGCAGTTCCCGGATGGGCGGGTCGTCTACATCTCCTATGGCCGACGCGAAGGTGGCGGCTGGGTTGCTACTCATGAGGACATCACCGAGCGCAAGGCGTCGGCGGACCGTATCGAGCGGCTGGCGCATTACGACAGTCTGACCGCACTTGCCAATCGCAACCTGTTCAAGGAGCGCATCGACGAGGCGCTGGCCCGCTCGCGCCGGCTGGGGCCCGCGTTCGCGGTACTCCTGCTCGATCTGGACAAGTTCAAATCCGTCAATGATGCGCTCGGTCATCAATGCGGCGACGCGTTGCTGAAGCAGGTTGCCGACCGGATCAAGGCGCAGATTCGCGACGTCGATACGGCGGCGCGAATCGGCGGCGACGAGTTTGCCGTGATCGTGGCGCCGGGCCGGGCGGCGATGCGCGACGGCGCTGAGAGCCTGGCAGCGCGGCTGGTCCAGGCCATCGCCGAGCCCTATCACATCGATGGCCATCCCGTCGTGATCGGCTGCAGCATTGGCCTTGCGCTCGTGCCCGAGCACGGCACGCGGGTCGACGAGATACTTCGCAACGCCGATCTTGCGCTGTACAGGTCGAAGAATTCCGGCCGAAGCTGCTTCCACGTCTATTCAGCGGAGCTGAAGGCCGAAGCGGATCAGCGCAACGTGCTCGAGATCGAGCTGCGTGAAGCGATCTGGCGCGAGGAGATCGAGGTGTTTTATCAGCCCGTGATCGAGCTCGGCACCGGTCGGGTAAAATCGGTCGAAGCCCTGGCGCGCTGGCATCACGGCACGAGGGGCTACATTCCCCCGGCGGAGTTCATTGCGGTTGCGGAGGCGGGGGGCTTGATCGTCGAGCTCGGCAATCAGGTGCTCGCCAGGGCCTGTCGCGATGCGACAAGCATGCCGGCAGACGTCAAGGTCGCTGTCAACCTCTCCGCCCTGCAATTTGCCGGCACCAATCTCGTCGACACCGTGACGTTTGCGTTGGCGCAGAGTGGCCTTCCGCAAACCCGGCTCGAGCTCGAGATCACCGAGAGCGTATTTCTGGCCGACAGCGAGGAGAACCTCAAGACGCTCCAGCGCCTCAAGGCGCTCGGCGTCTCCATTGCCCTCGATGATTTCGGTGTCGGTTACTCGTCGTTGTCCTATCTGACGGCGTTTCCGTTCGACAAGGTCAAGATCGACAAGTCATTCATCGACAGGATCGACCGCTGCGAGACCGTCGCCGTGCTGAAGTCCATCGTGCAGCTCGCGAAGACGTTGAAGCTGTCGATCGTCGCCGAGGGGGTCGAGTCCTCCGAACAGGTCAGACGGCTCCAATCGCTCGGCATCCCGCTCGGCCAGGGATTTCACTTCAGCAAACCAGTGCCGCTCGCCGGTCTGTCCTGGCAAGTCCCCGTGGCGCGCCGGAAACGGCGTGCGGCGTGAGTCGGGGCGAGCTGGGACAGGTCGCGCGCGGCAGAGCGGTGGAGGCTGAGCAGGCGACTTTCCTTCGCCTAAATTGTCTCGCATCATTAATAGCTTACAAGGATGTGGCTTGGTCGCCCCCTGGCACGTTCGGCTTCCGCTGAGGCTGAAGCATCGCGCTGCGCGCAGCTAACTCCTGAGTCGGATTGCTCCCGCCCGTTCCTGGCACTGCGCTTGCTCGGTCAGGACCAAAGCCAAGGTCTCAATAGAGAGGCCGTTTCAGGTTGAGGCAAGCGATGCAGGAAGTGTCCCGTTCTGGTGCTGCCGGTGAACTCCGGCTCGATGCGTTGATCGCCGATTTGTGGTGGCGCGTTCGACTCTTGAATACCGATATTCTCGAGGAGGAGGCTCGCGCTGGAGTGTTCGACGCGCAGCAGCCGACCTATCCGCTGCTGGCCCTTAACCTTCGTGCGCGGCGCGACAATCTGGTCGCCACCATCGGCGTGCTCGAGCAGCGCGCGAAAGCGGTGGCGGAGGCGGCTTGAGAGCGCTCGCGGGAAACGTCAACGGCTTCGCGGGCCTCACCAGGTCGCCTTGACGCGGTCACCCCGTCTTGCTGTGGCGGAATAGAACCAAGCTGGCTCGGCTCCGTTTCGCCTCACGTGAAGTTCGACGATCACCTGCGCATGGCGCTCATGTCATTCGCGATTGTGAGGTCCGGGCACGAGCCACGCCCGCGCTCTCATGCTAATGCTGCCTCCGCAACGATTTGAGGCCGCCATGCTCCCCATTCCCGCCGACATCTTCACCGAGCCCGAGGACGTTTCGCCCGACGGCCTTGCCAATCTCGGCCCGCTGCGCCGCCTCGCAGGCCGTTGGCAGGCGGACAAGGGCATCGACATCAATCCGAAGGCGGAGGGGCCGGAGCGGCGGACCTTCATAGAGCGCATCCGCATGGATCCGATCGATCCGCAAGCCAACGGCCCGCAGCTGTTCTACGGACTGCGCTATCACATCCACATCAACACGCCCGAGGAAGACATTACCTTTCACGACCAGGTCGGCTATTGGCTGTGGGAGCCGGCGACCGGGCTGATCATGCAGACGCTCGCCATTCCGCGCGGGCAGGTGCTGCTGGCCTCGGGCAAGGCCGGGCCGGATGACAGGACAATTTCGGTCACCGCCAAGCGCGGCGACACCGCCTACGGGATCTGCTCGACCGATTTTCTGGAACAAGCCTTCCGCACCGATGCGTATCGCTGCGACATCACGTTCAACGAGGACGGCAGCTGGACCTATCTGATCCAGACCGAGTTGTTCGTGCGCGGCGCGCCGTTCAATCATCGCGACACCAACACGCTGCAGCTGGTCGCGCCGCCGAAGCTCAATCCGCTCGCGACGATCGTCAACGATCGCGCCAGGGAGAATGCAGGCGGCGATGGATCCGCGGCCTGAGCGCTGCCCCGGGGACTTGCATGAAACCGTATGTCATCTGCCTGATGCACTCCAGCCTCGACGGCCGCACCCATCCCAGCCGTTGGCGCCCGAAGGGAGCGGGAACGGACTGGTTCGAGAAGATCCATGACGAGCTCGGCGGCGATGCCTGGGTGATCGGCCGAGTCACCGGATCGGAGTTCGCCAAGGGCACGCCTTATCCCGCGACGAATGAGAAGCTGCCGCGTGAAAACTGGTTCGCGCGGCGCGACGCGAAAACCTATGGCGTCGTGCTCGATGCGCACGGCAAGATTGGCTGGGGCCGCTCGGACATCGGCGGCGACCCGATCGTCGTCGTGCTGACCGAGAGCGTGCCGGATTCCCATCTCTCGGGGCTGCGCGGCGAGGGCGTGTCCTACATCTTTGCCGGCAAGTCCGAGATCGATCTGGCGCTGACACTGGATATTCTCAGTCGAGAGCTCAGTGTGAAGCGCCTGCTGGTGGAGGGCGGCGGCGTTGCCAACGGCGCGTTCCTGCGGGCCGGTCTCATCGACGAGTTCAACCTGATCCTCAGCCCCGCGATCGACGGTGCAGCGGGCGCGCCGTTCGTGTTCGACTCCACGGAGGCCGACAGCGACAAGCGCGCGCCGATCGCCGCGATGACGCTGGAGAGCACGCGCGAGCTCGGCGGCGGCGTCCTGCTGCTGCGCTATTTGATCAAGAACGATCCCAGTCGTTGACGCGCAGCCATGCCCGAGGCATCCGAGCATATCGTCATCGTCGGCGCAGGCGCGGCCGGCCTGATGGCGGCGCGCGAGCTGGCGCGGGCCGGCCGGAAGGTGACGGTGCTGGAGGCGCGCGGGCGCTGCGGCGGCCGCATCCATCCGCTGCCGGCCGCGGAATTCGGTTACCCCGCCGCGGGCGGCGCCGAGTTCGTCCATGGCGAGGCGCCTGTCACGCGCGGACTGCTGCGCGAGGCCGGGCTGTCGCTTCAGGAGATCGAGGGCGAACAGTGGAGCTTTGACGGGTCGACGCTCTCGCGCGAAGGACGCGACGATCCGCGCGGGGCCGAGCTTCAGGCCGTGCTGAGGGACTTGAAGGACGATCTCACCGTCGCCGAGTTTCTGCGCCGGCATTTTGCCGGGGATGATTATGCGCCGATGCGCCGTTCGATCGAGCGGATGGTCGAGGGCTATGACGCGGCCGATCCCGAGCGCGCCTCGACGTTGGCGCTGCGCGAGGAATGGATGGATGGCGGACACGCTCCGCAGGCGCGCATCGATGGCGGCTATGGCGCGCTGATCGACTTCTTGGCAGCCGACTGCCGCAGGCAGGGCGTCGTCATCCATCTCGGCTGCGTGGTGACGGCGATCGAGGAGGATGCCCGCATTGCATCGGTTCGCTACGCTGGCGGTGAGGTGCACCACTGCGACCGCGTCATCCTCACTGTCCCGCTGCCGCTGGTGCGCGAGATCGCGCTGCCGATGAGCACGCGCACGAAGCTCGCTGCCACTGACGACATCGGCTTCGGCAATGTCGTCAAGATCCTGCTGCGTTTCGCGCGGCCATGGTGGCGAGAGCGGCGCCAGGATCTCGCAGGCATGACCTTCCTGTTGTCCGATCAGGCGATCCCGGTGTGGTGGACGCAATATCCGAGCCGGCATGCCGTGCTGACCGGCTGGTTCGGCGGCCCGCGCACGGCAGAGCTGGAAAGCGTCGATCCGCAAGGGCTGATCGACGCCGGCCTCGGTTCACTCGCCGCCATCTTCAAGCTGCCCAGCGAGGACATCGCGCGCGAGCTCGTGGCAGCTGCGGCGATCAATTGGGCGCACGATCCCTTCGCCCGCGGCGCCTATTCCTGGGCGACGCCGGCAACGCGCGCGGCGCAGGCGATCCTCGCGCATGCCGATGGCCCGGTGTTGTTCTCCGGTGAAGCGCTCTACCGCGGCCCCGACATGGGCACGGTGGAAGCGGCGCTCGCCAGCGGCCAGGAGACGGCCGCGATGATCCTGCGGGGATGAGAAAAGGCCCGCATCTCAGCGGGCCTTTGTGTCTCACCAGCGTCCGCCGCCGAAGCTGAACGTCACGCCGGGGCCGCCGCCATAATATCCGTACGGCCCGCCGCCGTAATAGCCGTGGTGGCGCGGGTAATAGCCGTAGCTGCGATAGTGCGGACGGTAGTAGCCGTGATGATGCCGCCAATGATGATGGTGACCATGCCAGCGGTGGTGCCTGCGATGCGCGCTGATGTCGGTGGTTTGGCTTTCCTGCGCAGTCTGCTTGGCGCTTACGCTGCCGGCTGCGTTCGCCGCTGATCCGCCCGCTAGCGCCGCAGCACCAACGGCCATCGCGGCAATGAGATACTTCATGTCATCACTCCAGTTGAATGTCGTGTGACAACAGATGGGCGTTGTTTGCGTTCCAGGAAGCTGCTGGCGTCGAAACGACGCAGATATCGGTTCCGATTAACGCGCGTTAACCTCTGTCAATACGGAACGCGGCGCGTCGTCCGCTAGCGCTGAGATGCGATCACATCATCCGTTTCGTGACGCCATTGCAAACCTGTAGCCCTGATCGCGCTTCGCTCAATCCGGACTACCCGTAGCGACGTTCTCATCGTCACGGGTGCGGATCGGGGAAGCCGTGGCGCTCGGAGAGCGCGGCGAGGATCGCGTCCTTGTCGGCGATGAAGGCGTGGCCCTGATGAGTGCCGGTCTGGTGCGGCGAGGTCGCTCCGCCGGCCAGAACCAGCAGCGGCAGCGACTGGTTCTCTTCTCCGAGAAGCGCGATCACCGGCTGTCTGGGCCGCGGCCATGCGATGCGCTCGACATCCAGCCTTTGGGCGAGCTGCGGAAACGAGGCCAGCACGCCCTCGATCAGCGCGCAATGCCAGCAATAGAATACGCGCCCCGGAAAGGCCGGGTCCTCGAAACCGGGGCGCAGCAGAAACAGGCGGTCGCGCGTCATGGATCGCTCCGAAGCATGGCCGCGATCATACACGCTGACCCCGGCGGAGGAGGCCGCTACTTGAACGGATCCTGGATCGATGGTGCGGACTGCCGGATGCGGCGCACGCTGACCGGCGTGCCGTCGGACACGAACAGCAATTCGTAAGCCCGGCCCTCGCTGTCGGTGGCGGAGCAGGTGACGTCCTTCACCTTCCTGGCGGCGAAATTGCCGGTCTGGCGGCAGAGGCCGGTGGAGGTCTGCTCGGCGGGCACCGGCAGGCCGTCGACCCTGGGACGGTCCTTGGAGTTGAGCAGCATGCGGTCGATCGGCAGCTCGTAGGAATTGTCGTCGGCGCGTTTGCCGTTCTCGCCGGAAAACGACACCACGTGGCTGTCGTCCGTGGGATCGTCGACGGCGACCGCGAAATTGACCCGGCCCTTGTCGCCATGGGCGTAGGCCACCGTCTTGCAGGCGAAGGTGCGGCCGGCGACCTTGAACGTCTTGCAGTGGCCGGACATCAGCGCCAGCAGGTCGATATAGGCGTTCGGCGCCGGCGGATTGTTGACGGGAATCGGCGCAGAAGACTCGGCAAAACAAGGACTTACCCAAGCGGCAAGGGCGGCGGTCAACGCAAACGTGGCGGCCAGCGGCGGTCGGCAGAGGCGCATCGGAGGGCTCACGTGCGAGGGAACCATGGAACAGTTCCGCACCATAACCATCGAACCGCGAATTGGTTGCGATCCCGTTTGTTCTGCAAGACCCGTCTGGAATACCACCGCGTCACCCCAATGGCGATTCGCCCAAATCGCCCAACCCGTCCCGCTGGCACTTGCCGTCAGGCCGGTGTTTTTTTCGTGGCGGAGCTACCCCATCGCCGCCTGCCAGCGCCTGTCGCGTAAGGAAGGCCGGCGGTGCAGGCGGGCGTCCAGCACGGCACGGGCGCGGGGCAGCTCACCGCTGCGCATGAGTGCAACGATGAAGGTGTCCTCGACCAGCTCGCGCTGGGCATGGCTGCCGCCGATGCGCACCACCTCGCCGAGCACAGGCGCAAGCGTTTGCACGCATGTTGCGTAGTCCTCATCCGCAAAGGCCGCCAGCGCGCGGAAGATCGCCGGCACCACGGCGCCGGCCGGCAGCTTGCCCTCGGCGAGCCGCTGCTCGATGGTTGCAAGGCGCGCGGTGAGCGCCGCGTGGTTTTGCGTCGCGGCCGCAAACAGCGCCATGTGGACGTCGGCGAAGGACAGGCTCGACTTCGGAAACAGTTTTTGCGCGACGTTGTCGGCTTCCTGCCACAGCGCCCTCGGCACGCTGTGGCCGTACGCCGACAGACGCCAGAGCAGCGAGGCGGCGTCGGTGATGACGTTGAGCGGCGGCGCCTGCGTCGCCGAGGGTTGGAGCACGTCGGCATAGATCGACAGCGCGCGTGCCGCATCGCCATGCTCGAGCGCGCCGAGCGCCTGGTGCCAGCGGATATGTCCGTGCAGGATTCCGGCGCGGTCGTAGGTGGGGATCCAGTCGTCGACGAGGCGGTCGGCCGCTTCGATCGAGCCGTCCTCGAACATCGCATGCAGCACCGCATGCGCGGCATGGGCGTTCGCCCGGCGCAAATTGAAGCCGCGCTCGGTGACGCCGCGGCCGCGCGCGACGTCGCCATTCTCGGTCATCGCCCAGCCATACATGGTGAGGAACCACCAGTCCTCGCCGTAATGCTGTGCGAGCCGCTCGCACAGCTCGTGCCGCGCGCGGTCGTGGTCGGCCATGCCGGAGAAGGCGAACAGGCCGAACGCGCCGAGCGGCAGCGACAGCACCAAGGCATCGCGCGGCCATTCGTCGATGTGCTTCAGCGTCGATGCGATCGCTTCCGGCAAGCGGCCCTCGATCGCGAGCGCCAGCGTCTCGACATGCGAGCGCTCGCGTTCCGTGCCGCGCTTTGCCACCAGCTCGCGCGCGAGCGCCGCCTTGCCTCGGGCGAGATCGCCCTGCTGATAGAAAGCGTGCACGCGGCCGCGGGCGATATGGGCCAGCGCGAAATCCGGGTCAGCCGCAATCGCGCGCTCCAGCGCCTCCACCGTGCCGGTCCAGCCCGCCAGCATGAGGTCGACGCCCTCGCGATAGGCGCCAGCAGCCGCATCGGATTCGGTCGAGAGCGGCAGGCTGTAGCGATCTTGATGCGGCATTGGCGTCTTTCGAAAGTTCAGGTCGTCCGCGCGCGGCGGCCTTCGATCGGGTAGGCGGGATCGTTGTAGCCCGGCGTCGAGGGATGGCCCGGCACGACCAGGCGGTCGATCAGTGCCTCGTCATCCCCAGTGAAGCGATAGTCGAGCGCGCTGATGTAGCCGTCCCACTGCTCCTCGGTGCGCGGGCCCGCGACGATCGAGGAGACGAAGGCGGAGTTGAGCACCCAGGCGACCGCGAACTGGCCGGCGGTGATGCCCTTCTTCTCGGCGTGGGTCTTGATCTCCTGCGCGAGCCGAAGCGATTCCGGCCGCCATTCGGTCTGCATCATGCGTGTGTCGTTGCGGCCCGCGCGCGTCTCCTTGTCCGGGGCGGCATCGGGCTTGTACTTGCCGGTCAGCACGCCGCGCGCCAGCGGGCTGTAGGGCACGATGCCGAGGCCGTAATAGGAGCAGGCCGGAAAATGCTCGACCTCGGGTATGCGGTTCATGGCGTTGTAATAGGGCTGGCTCACCGCGGGACGGTCGATGCCGAGGCGGTCGCAGATGTTGCAGATCTCGGCGACGCGCCAGGCGCGGTAGTTGGAGACGCCGAAATAGCGCACCTTGCCTGACCGGATCAGGTCGCCCATCGCGCGCACCGTCTCCTCCAGCGGCGTCGCATGGTCTTCCTTGTGCAGATAGTAGATGTCGATGTGATCGGTGCCGAGCCGCCTCAGGCTCTCGTCGGCGGCCTGCAACACCCAGCGCCGCGACAGCCCGCCGCGATTGGGATCGTCGCCCATCGGGTTGGCGAGTTTTGTGGCAAGCACCCAGGCGTGACGGTTGCTGGCAATGGCGCGTCCCACAACCTCCTCGGATGCGCCTTTCGAATAGGCGTCGGCAGTGTCGATGAAATTGATTCCGGCATCACGCGCCCTGGCGATGATCCGTGTTGATACGGCTTCATCCGTCGGCCCGCCGAACATCATGGTGCCCAGACAGATCGGCGACACTTTCAGGCCGCTGCGGCCGAGCTGACGGTATTGCATGGGCGGGTCGTCGATGTTGGTGAGGGGCAGCATAGTCAGCAACGCCCGTCATTGCGAGCGCAGCGAAGCAATCCAGAGATGCGTCCGCGGAAAGATTCTGGATTGCTTTGCAAGAGCTCCTCGCAATGACGAGGAGAGCGCGGTGGCCGCCTGACTGCTTCGCTTACCCCGGCCCCTTCAATATCTTGAACACGCCATTCGCCATGACGATGCAGCGATCATCCACCGTCACCTCCGTGCTCATGAAGATCAAGCTGCGCGTCGAGCGCACCACGCGCGGGCGGGAGATCAGGATGTCGCCGATCTGGCCGGCCTCGACGAAATGGGTGTCGAGCTGCACCGTCGCCAAAAACTCCTTGCCGGAGACGTAGCGGGCGGCCATGCCGCAGGTGCGGTCGGCGAAGGTCATCATCACGCCGCCCTGGACCATGCCGCGGCGGTTGTGATGCTTGTCCTCGGTCGCGAGCGCGAATTCGTATTGGCCATCGACCTTGCGCTCCCACAAGGGGCCGATCAGGTGCAGGAAGCCGGTGGTCTCGAGGATGCTCCAGCCCTCTGATTTCAGCCTTGCGGCGGCCCTGCTCGTCATCTCTTGCGTCCATCCCTGCAACGCTGTCTCTCCTCGTTTCATCAGGTGCAGTCCTGGTGTAGTCAAGCACCATGAGACCTTTCGGCGATGCCACCAGACGGAATATCGCAGAGGCCTGCGCATCCTTCGCGCGGCTGCCTGACGAAGCCGAACCGTCGGCGCTGAAGCGCGCCGCGGTGGTGCTGGCGCTGACCGAATCCAGTGACGGCGACGATACGGCCTTCCTGCTCACCAGGCGTGCGTCACACCTGCGTGCGCATCGCGGCCAATGGGCACTTCCAGGCGGACGCTGCGATGCCGGTGAGACGCCGGTCGAGGCGGCGCTGCGCGAACTCGACGAGGAGCTCGATCTTCGCCTCTCGAGCGCGGACGTGCTCGGCACGCTCGACGATTACCCGACCCGCTCGGGCTATCTGATCACGCCGGTGGTGGTGTGGGCCTCGGACGGCGGCGCGGTCAGGCCGAACCCGGACGAGGTCGCTTCCGTCCATCGCATCGCGCTCGACACCATCGAGCGCGATGACGCCTTCGATTTCGTCGCGATCCCCGAGAGTGCGCGACGCGTGATCCGCTTCCATCACCAGATGAGCCTGATCCACGCGCCGACGGCGGCCCTGATCTACCAGTTCCGCGAGGTGCTGGCGGGGCGGCACACCCGCGTCACCGAGCTGGAACAGCCGGTGTTTGCCTGGAGGTGATGGTAAACGGCGCGTTAACGTGACGGTTACCGGATGCCTGCTAAGAGGGCGGCATGCATCATTCGATTCGAAATAGCCTCTCTCGACATCGCCTTGCGCTGGTTCCACTCGCGCTCGCCTTGCTCGCGCCTGCCGCACGCGGCGGTGAGGCCGACGCGCTGCCGCCCGCCGTCCGCGATGCCAACGCCCAGCTGCTGTCGCAGTTTTTCGCGCAAGGCGGCGCTTCGCCGGCCGTGCTCGAATATCGCCGCAAGCTCGCGGAGTACCAGGCGGCGCGGGCCGCTTTCGACGCCGAGGCCGGTGCCTATTGGAGCCAGATCTCGGAGAAGCGAAAAGGCCGCAATGCCAAGCGGCGCAGCGGGCAGCAGGTCACGCTGGATGATTACGTGCTCGAGCATCCGCCGCTCTATAACGGGCCGAAGAAGCCGGTGAATCCGGAGCCGGAGGAAACGCCGGACCGGCCGCCCCGCAAGCCGATCCCCGTCGTCGCCGATTTCCTGCGCGCGGCGCAGGAGCTCTATCAGTTCACGCCGCAGCGCCCCTCAAGCGAGGTCGAGTTCAAGCGCGCCTATGCGCGCTACGCGCTCGCCTCCGGGTTGACGCGCGAGCAGGCGGTGCGGGTCTATTCGTTCGAGACTGGCGGCACCGGCAGCCACGACGTGCAGGCGGGAATCGAACATGGCGGCAAGCGCGCGATCTCGACCGCGATGGGCTACAACCAGCTCCTGACCACCAACAGCGTCGAGCTGCTGGCCGAACAGGGCCACGAGCTCATTCGCGCGCTCTCCGAGAAGGTGGCGCGCACATCGGGGCCGGCGCGGCAGGCGCTCGAGCACAAGCTCGTCGTGCTGAAGAAAATGGTGGCGCATGCCAAATCGGTGCCCGACACCTGGTCGGAGCACGAGAAGATCGGCAACACCGCGCAGGGCTGGGCCATGCATGCGATGGTGCTCGACATCGATGTCGGGCCGATGCTGCAGACGCACAAGCTCCTGACCTCGGTGCTGTTCGCCCGCGCCAAGGGCTACGGCCGTCCGCTCACCGCGGCCGAGCTCGAGATGATGAACCTCACCGGTGACGGCACCGGCCTCGACATGGTGACGATGCCGCAGGCGATGCGGGAGCAGGTGCCGACCTCGAACTTCTTCCAGCGCGGCGGCTACGAGCGCAACCCGGTCGCGATCCGCCACAACACGGTGGCCAAGCTGCTCGCCGTGACGGATGAGCGGATGGACTCGAACAGCGGCAAACCCGGCGCAAGGGAGCTGGCGGGGGCGTTTTAGCCGCTAGCGAGCTGCGGTAGGGTGGGCAAAGCGAAAGCGTGCCCACGCACATTTTGCGATAAAGAGAGATGGTGGGCACGGCGCAAGGGCGCCTTTGCCCACCCTACGGCACCGTCGCTGTGGCGTATCCCCTACCGATCCGGCCCGAACTTGAACTTGCCGTCGCCTTCCAGATACGGGCCGCTGCGCATATAGAGCTGGCCGTTCTGGCCGATGAAGAACAGCGTGCCCTTCGGCACCTTCTTGGCGCCCTTCAAGAGCTCGCCGGCATTGCTGGTGCCCATCTTGTAGGAAAAGGTCTTGCCTTCCCTGTCATACGCGTAGCCCATGTCGGGCTTGAGCTCCCACGGCGTTGCCGGGACTTGCGCCAATGCGGGCGCGGCAAAGGCGCCGAGCGCGACTGCGATTGCAAATGGCTTGATTGAAAATGCCGTCATTCCCATCCTCCCACGGTCGGGGACATTCCGGGCTTGAACAAATCACGAACAGCATGTCCGGGTCAATTTGCGAAAGCGCCGCAGCGCATCACGTCTTGCCCAGTAGTTTGTGATTTTCCCTTCGTCCCCTCGCGACTATGTTCCGCTTTCCGTCTAGAACGCAACTCGACAAAATTATGGGTAGGGATGATTCGGATGCGCCATGTGATTAAACTTTGCTGGGCTGCTGTAGCGTCGCTGACGGCGCTGGTGCCGGCCGCCCGGGCCGATGATTACCAGCTCAGCCACAACCAGCGCATCTCGTGCAGCCGCGGCCTTGCGCCGGGCAAGCTGAACACGGCGACCTGCAAGTCCTACACTTATCTCTTCAACACCAAGACCTCGGAATATTTCCGCTGCCAGGTCTCCCTGGCGCTGACCCGCGACAACAAGGAAGTCATCAACGTCCAGACCGACGGCGGCTGCACCAAGAAGTCGCGCATCTTCGAGACCGACGGGAAGTATGATTTCGACGCGACCGAGACCGAGCCGCCGAACACCAACTCGTTCTTCGGCCCCGGCGGCTATGCGGTCTGGGCCGCCGACGTCGGCGCGCAGAAGATCCGCGGCTGCATCACCATCTCCTCCGGCCTCGGCTCCGACATCTCCAAGTGCCTGGACATGACGTTCCAGTGAGGGCGTTCGATACCGGCCCCCGCAGAAGGTGCGCTCCCTCTCCCGCAAGCTAGCGGGAGAGGTACCGAGCAAGCCGCTCCAACTATCGCACTAACTCCGATCCCGCTGCGCCACCTCGTCGCACCTGCCAGGTTCCTCAAAAACCGAGCCGGTACGGCCATTTACCGCAGTCCTGTTTTGCCTTTTGGATGGGTTGACCCGCCCCTCTCATCCGGCCAATTTCGCCGCCGGTTTGGGGAGAACAACAACCATGAAACGAACGATTTTCGGCGCGGCCGCGGCTCTTGCTCTGGCGGCGTCGGCACCTTGCGCGCAGGCGCAATCCTTCATCAACGTGCTGACCGGCGGCACCTCCGGCGTCTATTATCCGCTTGGGGTCGCGATCGGGAAGATCTACGGCGACAAGATTCCGAACGTGAAGACGCAGGTGCAGGCCACCAAAGCGTCGGTCGAGAATTTGATCCTGCTGCAGCAGGGCCGCGGCGAGCTGGCGTTCACGTTGGGCGATTCGCTGAAAGCGGCCTGGGACGGCGAGGAGGAAGCGGGTTTCAAGACCAAGCTCGACAAGCTCCGCACCATCGGCGCGATCTATCCGAACTACATCCAGATCGTCGCCACCGCAGACAGCGGCATCAAGACGCTGGCCGACCTCAAGGGCAAGAGCCTGTCCGTCGGCGCGCCGAAGTCGGGCACCGAGCTGAATTCGCGCGCGATCCTGGCCGCCGCCGGCATGAGCTACAAGGATCTCGGCAAGGTCGAGTATCTGCCGTTCGCCGAATCCGTCGATCTCATGAAGAACCGGCAGCTCAACGCGACGCTGCAATCGGCCGGGCTTGGCGTCGCCTCGCTGAAGGACCTGTCGACCTCGAGCCCGATCACGGTGGTGTCGGTGCCGAAGGAGACCGTCGACAAGATCGGCCCGCCCTTCGTCTCCGCGATCATTCCGGCCAACACCTATACCGGCCAGGACAAGGACGTGCCGACGGCGGCCGTGATCAACTATCTCGTCACGAGCTCGGCCGTGTCGGACGATCTCGCCTACCAGATGACCAAGCTGGTCTATGAGTCGCTGCCGGAACTCGTGAACGCGCACGCGGCCGGCAAGGAGATCAAGCTCGAGACGGCGGCCAGTGGCAGCCCGGTTCCGCTGCACCCCGGCGCGATCCGCTATTACAAGGAAAAGGGGCTGATCAAGTAGGATCGGCTCTCTCCGTATCGTCATGCCCGGGCTTGTCCCGCCTGCGCGGCCGAAGCCGCTTCGGCGAGGCGAAGGCCCGGGCATCCACGTTCTTGGAGGCAGCGTAACCGTGGATGGCCGGGACATGCCCGGCCATGACGTGTGCGGAGACGGTGCCTTTGCTATAACGACGTCCATCGGGGCGCGGGGACATATCGATGTTGCAGGCAGAGGGCACTGAAGCTGCGCCCGAGAAGGTCAAGATCGAGTTCGACAATTTCGAGCACGGCTTTCCCGAAGGCTTTGGCCCGGGCTGGTGGGGCCAGCTCGCCTACTGGATCGGCATCGCGTTCGCGACCTTCCAGCTCTATGTCGCTGCCTTCAACTATCTGCCGAGCCAGGTGGTTCGCGGTGTCCATGTCGGCTTCCTCGTTCTGCTCACCTTCGGCCTGATCGCCAACTTCACCGCGAAGAGCAGTTTCGGGCGTGCGCTGGGCTGGGTGATCGGCGGCGCCGGATTTCTCTGCGGGCTCTACCAGTGGATCTTCTACGCCGATTTGATCGCGCGCGACGGCGACCCGACGCGGCTCGATCTCGTGGTCGGCACGCTCTTGGCGGTGCTGATCTTCGAGGGCACGCGGCGCCTGATGGGCGCGGCGCTGCCGCTGATGTGCGGCGCGTGCCTCGTCTACTGGTTCTTCGGCCAGTATCTGCCGTCGCCGCTCAATCATCGCGGTTACGATTTCGACCAGATCGTCACGCATTTGTCGTTCGGCACCGAGGGTTTCTACGGCGTGCCGATCTACGTGTCGGCGACCTACATCTTCCTGTTCATTCTGTTCGGCTCGTTCCTGGAGCGTGCCGGCATGATCCAGCTGTTCACCGACGTTTCGCTCGGCCTGTTCGGCCGCACCCGCGGCGGCCCTGCCAAGGTCGCGGTGTTCGCCTCGGGCATGATGGGCACGATCTCCGGCTCGGGCGTCGCCAATGTCGTGACCGTCGGCCAGTTCACGATTCCCTTGATGATCAGGTTCGGCTATCGCCGCGCCTTCGCCGCCGGCGTCGAGGCCACGGCCTCGATGGGCGGGCAGATCATGCCGCCGGTGATGGGCGCGGTCGCTTTCATCATGGCCGAAACGCTCGGGGTGCAATATTCGGAGATCGTCAAGGCGGCGGCGATCCCGGCGATGCTCTACTTCGCTTCCGCGTTCTGGATGGTGCATCTGGAAGCCGGCAAGCACGGTCTCGTCGGGATGAAGCGCTCGGAGATCCCGAGCGCCTGGAAGGCGCTGGTGACGCGCTGGTATCTCGTGCTGCCGCTGGCCGCGCTGGTCTACATGCTGTTCGAAGGTTTTACGCCGCTCTATGCCGGCAGCATGGGTCTTGCTCTCACGGTGGCGTTGATCCTCGGCACGGCCATCACGACGGGCGCCTCCTCGAATGTGATCCGTTACATCTTCTGGATCGGCCTTGCGCTCGTCGTCGCCGCGCTGTCGCGCGACGGCCTCCAGATCGTGCCGGTCGCCAGCGTCGTGGTCGGGCTGATCGTGATCACCGCCTTCGTCCGCGGCGGCTTTGCGGCGTTGCGTGCCTGCCGCGACGCGCTGGCCGAGAGCGCCAAATCCGCCATTACCGTCGGCATGGCCTGCGCCATCGTCGGCGTCATCATCGGCATGATGTCGCAGACCGGTGTCGGCACCATCTTCGGCGGCTGGGTGATCGGGCTCGGCGAGAAGAGCCTGTTCCTCGCGCTGATCATGACCATGCTGCTGTCGATCCTGCTCGGCACCGGCATTCCGACCATCCCGACCTACATCATCACCGCCGCGCTCGCCGCGCCCGCGCTGGCCAAGCTCGGCGTGCCCTTGATCGCGAGTCACATGTTCGCGTTCTACTACGGCATCATGGCCGACCTCTCGCCGCCGGTGGCGTTGGCGGCGCTCGCAGCAGCGCCGATCGCCAAGGAGAATCCGGACAAGATCGGCTGGGAGGCGATGCGCATCGCGCTCGCCGGCTACGTCATCCCCTTCATCTTCGTCTATTCGCCGGCCTTGATGCTGCAGGCCGGCGATCCCATGGCGGCCAAGCTCGGCTTCTACGGTGCGGTGGCGCTGGCGGCCGTCAAGGCGCTGGCGGCGATTGGGCTGTTCGGCATGGTGGCGATCGGCTTCCTGTTCACGCGCTTGAGCCTGATCGAGCGCCTCGTCGCGCTCGGCGCCGCGTTCTGCCTGCTCGGCGAATTCCCGTTCAGCGACACCGCGGGCTTCGTGCTGACGGCGGCGATCGTGCTGTGGCAATGGCGGCAGCGCCCGCCGGCGCCTGTCGAGGCGGTGTGAGCCTCTGCTTCGCAACAGCTTTCGGCGTGAAGGCGCTGGCGCTCACCGCCTTCACGCTGGTCTGGACGCATTCGATCGCGAAGGTCGACTGGCAGGAAGACTGGCGCGTCACGCCCGCCGGCCTCGAACTGGTGCAGGCCCGCGTCAAGGGCACCGGCCCCGGCATGGAGCCGCCGCCCGAGGCGCGGCTGGTCGACGGCTGGTTTCAGTGGCGGCCGAAGCGCGAAGCCATGCAAGAGGTCGTGCTCGGCAATTCGGGCGCGGCGGGGGAGTGGCGGCTATGCCATGACGGACAGTGCCGGACGCTGCCCGAGATTGTCGGGCATCCCATTGGTGCTAACGTCATCAAAATGAGCGTATGCAAGAATCCGTAGCCCGCATGAGCGGAGCGACATGCGGGACCATGTCCCCGGATGTCGCTGCGCTCATCCGGGCTACTACAAGAACAACAAAGGAGACATGCGATGGATCGGCTCAAGGGCAAGGTTGCGATGGTGGTGGGGGCCGGCTCGATCGGTCCGGGCTGGGGCAACGGCAAGGCCACCGCGGTGACCTTCGCGCGCGAGGGTGCGCAGGTGTTTTGCGTCGATCGCAACGGCACTGCGGCCGAGGAGACCGCGAAGATCATCACCGGCGAAGGCGGTCAGGCGACCGCATTCATCGCCGACGTCTCGCGGCCTGCCGAGGTCGAGGCGATGGTGTCGGCATGCCTGAAGGCCTATGGCCGCATCGACGTGCTCGACAACAATGTCGGCATCGCCGAGATGGGCAGCGTGGTCGAGGTGAGCGAGGAGAGCTGGGACCGCGTCTTCAGCGTCAACCTCAAGAGTGCCTATTTCGCCATGAAGCACGTCATCCCCGTCATGGTGAAGCAGGGCGGCGGCTCGATCATCAACATCTCCTCGATCGCCTCGATCCGCCACATGGGCATCTCCTACGTCACCTACGGCACTTCGAAGGCGGCGATGAACCAGATGACGCGCACGACCGCAATCGAGTTCGCGCGCCATCATGTACGGGTGAATGCGATCCTGCCCGGCCTGATGAAGACGCCGATGGTGGAACATTCCGCAGGCCTTGCCGCCAGCTACGCCAAGGGCGACGTCGAGGCGATGTGGCGCGCCCGCGACGCACAAGTGCCGATGGGGCACATGGGCGATGCCTTCGACGTCGCCAACGCCGCGCTGTTCCTGGCGTCGGACGAGTCGAAATATGTGACGGGAATCGAGCTCGTGGTCGACGGCGGGATCACCTGCAAGGCGGGGGCGTAGCTCCAATCTCCGCCGTCGTCCCGGATAAGCGCCGCGCCGATCCGGGACGACAGCGATGATTACTGCGCCAGCGCCAATATTCCGCCGGCAAACGCGTGCCAGGCCGCCGTCTCGCTGATCGGCCAGTTCAGCACCTTCACCGCCAGCAGCGCCAGCGTGCCGTAGATATAGACCGGGTGCACGCGGCCCTCGGCGCGCCAGTCGCGCACCATGGCGACGACGAGCAGAAGCGAGGCGACGACGGCCGGCGCGATCGTCACGGGCACCGGCGGCGGGCCGGGCGGTCCGGGAGGTGCGAGGAAGGTCAGGAACCAGCGTGCGATCGCGGCGTCCAGGATCGAGACCGCGGCCAGCAGCATCAGGCGCTTGTGAATCTCGGGCCTGCGCGTGTTCACGATCGCGAGCACGAATACGATCGCGAAGAACGCGATCCCGCTCATCGGCACGATCGAGAAACCGATCCCGGCCTCGCGCTGCCCGAGTGCTGCGGAATGCTGCATCACGTGCACCGAGACGAGGAAGCCGAAGATCGTCATCGCTGTCGCGAGGGACACCCCGGCGATGCCGAGCGAGCGGTGATTGACGACGCGCCCCGAGGCCGCGAGCCAGGTCTGCAGCACGAAATAGAGCGACCAGGTGAAGAACAAAAGCCCGTGAAAGTGAACCACGGGGCTTGCGGACAGCGTCCGGTTGGCGAGCGGCACCCAATAGGTCGGGGCGAAGCCGAGGAATGCGGTGGCCGCGCAGGCCAGGGACATATGCAGATAAAAATATCGTGCAGGCGACGCATCTCGCGCGCGGACACGACGGTCGTCGATCAGAGTCGTCATCAGGAATGAGTCTGGGAAGGAGGGGTTTGGTTCAATGCTCTCCCCCTCCCAGCAAGCGGCCAGCAAGCGGGGCGAGGTGAAGAACGATCATCCTCCCGCGCTCAATTCTGCGCGATCGAGCTCCTCTTCGATCCGGTGGAAGGCGTCGTCGCCGATCACCTCGGTAGCACGGAGATCGAAGATCGATTTGCGCGCCGCCTCGATGGCGCGGCGGCGCAGGGGATCGGCGGCCAGCTCCCCATTGGGGATGCCGCCGCCTGGATCGTTTTCGGCCTGCATCAGGATGGCGCGATATTCGAGCCGCAGGATCTCCGCTTCCTCCGACGGATCGCTCTCGATCGCATCGAGCGCGGCGCGATAGGCGACGGCGCGGGCGTGCGCGACCTCGGTGCCGACGGGATCGTCGTCCCTAAGGCCGAACGCCAGAATCAGCGGCCGCAGCGTCAGGCCCTGGACCACCAGCGATCCCAGCACCACCGCAAAGGCGATGAAGACGATGAAGTCGCGCTGGGGAAAATTCTCCGGCAGCGCGAAAGCGGTGGCGAGCGTGACGAGGCCGCGCATGCCGCACCAGGAGATGATGAGGCCGCCCTTGGCCGAAGCGACCTGCTTCGGATCCTTCGGATGATAGATCCCCTGCGCGACCAGCACACGCAAGGTCGTGCGGTAGAACGTCACCCACAGCAGCCGGACCAGCACCACCGTGAGCAGGATCCAGGCTGCGGCCACGCAATATTCCCAGCGCACGTCGGCATCGAGCCGCGTCCAGATCGGCCGCATCTGCATGCCGATCAGCATGAAGGCGAGCACGTTGAGCACGAACACCATGGTCTCCCAGACCGCATAGGACGGCACCCGCAGCCGCGCCGGCATGCGTGCCCCTGCCGTGCGCGCGAGGGTGATGGCGTAGACCACGATGGTGAGGATGCCGGAGAGGCCGAGATGCTCGGCGGCGATCCAGATCATGAACGTGGTGGCGAACTGGACGATGATCGCGCTCGGCGCCTCGGTCACCCGCTCCATGAACAGCGGAATGATGCGGCCTGCGAGCAGGCCGGCGACGACGCTGCCGACCAGCGCCAGCGCCATGGTCGGCGCGACCTGGCTCCATGTCAGATGCTCGGTGGCGACCGCTCCGACGGCGATGCGATAGATCAGGAGCGCGGTCGCATCGTTGAGCAGGCTTTCGCCTTCCAGGACCTTCACCATGCGATGGGGCAGCTTCACCTGGCTCAGGATCGCGACTGCCGCCGCTGCATCCGGCGGCGCCACGATGGCACCGAGCGCAACCGCCGCGGCCCAGGGCATATCGGGCATCAACCGGTGCGCGACGAAGGCGACGGCGGCTGTGGTCAGGCCGACCGCGGCCACGACCAGGGTCGAGACCGGAACCCAATTGTTGCGCAGATCGCGCAGCGAGGTGTCGAAGGCGGCGTCGAGCAGCACCGGTGCGACAAAAAGCGCCAATGCCAGGTCGGGCTCCAGCGTCCAGGACGGACTGGATGGTACGAAGGCGATCAGTGCGCCGCCAATGGCGAGAAAGGTCGGGTAGGGGACCTTGATCCGCCGGGCCAGCGCCGATAAGGCAACGGCGCCGAGCAGAAGCGTGATGATCCATTCGAATGTCGACACGATGATCCCCGAAGCCGATGTGAGCGGCGCCACAAGCTAGCACCAATCCGGCCGTATGATGGATCATACGGCCCCGAGGCAAGAACTAAGGCAAGACTTAAGGCAAGCGTTAAGGCAAGGCCGAAAGCAAGACTTCCGACTGCAGCGAGCATGCGTTTTCAAAAACTCATTCAATCGTCAGGTGCCGTATTGCTTTGCGCGCTCTCGCTCGCCGCCGCTCAGGCTGCGACCGGCGGCGAGCCGGCTGCTGTCATCCAGGTCGATGTCGCCTCATGCCTCGCGGCGGCAGCGGCCAACGACATCGACAAGGCCGCCACGGCCTGCGGCGCCGTGATCGACAACGAGAAGACGGCGAAGGCCGATCTGGTCAAGGCGCTGATCGCGCGCGCGGCGCTCTATGCGCGGCACGACCAGACCGATCGCGCCATCGCCGACGACAGCCGCGCGCTTTCGCTCGACCCCACGCTTGTCGACATCTTCAACGCGCGCGGCGAGCTCTGGCTCAGGAAGGGCGACAAGCCCAAGGCGGTGCAGGATTTCGGCGCGGCGCTGAAGATCGACCCGAACCACGAGAAGGCCAAGGCGAATCACAAAGCGATGGCGCGCGAGATCGAGCGGATCGGCGCGCAGATGGCCGTTGCCGGCAAGCCCAGCTTCAATTGCAGGCGTGCGGCCCGGGCTGTGGAGAAGGCGATCTGCGGTAATCGCGAGCTAGCCGATCTCGATCGCGAGATCTTTGCCTCCAATGCCCGTGCGATCCGGCAGGCGCGCAATGCGGGCGAGGCCAAAGCACTCCAGCGCGAGCAGGATGAGTTCATCGCGCGCCGCAATGCCGAATTCGGCCGGCCGGGGTACGACCTGAAGAAGGCGATGCAGGAGCGCTTGCAGCGGCTGAATGGAGTGGACGGGTATTGACGCCTCTTCCCGCAAGCGGGGCAAGGGCGTGATGCACTGGTGCGCCCCTATCTAACCCCTCATTGAACCCATCCCTTGCCAGCCGCGACAACGGTGAGAACCCGACGTCACGGAGCCATATGTCATGTGCGGCACTCAAGCCTCCGCGCAAGCGCTTTCGCCTGCCAAAATCTCGCTTCGCGCCTTCTTCCTCGGCGCGGCCATGAGCTTTGTTCTCGCGGCCCCGGCCTCGGCGAGCACCGAGTGCGTGCTGGGCAGCAAGGCTGCCCCGGCCGAGTTGATCCCGGCGTGCAGCGCCATCATCGATCAGACCGCAAATCCGACCTCCGATCGGAGCGCCGCCCTCGTCGTCCGCGCCGAAGCCAATGCGCGAACCCTTGGAGGCCAGTCACAGGCGCTGCGCGATCTGGACCGCGCCATCGCACTCGACGGCAAGAACGCCAAGGCCTGGCGGGTGCGCGGCGATCTGCTGCGCGAGGCCGGCGGCGATCTCAACCGCGCTGCGGCGGATCTGACCAGGGCGATCGAGCTCGACCCGCAGGACGCGGAGGCTTTTGAGCTGCGCGGCGTGGTCTATACCAATCAGCGCCGGCTCGACCGCGCGCTTGCCGATTACGACCAGGCGATCAAGCTGAAGCCGGATGATGCGCAGGCCTGGTCCGACCGCGGCGTCGCCTACTATCTCGGCGGCGACCACGAGAAGGCGATCAAGAATTTCGACGAGGCGCTGCGGCTCGATCCCAACCGCCCCCGCACCTACACCAACCGTGGCGCGGCCTACAAGAAGCTCGGGCAGCTCGACAAATCCCTCGCCGACGACAGCGAGGCGATCAGGCTCGATCCGAAGCTGCCGGAATATTACGACAATCGCGGTCTCGTCTATGCCGCAATGGGCGAATACGACAAGGCCATCGCCGATTACGACCAGGCGATCCGGCGGGAGCAGCGCGCCAACTTCCTGACCAATCGCGGCGATTCCTACCAGTTCAAGGGCGAGCTCGGGGCTGCCCTCGGCGAGTATGATGCCGCGCTCAAGCTCGATCCGAACTTCGCGAAGGCCTACAACAACCGCGCCGTGCTCTACAAGAAGATGGGTGAGCGCGCGAAGGCCCTGGCCGATTACGAGACCGCCTTGCGGCTCGACCCCGCCAACGACAATGCCGCGAGCGGTCGCCGCGCCATGATGGCCGAGATCGCGAAATTCGGCACGGAACCACTGCGGGCGCTGAACGCTGCGTCCGGCAACGGTCCGTCCTTCCCATGTGCGACGGCCAAGCGTGAGGTCGAGAAGATGATCTGCGCCGATCCGCAACTGGGCGTGCTCGACCGCCAGATCGCCGAGACCTTCGAGCGCGCGCTGAAATCGGCAGGCAAGCGCGCATCTGGCGAGCTGCGCAAGTCCCAGCGCGATTTCCTGAGCCTCCGTAACGCCAGCTTTGGCCGCCCGGGCTACGACCTGAAGAAAATCATGCAGGACCGCTTGCAGAAGCTGAATGCGATGGAGAGCTAGTCGCTCTTCGCCTCTCCCCGCGTGCGGACCGCGTGCGGGGAGAGGCCGGAATTTGCGGGAGCAAATTCCGGGTGAGGAGGACTCTCCGCGAGCCCAGCTCCCATCGTGATTGCGGATGCAGCCCCTCACCCCGACCCTCTCAGCGCGAGCGAAGCTCGTCGCGGCCCCGTAAGAACGGGGAGAGGGCGAAGACCCATCCTTTTCAGCTTGAACCGCGGCCCGTTCCCGGGAAAATAGCCCTCAAACAAGGCCGGCAATTGATCCTGGTCATGGCGGGACGCCCGTCCAACCACAAGGCTCTGGGCCAGGCGAATAAAGGGAACGGGAGCGCGGGAATGAATGTCCAGGGCAAGAGCAGTTATCATGAGGTCCATGCGCGCTCTCTCGCCGACCCCAACGGCTTCTGGGCCGAGGCGGCGAAAGAGATCGACTGGATCGAGCCGCCCAAGAAAATCTTCGACCCCAGCCAAGGAACCTACGGCCGCTGGTTCACCGGCGGGCTCGTCAATACCTGCTACAACTCGCTCGATCGCCATGTCGAACGCGGCCGCGCCGACCAGGTCGCGCTGATCCACGATTCGCCGCTCACGGGCAGCGTCACCAAACTGACCTATGCGGAACTGCTGACCGAGGTGCAGGCGCTCGCCGCGATCATGCAGGATTTTGGCGTCGCCAAGGGCGATCGTGTCATCCTCTATATGCCGATGGTGCCAGAGGCCGTGGTCGCGATGCTCGCCTGCGCGCGGATCGGCGCGGTGCATTCCGTGGTGTTCGGCGGCTTTGCCGCCAAGGAGCTCGCCACCCGCATCGACGACGCGCAGCCGAAACTCATTCTCTCCGCGAGCTGTGGCATCGAGCCCGGCCGCATCGTGCAGTACAAGCCGCTGCTCGACGAGGCGATCAAGCTTGCCGGCAGCAAGCCGAAGGCCTGCATCGTGCTGCAGCGTCCGCAGCTGACTTGCGACCTGACCCCGGGCCGGGACTATGATTGGGCGAGCCTGCGCCGCAAGGCGCTGAACGAGGGCAAGAAGGCCGCTTGCGCGCCTGTTGCCGCGACCGATCCGCTCTACATCCTCTACACCTCGGGCACCACGGGCATCCCGAAGGGCGTCGTGCGCGACAATGGCGGTCATCTCGTCGCGGTGAAATGGTCGATGTTCAACCTCTATGGCGTCAAGCCGGGCGAGGTGTGGTGGTGCGGCTCCGACATCGGCTGGGTGGTCGGCCACAGCTACATCGTCTACGGCCCGCTGCTGCACGGCGCGACCACGATCATGTACGAGGGCAAGCCGGTCGGCACGCCCGATGCCGGCGCATTCTGGCGCGTGATCTCGGAGCACAAGGCGGTTGCCTTCTTCACCGCGCCGACCGCATTCCGCGCGATCCGGAAAGAGGATCCGGAAGGACAATTCATCCGGCGATACGACCTCTCGAAATTCCGCACCCTGTTCCTCGCCGGCGAGCGCGCCGATCCGCCGACAGTCGAATGGGCGGAGCAGCAATTGAAGGTGCCGGTGATCGACCATTGGTGGCAGACCGAGACCGGCTGGTGCATCGCCGGCAATCCGGTTGGCCTCGGCATGCTGCCGGTGAAGCATGGCTCGCCGACGGTGCCGATGCCGGGCTACCAGGTCGACGTCGTCGACGAGGCGGCGAAGCCGGTGGGACCCAACACGATGGGCTCGATCGTCATCAAGCTGCCGATGCCGCCGGGCTGCCTGCCGACGCTGTGGAATCAGGACGAGCGCTTCAGGGAGGCTTATCTCACCGAATTCCCCGGCTATTACAAAACCTCGGATGCCGGCTACAAGGACGAGGACGGCTATGTCTTCGTCATGGGCCGCACCGACGACATCATCAACGTCGCGGGACATCGGCTCTCCACCGGCGGCATGGAAGAGATCCTGGCCTCGCATCCCGATGTCGCCGAATGCGCCGTGCTCGGCGTCAAGGACGCGATCAAGGGCGAGGTGCCCTGCGGCTTCCTGGTGCTCAAGGCCGGCGTGACGCGCGCGCCCGCCGAGATCGAGAAGGAGATCGTCGCGCTGGTGCGCGACAAGCTCGGTCCGGTCGCCGCCTTCAAGCTCGCGATCACCGTCGGCCGCCTGCCCAAGACGCGCTCCGGCAAGATTCTGCGCGGCACCATCAAGAAAATCGCCGACGGCGAGCCGTGGACCATGCCGGCGACGATCGAGGACCCCAAGGCGCTCGACGAGATCGGGGAGGCGCTGAAGGGACGGGTGTGAGGCGACCAGATGAGGCTTGAATAGGCCGCATTTTTCAGCTCAACCCTCATCCTGAGGAGCGCCCGGCGCGCGTCTCGAAGGATGAAAGGCCCCGCTGCTGCATCCGGGCCTTCCATGGTTCGAGACGCGCGCTGCGCGGGCTCCTCACCATGAGGGCGAAAGAGCTGCTATGAATTCGAAGCCGTTTCTTGCGATTGTGTTTGCGGGCCTCATGCTCTCCGCCTGCTCCGCGCGCTACCAGACGCCCGTGGCGGTGGGCGGCGACGATGACGACGCGGTCTGCCAGAGCCGCGGCTATGCGGTAGGCTCGCCGGAATACGTGGCCTGTCGCAAGGACCGCGACGTCCAGCGCAACGCCGCCACCGCGCGTGCCGACCGCCGCCAGCGCGATCTCGGCGAATACATGCTGAACCATCCCGAGCGGCCGTAGGTCGTCCCGGTCAACGGAGGCCGTCATGAACGAGGACAAGTTCAACACGTCTTTGCGTAAATTCCTCAAGCAGGTCGGGGTCACCTCACAGCGCGAGATCGAGAAGGCCGTGCGCGATGCGATCGCAGCCGGCCGGATCAAGGGACACGAGAAACTCAACGCGAAGATGGTGCTGACCATCGATAGCGTCGGGCTCGTCCACGAGGTCGACGACGTGATCGAGCTCGGCTGAGCTGCGCCCCTGCGGGTGTAGTACGCGTCACTCTGACTTTCATCTTGGGGCCTCGACTGTTCGGCCCGTGCCGTTCCGTGTCGTGCCCCAAAGCAAGAACGCGGCGGATGGCTCCGCCGCGTTCGAATCGATTTGGGCGTTTGGCGCGAAGCCTGGAGCCTTACTCCTCCTCGTCTTCCTGCTTCTTGCCGCCGAGCGTCTTCAGCTTGGCGAATACGGCGTCGAGGTTGAGGTCGTCGCTCGATCGCTCGGCCGGCTCGAACTCGTCCTTCTTGGTGGTCTCGGACGCCGGCAGCAGGGTTGCGCCGCCATAGGCTGCGTCGATCGGCTTCTCCTTGGCCGCGCGCGCCACCTCGAAATCGAGCTCGATCTGCGAGCAGAGGCCGAGGGTAACAGGGTCGATCGGGGTCAGCTGGGAGGTGTTCCAGTGGGTTCGGTCCCGCACGCTCGCGATCGTGCTCTTGGTGGTGCCGACCAGGCGCATGATCTGAGCGTCCTTGAGCTCGGCATGGTTGCGCAGCAGCCAGAGGATGGCGCTCGGACGCTCGTGGCGGCGCGAGACCGGGGTGTAGCGCGGGCCCTTCCGCTTGGGCTGCGGCGGCAGCACCACCTTGCTCTCCTGGAGGCGGAGGCGGTAATCCGGATTGTTCTCGCCCTTCTCGATCTCCTCGCGGGTCAGCTGGCCGTTGGAGAGGGGATCCATGCCCTTGATGCCCTGGGCGGCATCGCCGTCGGCGATCGCACGCACCTCGAGGGGATGCATCTTGGTGAAATCGGCGACCTGGTCGAAGGTCAGCGCGGTGTTGTCGAGCAGCCAGACGGCGGTCGCCTTGGGCATCAGAGGTGCGTTGCTCATGGCAAATCTCCTTTGTGCTTCGCCCACCCCTCTGGAGGCGAAACCGGTGGTCATCAGCGATGACTGGGAATTCGCGCTATATAAGCCCGGAGGGGGTAGCCACGCAATGGTTCTGCTATAGATAGTGCCTTGACAGCGCCCGAAAGGGGGCCCAATTCCCTGTAAGCCCGTACCCTAAGCCCTATTCCATCCATCGACCGCTCCCGCCCTTTTGGCGAGGTGATTCGGTCCCGAGATTGCTCAATGTCAGCCAAACCAGACCTCAAGATCGTGCTTTGTTCTCCCCGTGGCTTCTGCGCCGGGGTGGTCCGGGCGATCGACACCGTGGAACGGGCGCTCGATAAGTATGGCGCCCCCGTCTATGTTCGCCACGAGATTGTGCACAACAAGTACGTCGTCGACGGGTTGAAGAAAAAGGGCGCCATCTTCGTCGAGGAGCTCGCCGAAATCCCGGAAAATACCACCGCACCGGTGGTGTTCTCGGCCCACGGCGTGCCGAAATCGGTTCCCGCCGACGCCCAGTCCCGCAATCTGTTCTCGCTGGATGCAACCTGCCCGCTGGTGACCAAGGTGCACCGCGAGGCCGCGATCCATTTCAAGCGTGGCCGCGAGATCTTCCTGATCGGCCACTCCCATCATCCCGAGGTGGTCGGCACGCTCGGCCAGCTTCCGACCGGCGCCGTCACCCTGATCGAGACCGCCGAGGACGCCAAGACCATCGCCCCGAAGGACCCCAACAACCTCGCCTTCGTGACCCAGACCACGCTGTCGATCGACGACACCGCGGAGATCGTGGCGCTCCTGAAGGAGCGCTTCCCGAACATCAACGGGCCGCACAAGGAAGACATCTGCTACGCCACCACCAACCGCCAGCTCGCGGTGAAGAAGGTGGCGCCGGTGGTCGACGCGCTCATCGTTGTCGGGGCCCCCAATTCGTCGAACTCGCAGCGCCTGCGCGAGGTCGCCGAGCGCGAGGGCTGCGGGATCGCGGTGCTGGCGCAGCGCGCCACTGATATCGACTGGACCAAATTCGGCAACATCAAGAGCCTCGGTATCACCGCGGGCGCGTCCGCGCCGGAAGTCATCGTCGAAGAGATCATGGATGCGTTTGCCGAGCGCTACACGCTGCATGTGGAGACGGTCTCGGCTGCGGAGGAGAACGAGTTCTTCCCGCTGCCCCGTCAGGTGCGCCCCGAAGCTGCCGCCGAGTAGACTTTTATGGCGGTCTACACCGACGTTGCCGCCGACGAGCTTGCGGATTTCCTGAAGCAATATGATCTCGGCGAATTGCTCTCCTACAAGGGCATCGCCGAGGGCGTCGAGAATACCAACTTCCTGCTGCATACCAGCCAGGGGTCGTTCATCCTCACGCTCTACGAGAAGCGCGTGGCGAAGAACGATTTGCCGTTTTTCCTGGCCCTGATGACGCATCTGGCCGAGCACGGCGTCAACTGCCCGCTGCCGGTGAAGGGACGCGATGGCGAGGCGCTGCGCGAGCTGTCGGGACGCCCTGCGGCGATCATCACCTTTCTCGAAGGCATGTGGCCGCGCAAGCCGAACGTGGCCCATTGCGCCGGCGTCGGCGAGGGGCTGGCGAAGATGCATCTGGCCGGAGCGAACTTTACGGTTCGGCGCGCCAACGCGCTGTCGGTCTCGGGCTGGCGTCCGCTGTTCGATGTGGCCTCACACCGCGCCGACGAGGTGCAGCCGGGCCTGCGCGCGTTTCTGGCGGCCGAGCTCGACCATCTCTCGAGCGGGATCTGGCCGGACAGTCTGCCGGAAGGCGTGATCCACGCCGACCTCTTCAACGATAACGTCTTCTTCCTCGGCGACAAGCTCTCCGGGATCATCGACTTCACCTTCGCCTGCAACGACATGCTGGCCTATGACGTCGCGATCTGCCTCAACGCCTGGTGCTTCGAGCCGGATCATTCCTTCAACGTCACCAAGGCGCGTGCCTTCCTCAACGCCTATGGCCGGGTCCGCAAGCTTTCGGAGGCGGAAGAAGCCGCGCTGCCGCTGCTCGCGCGTGGCGCTGCGATCCGCTTCCTGCTGACGCGGCTGGTGGACTGGCTCAACGTGCCGCCCGGTGCGTTGGTGAAGCCGAAAGACCCGCTGGAATATGTCCGCAAGCTGCGCTTTCACCAGAGCGTTACGAGCGTGCGCGACTATGGGCTGATGCCGTCGGGGCTGGTGGCGTGAGCGAGCGTCCCGTTGTCACGATCTATACCGACGGCGCCTGCTCGGGAAATCCCGGGCCGGGCGGCTGGGGCGCGATCCTGAAGTTCGGCGACAAGGAAAAAGAGCTGAACGGCGGCGAGCGCCACACCACCAACAATCAGATGGAGTTGATGGCGGCAATCTCCGCGCTCGAAGCGCTGAAGAAGCCGTGCTCCGTCGATCTCTACACAGACAGCCAGTATGTCCGGCAGGGCATCACGGGCTGGATATTCGGCTGGAAGCGCAACGGCTGGCGCACCGCCGACAAGAAGCCGGTGAAGAACGTCGAGCTATGGCAGCGCCTCGATGCCGCGCTGAAGCAGCACGAGATCCGCTGGCATTGGGTCAAGGGCCACGCCGGCCACCCCGAGAACGAACGCGCCGATCAATTGGCGCGGGATGGAATCGCCATGGCGCGGTTGCGGCAGCGGGTGCGGGAGTAGGCGACGCGCTGTCGGCGTCGCCCGATTCGTAGTTTCGTAGGATGGGCAAAGCGGAGCGTGCCCACGCCTTTCTCTCAATCGCGGAAAGATGGTGGGCACGGCGCTGGCGCGCCTTTGCCCACCCTACGGCACTTCCTGCTTGGAAGGAGCCGGGGGTCTAACTTTACAGCTGCCCGAGCAGCGTATCGCCGCCGGAGACCTCGACCTTGCCGGGCATCGCTTCGAGGTTCAGCTTCTTGACCACGCCGTCCTCGACCAGCATCGAATAGCGCTTGGAGCGGATGCCGAGGCCGTTGGCGGAGGCGTCGAGCTCCATGCCGATCGCCTTGGTGAAATCGGCATTGCCGTCGGCGAGGAAGATGGCCTCGTCGCGCTGGTCGGTGTCGCGCTTCCAGGCGTTCATGACGAAGGCGTCGTTGACGGAGACGATCGCGATGCTGTCGACGCCTTTGTCCTTCAGGGCGTAGGCGTTGAGGAAGATGCTCGGCAGATGCATCTTGTGGCAGGTGCCGGTATAGGCGCCGGGCACCGCGAACAGCGCCACCTTCTTGCCCTTGAAGATATCGTCGGTGGTCTTCACCTGCGGGCCTTCCGCCGTCATCACGCGGAATTTCGCCTCGGGCAGCTTGTCGCCAGTCTGGATCGCCATCGTCAGTCTCCCTGAATATCGATCCCGCTTTTTAGACCGTGGCGCGGGCCTGCACAATATTGCCCGTGGCGGAAGCAGCGAGGGCGGCTGCCGTTCACCGTGATGTCATCAACCGGCAAAACCGCCGCCGTCGAGGAAGGCCTGCTCTTCCTCGGTGGTGTCACGGCCCAGGAGGCGGTTGCGGTGGGGGAAGCGACCGAACCGCTGGATGATATCGGCGTGCTCGCGAGCGTATCTCAGGTTCTCGGTATTGTCGGTGCCCTGAAACAGCGCAACGCAGTGCAACTGGTCAGCCAGGTGCTCGGAATGCATGAAGGGCAGATAGAGGAATTGGAGCAGGATGGAATCGATCCTGCGATCCGTGCCCCTTTCGATGGCGCGGCGGGCGACATCGCGCGCCAGCATATCGCTGGCAAAGGCCTGCGGCGTGTCGCGAAACATGTTGCGGGGGAATTGGTCGAGCACGATGACGAGCGCGAGCGCGCCGTCGTCGCTTGCCTCCCATGATGCAAGCTCGCCGGCGGCCGCCTTCTGCCACAGCGCGAGAAAGCGGCGCCTGACCTCCGCGTCGAAAGCGTCGTCGCGCTTGTACCAGCGATCGCGACCGGCCTCGCGCCAAAAGGCGAGAATGCCGGATGGCGTGATGTCGCTGGCTTCCTGCATGAATGGAAAGCGGCCTTACGCCGCTTCCGCCTTCTTCTCGTCGCGGAGCTGCCGGCGCAGGATCTTGCCGACATTGGTCTTGGGTAGGTCGGTGCGGAATTCGATGTGCTTGGGCACCTTGTAGCCGGTGAGCTGCTCGTGACAGAACTTGATCACCGCCTCGGCCGTGAGGTTTTGATCCTTCTTCACCACGAAGGCCTTCACCGCCTCGCCCGATTTGGAATCGGGGATGCCGATCACGGCGCATTCGAGCACACCCGGATGGCTCGCGATCACTTCCTCGATCTCATTCGGATAGACGTTGAAGCCGGAGACCAGGATCATGTCCTTCTTGCGGTCGACAATCTTGGTGTAGCCCTTCTCGTCCATGATGCCGATGTCGCCGGTGCGGAAAAAGCCGTCTGCGGTCATCACCTTGGCGGTCTCTTCCGGCCTGTTCCAGTAGCCCGACATCACCTGCGGGCCCTTGGCGCAGATCTCGCCGGCCTGACCGAGCGGCACTTCGTTGCCGTCGTCGTCGCGAATCGAGATGAAAGTCGACGGCACGGGGATTCCGATCGTGCCCGTGAACTCCGTTGCCGTCGCCGGGTTGCAGGTCAGCGTCGGCGAGGTCTCCGACAGGCCGTAGCCCTCGGCAATGAAGCAGCCGGTGATCGCCTTCCATTGATCGGCCACGGGACGCTGCACCGCCATGCCGCCGCCATTGGAGATCTTCAGCTTGGAGAAGTCGAGCTTCTTGAAATCAGGATGGTGCATCAGCCCGTTGTAGAGCGTGTTCACCGCCGGGAAGCTGTTGACCTGGTATTTCGCCAGCTCCTTGACGAAGCCCGCGATGTCGCGCGGGTTGGGGATCAGCAGATTGCAGCCGCCGGCGCGCACCGCGAGCAGGTAGCAGGCCGTCAGCGCGAAGATGTGATAGAGCGGCAGCGCGCAGACGATCATGAGCTGATCGACATGCGGCGGCGCGGCCATCGCCGGCTGAAGCCAGGCGTCGTTCTGCAGGACGTTGGCGACGATGTTGCGGTGGAGCAGGGTGGCGCCCTTGGAGACGCCGGTGGTGCCGCCGGTATATTGCAGGAACGCGACGTCGCCCGGCGAGAGCTTTGGCTTGTTGAAGGTCAGGCCGCGGCCGGCCGAGAGCGCGTCGTTGAAGGACACCGCGCCGGGCAGCGACCACGCCGGCACCATCTTCTTGACGCGGCGGACGACGAGGTTGACGATCACACCCTTGAAGCCGAGCAGGTCGCCCATGCTGGCGACGATGACATGCTTCACCGCGGTCTTCGCGATCACCTGTTCGACGGTGTGGGCAAAGTTCTCCAGCACGATGATGGCTTCGGCGCCGGAATCCTTGAGCTGATGCTCGAGTTCACGCGGGGTGTAGAGCGGGTTGACGTTGACGACCGCGAAGCCGGCGCGCAGCACCGCGGCGGTTGCGACCGGATATTGCAGCACGTTCGGCATCATGAGGGCGACGCGGGCGCCGCGCTGCAGGCCGCGGCCCTGCAAATAGGCGGCGAGCGCGACCGACATCTGGTCGAGGTCGCGGTAACTGATCGACTTGTCCATGCAGATGAACGCCTTGCGGTCGGCGAACTTGGTGAAGCTCTCCTCCAGCAGGTCGACCAGCGATGCGTATTGGGTCGGCTCGATATCGGCAGGCACGCCGGGCGGATATTGCTTGAGCCAGATGCGCTCCATGGAAAACTCCCCTCATTGACCAGAGCCCGTTGTGTCTCGGGCTTGCCTCATTGCCGCCAGTATCGAACCTGCCGCAACGCGTGGCAAGCCGTCGAGGCTTAGGGCAAAGGCCGGGGAGGGGCCACTGGAATCATCGCGAACGGCGCTGCCGCAGGTGCGAAGCACCGGCCGCCGCGGTGAGGGGCGCCGTTAACTGTTGTTGGCCGGCTTGGCAGCGGGCTTGGTCGCAGCCTTCGGCTTGGCGGGCTTCGGATCGCCGCCCGCGGCAGGCTTCTCGGCGGGTTTTGCCGCCGTATCGTGCTTGGCGGCTGCATGCTTGGGCGCCGCCGGCTTGGCCGCAGTCTTGTCGTTCTTACTGTCGTTCTTGCCGTTGTTCTTGCCGTCGTTCTTGGCCTCAGCCGACTTGGTATTCGGCTTCGCTGCCGCCGTCTTGACGTCCTTATTGGCGTCCTTGCCCGCGTCTTTCGGCTTGTCGGCCGCGTCGGGCTTCTTGGCGACGCGCGACTTCTTGCCACGCGGCTTGGACGCCGCCTGCTGGTCGGCATCCGCCGCGACCGCCGCGATCAGGGCCGTGCCGGTACGGGTCGGGCCGGTATAGACCAGCACGGGTTCGACCGCCGCGGGGGCCGAGGCCATCAGCTCGGAAGCCTTCATCAGGGGCGGCTGCAGGCCGGCGGTGAAGAAGGTCACCTGGGCTTCGCCTCCGGTGGCCGAGGTGGATCCCATCGCGCCGCCATTGGCCGCGATCAGCGCATCGTCGTCATCGCTGGCCGGCCGCTTGCGGTTGGGCCCGCACATCTCGTCGCGCAGGTTCGGCGGCGAGGCGTCGACCGGCACGAGGTTGTCGACCGTGCCGAGCGAGGGGCGCAGCCACGTCAGATTGTCCTGGCCGAAGCCGCGCTCGAGCAGCTGCGCCGCCTTCACCGCACGCGCCGTGCCGGAATTGGCGCCGAGCACCACCGCGATCAGCCGGCGGCCGTTGCGCGTCGCCGACGCCACGAGATTGTAGCCGGAGGCACAGATGAAGCCGGTCTTGAAACCGTCGGCGCCGGGATAGCGGCCGATCAGCTTGTTGAAATTGCCGGTGATGCGCTTGCCAAAACGGATCGCCGGGATGTGCATGAAGTATTCGTATTCCGGCAGGTCGCGCAGGAACGAGCGCGCCAAGATGCCGAGGTCGCGCGCCGACGTGATCTGGCCGTCGGCGGGCAGGCCGTTCGGATTGACGTAGCTGGTCTGCGTCATGCCGAGCTTTCTGGCGGTGTCGTTCATCATCGCGGAGAAGCCGTCGATCGAGCCGCCGACGCCTTCGGCAAGCACCACGGCCATGTCGTTCGCCGACTTGACCATCATCATCTTCAGCGCGTTGTCGACGGTGAGCTGCGTTCCCGGACGGAACCCCATTTTCGAGGGCGATTGCGAGGCCGCCGTCGGCGATACCGTGAGCAGCGTGTCGAGCGTCAGTCTGCCGTCCTTGACAGCTTTCAGCGCCACATAGGCGGTCATGATCTTGGTGACGGAGGCCGGATACCAGGGAATGGTCGCGTTATCCGCCTGCAGCACCTTGCCGCTGTCCGCTTCGATCAGCAGCAGCGCTTCAGCGCTCGCCGCGCGCGGCGCAAGCAGCGCGGCACATGCGAGGCTCGCGGCGAACAGGTTGAATAGCGATTTGCGAAGCAGCGGGCGTAAGGCGTGCACTATCCGATTCCGGTCCTTGGAGACCCGCCTGATACGGACGGTTCTCGTGATCTGATGTTCGGTTTTGAAATTCTGCGCCGCCGCTTGCGGCGCCGCAAACCTATACCGGCTGATGCGTCGAGAATAGGGGGCCAGGCGCGGTATTCCGCAATGAAATAGGCCGAATTTCGGCGGTGGTATGAGGACTTGCTAGGAGGATTCGGCTGTCGTCGCGGCAGCCTCAGCCGCCGTCATGCTGGCCCGTGTGCTTGCTTGGGCGGTTTCATGGACCATGAACTGGGCCCTGGCGAGCTCGGCAAAATGGCCGCCTTTGGTCACGAGTTCATCGAAAGTTCCGCTTTCGATCACGCGCCCGTTCTCGAACACCAGGATCCGCGTGGCGTTGCGGATGGTGGAGAGGCGGTGGGCGATCACGAAGGTGGTGCGGCCCTTCATCACTTCATCGAGAGCGGCATTCACCTTGGTCTCGGTGACGGCATCGAGCGCGGAGGTCGCTTCGTCCAGAATCAGGATCGGCGGGTCCTTCAGCAGCGCGCGGGCGATCGACAGACGCTGCCGCTCGCCGCCGGACAACATGCGGCCGCGCTCGCCGGCATTGGTCGCGAAGCCGCCGCTGCGCTCGATGAATTCGAGCGCCTGCGCGCGCTCGGCCGCCTTGCGCATCTCGGCCTCGGTCGCGTCCGGCTTGCCGACGCGCAAGTTCTCCTCGATCGAGCGGTTGAACAACAGCGCCTCCTGGAACACGACGCCGATGTTCCGCCGCAGCGAGGTCAGCGTCACGCCGCGCACGTCCATGCCGTCGATCTTGATGAAGCCGGATTGCGGATCGAAGGCGCGATGCAAGAGCGCAATCGCGGTCGATTTGCCGGCGCCGGTCGGGCCGACCAGCGCGATGGTCTGGCCGGGCAGCGCGGTGAAGGTGAGATCCTCGATCGCCGGCCGCTTGCCGTCATAGGAGAAGGTGACGTCGTTGAACTCGACGAGGCCGGACAGCCTGCCGGCATCGATCGCGTCGGGCCGGTCGTGCACCGCGGGCACGGCGTCGAGCACGCCGAAGAACTCGCGCAGGCGCGGCGCTTCCATGAACACGCTGTTGATGAAGCTCACGACCTGCTCGAGCTTCTGGATCAGCAGCGTCGCAAAGCTCACGAACATCACGATCTCGCCGACCGAGGTGAGCCCCTGGTCGTGCAGCGCGATACCGAGCGTGAAGATCGCCAGCACCGTGATGGTGGTGGAGGCGCGCGTGATGACGGTGACGAGCGCCCACCACGACAGCACCGGCATCTGCGCTTCGAGCAATTGATCGGCGACGGAGCGCAGCCCCTTCACCTCGGATTCGACACGGACGAAGCTCTGCACCAGCGCGACATTGCCGAGCGCATCGGAGGCGCGGGCGGAGAGCTCGCTGTAGTGTTCCTCGACCTCCATCTGCATGCCGAAGGTCTTGCGCACCACGAAGGTCGTCAGCGCGGTGAACACGATGCAGAGCACGAACAGCAGGATCGCGAGCCGCCAGTTCAGGTAGAGCGACAGCGGCAGCAGCACCATCACCGAGAGGATCGCGGCAAAGTGCTCGCGGAAGAAGCCGAGCCATAGCCGCCACAGCGCGTCGGTGCCGTTGAGCATCACCTTCATCAGCCGGCCCGAATGGGTGCCGGAATGGAAGGTCAACGGCAGTTGCAGGATGTGCTCGAAATAGTCGGTCAGCACCGCCTGGCGCTGGCGGTGCGAGAGCCGGTCGGCCTGCAGGGCCACGAGCGCGCTGCACAGGATGGTGAAGAGCCCAAACGCGACCCAGGCCACCAGGAACGGCCAGGCCGAGCTGGAGCCGGCCACCGTCTTGCCCGAGAGCACGTCGACGATCCGGCCGAACAGAACCGGCTCGGCGAATTGCGAGGCCGCCAGCAGGAGATTGGCGACCGCGAGCAGCCAGCCCAGCCGTGCCTCCTTGCCGAGCAGCTCGAGAACGCGGGTGTAGAGACGGAAGATGGACATGCGGGCGACGAACTCGAAACGGATGATGGTGCCCGTATTCTAAGCAGGGATCGCGCGCGAGATATAGCGGAAGCTGCCGGTTTTGCTCAATTGATCAGCCGCCCCGCGACCGGCGGCAGGAACCGGTCGTCGAAGATATCGCTTGCGGTCGGCCGCTTCCGGAATTTGAAGTCCTGTGCGATCTGGTCGATCGAGCGCTCCAGGCGTTGTGGCTCAATGCCGCCGAGACCGCGGCGCTTGACCTCGTCCGTGAGGACGTTATCGACGAGGACGGTGCGCAGGCGTTCCAGCTCCAGGTCGCGGTCGCCGCCGTCGATGCGGCTCGCGGCCTCGTCCGCCGCACGCGCCGGCTCCTTGACGGTCGCGGCGATGCCGGCGATCAAGGCGCGGACGAAGCCCTTCACGGCGTCCGGTTTTGCCGCGGCGAAGGCGGCATTGGCCACCACGGCAAAGCCATAGGCCTCGCAGCCATAGTCGGCATAACGCAGCACGACAAGATCGGCTCCGGGCACGCCGCGGTCGCGCAAATTCACCGCGGAGAGATAGCTGAAGCCCGCGACCGCATCGACCTGTCCCGCGGACAGAAGGGGCTCGCGCACCGCCGCGCTGATCTTGTGGAATTTGACGCGTGAGGCCTTGACGCCGTTCTGCTGCGCCAGCGCCGGCCACAACCGCATCGACAGATCGCTGTCGGCAACGCCGACGGTCTTGCCGTCGAGATCGGGCAACACATGGATGCCTCGGCTCTTGCGCGCGACGATCGCGTAGGGCGCGCGGTTGAACAGCATGAACACCGCCTTGATCGGCGCCGCATCTTCCTTGTCGCGAAAGCGGATCAACTCGTTGATGTCGACGAGCGCAAGCTCGCTGTCGCCCCGGGCGATGCGTGCGAGCGCCTCCGGCGATCCGTTTGTGCTGCCGAAGGACACGTTGAGACGCTCGGCGCTGAACCTGCCGTCCTTCGCCGCCAGGAAGAACGGCGCCATGCTCGCGTCCAATGGGCGGTCGAAGCTGAAGTGGATCGCAACGGAGGGCGCAGCGGTCTCGGCGGCGCTGACGTCGCGGGCAATCAGTGTCGCAAGCGGGATCGAGAGGGCCAGCAGGCAACGAAGCGCGATCGTCTTGAATTCCGACATCAGTTGCGCCGGTCCCGCATTGTTATGGTTTCGTGACGCTCGCAGCGCCGGCGGACGACGAGCGTGCGCGCGCGAACATGAACGGCCGATGAGCGGCGTTGCGGCATCGTTACGCAACCCCGTTCAGCTTGTGTTGGGGTTGGGGAACCCAACTTAGGTCATGCGGGTTTGAGAGGCATGAGCCTGTCCGCAGGCGTCCATTCCAGGTCCCAAAGGAGGGCCCAAGACATGTTCGAGCGATTCTCCAAATTTACGGGCCGAAAGGCCGTTCTTGCCACCGCCGCGGTGCTGGCGTTGACCGCAATCGTCCCGACCGCTTCCTATGCGGGCGGCCGCCATTGGCGTGGCGGCGGAGGCGGCGCGGCCGCAGCTGCGGCCTTCGCGGCCATCGGCACCGGTCTCGCGATCGCGGCCAGCCGCGATGCCTACGCCTATGATTACGATCCGGGCCCGGGCTACTATTACGGTGGCGGCCCGGTCTATTACAGCAGCCCCGGCTATGGTCCCTATTATTACGACTCGAGCAACCGCTACACCTATGGCGGCTACAAAAACCCCTGCGCCCACGGCTATTCCGGCTACAGCTGCTATTAACTGATCGGCCAAACGTCATCGGCGAACAGGCCGTCGTGCTTGCCGCGGCGGCCTGTTTTTTGCTTATCTTGTCGCGTGTTAACACGCCGGCCATTTGTTTCGAGTAGTTTTGCGTACCATGAGTGATTCGCTTGAGCGGCTATATCTGGCTGTGCTCGCGGCCAGGGACCTTGATCCGGCAACATCGCGCACGGCCCGGCTGTTTCAGCGCGGGCCCTCAAAAATGGCGAAGAAGCTGGCCGAAGAGGCCATCGAAGTCGTGATCGATGCGGTCAATGGCGATACCGAGGCCGTGATCCGGGAAAGCGCCGATCTCTTGTACAATCTCACCGTGCTCTGGGCCTCTGCCGGCGTGCGCCCCGAGGACGTCTGGCGGGAAATGACGCGGCGGGAAGACATGCTCGGCATCGCCGAGAAACTGCCGAAATCCGCGATGAAGCTGCCCAAAGTCGCGTCACCGCGCGTGGCCGCCAGGCGGCCAATTGTCGCGCTCGAGGGCCGTGCCGCGCGCAAGCGCCACTAGAAACGTCATAATTCGCCTCAATCTCGGCATGGACAAATCCGTCCCATGGTGCTTCATCGCGGCGCCATGCTGAAACGTATCTATGATTGGTGCATCGACGCCGCCCACAAGCCCTACGCGCTCTGGATCATGGGCGTCGTGTCTTTCGCGGAAAGCTCGTTCTTTCCGGTCCCGCCGGATGTGATGCTGATCCCGATGTCGCTGGCGCGCCCGCAGCGCGCCTGGGTCTATGCAATGGTCTGTACCGTCACCTCGGTGCTCGGCGGCATCGTCGGCTACGCCATCGGTGCGCTGCTGTTCGATTCGGTCGGCCAATGGCTGATCCAGGTCTACGGCCTCGGCGGCAAGGTCGAGGCCTTCCGCGCCTCCTATGCGGAATGGGGGGCAATCATCATCCTGCTCAAGGGGCTGACGCCGATCCCCTACAAGCTCGTCACCATCACTTCGGGCTTTGCCGGCTACAACATCATCCTGTTCATCCTGTGCTCGATCGTTGCGCGCGGCGGACGCTTCTTCGTCGTCGCGATCCTGCTCAACCGCTATGGCGACTGGATCCGCGTCCGGATCGAGAGGCATCTCGCTCTCGTGGTGGGGGTCGGCGCCGCGTTGCTGGTGCTCGGCTTCGTCGTCGCCATCAAGCTGATCTAAACCTCCGCGCTTTGCCGCAGGGCCGGCTTCGGCTACGGTTGCCGTCATGATGGTTCGATCCGGCAATCCGGCCTTTCGGCTCGGGACGCTGATGTCAGCAGTGCTGCTGCTCCTGCTCGGTGCCGGCGGGACCGGGTGGACGCAATCGGCGCCGCCGTCGCTTGGCCTGCAGGAGCAAGGGCCGCAGGCCGCGCCGCCGCCCTCGACGCCCGCACCCGCAGAAAATCCCGGGCTGATCAATGAAATGGGCAAGCTGTTCGACAAGCTGCCCTCGATCCTGCCGCCGATCAAAAGCCCCAGTGAAACCATGAACGACCTGTCGCGACTGGCCAAGCCCTCGACCATGGTCTCGGGTCGCATCGCCTGTCCAGCCTCGTCGAACGGTGCGCCCGACTGCAAGCAGGCCGCCGACCAGCTCTGCCAGAGCAAGGGCTACAAGGAAGGCAAGAGCCTGAATGCCGATTCCGCCGAGAAATGCTCGGCCAAGGTCCTGATCCCGGGCCGGCAACGCAAGCCTGACGACTGCCGCACCGATACTTTCGTGACCAGCGCGCTGTGCCAGAACTGACGTGAAGGCCTCGCGCGCATGCAGCAAGGAGCGCCCATGAGCCGTACCGAGCAGGATTTCCTCGGACAGCGTGAGATCGCCGACGACATCTATTACGGCGTCCAGACCATCCGGGGTAAGGAGAACTTCCACATCACCGGCATTCCGATGAACCAGGAGCCTTACTTCGTGAAGGCGCTCGGGTACGTCAAGAAGGCCGCCGCCATGGCCAATCGCGATCTCGGCGCGATCGAGGCCAAGGTCGCCGATGCGATCATCCTCGGCTGCGACCGCGTCATCGCCGGCGACATGATGGATCAGTTCGTCACCGACTTCATCCAGGGCGGCGCCGGCACCTCCACCAACATGAATGCCAACGAGGTGATCGCGAACCTCGCGCTGGAATCGCTCGGCCTTACGAAGGGCGACTACCAGCACGTCAGTCCCAACGACCACGTCAATTACGGCCAGTCGACCAACGACACCTATCCGACCGCTTTTCGGCTGGCGCTGATCCTCCGGCTCGAGAGTTACATGACCGCGCTGCGCCAGCTCCAGGAAGCTTTCTTCGCCAAGGGCCGCGAGTTCGACCGCGTCCTGAAGATGGGCCGCACGCATCTCCAGGATGCGGTGCCGATGTCGCTCGGGGCCGAATTCCGGGGCTGGGGCACCACGATCGGCGAGGAAGTCGACCGCATCTCCGAAGCGCGTGCGCTGCTGCGCGAGATCAATCTCGGCGCCACCGCGATCGGCACCTCCGTCACGGCTGCGGTCGGATATCCCAAGCTCGCGGTCCGGCATCTGAGCGCGCTCACCGGGGTCGATTTCATCCTCGCGGGCGATCTCGTCGAGGCGACCTCGGACACCGGCGCCTATGTGCAGCTCTCGGGCGTCCTCAAGCGCACGGCGAGCAAGCTGACGAAAATCTGTAACGACATCCGTCTGCTCGCCTCCGGCCCGCGCGCCGGCTTCAACGAGATCAACCTGCCGCAACTGCAGCCGGGCTCCTCGATCATGCCCGGCAAGGTCAATCCTGTGATCCCCGAGGTGGTCAACCAGACCAGCTTCCTCGTCATCGGGCTCGACACCACGGTGACGCTCGCGGCCTCGGCGGGCCAGCTCCAGCTCAACGTGATGGAGCCGGTGATCTCATTCGCGCTGTTCTTCTCGATCCGCACCATGGAACGCGCGGTCAACAGCCTGCGCGAGAATTGCGTCGTCGGCATCACCGCCAACGAGGAGCACACCCGCAACATGGTGCTGAACTCGCTTGGCATCGTCACGGTGCTGAAGCCGCTGCTCGGCTACAAGCAATGCGCCGAGATCGCGCGCGAAGGCTACAAGAGCGGCAAGTCGCTGCACCAGATCGTCGTGGTCGAGCGCAAGCTGCTGACGCAGGAGAAGTGGGACGAGATGTTCTCGTTCGAGCGGCTGATCAATCCGGATCTGATCGGGTAGTTGGATCCACAACCCGCTCCTCGTCATTGCAATGACGGAGGAGACGGATAGGCAGGAATTCCGCGACTAGGAATGCGGGTAGCCGGGTCCGGCACGGCGTCAAAACGCAATACTTGACAGTGGAAAGATTGCCTTGTTGGTATGGTGGCCAACCTTGCATTAACCGGCCAACAGAGGATCGCTTCGCAATGTCCATGCCTGCCTTGTTCAAGGGGCGCCTGTCGATCCCCGTGATCGGCTCGCCGCTCTTCATCATCTCGGTGCCCGATCTCGTGATCGCGCAGTGCAAGGCGGGGGTGGTCGGCTCGTTTCCGTCGCTGAACGCCCGGCCGCCGGAGTTGCTCGACGAATGGCTGGCGCGCATCACCGAAGAGCTCGCGGCCTATGACCGCGCCCATCCCGACAGGCCGTCGGCGCCGTTTGCGGTCAACCAGATCGTGCATAAGTCGAACAACCGGCTCGACCACGACATGCAGCTCTGCGCCAAGTACAAGGTGCCGATGATCATCTCCTCGCTCGGCGCCCGCGAGGAGCTGAACCAGGCCGTGCACGGCTGGGGCGGCATCGTCTTCCACGACGTGATCAACCAGAAATTCGCGCACAAGGCGATCGAGAAAGGCGCCGACGGCCTGATCCTGGTCGCGGCCGGCGCCGGCGGCCATGCCGGCACCATCTCGCCGCTGGCCTTCGTCGCCGAAACGCGAAAATGGTTCGACGGCCCGATCGCGCTGTCGGGCGCGATCGGCAACGGCAAGGCGATCCGCGCCGCACGCGTCCTCGGCGCCGACTTTGCCTATATCGGCTCGGCCTTCATCGCGACCAAAGAAGCCAATGCGGTCGAGAAATACAAGGAGATGATCGCGGGCGCGACGGCCGACGACATTGTCTATTCCAACCTGTTCACCGGCGTGCACGGCAACTATCTGAAACCCTCGATCCTCGCTGCCGGCATGGATCCGGAGAATCTGCCGACCTCCGATCCCTCCAAGATGAATTTCGGCACCGACGCCTCCGGCGAGCGCGCCAAGCCGAAGGCCTGGAAGGAGATCTGGGGCTCGGGCCAGGGCATCGGCAGCGTCGACGGCATCGTGCCCGCCGCCGACCTGATCGCGCGTTTCAAGAAAGAATACGACGAAGCGATCGATCCGCCGTTGTGATTTGCTCTCGTGTCCCGGACGCGCTGCAGCGTGTAACGCTGCTGCGCAGAGCCGGGACCCACTGCAACGAATGGACCCCGGCTCGGCAGCGCACCGCTTACGCGCTGCGCTGCGTCCGGGGAACGCCAGCCGAGATATCGAACAGAGATGACCGCCATCTACCGCGTCGACGGCAACAATGTCGTCACCAGCCCGGACGCCGCCGGTCCCTGGGACCGGCGCATGCAGCACGGCTCGGCGCCGGCTTCGCTGGTGACATGGGCGGCCGAACGCATTCCGACGCCTGCTCCGATGGACATCGCGCGCGTCACCATCGATCTGATGCGCCCGGTGCCGGTGGCGCCACTCACGATCGTGACCGAAATCTTGCGCGAGGGCCGCAAGATCCAGCTCTGCGCAATCAAGCTGCTCGCCGACGGCGTGCAGGTGGTCGGCGCGACCGTGCTCAAGATCAGGCGCCAGGCACAGTCGTTGCCCGAGGACGTCAAGGAGCTGCCGGTTACGTTGCCCTTGCCGGAGGACTCGCTGGCCGAGGACGGCCACGCCGCCACCAGCCCGTTCGTGCGATTGGTCTCGATGCGCGCCGCGCGCGGCCGCTTTGGCCAGGCTGGCGCCGGCGCGATCTGGTTTCGCGTCGACCATCCGCTGATCGCGGGTGAAGCGGTTTCGCAAGCGATGCGCGCCGTGGTCGCCGCCGATTTCTCCAACGGCACCGCCTCGATGCTCGACTTCCGCGCCTGGACCTACATCAACGCCGATCTCACCGTGAGCTTCGCACGTCAGCCGGTCGGCGAGTGGATCCTGCTCGACGGTGAGTCCTGGATCGGCGCTGACGGCACCGGGCTCGCCATGTCGCGCCTTGCCGACCGCCAGGGCTATTTCGGCCGCGCGGTGCAGAGCCTGGTGATCGAGAAGCGGTAGCCGTGACGGCAAGCCCGCGATCGCGCCTTGGGCCGATTGAACGGCAGGCTTCCGCCGCCGCGGAAGGCATGCCCGGTCGTGTTCGAAGAGGTATCCAGCCTGTTCAGATTCCGTAGAAGATCTTGATCTCCCACAGCACCACGATGATAGCCGTGATCAACGCGATCGCGGCGACTGCACTTTCCAGGGAAGCGACTCTCATCTTACTCTCCGCATCCCAGCCCCATCAGCGGTCTAGTTGATTCCCTGATTCACCGGCAATTGCGCGGGCATCGCCGCCAGACACTCCGTTGTGCGTTGTGGTGTCGAGGCAACAACGACACCGTAGAATCCCGGGTATTTATCCCGCCATCCGGAGCGGATCGGACGTATATTTCTTCGTTATTTTGTCACCGGCTTCGGGCGTGCCAATGTTGCCGATGACGCTGGCACAGGGCTGCGGGAGGAAACGACAAAGCACGCTCGACGAAGCAGGAGTTACAGGGAGATTTGAGTGACGTCCGATCGACTGCAACGCTTTCGCGATCGTCTCGCTCTGCCTTTGATCGCAGCGCCGATGTTTCTGGTGTCGGGCGTCGAGCTCATGATCGCGGCCTGCCGCAACGGGGTGATCGGCAGCTTTCCCACCGCCAATTGCCGCAACGCGGACCAGCTCGATGAATGGCTCACCGCGATCGAGACGCGGCTGCGCCAGCACGAAGATCAAACCGGCCGCAAGGCCGCGCCGCTCTGTCCGAACCTGATCGTGCACCGCTCCAACGCGCGGCTGGAGCAGGATCTCGCCGTGCTGCTGCGGCACAAGCTGGAGGTCGTCATCACGTCGGTCGGCTCGCCCGCGTCCGTGTTGAAGCCGCTGCACGATGCCGGGGCGCTGGTGCTGGCGGACGTCGCTTCCATCCGCCACGCCGAACGCGCGGCGGAAGCAGGTGCCGACGGGCTGGTGCTGCTCACCGCGGGCGCGGGCGGCCAGACCGGCTGGCTCAACCCGTTTGCCTTCGTCCGTGCGGTGCGCGCGTTCTATGACGGCATCATCGTGCTCGCGGGCGGCATCAGCGACGGCCATGCACTGCACGCGGCCGAAGTGCTCGGTTGCGATCTCGCCTATATGGGCACGAAGTTCATCGCGACGCGCGAGAGCATGGCAGACGACCGCCACAAGCGGATGCTGGTCGAGAGCAGCGCCGACGACATCCTGCTCACCACCGCCTTTACGGGCCTGCAGACCAGCATGCTGAGGCCGTCGATCGTGGCTGCCGGGCTTGATCCCGACGATCTGCCGGCGCGCGGCGCGATCGACATCGCTGAGGATATCGACGTCGCCGCGCGCGAAAACCGGCCGAAGCGCTGGCGCGACATCTGGAGCGGTGGGCACTCCACCTCTGCTGTCTCCGATGTGGTCCCGGTCGACGATCTCGTTGCGCGGACAATGGTCGAATATCGAGAGGCGAGAGCACGCCTCTCCCCGTAGAAATGCGGAAGAGCAGAGGGCGCTCGTCCCGATCACAGTTAATCGAACGCTCGCTCGAAATGCCCACTTAACCGCAGATTAACCAACGCCCGCCAAGAATCTCCTCACGGCCGCCAATCAGGACGAGAGGACAGGCGATGGACTTCGATTATCTCAACAGCAAGACGGCGGCATCGCTGGACGAAATCCGCGTTCGCGTCGCGCATGCCCTGGCGCGCCACCCGCTGTGCCGCAACGTCCGCTTCGACATCGTCAGCGTCCCCCGCACCCGCCGGGGCGGCAACTGGACGGTGACGCTGCAATCGGTCGAGCCGCGCGCGGTCTGGGAGGCCTCGGAGATCGTCGCCGACATCCAGGACGCCTACGACCTGGCCGTAGCCGCCTGACTTCCTTGGCCTTTTTACCCAGAATGTCGCGGCAGACATGATGATTGTCGCAACGAAGGCACACTCAAGCCATAATTCGTGCCCTTTTCCCGCGCAACGTTAACAAACTCGTGAAGCGGCTGTTCCCGGAGAGACGATTGTCTAAAGCCATCACCATCGTTGTGCTGACCTGCTTCCTCGTCCTGGGTGCCGCCACCACCGCCATTCTTGGCCGCGACAGCGTGCCCAGCGTCGGCGAAGAGATGATCTCGCAGACGCCTCCGCCCAAGCCGCTCGCGGCCAACCGCGCCGCCAAGGCCGACCGTCTGGTCCCGACCCTGGCCCTGGCTTCGGCCGCATTTGAGCCGGTCCAGGTGTCCGCCGACAAGCTTGCCCAAACCCCGGTGCTGACCGAGCCGTTGCGGCAGGCCTTTGCCGCTGCAACGCCGTCCGATTTCCCGATGCCCAGCGCGTCGAGCGTGTCCGAAGCGCCCGCTGCGGCGGAGATTCCCGCAGTCGAAGTCCCGGCCGCCAAGCCGAAGGTCGTGGCCAAGCCGCAGCCGCAGAAAAACTATTCACTGCTGTCCGACGCACAGATCGCGGGGATCAGGGATCGTCTGAAGCTGTCGTCGTCGCAGGAATATTATTGGCCCTCGGTCGAGACCGCGCTCCGCAACGTCGTGCGCAAGATCTCGGCTAACAGGCTCTCCAATCCGAACGCGCCACCTAGCGCGCAGATCGATCCGAATTGCGACGAGGTCCAGCAGTTGAAGTCGGCAGCAATGCCGCTGCTGTTCCAGCTGCGTGACGATCAGAAAGAAGAAGTGCGCAAGCTCGCCCGCCTGATCGGGCTTGAGAAGGTCGCGCAGCAGATCTGACGCGCAAGTTCCTTCGGGAACTGCTGCCGCATCAGGAACATCCGGCAATCAACGCGCGTTGCTCGCCCCAAAGAGGGAGTGGATCAATGCGCGCCTCGACAGCCTATTTCGTCGGTGCCGGTACCATTGTCGCGGCCATTGCCATCGGTCTCGGCGGCGGGATCGTTGCCGGCAACATCATGAATCCGGTCACGTCCAAGCAGGGGCCGGATACCAGCAAGATGGCGCAGCGCGCCGAATCCGCCGGCGCGCCTGCGGCGACAAATGCGCCCTCGGCAAACGGGGCTTCGGAACGCGTCAATTATCTCACGGGCTCGCAAGCCTTCGGCGCGATCATGGCCGCGCCGGCGCAGGCCGAAGCACAGCCTGAAGCCGCAAAGCCTGACACGCAGCCCACCCAGGCGAACGCCGAACCGCCGGCATCGCCACCGTCGCAGGCGGCCGCGGTCGAGCCGCCCAAGGAGCAGTCCAAGCCGACCGTCGCATCGGCCCCGAAAATCGCAAAACCCACCGAGCAGCAGGCTTCGGTTGATCCGGCTACTTCACCTGACAACGCCTATGCCAAGGCGAAGGATTCCGACGTGAAGCGCGCGGCGTCCGAACGGCGCCGGATCGAGCGGCGCGAGCGTTGGGCTGAGCGTCGCTATTACAATGAGGGCCGAGAGCCGCGCGGCTGGCGCGACCGCACCGATTGGGACGACGTCGCGCGAAACATCCGCGAGGATTCCGATGCGCGCGATTACGCCGGCCGGCCGCGCGGCGGCTTCCCGCAGATCAGGCTGTTCGGGCCCGACGACGATTAGCGCTCAGCGCGCCGCTGTCATTTCAGTCCCGCGCGCCGCAATCCTTCGAGATAATGTGCGCGATCCTCGTCCCGCAGCATCGGCAGCTCGCGCGTGATCCAGGCCAGCGAGACCGCGGGCTGAGCGCGGCGCAGGCCGTCGAGGGCGGAAGCTGCGAGCGCCGGATCTCCTGACATCCCGGCGGCGGCCGTCAGCACGCGGTGCGCGCCGACGAAATCGCCGCGTTGCCGCATCGACTCCCGCGCCATCTGCACGGCTCCCTCGTAATCGCGGCCGACAAACCGGGCATAGGCCGCAACCCCGCAATAGATCGCCGCGAGCGGGTCGCGCGGGCTGAGCCGCAGCGCGCGGCGCGCAGCGGCATCGCCATCCTGCCATCGCCCGGCGTAGCACAGCGTCACGCCGTAGAAGGCGTGCGCCATTGCAAAATTTGGATTGAGCTGCAGCGCCAGTTCGAACTCCGCCAGCGCGTCGTCGAAGCGGCGGCGGAACAGATAGGTGTAGGCGAGGCCGTGATGGGCCCAGGCGTCCTCGCGATCGGCCTCCACCGCCGCGAGCGCCGCGCGCTCGGCGATCGGCACCGTCGCTTCCATGTCGGCCCAGCCCATATGCGCGCCGAAGATATGACTGGTCGCGAGCAGGCCCAGTGCTTTGCCATAGGCGGGATCGATCGCGACGGCCTTTTCGAGCAGCCCTTGCGCGGTTTCATTATCCTCGCGCGTGCTGCGCCAATGATGCGACAAGGCGCGCATCACGAGGTCCCAGGCGTCGAGACTCCCCGGCGGCTTCTGCTGGGCGCGAAAACTTTCGGCGGCATAGAGCTGCGGCTCGATCGCGGCGACGATCGCCTCGGTGATTTCGTCCTGCACGGCGAATATGTCGGCGAGCTCGCGATCGTAGCGCTCAGCCCAGAGATGGCTGCCGGTCGAGACATCGTTGAGCTGGGCCGAGATGCGCACGCGATCGCCGCTCCGCCGCACGCTGCCTTCGACCACGTAGCGTACCCCGAGCTCGCGCGCGACCTCGCTGATGTGCACGGCGCGGCCCTTGTAGACGAACGAGGAGTTCCGCGCGACGACGAAGAACCAGCGCAGCTTCGACAGCGCGGTGATGATGTCCTCGCTGATGCCGTCGGAGAAATAATCCTGCTCGGCCTCGCCGCTCATATTGGTGAAGGGCAGCACGGCGATCGCGGGCCGCTCCGGAAGCGTGAGTGCAGCGCGCGGCACCCATGCGGTGCGGCCGTGCTCCGGTGCGCCCGCGCCGCCCTTGGCCTCGACATCGCCGACGAAGCGAAACCCCTTGCGGGCGATGGTACGGATCAGCGCCTGGCTCGCGCCACTGTCGCCGATCGCCTTGCGCGCGGCGTTGATCCGGCTGGTCAGGGTGGATTCGGAGACGCTGCGCCCGTGCCAGATCTTGTCGATCAGCTCGTCCTTGCTGACCACCCGGTCGCGGTTCTGCATGAGGTGGACGACCAGATCGAAAACCTGTGGCTCCACGGCAACGGGAACCTGCTCGCGGCTCAGTTCGCGCAGGTCGGTGTCGAGAAGGTGGTCCCTGAACAGAAACTGCACGTCGAAAACTCAGGTTTCGTTACGAAATCGGGCAGGCAAAAATGACAAAAATGAAATTTGGGACGAAAACTGTGAGTCTGCCGAAGGGCGTGCTTGGTTCATCGCTCCCGGAAGATGGCTGTCATGCCGTTCTCGGAGGGGAATACAACTGCGGCCAGAATGTTACGGCTCGCCCATCGAACGCCGTCATCCTGGGCCTCGGAGCGCAGCGGAGGCCTCGAAGGATGGACGGCCCGGCTGCATCGCGGCCGCTCATCCTTCGAGGCTCTCCATGGGACGCGTTGCGTCCCACGCCTCGCACCTCAAGGATGACGGAGCAACAGGGGGGAGGGGCCGTCGCAATGCCGCCGCGCGGCAGATGTGGCGAACGTCAATGTCCTTTGCCGGACTGCGCCGACTGCGTAAGCTGTCGCACACACAAACACCAACCACGAAGAAGCGCTCATGCCTGCCTTTTCCGCGTCCACCACCGTGCTCGATTCCATGTTGTTCCGCGACGCCTTCGGCACGCCCGAGATGCGAGAGGTGTTCTCCGACGTTGCGCTGGTGGCGCGCTATGTCGAGGTCGAGGTGGCGCTGGCGCAGGCGGAGGCGAAGTGTGGCGTCATCCCGCAGCAGGCGGCCGAGGCGATCGCGGCGCGGACCGACGTCGCCGCGCTCGATTTCGAGCTGCTCAGGCAGGAGACCGACGTCGTCGGCTATCCGATCCTGCCGCTGGTGCATCAGATGGTGAAGCAGTGCGGCGAGGCCGGCCGCTACGTGCACTGGGGCGCGACCACGCAGGACATCATGGACACGGCCGTGGTGCTGCAGCTCCGTGCCGCGCTGGAGATCGTCGCGCGCGACATCGACGAGCTTCGCGGCATCCTGGCGAGCCTCTCCAAACGCTATCGCGACACGCCGATGGCGGGCCGCACGCACCTCCAGCAGGCGCTGCCGGTGACCTTCGGCTACAAGACCGCGATCTGGCTTGCCATGTTCGACCGCCATGCCGAGCGGCTGGCGCAGCTGAAGCCGCGCGTCCTGGTCGGCCAGTTCGCCGGAGCCGCCGGTACGCTGGCCTCGCTCGGCGACAAGGGGTTCGAGGTGCAGGAGGCACTCTGCGCTGAGCTGAAGCTCGGCGTTCCCGCCTCGACCTGGCACGTCGCGCGCGACGGCTTTGCCGAGGCCGTGAACTTCCTCGCGCTCGTCACCGGCTCGCTCGGCAAGATCGCGCTCGACATCATGATCATGGCCTCGACCGAGTTCGCCGAGGTCTATGAACCCTTCGTCAAGGGACGCGGCGCCTCCTCGACCATGCCGCAGAAGCGCAACCCGATCTCGTCGGAACTGATGCTGGCGGCCTCCAAGGCGGTGCGCCAGCACGCCGGCCTGATGCTCGACGCCATGGTGCAGGATTTCGAGCGCGCCACGGGTCCCTGGCACGCCGAATGGATGGCGATCCCCGAAAGCTTCGTGTTGACCGCCGGCGCGCTCCACCAGGCGAAGTTTGCACTCGCAGGTCTCATCGTCGATGAGGCGAAGATGAACGACAATCTCGCCATCAGCCGCGGCCTGATCGTGGCCGAAGCGGTCATGATGGGGCTCGCGCCGCAGCTCGGCCGGCAAGAGGCCCATGACGTGGTCTATGACGCCTGCCGTCAGGCCAATGACGAGGGAATCAGCCTGGCCGATGCGCTGTCCGCGGACGCGCGGATCACGAGCCGCATCGATCGCGCCACAATCGAGGCGCTCACTTCACCGAAAAATTACCTCGGGCTCGCGCCTGCCATGGTTGACCGGGTACTGAAATCGGCAACGCGTTGAAAACCAATATGCGTGAAACTGCGTATCTTCTCGGTGTCGCAAGGTGCTCGCGCACTTGCGCCTCGCGGTGCTAGACTTAGATTGAACGAGAGACTTTCGGCAGAGGGACCCGCATGACTGATCACTGCAATTCCACCGCTCCCATCGATCCCGCGAAGCTCGACCGGCTGGCCGAGGTGGCGGTGAAGGTGGGCCTGGGCTTGCGGCCGGGACAGGATCTGCTTCTGACGGCGCCCGCGATCGCGCTGCCGCTGGTGCGGCGGATCGCCCTGCATGCCTACAAGGCCGGCGCCGGTATCGTGACGCCTATACTTTCGGACGAGGAGATGACGTTGGCGCGCTACCGCCACGGCCACGACAATAGTTTCGATCGTGCCGCCGGCTGGCTCTATGAGGGCATGGCCAAGGCGTTCTCGGACAACACCGCGCGGCTCGCCATCGTCGGCGACAATCCGATGCTGCTGTCGGGCGAGGATCCTTCCAAGGTGGCGCGCGCCAGCAAGGCCAATTCGATGGCCTATCAGCCCGCCCTGGAAAAGATCGTCAATTTCGACACCAACTGGAATATCATCGCCTATCCGAGCCCGTCCTGGGCCAGGCAGGTCTTCCCAGATGATCCCGAGGACGTCGCGATCGGCAAGCTCGCGGATGCGATCTTCGCGGCGTCCCGCGTCGACCGCGAGGACGCGATGGACAATTGGGCGAGCCACAATGCGGTGCTGCGCGAGCGTACCAATTGGCTGAACGGCCAGCGTTTCCGCGCGCTGCAATATTCGGGGCCGGGCACCGACCTCACCATCGGCCTTGCCGACGGCCACGAATGGGAGGGCGGCGCCTCGCTCTCCAAGAACGGCATCAGCTGCAACGCCAACATCCCGACCGAAGAGGTGTTCACCACGCCGCACTGCCGCCGGGTCTACGGCCATGTCGTGAGCTCGAAACCGCTGTCCTACCAGGGTACGCTGATCGACAACATCGCCGTGCGCTTCGAGGACGGCAAGATCGTGGACGCAAAAGCCTCGCGCGGTGCGGAGGTGCTGAACAAGGTGCTCGACACCGACGAGGGCGCCCGCCGCCTCGGCGAAGTGGCGCTGGTGCCGCATTCCTCGCCGATCTCGCAGAGCGGGCTGTTGTTCTACAACACGCTGTTCGACGAGAACGCAGCGTCTCATATCGCGCTCGGCCAGTGCTATTCGAAATGCTTCGTCAACGGCGCGCAGCTCACGGCACAGCAGATCGCAGCGCAAGGCGGCAACCAGAGCTTGATCCATATCGACTGGATGATCGGTTCGGCCGAGACCGATATCGACGGCATTTTGCCCGACGGCAGCAAGGTGCCGGTGTTCCGCAAGGGTGAGTGGGCGAAGTAAGGCTTCCCTGCAGCCATCCTTCGAGACGCCCGCCACTGGCGGGCTCCTCAGGATGAGGACGGAGTGCGCGGCAGTCGCTTCAGCGGGCATCAATGTCGATTAGCCTCATCCTGAGGAGACCGCGAAGCGGTCGTCTCGAAGGACGAGGCGCGCGCTCGATCTCTGTCGAACGACTCACGCCGCCGCGTTGCGCAGCATTGGATTGTTGTCGATGCTGAAACGGTTGAACAGGGTCGTGAACGGGCTGCCGTCGGTGGCCCGCACGATGGCGTCGGAAGCGGCGATGGCTTCGTAGAGCGCGCCGACGGGGTCGTCCGCCTCGCCAAGGTCGAGGCTCTTGCGGATCTCCTCGCGGGCCTCGTTGATCTCGTCCTCATCCTCGAGCGTCGCCTCGAGTGCGTCCGCCGCGCGCCGCATTTCCTGAAGGTCGCCGCCGCCGGAAAATTTGAGGATGTCGAGCCAATAGGGACGGGCGACGACGAGCTGGACGAACGCTTCGAACGTGCCAGCGATAATTCCCGCGCGGCCTTCCGATGAGACGTAGAGCACATTCTGCGACGGCAGCAGTACGAACGCGCCGCCGGAAGCGTCACTGCCGATCTGCTGGGGGTTTCCGATGCCGTCGATGGTGAACCAGGGCTCCGCGTCCGGCGCGAAGGAGACTTCGAGGTCGATGAGCCGGGCGACGACTGCGCGATCGGCTGTCACAACCTCGGGCGTGAGGGGCATCGGCGTGGCTCCGTTTTGGTGCTTCCGCGCACTTTGTCGCACCCCGGAAAGGTTGGGTTCATGTGCACGAATTTGCAGGGAAATCGCCCCGTTAACCGCTTTGCGCCTGCAACTTCCGGCTGATTCTCGAGGCCTGCGTAAGAAAGAATTAAAAACCGATGACTAGCGTTCCCGACATCGTTCGAAACAATCCGGGCCGAGGCCCGGCCATATTTATTATATCGCCTGGGGAAGAAGATGTCGCGCGCATTGATTGAAATTGGTAGTTGCAATGTCGACCTCGAGCTGCGGCCGATCGAGCCGTCCTGGATCATCGAGGGTAACCCTGTATCGCGCTCGCGCGTGCTGTCCACCAGCGCCGACGGCACCGCCCAGACCATCATCTGGCAGTGCACCGAAGGCCGCTTCAACTGGTACTACGATATCGACGAGACGATCATGATCATGGAAGGATCGATCGTGCTCGAAAGCGAAGGCATGCCGCCGAAGCGCTACGGCCCCGGCGATGTCATTTTCTTCCGCGACGGCGCGCATGCCAAATGGCATGTCGAGGGCCACGTCAAGAAGATCGCCTTCTGCCGCAAGACCAATCCCGTGATGATCGGCTTCCTGATCCGCGTCGTCAACAAGCTCAAGAAGGTACTCGCTTTCGGCGGCGAGCGCCGTCCGGCCTCGCTGATGGGTGCCGGCTAGTCTCTATTCAAGGACGCTTCCCAGCCGTCACGACGGAAGAGGGGTCGGGGTCAACATCCCGGCCCCTCTTGTCGTCATGATGGCAGCTCGAGCCGGTAGACATCGATTGCGGTCTGCGAGAACAGCGCCGTCTTCTCGGCCTCGCTCAGCGACGCAGCGATGCGCTTGAAGGCGTTGAAGATCACCTGATAGCTGCACTGGCCTTTGTCCGGCGGGAAATTGCTCTCGAACATCGCGCGTCTCGGGCCGAACGCCTCGATGCAGGTTTCGACATAGGGCCGCCAGGCCGCGGCAAGCTCCTCGGATGACGGCGGCCGATCGCGCAGATGGAAGTCGTAGCCGAGCAGGCACATTGCGAGTCCGCCGAGCTTGACCACGACGTTCTCGCATGTCGCGATCTCCCGGATCGAGGTGCGCCACTGCGCAAACACCTCCTCGCGCCGCCCTGCAAAGCGTCCGACGCCGGCCGGCCCGCCGCAATGGTCGAGCACGATCCTGGTGTCGGGGAAGGCGCGCGCCAGTTCGGTGAGCTCGCCGATCTGCGGATGAAACAGCCAGGCATCGAAGCTGAGCTTCAATGGTGCAAGGCAGGCAAATCCCTTGCGGAAGGTCGGGTCCTGCAACAGTCCCTTCGGCCTGTTCGCATACATGCCGGCGACGACGGGGTCCTCGTCCCAGGCCGAGGAATGCCGGATGCCGCGGAAGCGGCCGTTGCCGGCGGCGATCTCGGCTTCCAACGCCCCCTTCGCGGCGTCGCCGAGCAACAGATTGGCGTGGCTGACGATGCCGGCGCAGATCGCGGCTTTGCCGTAAGCACCGCTCGCGCTCATCGCGGCGACGCCATTGGCGAACTCGACTTCGCCGACGGGCCGGAATGCTTCGGGCCCATGCGCCCGGTACATCGAACGGCAATCGACATAGACGGTGGCGATGATGTTGTGACCGGAAGCGATGTCGGCGGCCATCTCCTCGATCAGATAGCGGTGTCCGCGATTCCAGAGATGGTGATGGGGATCGACGATCGGCCGCGAGGGATCGATGATCTCCTCCTGGTGAAGCGCAAGCCAGTCCTCGCGCGGCTCGACGAACAGCCCGCTCGTATTGGCGGGCGCACCGCTTGCAGCCATCGTCGTTCGCTCCCTTCATCTTCTTGTGCCGGGAACTTAGCACCTCATCTCTTTATGCAGCAGCGCGCGCTGCGCAACCGTACCCGTCATCGCGAGCGCGGCGATATCGTCAGCCCTTCCGCCGCCTTGCTCGCACCTCGACCACCAGCCGCCAGTCCGCTGCCGCGGCCGGCCTGACCTCCCCACGCCAAAGGAATGAGTAGCTGGTGATCTCCGTAAAGCTCCAGCGCGTCTGCTCACCGGCTTCGGTCGTGCCTTCCTGCACGATATCCTCACCGCGCGGACGGCCGATCTGCTGGCGGAAGACGCTGCGGCCGGGATCGAACCAGGAAATCCGCCACGCATCGATGGTCGGATCGTAAACGCGCAGCGTCGTGCCGTACCAATTGCCGGCGATCGGAAAGGCCGGCGCGCCCGCAGTCCGGGGAATGATCCAGACGTCCTGGACGGCGCGGCCCTCCAGCACCCAGCCAAAATGGATCTCGCCGGGCGCGATGTGCGTCGCTCCATTGGATCCATGGGCGGTGATCTCGGCATCCCAATCGCCGACGAAGCGGCCGTAAAGCTGCAGCGCCGCCGCATGCTCGGGGTTTGGTCCGTCCGCGTGCAACAATCTCGCGAAGTCTGTCATATCGAACTCCTGTTGCGAGGAGATCAGCACGACCGGCCGAGGCCGGCTTGGAAAAAATTGCGCCTCAGACCCCGTCGAGGATGATCACGATCGGCTTCGAGGGCAGCGCATCCCGCGACATCCGGAACGAACGCTCAGTGCGCCGGTCGATCTCGAACTGCTGGCCGATCCGGCGCATGAAGTCGTCGAGCGGGGTGGCGAAGCGGTGCATCGGCAGCACCACGGAGGCGCGCAGGCGCTTGGTGATTTCGGAGACGCCGTCCAGCGACATGGTGTAGGTGCCGTCGATCGGCACCATCACGATATCGAGCCGTCCGATCTGGGCGAAATGGCTGTCGTCGAGCTTGTGATGGAGATGGCCGAGATGGCCGATGCAGAGGCCCGCGACCTCGAAGATGAAGATCGAATTGCCATCGCGGATCATGTCGGCGCCGGAATCGTCGCCGAAATAGCGGCGGATGTCGGTCGTGACATTGCGGACGAAGGTGTCGCGGATACGCTCCGACACGATCGCCGGTTTGCCGTCCTCGCCCCAGCCATGCAGCACGTGGGGAATGCGCCTGTCAGGGAATAAGGTGTAGTGCGTGCTGTGGGCGCGGTTCATGGTGGCGACGTCGGGTAGCCGGCCGACTTGGTAGGCGCCGCTATAATCGGTGGCGATACGCAGGCCCGCCGGCGTGTCGATGTAGTAGGTGGAATGGCCGGCATAAGTGATCTCGACCTCGGCGGAGCCAGCGGCCTGCCGGAATGCGACCGGCATGGCTCGCGGCGCGGCATTGGCCATCGCCAGGCACTCGCTGCGCTGCGGCTGCTGGGCGAGAGCAGGTGCGAAGGATACGCTGAACAGCGCCAGAGTCGCCGAAACCAGTCGCCACATGCATCCGTCCCCGATGTGTCAGGGGAAAGTCTAACGTGCAATGCTGTGCGTCGCCAATGGGCTGCGATCAACAGCGCGTCAGTGTCGCACCCTCACTCCCGCCGCGGCCGAACTTTCAGCCCAGCCGACTTGCGGAACGGGGGCGCCCTCGGGCCGCGACCACGTTAAGCATAGAGTCAGCCTCGGCTTGTTCCGGTGCCTGGTCTTGCCTACCCCTGTTCAATGGACGCGGCTGCAAATATCACCCGATATCATGCGCTCGACAGCTGGCGTGGCATTTGTGCCTGCATGGTCGCGCTGTTCCACTTCGACGTGATCAGCCATCTGTCCTTCCTGCCGCTCACCAGGAATGGCTACCTGTTCGTCGATTTCTTCTTCGTGCTGAGCGGCTTTGTCATCGCGTCGAACTATCGCTCGCGTCTGGCGGAGGGATTCGGCACCGGCCGTTTCCTCGTCCTGCGGCTTGGACGAATCTACCCGCTGCATCTCGTGACGTTGCTGCTGTTCATTCCCATCGACGCTGCGAAGGACGGTGTTGGCCCGAACCTCCTGCAAGCCATCGTCACCAACGCTGTTCTGCTACAGGGACTCGGCGTCAATCCGCAGAACTGGCTGAACTTCGCGAGCTGGAGCATCAGCGCTGAATTCGCCGCCTATGTGATCTTCGCCGTCGTGGTAAGTCGGATCGGGCCGACGATCTGGCCCTGGCTGCTCCCGATCATTGCCGGGCCGGTCGTACTCGCCACCATCAGTCCGGATGGGATGAATGCGACTTACGACTATGGCATCGTGCGTTGCCTGTATGGTTTCGCGCTTGGCGTTCTCTCCTTCGATCTCCGTGAGCGCTTTCCGGCGCTGCGCGCACGCCTCGTGCCGTCCGGCGAGACATTGCTGGAGACGGCGAGTGTCATGCTCGTTGTGGGTTATGTTTCCGTGGCCGGCAGCAGTGTCACCCTGCAGGTCGCCTCGCCATTGGTGTTTACGCTGGTCGTTCTGGTGTTTGCGCGTGAAGCCGGCGCCGTCAGTCGCCGGCTGACGGTGCCGTTCATGCTCGTGATCGGGACGCTGACCTATTCGATCTATATGCTGCATCCGCTCGTCAGGGCAGTGGTGCGGGCGATCCTCATGGTCGTCGAGCGCCTCGGGCATACGGACCTGTTCGTCTCTTACGCGTTGAGCTCGGGCCATGAGCCGACGAAAGTGGTCTCCATCAACGGATCGCTGTGGCTTGGCGATCTCCTGCAGATTGCGATGCTGCTCTTGACCGTCCTGCTGTCGGTTGCAACGTATCGTCTAGTTGAAGAGCCCGGGCGCAACTGGGTCAGGCGCCTGATGGATCGGCGGAACGTCGCCGCGGTACGCCGCGCACAGCCGGCTTTCGACACCTGACTTCCGCAGCTCTTCGAGCATGCGCCTCATTCCCGCCGTGGGCTGAACTTCCAGGTGATCGCAACGAGGCTCGCGGTGATCAGGCCGCTGATGAGGCCCGCGATCGGGAGCGCAAGCAGCAGCGCTGCCGTCGCGGCCCAGCCGATCGAGGAGAAGGCTTCGGCGAAGGTCGCGAGCCGCGACGAGGTCTGGCGGCGGCGGAATTGGCTGCGCCGTGCCTGCACCCGGAACCAGAGCTGGATCGCGGTTGCGGAAGCCGCGCTGATGATGATTGCGCCGGCACTGATCGCGGCCTGGTAAAGCGAGGCGAAAGCGAGTGCCGCGACCAGCGGGCAGAAGATGACGGCGATCGCGATCAGCACCACCTCGATCTTGGCGCGGGTGACGCTGGACGGCGTCAGCGGTGCGGTTGCGACGAGGTCAGGGGCGTCCTCGCCCGAGATCGTCAGCCAGGCAAGCCCTCCGGCAAGCTGTCCGGCCGCCATCACGATGACGGGCGTGATCAGCGTGAGCGCCGCGGCGCTGTCGGCAAAATTGCGCCAGAGCAGCAGCGCCGGCGGCACCAGATAGAGCAGCTGCATTAGGGTCTGCGAGATCAGCCATGGATCGCGCCAGAGCAGCGAGAATTCCTTGCGCCGCAGCGCGTGCTGCCGCGACCCGCCGCGGAACGGGCGCTCCTTGGCGCGCTTGTTGCCAGAGGTGCCGTAGGCTGCGGCATCGATCGCCGTGTCGGCAAAGCGATGCGAGAAGATCGCCATGACGCTTCCAAGCAGCATCAAAGCGAGCGCCAGGAGCAGCACCAGCGCTTCGCTGTCGCCCATCACCGCCCGCGCCGGCCACCACCAGATGCTGTCGACATCGGGGGCATGAGCGGCCAGGCTGCCCGAGGTCAGGATGGTGAAGCGCGACAGCGTGCCGTAGGACATGATCGCGGCGACCTGGAGCGCGATCACGAAGCCGGCCCCGATGATCGCGGCGAGAATCTGGGCAATGAGGCGCGTCCGCGCCGGGCCGATCAGACGAAACAGCAGGATGGTGACGGCGATCGCGATCGCTGCGGCCGACAGGCCCATGGCGACGACCACTCCGAATGCCGCGAGCCAGCGCGCGCCGCCGCCGATCACGAGTACGTCGATGAAGGGCGTCGAGAACAGCAGCGCCATCGCGGTGACGGTCAGCGCGATCGCGGCGATGCGGACCGAGAACAGATTGGCCAGCCGCGCCGGCGAGGACATGATCAGGTCGAGATCGGCGCGGGCGTAGAACACCCGCGTCACCGATTCGATGGCCTGCGACAGCATCAGGGTCCAGGCGAGAAACATCGTCGCCGAGATCACGATCAGCGAGGATTTGTCGAGCGGGAGTTGCAGATCGGCGAAGCGGCCGATCACCGCCCAGGCCGGCAGGTGCAGCAGCGCGGCGAAGCAGACGAGACCGATGACAGCGGCGCGCGTCCGCTTGCGCCGTCCGCCGGTCATCATGGCGAGCCATTCGCGCCAGGCGAGCCGCAGCTCGTGGCGGGCAAACCAGGACAGCGCGCTCGCCGAGCTCATGCGGCTTCCGGAAGCGTCACCAGCGCGATGAAGAGATCCTCCAGGCTGGTGTCGGCATGGCCGTTCTGCTGGCGCAGCTCGGTCAGCGTGCCCTGGGCGACGAGGCGGCCCGAGGCGATCACGCCGATGCGGTCGGCCATCCGTTCGGCCACTTCGAGAATATGCGTGGTCATGATGACGGTGCAACCGGTGCGGACACGCTCGCTGAGCAGGCCCTTCACATGGCGGGCGGAGACGGCATCGAGCCCGGTCAGCGGCTCGTCGAGGATGATGAGGCGGGGATCGTGCACCAGCGCGCCGGCCAGTGCCACCTTCTGGCGCATGCCCCTGGAAAAGCCCTCGCAGCGCTCGTGCCGGTGCGGCGCGAGGCCGAGCGAGCCGAGCAGCTCCTGCGCGACCGGCTCCGAGACCGACGGCGCGATGCCCCAGAGGCCGGCAACGAATTCGAGATATTCGAGCGGGGTCAGCTTGTCGTAGATCATTGGCTCGTCGGACACCCACGCCATCACCTGTTTGGCGGCGACGGGATTCTGGAGCGCATCGATGCCGAAGATCGAGACCGCGCCGGCATCGGGTCTCAGCAGGCCCGCAACCATGCGCAAAGTCGTGGTCTTGCCGGCGCCGTTGGGGCCAACCAGCGCATAGAATTCGCCGGCGTGGATGGTGAGATCGAGGCCGTCGACCGCCAGGCGGTCAAAACGCTTCGTTAACCCCATCACTTCCAGCGCCGAGCTGTCCGGCTTCATGACGGCCATACCATCCGGTTTTGCATCGCCCGCGACCATGACCCGAAGATGTTTCGGCACGGTGAATCGCATCGCCGCAATTTCCGTCATCCGGATTGGACTAAAGGGAAGCCCCCCAAAAGTCGCCGTTTGTTGACAGCGCTTTGCGGTTCAGGCTGAATTGACACCGGACAAATGGCGCTAACGCGGCGAATCGACTGCGTAGCGACTGGACACAAGATGCGGCAAGGCGGTCGGAAAGAGCCGCCAGTTGTATCGGAAGGACGCGCGTCGATGCTGGATTTCGTTCAGCAGCTGGTCAGCGGTGTTGCGCTCGGCTGCGTTTACGGCCTGATCGCGCTCGGCTTCGTGCTCGTTTACAAGGCAACCGAGGTCGTCAATTTTGCCCAGGGCGATCTGATGATGCTCGGCGGCTTCTTCGCCTTCACCTTCATCGGCATGATGGGCCTGAACTACTGGATCGGCTTTGCCGGTGCGGTGGCCGCGATGGCGCTGTTCGGCATGCTGGCGGAGCGCGTGGTGGTGCGGCCGATCCTCGGCTATCCGCAATTCTCCATCATCATGGCGACGATCGGGCTCGGCTATTTCCTGCGCTCGATCGCCGGCATGATCTGGGGCACCGACGATCTGAAGATCGAGACTCCGTTCAGCCAGGGCGTGCTGCGGATGGGGTCGCTGGTGCTCGCCTACGACAAGCTGTCGGTGATCGCGGCGACGATGATCCTGTGCACGCTGCTCTATCTCTTCTTCAACAAGACCACGCTCGGCACGGCGATGCGCGCGAGTTCCGAGAACATGCTCGCCGCCTACTACATGGGCATCCCTGTCAAGCGCGTGGTGTCGATCGTCTGGGCGATCAGCGCGGCGGTCGCGACCTGCGCCGGCGTGCTGCTGGCGCCGATCACCTTCATCCATTCCAATGTCGGCCTCGTGCTTGGCCTCAAGGCATTTCCCGCCGCGGTGCTCGGCGGCTTCGGCTCGATCCCGGGGGCGGTGGTCGGCGGCGTCCTGATCGGCGTGATCGAGAGCATGGCAGGCTTCTACCTGCCCGAAGGCTGGAAGGATGTCGCGCCGTACCTCGTGTTGCTCGCCGTGCTGCTCTTGAAGCCTGAAGGCCTGTTCGGCCATCACGTCCGCAAGAAAGTCTGAACGCCATGCGCTTCCTGTTCAAGACCGCCTATGAGGACGACATCAAGCTGTTCCCGCATTCGGGCTATGTGGTCTCGTACGGCATCCTGCTCGCGCTGCTGTTGATCGCGCCCTTCGTGCTCTCCAGCTATTTGATGAGTCAGCTCGTCTTCGTCTGCATCTATGCGACCGTCGGCGTGGCGCTTTTGATCCTGACCGGCTTTACCGGCCAGGCCTCGCTCGGACATGCGGCGTTCCTCGCCATCGGCGCCTACACGGCAGCCTATTTGCAGAAATACAACGTGCCGTTCCCGGTCTATTTCCTCGCCGCCGGCGCGTTGTCGGGCTTGATCGGAGCGATGGTCGGCTTTCCCGCCCTGCGCCTGACCGGCATCTACCTCGTCATCGCCACCATCTCGTTTGCCCTGATCGTCGAGGAGATCCTGGCGCGCTGGGAAAGTGTCACCCACGGCAACGAGGGCATGCGGGTCAAGGCGCTGTCGCTGCTCGGCGTCCCTGTGCCGCGCGACAGCCCCACTTTCTATTTTCTCTGCCTCGCCGTGCTGGTGCTGACCATCGTCGGCACGCTGAATCTGTTGCGCTCGCCGACAGGACGCGCCTTCGTCGCGATCCGCGATTCCGAGACGGCGGCGCGCAGCATGGGCGTCAATGTCGCACTCTACAAGGTCAAGTCCTTTGCGATCTCGGCAGCGATCACCGGCTTTGCCGGCGTGCTGTTCGCCCACAAGCTCTCCTTCATCTCGCCGGAGATGTTCACGCTGCAGCTCTCGATCGAGTTCATCATCGTGATCCTGATCGGCGGCACCTTCAGTCTGCACGGCGCGGTGCTGGGGGCAATCTTCATCGTGATGATTGATCCGTTCCTGACCTATCTGAAGGACGACATGCCCGGCATGATCGCCGGAATCGCCGCGACGTTCGGCGCCGGCCCGGCGACGGCAGGAAACATCCAGTCGAAGGTCGCAGCCTTCGCCTCGCTCAACGGCCTGAAGGGCGCGATCTACGGCATCATCATCGTGCTGTTTGTGTTGTTCGAGCCGCTCGGGCTCTACGGCCGCTGGCTGAAGATCAAGCTCTTCTTCCAGCTGTTCCCGCTCTACAAGCGCGCCACCTTCAAGCGGCAGAAGATCTACGTGAAGTCGGAGCGGAACCGATGAGCTATTTCCGCGCCGAGAACCTGTCGCTGCATTTCGGGGGACTCAAGGCCGTCGATGCGGTGTCCTTCGCGGTCGAGAAGGGCGAGATCCTGTCGATCATCGGGCCGAACGGCGCCGGCAAGAGCTCGATTTTCAACCTGATCTCGCGCATCTACCGGCCGACCTCGGGCCGCATCTTCTTCGAGGACCAGGACATCACGGAGGAGCCGCCTTACGACATCGCAAAGCTCGGCATCGCACGAACCTTCCAGAACATCGAGCTGTTCGAGAATGCGACCGTGCTCTCCAACCTCCTGGTCGGCCGCCACCGGCACTCGACCACGCAGCTCTGGCAGGAGCTGCTGTTCCTGCCGAGCGTGCGCGCCAACGAGAAGGTGCATCGCCGCAGGGTCGAGCAGGTCATCGAATTCCTCGATCTCGAACCCTATCGCGACAAGCTGATCTCCGGCCTGCCTTACGGCGTCCGCAAGGTGATCGAGCTCGCCCGCGCGCTGTGCTCGGAGCCGAAGCTGATCCTGCTCGACGAGCCGTCAAGCGGCCTCAATGTCGAGGAGACCGACGACATGTCGTTCTGGATCCGCGACCTGAAGAACGAGCTCGGCGTCACCGTGCTGATGGTCGAGCACGACATGTCGCTGGTCAACCGCGTCTCCGACCGCGTCATCGCGCTGAATTACGGCCGGGTGCTCGCGATGGGCTCGCCGGCCGAGGTGCAGCAGCACCCCGATGTCGTCGCTGCGTATCTGGGAGCCTGAGGCGATGGATGCGACCGCGACACCCGAGACCATCCTGAAGCTCTCCAACATCGAGAGCTATTACGGGCCGATCATGGCGATCCGCGGCATCTCGCTGGAAGTGCCGCGCGGCCGCATCGTCACGCTGCTGGGGGCCAACGGTGCCGGCAAGACCACGGTGCTGAAGACCATCTCCGGCATTCTCGATCCGCAGAAGGGCTCGATCGAATTTTTGGGCAAGCCGATCCAGCGCATGGAGGCCGACCGGATCGTGCGGCTCGGCCTCAGCCACGTGCCCGAGGGACGCGAAGTCTTCCCGTTCCTGTCGGTGCGCGAGAATCTTATGATGGGCGCCTATCCGCGCAAGGACCGCGGCGGCGTCGCCGAAGATCTGGAGCGGGTTTATGGCTATTTCCCGCGCCTGAGGGAGCGCATCAACCAGCCGGCCGGCCAGCTCTCCGGCGGCGAGCAGCAGATGCTGGCGATCGGGCGCGCCCTGATGAACCGGCCGACGCTGCTCCTGCTCGACGAGCCCTCGCTTGGCCTGTCGCCGCTGCTGGTGAAGGAGATCTTCACCATCATCCGCCGCGTCAACGAGGAGCAGGGCATGTCGATCCTGCTGGTCGAGCAGAACGCCAAGGTGGCGCTGGAGACCGCGCATTACGGCTATGTGCTGGAGATCGGCCGGATCGTGATGAACGACAGCTGCGACCGTTTGATGCATTCGAAGGACATCCAGGAGTTCTACCTTGGCGCCAAGGAAGCGGGCGCGCGGGGCGAGCGGCGCTGGAAAAAGAAGAAGACGTGGCGGTGAGGACAAGCTGGCAGTAAGATGAGATTGCCCATCCGCAAGCAAAGACCGCCGGCAAGGCAGGCAGCGGAGGGGAAGGCGGCAAGGAGGAGACGTGCATGGCCCGACCGGCGGTGCTGACGGTCGCTGATACGATCGCAAAGAGCTTTTTGCGCGCCGCCGAAACGCGGGGTGAGCGGCCGGCGATCCGCGAGAAGAAATTCGGGATCTGGCAGCCGACGAGCTGGCGCGAGTGGCTGGAAATTTCGAAGGAAATTGCCTACGCGCTTCGCGCCTCCGGCTTCATGCCCGGCGACGTCGCCTCCATCATCGCCAACGCCGTGCCCGAATGGGTCCATGCCGACATGGGCATCCTGTGCGCCGGCGGCGTCGCCTCGGGCATTTATCCGACCGATGCGTCGTCCCAGGTCGAATATCTCGTCAACGATTCCGGAACGAAAGTGATCTTCGCCGAGGACGAGGAGCAGCTCGACAAGATCCTCGCCTGCCGCATCCGTTGTCCCTCCTTGCAGAAGATCGTCGTGTTCGACATGGAGGGCCTCAGCGGCTTCTCCGACGATATGGTGATGTCGCTCGACGAGTTTCGCGCGCTCGGCCGCAATCACATGGTCGGCCGCGAAGCGCTGTGGCAGGAGATGATCGACAGCCGCAGCGCCGGCGATCTCGCGATCCTCGTTTATACGTCCGGTACCACCGGTCCGCCCAAGGGCGCGATGCACGCCCACCGCAGCGTCACGCACCAGATGCGGCACGCCAACGACTTCATCCCGGCGCGAGAGGACGACGAGCGGCTGATCTTCCTGCCGCTCTGCCACGTCGCCGAACGCATCGGCGGCTACTACATCTCGGTCGCGCTCGGATCGGTGATGAATTTCGCCGAAAGCCCGGAGACCGTGCCGGACAATTTGCGCGAGGTGCAGCCGACCGTTTTCCTCGCGGTGCCGCGCATCTGGGAGAAATTCTATTCCGCCATCACCATCGCGCTGAAGGATGCGACGCCGCTGCAGCAATGGGTCTATCGCCGCGCCATCGAGATCGGCTACCGCATGGTCGATCACAGGCTCGAGGGCAGGGCGCCGCCACTGCCGCTGCGGCTGGCAAGGCGCATCGCCTACCGGGTCGCCTTTCGCAACATCCGCCGCATGATCGGGCTCGACCGTTGCCGCATCGCCTTCACCGGCGCCGCGCCGATCGCGCCGGAACTGATCCGCTGGTATCTCGCGCTCGGCATCGACATGCACGAGCTCTACGGCCAGACCGAGAATTGCGGCGTCGCCACCATGATGCCGGCGGAGCGGATCAAGCTAGGTTCGGTCGGCACCGCCGTGCCCTGGGGCGAGGTCGCGCTATCGCCCGACGGCGAGATCCTGATCAAGGGCGACTTCCTGTTCATGGGCTATTTGAACCAGCCGGAGAAGACCGCCGAGACCATCGATTCCCGCGGCTGGCTGCACACCGGCGACGTCGGCACCATCGACAATGAGGGCTTCGTTCGGATCACCGACCGGATGAAGGACATCATCATCACCTCCGGCGGCAAGAACATCACGCCGTCCGAGATCGAGAACCAGCTCAAATTCTCGCCCTACATCTCGGACGCCGTGGTGATCGGCGACAAGCGGCCGTACCTGACCTGCCTCGTGATGATCGACCAGGAGAATGTCGAGAAGTTCGCCCAGGACCACGACATCCCCTTCACCAATTATGCGAGCCTGTGCCGGGCGACGGAGATTCAGGACCTGATCTGGCGCGAGATCGAGCAGGTCAACGTCAATTTTGCCCGCGTCGAGACCATCAAGAAGTTCTACCTGATCGAGCGCCAGCTCACGCCGGAAGACGAAGAGCTGACCCCGACCATGAAGCTGAAGCGCGGTTTCGTGAACAAGCGCTACGCCGCCGAGATTGAAGCGATGTATCGCCAGCGCGCCGTGGCGTGACGCATGCGCATGCCCCGGAAAAGTGGGAACCGGTTTTCCGAGAAAGGGCATGCGCAAGAAAGAAAAGCACGTTTGGGAAAGCGAAGGAGCGATGGCCCCCGCCCTCCGCGTAACACGGGCCTTTAGGAGAGGAGACGTCAATGTCGAAATCGTTCAGCGCATTCGGCCTTGCTGTGGGTGCCGTGGCGCTCACCTGTCTGCCGGCTGCGGCGCAGACCAAGGTCACCAACGAAGGCATCTCGGCCACCGAGATCGTGCTCGGCACCCATCAGGACTTGTCGGGCCCGATCAAGGGCTGGGGCGTGCCGGTCTCCAACGGCATGAAGATGGCGGTGGAGGAGGTCAATGCGGCGGGCGGCGTCAACGGCCGCAAGATCCGCCTGGTCGTCGAGGACAGCGGCTACGATCCGAAGAAGGCCGTTCTGGCCTCGCAAAAACTGATCGAACGCGACAAGATCTTCGCAATGGTGGGACCGATGGGGTCGCCGACCGTGCTCGCCGCGCAGGACATCCTGCTCGATGCCGGCGTGCTTCAGCTGTTTCCGCTGACGGCGGCCGAGTTCACCTTCAAGTTCGATCCGGCCAAGCCGCAGGAGCGCTTGAAGTTCAACAACCTCCTGCCCTATGTCGAGAGCACGCGCGCAGCGCTCAAATACATGATTGAGGCAAAGAACTTCAAGAAGCCGTGCATCATGCATCAGGACGACGAGTACGGAAAAAACGTGCTCGATGGTTTTAACCAGCAGCTCACCGCCATGAAGCTGCAGCCGGCGTCGATCACGAGCTATAAGCGCGGCGCCTCCGACTTCTCGGCGCAGGTCGCCAAGATGAAGTCCGACGGCTGCGACCTCGTCGTGCTCGGCGCCGTCCTCCGTGAGCCTATCGGCACCATGACCGAGGCCAAGAAGCTTGGCTGGGAGGTCACCTTCCTCGGTGCCACGCCCGTTAACGTGCTCGAAGTGCCGGCGCTCGGCAAGGACGTGGTGGAAGGCTTGTATGCCGCTTCGAACTTCGAAATTCCTTACGAAGACACCGCGAAGGGAAAGGTGAAGGACTGGCTCGTCAATTATAAGAAGATGTTCAACGCCGACGCCAACACCCAGGCGATCATCGGCTACAATGCGGTGATGACATTCGCGCACTATGCCAACAAGGCTGGCAAGGATCTCACTGGCCAGAAGATGCTCGACGCGCTCGAGTCCGGCGACAAGTTCCAGGATATCTTCAGTTCGCCGCCGACCGTGTTCTCGAAGACCAACCATCTCGCCACGACCGTCACCCAGGTGCAGCAGGTGAAGAACGGCCGCTGGGTGCTGGTGAAGGACAATCTGATGTTTTGATGCTTCTTCGCCTCTCCCCGCGTGCGGGCCGCGTGCGGGGAGAGGCCGGATTTGCGGGAGCAAATTCCGGGTGAGGGGGAGTCTTCGCGAGTCCCTCCCTCACCGGAAGCAGCCCTCATCCCCGACCCTCTCAACGCGAGCGAAGCTCGTCGCGGCCCCGTAAGAACGGGAGAGGGAGACCGCACCGCCTACGACCCGCCGCTCGCCGTCCCTGAGTTCACCGGTGCCAATTCGTCCTCGCGGCAACGCCAGCCGTCGGCAGCCTTGACGAAAGCGAATGTCCGCTGGATCCGCAGGCGGCGCGTCACGTTGAAGGCTTCGGCCGAGCGCGCCTGGTTGGCGGCGCTTTGCGGGCGACCCGTCCTGGCGTCCCAGCACGTGCCAGTGCAGCTCGAGGCGACCTTGCTGCACATGTTGAAAGGCGCCAGCACCACCATCTCGATCTCGCCCGTGACCTGCGCCTCCTGCTCGGTCACCTGACTGTCGAGCGCGTAGACGCGGTTGATGCGGAGGAAGTTGCCGCAGGAATTGGCCGCATGGATGCGCGCCGCGCAGAAGTCGACCGCGTCGGTGTCGGGGATGCGGGCCGCGACCTGCCGGCCGAACACCTTCTTGGGATCGCCCTTCGCTGCGCGGATCTCGTCGGTCTTGCGCTTCAAATGCTCGGCGAGACAGTCCTCCGCGGTTTCGAGCTCCTGCAGCGGCACGTTCTCCTTGCCGATCAGACTGCATTTGCGATCGCGCTCGCGGGTCCATCTGCCATATTCGGCGAAGGCAAAGCGCGCGGCGGTCGGGTCCAGCTTGCCGATCAGGCCGAGCACCTGGCCGTTGAGCTCGGTTTCGGCCAGCGCCAGCGACGGGTCCGCACAGATCAGCGCGCCCGCTGCGGAATTGGCTGCGAGGCAGTCGAAATCAGGATCGCGCACGATCGCGGCGCGCTCCTCGGTCACCTTGAGCAGGCAGGCCTTCACCCGATCGAACTCGTCGGTGCGGATCGCGGTCTGGCCGACGATGCCGCAGCTGAGATTGCGCTGACGGACCCACATCGCATTTTCCTCGATCGCGGGCAGGCGATCCGGCAGGCGGGCGAGCCGCCCCTCGATCGCCGCGCTCAGCTTCTCCGCGGCGGCGGCGAGCGTAGGGTCACCGCAGAACAATTGATTGCCGGGGTCGCGAATCTGCTGGCAGTTGTTTTTGGCGAACAGCGGCAGCCTGTCGGCGATGGAGCGGTCGGATTGCGCGAACGCGGGTGCGGCGAGCGCCAGCAGAGCAAGCCCAGACAGCACGATGAATCGCATTCCAGTCGCCCCCGCATAGCTGTCGCCATGCTAGCGGTTCGGTTCGCGGGGTGGAATGGGTTTGTGGTGGGTGGCCCGTAGCCCGGATGGAGCGCAAGCGTAATCCGGGATTCGTGCAACGGCGGCACCGTCCCGGATTGCGCTGCGCTCCATCCGGGCTACGAGGCCGCTACAATCAGCGTGCCTCGGCGGCGACCATCGAGAACCGAGCGGGTTCGTCGACATATTTCAACACCGCCGACTGGTAGAGTGTGAACAGCGGTTGGTAGCTCCGCGCAGCGTCGTCCTCGACCATCGCCATGCGGCGGTTGTCGAGCATCAGCCAGTGCCCATCGAGCTTTGCTGCGGCGACCGCATGCGCTTCGCTGGCCCTGACGTCGCGAACCACGACGATGCGGAGATCCTCTGGCGGAATGCCGGCCAGCCGCAGCGCGGCCAGCTTGGCGATGGCGTAGTCCTCGCAATCGCCGGCGCCGCGCGCGAAGGTCGCAAGCGGCGAGCTCCAGACGTCGTCAGTGCCGTCGTCGGCGGCGCGGATGGCGAGGTTGATGGCACGGTTGGCCTCGCCGAGCCGGGCGCGGCCGTCGCGGGTGCGGGCCTGGTCGACGATGGCGAGCAGCCTCAGGGCCGCAGGCGATGCGCAATTGTCCCGGTCGCCGTCGCACAGCGCAAGCTGAACCATGTCGTCATCGAGCCTGTCCTTCAGCGCCAGCCATTTCTGCCGCAGGTTGCCGGCGGAGATGGCGAAGGCGAACACGCCAAACGGCTCGGCGGATTTGCGCACGAGGACGCCGGCGCCCGGCGACAGCAGCGTGCCGGCGCGAAGCTCGGCGGCCGATCCGAGCAGGATCAATCCGCACAGGACAAGGATTGCGCGCCAGGCGCGCGAGCGAGCAGCCGTCTCCATCTGACATCCCCTTCCCGGGCTTCGCCAGGTCCCCCTCGACCTCGACGCGCCGGGCTTTGTTGCTTTCGGGGAGATAGTGCGAGACGGGCCGTTTTGTTCTGCTTAACGCGCCCGGCAGGGGGTTCCCAAAAGCGGGAACAGGCTGAAACGGGCCTGCCCAAATTGCGTAAAATTTTACGATTCGGAGGCAAGGAGGTGTCCTGGTGCCGCGAAAGGGAGCCAATGCAGGCACAAGTTGTAGAACAACCGAATCTGCGCCCTATGGCTAACGCACCCCTATTTCATGGGGGTTCTGTTAGTTAGGTCACAGATTTAACTCCGTATTTGCCGCAGGATGCTGCGGGGCCCCGCGGAGGGGAGATGACGCAAGTATCTGCTCCGTAGCTATACGGCAGGTTACTTTGGATGACTGGAAATGCGTGGAAATGAGCCGAATTTGACTTCGGAATATTTGAGTAATTACTTCGGCTTCTCTTTAGGGGCGCCGACCCGTGGGGCCTGCCGGAGCCAAGTGACGCGAAATCACACAAGCAATAGATGGTATCGCTAAGGACTTCCTAATGCTATGCAAGCTTAGGCGGTCGATACTTACTTAAATTTTAACCCTTTTCACGGTGCCCGTTTGAATTACGCTGGCCAATTTGACGGCGCGATTTCCTTGGACGGCCAGGGTTCCCGCTCGTCCGGCAATGCCCATGTCGATTCCTTTACGGCGAAAGCGCATGGTCACGTGCCTGAGGGCGCGTTCGTTGTTCCCGACGCCAACCTGATCTTCAACGCCGAGTTCAAGCGCACAGGCCTCGATCTCGTGTTGTCCCACGAGGATCACGAGTTCGTCATTCACGATTATTTCCGGGGCGACAAGCGCGCCGCGCTCGCCTCGCCCGATGGCGCCCATCTCACCGGCGACGTCGTCAACGCGCTGACGGGCCATGTCCAGGTTGCGCAAGCCGCGCCCGGCGCGACCGCGGCCCAGGTCATCGGCCACGTCACCAAGCTCGTGGGCAGCGCGACCGCGATCCGCAACGGCGTCTCGGTCATCCTGAACAACGGCGACAATGTCGAGAAGGGTGACGTGGTCTCGACCGGCGCCGATTCGACGCTCGGCATCACCTTCATCGACGGCACCGTGTTCGGCCTGTCCTCCAATGCGCGGATGGTGCTGAACGAGATGGTCTACGACCCCAACGGGTCGAGCAATTCCTCGCTGCTCAGCCTTGTCGCGGGCACCATCACCTTCGTCGCCGGCGAGACCGCCAAGCACGGCGACATGAAGATCGACACGCCGGTCGCCACCATGGGCATCCGCGGCACTGCGGTGCTGACCCAGATCAACTTCGTCGTTCCCGCCGGCGGCGGCGATCCGCAGCCGCAGGCGAGCTTCCAGGTGCTGGTCGAGCCGAACGGCACCACGGGCTCCTACATCCTGTTCGACAAGGTCACGCTGCTGCCGATCGCGACGGTCAACCAGGCTGGCCAGATGATCCAGATCAGCGGCGGCAACGTCTCGATCTCCAACGCGCTGATGTCGCCGGACGTGCAGAAGCTGATCACGGACGTGTTCACGCTGAAGTTCACCGACAACACCAACACCAAGCTGACCTCGAACTTCACCGACACGATCACCCAGACCAGCGACGGAGTCTTGATCAAGACCCAGGCCGGCTACGTCGCGGCCGCTGTCTTCACGAACGTCAATCCACCGGCGCAGGAGGCGCCCACCACCTCCACGCCGACTGCCGGGCGTATACCCGGCCAGCCGATTGTGCAGAGCTTTGACGCCGGCGGCGCCGTGAAGACGGCGTTCGCGCTGATCGAGCGCGCTGATACGACCGGCGACGCGCATACCGACACGATTTCCGGCCTGATCAGGTTCGTCGATCAAAACCTCGGCGACCGGCCGACGGTGAGCATCAGCCTCGCCGACGCGCCGAACTACGTCTACAAGGATGCCGGACAGCACGACGTCACCGGCTCGCTCTCCGCGCTCCAGAAGCAGGACATCGCGGCGACGCTGATCCAGATCAACGTCGTCCCCGGCGCCGGCAACGACAACAACGGCTCGGCAGTCTGGACCTACACGATCCCCGACAACGTCTTCGACTTCCTCGCGGCCGGCGAAACGCTGACGCTGACCTATATGGTCCGCGTCGACACCAATTTCGCAGTCAATCCCGAGAGCAAGTTCATCCCGATCACCATCACGATCACGGGAACGAACGACAAGCCCGTGATCACCACCGGCGTTCCGGTCATCACCTTCGAAGGCGGCACCAGCATTCCGGGTGGCCCGCTCACCAGCGATGTGCCGACGTCGGGTACCCTGAACTTCGACGACGTCGATCTCACCGACAAACATACCGTGTCGGTGGCGCTGACCAGCGCGACCTTGCCTGACGGCGGTACCGTTCCGCCGGGCCCGCTCGCGGCGTTCCAGAGCGCGATGTCGGTCGCGATCGCCGCGGGCGCCGACAGCACCGGGGACGGCACCGGCGTCATCAACTGGTCGCTGGCTGATCTGCCAGTTTATCTCGCCGACTTCATTCCGAAGAACGCGGTGCTGACGCTGGTCTACACCGTGACGCTGACGGATTCGCAGGGCGCGACCTCGCAGCAGACCATCACCGTCACGATCACCGGTACCGATGCGCCCGCGGTGGTGTGGATCGCGACCGACGAGGCCGGCGGTCCCTCCGGCGGATTCTGGAAGGACGCGGCCAACTGGGAAACCGGCACGGTTCCGACCAGCAACGACGACGTCATCGTCATCACCGATCAGCTCCACGGCCTGACGCCGTCCTATCCGGTGACGATCGATACCGCCGCCTATGCCAAGTCGCTGACGCTGGACGACTACGACACGGCGCCCGGCCACAAGACGCCGGAGATCATCAACAACAGCACGCTGACCATCGGGGGCAAGCTCACCCTCAATGCCGACGCGAAGTTCACCAACTCGCTCGGAAGCCACGTCATCGTCGGTGGGGCGATCGATGTCGAAACGATCACCCGGACATCCGGTGTGGTCGTTACCAACACCAGCACGATCACCAATGCGGGCACGCTCACCCTGGCGGCGGGCGGCACGATCGATACCCTGATCGCCATCGCCAATTACGGCACGATCGACCTGTCCGGCGGCACGCTGTTGCTGAAGAGCGATGTCGCCAATACCGGCGGTACCGTCCAGGCTGATGCCGGCGCGACGCTGATTGTCGACGGCGTGACGGTCGATGGCGGCACCGTCGCCATTCTCGGCACGCTGGAGCTCGACGGCACGAGCGTGATCAAGAACGGCACGCTGATCAATTCAGGCACGGTCAACGTCCAGGATACGGTCGCGTTCGCTCACGAGACCGTCTCCAATACGTCCGGCACGATCAAGGTGCTGGCAAATGGCTGGCTGACGATCGATCAGGGGTCGACGGTCGCCACCACCGGCAATGTCGCGATCGATGCATCCGGCAAGCTGACCATCAACGGCGCGACCATCAGCGGCGCAGGCACGGTCACTGACAATGGCGAGATTGACCTGACCGGCAACGCCGTGCTGAGCGGCGGCGTTCTCACGAACAATGCGACGTTCAAGGTCAGCAGCACCGGCAACGCGCTGAGCAGCGAGACCGTTACCAATACCGGCGCGATCGCGGTGCTGGCGAACAGCGTGCTGGCGATCGACCAGGGCTCGACCGTCGACAATTCGAGCGGCAGCGTCACCGTCGATACCAATGCCGCGTTGATTCTGGACGATTCCACCATCAGCGGCGGTGCCATCAAGGGCGCCGGCATGATCGATGTCACCGGCGTCAGCAAGATCGACGGCGGGGCTACCGTCAGCATCAGCGCGATCACCGCCGATGCCGAGTTGACGCTGGACGACGTCACCGTCTCCGGCACTGTCATCACCGACAAGTCCAGCGTCGTGATCGACGGCGCGGTCACGCTCGAGGACGGCGCCATCATCCAGGGCGCTTCCGCCGCGGCCAAGGGGGCGATCACCAATAACGGCATGCTCGAGATCGCGGGCGCTGCGACGCTGCTCAACGACGTCCTTGCCAATACCGGCCATGTCATCAAGGTCGACGACGGCCAAACCCTGACGCTGTCCGGCACCGAGATCTCGGGCGGCACCATCAACAATTACAGCGGCGCGGCCGGCGGTACAATCGACGTCACGGGCAACAGCACGATCGGCGGCAACGCCATGCTGAATAACGGCGCCGTCACGGTCCAAAGCGGCGTCACGCTGACGCTTGACGACGCCACCGTTGCCGGCGCCGCGATCGCCAATGGCGGCACCGTCAAGGTCGATGCGAACAAGAAGCTGACGTTGTCGGCTGCAGGCCTGACCGGCGGCGTACTTGCGGTTTCCGGGACCTTGGCTTCCTCCGGCGCCAGCACGATCACCAATTCTTCCATCACCAACGATGGTCTGATCGAGGCAGTCGGCGGCGTGCTGACGCTGACCGCTACGACCTCGGCCGCCATCGCCAATGCGGGCACGCTTCGGGCCAATGGTGCCGACCTCGACATCGACCAGCAGGCCGTCACCAACACCGGGACGCTGGCAGCGATCAACGACGGCACCCTGACGCTGACCTCGACGACGGTTGCCAACGCCGGCGGCGCGGTGTCCGTCGAGTCGGGGTCGACGGTCGGCCTCGTCGGTACGACCATCGAGGGCGGCACGGTGGAGATCGCGGGCACGCTGGAATCGACCGGCTCGAGCGCGATCAACACCGCCGATATCACCAACACCGGCACGATCACCGTCACCGGCGGCACGCTGACGATCGATCCCGGCATCGCTCACGCCATCACCAACCAGGGCCTGATCGAGGCGGTGACGGGCGGGGTGCTGAAACTGGCAACCGCCACCGTCACCAATATCGGCGGTACGATCGCGGTCGATGGCACTTCGCAGCTCTATCTGTCCGATGTATCTATCAACGGCGGCAGCCTGAGCAATTCCGGCAACCTCTACGGCGTCTCCGGCCTGAACGTGATCACGGCCGGGGTCACCAACACCGGAACGATCGAGGTCCAGAGCGGCACGCTCAACCTCGCCGGCGGCCTCACCGGCGTGGGGACGCTAATCATCGACGACGGGGCGACGCTCAAGCTCGGCGGTGCGGATGCGCAGACCGTGACCTTCGCCGGCGGCAGCAATACGCTCGGGCTCGACGCCACGAGCCATGGCTTTACCGGCACCATCGCCGGTCAGGCGTCGACCGGCGGCATCTTCACCATCACCGGGGATGCCGATATCACGGCGTCGAGTGGCGATGCGCTCGACTTCACGGCATCGGGCGGGACGAGCGGCAGCCATGGCAACATCGTTCTCACGCCCACCGGCGCACTGACCGGCGCGGCCAACGGCATCGTCGTCACCCAGAACGGCGTTGGCGACATTTCGCTGTCGGCGACTGGCGATATCAAGGGCCTCGCCGGCCATGGCATTTGGCTGCGCGATAGCGCGACCGGCTCCGGCACGATCACGGTCAGCAATCTCACCGGCAAGGCGACCGGCTCCGGCGCGAATTCGGTCGGCGTGCTGGTCGAGAATTTGAACGGCACCAATGGCGGCGATATCTCGATCACCCAGCTCGGCGGCGCCGTCGGTGGCGCGTACGGCATCGATGCAACAACGCAAGGCAATGGCGACATCGGGATCGACGCCGGCGGTACGATCGCGGGTGATTCGATCTACGGCATTCGGGCGCGCAGCTATGGCAGCGGCAGCCTGAGCGTTACGACGGAGGCTGGCAGCGCCCTCAGTTCGGGCAGCTCGGGCATCGTCGCGGTCAACCGGGCAAGCTCGATCGGTGGCGCGTCCGGCAGCAGCATCACTGTGACGACTTACGGCACGGTCAATTCCGGCAGCAGCCCGAACCTGGCCGGCAATCTACCGGCTGGAATCGAAGCCGGCTACACCGGTGCGGCGAGCGGCACCAGCGCCAACACCGGCGTCAACGGTGCGGTGATCGTCAACAACCACGCCGACATCACCGCCGCTTCCGGTTACGGCATTAACGCTTATAACTATGGAAATGGCGACGTCACGGTGAACAGCTTTGCCGGGACGACGATTTCGGTCTCCGGCAGCCAGAGCGTCGGCATCAACGCCGTTGCGTTGAGCGGCGGCGCCGGCGATGTCACGGTCACGCTCGGCGAGAATGTCACGATCTCGGGTGCGACGAGCTACGGCATTAGGGCCTACAGCCTGGATGCGGGTGACATCACGGTCACCCTGGCGAACGGCGACAACATCACCTCGGGCAGCTCGGGCATCGTCGCAGTCAATTACGCCGTCGCGATCGCGACCGGCGTGGGCAGCACGATCACGGTCGAGGCGCACGGCACGATCCATTCCGGCTCGACATTGAACAACGACGGAACCACGCCGGGCGGGATCATCGCAGGCTACAAGCCTGGCGGCCTCGGCACATTCTCGAATGCAGTCAACGGCGACGTCATCGTGGACAGCGATGCCACGATCACCGCCGCTGCAGGCTACGGTATCGAGGCATTCACCTGGGGCGCCGGCAACGTCACGGTCACGACCGGCGAGCTGTCGTCCATCACGGCCGCGGGCACCGCCATCGGCGCATTCGATCATGGCGGCGGCGACGTCAGCGTCACCAACAACGGCTCCGCCACCGGCACGGTCGGCCTCGCCGCCGTTGCGAGCGGCGCCGGCGATATCACCATCGTCAACGATGGCAGCATCACCAGCACGAGTCTGGCCGGAATCAGCGTGACGCAGAACGGGGCGGGTGCGACCGGCTCGACCCATATCACCAATTCAGGATCGATCGTGGCTCCGACCGCCCACGCGGCGATCTATATCCAGGAGAACGCGACCGGCACGGCGACGATCGACAATTCCGGCACGATCGGACCCGCCGTCGCCTCGACCGTGACTGCCGCGACTTACGCCATCGTCGAAACCGGCGGGGCCGTCGTGATCAACAACAGCGGTCACATCAACGGCAATGTCTCGGTCGCCACCGCGACTTTCAACAACGAAGCGGCAGGCACCTGGACCGTTTCCGGCACCAGCGTGTTCGGCAATTTGTCCTCGATCGTCAACGCGGGCCACATCGATCTGCTCAATGGCGCCTCGATTTCCGGGAGCGGCCTGAGCATCGCCAATTCCAATGAGATCGACAGCTGGGGCACGGCGTCGATCTCGGGCACTATCGCCAACACCGGCAACATCGAGGTCAATAGCGGGACCCTGACGCTGTTCGGCTCGCTGTCGGGCTCAGGCTCCGTGACGATCGACACCAATGCGACGCTGAAGCTCGAGGGTACGGTGTCGCAGACTATCACCTTCGACGGCGGCGGTGCCATGCTGCAGGTCGATACCGGCAGCTTCGGCGGCTCGATCGCGGGCTTCGCCGCGACCGACAAGATCGATCTGTCGACCATCAAATATGACGGCGGCACCTCGGCGACCTACGACCCGGTCACCGGCAATCTCGTCGTGAGCGATGCCTACGGCCACACGATCACGCTGAAGCTCGTCGGTGCCGACTACAGCAACGCGCATTTTGCCGGCAGCAGCGACGGTCATGGCGGCACGCTGATCACGCTCAATGCCGATGACGACGCGCCGGTCTTCACCGCGGCCGAGGCCCAGCCGAGCGTGAGCTTCTCCGAGCTTGCGGACACCACGGGATCGACCGCGCTCGACCCGGTTTCGGGCGGGACCGGCACGATCCATTTCACCGACATCGACCTGACCGACCGGCCGACCGCGACGATCACCGGTCAGGCCGTGACCTGGCTCGATACCGACCACACGACGCAGCTGACGCTGTCGTCCGGCGAGATCGCCGCACTCGAGCAAGCGCTGTCGCTTCAGCAGCCGGGCAACAAGAACAACGGTGCCGTCGGCTGGAGCTATTCGATCACCGACGACACGCTGGACTTCCTCGCCGAGGGGCAGACCGCAACCGTGGTGTCGACCATCGCGCTGGATGACCACCAGGGCGAGACCGATACCGCGCAGGTCACCGTCACGATCACCGGCGCGAACGACGCGCCGACTTTGGCCGACGCGACGCTCGGTGCGATCGACGAAGATGCCGCCGCTCCCGCCGGATCCAGCGTCGGCATGCTCTTTTCCGCCGGTTGCCACGATGCAGACGCCGGCGCGGGCTTCAAGGCCGTCGCTATCACGGCCTCCCACGCCACCGCGGCGCAGGGCGTGTGGCAGTACGAAGTTGCCGGCAGCAATCAGTGGATTGATATTTCCGGTGTCAGCGAGACCAGCGCGCTCGTGCTTGCCACCGACGCGCTGATCCGCTTCGTGCCGGCCGCGAATTACAGCGGTGTGCCGGGCAGCCTCGACGTGCATGCGCTGGACGACACCTATGGCGGCAACGTCACGACGGCTGTCCTCATCGATATCACGTCGCCCGCGATCGGCTCCAGCATATCGGCTCAAGCTGCGACTCTCAGCACGGAAGTGATCCCCGTGGCCGATCCGCCGGCGTTTGCCATCGACTATACGCCGATTCCCGATGCAGGGGAGTTCCTGGTCAACACCACCACGGCGAACGACCAGACCTACAGTGCGGTCGGTGCGCTCTCGGACGGTGGCTACGTCATTGCCTGGGTGTCGCAGGGGCAGGACGGCGACGGCACCGGGATCTATGCGCAACACTATGCCAGCTCGGGCGCGAAGGTCGGGGGCGAGTTCCGAGTCAACACGGCGACTGGGGGTAGTCAGTCGAGCCCCTATGTGGTCGGGCTTGAGGGCGGAGGGTTCGTCGTGAGCTGGACCTCCGGCAGTGACAATCAAGCGACCATCCACTTGCAGCGCTATGATGCCGCGGCTTCGCCGGTGGGCGGCGAGGCCTCCCTCAGCGGCTATGGCGAGAATTCGACGCTTGCGGCGCTGTCGAACGGCGGCTTCGTCATCACCTACGTCACGTTCGACAGCAGCACGTCAGGCACCTACGGGATCGTCTACGATGCCAGCGGGACCGCGACGTCCGGTCCTTTCTTGATCAACACCACGACTGCCAGCCAGCAGCAGGGCGACTCCGTCGCCGCGACTTCCGATGGCGGCTTCGTGGCGTCGTGGCATTCCTATGGCCAGGACACACCGGACAGCTGGGGCGTCTACTTCCAGCGGTTCGACGCGCAAGGTAACAAGCTCGGCGGAGAGGTGCAGGTCAACACCAACACCGCTGGCGATCAATATGGCGGCGAACTCGCCGTGCTGAAGGACGGGTCGATCGTCGTATCCTACACCGACGCGAACGCGCTCGTGCTGAGGCACTTCAGTTCGTCCGGTGCGCCGATCGGTAGCGAGGTGAGCATCTCGGATGCGATGACCGGGACGGTGCAGACCCTGCCGGACGGTGGCTTCCTGGTAACCTACCAGAGCCATGACGCCCCTGGGAGCCTCGGTCTTTTGGGCCAGCGCTTCGATGCATCGCTCCACGCGGTCGGTTCGTCTTTCGTCATCAACGAGACCACGGCTGGCGACCAGCTGTTCCTGCCCGATCGGTCCAACCCGACCGCCGTGACGGCGGCCGGCAAGATCGTCTCGGCCTGGTACACTTCGGGCGTCGGTGGCAACGACGTCGAGGCGCGCGTGTTCGCGGTGCCTGGGTTCGGCTCGGAAAGCGGCCAGGTCAAGCTACCGGCCATCACCGCGGCGGCTGCCGACACCGACGGGTCCGAAACGCTCCTGATCAAGCTCTCGGGCTATCCGGCCGACGCGACCTTCTCGATTGGTCATGCTGGAACCGGTGCCGATGCCGGCCACTGGCTGATCAGTGCGGCGGAAATCGCATCGCTCGGGACGTCGGGACTGACGATGACTGCACCGGTCGGATACCACGGCGAGTTCAGCCTGCATGTCGGCGCGACCGTCATCGATTCCGTGAGCGGCCTGAGCGGGCCGCTGACGGACACTTACACGGTCACGAAGGATGTGATGGTCAAAGTCGACGGCGGGCCTGTCATCGACACTTCCGGCTTCCACGTCGAGCACATCAACGAAAATAGCACCGACATCATCACCGACTTGCTGGTCATCGACAACGACGCCGGCGCCGCGACGCATAATTTCACCGTCGAAGTGTCGACCGCGCACCCGACCGTCAGCAGCGTCGGTCTCTATCCGACGTCCGGTTCGCTCGATGAGATCAATGCGGGTCTCGCCGAGGGCGCAGGCATCACCTACGATGCGGGTCAGACGCCACCGGATACCGACCAGATCACGCTGAAGGTGACGGATACGACCACCGGCCTGTTCGACACCGTCAATTTCATCTTTGAGGCCGGCGACATCGGCCAGAGCCTCATCCTGGAAGGCACCAGCGGCAAGGACGTCATCTTCGCGACCGAGACGAACGACACGCTGACCGGCGGCGGCGCCAAGGACCAGTTCGTGTTCATGCCGGGCTTGATGTACGACGGCAGCGGGCAGCCCGTCACCGATTTCTCGCACACCATCACCGACTTCACGGCGGGCCTCGACAAGATCGACCTCCGCCAGTTCTCGGACGTGAGCTCGACGAGCAACCTCGCCATTGCTCAGCTGCAGAATGGCGACACCCTGATCACCTGGAATCAGGAGGTCACGCTGCAATCCGGACCGATACAGGAACACGAGTCGCTTCTGCTCAAGAACGTGGTCGCCGCAAATCTTCAGGCCAGCGATTTCATTTTCGGCGCGCATGTCACGTGAGGACGTCCGGCTCTTTTGGCCGATCGGTGCGTAGCTCGACGGGCAAAAATTCCTTCTCTACCACCCTTAGGGAATAGCCAATCGCACGTGGACGCTTCATGATTGATGCGCCCGGCATGATCCGGGGCAGGAAGTCCTACTGGCATGAAACGTCTGAAAATCCTGCGGCGGTGGTTTGCGCGCAAGTTCGGCTTCGCGCGGCTGATGTGCCTTGCGCTGCTGGTCCTGTTCGCCGGCGCGCGTCTCTGGGATCCGCCGCCGATCCAGGAGTTGCGGCTACGCACCTTCGATATGTTCCAATTGATCGATCCACGCGACAAGGCGGCGCGACCCGTGACCATCGTGGATATCGACGACAAGAGCCTCGCCAAGCTCGGGCAATGGCCGTGGCCGCGGACGCGGATCGCCGACCTGATCCAGAATCTCACGAATAATGGCGCGGTGGCGATCGGCTTCGACGTGGTGTTCTCGGAGCCCGACCGGCTCAACCCGGATCTGGTTGCGAACCAGATGCGCTATCTCGATGATGCCACCCGCGCCAAGCTGCGCGAGTTGCCGACCAACGACCAGATCCTCGCCGACGCGATCAAGCGCTCGCGCGTCGTGCTGGGCGAGACCGGGCTTCCGGAGGTCTTGTCCGACCTCGATAAATCACTTCCGTTCACGGGCGTGGCGACGGTCGGGGAGGAGGGCGCCGAACGCTTCCTGTTCGAATTTCCGGGCTTGCTGCGCAACGTGCCGATCATAGAGAGGGTTGCGGCCGGCCGCGGCCTGTTTTCAATCAGGAAAGAGCGGGACGGGTTCATCCGCCGCGTGCCGATGATCATGCGTGCCCAGGGCAACATCATGCCGTCGCTCAGCCTCGAGATCCTGCGCGTCGTCACGGGCACGCCGACGCTGCTGGTCAGGACCGACAAGACCGGCGTGCGGGGCGTCCGCCTCAAGAGTGTCGAGATCCCGACCGACAAGAACGGCCAGTTCTGGGTGCACTATGCCCGCCGGGATCCATCGATCTACGTCTCCGCTGCCGACGTGCTCGACAACAGCGTGCCGCCGAGCAAGTTCGCCGGCAAGCTGGTGCTGGTCGGGACTTCCGCGGCCGGGCTGAACGACATCAAGACCACGCCGGTGTCCGCGACCATGCCGGGGGTCGAGATCCACGCCCAGGTGCTGGAGAGTGTGCTCAGCGGTGCGGTGATCTCGCAGCCGAACTATGCGCTCGGCGTCGAGCTGATCGCGGCGCTGGTCATCGGCCTGCTGGTCATCATCTTCACGCCGAACCTCGGACCGGTGCGCCTGGTGCTCGCGGGTGCGGCTTTCGCTGCCATCCTGGTCGGCGTGTCCTGGTTCTTCTATACGCAGTACCGCTATCTCATCGACTTCACCTATCCGCTGCTCTCGACCACCGCGGTCTATCTGACGCTGATATTCGCCAGCTTCGTGCGCGAGCAGCGACAGCGCGTGCAGATCCGCGGGCAGTTCGCGCAATATATGTCGCCGGTGCTGGTCGAGCAGCTGGTGCAGTCGCCGGAGAAGCTCGTGCTCGGCGGCGAGGAGCGCGAGATGACCATCATGTTCTCCGACGTGCGCGGCTTCACCACGATCTCGGAGAGCTACAAGCATGATCCGCAAGGGCTCATCGAGTTGATGAACCGCTTCCTGACGCCGCTGACGGACGTGATCATCGAGCAGAAGGGCTATATCGACAAGTACATGGGCGACGCCATCATGGCGTTCTGGAACGCGCCGCTCGACGATGCCGAGCACGAGATCAACGCCTGTGAGGCGGCGATCCAGATGCTGGAGCAGATCGACGCAGTCAACAAGGAGCGTGAGCAGGAGGCCGCCGAGGGCGGGCATGTCTATATTCCGCTCAATGTCGGCATCGGCCTCAACACCGGCATCGGCGTCGTCGGCAACATGGGCTCCGATCTGAAGAAGAACTATTCGGTGCTCGGCGACAGCGTGAACCTCGCCTCACGCCTGGAAGGCCAGTCGAAGGAATACGGCTTTCCCATCATCGTGGGATCCAGGACCGCGCTCGCCGCCAAGGACAGATTCGCGATCCTCGAGCTCGACTTCATCATGGTCAAGGGCAAGACCGAGCCGGAGGTGATCTACGCCATCGCCGGCCGCGAGGACGTGATGCATTCCGCGGCCTTCCAGCGCCTGCGCAACATCACCATCGAGATGCTTGCCTGCTACCGCGGCCGCGACTGGCAGGGCGCGCTGGATGCGATCGAACGCGGCCGTCGCAGCGAAGACGCCGACACGCTGGAAAAGCTGTTCAGGCTCTATGAGGCCCGCATCAAGGATTTCCAGCTCAGCCCACCGGCCGAGGGCTGGACCGGAGCCTATGCGCTGCTGACGAAGTAGGAGCCACGGCGTCGCTCCCGTAGGATGGGCAAAGGCGCGAAGCGCCGTGCCCACCGTCTCTCTCATCGCACTCTGGTGGTGGGCACGCTTCGCTTTGCCCACCCTATGGCAGCGGTGTCCGGCATCTTCACCCTCACTCCATCCCGATCGTCGTCAGATCCTGGAACCAGTGCTGCGCCTGCACGAACTGCTTCACCTTCGGTGACAGCGCGTGCGGGTTGGTGTCATGGACCACCCAGACCAGCGTGGCATCGTCCACGATCAGCGCGTGCGCCTGCGCCAGCAGCTCGTCCTGCTTGGCGGCATCGAAGGTCTGCTTGGCCTCGTCGATCAGGGCATCCACCTTCGGGTTCTTGTAGCCGCCCCAGTTCACGCCCACGGGCGCGACCTGGCCCGAATGGAAGAAGCGGACGATGGCGTAGAGCGGGTCCGAGGTGACATAGGCGATATTGTTGGCGGTGATGCCGGCGTTCATCTCGTCGGCCGCGCCCTTGCGCCAGTGTGTATAGAGCGTCTCGAGCTCGACCACCTTGAAGTCGATCTCGATGCCGATCTCCTTGAAGCTCTGCTGCAAGAATTCGTTCATCGGCAGCGACAGCATCTGGCCGGTGCCGCCTTGCGCGATGATGAAGGTGGCCTTCAGCGGTTTTGCTTTGGAATAGCCGGCCTCCTCGACCAGCTTCTTCGCCGCAGCGAGATCGTATTTCAGCTCGAAGCCCGGCTTGCCGAACCATGGGCTCGACGGGTCGACCTGGCCCTTGGCGGGTTTGGCGAGGCCGTTCATCAGCCCGACCACGCCCTCGCGATCGATCGCGAGGTTCAGCGCCTTGCGCAGGCGGATATCGGTCCAGGGCGAGCCCGGCAGCACGCTGAGATGATAATTCCAGACATGCGGCGTGACGTTGTCGACGAGTTTCATGCCGGCGGCTTTGAGCTGCGGCACGGCGTCCGGCGCCGGCGTCTCGATCAGATCGACTTGCCCCGCAAGCAGCGCATTGGTGCGCGTCAGCGCTTCCGGCATCGGCACCAGCACGATCTTGTCGGCCTTGGGAATGCGCTTCTTGTTCCAGTAGTCGGGATTCTTGCTGAGCTCGGCGAGCTCGCGCGGCACCAGCTTTGTCAGCTTGAACGGGCCGGTGCCGGAGGGCTGGCCCGCGAACTTGTCCCAATCCTTGCCGAGCTTGTCATACTGCGCCGGGCTCGACACCAGGAACCACAGCATCTGATAGGGGAAGAAGGAATCGACCGTCTTGGTCGTGATCTCCACGGTGAAGTCGTCGATCTTGGCGTAGCTCGCGACGGAGGGCAGGCGGGTTTTTACTTGCGCGCTCTGCCGCTTGTCGAAATGCGGCGCCTTGTCGTTGAGCACCTTGTCCAGATTCCAGATCACCGCATCGGCATTGAACTCGCTGCCGTCGTGAAATTTGACGCCCTTGCGGAGCGTGAATCGCCATTTGGTCTTGTCGGCGTCATCGACCTTCCACTCGGTCGCGAGGCCCGGCACCAGCTTGCCGGGACGGTCGGCGACGTCCATCTCCCAGGCCACCAGGGGATCGTAGATCGTATACGCGGTGAACTGATAGGCGCCGGCGCCGCGATCGGGCTGTCCCGTCGTCAGCGGGATATCCGCCATCGAGATGCCGTAGCGCACCACGCTCTCGGCGCGCGCCGAGATTGCGGTGCCCGCCAGCGCAAGCACGGCGAGACAAGTCGATAATCGAAGACGCATGGCCTAAAGCTCCCAACGAAATTTCGGAGCCGAACCTGCAATCTTGATGCCAGAATAGGCAGCGCGTTGCGCTTAACCGCGCATCGGCCGCAAGGACTTGTCGTCGCATCGACAAATGACAGAATAAGTTTCTCTTTGGCATAGCCGTTGCATACGATTGCATCAAAAATAGTCATCGAAGCCGAAAAAGGATTGAGGCGATGTTTACCAAGAAGACTACACGCGCGGCATTGATCGCGGTGCTCGCTCTAACGACGGCAGCTGCCTGGCCGCGCGCCGTCAGCGCCGAGACTGTGCTGCGCATCGGCATGACCGCTGCCGATATTCCGCGCACGCTGGGCCAGCCGGATCAGGGCTTTGAGGGCAACCGCTTCACCGGCCTCACCATGTATGACGCGCTCACCGGCTGGGATTTGTCCTCTGCTGACAAGGCGAGCGTGGTGATCCCCGGCCTTGCCACCGAGTGGAAGGTCGACGATGCCGACAAGACCAAATGGACCTTCAAGCTGCGCCCTGGCGTGACTTTCCACGACGGCTCGCCCTTCAATGCGGACGCCGTGGTGTGGAACGTCGAGAAGGTCTTGAAGCAGGATGCGCCGCAATTCGACGCCAGCCAGGTCGGCGTCACGGCCTCGCGCATGCCGACGTTGGCGTCGGCGAAGAAGGTCGACGATATGACGGTCGAGCTCACCACCAAGGAGCCCGACAGCTTCCTGCCGATCAACCTCACCAATTTGTTCATGGCGAGCCCGGCGAAGTGGCAGCATTTCTATGACAAGGCCGAAGGCGCTGACGCCAAGGCCAAATCGCAGGCCGCCTGGACTGCGTTTGCCAAGGACGCAGCGGGCACCGGCCCGTGGAAAATGGCGAGCTTCACGCCGCGCGAGCGGCTCGAGCTCGTCAAGAACGCGAGCTATTGGGACAAGGCGCGCGTGCCCAAGGTCGACAAGATGGTGCTCTTGCCGATGCCGGAAGCCAACGCGCGCACCGCGGCGCTGCTCTCCGGACAGGTCGATTGGGTCGAGGCGCCTGCGCCCGACGCGCTGCCCGAATTGAAGCAGCGCGGCTTCAAGCTCTACGCCAACGAGCAGCCGCATGTCTGGCCGTGGCAGTTCTCGCGCATCGAGGGTTCGCCCTGGAACGACATCCGCGTGCGCAAGGCCGCGAACCTCTGCGTCGATCGCGAAGGCCTCAGGGACGGCCTGCTCGCCGGCCTGATGGTGCCGGCGAGCGGCACGTTCGAGCCTGGCCATCCCTGGCGCGGCAAGCCGAGCTTTCAGATCAAGTACGACAAGGCCGCTGCGCAAAAGCTGATGCAGGAGGCCGGCTTCGGCCCCAACAAGAAGCTGACGGTGAAGACGCAGACGTCCGCCTCGGGTTCGGGCCAGATGCAGCCCTTGCCGATGAACGAATATCTCCAGCAGGCGCTCGCTGAGTGCTATTTCGACGTGAAGCTCGACGTCATCGAATGGAATACGCTGTTCACCAACTGGCGCCGCGGCGCCAAGGACCCCACCGCCAACGGCTCGAACGCGACCAACGTCACCTATGCGGCGATGGACCCGTTCTTCGCGCTGGTGCGCTTCCTGCAGTCGGGCATGGCGGCGCCGGTCTCGAACAATTGGGGTTTCATCAACGAGCCCAAGTTCGACGAGCTGGTGAAGAAGGCACGCCAGACCTTCGATCCCGCCGCGCGCGACGCTGCGCTCGCCGAGCTGCACGCGGCCTCGGTCGACGATGCCGCCTTCCTCTACGTCGCCCACGACGTCGGCCCGCGCGCCATGAGCCCGAAGGTGACAGGCGTCGTGCAGCCGAAGAGCTGGTTCATCGACTTCTCGCCGGTGTCGATCGCGCAGTAGTTCGCGCCGCGTGCTGGCTGCACCCTCTCCCCCTGTGGGAGAGGGTGGATTTGCGAAGCGAAGCCGGGTGAGGGGTCTCTCTCCGCGGGAGCTGACCTCTCCATCGATGCAATAATCTCCGCGGATAGATACCCCTCATCCGGCGCTTCGCGCCACCTTCTCCCACAAGGGGAGTAGGGAAGAAAAGAAACAACGTGCTCGCCTATATCGCCAGACGCATCGTCTATGTCGTCCCCATCGTCATCAGCGTCGCGCTGGTGTGTTTTCTGCTCGTGCACATCACGCCGGGCGATCCGCTCGTCGCCGTGCTGCCGGCCGACGCCTCACAGGAACTTGCCGCGCAGCTGCGGACCGCCTATGGCTTCGACCGCCCGCTGCCGGTGCAATTCGGGCTTTGGCTCTTGCGCGCCCTTCATGGCGATCTCGGCAATTCCATCGCCACCGGTCGCCCCGTCCTCGCCGAAGTCATGCGCGCGGTCGGCAACACCGTCACGCTGGCGATTGCCGCCGCGATCATCGGCTTCACCATGGGCATCCTGCTCGGCCTGATCGCGGGCTATTTCCGCGAGACCTGGATCGACAAGGTCGCGACCTCCTTTGCCATCGCCGGCGTGTCGGTGCCGCATTACTGGCTCGGCATGGTGCTCGTCATCATCTTCTCGGTGCAGCTGAACTGGCTGCCCGCGGTCGGTGCCGGGCCGAACGGCTCCAACTCCTGGGCCTGGGACTGGGCCCACCTGAAATATCTGGTGCTGCCGGCGATCACGACCTCGGTGATTCCGATGGGCATCGTCACCCGCACCGTGCGTGCGCTCACCGGCGACATCCTCAGCCAGGATTTCGTCGAGGCCCTGCGGGCAAAAGGCCTGCATGAGCGTGGCGTGTTCCGCCATGTCATCAAGAACGCCGCGCCCACCGCACTCGCCGTGATGGGGCTTCAGCTCGGCTACATGCTCGGCGGCTCGATCCTGATCGAGACCGTGTTCTCCTGGCCGGGCTCGGGCTTCCTGCTCAACTCGGCGATCTTCCAGCGCGATCTACCGTTGTTGCAGGGCACGATCCTGATCCTGGCGCTGTTTTTCGTCTTCCTCAATCTCCTGGTCGATATCGCGCAAGCCGCGATCGACCCGCGCATCAAGCGGGGCTAGCGGGATGAGCCTAGCTGTGACCAAGCAAACGGTGCGCTCCCTCCCCCGCCTGCGGGGGAGGGTTGGGGAGAGGGTGTCTCCACTCGCGAGACCCCCCCAGAGGAGAAAGCCCTCACCCGGCGCTACGCGCCGACCTCTCCCGCAAGCGGGAGAGGTGCACTGCCTTCCGGGCTTGCACCGATTGCAACAATGCGCACCGGGAGCCAGGCGATGAGCGAGCTTCCGTTGTCTGCCACCGCCGATGCCACGCTACAGGCCGCGCCCGCGACCAAGGCGCGCGGCTATTGGGCGACCGTCGGCCGCCGCATCACGCGCGACAAGGTCAGCATGGCCTGCGCGCTGGTGCTGCTTTTGATCTTCCTCTCTGCGATCCTCGCGCCATGGCTGGGTCTGGAAGATCCCTACAAGGGCTCGATGATCCGCCGCCTGCGCCACATCGGCACATCAGGTTATCCGCTCGGCACCGACGAACTCGGCCGCGACATGCTGGCGCGGCTGATCTATGGCGGACGGCTGTCGCTGGTCATCGGCATCCTGCCCGTGATCCTCGCCTTCTGCATCGGCACCTCGCTCGGCCTCGTTGCCGGTTATGTCGGCGGCAAGCTCAACACCGCGATCATGCGCACGGTCGACGTGTTCTATGCCTTTCCCTCCGTGTTGCTGGCGATCGCGATTTCCGGCGCGCTTGGCGCCGGCATCCTCAACTCGATCGTATCGCTCACGGTCGTGTTCGTGCCGCAGATCACCCGCGTCGCCGAGAGCGTCACCACAGGCGTGCGCAACATGGACTTTGTCGAGGCCGCGCGTGCCTCGGGCGCCGGGCCCTTCACCATCATGCGCGTGCATATCCTCGGGAATGTGCTGGGGTCGATCTTCGTCTATGCCACCAGTCTCATTTCGGTCTCGATGATCCTGGCCGCAGGTCTCTCCTTCCTCGGCCTCGGCACCAAGCCGCCGGAGCCGGAATGGGGGTTGATGCTCAATACCTTGCGGACCGCGATCTACGTGAATCCCTGGGTCGCCGCGCTTCCGGGCGCGATGATCTTCGCGGTCTCGATCTGCTTCAACCTCCTCTCGGACGGCCTGCGCAGCGCCATGGACATCAGGAATTAGCGACGATGATGGAGATGCAAACTAGCGCCGCGTCCTCCGTACACCTCTCCCGAAGGGAGAGGTGAAGGACGGTGGCCATGAGCGAGAGCAACACATCCGTCGAAATGCTGGAGCCCGTCGAGGATGTCGGCGGCGTCGCGCAGCCGCTGCTACAGGTCAATGGGCTGACCAAACACTTCCCGGTGCGCGGCGGGCTGTTCGCCGCCAAGCGCACCGTGCGCGCCGTCGACAATGTCTCCTTCACTGTTGCCAAGGGCGAGACCGTCGGAATCGTCGGCGAATCCGGCTGCGGCAAGTCGACCACGGCGCGCCTCCTGATGCATCTGATGCCGCGCGATACCGGCGACATCATCTATGACGGCATGACCGTGGGACAGTCGCTATCGCTGCGCGAGTTGCGCCGCGGCATGCAGATGGTGTTCCAGGACTCCTACGCCTCGCTCAATCCGCGCCTCACGATCGAGGAATCGATCGCCTTCGGCCCCAAGGTCCATGGCATGGCCGACGGCGCGGCGCGCACGCTGGCGCGCGAGCTGCTCGGCAAGGTCGGCCTGCGCCCGGAAAACTTCGCGAGCCGCTATCCGCACGAGATCTCCGGCGGCCAGCGCCAGCGGGTCAACATCGCGCGCGCGCTGGCGCTGTCGCCGCGGCTGGTGATCCTGGACGAGGCGGTCTCCGCGCTCGACAAGTCCGTCGAGGCCCAGGTGCTCAATCTGCTTGCCGATCTCAAGCGCGAGTTCGGGCTGACCTATCTGTTCATCAGCCATGACCTCAACGTCGTCCGCTATATCTCGGACCGCGTGCTGGTGATGTATCTCGGCGAGGTCGTCGAGCTCGGTCCGGTCGACCAGGTCTGGGATAGCCCAGCGCATCCCTACACGCGCGCGCTGCTTGCTGCGATGCCGTCCTCCGACCCTGACAGGCGCACCGAGACGCCGCCGATCACGGGCGATCCGCCCAATCCGATCGATCCGCCCTCCGGCTGCCGCTTCCACACCCGTTGCCCGTTTGCGGAGCCGCTCTGCGCAAATGCGACACCAAAGCTCACTGCGCTCGATAGAATGGGCCACGAGGCCGCGTGCTACATGGCGATACCGGGTTCAGGCCATAGCCGCGCGCCCAGGGAGAAGACCGCATGACGAGACCGACACCGAAAGAGATCAAGCCGATCGCGCAAATCGCCGGCGTCCCCGTGGATGACGAGATCGCAACCCGCATCTCCAATGCCATCGGACCAGCCTTCGAAGGCTTTGCCGCCATCGCCGGCACGCTGCCGTTCGACCTCGAGCCCGCGCACTATCCGATCGCGCAGACGCAGAAGGTGTCGAAATGACCACCGAGCCTGCCTTGATGACGCTCACCGAGGTCGCGCGCGCGATCGCGATGAAGCAGGTGTCCTCGCATGAGGTGACGCGCGCGCTGCTGCAGCGCATCGCGCAGTGGCAGCCGCATCTCAACGCCTTCATGTCGGTCGAATCCGAATCCGCGTTGAAGGCGGCCGAAGCCGCCGACGCCGAGCTCGCCAAGGGCAATGTCCGCGGTCCCTTGCACGGCGTGCCGCTCGCACACAAGGACATGTATTACGACGCGGGCCACGTCGCGACCTGCGGCTCGCTGATCCGCCGCGATTTTGTCGCGACCACGACGTCCACCGCCTTGCAACGGTTGAAGGACGCCGGCCAGGTCCGCCTCGGCACGCTGCATCTCGCCGAGTTCGCCTATGGTGCAACCGGGCATAACAGCCATTATGGTCCGGTGCGCAATCCCTGGAACGTGGCGCACATCACCGGCGGCTCGTCCTCGGGCTCCGGCTCGGCGGTCGCCGCGCGCCTGACCTATGCTGCGCTCGGCTCCGACACCGGCGGCTCGATCCGCATGCCCTCGCATTTCTGTGGTGTCACGGGGCTCAAGACCACCTGGAGCCGCGTGAGCCGCGCCGGCGCCATGCCGCTGTCGCAATCGCTCGACACGGTCGGCCCGCTCGCCCGCACCGCGGAGGATTGCGCGCTGCTGCTGGCGTTGACGGCCGGCCCGGATCCGGAGGATCCGACCGCGAGCCACGAAGCTCTCTCGGACTATGTCGCCGCGACCAAAGGATCCCTGAACGGCCTCAAGATCGGCGTGCCCGCGACCTACTATGTCGACGATCTCGACAGCGAGGTCGCGCGCGTGCTCGACGAGACCATTGCGGTGCTCAAGCGCGAGGGCGCCGACATCGTCAAGGTTGAGCTGCCGGACCAGCGGCAATTGCAGGCGGCGAGCCAGCTCGTGCTGGCCGCGGAGGCCGCCGCCTTCCACAAGCGCTGGCTGATCGAGCGTTCGCAGGATTACGGCGCGCAGACATTGATGCGCCTCCAGAACGGCCTGGCCGTTCCCGCCATCACTTATCTCGAGGCGATGCGCTGGCGTGGGCCGGCGCTTGCCGCGCACAATGCGGCGACTGCGGGCGTCGACGCGGTGATCGCACCGGCATCCCCAGTGCCAGCGCCGTCGATCGAGGAGAGCGATGTCGGCGGCGGACCGAACGCGCCGACCCTGCTGCAGCGGCTGACGCTGTTCACCCGCCCGGTGAACTTTTTGGGCCTGCCGTCGCTGACCATTCCCTCGGGCTTCACCAAAACCGGCCTGCCCGTGGGCATGCAGCTGATCGGCCGCTCCTTCGATGAAGCAACCCTGCTCACCATCGGCGCCGCCTTCCAGCGCGTCACCGACTACCACGAACGATTGCCGAAATTGCCGTCATGACCAACCTCGTCGAGATTTCAGGCCTCAACATCCGCTTCACCGGCGAGCGCACGGTCTATGCCGTGAACGATCTCAGCCTCTCGCTCGGGAATAGCGAGGTGCTGGGTCTGCTCGGCGAGTCCGGCTCGGGCAAGAGCGTGACGCTGCGCGCGTTGATGCGGCTATTGCCGAAGAAGCGCACGCAGATTTCGGGCAAGGTCAACGTCATGGGCCGCGACGTGCTCGCCATGAACGACGAGGAGCTGTCGTCGTTCCGCGGCCAGACCGTCTCGATGATCTTCCAGGAACCGGCGCTCGCGCTCGATCCGGTCTACACCATCGGCGCGCAGATCGCCGAAAGCGTGGTGCGTCACGAAGGCAAATCTTATGCGGAGGGCAGGGCGCGCGCACTGGAAATGCTCGAGGTCGTGCGCATTCCCTCCGCCAAGCGCCGCTTGGATGCCTATCCGCACGAAATGTCCGGCGGCATGCGCCAGCGCGCGATGATCGCGCTGGCACTGGCCTGCCGGCCAAAAATCCTGCTGGCGGACGAGCCGACCACGGCGCTCGATGCCACCGTGCAGATCCAGATCCTCTTGCTGCTGCGCGAGCTGCAGCGCGAGTTCGGCATGTCCGTCATCTTCGTCACCCACGACATCGGCGTCGCCATCGAGATCTGCGACCGCGTCGCGGTGATGTATGCCGGCCAGATCGTGGAGCAGGGCACGCTTCGCGACATCGTCCGCAGCCCGGTGCACCCCTATGCCAAGGGCCTGCTTGCCGCGACCATCCACGGCGCCAAGCGCGGGCAGCGCCTCGAAACCATCCCCGGCACGCCGCCGTCGCTGGCCGAAAAGCCCCACAACTGCTCCTTCGCTCCCCGCTGTTCGGCGGCCCAGCCGCGTTGCCTGGAGCAATTGCCTGCCAATGTGGAGGTCGGCCCGGGGCGGGCGGCGCGATGTGTGCTCGCGGTGCAGGTGGCGACGTAATTCGTTGTCCAGCTGAAGTGCATCCCAGCGCACAACTGCGCTCCCTCCCCCTTGCGGTTGTTCAGACCGGGGACATGGTGGGCGGGGGAGAGGGGTGGCCCAGGAAAAGGTGTTCGTACTCGGAGGCGAGCGGAGCACGGAAAGAGTCCCCGTGTGGTACCCCTCTCCCTGCCCCTCCCCGCCGACCGCAGGGCCCGCTTCTACTGTGCATGGGGTTGTTTTCGAGTTTTTCATCCACCCAGCATTCAGACCCCATTCATCCCGGTTCCCGTTCCATGACCCGGTTCACGAAGAGGGACTGACTTATGTACATTTCCAACGAAGGTCTGCTTGTCATCCTGTTCGTCGGCCTGGTGGCCGGCTGGCTCGCCGGCAAGGTCGTGCGCGGGACCGGGTTCGGCATCATCGGCGACATTGTGGTCGGCATCGCCGGCGCGCTGGTGGCGAGCTTCCTGTTTCCGAAGCTCGGCATTCGCCTCGGCACCGGCCTGGTATCGGAGATCGTCTATTCCGCCATCGGTGCGGTCATCCTGCTGCTGGTGGTGCGGCTGGTGCGTGGCGGCGGCCGGTTCTAGCCGCCTCGGCGGAACGGAACTTTCGGGCTCTCGCTTTTCCGGGAAGCGCCTGAAAGCCTGCAAGAAAAAGCCGCAAGCCTGTGAAATTCCGGACTTGCGCGCGAAGCCATCACGGGTAGATGTGGCTCATGGAGGCCTGGATTAGGTCGACCGCGTTGGACGGGGGGAAAACGCGATGTTAATCCGGGTCAAGTACCTCTGATTTCGCCTTTGAAATCAGGGGCTTTGCCTCTCACCGGAAAGAGATCAGACTGATGGCAGCCATCCCTGGCGTCCGCCGTTCAGAGCTCGGTGACGCCTTGCGCGCTTGTCGCACGGCGTTCATCGGCGTCGGCTTGATGAGCTGCATGATCAACCTGCTCTATCTGACCGGGTCGATCTTCATGCTGGAGGTCTACGACCGGGTGCTGCCGAGCCGCAGCATTCCGACCCTGGTCGGCCTCATCATCCTCGCCAGCTTCCTCTACATGGCGCAGGGCGTGCTCGACATGATCCGCAATCGGATCCTGGGGCGGGTCGGCACCGCGCTGGATGAAGCCCTCAACAAGCGCGTGTTCGACACCATCGTGCGCCTGCCGCTCCTGGTCGGCAGCCGCAACGAAGGCCTCCAGCCGCTGCGCGATCTCGACAATGTCCGCTCCTTCCTCGGCGGTATGGGCCCGAGCGCGTTCTTCGATCTGCCCTGGCTGCCGCTCTATCTCGCCATCTGCTTCGCCTTCCACGTCATGATCGGCGTCACCGCGCTGATCGGCGCCATCATCCTGGTCGGCCTGACACTGGTCACCGAGTTCATGTCGCGCCAGCCGGCGCGCGAGGCGATGGGCCTTGCCGCCCAGCGCAACGATCTCGCTCAGTCCAGCCGCCGCAACGCCGAAGTCATGGTGTCGATGGGCATGGCCGGCCGGATGAACGCGCGCTGGAGCGAAGCCAACGAAAAATATCTCGCCGGCAATCAGCGCGCGAGCGACGTTGCCGGCGGTCTCGGCGCGGTCGCAAAGGTGCTGCGCATGATGCTGCAATCGGCCGTGCTCGCGGTCGGCGCCTATCTCGTCATCCACCAGGAGGCGACCGCCGGTATCATCATCGCCGGTTCGATCCTCTCCGCCCGCGCGCTGGCTCCCGTCGATCTCGCCATTGCGCACTGGAAATCCTTCGTCGCCGCACGCCAGAGCTGGCATCGTCTCACCCGCCTGTTGGAGCAGATGCCGGCGCAGGCGATGCCGACCCAGTTGCAGGCACCCACCAGCCGGCTCTCGGTCGAAGGCGTCGCCATGGTGCCGCCCGGCGACCAGCGCCTCATCGTGCAGGACATCACCTTCACGCTCGCCGCGGGCAACGGCCTCGGCGTGATCGGCCCGAGCGGCTCCGGCAAGTCCTCGCTGATCCGCGCGCTGGTCGGGGTCTGGCAGCCGGTGCGCGGCAAGGTACGGCTCGACGGTGCGGCGCTCGATCAATGGTCAAGTGACATGCTCGGCCGCCACATCGGCTATCTGCCGCAGGACGTCGAATTGTTCGGCGGCACCATCGCCCAGAACATCAGCCGGTTCGACCCCGAGGCGACTTCCGACGGCATCATCGCGGCGGCGAAAGAAGCCGGCGTGCACGAGATGATCATCAAGATGCGCGAGGGCTACAACACGCAAGTCGGCGAGCTGGGCACTGCGCTCTCGGCAGGCCAGGCGCAGCGCGTGGCGCTGGCGCGTGCGCTCTATGGCAACCCGTTCCTGATCGTGCTCGACGAGCCCAACTCCAATCTCGACACCGAAGGCGATGAGGCGCTGACCCGCGCCGTCCGTGCCGCGCGCGAGCGCGGCGCCATCGTCGTCGTGGTGGCGCACCGCCCGATCGGCGTCGAGGCGGTCGACCAGGTGCTGGTGCTGCGCGACGGCCGCATGCAGGCGTTCGGCCCGAAGGAGCAGGTGCTCGCCCAGGTGCTGCAGCCGCGCGTGACCCCGCCGGCGCCGATCAAGATCGTCAGCGAAGGCGGAGTGGCCAAGCCATGAGTACAAAGTCATGAGTACAAAGCCATGAGCACGTTGGCCATCGGCGGCCCGAAGCCTGCCGCGAAGAAGACCGTGCGCGAGTCCATCAAGTTTCACCTGATCCTGGGCCTCGTGATCGTGCTGGTCCTGGTCGTCGGCCTCGGCGGCTGGGCGTCGACCGTGCTGATCTCGGGCGCGCTGATCGCGCCGGGGCAGATCGTGGTCGAATCCAACGTCAAGAAGGTGCAGCATCCGACCGGCGGCGTGGTCGGCGAGCTGCGCGCCCGCGACGGCGACCTGGTCAAGGCCGGCGACATCGTGGTGCGTCTCGACGACACCGTCACCAAGGCGAACCTTGCCATCGTCACCAAGAATCTCGACGCCGCGCAGGCGCGCGCGGCGCGTTTGCAGGCCGAGCAGCGCGGTGTCGATAGAATCGAATTCCCGCAAGCCCTGCTCGATCGCGCCATCGATCCTGACGTCAAGCTGCTGCTCTCCGCCGAGACCAAGCTGTTCGACGTCCGCGTCAACGGCCGCACCGGACAGAAGGCTCAGCTTCGCGAGCGCATCACGCAGCTCAACGAGGAAATCTCCGGCCTCAGCGCCCAGGAGAAGGCGAAGGATCAGGAGATCGCGCTGGTGCAGAACGAGCTCACCGGCGTGCGGGAGCTCTACGACAAGCGTCTGGTGCAGATCTCGCGCCTGACCCAGCTCGAACGCGACTCGGCACGCCTCAACGGCGAGCGCGCGCAGTACATCGCCTCCCGCGCCCAGGCCAAGGGCAAGATCACCGAGACCGAGCTGCAGATCATCCAGGTCGACAAGGACGTGGTGAGCGAGGTCTCCAAGGATCTGCGCGAGACCAACGACAAGATCGGCGAGTTGATCGAGCGCAAGGTCGCCGCCGAAGATCAGCTGCGCCGCATCGACATCCGCGCGCCGCAGGACGGCATGGTGCTGCAGTCGACGGTGCACACCGTCGGCGGCGTCGTCACCGCCGGTGATGCGCTGATGCTGATCGTGCCGCAGGCCGACGATCTCCAGGTCGAGGCCAAGGTCAATCCGGTCGACATCGACAAGCTCCAGATCGGCCAGAAGACGCTGCTGCGCCTCTCCGCCTTCAACCAGCGCACCACGCCCGAGCTCAACGGCCTCGTCAGCCGCGTCTCGCCCGACGTCACCACCGACCAGCGCACCGGCCAGAGCTATTACACCATCCGCGTCTCGATGCCGGCCGAAGAGATCGCGCGCCTCGGCGACGTCAAGATGATTCCCGGCATGCCCGTGGAAGCCTTCGTCCAGACCGGCGACCGCACCATGCTGTCCTATCTGATGAAGCCGCTGCACGACCAGCTGATGCGGGCATTCCGAGAGAAGTGATGCGCGACAGCGCGTCATCCCGGAGCGCGCCTAGCCCACCGCTTCTCCATCCGCGGAAGCAGAAGTGGTGGGTTACGCTGCGCTAACCCACCCTACGGCACCTCGTTCTTTGCTATAGTTCGACTCGAGCCCCAAGCAACCCGGCGGTCGACCATGCAATCTCCACCCACCATCGCCACCGAATCCTTCTCCGACGCTGGCCTTGCCGTTGCCCGCCTCGAGGAGATCTACGAGCGCAACACCAAATTCCTGCGCGACCGGTTCGAGGCCTATGTCAACGGCGAGGCGATCACGACGCGGGCGCGGGCCTATTATCCCTTCGTGCGGATCACCACCGCGACGCATGCGCGGCTGGATTCACGTCTCGCCTACGGCTTCGTCGCCGGCCCCGGCGTGCACGAGACCAGCGTCACGCGGCCGGATCTGTTCCGCAATTATCTCGTCGAACAGATCGGGCTGCTGATCCAGAACCATGGCGTGCCCGTCGAGATCGGGGAATCGTCCGAGCCGATCCCGATCCACTTCGCCTATCGCCGCGACATCAACATCGAGGCTGCCATCACGACCAGCGAGAATTCGCTCGTGACGCGGTCGCTGCGCGACGCATTCGACGTGCCTGATCTCGCGACCATGGACGATTCGATCGCCGACGGCACCTTCGTGCTGCAGCCCGGCGTGCCTGAGCCGCTGTCGCTGTTCCGCGCGGCTCGCATCGATTACTCGTTGCGCCGGCTCTACCACTACACCGGCACCGACCCCGAATATTTCCAGAATTTTGTGATCTTCACCAACTACCAGTTCTATGTCGACGCCTTCGCGCAAGCCTGTCAGCAACGGCTTCAGTCCGGCGAGGCCGGCCTCGAAGCTTTCGTCGCGCCGGGCAATGTCATCACGCGCAGCGGCGGCGCGATCAGCGGGGACGCGCCTGCGCGCGCGCCGCAAATGCCGGCCTTCCATCTGGTCGCGCCGGACTATCGCGGCATCACCCTGATCAATATCGGCACCGGTCCGTCCAATGCGCGCAACGTCACCGACCACGTCGCCGTGCTCCGCCCGCATGCGTGGCTGATGCTCGGCCACTGCGCGGGCCTGCGCAACACGCAGCGGCTCGGCGACTACGTGCTCGCGCATGGCTATGTGCGCGAGGACCATGTGCTCGATCGCGAGCTGCCGCTGTGGGTGCCGATCCCGGCGCTGGCCGAGATGCAGGTCGCGCTCGAGGAGGCGGTCGAGGATGTCACCGGGCTTGAAGGTTTTGAGCTCAAGCGGCTGATGCGCACCGGAACGGTGGCGAGCGTCGACAACCGCAATTGGGAGATCTCCGGGCCCGAGGTGATCCGCCGCCTGTCGCAGTCGCGCGCGGTTGCGCTCGACATGGAATCGGCCGCGATCGCCGCCAATGGCTACCGCTTCCGCGTGCCCTACGGCACGTTGCTCTGCGTCTCCGACAAGCCGCTGCACGGCGAGATCAAGCTCGCCGGCATGGCCAGCGAATTTTACCGCCGCCGCGTCGGCCAGCATCTCGAGATCGGCCTGAAGGCGCTGGAGCGGCTCAAGCAGCAGGAATCGGAGCGGCTGCATTCACGAAAGCTCCGCAGTTTCGCCGAAGTCGCGTTCCAGTAGCACCAAGCTACTCTTTGCTGCTGACAAGCGGGTCGATTTTCAGCATTGTCCCGCGCGGGGGCTCGACCGGGACGACTTGATGCCGCTGATGCGCGACAAGATCATTGGCCATGATCTGGAACGGCTGGCCTTTCGCTTCACCATGCTGAACGACGGTGACGTCGTGCAGTGTCAGATCAGCGACGCCGCGATGGACGAGCTCGCGGGCATGCAGGGCACCGAAAGCAGCGCGCGCCAGGCGCAGTTCCTGTCGCTGCGTGAGACCATCGAACGGATCGCGTCAGATCTCTACGACGAAGCACCGCGATTCCAGGGCTATGTGGTGCGGATTTTCATGCGGCATCTGGGGCGGTGACGCTGCCGCACGCTCCGCTGTCATGCCCCGGCTTGACCGGGGCATCCAGTACGCCGCGGCCTATCGACTTCATCACAACGGCCTCGGATTACTGGATCGCCCGGTCAAGCCGGGCGATGACAGTGGTGTTGGCGGTGAGACGGTCCTAACTCACTCACATCGCGCCGCTCACCCCTCGAGCTTCCTCAGCAGCAACTTCAGCGCCGTCGCCGCGAACACCTGCATGTTGGCGAAGCGGTCGTTGCTGCCCGTCTCCAGCGTCATCACCTCCGCGGCCGGGCCTGCGACCGCCATGCAGCTATGACCGGCGGCGTCGCCATAGCGGTTGCCGGTGGGGCCGGCGGCGCCGGTCTCGGAGAGGCCCCAGTCGCATCCGAAGCGCGTTCGCATCCGCTCGGCAAGCAGTTGCGCATAGGGCTCCGACGAGGAGCGAAAACCCTTCATTCCTTCATCCGAAATATCCATCAGCACGCGCCTGGCGTCGCGGGTGTAGACCACGGCGCCACCGAGGAAATAGGCGGATCCGCCGGGCACCGCGAGCAGGCTGGCGGAGATCAGACCGCCGGCCGAGGACTCCGCCACCGCGATGGTCTGTTTGCGTGCGATCAGTTTGGCGGCGACCTGTTCCGCAACGCCGACGAGCTCTTTCATCCCTTTGACCTCTCATTCCCTCGCAACCGAGCTCAGCCTTCCTAGCATATGACAGAAGGCTTGGCCGAGTTGCGGGCGACGGGCAGGCCTGCTTGAATGGTGGACGAGACAAAACGAGACGAGGAAACGTGAAGGAGACGTCATGGCGTCCCTGATCGCGGGCGGTGTGGATTGCGATGTGCATCCGGCCGTGCCGCATCTGACCAGCCTGCTGCCGTATCTGAACGATTACTGGCGCGATCAGGTGACGACGCGCGGCATGGTCGACCTCGTCTCGCAATCCTATCCGCAGAATTCGCCGATCACGGCGCGGCCCGATTGGCGCCCCGAAAGCGGCAAGCCGGGCGAGAGCCTGGAGGACATGCAGCGCCATGTGCTCGATGCGTTCAAGCTCGATTACGCCATCTGCAATCCGCTCTATGGCGTGCAGATGGTGTTTTCGGAAGATTTGCAGGCCGCCTTCTGCCGCGCGCTGAACGATTGGCTGGCGAAGGAATGGCTCGATCGCGACAAGCGCCTGCGCGGCTCGATCGTGATCCCGACGCAAAGCGTCGAAAAGGCCGTCGCCGAGATCGAGCGCTGCGCGCACGACAAGCGCTTCGTTCAGGTGCTGATGCTGGTCATGGGCGATACGCCGCTCGGCAAGCGCGCGCTGTGGCCGATCTATGAAGCCGCGGAACGTCTGGAGCTGCCCGTTGGCATCCACGCCGGTTCCGCTTACCACAATCCGCCGACCGCCGTGGGATGGGGTTCCTATCACATCGAGGATTATGTCGGGCAGGCCCAAGCGTTCCAGACCCAGCTCACCAGCCTGATCGTCGAGGGCGTGTTCGCCAAATATCCGCGCCTGAAAATGGTAATGCTGGAGTCAGGCGTCTCCTGGATCTCCCCCTATCTCTGGCGCTTGCACAAGTTCTGGCGCGGGGTGCGGATGGAGACGCCGTGGGTCGATCGCGCGCCGCTGGAGATTGTGCGCAGCAACATCCGTTTCTCGCTACAGCCATTTGATGCACCGCCAGATGAGGCGACATTAAATCGCCTGTTTGATCATATGCAGTCGGACGAATTGGTCCTATTCTCCACGGACTATCCGCACTGGCAGTTCGACGCCCAGGACGCGCTGCCCGATGGTCTGTCCCCCGATCTCGTGCGCAAGATCATGATCGACAATCCGCATGCGACCTATCCCCGCCTGACGTGAGCCCGCTGCCAAAGGAGGCAAGGCGATGAATATCCAGTTCCGCGAGAACCAAGAAGCCGCTTCCCCGCTGACCGTCAAAACCGCAATCGCGGATTGCGACATCCATCCGGCCCGCGCCACCGGCACCGAGCTTTACCCCTATCTTGCCAAACGCTGGCAGCATCATCTCGAGGTCTACGGTGTCCACGCCTATCAAGGCATGATGGAAGGTCCGCCCTATCCGAAGGCCCAGCCCAATGCCTCGCGCCGCGATGCCTATCCGCCCGAAGGCGGGCCGCAGGGCTCTTCGCTGTCCTTCATGCAGAAGCAATTGCTCGATCCCAACAATGTGCAATTAGGGGTGCTCAATCCGCTCAACACCGGGCAGGGCATCCGCAATCACGAGCTTGCGGCCGCCTTGTGCTCGGCGATCAACGATTGGCAGATCGACAAGTGGACCAGCAGGGACAAGCGGCTGAAGGCGTCGATCGTCGTCGGTAACGAGGATGGTTTGTCGGCCGCTGCCGAGATCCGCGAGCGCGCCGGCGACAAGAATTTCGTGCAAGTGCTGCTGCTCAGCCGCAATGTCGAGCCGCTCGGCCAGCGGCGTTACTGGCCGATCTATCAAGCCGCGGAAGAAGCGGGGCTGCCCGTCGGTGTCCACGCCTTCGGCTTCGGCGGCAACCCGATCACGCCCTCGGGCTGGCCATCCTACTACATCGAGGAGATGGTCGGGCATTCGCAGTGCCAGCAATCGGCGCTGGCCAGTCTTGTTCTGGAAGGCGTGTTCGAGCGCTTCCCGAAACTGAAGATGGTAATGATCGAGGCCGGCTTCGGCTGGGCGCCGTCGCTGGCGTGGCGGCTGGACAAGGTATGGGAGCGCCTGCGCAGCGAGGTGCCGCATGTGAAGCGTCCGCCGTCCGAATACATCCGCGAGCAGGTGTGGTGGACCACGCAGCCGATGGAGGATCCGGAGCGGCGCGAGGATCTGTTCGACGTCATCAACTGGATCGGCTGGGACCGGCTCTTGTTCGCGACCGACTATCCGCATTGGGACTATGACGAGCCCTCGCGCGTGTTGCCGGCCGGTGTCAGCGAGGCCAATCGTGAGGCGTTCTATCTCGGTAACGCGAAGAAGCTTTACGGCATTTCCTGATGGCAAGACACGTCATTGCGCCGGTCGACGAACTTCCGCCGGGCACGCGAAAATTCCTGGAGATCGAGGGGCGGCCGATCGCGGTCTTCAACATCAAGGGTGAATATTTCGGCCTGATGAACCGCTGCCCGCATCAGGGCGCGGCGCTGTGCGAGGGGCCGCTGATCGGGCTCGCGCAATCCAACGATCCGGCGAGATCGAATACACGAAGCTCGGGGAGATCATCCGCTGTCCCTGGCACGGCTGGGAGTTCGACATCCGCACCGGCCAATCCTATTGCGACCCCCGCCGGTTCCGCGTGAAGGCCTATCCCGCCCGTGTCGAGCCGGGCGCGAGCGTGGTGAAGGGGCCGTATGTCGCCGAGACGATTCCGGTGAGCGTCGAGAGCGATTACGTGGTGGTGGAGCTGTAGCTGCCCCGGCGGTGCTGCCTCGCCCGTTTCCACGGGAGAGCTGAAGAAAGTCAGCGATCCTTTCAGGCTTTGTTTTGTGTTGCAGCGATCATCCAGTCGCGGAACGCGATAAGTTTCGGCGCCTCGCGGCGGCCTTCCGGCGACACCAGGTAGAAGCCGGCATCCGCCGGCAGCGCGATCTTGAAGGGAACCACGAGGCGGCCCTTGGCGATGTCGTCCTGCACGTAGGAGGTCCGGCCCATGGCCACCCCCATGCCGTCGATCGCCGCCTGCACGGTCATGAGGGTCATGTCGAGGGTAATGCCGGGCTGCCGCGACAGGCCGGCCGGCAGACCCGCCGCCGTCAGCCAGAGCCGCCAATCGTCGCCGCTGGTGGTGTGCAGCAGCACGTGGTCTTTCAGGTCTTCGGGCCTGCGCAGCGGCTTGTCGCCGCGCAGCAGGGAGGGGCTGCACACCGGAAACAGCTCATCCGCCATCAGCCAGTCGGCGCGCAGGCCGGGCCACTGGCCACGGCCGTAGCGGATCGCGGCATCGACATTGTCGCGCTGGAAGTCGACGAGGCTGGTCGAGGTGGTGATGCGAACGTCGATGCCGGGATGGCGCTCCTGGAAATCGGTCAGGCGCGGCAGAAGCCATTTCGCCGCCAGCGAGGCGATGGTCGAGACCGTCAGCACCTTGTCGTCGTCCTTGCGCAGCAGGCGATCGGTGGCAAGGCGCAGATCGTTGAACGCGGCGCGGACGCCCGGAAGGTAGTCCCGCGCCTCCGGCGTCAGCGCCAGCGCGCGGTTCTGCCGGATGAACAGGCGGATGCCGAGCTCCTCCTCGAGCCTTCGGATCTGATGGCTGATCGCGGTCTGGGTCACGTTCAGCTCGCTGGCCGCCAGCGTGAAGCTGAGATGGCGCGCGGCGGCCTCGAACGCCCGCAATCCATTCAAAGAGGGCAATCTGGCAGTCATTTGGCAGCAGGATACATGACGTTATTTCATGCGAAAAGGTACAAATTGTCGTTTGTCGCACCGCACTAGAAAGCAGATATTAGCGGTCAAGTTAGCTCCAGGAGCTGAAAATGTCTACTTTGACCCACAACTCGATGACAAATCATCATGCGCCCGGCCTGCTCCAGCAGATCAGTGAGACCCTCCACATCTGGCACGAGCGGTACCGCAACAGGCGCGAACTCTCCCACTGGACCGCGCGGGATCTCCAGGACGTCGGCCTCTCCTGGTCCGACGTCGCCTATGAGGCCGACAAACCCTTCTGGCGGGCCTGATTGGCCGCCAGGCCGGCGCCGCCTGACTGTGGGGGCGCCGGCGGTCCCTTTTTCGCAGGGCTTGTGTCATGAGCACGCTTCGTCTCGAAGACCTCGCGCAATATTCGGATGCGCTGCGCACCCGGCATGGCGAGGCGCTCAACGTCCGCTTCGTCGAGCCGCGCGACGCCGACGAGCTCCAGCACTATTTTCGCTCGCTCTCGACCCGCTCCCGCTATAACCGTTTCTTCGGCGCGATCAGCGAGCTGCCGAACGGGCTGCTGCACGACTTCCTCGAGATCGGTGAGCGCGAGCGCTTCACGATCGTTGCGACCATGATGGTCGACGGCTTCGAGACCATCGTCGCCGAGGCGCGCTACTCGCTGCACGCGGAAATCGCGACGCTCGAATTCGGCCTGTCGGTCGATGACCGCTGGCAGGGCCACGGCATCGCGACTGCGCTTTTGAAGAATCTCGAATGCCGCGCCGCTGCGCTTGGGGCCGAGCACATCTTCGGCGACACGCTCCGCTCCAACGAGACCATGCTCTCGCTCGCGCGCAAATCCGGTTTCACCTTCGTCAATCACCCCGACGACTGGAAACTGGTGCGCTTCGACAAGGAGATCACGGTCGCAGCGAAAGACATTCCCTGCGCGAGCTGGCGTCTCGCCGCCCTTTCCCGTCAGGCCGATAGCCCCTCAGCCTCGGCCTGACATTACTGAGAAGCCCGGCTTTGGTGAAACAGGGCCGGGCTCTTTTTTCCCAATCCGTCATCCTTGTATGGGGAATGAGTTGTCAAGAGGGCGTCGTTTGTTGGAGGCGGTCTTGGGCGCCGAGGCGAGGAGCGGTCAAGGTTGGCCGTAG